>JAXMAZ010000007.1:0-226252 GCA_046350115.1 Gemmataceae bacterium
GTCCAGCGGAACGGGCGGTCGGCCAGCGGGACGCAGTTCATGTCCTCGGCCGGCCGGGTGTACGCCAGCCCCCGCCGGCGGGGTACGTACAGGGCCGCCCCCTTCGACTGGTTACACCCCAGGTCGCCCTCCCGCAGGCTCTTGCACAGGAGGATCATGTTGACCGCGTCCCGGGCGTCGGCGTGCTTGCCCCACACTTTGAACTGCCGGTCCGGGACCAGGTGGTCCACGTCGAAGAACGCCCGGGAGGTGTGGCAGAACAGGCAGTTCTCGCAGTAGTAGATGGCCGCCTCGCCCCGCAGGTGGTCGAACGGCAGGGCGATCTCCACCCCGTCCACCCGGCGGTCCCGCAGGTGCTGGCAGTTGGCCAGGTACGCCGCCTCCCGCTGGGCGGCGGTGAAGTTCATCCGGTCGGCCACGGGCGACCCTCCGGGGCGGTCGAGAGTGCCCCTATCCCGAGAAGCGGGCCGCCGACCGGAAACCGGACACGTACCCCCCGGTTAACGGCCCCCGCCTTACGCGTCCACGCCCAGGTGGGTACGGAGCTTCTTGATCGCCTTGTACTTCTCGTCGCTCACCCGCTCCGGGCTGGTCCGGAGTTCCGCGGCGATGTCCGGCACCGCCCACCCGTCGGCGGACAGGGCGATGATCCGCTGTTGCCGGTCGCTCAGCACCGCGTTGGCCGCCTGGGTGACCGCCTCCCGCTGCTCCCGCAGGTCGGCCGACGCCCGGTTCCGCCCGTCCGCCACGTCCGACCCCAGGTCGACGAACCGTCTAGCCCGCTGGGTCCGCTTCTTGATGGCGTCGATCGCCCGCAGGAACTCCCGCCGGTCCGGCCCGTCGGCGTGCAGGGCGGCGTGCCAGTTGTCCGGGGCCACCGTCTCCAAGAGCCGGGCGAACACCTGCTGGGTGCAGTCCTCCCACCGGTCGGCCGGCAGCCGGGCGTTCCGCCAGCAGACGTGACAATATTTGGCGATGTCCTGGACCGCCTCCGGGGCCGGGCCGGTCGGGACGGCGCTCCGGTTGACCGGCGTCTCGACGGCGGCGGTCGCCGACTTGCTCCCGCCGACCGTCAGGCCGGTGCCGAGCACGACCGCCACCATGACCGACCGTGACCGGGCGGCGGCAGTCGGAATGATGCTGTACATGAGTCCGTCCCGAACAGTCAACTCACACTCCGAACCGGGTGGACCCGGTCTCCGGGATTATACGGGACTATTCCCCGAGTGTTTATCGCAACCCGAGAAACGGCCGCCTCGGCCCCGGTTGTGCCGAGGCCCGAATCTTCGCCCCTGGCCGCAGCCCCTTGCCCGATATCAGTTTTCGGTTGCGGGTTAGGGAGTGTAGGCTAGATTTTCGCCAGGTACAGCCCGTATCGCCCGCGCCCTGCTTTCCGCTCGCCGAGTGCTGTCCGGTGATGTCAACCGCCGACGACCCACTCCCGGACCTGATCCGGTCGCTCCGCAGCCCCCAGCCGGACACCCGAACCCGGGCCGCCCGGGCATTGGGCCGGCTCGGCTGGCTGGCCCGGGACGCCCTGCCGCTGCTGGCCGCCGCCGTCCAGGACGCGGACGCCCGGGTGCGGGAGGCAGCCGCCCAGGCGGTCGGCCAGATGGGGCCGGACGCCTTGCCCGAGCTGGTCCGGATGCTCTCCCACTCGGACAAGTACGTCCGCCGCAATGCCGTCTGGGCGCTGGGCAAACTCGGCCCGCTGGCGCGGACCGCCCTCGGGCCACTCTGCCACGCGCTGAAGGATCCGGACCCGCGGACCGCCTCCGGGGCGGCCCAGGCGATCGGCAACATGGGGTCGGACGCGGCCGAGGCGGTGCCGGCCCTGACCGAGGCCATGCGGGGGACGAACATCGTGCTGTGCCGGCTGGCGGCCAAGGCGCTCAGCCAGGTCGGCCGGCCGGCCCTGCCGGAGCTGTTGGCCCACCTGCGGCACCGGGATCCGTTCGTCCGCGGGGAGGCGGCCCTGGCCCTCGGCTGGATGGGGCCGCCGGCCGCGACCGCCGTCCCCGCCCTGATCGACGCCCTCAAGCCGCCCCGCCCGGCCAACCGCCTGAAGTTCGCCCCGGCCACGATCACCGTCACCCCGGTCACGCCCGTCACCCCGCCGCCGGCCCCGGGGCCGGCGGCCGAGGACAGCAGCCGGGCTTACGCCGCCCAGGCGCTCGGCCGGATCGGCCTGGCGGCGGCGGCGGCCGAGCCGGCCCTGACCGCCGCCTGCGACGACCCGTGCGAGCAGGTCCGGGAGTCCGCCCAGCTCGCCCTGCGGCAGTTACGGACGGGCTGACGGACACGTTCGCCCGTCAGCAGCCCAGCGCCGCCCGCTTCTCGGCGATGAACTTCAGGTGGTGCGGCAGGTGGTTGGTGACGCTGGCGAGCAACTGGGCCACGGTCAGCGGCCCCCGCTCGGAGTGAACCCCGGCCCGCCCGAACGCCGCCTCCGGGACGTGCCGGAGCAGCCGGCCCATCGCCGCCCGCACCGCCTCGACCGTCCGCAACTCCTCCTCGACGTCCCGGTCCTGATACGCCAGGTGCTTGGCGAACAGCCCCTCGTCGGCCGCCAGCAGCGGGGGGTTGTCCGTGGCGAGCACCCGCTTGATCCGCTCGGTGTACACCGGCTCGAAGTCGGCGATGTGGCAGACGACTTCGAGCGTGCTCCATTTGCCGGGGACCGGTCGGGCGGTGAGCTGGTCGGGGGTCATCCCGGCGACCGCCGCCCGGAGCTGGGCGGGGCCGGCCAGGTAGGCATCGATCTGTTCGGAGACGGTCACGGCCGGCCCTCGTGGGGTGGGTGGAAGCGGTGTGGGTCGCACCGGGGGCGCCGTTGCCGGGCCGGTGCGTTTCGTCGCCAAGCCTCCTCAACACACCCTACGGATTTCCCGCGCGGGTCAGCGTTTGAACCGCTTCTCGATCTGCGTCCAGACCGGCTTGCCGATGGCCTGCTCGAACCCCTCCCGGTCCATCGCCTCCCGCTCCGGCATCGGCTTCCCGGCTTTCAGGTCGGCCACCGCCCGCTCGATCGCTTTGGCTAACCGGAACAGCACCGTGGTCGGGTACAGGATCATCGAAAAGCCGTACCCGTAAATCTCCTCCGGCGGCAGCCACGGCAGGTCGCCGCCGCCTTCCATGAGGGTGGTAGCCAGGGGGGTGCCGGCCAGCGCCTTGCCGACCCGCTTCAGCTCCCGGGCACTGCGTAACCCCTCGACGTACACCCCGTCCGCCCCGGCGTCCCGGTACACCTCGGCCCGGCGGATCGCCTCCGCCACCCCGTGCGCGCTGCGGGCGTCCGTGCGGATCAGCAGGAACGTGTCCGGGTTCCGGCGGGCGGCCCGGGCGGCCTCGATCTTGCCGACCATCTCCTCGTCCGGGATGACCTGTTTGCTCCCCTCCTGGCCGCAGCTCTTGGGCGCCTGCTGGTCCTCGATGAAGACGGCCGCCGCCCCTATCGCCTCGTACCCGCCGACGGTCCGGGTGACGTTCTTCACGTCCCCGTACCCGTCGTCCCCGTCCACCAGGGCCGGCAGGGCGGTCGCCCCGAGCACCCGCTGGACGGCCGGGGCCTTGTCCCCGAAGTGGGTCAGGTCGATGTCCGGGAACCCGAACTGGGTGCCGTCCAGGGCGAACCCGCCGACCTGGACGGCGTCGAACCCGGCCCGCTCGATCAGCTTGGCGGTCAGGGCGTCGTGGGCGGCGGGCAGCAGGAGCGGCCTGCCCCGGGCCAGCAGTTCCTTCCAGGTGGGCCGGCCGCCGGTCGCCCGGACGGAGCTTGCGGCCTGGGACATGGGTCGGCCTCCGGCGCCGGCAGGGCGGGCCGGCGGGGAGATGCTAGACGGAAGCCGGGCGGATCCCAAAACCGTCGGCGGTTCCTGTTCGTGTAGGGTGCGTGGAGGCTCTGCGCAACGCACCGCGGGACTTCGCGTGAAGGTGACGGTCGTTGCGGGGCCGGTGCGTTGCGCTCGTCAAAGCCCTCGCTCCACGCACCCTACGAGTTCCGCTCCAGTTTCGCCCGCAGGTGGGCGACCTGCCGCAGCCGCACGTCGCTCGCCGCGTCCGCCTGATAGGTGAGGGACTCGCCGGTGATCGCCTCCAGCAGCCGGTGGGCCATGTGCCGCACCTCCACCTCCCGCCGCTCCAGCGCCTCCAGCAGCACCGGGATTGCCATCGCCCCCTTGCCGGCGAGCTGGTGCCAGGCGTCGGGCATCAGGTCGCGGTCCCGGAGCAGGTCCACCAACCGCCGCATCTTCTCCTCTTCGAGCAGCTTCTGGGCGGCCGAGCTGAACCGGGTCGGCGCGGGCCGCTCCTCGGCCGGCGGCCGGGGGGCGGGCGGCGGGGTCGGGCGGCCCGGCGGGATGGTGTCGTCGATGACCAGCGGCGTGGGGGCCGGCTGGGGCCGGGGGCCGGGGGGGCCGGAGGCCGAATCGATCGGCCGGGCCGGCGGCTCGGCGACCAGCGGCAACGGGCTGTCCTCGTTCACCGGCGGGATCGGCTCCGCCTCCCGCCTCACCGCCTCCCCGTTCGGCACCACCTCCGCGACCGGCAACCCGCCGGACACGAATCCGGCCACCCGGGCCATCAGTGCATCGTCTTCGAAGGTGCTGCCGAGGTAGGCGTCGATGGCGATCGGGTCGCGGATCAGGTCGCCCGGGGTGCCGTGGCACACCACCTTCCCTTCCACGATCAGGTAGATCCGGTCGGCCGTCTTCACCACCTCCCGGACGTTGTGGTCGGTCAGCAGGATGCCGATCCCCTGGTCGGCCAGGTCGCGGATGTTCCGGCGGATGTCCTCGGTGGTCTTCGGGTCGACGGCCGCGAACGGCTCGTCCAACAGGATCAGTTGCGGCTCGCACACCAGGCAGCGGGCGATCTCCAGCCGCCGCTTCTCCCCGCCGGAGCACCGGGCCGCCTGGTTGCGGCGGACGTGGGTCAGGTTGAACCGGGCCAGGGCGGCTTCGGTCCGCTCCCGCCGCTCGTGCCCGGTCAGCCGCCGGCCGAGAGTGCGGCTCTGGGGCAGCGCCTCCAATATGGCCAGCAGGTTCTTCTCGACGGTCAGCTTGCGGAAGATGCTCTGCTCTTGGGACAGGTAGCCCATGCCCAGCCGCGCCCGGCGGAACATCGGCCGGTCGGTCACGTCCTCGCCGGCGAAGTAGACAGTCCCGTCGTTCGGGACGATCTGGCCGGTGGCCATCCGGAAGCTGGTGGTCTTGCCGGCCCCGTTCGGCCCGAGCAGTCCGACCACCTCCCCCGGGTTGACCTCGAAGGACACCCCGTCCACCACCTTCCGCTTGCCGTAATACTTGACCAGCCCGCGGACTTCGAGCAGGGCCATCGGTGGGAGTCCTCGTCCGGCGAACCCCCGCCGGGGCGGCGGGGTCCACTTCGCTTCGTACCCGATGGGGGCCGGGCGGACAAGGGGAAGGGCGACCGGCTACCGGTCGTCGGCCGGCGGGAACAAATCGGCGATCACCCGCCGGAGCATCTGCCCGGTGGTCATCCCCCGGCGGCGGGCAGCCGCTTCGACCGCCTCCGCCTGCCACAGCGGGAGCAGCAGTTGGAGTTCGATCACGTCCTGATCGGACCGGGCGACCGCCGCCGGAGGGGCGGCGAGTCCGACGGGTTCGGGCCAGGCGGTCAGCGGCGTCATGACAGGCGAGTCCTGGCTATATTGGACAAGTTGTTTGAGCGAGTCGTACAGCAAGCCGTCGATGTTAATTTCATCTCGATTCTTAGCAAGCGGCGTGCCGTCCACCCAGGGCCATCTCATAAAATTGCGCCAACTTATTGCCCTGTAGCGGTTTGCGAGTCGCCACGGACAACCCCGGTGCGATGCCTCGCCAGGTCTGTTTGCAGCATTTGCCCGAATCGCGGCACAACTCGTGTGCCCGTCCGCACACCAACCTGACAGTTTCGGTCGGTAACGGGCGGCCGGGAGCGAATCCTGGAAAAATATTGTATCCATCCGGCAACTGGGAAGAATTGCGACATACCTTTCAGTCGGCACGATCCTTCCCGCCGGCCCGTCGGGCTCCGGCGTACCCCAGCTTGCGGAGCCGCGTGATGCCCCCCGACACCAACCCCGATCAGACCCCGCCCCCCGGCCTGCGTACCGACACCGACCCGCTCGAACTGACGGCCGGCGGCACCGCCCGCCGGGCGCTGCCGGACGACCTGCCCGGCGGCGTGGACCGGCCCCCCGGCGACGGGTCGTCCGTCGAGCTGTCGGAGCTGGCCCGGGGCGAGTCGGACGTGCTCCGGGCGGTGAGCGAGAAAACGTCGGGCGGGGCCGGGTCGTCGAACATCTTCGACACCCCGCTCGGCGGGTCGAGCCGGTTCAACCAGCCGGGCGAGGCGACCGAGAACCTGCCCGCCATGGGGGGCAAGCGGGGCACCGACCGGCTGCTGGCCGGCCTCGTCCAGCCGCCCCAGCCGGCCAGCGACCTGTTCACCGAAGACCTGTTCGGCCGCGGGCCGTCCGCGTCCGGCCGGTTCGGGGTGCCGTTCCCCCGCGGGGACTCGGAGCTGTCCACCGAGCCGCCGGCCCTGGACCCCGGGCTGGGGTTCGAGGCGCTGGACCGGTCGGCCGCCGGGTCGGACCTGTTCCCGGACGTGACCGAGTCGGAGTTCGAGCTGGGGGCGTCGGAGGTGAACATCGGGAACCCCGGCACGGGCGACGCGAACCCGTTCGGCGGCCCGGGGTCGAGCATCTTCGCCAGCGGCGCGCTGAGCGGCCGGAAGCTGACCGGCGGGGACGAGATCCCGTTCATGGCGTCGACCGACGACAACCTGACGGAAGGGTTGCCGTTCGACGAGTTGCCGGCGGCCAGCGACATCGCGTCCAACATCTTCAAGGGCGGCCGCGGGGTGGCCGCCGGGGCGCTGCCGGCCCGGCCGGCCGGTCTGGACCAGTCCGGCGGCCACCCCGCCCCGGCCGACGACGACCCGTCCCCGACCAGCCGGATCGACTGGTCCCACACCCCGGAGGAGGGGGACGACTTCCAGATCTCCCAGCGGATGACCGCGGACGACGTGGCCGACCTGGGGCTGCCGGACCTGAACAACTCGGCCCTGGTGCGGGAGGCGGCGGCGGCCGTCCACATGGACGTGGTGGACAACGTCACCGAGCCGATGGCGCCGGTCTCGGCCCCCGCCCCCCTGCGGTCCTCGCCCACGGTCGAGATGAACCCGTGGGCGCAGCCGGCCGCCCGGCCCCGGAAAGGCGGGGACGGCGGGTGGCTGCCGGGCGGGGTGCTCGGGCTGGTGACCGGGGTCGGGGCGTGCGCCGGGGTGTACCTGACCGGGGTGGTGCCGAACGCCGACCGGGAGCGGGTGGCCCAGATGGTCCGGGCGGAAACCCTGTCCGCCACCCCGGCGTCCATCGCCGAAGCCGTCCAGCGGGCCGAGCAGATGAAGGCGAACGATGCGGCCTTGCAGTCCGCCCGCCAGGCGGCCGAAACCGAGCGGACTCGCCGCACCCGCACCGAAGCCGACCTGACCGCCGCCCGGCGGACGGCGGACTCGACCAGCCGCCAGTTGCAGGCGTCCGAAGCCCAGCGGAAGGCCCAGGCCCAGCGGCTGGCCCAGGCGGACCTGGTGGCCCAGGAACTGGCTGCCCTGAAGGGGACCGGCGGGCCGGCGGCGAAGGAGACGGAGGCGAAGCTGCAAGTCGCCCAGAAGGAGGCGGCCGACGCGCGGGCCGCCCTGAACGGAGTGATCGCCGAGTTGCGGAAGGTGAAGCTGATCGACGACATGGCCGGGCCGGACGCCCTGGGCAAGCTGCCGGCGGTGTTCCAGCAGGCGGCCGCCGCGTTGGCCGCGGCCGACGGGCAGAAGTCTGCCGACGCGATCCGCACGGCCGAGCAGCGGGCGGAAGCCGCCCGGGCAGAGGCGGTCGCGGCGAAGACAGCCGCGGAGAAGGCGGTCATCGACAGCAAGGCCCAGGTGGCCGAATTGGCCTCCCGGCTGACGGCTCAGGCGGAGGACCACCGCCGCCAGTTGGCCGACGTGCGGGCCGGGATCGTCACCCCACTGACTACGGCCGAGGACCGGGCCAAGGCGGACGCGGCCGACGGGCTGGACCGGGGCATCGACGCCTTCTTCGCCGGCCGGCTGGCCGACGCCGAGCGGGCGCTGGCGACGGCCGCCACCCGGGACGGGACGGACGCCCGCATCTGGTACTATCTGGGGCTGGCCCGGTGGAAGCTGGGCAACCCGACCGGGGCCGAGGAGGCGTTCCGCCGCGGCGCCCAGGAGGAGACCCGCAACCGGCCCGGCCGGCGGGTGCTGGCCGACGCCCTCAGCCGCGTCCAGGGGGCGGACCGGGCGTACCTGGCCTCGTACCGGCAGTAAAGCAAACTCGAAGCCCACGGATGACCATCCGTGGGCGGAAACTGGCAACGGCGCCCACCCATCGCAACGGGTGGGCGTTTCTGCTTAACTGACGGCATGTCCCCTCCCGACCCCCTCACCTACACCGCCCGCTGGGTGTTCCCGGTCGCTGCCCCGCCGCTGGCCGGTGGCACCGTCACCGTCCGCGGGGACCGGATCGAAGCGGTCGATCCGGCCGGCGCCCGCACCCCGGACGTGGACCTCGGCAACGTGGCAGTCATCCCCGGGCTGGTGAACGGCCACACCCACCTGGACCTGTCCGGCGCCCGTGGCCGTACCCCGCCGACCGACGCTGCCCACTTCACCGACTGGCTGCGGAGCGTCATCGCCTACCGCCGGTCGCGGACGCCGGAACAGGTGCAGGCGGACATCCGCGCCGGACTGGCCGAGTGCCTGCGGACCGGGACGACGCTTCTCGGAGACATCGCTGCTGACGGGCAGAGCTGGGATGCTGTCGCGGCAGCACCGGTGCGGGCGGTGGTGTTCCGGGAACTGATCGGTCTTCGGGAACGGCCGGTGGTAGAAGACCTGCAACTCATGCTGCGTTGGCGGGATGAACGAACTGGGCGTCCAACCTGCCGTCCCGGCCTCAGTCCCCATGCCCCCTACAGCGCCCGCGCCTTACTGATCGCGGTTGCCTGCAGAAGCCCCGGCTTGCCCGTCACGGTTCACTGGCTGGAGTCCCCTGCCGAAGCCGAACTGATCGCCCGCCGCTCCGGGCCATTCGTCCGGTTCCTTCAAGACCTCGGGGTATGGGACGAGCCGCAGTTAATCGCCAGTCATCGAGAGTGCTTAGTTCACGCCAGTCGAGCTGTTCCGCAGCTCTTGTTAGCCCACGGCAATTACTTGCCTCCCGAAGACGTGATCCGTCCGCACAAGACGACGGTCGTCTATTGCCCCCGCACCCATGCCGCGTTCGGGCACCCGCCGCACCCGTTCCGGCAGTTCCTCGCCCGCGGGGTGCGGGTCTGCCTCGGCACCGACGGCCTGTCGTCCAACCCCGACCTCGACCTGCTCGCCGAAGCCCGGTTCGTCCATGCCCGGCACCCGGACTTCCCCGGCGACGCCCTGCTGAAGATGGCGACCCTGGCCGGGGCCGAGGGGCTCGGCTGGGCGGACGAGACGGGCAGCCTGGAAGCGGGGAAGTCGGCGGACCTGGTGGCGGTGCCGCTGCCGGACCGGGAGGCGGCCGACCCGCACGGGTTGCTGTTCTCCGCGGACGCCCCGGCCGGTGGGCGGCGAACCATGTTCCGCGGGCAGTGGCGCAAGGGGTCAGACCCGCCTTGATGTCCGAAGCAACGTCCCTTGTTCTGTTATCCGGCGCGGGACGTCACCTCTGCCTCGGTCTCGTAAGACCCCCACGCGGCGTGTAAAAAGAAGGAACTGAGTGCGGTCGGTGAGTTGGCGGGCGCTGTCGTCCGCTTCGCCCCGTGCCCCGCAGGTCGTCAAGCGCAGGAACAGGTGCAGGTCGTGGAGCCAGTGCCGAACGAGGACCGTGTGGCTGATCTTCCGCCGCCCGTGCCGTCCGTCCCGATCGTCCTGGCCCACGGGCTGTGCGGGTTCGACCGGCTGTTCGGGTGCCGCCGGCCGGGCGGGGCGGAGCACTTCCCCGGGGTGCGGCGGGCGCTCGAAGCGGCCGGGGCGACGGTGCGGGCCGCCCGGGTCAGCCCGACCGCCGGCATCGCCACCCGGGCGGCCGAGTTGCGGGCGTTCATCCGCCGTGAGGTCGGTCACGGGCCGGTCCACGTCATTGGCCACAGTCTCGGCGGGCTGGACGCCCGGCACATGATCGCCTGCCTCGGGATGGACGCGCAGGTCAAGTCGCTCACCACCGTCGGCACCCCGCACCGCGGCAGCCCGTTCGCCGACTGGGCGCTGGCCTGGTTCAGCCGGGTGTTCCGGCCGCTGATCCGCCGGGCCGGACTGTCGGACGCCGCCTACCACGACCTGACCACGGCCGCCTGTGCCGACTTCAACGCCCGGACGCCGGACGTGCCGGGGGTGCGGTACTTCAGCGTGGCCGGGGTGGTCGAGCGGCCGTGGCTCGGGGTCGAGTGGGCGGTGCCGAGCCGGATCGTCGGCCGGCTGGAGGGGCCGAACGACGGGGTGGTGTCGGTGGCGTCGGCCGGGTGGGGGGAGTGGACGGCCGTCTGGCCGGGCGACCACCTCAATCTGGTCAACTGGCCGAACCGGAAGATGCGGAAGGCGAACGCCTGGCCGGACCGGGCGGCCGACTACCGCGGGCTGCTGCCCCACCTGGCGGCCGCCGAATGAACCGGCGCAACCGGGGTCAATCGATGCAGGCGATCAAAGCCCACTCGCTGCCACGGGTGGGCTTTCGCGCTCAACTGGCGGAACCCGACGGCCGCGGACAGAACGGTCGCCTCTCAGGTCAGTTTCCCCCGTACCGCCCCGGCTCCCCGCTCCGATGGTGAAGGCATCCCCCGGCCATTCCGCGCCGGGGTTCCGCCTCACCTCCGGAGAGGGATCTTCCATGCGTGTACGGATGCGGGCGCTGCTGCTGTCCGCGGTCGGGTCGGTCGTGGTCGCCGGGTCGGCCGCGGCCCAGGCGCCGGCCCCGGCGTCGATGTTCGTCCAGGCCCAGCAGCCGGCGGCGTTCGTCCAGGCCGGGTGCAACGGGTGTGGCGGGGCGACCGACACCCTGGCCGGCAAGCACAACGCCGGCGGCCACCTGCTGAACCGGGCGTACCACAACTCCCCGCTGACCATCGGGCCGGGTTGCCCCAGCCCGGTCGGGTGCAGCAGTTGGGCGGCCGAGCGGACGTTCCTGTTCGGCTCGTGCAAGCAGTTCTTCAACCCGGGCGGGAAGTGCGACAGCTACTGGGACCGGTTCGCCCGGAACGTCACCACCCCGTTCGGGACCGGCGGGCTGGGGGCGTGCGGGCCGTGTGACCCGCTGTTCAGCCACCACAACCGCTGATCGTCTGAGGTGAGGGTGAGAGCGGACCCGGTGACAAGGTGACAGAAGGTCACCTTGTCCTGGGTCCTAGCTCACACCCTCTCACCGTTTCATCCAGCGACGCCACCACAGGCCGACCGACTCGCCCAGCCACCACCGCGGCTTGGCCTTCGCCCCGTAGGTCAGCCCGAACCGTTTCATCGCCGCGTCCGTCACCCACGCCACCACCTCGGCCGGGTCGTCGCTGACCAGCAGCCGGTCCAGGTCGCCGGCGTCGATCGTCTGCTTGTCCAGCATCCGCCGGAGTTGGTCGATCCCCGGCTGGTAGAACTCCCGGCCCATCAGGGCGACCGGGAAGTCCTGCAGCTTGCCGGTCTGGATCAGGGTGAGCACCTCGAACAGCTCGTCCATCGTCCCAAGCCCGCCGGGCATGACGACGAACGCGTAGCTGTACTTGATGAGCATCAGCTTGCGGACGAAGAAGTGTTCGAAGTCGACCCACAGGTCGAGGTACGGGTTCGGCTTCTGCTCCTTGGGCAGCAGGATGTTGCACCCGATCGACCGCCCGCCGGCCGCCTTGGCCCCGCGGTTGGCCGCCTCCATGATCCCCGGCCCGCCGCCGGTCATGACGGTGAACCCCTGCTCGGCCAGCCGCCGGCCGACCTCCTGGGCCAACTGGTAGTACGGGTGGTCCGGGGGGAACCGGGCGCTGCCGAACACGGTCACGCACGGGCCGACGAAGTGCAGCCGGCGGAACCCGTAGATCAGCTCCCGGAACACCGAGATCGCCTGCCACAGCTCGAACCCGCGGCGCTGCGGCCCCTGGATGAACTTGGTGACGGCCGGGACGGTCTGGGCCTTGTGCCCCCAGTCGGACTTGTCCGCCGGGGGAATGTCGTCGATCGGGCGATCCGCCATCACAGCGCCTCAGCAATGGCCCGCAGAGTCCGCAGACTCCGACGCAGATGAAAACCGGATCGGAAAATAACTCCTTCTGAATCCGGTTTTCATCTGCGTCGGAGTCTGCGGACTCTGCGGGCGGTTTCTTATCCCCGCGGGATCCCGGCCGCCCGCATCAGCCGGTCGGTGGCGGTGTACGCCTCCCGCACCCAGTCCGCGATCTTGTCCGGCTCCGGCGAATATTCCAGCTCGATGCTCATGGCCGGGATGTCCAGGGCGGCGATCTCCCGCAGGTACGGGCCGAAGTCCACCACCCCGCGGCCCGGCGGCAGGTCGCCGTGGACCTTGCCGTCGCAGTCGCTGATGTGGATGTGGATCGCCTTGCCCTTCAGGGATCGAAGTTCTTCCGGCCTGGTGCCGACCAGTTGCAGGTGGCTGACGTCGATATTCGCCTTCACCGCCGGGTGGCCCACGTCGTCGATGAACCGGACCATGTTCGGCACGTCGTTCAGCAGCGACAGCTTGAACGGCTCCAGTTCCAGTGCAATCTGCAGGCCCAACCCGGCGGCGTAGTCGCCGAGCGCCTTCAGGTGGGTGACGCCGGTCTGCCACTGCTCGGCCGGCGGGATCACCTGCCGCTCCCAGATGTATTCGCCGAGGACGAGCAGCAGATTACTCGCCCCCAACTCGTACGCGAAATCCAGGTACGCCTTGCACCGGCCCAGGTGAAATCGCTGCACGGACGGGTTGAAGTCGATCAGCCCGACGGCCACACAGGCGACGCTGACCACCGGCAGCCCGGCCCGGTCGCAGGCGGTGCGGATCAGCTTCCGCTCCTTGGCGTCGGTGTCCAGCGGGTCGGCGAAGATGTCGATGCTGTCGAACCCGATCTCCTTGGTCATCCGGATGCCGTACTCGGTCCCCTTCCCGGCCTGCGCCCAGGCCGAGTTGATCAGCCCCAGCTTCATATCAATCCCCCAGACGTGGGAGCGGTGGCGGTGACAAAACCGGCCACCCAGGGTACGAAAATCCGGCCGGCCGGGGCACGGGATTTTGGATTCGCCGGCCGAGGGATTAGGATTTGCTTCATGACCGGGGTCTCGGCCCGCGGCTCCCGCCCAAGGGGTACGGATGTTCGACGCGATCACCCTGTGGAAGTACGGTGGGGTACTGGCGGCCCTGCTGGCGGCCGGGTTCGGGGCGCCGATCCCGGAGGAGATCCCGGTCGTCACCGCCGGGGCGATGGTCGGGCACGACGCCCAGGCGGTGGCCGACTACGACACCCTGTCGGACGCCTACGAGGTGGCCGGGGCGGTCGGCGGCGGGCCGATCGCCTACCTGGCCCCGCAGCCGCCGGCCCACCTGACCCGGTGGTGGCTGATGCTCCTGGTGTGCATCGTCGGGGTGGTGGTCGGGGACACGGTCATTTACACCGTCGGCCGGGTGTGGGGGCCGCGGCTGCTGGCCAACGGGTGGGTTCAGCGGCACGTCCTGCCCCCGGACAAGCAGCACAAGATCGAGGCCAACTTCGCCAAGAACGGGATCATGATCCTGCTCGGGGCAAGGCTCACCCCGGGCATTCGCACCCCGGTGTTCCTGATGGCCGGGGTGCTCCGGATGCCGGTCCAGCGGTTCCTGCTGGCCGACGCATTATACGCCGTCCCCGGGGTGAACCTGCTGTTCTGGCTGGCCTACCTGTTCACCGACCAGTTCGTGGCCGCCGTCACCGCCGTCGAGAAGCACCGCCCGCTGGTGCTGGTCGCCGTGCTGGCGGCCGTCGGCGGGGTGGTGCTGTACAAGCTGCTGGTCGGGCGGACCCTGTCCACCGGGGCGGTGGAGGAGATCCCGGCCGTGGTCAAGCCGGTCGGGGTGGTGACGCAGGCGGTCGAGCAGGCGATCGAGAAGACGGTCGGCAAGACGGTCGAGACGGCGGCCAAGGTGGTGGACAAGGTAATCCACCCGCACGGCCACCCGGCCGCCCCGCACGGCCCGGCCCCGTCGGCCGACGGACGGGGGTCGGCCGTGCCGGACCGGGTGAGGTCCGGCACCCCCACGGAATGACAGTCCCCGTCCCATGCGCTGGCCCACGCTGCTCCGCCGCCCGCCCGACTTCGCCGACGGCCCGACCGCCGCGCGGTGGTTCGCCGCCATCGCCGACCGGCTGCTCAACCGCACCGCACTGGTCGTCGCCGGGGTGCCGCACCGGCTGACCGAGGTCGAGGTGTACTACCACGGGCCGGGGCACGAAGACCCGTTCGCCCACCGCGACCCGGTGCAAGTCCACCCCGGCCGGTGGTACTTCCACCGCTCCGCCGGGGTGTACCGGGGCGGCAGCTTCAAGGGGCTGGACCTGGCGTTCGGCGGCGGGACGGCGTATGCCGGGGTGCTGTTCCGCGGGTTGGTGGCGGCCGACGGCCACCGGGTTGACGGGCCGTCCCTGCTGGTGGACCGGTTACTAATGCTGACCGGGCACCGCACGGTCGCCGAGTTGGACCGGACCATCGGCGAGCGGCTGGGCTGGGACGAGTCAGCGCCCGTGACACTGGCCGACGACGCCCCGCGACGGACGGAGGTGCTGCGGACGGCCCGGGTCGGGCTGGCCCTGCGGCGGTTCCGGCCGCGGCCGGCTGACCCGGCGATGCGGTTCCTGTTCCGCCGCTACCGCCACCTCACCGACCCGCGACAGACGGCCAAGGGAAAGCCGCACATGGCCCTGGCCCTGCACGCGGCCGGGGAACCGGTCGAGGCGATCGTCGCCCGGACCGGCGCGCCGCCGAGTGCGGCCCGGCGGTACGTCGGCTGGTACGAGGAGGGCCGGGCCGAGGCGGACCCGGCGGCGTACTACGGTCGGCAATGGACCGTGGTCGAGTTCTGCCGGCTACACGGACTGGCCGACCGGCTGACCGGTTTGGGGGTTCGAGACAGGGTGTAGTCTCCGCGGGCCGCCACGGAGGGCGGCCCCTACCCCGGGCGGGGTCATCGCCCGGGGTAGGGGCCGCCCTCCGTGGCGGCCCGCGAACCCGCAACGGCTGCGCCCCGTCGCCACCGACTCTACCCGCCCAGCTTCGCCTTCGCCTCGTCGAGAATCACCTTGGTGGCCGTCGCCCCGACCCGGGTGACGCCGATCGCCCGCACCTCTAGCAGCCGTTCGTAGGTCCGCACCCCGCCGGCCGCCTTCACCTGCACGTGGGCCGGGCTGTGCTGCCGCATCAGCCGCAGGTCTTCGAGGGTCGCGCCGGTCTCCGCATACCCGGTCGAGGTCTTCACCCAGTCCGCCCCGGCGTCGCCGCAGATCTTGCACAGCTCGATCTTGTGCGAATCCTTAAGCAAGGCGTTCTCGAAGATCACCTTCATCTTTGCCCCCCGCTTGTGGGCCGCGTCCACGACCGCCTTCACGTCCGCGGCGACGGTCTTCCAGTCCCCGGACAGCACCTTGCCGATGTTCACCACCATGTCCAGCTCGACGGCCCCGTCGTCCATCGCCCGCTCGCTCTCGAACACCTTCACGTCGGTCCGGTGGCCGCCGTGCGGGAACCCGACGGTGGTGCTGGTCAGCACCCCGGTCCCGGCCAGCAGCTTGGCGGCCAGCGGCACCGCATACGGCTTGATGCACACCGACGCCACCCGGTACTCGGCGGCCAGCCGGCAGCCGGCCTCCAGGTCGGCGTCGGTCAACTGCGGCTGGAGCAGGGAGTGGTCGAACATCTTGGCCAGCTCGGCCAGAGTGGGGGCGGACATGGTGGCTTACCGTAGGGTGCGTTGAGGCTCTGCGAAACGCACCGGCCCCGCAACAAGGGCCGGCCAGGGATGAAGTCTCGACGGTGCGTTTCGCAGAGCCTCAACGCACCCTACGAGAACCCGACCCCGCCGCCCACCCCGGGCTGCACACTGCGTGGCGGGTGGGTTGACTTTTCACCCCTCTCCGCTTCGGGGAGGGGGGCCGGGGGAGGGGGGAGGCCCGCCAGCCGACTCAGCCGCTTCGAAGATTTCGGAGACGGGTCACAGGCCCCACCCCTCCCCCGGCCCCCTCCCCGAAGCGGAGAGGGGGAGGCGAGTACCCGGCCTTGACCGGCCGGGCCGGCGGGGCTATTCCCCCCACCTTGCCCTGCCCCGCCCGGAGGCCGCCCCGTGCGAACCGCCGCCCTCCTCGTCGCCCTCGCCGCCGGACCGGCCCTCGCCCAGTCGGACCCGTACCTGGCCGAAGTCGCCGCCGACGCGACCGTGCTGCGGGCCGGCCCGGCCGACCAGATGCCGGCCACCGGCGAGCTGCCCCGCGGCGCCCGGCTGGTGGTCGTCCGCGAGGAGCCGAACGGCTGGCTGGCCGTCCAGCCGCCCCGCGGCCAGGTGAGCTGGATCAAGCACCTGCACCTCGGGCCGGTGGGCGACACGGCGACTGACGCCCTGCCGCGGAACATGGTGGTGAACGCCGACCCGGCCGCCGTGGTCGCCCCCGGCGACCCGAAGGCCGCGCGGCCGCTGGACGTCGAACGGACCAAGATCCCGGACCAGACGATCGTGCTGGTGATCGGTCAGCGGGTGAAGCACCGGGACACCTGGTGGTTCCCGATCGAGCCGCCGGACGAGGACTTCCGGTACGTCCAGAAGTCGGCCGTGCGGGCGGTCAGCGGGCGGACCGGGCGGGAGTACATGGTCAAGTCCGCCGACCCGCAGCCCACGCCGCTCGTCACCCCGGCGTCCGCCACCTCGGCCGGCGGGTTCCAGCCGGTGCCGGCGTCGCTGTCCGGCGGGCCGACGGCCGCGGGCAAGCCGGCCGACTGGCCGAACAACTACCCGCTCTGGGTGCAGGCCGAGCAGGCCGAGCGGGCCGGGGACGACCCGCGGGCGGAGGCGGTCTACCTGCGGCTGGCCGCCGACCTGGACCGGGCGAACAAAGACCCGGAGCTGGCGAACCTCTGTTACGCCCGGGTTCATGCCATCCGGGAGCGGCAGCGGGGCGGGCGGACGGTGGCGGCCCGGGAGACCGCCCGGCCGACCGAGCCGCCGGCGAGCGGGGATAAGTGGGTCGGGCCGTACCGGCTGCGGACGGCCGGGTTCCGGTACGACGGCCGGCCGACGTTCGCCCTGGTCGGCCCGCGGAACGAGGTGAAGGCGTACGCCGTCGCCGGCAGCGGGGTCGACCTGGACCGTCACGTCAACCTGGACGTGGAAGTGTACGGGTCGGTCGCCTACCCCGGCGACCTCCGCGGCGTCGGGGTGATGACCGTCAGCCGTGTCCAGCGGGGGCGGTGAAACCCGTAGGGCGGTGCCGACGCTTTGGGAGGCCCGCCGGCCCGGGCGGGGAGTCGTTGCCGTTTGCGGCGGGCCTCGAAGACTCGGCACCGCCCTACGGGTTCAGTCCGGTGCCACGGACCCGACCCGGACCAGGGTGCCGTCCGGGTCGATGACGGCGAACTCCCGCATCCCGTACTCGGTGTCGTCCACCACCTGCAGCCGCGGGATGCCGGCGTCCGGCAGGCCGAGCCGCGACCACTCGGCGTGAACGGCGTCCGCGTTTCCGACTCGCAGGTAACACATCCAGTTGGACGCCCACGGGTCCAGGTCCGGCAGCACGAAGAAGTGCAACTCCAGGCTGCCGCGGTGGACGATCAGGTACGGGTCCGGCTCGTCCTGGCGGAACCGGACCTCGAACCCGAGCCGGCCGTAGAACCGAGTGGTCGCACTCAGGTCACGGCTCGGCAGGATCGGGATGGCTGTCTCGGTCACGGTCTGACCTCTGGTTAGGGTCGGGCGGCCGGGCCAGGGTTTGCCCACCGTCGCATCGCCCACCCGACTGCGACGAACACCCAGCACAGGGCCGGCACCCAGTCGCCGAACCGGGCGTACACACTCTCCCGGCGGTCGATCGGCACCTCCGCCCGGACGATACCCGGGGTCTTGACCGCCTTCGCCCAGATCGGGTCGGCGGTCGGCAGCGCCACCACCCGGCCGTCCGGGTCGATCACCGCCGACACGCCCATGTTCACCGCCCGGGCCACGCTCCGCCGGGCCTCCACCGCCCGGAACCGACAGATGGCGAGGTGCTGCTCGTGCTCCTCGGTGCCGTCGAACCAGCCGTCATTGGAGGTGTTGATGAGGAAGTCCACCCCCGGCCCGGCGCCGGCCGCCGGGTTGTACCGCCGGGCGAACGCCGGGTCGGTGTCCTCGTAGCAGATCAGCACGCCGAAGGTGAACGCCCCGCGGTCGGAGGTCGGCAGGGTGAACCGGGTCCAACTCTCGCCGGGGGTGCAACTGTAGTCGTGCGTGTACGGGGTGAGCTTCTGGAGCCACGGCAACTGGTCCCGCAGCGGCACGTACTCGCCGAACGGGACCAGGTGGATCTTGTCGTACCGCCCGTGGTACGCCCCGGACGGGTCGAACAGCACCGCCGAGTTGTACTTCCGCCACCTCGTTCCGTCCCACTCCTGGGTGTTCAGGCCGACCAGGGCACTCGTCCGCACCTGCCCGGCGACGGTCCGGCCGAGCAAGTCCTGCCACTGGCTCAGCCGGGGGGCGAACTCTGCAATCGACGGGTCGCCGGGCACCCCGGGTCTGGCGGCCATCCAGTTCTCGCCGAAGCAGGTCTCCGGCCAGACGATCAGGTCCGGGGCCGGGTGGTTGTTCGCCGGGCGGGACGCCTGCCGGGCCAGCGGCCAGTATTCCTCGTCCACCGGGGCCAACGCCGGCTGCTCTTTCTGGTCGCCCCGCAGGTTCTTCAGGTCTTGCGGCAGGTTCCCCTGAAGCAGCGCCAGCCGCGGCCCCTTCGGGAACGCCGGGTGGTCGAGCCGGACGGTGCCGTAAGCGATCAGCCCGGCCGGCAGCGCCACCGCCCCGGCGGTCAGCCACAGTTGCCGCAGCGGCACATCCCGTTCGGCTCGGGCCGGCCACCGCAGCACCGCCCGCACCCGGTTCGACCGCATCACCCACTCATACGCCGCCCCGTTCAGCGCCGCGGCGACCACGCTCAGCAGGTACACCCCACCTAAATCGGCGGCCTGGATCAGCGGGATGATCCGGTGGAAGGCGTACCCGAGGGCGTACCAGCCGAACCCGAACGACTGGTAGGCGAACCACTCGGACAGGAACGGGAACCCGGTCGGGAAGTGGGTGCGGACGTACTCCAGCCCGACCCACACCGGCGGCAGCGTGACCACGAACGGCAGCTTCAGCCGGTCGAGCTTTCGCAACAGGAACAGGGCGGCCGGCCAGAACGCCCCGCAGTAGATCGCCCCGCCGGGCCAGGCGAACAGGGCCATCATCGGGTGGGCGACCCGCACCCACTTCAGGGCCAGCCCGAAGAACACCAAGCCGCCCACATATGCCGCCGCGTACCGCCGCCACGGCCCGACCCCCTCGGCCCGGACCAGCGTCAGGAACGGCACCAAGGCGACGCACGCCACCGGCCCGAGGTCGAGCGAGAAGAACGCCGTCCAGAGCAGACCGGCAGACAGGATCGCGGGCAGGAACACACGGGCCGTCATGCGGAGTCCTTCCGGAATGGCCCGCTGAGTACGCAGACTTTCGACGCAGATGAAAACCGGATTTAAAGAATAGTTCTAACTCTTATCCGGTTTTCATCTGCGTCGAAGTCTGCGTACTCAGCGGGCCATTTCTTAAAGCAGGATCACGTCCACCGGCTGGCCGGCGGGGAGGCGGACCTCGCCGGGCGGGAGCATCAGCAGGGCGTCGGCGGCCAACAGGGACCGCAGGTCGGCCGACCCGAACCACGGGACCGGAACCACCCGCGGGCCGGTGCCCTCGTCGGTCAGCCGGGCCGGGTGGAAGGTCGGCCGGTCGTTGGCCGTGTCGAAGTCCTCGGCCAGCGGGGCGGCGGTCGTCCGGAAGGCGTCGTCGGGGCGACCGGATAGCTTCCGCAACGCCGGGCGGACGAACAGCTCGAACCCGACGAACCCGCTCACCGGGTTGCCCGGCAGGCCGAACACCAGGGTGTCGCCTTTGGTGCCGAACAGCAGCGGCTTGCCCGGCTTCATCCGCACCCGGTGGAAGTGGACCTCGACGCCGAGTTCGCGGAGCACGTCCGGCACCAGGTCATACCGGCCGGCCGAGACGCCGCCCGAGAGGATCAGCACGTCCGAGGTGGCCAGCCCGTCGGCGATGAGGGCTTTCAGGGCGGCCGGGTCGTCGCGGCCGATGCCGAGGTAGCGCGGGGCGGCCCCGGCCCGGGCGGCCTGGGCGACCAGCATCGGGCCGTTGGTGTTGCGGATCTGGCCGGGGCCGGGCCTGGCGCTCGCCTCGACCAGTTCGTCCCCGGTGACGACCACCCCAACCCGCGGGGCCGGGAAGCACGAAGCTCGCTCCCGACCGACGGCGGCCAAAAGGCCGAGGGCGGCCGGGGTGAGGACGGTGCCGGCCGGCAGCGCC
Source organism: Gemmataceae bacterium (assembly GCA_046350115.1). Taxonomy (GTDB): domain Bacteria; phylum Planctomycetota; class Planctomycetia; order Gemmatales; family Gemmataceae; genus JAXMAZ01. Next base: position 20,591 of record JAXMAZ010000007.1, read on the forward strand.
ACCTCGCCGGCGGTCAGCTCCCGGCCGCGGGGCAGGACGTTCCGCCCGGCCGAAACCGTGTCCTCGCTCACCCACACCCGGCCGTCGTCCCGGACCGTACACCACTCCTTGGCCACCACCGCGTCCGCCCCGAACGGCAGCGGGGCGCCGGTGTACAGGGCGGCGGCCTGGCCCGGGCTGACCGCCTTCGTCGGCACCGCCCCGGCGGCGATCTCCTCGATCACCTCCAACTCGGCCGGGCCGTCCGCCAGGTCGGTGGAGATGACGGCGTAGCCGTCCATGAGGGCTTTGTCGAACGGCGGGGAGTCGATGTCCGATTCGACGTCGGCGGCCAGCACCCGGCCGAGCACCGCCGGGGTGAGGGCGACCGGCTCCGGCCGCAGCGGGGCGGCGGCCTGGAGGACGGCGTTGAGCGCGTCGGCGACTTCGAGCATCGGGTTCCCTCGGCGACGCTGGTATCATCCGGTGAACCGGTTCCCCCGTCCACCCGAGCTGCCTCGATGACCGACCGGCCGATTTACCTCGACTACAACGCCACCACCCCGGTTGACCCGCGGGTGGCGGACGCCATCGGCCACGCCCTGCGGGAGCTGTGGGGCAACCCGTCCAGCACGCACCCTTTCGGCAAAGCGGCCCACGCGGCCGTTGAGACGGCCCGCGGTCAGGTCGCCGCGCTGATTGGGGCACAGTCGAACGAAATCGTCTTCACCGGCGGCGGGACAGAGGCGAGCAACCACGCGATCAAGGGGGCGTGCCCGAACCCGGCACAAAGCCACATCATCACCACGGCGGTCGAACACCCGGCGACGCTGAAGCCCATCGAGTTCCTGCGACGGCGTGGGGCGAGCGTCACCGTGCTGCCGGTGGACCGGTTCGGCCTGCCGGACCCGGACGCCGTGCGGCGAGCGATCACCCCTCGCACCCGGCTCGTCTCCGTCATGCACTCGAACAACGAGGTGGGCACGCTGCTGCCGGTCCGCGAGATCGGCGCGATCTGCCGCGAGCGCGGGGTACTGTTCCACACCGACTGCGCCCAGTCGCTCGGCAAGGTGGCGGTGGACGTGACCGACCTGAAGTGCGACCTGCTGACCGTCGCCGGGCACAAGCTGTACGCCCCGAAAGGGGCCGGCGCCTTGTACGTCCGCGAGGGCGTTTCGTTGGAGCCGCTCGTCCACGGCGCCGGTCAGGAGGGCGGGCGGCGGGCCGGGACGGAGAACGTGCCGTACATCGTCGGGCTGGGCGTGGCGGCGGAATCGGCCCGCGATGGGCTGCCGTCAGCGGGCGATCGGCTCCGCGAGTTGCGGGACCGGCTCCATCGCAACCTACAGGCGGCGCTCGGCGATCGGCTCGTTCTAAACGGCCACCCGGAAGGGCGGCTGCCGAACACGCTGAACGTCAGCTTCGTCGGCCACATCGGGGCGAAGCTGCTGGCGAGAGTGCCGGGCGTGGCGGCGGGCGTCGGGGCGGCGTGCCACGAGCCGAAGCCGGGCCAGGTGGTAGTGAAGCCGTCGGCGGTGCTGACCGCGATGGGCGTTCCGCTTGAGATCGCGCAAGGCGCCGTCCGGCTGACCGTCGGCCGGTGGACGACCGAAGCCGAGGTGGACCGGGCGGCCGAACTGCTCGCCGGAGCGACCGCCGGCTGAGTTGGGCTTGCCCAACCGGCCGGGGTTGGTACGACACGGGGACGAATGGACAGGGGCGACGGCCACACGCGGCGAACACTTCACAACCTCCAGGCCCTCCGCGGGGTGGCCTGCCTGGCGGTGGTGGCGTACCACCTGGCCGTCTGGGAGCGGGAGTACGGGGTCCGCACCCCGGTGTTCGAGCTGGCCTACTGGTTCGGGTTCGCCGGGGTGGACCTGTTCTTCGCCCTGTCCGGGTTCATCATCACCTACACCCACGCCGACCGGGCCGGACACCCCCGGGCGGTGCCGGGGTATCTGTTCCGCCGGGCGTGGCGGGTCTACCCGACGTACTGGGCGGCGGCCGGTGTTGCCGCACTCTCTTGGGCGTACCTGCTGAACAACCCGCTCCGCACGCCCGGGTGGGAGGGGCGCTGGCTCCACTGGCTGGCCTTGCGGCCCGGGGAGCCGTACCAGCAGTACGTGGCCCCGGCCTGGACCCTGCCGTACGAGCTGATGTTCTATCTGGGGTTCGCCGGGCTACTGGCCCTGCCGCCGCGGGCCGGCCCGTGGCTGTTAGCCGGCTGGGGGGCGGGCGTACTGGCCCACGCGGCCGCCGGCCGGCCGATCGACAACCGGTACCTGTCCCTGGCGGCGAGCCCGTTCGTTCTGGAGTTCCTGGGCGGCTGCCTGGCCGCGGGGCTGGTCGGTCGCGGGGTCCGGTGGCCAGGTCGGGCGGTGGCGGTCGCCGGCGGTGGGTACCTGGGCGCCGCGGCCGGGGTCGTCGGGCTGGCCGGGGACTGGGGGACGGTTGTGACCGACACGGCCACGCGAGTGGCCGTGTTCGGACCGCCGGCCGTGTTTACCGTGTACGGAATGGCTGTGGCCGAGTGCCGGGGGGAATACCAGGCCCCCCGGTGGCTACGGCCGGTCGGGGACGCCTCGTACTCCATCTATCTGACCCACGGCACCGTCGGGCGACTAGCCGTCGTGTACGGGTGCTACCTGCCGCACACCCGGTTGGCGCATCTCGGCTGGCTGGTCGGCACGCTGGCCGGTTGCCTGCTGGTCGGGTTTGCCATGTATTGGGCGGTCGAACGCCCGCTGCTCCGCCTGGTCGCCCGGCGGCCGAGAGGCCGGCCGGCCGCCGCCCCGCGACCCACCGCACCCGTTCGCCGGGCCGCCTGACCGATACCGGCGGGGTTGCCGGGCCGACCCGGTGTTGCCGGACCGACCCGGTTCGGCTAAGACACCGCCGACCGACGGTGCCCGGCCGTGTGGGCCGGGCGAAGAGGGAAGCCGGTGCGAATCCGGCGCGGGGCCGCCGCTGTAATCGGCCAGGCCACGGTTCAACCAGCCACTGCGGATCACCCGCGGGAAGGCGAACCGAGGCCGCGACGAGCCGAGAGCCAGAAGACCTGCCGTCGGCGACAACTGTCCGGTGCTTCGGCCACAAGCCCGCGGCTCAGAGCCAAGTAAAAAGGCAAAAGTAATAAGGCAAAAGGGAAAGACCTATTCCGGCTTTCCCTTTTGCCTTTTTACTTTTGCCTTTTTACTTGGCGAAGCCGTCTGCCCTGGGCCGACCGCACCCCTTTGCCCGGCCCGGCAGAAAGGCTCCCATGTCCGTGTCCCGTCGTGCGTTCACGCTGATCGAGCTGCTGGTCGTCATCGCCATCATCGCGATCCTGATCGGCCTCCTCCTCCCCGCGGTGCAAAAGGTCCGTGACGCCGCCGCCCGCACTCAGGGGGCGAACAACCTTCGCCAACTGGCCCTCGCCGCCCACAACTACGAGTCCGCGTTGCAAACCCTGCCGCCGCACACCGACCGGTCGGTGACGTGGCCGCAGGGCCGGTACTGGTTCGGCCGGACGACCAGCCGGACCAGCTCACCGTATGACGTGATCGCCACCGACCCGGCCGGCGGGATCGTCGCCCCATACTACGAGAACAACACCCGCGTCACCGCCTGCCCGCTGTTCGACACCACGCCCATCGCCAAGGTGTACAGCGGGCTGACGGCAGGGTACGCGTACAACCGGCACCTGTCGAACGAGCCGACGAGCGGGCCGATCACCGGCCGCCGGCTGGTCGAGTTCGGCAGCACCGGGACGACGCTGCTGTTCGCCGAGGCGGTCCAACTCCAGGGCACCGGGGCGCTGCAAGAGCCGTTCGCCGGGTACATCGGGTCGCCGCACGAGCCGGTGCCGCCGGGAGCGTATGTCGCCACCGGGCAGAGCTACGCGATCAGCCCGTTCGCGGTGACGTGTGCCCAGTTCCGGTTCGCCGGGCCGGTGGCGAACGCGGCCTTCCTGGACGGCCACGTCGAGACCCGCCGGCCGGTGCAACTGGCGAGCGTCGCCCCGTTCAACCAGGCGACCTGGGACGCGGCGGCGGGCAAGTTCAAGCTCGGGTTCCTGGCGGCCGTTGAGGAGAAGCGGCTGTTTACCGGGCCGGAATAGAAGTTCAACCGCACCCCGGCCCCCTTCCCTAAGAGGGAAGGGGGAGCAAGGGGAGGCGCGTCCGGGCAACGGCTTCAGCCCCCGCCCGGTGGGGTCGAACACTCTCCCCCTTCCCTCTTAGGGAAGGGGGCCGGGGGGTTAGGTTTCGGAACCCTCCGCCCCGCCCGTACCCCGGAGCCACCGCCAAAACCAGTCACCCGCTTGCTCCCCCTTCCCTCTTAGGGAAGGGGGCCGGGGGGTTAGGTTTCGGCCCCGTTAGTCCCCCGGAACCGGGTCGCTCTGGCCCCCGGCGATGGTGAACAGCCCGTGCAGCACGTCCTTCGAGGTGCGGTCGCTGAGGAACCGGACGGACGTGTCGGCGAACGCGAACAGCCCGCCGCCCGGCTGGTTCCCGCCGAACTGCCCGCCGACGCCGACCGGCGACTTGCCGGCCGGGTCGAACGTCCGCACGGTCGCCGGCCCGCCTTGCAGCCACGGCCCCAGGTCGGCCGACACCTCGGCGAACAGGATCGTCCCACTCAGCCCATCGGTGATGGCGGAAAACGGCGTCGGGGCGTCGTACCGGAAGCAGCCGGCGGTCGGCGGCGGCTTGTCGTTCGCCCACGCCAGTGACGGGGCATCGGCCCCGACCCCGCCGGCCCCGACGTACTGCGTGACTGCAGGCGCGCCGGACGGGACGGCCGGCGGGTGGGAGTAACTGTTGAGTACCGCCAGCCGGGTCTGGGCGGCGGCCTTGTTCTTCTCCCCGTCCCACGGCTGGCCGCGGTCGATGCCGCCGGCCACCTGCTGGGCGTCGGCGTCGAGTTGCGACAACAGGTGGACCACCCAGCTCAGCCGGCGGTCCGGCGGCAGGGCCGGGTTGACGACCGTGCCAGCCGGCACCGCAGACGGCCCGGCGGCCGGCTTGTCCGGCGGCGGGGCTTTCGTCTTCTCGCTGGCGAACAGCGGGCGGTCCGGGTCAGGTGCGTTCCTCCCGACCGCCTGGGCCAGCACCCGCAGGTTGTTCGTGTCGTACAGGCGGCTCTGGGCGGCCCGGCCCTTCATCACCCAGGTGATGAACAGCCCGAACCCGACCAGCCCGAATCCGACCAGCACCGCACACCCGAACCGGCCCATCGCGCCCCCCTGTTACGGCCCTACCGGGTGTACGCCGGGGACCGGTCAGCGGGTCGGCGGCAGGGCGTAAGCCAGGGCGGCTGTCGCCCACCCGGACGCGGCGGCCGAGATGAACTGGTCCTTGCCGTGCGGGAATCCGCTCTCGTAGTACGGCTGGAACGGCTTGCTCCGGGACTTCACGTACCACGACCCGTCCGCCTGCTGGGTTCGGAGCAGGAACGCCACCCCCCGCTGATATTCCGGCGAAGTGGTCGCCAGCCCGCCGGCCTCGTGCAGCGAGACGAGGGCGGTGGCCGTGGCGTAGGGGTCGCTCGGCATCGTCGGCAACTGGCCCCAGCCGCCGTCGGATCGCTGGGCGGCGAGCAGGTCGGCGGCAGCTTCGCGGGGGTTCGCCCCGACGGCGTGCAGCCCCCACAGCTTGTAAACGCGGTCCTCGGTGTCCTTCGCCGGGGTGACGAGTAACCACCGCTTGGCCGCCCGCAGCCGCGGCTCGACCCGGCCGACGTGTTCCGGCCCGGCCCACGTCGTCAGCCCGACCACGCCGAGGTACGTCGCGGCGAAGGTACTCGCCTCCGACGGCGGCCGGTCGGACGAGGTCCGCCAATACCCGCGGTCGGCGTCCCGCTGCAGCAGGTACTCGACCACCGCGTCCGTGTTGGCGTCCGGGGCGGCGCCGGCGCGGGCGAGGGTGAACAGCGCCCACCCGGCGGTGTCCACCTGCCCGCCGGTGCCGCGGCCAGCCCGGAAGGCATCCGCGTTCGAGCCGAGGAACTCGCGGACGTGTTCGATCTGGCTGGGCAGCAGGTCGGCGTCGAGCGGGACGCCTCTACCCCGGGCGGCGACGAAGCCGGCCGTCGGGTAGGCCTGGTTGTGGCAGGCGAAGCAGGTCTTCTGGTCGATGTGCCCCTGGGCCGCTTCGGCCAGCAGCGGCACCGCGCGGTCCAGGGCGGCCCGCACGGCGGCCGGCGTCGGGGGGAGGGCCAGGAGCAGGGAGAGGGTCGGGAGCATACCGTTACTTCACGCGGACCGGGTGACAGTTTCAAGCAGAAAGCCCACGGATGATCATCCGTGGGCTTTCGGGGGCTTCCCCCGCTGTTAATGGCTCTTGCCGTTCAGCAGCCGGTCCGCGACCGCCTTCGCCGACGGCTGCGGCTCCACCGCCGCCCCCTCCTGCTCCGCCCAGAAGCACTTGAGCGCCACCTGCGCACACCGCTCCTGGAACTGGGCCGGGGTCTCCTGCAGGTCCGGGTACTGGTCGACGAACGCCAGCATCTCCAGGTACGGCCGCTCGTACTCGCCCAGGATCCGCATGGCCATCTTCTTCTTGTCGGCCGGCTCCATGTACCCCAGCTCGACCGCCTTGTCCACCCGCCCCGGCCGGGTGCTGATGAACTCGGTCGCCCCGTCCGGCAGCTTCCGCGGCTGGCCCAGGGCCGGGTCGATCTTGCTGATGTCGTTGGTCGTGATGATGGTGAAGATCCCGTCGCTCCGCTCCACCCCGTCGAGGCAGTTGAGCAGGCAGTCGAAGGTCAGCGGCGTCAGCAGGCCGCGGCCGTGGTCGCCGTTGTCGTCGTCCTTCTTCGGGGCGGACATCATCATCATCCCGAACCCGGCGTTCTTCCGGGCCACGTTCTCCCGCCCGTGGAACACGTTGTCGATGTCCTCGATCAGCGCGATGCACGGGACGTTCATCTGCATCTCGGCCCAGTTGCGGATCAGCTCGTGGTTGCCCATCTCCGCCAGGTTGTAGACGTAGATCGGCATGTTCAGGTCCTCGGCGAACGCCCGGGCCAGGGCCGTCTTGCCGGTGCCCGGCGGGCCGTACAGCATCCACCCCCGCTTCCACGGGATGCCCTTCTCCCGGTACCAATCGCGACTCTTCCGCCACAGCCCGATCTCGTGGATCAAGTCCTTGACCCGCTGCGGGAAGATCAGGTTGTCCAGCGCCTTGCCGTTGGCCGTCGGCCGCTTGCCGAGCTGCTCGGCGGTGTGGGCGAGCAGCCGGTACGTACCCTGCTGGTACCAGGCCAGACCGTTGCTGCCGTAGTCGTAGTCGTCGTCCGTGTCCTGCCGCTTCGGCACGTGGTGGATGACGAACCGGGTCTTGTTCTCCTGCTCGGCATCTTCCGCGGCCCACGACATCTGGTTGCGGACGGCGCAGGCGTCCCGCAGGATGGCCTCCACGTCCACGGTGCCGCGGACGAACGTGAGGGTGCTGTACACCTTCACCTTGTCCGAGTTGTGCGAGGAGTTGTTGTCGCCCCCTTTGTTCGCCGACCGGGACTCCATCTGGTTGCTGAACAGGAACGGCACCCACCCGTTCCACAGGATGAGGGTGCGGTTGCCGAACTGCTCATACGGGACGAGTCCGTACCGCCCGTCCCGGTGGTACTCCCACTGGGCGCCGTACATGCGGTCGTAGTTCCGGCTCCGCTGGTACTTGGTGATCAGGTAGGCGGTGACGGCCTCGTGGGCGGCCTGGGTCGGCACCTCGACCCGCTGGACGACCAGGCCGGTCAGCCGCCAGGCGACGTCCTTCACCTTGCCCCACATGGACGCGACCACCCCGAGGACGGCGCCGAACGCCGCCAGCCCGAGGCCGCTGAACCCGAGGAACTCGCCGGTCGTAGCGTTCGCGAAGATCATGGCTGCTGTTGGTCCTGGATGGTCACTCCGATCCACCGACACCGGCCGGCCCGGCCGGGTTCGTCCCCCTCCGGTGCGACCCCTTCACCGGGGGATTATTCCCGGATTCGGCGGGCCGTCGCGAGGTCGGTTGCGGGGCGTACAATCATGGGGGCGATCCAGGTGTCCGGTCGGGGGAAAAGGCGATGGCTGGCACGGTCCGCGTCTCGTTGTCGCAGCTCGCCCACGGCCGCAGCGGGGATAAGGGGAACCACGCGAACGTGGCCGTGATCGCCTACACCGACGCCGGGTTCGCCTGGCTGCAGAGCCACCTGACGGCGGACGTGGTGGCGGCGTACTTCGCCCCGCTGTCGCCGAGCCGGGTGGAGCGGTTCGAGGCGGCCAACGTCCGCGGGCTGAACTTCGTGCTGTACGACGCGCTCGCCGGCGGCGCGAGCCGCAGCCTGCGGACCGACACGCAGGGGAAGACGTTCGCGCTGGCCCTGCTGCAGATGCCGATCGACGTGCCCGACCCCCACACGGACATGGAGCGTCCATGCTGACCTGGGACACGTTCACCGAGCAGAAAGGCCAACACACCCGGTCGGAGGCGGACGCGGCGACCGCTACCCCGGAGGTGATGGCCGCCCTCTGGACCCGGGTGATCGAGCAGTGGGACGCCACCCCGGCCGACCGCCGGCCGCCCGCCCTGGTGGCCGAGTTCGTCACCCACTCCGGGCGGGTCGAGGTGTCCCCGTGCAGCGACCGGCCGGAGCCGGCCGAACGGCCGTTCACCGTCCGGCTGGCGGTCGCCGAGTGGGACGAGTTCATCCACGACCGCATGCCCGACCCGGACGACGAGGACGAGTGGGAACGGGCCTACGACGCCCACTTCGCCGGGCTGGTCGCCGCCCTGAAAGCCGGGATCACCGCCCCGGCAAACAAGAAGCGGTTCGCCGCGATCAAGAAGGCCGACCCGCGGTTCGCGGTGTTCGTCGCCGATGAGGGGGAGACGCCGGCCCACGACCGGCGGGAGTTCCTGTGGGGGAACAAGCCGGCCCGCCGGGACTTCGCGTCCGACGAGGAGCTGTTCGTCCACCTCTTCCACAAGGCCCAGATCGACCCGGAGGATTGCATGGCGGTGCGGGACGGCCGGGTGTGGGGGGCCGAGTGGTTCGGCCACGAGTACGACGACAGGTATGTGGTCCTGCTCGAAGGGGTGCCGGACGTGGCGACCCTGTGCGGCGGGCTGAAGCACCTGCTCCTGACCTGCACCAAGGTGACGCCGACCGGGGTGGAGCGGCTCCGCGCGCTGCTGCCGCACACGACCGTGCGGGTGGTGGATGACGAGGAGTGGGAGGCCCGCGAGGGCGGCTGGCTGGACGACCTGGAGTGACTAACGTCCTCGTTCCCGCGCTCCGCGTGGGAACGCACGGGGGTGACGCTCCGCGTCACGAGTCGGACCGGGCGGTGGTAGGGAGTGCGGGCAGGAGGTCCGCGACGCAGAGCGTCGCGCCAGTGCGTTCCCACGCGGAGCGCGGGAACGAGGGGGTGGGGGATGTCCGACCTAGTTTTGTACTCCCATGCCGGCCCGGCGGCGGTGCTGGCCATCAACCGCCCGGACAAGCGCGGCGCCCTCAGCCGTGCCCTCATCACCGCACTGACGGCCGCCGTCCAGCGGGCCGCAGGCGACCCGGCCGCCCGCTGCCTAATCCTGACCGGCAGCGGTCCGGCGTTCTGCGCCGGCATGGACCTGGACGAACTCCGCGGCACCCTGACCGCCGAGGCCGATCAAGTTTGGGACGACGCCCACAACCTATCGGCCCTCTACGAGCTGCTCTACACGCTCCCCAAGCCCACCATCGCGGCGGTGAACGGGGCGGCGGTCGCCGGCGGGGCCGGGCTGGTGACGGTCTGCGACCTGGCCGTCACCAGCCCGACCGCGAAGTTCGGCTACCCGGAGGTACGCCGCGGGCTGGTCGCCGCGATGGTTCTGCCGCACCTGCTGCGGCACGTCGGCGAGCGGGCCGCCCGGTGGCTCTTGCTCACCGGCGAGCTGATCGACGCCGCCGAGGCCCAGCGGGTCGGGCTGGTGAACGCGGTCGTCCCGCCGGACCAGCTCCTACCGACCGCCCACGCCTGGGCCGCGTCGCTCGCCGAGGGCGGGCCGAAGGCGCTGGCCACCACCAAGGACTTGCTCCGCCGCTGCTCCCGGCAGGCGGTCGCCACGGACGAGCTGGCCCGGGCCAGCGCCGAGCCGCGGCTGACGGACGAATGCCGGCACGGGCTGGCCGCGTTCTTCGACAAGCGGCCGGCCCCTTGGACGCAAAACATGGCACGCGGATAACGCGAATCGTTCCGAACGCGGATTTCCGCAGATACGAATTTGAACTTATTCGGATCCGGTTTTCATCCGCGGTGAAATCCGCGTCATCCGCGTGCCATCACCTATGAACCCCATCGTCGGTGTCGGTGAGCTGCTGTGGGACGTGTTCCCGGACGGCCGGCGGGTGGCCGGCGGGGCGCCGTTCAACTTCGCCTTTCACTGCCGACAACTTGGCCATGAGGCGGTGATCGTCAGCCGGGTCGGGGACGACGAGCCGGGCCGGGCGCTGCGGGCCGAGGTCCGCCGGCTCGGGCTGACCGATGCGTACATCCAGACCGACCCGAGCCGGCCGACCGGCACCGTCCGGGTGAGCGTCGATGCCGCCGGGGTGCCGACCTACGAGATCGCCCGGGAGGTCGCCTGGGACTTCATCGAGTGGACGCCGCAGCTCGATTCGCTGACCGACTCGGCGGCGGTCGTCTGCCACGGGATGCTCGCCCTGCGGGGGGCGGCGAGCCGGGCGACCGTCGAGCGGATGATCGAGGAGAACCGCAAAACCATCCTGCCGTCCGTCCGCGTGCTGGACGTGAACCTGCGGGAGCCGCGGCCGGGTAAGAGCGAGTTGGAACATGCCCTCGCCGCGGCCGAGTGGGTGAAGGTGAACGCCGACGAACTGGCCGAGCTGGCCCGGCTGTTCGGGGTGTCGTCAAAAGGGCTGATCCGCGCCCACCGGGAGCAGGCGGCCGGGCACGAGTGCGTCTGGCTGGTCACCCACGGGCCGGACGGAGCCGAGGTATTTGCCCCCAAACGGCACCACCGCGAACCCGCCCCGCCGGCCCGTGTCGTGGATACCGTCGGGGCCGGGGACGCCTTCACCGCGGCGGCCGTCTGCCTGCACCTGGAGGGTAAACCGTGGGCCGCGTGCCTGCGGTTCGCCGTCCGGTACGCCGCCGCCGTGTGTGAGCACCCCGGAGCCACCCCGCGGATCGACCGGACTGCGATCGAGGCGATGCGATGAGTACCGGATGGCGTCCGCCGACCCTGGAAACCGCCCGGCTTCTCCTCCGGCCGCTCACCCCGGCCGACGCGGAGGCGATGTTCGAGGCGTGCTCCAACCCACGGGTGACGGACCACACCTGCTTTGACACCCACCGCACCCTCGACACCAGCCGGGGGTTCATCGCCGGGTACGCGGCCACCAGCTACGCGGCCGGGGTGCCCGACCCGCTGACCATCACTCTCAAGGAGACGCCGGACCGGCTGATCGGCTGCATCGGCGCCCGGTGGGAGGACAAGGGCGACGGCCGGATGGACCTCGGCTACTGGCTGGCCGAGCCGTTCTGGGGCCGCGGCATCGTCACCGAAGCGGCCCGCGTATTCGTCCCGTTCCTGTTCGCCACCTACCCGGTTGAGCGGCTGCAGTCCCGGGTGTTCGAGGGGAACCCGGCCAGCGGTCGGGTGCTGGAGAAGGCCGGGCTGACCTACGAGGGGACGCTCCGCAAGGGGCTGAAGGTGAAGGGCCGGTTCCGAGACGTGCGGATGTACTCGCGGTTGCGGGAGGAGAACGAAAGGGGGTAGAAGTCCCAAAGCCCACCCCTTGCAAGGGCTGGGCTTTCCGGGAGCTTCACCCATGTCCGTGCTGTTACTGACCCTGGCGCTTTCTGCCGACCCCACCCCCGAGCGGGCCGCCCTGCTCCGCACCGCTGAGCGTTACCGCCCGCACGCCGCCGACTTCCGCTGGCAGCAAATCCCCTGGCACACCGACCCCGACGCCGCGCTCGCCCAAGCCAAGGCCGAGAACCGGCCGCTGTTCGTCTGGCTGGCCGGCGGCCGGGACCGGGACGGGTCGCCGCTGGAGCGGTGTTGAGGGTACGCCGCCGGCCTCCGTGCGGGGCCACTGAACGACGCCCGGGCGGTCCGGCTCGTCGCCGCTCACTTCGTCCCCGTCGCCCTGAACACCGACCGCCTGCCGGACACCGACGCCGGTAAGTTCTTCCGCAAGCTGATGGCGCGGTGGCCGCAAGGACTGTGGGTCGTCACCCCGGCCGGGGAGACGCTCGCCTTCCACTACCACAAGGCGAAGCCCGGCGACAGCTACGCCCGCAACCAGCAGCGGTGGGCGGACGACACCGTCGCCATGCTGACCGAGGCGGCGACAAAGCTCGGCGACCGGCCGCCCCGCCGGGTGCCGGCCACCGACCCGTTCCCGGACCGCGGCGTCGGGCTGACCGCGGATGGCGGCGCCCGGCTGGCGGTCAGCGTGATCGGGCTACGCTACGGCCAGCAAGAGGGGCCACCGGCCGTTGACAGCGTCCGGCTCAGCGCCGCCGAGTGGGCCGCCTTCGCCCCGCCGGCCGGGCAGTCCGAGTGGGCGGTGCCGACGGCTGTGGGCAAGCGATTCGCCCCGACCCTCAGCCCGCTGACCGACTCCCTCTTCGTCCCCCGGCCGGCCGACGTGACTGCGGCGATCTCCGCCCGGGTAATCCGGGAAGGCGAGGGGGTTTGGGTCGTCCGTTACCGTGGGAGTTGGGAGTCGAAGCACGACCGGGACAACAACCCGAAGTTCCCGATCCGGGCGGCAGCATCCGGCGAAGGGGTCGGCGTTTACGACCCCGCGGCGAAGCGGCTGCGGTCAATGATCTGGGTGCTGACGGGCAACTATCGCAACGGCAGCGGGGCGATCCCGACGGGGAGCGTGGTTGAGTGGACCGAGCGATAAAGGCGATCAGCAGACCTCGTTAACATCCGAGGGGTCCGCCGGGGGAGGGCGAGGCTCCTGCCGAGCCGGGGAGCGCCCGGCAACCGCCCGAAGTCATGCCGGCGACAGCGAACGGAGAATGTGTGGGTGAGCCGGGCAGGTAGCGCGGCTCGGCAGGAGCCTCGCCCTCCCCCGGCGGACACCTCGGACTAGGCAGGAAGTCCCCACCTTCTCTCAAACCGGCTCGGCTGGAAAAAGCCGCGGCCCGGGGAACCCCCGGGCCGCGAGCGGCGAAGCTGGTAGACCTACCAGCAGTTGCCGCCCCGTCACCCACCGCCCATCACCATCCCCCGGACCGCCCCGATGGTGTTCACCACCGGCGACGTGACCGCGTTCAATACCGGCCGGTTCGGGAACAGCCCCGGGTTGTACGGCTGCTGGTACATCGCCGGAGAGACGTACTGGGTCTGGGCCACCGGCTGTCCGCCCTGATACTGCTGCAGGTAGCCGGTCAGGGCGGCCTGACTGACCTGTCCTTCGTGCCGCAGGGCCATGGTCCCGCCCGTCTTGTCGCTGATGACCACCCCCTCGGTCATCTTGAACGCCTCGGCCACCTGTTTGCCGTTGGCCGTGTCCACGTCCAGATACAGGCTGACGTACCCCTGCTTGAGCAGCTTGGTGACGTCCGACCCCAGCCCCCCGTCGGTCACGAGCCGGGCGTACCCGGCTTCCCCGCGGCCGATGAACACGGCCAACGGTTTGTTCTGCTCGGCGACCTGACCCAAGGCGACCCGGTAGCTCGTCTGCCACGCCGGTTGCGTGACCGAGAGCGACCCGGCGGTCAGGGCGCCGGTGACCGCCAGGGCGGCCAGTGAGGTGCTGAACATCAGGCTGTGCCTCCATGGTGCAACAACAGTCCAAACCATCCGACTGGTCTGGAAGAAACGCCTTTTGTAGACAATCCCGCCACCCGGTCAACCAAATTAGCTCAGAAACCTGGCACAAATCGCCGTTAATGTCTATTTTCAGAGATTTGTGGCCGTGTGAGAGCTTAACAAGCGAGGAGAGGAAGCAGGAGCGGCGAAGGCAATTCGGTTGTAGAGCGTGGGTTACGCAGAATGAGAAGTTGCGCTCCGTTTGCCCATTTTACCAGGCGTCAGACGCTCAATTCGGCCCGCTCCCCGGACCGGCCGTGGTAACGCTCGCGGATCGCAGCGACGTGCTCGGAGATAAACTCCGTCACCTGTTCCGGCGCCCGGCCGACGAACCGGCGGGTGTCGAGTTCCTTGCCGAAATCGACGCCCCGGAACGCGGCTTCGGCCTTCAGCCGCTCGACCAACTCGCCGGCCGCCCCGCTGCCAGCCTTCACCCGGGCGGTGACGGCGTGGCTGTGGTCGCGGACCAGCTTGTGGACCTCCTGCCGGTCGGCCCCGGCGGCGACGGCGGCCATCATGAGATTCTCGGTCGCCATGTACGGCAGGTAGTCGGCCACCCCGCGGGCGATCACCGGCCGGTTCACCACCAGCCCCGGAGCGACGTTCCGACCGATCCGCAGGAGGGCGTCCGCACACAGGAACGCTTGCGGCAGGTAAAGCCGGCGGGCGGCGGAGTCGTCCAGCGTTCGCTCGAACCACTGGGTCGCGGCGGTCTCGGCGGCCATGGCCGGCAGGCCCATGAGGAACCGGGCGAGCGAGCACATCCGCTCGGCCCGCATCGGGTTCCGCTTGTACGCCATCGCGCTCGACCCGACCTGCTCGGCCTCGAACGGCTCGTCCACCTCCTGCCGGTGGGCGAGCAGCCGCAGGTCGTTCCCCCACTTGTGGCACGACTGCGCCAGACCGGACAGGGCGTCGAGAACCTGCGTATCCGCTTTCCGGGAATACGTCTGCCCGGTGACAGCGAAGACGCGGTCGAAGCCCATCTTCTTCGCCACTAGCCGGTCGAGCTGCTTCACCTTGTCGTGGTCGCCGCGGAACAGGGCGAGGAAGCTGGCCTGGGTGCCGGTCGTCCCCTTGGCCCCGCGGAACGGCAGTTCGTCTCGGCGGCGTTCCAACTCCTGCAAGTCCATGACGAGGTCATACAGCCACAGGACGGCCCGCTTGCCGACGGTGGTGAGCTGGGCCGGCTGGAAGTGGGTGAACCCGAGCGTGGCCTCGTCCTTCCACGTCTCGGCGAACGTGGCCAGCGAGTCGATCAGCCCGGCCATGTCGCCGCACAATGCGTCCAGCGACTCCCGCATCAGGATGAGATCGGCATTGTCCGTTACGTAGCAGGAGGTCGCCCCGAGGTGGACGATCGGCCGGGCCAGCGGAGCCACTTCGCCGAGCGCCTCGATCTGGGCCATCACGTCGTGCCGCAGCCGCTTCTCGTGGAAAGCCGCTCGGGCCAGGTCCACGTCGTCGAGATGGGCGCGAAGTTCGGCGAGTTGGGCGGGCGTGATACGTGGGGAGACGCCGTCATCGGCCGGCAACCCGAGTTCGTGCTCGGCTTCCGCCAGGGCCAGCCACAACCGCCGCCACAGCCGGGCCTTCCGGACCGATCCCCACCGCTCGGCCATGGCCCGGCCGGCGTACCGGGTGATGAGCGGGTTGTCGTAGGCGGCGGTGTCGGCGGTCATGGTCGGGGGCTTGAGGGGTTTATCGGGCGGCTTCGGGGAAACGGCCGGCGGCGACGCCGGGAACCGGCCCAACCGGGCCGGGTGGCAGCACCGGCGCGACTGCATCGGCGTTGTACGAGAAACCGCCCGGACCGGCGGGACCGGGCGAACCGGCGGGGCCGGCCGGGGCGATAAACACGGCAGACAGGAGGTCGGCCGGCGGTTCGGCCGAGCGTCGCACGGAGAAGTGACGATGACCCGTACTTGGCTGACCCGCGGGCTGGCGGTGCTGGCCGGCGTGGCGGTGTGGACCGCCATGACCGCCCCGGCGGCGGCGTCCGAGCCGCCGCTGCCCCGGTACTCGTACTACCCGTACCACTACTTCCCGCACAGCTACTGGCCGGCCCTCAGCCCGCAGTACCCGGAGCCGAAGGGCAGCCCGTACGTCCGGCCGCCGGCGTACATGGCCTACCCGCCGTTCCTGGAGCCGGGCTGGCGGTACGAGCTGTGGACCCCGATGAAGTACTACCGCGGCCACCACTTCTGGCTGGACCAGTTCTAACCCGGTCCCCCGCCCACGGACGCCGGTCCGTGGGCGGTCCCGTTGACGGGCGCCTCGGACGCCCGATAGCCTTTAGTCTCGAACAGGCGGACCGCCTCGGCCATTGCCGCGTCGAACGCAGCCGCGTCCGCACCGGCCGGCGGTGTGACCCGCAGGTCGCGTGCGGGCAGCTGGTCGAGCCGATTCCCCTGCTCGTCGTACGAGCCGAGAAACACGGCTGGCGACACGAGGTCGACCACTCGCCACGATTTCTGCTCGGCCGTCAGGTCCGGCCAACAGTCGTACTCGAACGTGCCGAGGAATTCGGCATCGGATTTGAGGTCGATCACCGGCCAGCCGGTCGTGTCCGGGCGGGGCGGGACAGCAGGGAGTTGGTCCATCACCGCACCTCGATGCCAAGCGGTTCGACGGCGAGCAGTTCGTGCCCCGGTGTCGGAACGGCCATTCCGTCAGGGCTACGGAGGTAACGACCGTATAGCCGGAACTCATACTGGCCCGGTTGGCCGAACGGCACGTTCCGCAGAACCCGGTGGAAGTTGTACACGGTCAATTTGTCGGCCAAAGAGACGGCCACCTCTTCCGCCCGCCGGACCAAAAACTCGTCGTCCAGCCGGACCAAATCGACAGTCAGCCCGAATGTACCGTTCCCGTCCGAGAGTTGGGCGAACAGGTGGAGTTCCCGCCCCAAAAAGCCGAACGCTTGGCCCCCTAATGGAGACGGAACCCGCACCCGGTAAAGCACATTGCCCAGCGTGAAGTCCGTTACCCCGAAATCGGACTCGAACCGTTGACAAGCGAGGAAGTGCCGAACTTCGGGCAAGGGCCAAGCCATCCGTCACCTCGCGGGCGGGTCGAGGTCTCCAAACCCATCTTACCCCACCCAGCCCCAGCCATGTCAGGCGAAAACCGGTCAGTGGCTGTGGGCGTGCTGCTTCTTGAAGTGCTCGGCCACCCGCTCCATCGCCACGTGCCAGCCGCAGTCGTCGCACGCCGGCACCTTGGGGTAGCACGCCCCGCAGTACAGCGGGCCGCCGTGCAGGAATTGCTCCACCCGCTTGCGGTCGGCCGCCGGCAGCCCGTCGCTCGACAGCGGGACCTCGACCGGCGTCTTGCACTTCTCGCACGGCCGCTTGTTCTGCTCGGCGATCACCGGCTTGTAGTGGTCGTGCAGGCCCCGCGGCACCACCCCGGTCCCGATACACAGCGGGCAGGTCATGCCGAACTGGCTGAGGATCGCCTTGCGGATGAAGTCGGACTTGTTCGGCAGGTTGTTCAGGAACTCGGCCAGCTCCTCCTCCACTTTGAACGCGACGATCTTCGACTTGGTCGACTTACGGGCCATGACCGGGTCCGGGGTAAAAGGGTGCCGACGCTGTACTTTACGCCGGCCGCCCCGCCCGGCACAAGCGAAACGCCGCGGGCCGCGCCCAGGGGGCGCGGCCCGCGGTTGTGCCCGTCGTCAACTTAGCCCTTCTTCTTCCCGGCCTTGAACTCGACGTCGGTCAGCTTGTTCTTGTCCGCCTTGATGTCCATCTTCGGCTTCCGCTTGGAGTCGTTCGACTTCTCCAGCCGCTCCATCGCCTTGTCGGCCGGCACTTCCTTCTTCTCGCCCTTCACGTTGGCGAAGAACTTGGTGTCGTCGGTGATCTTGTAGGTCTTCTCCTTGTCGTCTTCCTTGACCGTCAGCTCCTTCTTCTCCTTGTCGAACTTGACGAACTCGACCTCGGCGGCCAGCACCAGGCCGACGGACACGAACAGGGCCAGGGAGGCGAGCGCGAACTTCCGCATGGACCAGGCTCCGCAAGGGGTGAGGGTGGCCCCCGTGCCGGGCACGCGCCGGCGGACGGGGGCCGGGGGGTGTTATCACACGCGGGCGGGCGGCCGGGGTCAACGAAATTCTTCGTGAGAATCCGTCGGTCCGGCGTTCCGGCGCGGGGCATCGGCCCGGTATCATCAACACCCGACGCCCCGCCGCGTTCCGCCAGGGTCGGAGGATTTTCCCCGATGCCGTCCGCCTCCCGCCTCCGCCCGGCCGCCGTCGCCGGGCTGCTGTTCCTGCTCGGCGGCCTGACCGCCGCCGCCCCGCTGGCCGCCCGCCAACAGCCGCCCGGGGAGAAGACCCCGCTGCCGCCGCCCGGACAGCAAAAGGAGCCGGTCAAGCCGCCGCCGACCACCCCGCCGGCCGGTGAGGAGGAGGAAGAGAAGAAGCCGGGGCCGGCCAAGAAGCCGGTCCCGGTCGAGGGCGACCCCAATCCGGGGGCGCCGGCAGGGCCGAAGCCGAACGACCCGCTCGCCCCGGGGAACAACTCGCCGGTCAAAGACCCGCCCCCCGCCACCCCGCCGGCCACCCCCGCCACCCCGGCCACCCCGCCGGCCAAGTCGCCCATGCCCGGCGGCACCCCGGACCCGGAGCCGGTGCCCGAAGGCGAGGAGGGCGGGTTCGTGTACAAGCTGGACGACCTGGTGCGAGCCGCCCAGGCGCCGCCGCACGCCGGGCTGAAGCCGTTCTTCGCCCCGTTCGCCGTCGCCTTCGACCGGCTGACCGACAACAAGGGGAAGACGGTCCGCATCACCCCGGTGCCGCTGTTGTGGGGCAAGGACAAATACCCGGCTCAGTTCGGGGTGGTCGAGCTGGACGACGCCAACCAGCCGAAGGAGCCGCGGGGGATGACGGTCAAGACCACCGTCCGCATCCTGCCGTTCGAGCAGATCGTCATCGAGGCCGTGACCGACCTGCTCAAACCCGGCCCGTTCGACCCGAAGGGGGCGAAGCCGGCCGACAAGCTGGCCGCCGCCGAGCGGGCGCTGACGGCGGTCATGTTCTTCCACGAGTCGGCCCGGGAGCAGAACCGCCGCCGGGGCAAGAGCTGGGACGAGGTGAAGGCGAAGGTCTACGAGAAGCTGACCGGCGTCCGGGTGGACCAGATCAAGCAGGCGGCCGCGGACAAGGACTGGGCCAAGGTGCGGTCGCTGGCCACCCGGATGACCGCCCTGTACCGGAACAACCCGGCCGTGCTGGAGCCGGTGTACGCCGCCCGGCTGGCCGAGGCGGAAGGGCTGGTCCAGTCCGACCGGGTGGGTGACCTGGAACGGGGCCGGGAGCTGCTCAACGAGTATGACGCCCGGTTCCCGAGCGGCAGGAGCGAGGTCGCGGCCAAGGTGCGGGCGGCCCTGGTCGACCGGGCCAAGAAGCTGATCGCCGACGCCCAGCGGATGGCTGGCCAGGACAAGGCCGCCGCCCGCAACCTGCTGCAGTCGGCCGAGGCCATCGACCCGACCAACCCCGGCACCCGCGGGCTGCAACAGGAACTCCGCACTGAATACCCGACGCTGGTGGTCGGCACCCGCCGGCTGCCGGAGCTGATGTCCCCGGCCCGCGCCCGGTTCGACAGCGAGAAGCAGGCCGTCGAGCTGCTGTTCGAGCCGCTCCTGGAGAGCCTGCCGGACGACACCGCCGGGGTGACGTACCGGCCCGCCCTGGCCGCCGGCCGGCCGACGGTGCTCGGCGGCGCCCGGGACGTGGAACTGGTGCGGTCGGCCGGCTGGGGCATGGACGGCCGCGGGACGTTCACCCTGGCCGACCTGACCGGCACGTTCGCCCTCACCCGCCAGTCGCCGTACACCTGGTCGGCCGCCCCGTTCGACTGGCTGGCCGACCCCGGCCTGGACGCCGGGGACGACGGCCGGGTCCGGGTGCGGTTCAAGATCGGCCACGTCGACCCGCGGGAGCTGCTCACCTTCAAGCTGCTGCCGGCCGGCTACCTGCTCCAGCAGAACAAGCGGGCGGACGACCCGGAGTTCGCCCGCCGGCCGTTCGGCACCGGCCCGTTCCGCCTGTCCCCGGACCACCGCCCCCGCGGCCCCGGCGAGCCGGCCCGGGACGTGGTGTTCGTGGCCAACCCCGGGTACGGCCGCCGGCCCGGGCGGATGGGCCAGCCGTTCATCAAGGAGGTCCGCTACACCGACCTGGCGGACAAAGACCCGGTCGCCGAGGTGCGAGCCGGCCGCGTCCACGTCGTCACCGACGTGCCGACCGGCGACCTGCCGCGGTACGCGGCGGACAACAACCTGAACGGCAAGGCCCGGGTGGTGACGGCCGCCCCGTCGGCCAACCGCCGGGTCCACATGCTGGCGATCAACCACCGCCGGCCGGCGTTCCAGAGTGCCGAGTTCCGTCGGGGGATCAGCCAGGCGATCGACCGGGAGAAGATCCTCACCGAGGTGTTCCGGGCGGGCAAACCGGAGTTCCACAAGCCGCTCACCGGGCCGTTCCCGCCGAACACCTGGGCGGTGCCCAAGCCGCTCGGCGGGCCGCCCCAGCCGCTGTACAGCCGGGACCAGGCGGAGCAACGGCTACGGACCGCCCTGACGGACGCAGCCGGCACCAACCGGGCGGTCGTCACGCTGATCTACCCCGACGACGAGCCGACTGCCAAGGCGGCGTGCGAGAAGATCAAGGGGATGGTGGAGGACGCGGCCAAGGGGTCCGGCCGGCCGTTCGCCGTCACCCTGGAGGCGGTCCCGCCGGCCGAGCTGTACCACCGGGTGCAGGAGAGCCACACCTACGACCTGGCGTACTTGCCGTTCGACTACCCGGACGCCTGGTTCCCGCTCGGGCTGGGTAGCCTGCTCGACCCGGCAGCGGCGGGGCCGAACGGCCGGAACGTCTTCGGCTACCTGACGCCGGCCGCCAACCCGACGCCGGCCGACGACGAATTGGGCCGGCTGCTCCAGGGCTGCCGCGCCCACCGCGACCCGGCCCAGCTCACCAAGCTGGCCCACGAGGCGCACCGCAAGTTCAACGACGTGACGCCGTTCGTGCCGCTGTGGCAGCTCGACCGGCACTCGGTGTTCGCCACCGGGGTGAAGGTGTTCCTCGACGGCCGGCCGGACGAGGTCGGCCCGCGGGTGCTGAACCCGACGGAGCTGTTCACATCGGTGGGTCGGTGGCGAGTGGAGTGACCTGTAACGATAAATGCTGAACGATGAGCGATGAACGAAAGCAACAAGACTTGAAAGTCCGAACACGGCAGTTCGCCGTTCGGGTGATCCGACTCTACTGTGCGTTGCCGCAGTCGCCCCTCGGGCAGACGCTGGGAAAGCAGTTGCTACGCGCCGGCACGTCCGTCGGGGCGCACTATCGGGAAGCTCACCGGGCACGTTCGGACGCCGAGTTCATTAGCAAACTGGAAGGCGGCTTACAAGAACTGGAGGAGACAGCCTACTGGCTCGAACTGCTTGTCGAGGCGGGTGTGATCCCGCCCGAACAGCTCGCCCCACTCCAGCAAGAGGCGGGCGAGCTAACAGCCATCCTGATCGCAAGCGTGAGGACGGTCAGAGTCCGCATGGGTCGGTCTTAATTCATCACTCATCGTTCATCGCTCATCGTTATTTCTTCGGCGGGTTGATCTGCCGCAGCGCGTTCTGGGCGGCCCGGGCGAGCGGGGTCGGGCGGTTGTCCTTGTCCTTCTTGGACCGCACCACTTCCCGCAGTTCCTTGGTCGCGTCCTTAGCGCTTGGTCCCATCATCCCCAGCCCCTCGACGGCGGCCACCTTCACCTCGGCCGCCTTGTCCTCCTTGAGCAGCTTGAGCAGGGCGGGGACCGCCTCCTTCGGCTCCGGGTCGAGCATCCCGTAAGCCTTGGCCGCCGCCGCCCGGACGGCGGTCTCCTTGTCGGCCAGCGCCTTCACCACGTCCGGCAGGGCGTCCTCGACCAGCGCCTTCTGAATCTGGCCGATCTTGCCGATCTCGGTCAGGGCGGTGGCCCGCACCTTGGCGTCCTTGCTGGTCTTCAGGTCTTTGACGTACTTCGCCGCCTCCTTCGGGTTCGGCCCGGCCGGGGCGGTAGCGGCGAAGAGTCCCAGAACCAGGGTGAGGGCCAGGGCACGGAACATGGCGGCCTCCGGAGACGGGTGGGCAAGGGTTTAACCCCGGCCCCGGCTGCGGGTGTCGGACAGCCGGGGGTTAGACGCCGGACCGAACGGGTTCGTTCCGCGGACGCGAAACGCACCGGCCCCGGGCGCTTGCCCGGGGCCGGGGTGCGTGTCACCGGACCCGCCCGGTCACATGTGCGGCTCCGGCTCGGCCACCATCCGGCCGTACCGGGCGAGCAGCATCTGCACCGCCTGGATCGTCTGCCACTCGGCGAACGCGATCTTCACCTCGGTGCCGTCCTCGTTCGCCTCGATGTTCTCGACCGCCGACGTGACCCCGCGGTGCAGGTGGTCGAACAGCTCGGCCAGCCGGGCGGCCTGGGCACCGGTCAGCTTGTGCGGCAGCGGCGGCATGTCCTCGTCCTTGGCGCTCCACTCGGCCGCCGGCGGGGGGACGGTCTTCTCGGACGGGGCGGCGATCCCGGCCACCCGCCCGCCGGCCGCCGCCAGCTCCTCCGCCCGGACCGTCTGGGCGCCGCCGTGGGCCGGCGGGGTGGCCCCGGCCCGCCGGGCCTCGATCTCCTCCATCGTGCCGAACAGCAGCATGGTCCGGCCGACCGACACCTGGTCCCCGGCCCGCAGCCGGCGGATCTGCACCGCCGCCCCGTTCACCCGGGTGCCGTTGGTGCTGTCCAAGTCGGTCAGGATGATGTCCCCGTCCTCGGCCTGCACCTTGGCGTGGTACCGGCTGATCCGCTCGTCGTTCAGTCGGAGGGCGTTCCCCTCCTCCCGGCCGATGGTCACCGGCACCGACAGGTCGCGGAACACCCGCCCCTTGTCGACGCCCTCGAGCACCAGGAACGTGACGGTACGCATGCGAGGCCCATCCGGGGTACGGCCGGGGTGGCGGGACACGCCGGCCCCCACCTCAGCTATAGCACAAGTCCGAGAAATCTGTGCGACCAGGCCAGAAAAACCGGTTGCAACGGCGTTCGCCGCGAAGTCAATTTTCGCCCGCCGACCGACTCGCCGTCCAGAAGGATAGCGCCCGACCGGCCAACCCGGGCGCGGCGGCCGGACACGGCTCACACCCTGCCAGTCCGCGGAACCACGTCAGTTGCCGTTTGGCGAACTGGCGGGTCCGGGTCTTGATCGACTCGACCGTCTCCGCCCACCCCGGCCCGCTCCCGCTCAGGTGGGCGGCGAGTTCCTTGTACCCGATCGCCTGGGACGCCTCTCTGCCGATCAGCCGCGACCGCTGCAGCAGGGACCGAACCTCGTCCACCCACCCCGCCGCGATCATCTCGCCCACCCGGGTGTTAATGCGACGATACAACGATTCACGTGGCCAGTCCAGCCACAGGCACGAAATTCGCGCCGGCGGCGGAACCGGCCGGTCGGGGGCTAGGAACGACGGACTGTCCCAGGTTTCGTGAAACGAGCTGAGCGGTCGGCCGGTGAGTGTGAAGACTTCGAGCGCCCGGACCACCCGGCGGACGTCGTTCGGGTGCAGCCGGGCGGCGGACGGCGGATCGACCGCCGCCAGCCGGGCGTGAAGGGCGGCCGGCCCAATCCGTCCGGCCTCGGCCTCCAGCTCGCCGCGGACCGCCGGGTCGGCCGGCGGGGCGTCGGACAGCCCGCACAGCACCGCCTTCAGGTAGAACGGGGTGCCGCCAACGAGCAGCGGCCGTTTGCCCCGGCCGCGGATGTCGGCACACGCCGCCGCCGCCCGGTCCAGCCACCACGCGACGTTCGCCGACTCGGACGGGTCGAGCAGGTCGAGCAGGTGGTGCGGCACCCGCGCCCGGTCGGCTGCGGACGGCTTGGCGGTGCCGATGTCCATGCCCCGGTACAGGGTCATGGAGTCCATCGCCACGATTTCGCCGCCGATCTGCTCGGCCACCTCCAGGGCGACGGCCGACTTGCCCGACCCGGTCGGGCCGGTCAGGACGAGGGCGTCGGCGAAGGCGGACGGCGGCGGGGGCATGGAGATTTTTGTAGGGTGCGTGGAGGCTTTGCGCAACGCACCGTCTTGGACGAGGAGCGGTGCGTTGCGCAAGCCTCCACGCACCCTACGGAAGACGGTAAATCAGGAACGTGCCCGTCCGCGCCACCGGCTCCAGCCGCTTCAGCCACTCGACCACGGCCAGCGTCTCAGGCCGGCGGTCGGGGCAGGCGGCCAGCACTGACACGCTCACCGCGAAGTACCCGCCGCCGACTTCCGCTCGCACGCCGTCGATGGTCGGGTTCGGCTGTTGGTTCAGCAACAGGACGCGGAACGGAGGCTTCAGGATCGCCGGGTCGATGCCGTAGTACCAGACGTGCAGGTCCGGCCGGCCGTTGTCCTCCCACCAGTCCCGCAATTCCGGTAGCCCCTGGCCCCAGTCGAAGTTGGAGTCGCTGACCAGCGCCAGCCGTCGGCCGGGTCGCCGCGGAGCCGGTTGACGTGCCGCACCCCGTCCGGCCAGACGCCCACCGACACCCACGCCGTCCAGCCGACCGCCGCCCAGGCCAGGAGTCGGGTCAGCAGTCCCTTCTGGCTCGCGGCGGCCAGGGCGACGAGCAGGAACATGACCAGCGGGAACACCAGCCGGACGCCGATCTGCACCCGAGTGTTCAGGCTGAACAGCAGCAGCACCGCCACCGCCCACCCGGCCGGCGAGTGGAAAACGGCCGCCAGTCCGAGGGAGCGTTCGGGGTAGGGTCCGCTGTGCGGACCGGTGGGCAGCTCCCACGGTCCGCACAGCGGACCCTACGCCCGAGATCGCCGAACGTCCCCGAAAGCCGCAGTGCCAACACAGCGGCCAGCAGGGCCAGGGTCGGGTCGGCCAGCTTCACCGACAGCAACGCGGGGAAGTACCACCACACCGCCCGCGGGTGGTACTCGCCCAGGATGAACGACCCGTCGTGCCCGCGGACGTTGTGCTTGATCTGCTGGACCAGTCCCTCGCCGGCGTTCGGGAAAATGGCGAGGTTCTCGGCCACCGACAGGAGGACGCCCCGCAGCGGCCCGGCCGGCAGCCCGCTCGCCCAGGCGGCGAACGTCGGCTCAGCCGCCCAATCGCAGCCGCAGTACGCGAACGCCACCGACAGGCCGATCGGGATGATCTGGGTCAGATCGCGGCGAAGGTCGGCGGTGGCCGACCAGAGGTACTCCAGCCGGCCGAGGACCGGGCCGACGGTCGCCGCGGTCAGCCGCCCCGCCACCGCCAGGTGGTGAAGCCCGAACACCAGGAACAGCAACGGCACGTAAGGTAGAGCGGACGCCTTCGCCGACAGGGCGACGCCGTACAGCAGCCCCGGCACCAGCACCCGCCGCTTCCACGCCGCGTTGCGGGCGACGAGCCAGTGGTACGCGGCGACCAACACCAGCGACGTGAGGCAGATGTCGGTGGTCGCCAGGCTGGCGTGGCCGAGCAGGTTCGGGTCGGCCGCCGCCAGGGCGACGGCCAGTCGCCCGGCCCACGCCCCGCCGACCAACCGACCCCACCGCAGCACGTACAGCAGCAGCAGCCACCACCAGCCGAGCGTCACCGCCCGGGCGGCCGGCAGCACCGCGTCCATCTCGCCGAGGACGTTGACCGGCTCGCCGCGGACCCGCTCCCACAGATAGATTGGCAGGGTCTGGGCGTCGATCGGCAGCGGCATGGCCCCCCAGGTCATGAGCCGCTTGTTGCTCCCGGACCGCCACGACTCGACCCCGGCCAGCAGGTGGGTCGGCTCGTCGAACGTGGCCCCGAGGTGGGCCGCCGCCGTGACGCACCACGCCGCCGACAGACCGCCGACCAGCAGCAGCCAGAGGACGTCGAACGGGCGGAGGTGGCGGTCGGGGGGCATTGCGAGCGGTGCTCCAGGGGTGCCGGTTCCGAAACCTAACCCCCCGGCCCCCTTCCCTCGTAGGGAAGGGGGAGCAAGAGCGAGGCAGGTCCGGGCAACAGTTCCAGGCCCGGGCGGGGCGAGGTCGGAAACCTAACCCCCCAACCCCCTTCCCTAAGAGGGAAGGGGGAGCAAGTGGGACGACGGACCCGGCAGTGGCTCTGATCCTCGCCCGGAATGAGCGCCCCGCTGGCTCCCCCTTCCCTCGGAGGGAAGGGGGCCGGGGGGTTAGGTTGCCTTCCGGCCCAGAGTAAACCCGAACCCGCCTCCCGCCTTCAAGGTGAACCGCCCGTGACGATGCTGCCCGCCTGCGCCGAACTGCTCAACCCCGCCCTGCCCCGCCACCCATTCAAAGTCGCCGTGTTCGACTTCGACGGCACCGTCTCCCTCATCCGCGAGGGGTGGGCCGGGGTGATGGCCGACCTCGGGCTGGAGATCCTGCGGGATCAAAAGCTCCTCCGCGACACCGAATCCGCCGAGCGGCTGTACCTGGAAGACCAGATGCTCCGGCTGAGCGGCAAGCCGTCCGTCTTCCAGATGCGGCGGATGGCCGAGATCGTCACCGAGCGGGGCGGGACACCGCCGGATTCGGACGCGATACTGGCCGAGTTCCTGCGGCGGCTGTTCGCCATCGCCGACCGCCGCAAGGCGGACTTGCAAAGTGGCAAAGCGACCCCCGCCGAGTGGGCGGTGCCGGGCACCCACGCCCTGCTCGACGAGCTACGTCGCCGGGGGGTCGAGCTGTACCTGGCGAGCGGCACCGACCTGAGGTACGTCCGCGAGGAGGCGGCCCTGCTCGACCTGCCGCGGTACTTCGGCGACCGGGTGTTCGCCCCGGCGGACAACACGCCCGACTTCAGCAAGCGGACCGTCATCGAAGGCATCCTCCGCGACCACCGGATCACCGGGGCCGAGCTGATCGGGTTCGGCGACGGGTATTCCGAGACGGTGGAGGTGAAGCGGGCCGGCGGGGTGGCGGTCGGGGTGGCCAGCCAGGAGGCCGGCGTCCCGGGGCTGAACGCCCTCAAGCGGGCGATGCTGGCCGAGCTGGGGGCGGACGTGATCGTGCCGGACTACGGGCACCCGGCGGCTCTGGTTGCGTGGCTGTTCGGGGAGTAGGGTCCGCTGTGCGGACCGTTGCGCTCCCACTGGTCCGCACAGCGGACCCTGCTACTGCCCTGGTTGCGTGGCTGTCCGGGCAGCGGTAGAGTCCAAGGCCCACGGATCATCCGTGCTTCCGGGGGTTGTGTATGCCGTTCCCCGCACCACCGTCCAGGCCGGCTTCGTCAAGCTGCTCGCCGAGCGCGTGACCTGACCTCGACATCCTCCTGCCGCTCGACGCCCCTGTCGGGTTCGAGCACCTGCCGGTCTTCTGGCCATCGGCCGGCGGCTGGTCGCGGCGAAGCAGGCCGGGGCCGCCCGGGTGCTGATGATGGGCGCCCACGTCCTGCGCTGCAACGACACCATCGACCTGATGGACCGCGGCCTGGTGTCGCCTGGCCCGCGAATGGGCCGGGCCGACCGCGACTGGGAGCCCGCCTGATCGGCCAGCGGCTCGAGAGCGTCGCCCGCATGGTCTGCACCGCGAGTTCGAAGCTGTGGCGGAGACCGGGAGATGAATGCCGCCGTCGCCGCCGGGGTGCGGGATGGCCCGGCATGGGCGAGCCATCGGCCGGGCGATCCACGAGGGACCGTTCCCGCACAAGGACTGCTCGGTGCTGGCCGCCGCCTACCGCCGCGGGATCCCGGTGACGGTCCACATCGGCATCGGGTACGACATCATCCACGAACACCCGACCGCCGACGGGGCGATCCTCGGGCAAGCCAGCTACACCGACTTCCTGGTGTTCGCCGAGCACGTCCACGGGCTGGAGGGGGGCGTCGTCCTCAGCTTCGGGACCGCGGTCATGGGGCCGGAGGTGTACCTCAAGGCGCTGGCGATGGCCCGCAACGTCGCACATCAAGAGGGGAAGCGGATCGCCAAGTTCACGACGGCCGTGTTCGACCTGATCCCGCTCGGGGACGACTACCACACGCAGGCCCCGAAGACCGACCCGCGGTACTACTACCGGCCGTGGAAGACGATCCTGGTGCGGACGGTCGCCGACGGCGGCGAGAGCTTCTACGTGCCCGGCGACCACCGGCAGACGGTGCCAGCGGTGTGGCAGGCGGCCGTCGCCGGCTGACCGGGGATTGCGTCCGAGTCACACCCCTCGGCCTACTTCCGGCCCGGCCGGGCGTCTGCCCAGTAAGAGCGTGTCTTCTGACCCGGTGGGATGGTTCGGTGTAGGGTGCGTGGAGGCTCGGCGGAACGCACCGCCGGGACTCCGCCCCTGGGTGGGGGTTGTTGCCGGGCCGGTGCGTTCCGCTCGTCAGAGCCCTCGCTCCACGCACCCTACGAATGACCGGCCGGCAAACGCTTCTAAGAGCCAGGGAGCAAGGTGGAGGGGTGCGACGGGTATTTCGAGAACAGTTACTGCCAGCCCAGCCCCTTGGCGTCCTTCTCCAGTTGCTTCATCCGGTCGGCGATGATCTCGCCCTTGTTCTCCTGCCGCTCGCTGACGATCTTCTTGAGCTTCTTCACCTGCTCTTCGAGCTGCTTGATCTGGTCCTCGTGCCGCTTCTGCCGCTCGGCGAACGCCTTCTCCAGGGCGGCCTTAATCTCGTCCCGCAGCTTTTCCTTCGCCTCGTCGGTCTTGGCCTCGACCAGCTTCTTGGTCAGTTGCTGGGCCTTCACGTCGTCGGCGCTGCCCATGAACCCGAACACCCGGGCCTCGTTCGCGGACCAGCTCCCCGGGGCGAGCGTTAACGCGTTGCCCTGCACATTCCGGACGGTCGCCGGCTGGCCGGGGACCGTCTGGATCACGGCCACGCCCCCCTGCCCGGCCACCGGGGCGAAGGCCGGCAGGGCCGGCGCGGCGGGCGGGGCCGGCGGGGTCGGTTGCTGTGCGCCGCCGGCAACGGCCAGGCAGCCCACGGCCAGGGCGGAGGTCAACATCGGCTTCACGAACGCGGTCATCGGCAGCACTCCTGAAACGGGGTACGGGGTTCGGGTCAGCGGCGGCTGGAGGCCAACTCCTGCTCCAGCCGCAACAGTTCCATCATCAGTTGGTGCAACTCGATCTCTAATCCGGCGTCGGGGGACGGGTCCGGGGTGCGGGCGGTCAGGGTCCGACGGACGAGGGCGATCTTCTCCCGCAGCCGGTCTGCCTCCTTGTCGAAGTCGAACACGTCGGACACCCGCGGGGTGGGAAGCGGCTCGAACCCCGGCCTGGCCGGCCCGATCGCACGGCTGGTGGCGTCGACCGCTTGCTTGACCCGCCGGGCATCGGCCTGCGATTGGCCGGCCCGCGTCATCGCCCCCTTGGTGTCTTCCGTCGCCCGCCTGGCGTCGGCCATCGCCGCCTCGGCCGCTCGCCGCGTTTCGTCGGTTGCCACCGTTTCGACCGCGTGGGTCGTGGCCGTGCGAGCTGGGGTCGGCAACTGGAACAGAGCCATCCCGGCCACCGCGGCAGCCAGCCCGGTCGTCGCCCCGGCGACTCGCACCCACCTGATTCCCCGGCCGGCTTGCCGCGGCACGTCCGGCAGGGCGGTCGTCAGCGGGCTTTGCACGTGGGCCAGGCACTTCTCGAACAGGGCCGCCACTTCGGCCGCCGTCTGGAACCGGTCAGCCGGGCCTTTCGCCATCAGCTTGGCGATGATCCTTTCCAGCCAGGCCGGCACCTCCGGGTTGACCGCCCGCAGCGGTTTCGGGGTGTCGTCGCACACCCGCCGTAGCACCGCCAGCGGGGTGTCCGCCCGGAACGGCGGGTGGCCGGCGCAGGTGGCGTACAGCGTCGCCCCCAGGCTGAACAGGTCGGCCTGGTGGTCCACCGCCTCCCCGCGGGCCTGCTCCGGTGCCATGTAGTGCGGGGTTCCGGTGATGACGCCGCTCTGCGTCAGACAGGCGTCCGTCACCGCCCGGGCCAGCCCGAAGTCTGTGAGCTTCACCCGCTCGACGCCGTTTTCTAACAGGATGTTCGCCGGCTTCACGTCCCGGTGAACCAACCCTTGCGCGTGGGCCGCGGCCAGCCCGGCGGCCGCCTGCATGCCGATCCGCAGCACCTCGGCGACGCCGAGCGGGCCGTTCTTGTCCAGCCGGTCTTGGAGCGACCGGCCGCGGACGTACTCCATCACCAGGTACGGCAGTCCGCCCGCCTCATCGACCGCGTGGACGGCGACGACGTTCTCGTGAACGACCGCCGCGGCGGCCCGGGCCTCGCGGGTGAACCGTTTGCGGGCGGCCCCGCTGCCGGCCAGCACGGCGGCGATCACCTTCACCGCCACGAACCGGTTCAGCCCGGCGTCGAACGCCTTCAGCACGATCCCGTTGCCGCCCCGGCCGAGCACACCTTTCACCTCATACGGCCCGACCCGGCCGAGCGAGTCCGGGAACTCGGACGGGGCCAGGAAGTCGAGCGGGTCGTCCAGTTCCGAATGCGTGGGGCCGACGGCGTCGGCGGTGTCCGGGCCGCCCAGGTGGTCACGGACGGCGGACGACCAGGAGTCCCCACCGGCCAGCCGGTCGAGCAGTCGGCGACAATTCAGGCAGCGTTCCAGGTGGCCTTCCAGGTCGGCCGTCTGGACCGGGCTGAGCCGGTCGGCCAGCAGGTCGCGGAGGCGGTCCGGTTCGCAGCGGTTGAGCTTGGCGGCCATGTCCAGTATCCGGTTTCCCGTAGGGTGCGTTGAGGCTCTGCGAAACGCACCAGCCCGGCAACGACAGCGTCCAGTCCGGGTGAAGTTCCCACGGTGCGTTTCGCAGAGCCTCAACGCACCCTACAAATCCAAGCCCGCAATCTGGTCGGCGGTCTCGTCGCCCAGTTGTTCGATCCGCTGCCGCAGCCGGGCCAGCACCCGGCTCCGGGCGACGTACACCGCCCCGGCCGTCATTCCCAGGTCGGACGCCACGTCGGCCACCGGGGCGTTGTCCACGGCCGTTCGCCAGAACGCCTGCCAGGTGCGAGGGGCGAACTCCTCCCTCACCTGGTCGGCCGCCCACCGGAACAGCCGGCGGCGGTACTCGGCGTCGAACTCGGCGGACGTGCCCGGGTCGCCGGCCGGCACCTCGCCGAGCAGGTCGAGGGCAGCCGTATCCCCGCTGCCGCGGGGGTGCCGCCCCTGCCGGGCCAGGAAGTTGATGGCCAGGTTCCGGGCGATGGTGAACAGCCAGCCGCGGAAGGTGCCCCGGCTGGGGTCCGGCTCCCACCGGTCCACCGCCCGGGCAACCGCCCGGAACACCTCCTGGCACAGGTCGTGGGCGTCCGCGTCCTGCAACCCCTTCGCCCGCGCAACCCGGTACACCAGCGGCTCATACAGCCCGACGAACTCCCGCCAGGCGGCGGCGTCCCCGGGGTCGCGGAGCTTGACGATCAGGGTGTGACGGGTGGCCGGGGCGTCGTCCATCAATCCCTCCGCCGGACCTCACACGCCGGCCCGTCCGGTCTTACAGCCGGGGCGGACCGACCGACGCTGTTTTTTCGTCGGCCTGCGAATCGACCGCCTCGGGCGACGGGTATAATAGGGTCGCCATTTTACCAGGACTTCCGGACCGGGGGCCGAATCATGTGCGAGAAACCCTCGGCCCGGGGGGGCGGTGACGCCCGGTCCGGGTTCACCCTGATCGAGCTGCTGGTCGTCATTGCCATCATCGCCATCCTGATCGGGTTGCTGCTACCCGCGGTGCAAAAGGTCCGCGAGGCCGCCTCCCGGATCAAGTGCGCCAACAACCTGAAGCAGATGGGGCTGGGCCTCCATACCCACTTCGACGCGACCGGCAAGCTGCCGACCGGGTACTTCTTCATCCCCCCTCCCCCGGACCCGAACCAGCCGTTCCCGACCACGCCGAAGGCGTTCGACCGCACCCCGCCGGATGCGTTCCTGGTGCCGGTCGATCCGGGCTGGGGGTGGGCCGCGTACCTGCTGCCCTACGTGGAGCAGGGCAACCTGTTCAACAAGCTGGACATCCCGACCAAACCGACAACGACGGGGCTGCTGCTCGAGCAGCGGAAGACGACGCTGCCGGTGTACACCTGCCCGTCCGACCGGGAGGCCGGGGTGTACCCGGTGACGGACGTGCTCAACCGGTGGGTGGCGGACGCGGCCACCAACAGCTACGTTGCCTGTTGGGGGATCGACGGGATCATGAGCGTCTACCCGGACCAGGGGAACGGGCTGTTCTTCCGGAACAGCGCGGTCCGGATCGACCGAGACATCCCGGACGGGACGAGCCAGACGCTGGCCATCGGCGAGCGGCCGGCCCAGTTCGCCAAGTCCCCGTGGGTCGGGGCGATCGCCAACGGCACCATCCGCACCACCCCCGGGGCGCCGGTGTACGGGTCGGCCGTCCTGTCCGCCCCGGCCATGCCGATGGCCCGGGTCGGCCGCAAGCCGCTGTTCGACCGGTGGAGCGAGCCGTACGACTTCTTCTCCCCGCACCCGGGGGTGGTGAACTTCGTGTTCGCCGACGGGTCGGTTCACACCCTGTCCGGGTCGATCAACCTGGACGTGCTGCGGGCACTGGCGACCCGGGCCGGGGGAGAGGTGGTCGGGTCGTGGGACTGATTCACCGAACGCTTCTGCTCGGCGGGCTGATGGCCGCCGTCGGCTGCTCGGACCGCCCGTCCGCCCCGGTGCTGGCCGTCGAGGCAGTGTACCGGCACGACGAGTCCGGGCTGCGGTTCCTGACCCCGGACGGGTGGGCGCCGCTGGCCCGCGTCGACCTGCCCGCCGGCCGGCTGGACAAGCCGACCCGGATGGTCGCCTACGTGCAGGCCGGGGCCGCCGCCCCGGCCGAAATCGAACTGTACGCGGTCGACCTGCCGGCCGAGGCCAACCTGGTCAACTACCTGCTCAAGGAGCAGCGGATCGGGCCGGAGAAGTGGCAGGTCAAGAGTCCGCCCGCGGACACCCTGGTCCGGGGGGTCAAGGCCAGCCGGTTCGAGCTGCGGGCCGGGGCCGGGAAGACGGAGCGGCGGCGGGACGTGGTGGCGTTCCGCCGCGGCGGCCGGCTGTTCCTGTTCCTGTTCACCGGGTCGGCGTCGGCCACCGCCGACGTCGAGACGTTCCAACGGTGCGTCAACTCCGCCACCTGGGATTAATGCTCACTTCCCGTCCGGCCGGCGGGTGCCGGTCAGGTCGGTGTCCTCCAGTTGCCGCAGCGCCTTTTCGGCGGCGGCTTTCACCTCCGCCTCCTGGTCGTTCTTCAGGGCCGCCACCTCGGCCTTGGCCGACGCGGCGGCCGCCTTCATCTGGCCGAGCGCCCGGACCGCGTCCCGCCGCACCTTCCAGTCCGGATCCTTGAGGGCGACGACCAGGGCTGGGACCGCGGCCGCTGCCTGCGGGCCGATGTCCCCGCACGCCTCCGCCGCCTGCTCCCGCACCCCCGGCACCTTGTCCTTCGTCAGCGCGATCAGGTCCGGCAGCAGGGGTAGGCTGGGCGGGCCGATCTTGCCGACCGCCCGGATGGCCTGCCGGCGGACCGTCACGTCCGCGTGGTCGAACAGGGGCCGCAGGGCGGGGAGGGCGTCCGCCCCGGCCGCCTTGAACGCGGCCACCGCCCGGATGGCCTCGACGTCCGGGAACTTCTTCACCAGGGCCGGGACCGCCCCGGGCACGTCCGGGGCCAGCTTGCCGATCGCCTTGGCCGCCACCCCGGGGACGAGCGGGTCGGGGTCGTTGAGGGCGGCCACCAGGGCCGGCCCGGCCGGCTTGGCCGACGGCCCCATCTGCCCGAGCACGTCGGCCGCCCGCCACCGCGGCTCCGGGTTGCCCGGGGCGGCCAGCAGGGCGGACAGGACCGGGACGGCGTCACCCCCGCCGGACTTCAGCCGCTCGGCGGCCAGCGCCCGGTCGTTCTCGTCCGGGCCGCGGAGGTCGGCCGCCCACGCCGAGGCCGACCGCCCGGCGAAGAACGGCTCGCCGTTGACCCACCCCTTCAGCCGGCCGTCCGGGTCGAGCGCATACCCGGCGACTAATCCGCCGGCGATCAGCACGACCAGGACGAGGGCGACCACCTTGCCGCGGGACATGCGAAGCTCCGTTCCGGGGGTTTCGTAGGGTGCGTTGAGGCACTGCGAACCGCACCGGAGGGGTGGCATCGTTGCCGGGACGGTGCGTTTCGCAGTGCCTCAACGCACCCTACAGTCTACGGCTGCAAACACAAAAGGACCGCTGACCCGACCCCGGCGGTCTGGAGTTCGCCCGCCAGGTACACCCGGCCCCGGTGGACCACCGGGGCGGCCGTCATCAGCGGCTGCGTCTTCGTCCGGGCGGCCAGGTCGAACCGCCAAACCTCGCGGCCGTCGGCCGCGTCCAGACACTTGAGCAGACCGGCCATCGACACCGCGTACACCCGGCCGTCGGCCACCGCCGGCGGGGCGATCACGGGTGCCCCCATCGCCACGCGGAACACGTCCGCCCCCGAGTCCGCCCACAGGCAGTAGAGCGTCCCGTCCCGGCAGCCGGCGTACACCCGGCCGTCGGCGACGGTCGGCCGCTGGAACACCGCGTCCGGGGTGCGGACCCGCCACACCTCGGCCCCGGTCGCCGCGTCCAGACACAGGACGGCGCCGGCCGGGGTCTCCGGCGGCTGGGCCGGCTCGGTCAGGCGGCCGTTCCCCAGCCCGGCGAACACCCGCCCGCCAACCACCCGCGGCGCCCCCCAGGCCGGCAGGTCGGTCGGGGTCCGCCACACCGGCCGGCCGGTCCCGGCGTCCACCGCCGCCACCTCGCACCGCTTGAACCGCCGGCTTGGCCCGCTGCCGACATACACCTTGCCGCCTTCGACCCACGGCGCGGTGTCGATGTGCAGGTCCGGGTCGAACCGCCACCGGACGGCTGCCGTGACCGCGTCCAGGGCGAGCAGCCCGTCGTTGCCGGCCCCGACGAACACCGTGTCCCCGACCACGGCCGGGGTGGATTCGACGTGGTCGCCGACCTCGTGCTCCCACAGCTTCTGCCCGCCCCCCGGGTCGAGGGCGTACACCCGGCACGGGGCGTCGGCGTGCATCCCGTCGCCGACGAACAGCCGGCCGCCGGCCAGGGTCGGGGCGGACGCGGTCGCCCGCATCCCGCCGTCGTCGGCGAACCGCCACCGCTGCCGGCCGGTGGTCGTGTCCACGGCGAACACCGCCCCGCCGAACCGCAGCCCGTCGAGCCGCAGGGCGGAGAGATAAATGGCGTCGTCGGTGACGGTCGGGGCGGCGACGAACCCGGTCGTGTGCAACGGTTCGAACGACCAGAGGAGGGCCGGCTCCGGCGGTTGGGGTGGCGGCGCGGGCGGGCCGCCGGGCCGCCAGATCAGCCAGCCCGCGGCAGCAACGAGGACGAGCAGGATGGCGGCGATGCGGAGTCGCATTGGGTCGCTGCGTGTTCGCCCAGGGCGAGTGTGGACTTGCGGGGTTCCGTTACAGATGATGACGGCGGCAGAACTCCCACACCAGATCGTTTCCGTCATACCGGTCCGTCGCCGGGCCGCCGACCCGCTCGCCGAGTTGCCCCTTCCCGCCTGGCCAGTGGTGGCCCAGCCCGTCGAGGTATACGGCCCGCATCTCAATCGGGCCAGGGTACACGTCCTCCCGTATCCCGTCCGCCTCCCGGACCGTGACCGGTGGCCCGCACCGGTTGGCCGACGCCCACTTCTCCAACGTGACCGCCACCGCCGGCCGCTTGACCAGCCGGCCGCCCCACGGCAGCCGGACCGGCCCGCCGCGGACCGGGATCAGCGGGTCGGCGGTCCCGAGCACGTACAGCGTCGGCACCGGCCGGGCGGGGACGGCATCCGTCCAGCAGTACCCGGCCACCGGGGCGACGGCGGCCAGCAGTTCGGCCCGCTCGGCGGCGAACCGGAACGCCATCCCGGCTCCGTTCGAGAACCCGGTCAGGTACACCCGCCGGCGGTCCGCCCCGCGAGCCACCAAATCCGCGACAACGGCCGTCAGGAAGGCGATGTCGTCCGGGTCGCCCACCGGTCCGATGTCTGGGTGTGAACCGGGGGCCGGCGGCCGAAGCACGAACGCCGAGCCGTCGGCCCACCGCGACGGGTTGGTCAGGAACTTGGGCGGCCGGGCCGGGTCGAGCGGCACCCCGTCCGGCAGGGCGACCAGGAACCCGCGGTCGGCGGCAAACCGGGACCACCCGGTCTCGTCGTCCGCCCAGGCGGCCGTGCCGCCGGTCCCGTGCAACACGACCATCACCGGCCGCGGGCTGACCGGGCCGTCATTCGTCGCCCCGGCGAGCAGGTACCGGCGGTCCAACCCATGAACGCTGAGCGTGATCCGTTCCATTCGCCCCCGGCCGGAAACCCATCGCCCGGCGCAAGTGACCCGGGTTGCGTCGTTCTTCACACTAGGGGTATGCTGGCCGGTGGGGAAGCGAACGCCGAGGAGCCTGTCGATGAACCCGGTCCGCACGTGGGCGGCCGTCGCCGTGACGGTCGGACTGATGGTCCCGGCGGTCGGCCAGCCGCCGGCAACGCCGCCCGCCGCCCCGGCCGGTCAGCCGGCCGCCCCGACGCCGACGGGCTGGCCGCGGGAGATCGGCGGCCGGGATGTGAAGGGGTGGGTGGCCGACCTGAGCGACCCCGACCCGGGCGTCCAGCAGGACGCCGCCCGCACCCTGCCGCAGTTCGGCCCGGACGCCCGCCGGCTCGCCGTCAAGCCGCTGATCGAGATGATCGGCAACCCCGACCCCGGGGTGCGGGTGAACGCCATGCTCGCCGTCGGGGCGCTCGGGGTGGAAGACGACCGGGACATCCAACGGCTGGTGGTCCGTCTGATCGGGTGCATCGACGGGACCGCCCCGGGCAGCGCCATCCGGCTGCAGGCCGCCCGGGCGCTCGGGGCGATCGGCACCGACGCGCACCAGTCCACGGCCATCCTGGTCCGGCTCAGTACGACCGACCTGGCGTGGGAGACCCGGGCGGCCGCCGCCCACGCCCTCGGCCGGGTCGGCGCGCCGCAGTACGAGGACAAGCCCGGGCCGACCGGGGCGCCGGTGGTGAAGCGGCCGGCCAGCAAGCTGGCGATGGACAAGCTGGCGTTCAACCTGCTCAAAGACCCGAGCGTGGCCGTCCGGATGGAGGCGGTCCAGTCGCTCATGCTGCTCGGCCCGCCCGACATCAAGGATCTGGACCTGTACATCAAGACGGTCCAGCCCTACGCCGACGCCGTGTCCGCCCGGCTGCGGCCGTACAAACCCGGGGACAAGGAGGCGGGGGAGAAGGATCCGGCGGTGGTGATCTGGCTGAAGATGCTCGGGATGATGTACGACGACCGGCAGATGGCGAAGTTCATCGCCCAGATCGGTCAGGCGACCGCCGACCGGAACCCGGCCGTCCGGCTGCACGCCCTGAAGGCTCTGGCGGTGCTCGGGCCGGAAGCCAAGCCGGCCCTGGACGCCATCCGGGCGACCGCCAAGGACGCCGACCCGGTGATCGCGACCAACGGCATCGCCACCCTGGCGGCCATGCGGGAGGCCGGCCGGCCGGCCCTCCCGGACCTGGAGGCGATCCGTCAGACCAGCAAGTACGACGAGGTGAAGGCGGCGGCCGCGGCGGCGATCGACGCCCTCCGGCCGGGCAAGATGGAAGTGCCGAAGAAGAAGTGACCCCGGGGTCACGGGCCGAGCAGCGTAGCGATCGTCCTGGCGTCCCGGAACGCTTCAACCGTCTGACCCGACCGGACCCGGGCCTGCGCCCGGCCGACGTAGCCCATCGGCCAGGTCGGGTCGGCGGCGACCGCCCGACCGAACGCGACGGCGGCCCCGGCCGAGTCGCCGGCCAGCAGCCGCAGCCGCCCCTCACAGTACTCCCGCCAGGCGTTCAGCACTGGCGGGAGCGGCTTCCCCCGGGTCGCAGATAGAACCCGATCCAGCCCGTCGGCATCCGGCCCGTCGGTCAGTTGCATCGCCCGGGCCAGGGGCCCCGGACCGGGCCGGCCCCGTCGGATCGTGCCCGCCTGCTCGCCCTCGGAGTCCGCGTACTGGGCGTTGTCCCACAGCCAGAAGCGGCCGTCCGCGATGTCGAACTCCAGCCAGTGCCCGTTCTGGCGGGCCATCCGGTGCCGGGTCAGCCGATGAGAGCCGTCGGTCCAGAGCACCCGAATCGTGACCATCGCCCGGGACCGGTCGGGGGTGTACCCGACCCGCACCACCTCGGCCAGGGACCGCAGATCGGTGGGGGTCCGCACCAGCTCGACCGGCGCCGTCCCCGCGACGTTCAACCGCCCCTGCCACCGGAACCGCTGGTCCCAGGTGATCGACCCGCCCGGGTTGCTGCCGAGCCACAGCCTGGCCCGATCGACGACCTGAGCGGCGTAGTCGATCTCGGCCCTGAGCCGCGAGATCGGATCGGCCCCGCGGGCCTGCCGGGCGGCCACCACCCCGTCCGGCACCGCGATGAACGCTTCGAGCAGTTCGGCCGCCTCGGATGCGGTCGGCGGCCGGAAGGGGCCGAACGGCGGGGCGGGCTGGCGGGCGACGCTCGTCAGCTCCTCATCGACGGCGGTGCCCCCCGGGGCCGGCGGGTCAAGAAGGCCGGGGTCATACGTCAGGCCGCCGGTCCCGCGGTCGGGCTGGAACTCGACGTACATCCCGACCAGTACCACGGCGGCCAGAACCGCAACGGCCACCCCGGCAGCCAACAGGTAGGTACGCTGCACGGTCTTCCCCTTCGAACGGGCCGGGAGCGATCATACCCGGACGCGGGGGCGGCTAGTAGCCCCCTGACCCGACCAGTGAGCCGTCGGCTCTGTGGCCTTCGGTAGTGCGGCGACTAACAGCCCCACGCGTGGCAAAAAAAACAGCGGGCCGGCGAAAACCGGCCCGCTGCGCGTTAATGGCATGAAACGTGTACTACATCTACTCCAGTAGCAGCGTCGGCTCCCAACCGACCCGCTCGGCGTTCGCCCGGAGCTTCTCCAGCGCCCGGTTTTGAATCTGCCGAACCCGCTCTTTGCTAATTCGCAGCAAGTGGCCGATCTGGCGGAGGCTGTGGGTGCCGCTGCCGGTCAGCCCGAACCGCAGATCGAGCACCTTCTTTTCCCGCGGCCGCAGGTTGTCCATCAGGAACTTGAGCGCCTCTTGCCGCTCGTTGTTCTCGTGGAGGGTGAGCGTCTGGGTGTCCGGCATCGCCTCGGTCAGTTTGAAGTCGCTGTCGTCGTCGAGCACGGCGTTCAGCGAGACCGGGGTGCGGGTGGCGGTCTGGAGGTGGTTCAGGTGCTCCAGGCTGCTGCCGGTTCGGATGGCCAGTTCCTGGGGGCTGGGAAGATGCTTGCCGCCGTGGGCCAGGGCTTCGCTCTGCTGTTGGAGCAGGCCGAGTTCTTGCAGGTGGTGCGGGCTGAGGCTGACCAGGTGGCTCTGACGGGCGACGGCGATCTGGAGCGTCTGCCGGATCCACCAGGTGGCGTAGGTGGCCAGCCGGGTGCCGTGGGACACGTCGAACCGGTCGATCGCCTGCATCAGCCCGCAGACGGCTTCCTGGAGCAGGTCGGCGTAGCTCAAGCTGTGGTGGCGGAACCGCTTGGCGACGTGGGCGGCCAGCCGGATGTTGGCGGAGGCCAGCCGGTGCTTGTAGTGGACGTACCGGTCGTGAAGCCGGCGGACGGCCATCACGGTCCGGGTGTCGGCGGTACAGTTGTCCCGGATGAACTGGGCCATCGGCCACGGTTCGAGCGGCGGCTTGTTGGCCCGCAGGTCCGGGAAGTGACGGATCAGCACCCGAACCAGCTCGCTCTTGCAGTCCCAGAAGCTGGTTAACAGCTCGCGTTCTTCTTCGGGCGTCAGCAGGTCGGAGGAAAACGTCGTCAGGGGGCTGTCCGTGACTTCGGCCGTCGTCACTTGGCGCTTCCGCCTGGCGGTCTTCATAGCTGCTGTCCCTTCACGGAATATGAGGTACGGGTTACGACACCACGCCCCGGCGCCTCACGAGAGGACGGGCGGTCGGGGAACGTCGGCCGGATTCGTCCGGCCACCGGTCTGGGGAGCGGGGCGTCGCCTCGTTTGGCGGGTGCGGCGGCCGCGGAAAAGCACCGCGGCCCGACACCATTCCAACCCCTCGATGTCGGCGCAACCTGTTACGGAGCACCGGGTCGGGCGGTTGCTGGGTCGGGCCGTCGGGCCTGCGGCCTGCGTCGCAAATCTGCCCCCTACTACTGATCCCCTTGTCGATTTAGCCCCTGGATTGTAGGCGGTCATTTTTGGCCGTTCAAGCCACTGCTTCCGATTTCGGACGAATTTCCGCCCCAACCGACTTTGACACAAAACGAGTTCGGACGCGTTCGACTCGGCCCGTCTCCCGTCCGGGAAAATCCCGGCACGTCCACCGGACGTGAGTTAAACTGTGGCGACGGTGCGGGTCGGACCACGTATTGATGTCGCCCTAGCCCCGGTATCGCACCCCAGGACGGCCGCGTGAGCGTTCCTGATGTCAGCGACCGGTCCGCCGCCGGCCCCTCTCTCATCAGCGGGGGGTCCGGGCCGGCGGCCGGCCGGTACAAATGCAACGTCCTGGTGGTGGATGACGAGCCGGCCATCCTGGCCTTGCTCGTCGGCCAACTCGGGGCGGAGTTCGAGGTGCAGACCGCCTGCACCGCCGAGCAGGCCCGGCGGGCGGTCGCCGACCGGCCCGTGGACATCGTCCTGACCGACCTGCAGCTCGCCGACGGGACCGGCATCCAGCTCCTCGACTGGGTCCACCGCCACTCCCCCCGGACGGCCCGGGTGCTGCTCACCGGCACCGCCCGGATCGAGGACGCGGCCGACGCCATCAACTGCTGCCGGATCCACCGGCTGGTCCTCAAGCCGTGGCGGGCCGAAGACCTGTTGACCACGTTAAGGTCGGTCGCCCGGTCGCTCCTTCTTGAGCGGAGCCACGAGCACCTGCTGGACGAGTACCGCCGGCTGAACCTGGAGCTGGAGCGGCGGGTCGGGGACCGGACCAAGGAGCTGGAGTCCGCCCTGGCCCAGCTCCAGGTGAAGAACCAGATCCTCGAAAAGATGGCCCTGACCGACCCGCTGACCGGGCTGCCAAACCGGCGGGCGATCGAACTCATCGCCCGCAAGGAGTTGCTCCGCCGGACCCGCACCCCGGCCCCGATCGCCTTCGGTCTGGTGGACGCCGACCGGTTCAAGCAGATCAACAGCAAGTACCTGCTCAGCGGCGGGGACCACGTGCTCACCTGGCTCGGCCACACCTTGCAGGCGACCGTCCGGGCGACGGACGCGGTCGGCCGGGTCGGCGGGGAGGAGTTCATGATCGTCGCCCCGCTGACCGACGCGGCCGGGGCGGACATCCTGGCCGAGCGGGTGCGTATGACCGTGGCCAGCGGGGACACGACGTACCACGACGCCCGGATCAAGCTGACCGTGAGCATCGGGTTCGCGGTCGCCCCGCCGGCCGCGGTCGTCACCTACGAGCAGTTGCGGGAGGTGGCCGCCGCCGCCCTGGCCGAGGCCAAGACGAGCGGGCGGAACCGGTGCGTGGTCCGGCCGCTCGGCGGTTAGTCATCAAGTCGTCAGGTCTTCAAGTCCTCAAGTCCCCAAGTCCCGAACCAAAACCGACACCGAACGAGCCGTCCGATCCGACTTGAAGACCTGACGACTTGATGACCTGATGACTTGGCCCTACCTTGCCTCCGTCCCGTCACCCCCGAGGAGGCCGTCTGATGCCCCGTCTGTTCGCCGCCGTCGCGGCCGTGGTCGCCCTGGCCGTCGCCGCCCCCGCCGACGACAAGAAGAAAGATGACTTCCCGCTCAAGGGCACCTGGGTCCGCGAGGCCGAGGGGCTGGAGATCACGTTCAAGTTCAAGTCCAAGACCGAGCTGGAGGTGACCGCCGAGGGCGGCGGGGCGGGCGTCACCCTGGTCTGCAAATGTGAGGTCGACGGGGACAAGGTGAAGGCCAAAACGACCGAGGTGAAGGAGAAGGGGGACTTCCCGGCCAAGCCGCCGGTCGGGTTCGAGTTCAAGTGCGTGTTCAAGCTGGACAAGGACGACAAGGGCATGGCCAAGCTGACCGAGTTCGAGGCGGACAACGCCGACCAGGCGAAGGCGGTGGTCGAGGGCGAATACAAGAAGAAGAAGAGCGACTGACAGCCCGGCCCGGAAACAGGAAAGCCCACGGACTGCGGTCCGT
Source organism: Gemmataceae bacterium (assembly GCA_046350115.1). Classification (GTDB taxonomy): domain Bacteria; phylum Planctomycetota; class Planctomycetia; order Gemmatales; family Gemmataceae; genus JAXMAZ01. Next base: position 62,512 of record JAXMAZ010000007.1, read on the forward strand.
GGGCCGAACAGCAACTGCTTCCCTTTACACCACGGCAACTGGCTACGACCCGGGCAGTCCCGGCCCACCCATGACAATGGGTGGGCTTTGTCTTTTGCAGTTACTCCTCCTCGGATCTCGTCACTTCTTCGGCGCGTTCGGGGTGACTTTCAGCGTCATCTTCTTCTCCCCCCGCTGCACCACCACCTCGATCTCCACCCCCGGCTTCTGGCCGGCCATGGCGGACATGTACTCCTGCACCGTCTTGACCGGCTTGCCGGCGATCTCCAGCAGGATGTCCCCGCCCTTGATGCCGGCCTTCTTGGCCGCCCCCTCGTCCGTCACCCCCTGCAGCACCACCCCGCCGCCGGCCTCGGACGCCGGGTAGTCGATCAGCAGGCCGAGGGTCGGGCCGATCTTCCGGGGGGAGTCCCCGCCGGCCTTCGCCTTCCGGTCCGGCTGGGTGATCGGGTCGGTCCACCCGCCGCTGACCGGCTCGAACTTCCACCGGTCCGGGAGCGTGCCGAAGTGCCCGGCCAGCAGCTCCACCAGGTCGGCCGTCCGCTTCATCCCGTCCAGGTTGATCTTGTCCGGGGTGTCGGTCGGCCGGTGGTAGTCGGTGTGCAGGCCGGTGAAGAAGAACAGCACCGGGATCTTCTGCAGGAAGAACGACTCGTGGTCGCTCGGCCCATTCCCGTAGGCCCGCTTGATGAGCCGGAACTGGGTGCAGACGTTGAACGTCTCCAGCGCCTTGTCGAGCGGGGCGGCGGTGCCGGTGCCGTACACCGTCAGCCGGTCCCGGCGGGTGAGCGGGTCGTGCGGGTCGTCGGTGGTGCCGGGCAGCGCCCCCGGGGTGGCCCGGCCGATCATGTCCATGTTCAGCATCAGGACGGTGTTCGCCAGCGGGTACGTCGGGTTCTTGACGTAGTGCTGGCTGCCGAGCAGCCCCCGCTCCTCCCCGCTGAACGTGACGAACACCAGCCGGCGGCCGACGTACCCCTGCTTCCGCGCCCCGAACCGCCGGGCCAGCTCCAGCACCCCGCAGGTGCCGGACGCGTTGTCGTCCGCCCCGTAGTGGACCTTCCCCTTACCGCCCCCGCCGAGCATGCTGCCCGGCTCGCCCAGCCCGAGGTGGTCGTAGTGGGCGCCGATGACGACCGTCTCGTCAGCCAGCGGGCCGGAGCCGTCCAGCACCCCGATCACGTTCCGGCACTGGATGAACGGCCGGTTGACGGTCAGCTCGGCGGTCACGGTCGCCCCGTCGATCACCTTCGACCGCGGCTTCAGATCCTCGTCGATTGCCGTCTCCACCTCGCTCAGGTTCAGCCCGGCCCCGGCCAGCGACTCCTCGGCGAAGGCCCGCTTCACCTGCACCACCGGGAAGTTCGGGGCGGGCACGGCGAGGGTCTTGAAGTCCACGTCCGCGTCCCCGTCCTTGGCGTAGGACCGGTCGTTCACCAGGATCACCCCGGCCGCCTTGTGGTCGTAGGCGGTCTGCAGCTTGGCGGTGAGGGAGGCGAGCGTCCCGTCCCCGCCCTTGTCGAACGGCTTCTCCTTGTTCTCCCACCGCGGGGTCCGCCGCAGGACGATCACCCACTTGCCGGCCGCGTCCAGCCCGGCGTAGTCGTCGTACTTCAGCTTGGCGGACGTGATCCCGTACCCGGCGAACGCCACCCCGGCGGACGTCTTGCCGGACCCGCTGAGCGGCAGGAACTGCTCCTTGTAGGTCAGCTCGTGCTGGTTGCCCCCGCCGCCGGCGGACAGGGTGTTCGGGGTGCCCAGGGTCGGGGCGCCGTTGAGCACCGTGAACGGCTGGAAGTACGACCCGTTCTGCCCGCCCGGCCGCAGCCCGGCCTTCTTGAACGTGTCGGCGATGTAGTCCCCGGCCTTCAGGATGCCCTTGGTCTCGATCCCCCGGCCCTGGCACTCCTCCCCGCCCAGGAAGAAGATGTCCGCCTTCATCTGGGCGACGGCCGGGTTCGGGGCGGCCGGCTCGGCGGCCGGGGCGACGGCGGCCAGTGCGACGAGCAGCACGGCCGCGGCGGGACGGGTGAGCATGGCAGCGGGTTCCTGGGAACGGGCGGGGGTGAAACCTAACCCCCCGGCCCCCTTCCCTACGAGGGAAGGGGAAGCAAGGGGGTACAAGGTCCGGGCAACGGCTCCTGGTTCGGGCGGCGGGAGCACCCCGCTTGCTCCCCTTCCCTCGTAGGGAAGGGGGCCGGGGGGTTAGGTTGCCTTCCACCGCTCCATCCGCCGGCCGGGTCCGGTAGTCATGTCATTATGCCGACCGACCAGCCGACTGCCGAGCGGTTTTCCTGCTGCGACCGTCCACCCCGGCCGGTATCCTGACGGTGGCAGTTTTCCTCAACCGGCCCGCGCAGGCGCCCCTCCGCCGGCGGCGGGTCCACGGGATTCCCGCACATGGCGTTCACCATCAGTTGTCCGGCCTGTCAGACTGATTACCCGGCGAGCGAGGCCCAGATCGGCCAGACGGTCAAGTGTCAGACGTGCGGCACCACGATCCGGGTGTCCGCCCCCGGGGCGGTGGCGGCCAAGCCACTAGCCGCCAAACCGGTGGCCGCCCGGGCCGTCCCGGCGACCGCCGTCGGTGCGGCCAAGCCGGCCCGCCGGCCGGTGATCGACGAGGACGACGAGGACGACCGGCCCCGCGGGAAGAAGGGGGACGGCAAGAAGGGGTCGTTGCTGCCGCTGCTCGCCGGGGCGGCGGCCGTGCTGCTGGTCGGCGGCGGGGCGGGGGCGTACTTCGCCGGGCTGTTCGGCGGCAAGGAGACGACGGTCGCCCAAAGCACCGGCACCCCGGACACCGGCGGCCCATCGTCGGCCGGCCCCCGGCAGCGGGCGGCGGCCGAGTTGCCGAAGGAAGAGGCGACCGACCTGTCGGTCGAAGCCACCCCGACGGCCAAGCCGGTGACGAAGGCCGGCCCGAAGGCGGCCCCTCAGCCGCCGACCGAGCCGGAGCGGAAGCAGGCGATCCCGGCCGGGCTGGGCCAGTTGCCGAAGGCCGGCGGCACCGCCGCGGCCGGCAGCCCGCCGCCCCCGACCAAGACCGAGCCGGACAGCACCACCCTGAAGCGGTGCAAGGAAGCGGCCGTGTTCTTCCGGGTGGAGAGCAAGAACGGCGGGGGCGGCGAGGGGAGCGGGTGGTTCGCCCTGGAGCCGAACCTGATCGTCACCAACGCCCACGTCCTCGGGATGGACACCCCGAACAGCCTGCCGCCAAAAAAGATCACCGTGTTCATCAACCCGGGCACCCCGCAGGAGAAGGAGATCCCGCACGAGAAGCTGGAGATCCTGGCCGTCGACCGGGACGCCGACCTGGCGCTGCTGAAGGTACGGAACATGGACGCCAGCCAGCTCCCGCCCCCGCTCCAGGTCCGCCCGACCCGGGAGCTGCGGGATCTGGAGCCGGTGGTGGTCATCGGCTACCCCGGGGGCAGCCGGCTGTCGGCCATCAACCGCAGCCGCAAGCCGCCCCTCGTGACTAACAACCTGACCCGGGTCGGGGCCATCCGGTACGACGACAACGGCAACCTGTACTCGGTCCAGATTCAGGGCGGGGCGGCCCCGGGCAACTCCGGCGGGCCGATCATCGACATGGACGGGAACGTGATCGGGGTGCTGGTTCGGGCGCCGGCGGACGCCCGGCTGGCCGCCGCCGCCATGTACGGGGTGCCGACCGAACAGGTGTCCGGGCTGGTCGCCGGGCGGATCGGGTCGGTCGAGTACGGCCAGCCGTACAACAAGGACGGCAAGGTCCACATCCCGGTGACCGCCACGTGCCTGGACCCGTTCAACCGGCTGTCCGCCGTCGGGGTCGGGTTCTGGGTCGGGGAGAACACCAAGAAGACCCGCCCCCCCGGCCCGAGCCGCAGTCCGGCCGAACCCGGTGACGGCGACTTCCAGGAAGTGAAGCTGGCGTACAAGCACACCAAGGACAAGCAGACGGCCACGGGCGAAGTCGTCCTGCCGGCCCTCCCGGCCGGCCGGGCCTACTGGACCCAGCCCTACTACAGCAACGCCCTGACGGCCAAGCAGTGGCTGGCCGGCAACCCGGTGCAGATGGTCGGCCCGCCGGTCGACCTGGCCCCGGCCGACCTGATCGTCCGGTACAAGCCCGGGACCAAGCGGACCATAACCGTCTCGAACAAGAGTGACTTGCAGCAGTTCGAGGAGGGCGAGGGGGCGGACAAGGATGAGCGGGTGCTGATCGAGACCCGGGTGGAGATGGCCGAGACGGTCACCCGGCCGGCCTCCAACGAGGGGGTGGCCGCCCTGCTGTTGGAGTACAAGAAGCTGTCCCTGAACGCCGAGGTCGGGGTCCGGAAGTTCGAGGACGTGATCCCGGCCGAGCTACGGCGGCTGCTGAACGAGGGGATCAAGACGGTCCAGGGGCTGGCCCAGGTGAACCGCCGCGGGGAGATCTTCAACACCCGGAGCAACCTGCGGGGGACCGGCCAGTTCGCCCCCATCTTCAAGGGGTTCAGTGACGAGGCACTCGAAGCGCTGGCCGCCGCCAGCCTGCCGCTGCCGAACGAGAAGGTGAACCCGGGGCACACCTGGAAGGGGACCAAGAACGCCCGGCTGTCCGTCCTGTTCCTGGACCCGGCCGACGCCCTCCCGCCGGAGGCCGGCAAGCAGCCCGGTCCGGGCGGCCGGCCGGTGCCCAAGACCCGGACCAGCCGGGCCAGGGAGTACCGGTTCCAGGAGGAGATCACCTACACCTACATCGGCAGCCGCACCCGGGCCGGGACCAAGGAGGCAGTGATTAAGGTGGAGGGGACGATCAAGCCGGCCGCCGGGACCGCCGCCGACCGCGGGGCGACCGGCAAGGTGAAGGGGTACGCCTACGTCGACCTGGACACCGGCGTCATCCTGGAGGCCAACCTGGAGAAAGAGCTGGAAGTCGACAGCTCCGGGGACGGGGTGAAGCGGCGGCTCAGCGGGATCAACGAGTACAAGCTGTCGCGCGGGTCGCCGACGAACTGACGGCCCCGACGAACTGACGGCCCCGACGAACCGACAAAGCCCACCCGTTGCAACGGGTGGGCTTTCTTGTTCCCGTCGACCCCTACCATGTCCCTCATGGACCACGTCATCACCTGCCCGGGGTGCGGGGCGTCACTGCACGTCCCGGCCGCCGTTGTCGGCCAGCCGGCCCACTGCCCGCACTGCAAGACCGCGTTCGGCCTGACCGCCACCCCCGGCGGCCCACCGGCCGTCCGCCCGCCGAAACCCCGCATCCCCCGCCGGCTGATCCTGCCGGCGTTCGGGCTGATCGTGCTCGGCTCGGCCGGGCTGCTGGTGAACGGGCTGATGGCCGTGCGGTGCGAGTTCGACGAGGGGTTCGCCGAGCGGTACGCCCGGTCCACGGTGGCCGAGGAGCGGGCGATCGAGTCGCTCGGGTCGAAGCAGCCGGACACCCCGTTCATGGCCGCGGCCGGGCCGGGGGTGGTGGGGCACGTCCGGGAGGAGTTGGACGAGCAACTGGCCGCCGCCCGGGCGCCGCGGGTGCGACCGCTGGCGTGGGCGTCGGTCGCACTCAGCGCCGTGGCACTGGCCGGCGGGGCGACGATGCTGGCCGGCCGGCTGCTGCCGCTGGCCTTCCTCGGCTGCGTGGCGGCGGCGGCCAACGTCAACCACAACTGCTTCATCCCCGGCCTGGTGGTCGGGGTGTACGGGATCGTCACCCTGGCCCGGGACGACGTGCGGGAGCACTTCCGCAGGAACTGAGTCGTCAAGTCGTCAGGTCTTCAAGTCCTCAAGTCGAAACCGCCCGACTTGAGGACTTGAAGACCTGACGACTTGACGACTCAGTCTTGCGGGTACAGCGCCGTGGACAGATACCGCTCGCCCAGGTCCGGCAGCACCACCACGATCGTCTTGCCGGCGTGTTCGGGCATGTTCGCCAGCCGGACCGCTGCCGCCGCCGCCGCCCCGCAACTGATCCCGCACAGCATCCCTTCCTCCTTCGCCAGCCGGCGGGCCATCTCGAACGACTCGTCGTCCGTCACCTGCGCCACGTCGTCGATCAGGGTGTACCCGCCGTCCTTGGCCCGCTTGAGGCCGTCCTGCACCACCCCGGGGATGAACCCGGCCCCCAGCCCCTGAATCTTGTGCCGGCCGGGCGTCACCTTGTCCGCCGGCACCCCGTCCTTGATGTGCTGGGTGAGCACCGCGCTGACGCTCGGCTCGACGGCGATATTCTTGATCGCCGGGTTCCGCTTCTTGAACACCTCCCCGCAGCCGACGATGGTGCCGCCGGTCCCGACCCCGGACACGAACAGGTCGAACTTCCCACCGGTCGCGGCCCAGATCTCCTCGGCCGTCGTCTCCCGGTGGACCTGCGGGTTGGCCGGGTTGGTGAACTGCTGCGGGATGAACGCGTTCGGCTCCCCGCCGTGCTGGGCGAGCAGCTCCTGGGCCTTGGCCACCGCCCCGTTCATCCCCTTCTCCGCCGGGGTCAGGTGCAGCTCGGCCCCGAACGCCTTGAGCAGCCGGCGGCGCTCCAGCGACATGCTCTCCGGCATCGTGATGACCAGCTTGTACCCCTTGGCCGCGCAGGTGAACGCCAGCCCGATTCCGGTGTTCCCGGAGGTGGCCTCGATGATGACCGTGTCCTTGGTGATCTTGCCGGCCTTCTCGCCCGCCTCGATCATGGACACCCCGATCCGGTCCTTGACGCTCCAGAGCGGGTTGAAGTTCTCCAGCTTGGCGATGACCGTCGCCCCGGCCCCGGCCGTCACCCGGCGGAGGCGGACCAGCGGGGTGCCGCCGATGCACTCGGTGATCGTGTCGTACACCTTCGGGCGGATGCTGGCGGTGTTGGCGGCCATCGGGATGCCCTCGGATACCTGAGTAACGCGATCAACTCGTTGCCCGTTGTACGCCGGGAGGGGGGGGCGAACAAGCGGCCCCTCTTCCTCGTTCCCACGCTCTGCGTGGGAACGAGGAGGGTGGGCGGTTGCCGTTCGCCGGGGGCCGGCTACACCAGACGCCACGCCTTACGGTTCCTCCCCACCCCGTGCACGGAGCGAGTGCCCATGTCCATGTTCATCGGCGAAGGCCTGGTCGGCGACGGCAACGAGATCGCCCACATCGACCTGCTGATCGGCGACAAGGCCGGGCCGGTCGGGACGGCGTTCGCCAACGCCCTGGCCAACCAGAGCGCCGGGCACACCAGCCTGCTGGCGGTCATCACCCCGAACCTGATCTGCAAGCCGGCCACGGTGATGATCACCAAGGTGACGATCAAGGGGATGAAGCAGGCGGTGCAGATGTTCGGCCCGGCCCAGGCCGCGGTCGCCCGGGCGGTGGCCGACAGCGTCGCCGAGGGGGTCATCCCGAGCAGCAAGGCGGACGACTACGTGATCGTCTGCGGGGTGTTCATCCACCCGGCCGCGGCCGACGACAACAAGATCTTCCAGTACAACTACGAGGCCACCAAACTGGCCATCAAGTGCGCCATGACCGGCGAGCCGAAGATCGCCGACATCACCGCCAAGAAGGACACCGTCAAGCACCCGTTCAGCCCGAAGTAAGGGCAGGCGGTCCCTAAGCCCACCCGTTGCAACGGGTGGGCTTTCGCCCATCAACTCAGCTCGTCCCATGTCCGAAAAAGCAACGATCCTCGTCCAACTGGACACCGACCCGCTGCCGAGCGTGTTCGACCGGGTGGTCGCCGTGGACGCCGGCGCCCAGCACGTGTTCAGCTACGGTGGGGTGAAGCCGGACGCGGTGATGCCGCTGGTCCACGGGTGCATCTTCACCCGCGGGCCGAAAGACCTGTCCCGCACCGCAGTCTTCGTCGGCGGGTCGGACGTGGCCGCCGGCGAGGCGCTGCTCGCCGAGGTCCGCAAGCACCTGCTGCCGAACTTCGGGCTGACCGTGTCGGTGATGCTCGACAGCAACGGGGCGAACACGACCGCCGCCGCCGCCGTGGTCGCCGCCGGTAAGCACGTCGAACTCGGCCGCGCCCGGTCGCTGGTACTCGGCGGGACCGGGCCGGTCGGCCAGCGGGTGGCACGCCTCCTGGCGAAAGCCGGCGGGCACGTTCGCATCGGCAGCCGGCAACTGGAGAAGGCCGAGGCGGTGGCCAAGAAGATCCGCTCGCACCTCCCCGGGGCCGGCGTCGAGGCGGTGAGTGTCGGCTCGTCCAGTGACGGCCCGGCCGCCCTCGACGGCCGCGACCTGGTCATCGCCGCCGGTGCCCCCGGTGCGACCCTGTTGCCAAAGAAGGTCCGCGACACGGCCAAGTCGCTCCGGGTGCTGATCGACCTGAACGGCGTCCCGCCGGCCGGCATCGAAGGGGTCGAGCTGACCGACAAGGGCACCGACCGCGACGGCCGCATTTGTTACGGCGCCCTCGGCGTCGGCGGCACCAAGATGAAGGCCCACAAGGCCTGCATCGCCGAGCTGTTCAGCCGCAATTCTGCTGTCCTCGACATCGACGAGATTTACGCCATCGCCCAGCGGGTGTAGCCAAATCCACTTCCCCTCTTGTCTCAATCCTTAGAATGCCGATAAATTTTGTCATGGGGTGCCCATAGCCCCGTCGTGGAGTCGTTTCGATGACTGCTGCTCCGCCAGCGGATCGGATGTCGGATGCGGAGATCGAAGAGGCCAACCGGTTGCTGTCCGCTGCCAGCCCGCAAGAGGTGCTGCGGTGGGCGGCCGACCGGTTCCGTGGCCGGCTGCTGATGGCGACCGCGTTCGGGGCTGAGGGGTGCTGCCTGCTGCACATGCTGGCCGAGATCGACCCCGGGGTGAGGGTCATCAACCTGAACACCGGCTACCAGTTCCCGGAAACCCTGGACCTACGAGAGCGGATCAAGGACCGGTACGGGATCGAGGTCGAGTACGTCCGGCCGGAACAATCGGTGGCCGAGTACGAGGCCGAGCACGGGGGTCCGCTGCACGGGCTGCGGCCGGACCAGTGTTGCCACGACCGCAAGGTGCTCCCGCTGCGGCAGGCGATGGCCCGGATCGCCCCCCTCGCCTGGATCTCGGCCATCCGCAAGGACCAGACGGACACCCGGGCGACGACCGCCGCCGTCGTGCAGTGGGATCCGAAGTTCAGCGTGGTGAAGGTGAACCCGCTGCTCAACTGGACAAAAAAAGACGTTTGGAAGTTCATCACCGAGCACGACGTTCCGTATAACCCGCTGCACGACCAGAACTACCCGAGCATCGGCTGCTGGCCCTGCACCCGGGCGGTGCAGCCGGGCGAGGACGACCGGGCCGGGCGGTGGGCCGGGAAGGTGAAGAAGGAGTGCGGGCTGCACGTGATCGAGGTCAAGGACGGGGCCGGCATCTGAGCGAGTTCAAAGTTCAAAATGCAAAGTTCAAAGATCGGACTGGTTGCATCTTTGAGCTTTGCATTTTGAACTTTGAACTGAGGGCACGCGATGTTGTTCTCCGCCAAAGCCGAGTACGCCTGCCTGGCGATGCTGGAGTTAGCCGTCCAAGACGGCAAGCCGAAGCCGGTCCGGCTGGCGGACATCGCCGACAAGCACGGCATCCCGCAGCGGTTCCTGGTGCAAATCCTGCTGCAACTCAAGGGGGCCGGGCTGGTGGCCAGCACCCGCGGGGCGGCCGGCGGGTATCAGCTCGCCCGGGATCGGGACCAGATCTGCCTGGCTGAGATTCTGGACGTGGTCGAGCAGGCCGAGCCGGAGCCGACTGCCCGATTGCGGGAGCTGCCGCAGACGCCCGAGGTGCAGGCGCTGGCCCACAGTTGGCAGAAGGCGGTCGAGGCCCAGCGGGCGGTGCTGGAGCGGGCCACCCTGGCGTTCGTCCTCGGGCTGACCCCCGATTACGCGATCTGACGCCGGCCCGTCAGCCGGGAAGCTCGGCCACCACCCGCCGGACTAGGGTCCGCAGCTTCGGCTCGGCCGCGTTCGCCGTGTGGATGATCTCGGCCAGGCTGACTGGCTTGAGGGCGTCCGGCAGGCACAGATCGGTGACGACCGACAGCCCCAGGCACTTCATCTTCCCGTGGACGCCGACGATCACCTCCGGCACCGTGGACATGCCGACCACGTCCGCCCCGATCAGCCGCAGGAACCGGTACTCCGCCCGCGTCTCCAGGCACGGCCCGGCCACCGCCACGAACACCCCCTGCTGGACCGGGATCCTCTCCTCGACCGCCACCCGCTTGGCCAGGGCCAGTAGCGCCCGGTCGTAGGCGTGGCACATGTCCGGGAACCGGTCCCCGAGTCGGTCGTCGTTCGGACCGATCAGCGGGTTGTCGCCGAGCAGGTTGACGTGGTCCTCGATCAGCATGATGTCGCCGGCCTGGTACTGCGGGTTCATCCCGCCGCAAGCGTTGCTGGCGATCAGCACCTCACACCCCAGCGCCTTCATCACCCGCACCGGGAACGTCACCTGCTGGAGCGTGTACCCCTCGTAGAAGTGGAACCGCCCCTCCATCGCGACGACCGGCTTGCCGCCGAGCGTCCCGCACACCAGTTGCCCCTTGTGGCTCGGGGCGGTCGAGCGGGGGAAGTGCGGGATCGCCCCGTAAGGCAGGACCACCCGGTCGGCGATCTCGTCGGCCAGGTTGCCGAGGCCGGTGCCGAGGATGATGCCGGCCCGCGGGGCGACGGCCCACTTCGCCCGGACGGCGGCGGCGGCCTCCTGGATCTGGTCGTACAGGGCGGTCATGCGGACTTCCGTTGACGGGGGGCACGGCCGGGGCGTACCGTGGCGGCTCACGGCGGCGGTCATCCTATGGCACGGTTCCCGAAGCGTCTCACCCCGCACCCGACCGACGCCGACTGGTGCCGGATGGCCTGGGCGCCGTCGTACCGGGCGCCGCACCCGGACGAAGTGCTGAACCCCGGCCCGTTCACCCCGCCGACGATTGTGCCACAACCCGGGTGGTCCGAACGCGACTGGCTCGCCGCCCTGGAGCCGTGGTCGGCCGAGGACGTGGTCTTCCGCGCCGGCGTGCCGGTGGCCTGCTCGCTGGCCGGGCGGGCGTTCATCTCGTTGGGTGAGCCGCTGCTGCGTAACACGCCGATCCGGGACGTGCGGCTGGTGGCCGTGCAGCCGTACAACGGCGAGCTGGCGGCGTGCCCGCACCTGGCCATGCTGCACCGGCTTGATTTGTCCGGCAACTGGATCGGCGTGGACGGCGTGGAACTGTTGCTGGCCTCGCCGCATGCCGCCGGGGTCGGCGAGATCGACCTGCGGGTGAACGGTCTCGACGACGCGGCGATCGGCCGATTGCAGGGAATCTACGGTTCGCGTGTACTGCTGCGATAGACGCAGCGGGGTGGGGGTGCAGAATGTGTAGGGCGGTGCCGAGTCTTCGAGGCCCGCCGGTTGGAGCGGTTGCCACTCCGGCGGGCCTCGAAGACTCGGGCACCGCCCTACGGGTTTCGTCATCATGGCCGTCAACCTGCCGCCGCAGTACCACGACGCCGAGGCCCGGTACAAGAAGGGCAAGACGGCCGAGGAGAAGCTGGCCGCGCTCAAAGAGATGTGGGTGATCCTGCCCAAGCACAAGGCGAGCGAGAAGGTCCAGGCCGACCTCAAGACCAAGATCAGCGAGCTGACCGACCAGATCGAGCACGAGAAGCTCGGGCCGAAGAAGGCGGCCCACGGCACGTTCAAGATCCCCAAGCAGGGGGCCGGCCAGGTGGTGTTCGTCGGCCCGCCCAACGCCGGCAAGTCGCTGCTGCTGTCCAAGCTGACCAAGGCGTCCCCGGCCGTCGCCCCGTACCCGTTCACCACCCGCGAGCCGGTCCCGGGGATGATGGACTACGAGGACGTGCGGGTGCAACTGGTGGACCTCCCGCCGATCACCGCCGACCACTACGACCACTTCCTGACCGACCTGACCCGGTCGGCCGACGCGGCGGTGCTGTTTCTGGACCTGGGCGACGACGACGGCCCGGCCGCCACCCAGGCGGTGATCGACCGGCTGAACCTCGCCCGGCGGGAGCTGGTCGCCGCCCTCGACCCGGCCGCCGACGACCCGACCACGTATCATCTCCCCACCCTGCTCGTCGGCACCAAGACGGACGACGAGGCGGCCGACCTGCGGCTGGAGATGGCCCGCGAGTGGCTCGGTGACCGGTTCCCGCTAGTGCTGGTGTCCGCCGAAACCGGGGCCGGGTTGCCCGAGCTGCGGAAGGCGATCTACGACCGGCTCGGGGTCATGCGGGTGTACACTAAGCAGCCGGGCAAGCCGGCGGACATGGCCAGCCCGTTCACCTGCCCGGTCGGCAGCACGGTGCAGGAGTTCGCCGGCCAGGTGCACAAGGACTTCGAGGAGGGGCTGAAGTCGGCCCGGGTGTGGGGCAGCGGGGTCCACGACGGCCAGACGGTCGGCCGGGACCACGTGCTGCACGACAAGGACGTGGTCGAGTTGCACTTGTAACCGGTCTGGCCCGGAGGGCACCATGTTCGGCCTGTCGAGCGACGAGTCGGCCCGGTTGCGGCGGATCGAGCGGAAGCTGGACGCGATCATGGCCCACCTGGGCATCGCCGAGGCGGACCGGTTCGGGCTGTCCAGCCAGGCCAAGCTGTACGCGGACAGCGGGCAGAAGATCGCCGCCATCAAACAGCACCGCGAGGACACCGGGGCCGGGCTGGCGGAGGCCAAACAGGTGGTCGAAGAGTACCTGAGCCGGTCATGACCGCCCCCCCCGCGAGCACCGGCCCGAGCTACCTCGTCCGGCACGGGGCGATGCGGTTCCTGGGCGTGTTCGCGGCCCCGGCGGGGTACGCCTTCCGCCGGGGCGAGCCGGTCGTCCTCAAGACGGACCGCGGGCTGGAGGTCGGCGACCCGCTGGCCGCCGCCACCCCGCAGGCCGTGGCCAACGTCCCGGACCCGACCACGGGCGAGATCGTCCGGGCGATGACCGCCGACGACCGGGCCAAGCTGGCCCAGCTCGCCGCCCTGCAGGCGAAGGAGTTCGCCGCCGCGGAACAGCTCATCGCCAAACACAAGCTGGCGATGCAGCTGGTGGACATCGAGCACCTGTTCGGCGGCGAGCGGATCGTCTTCTACTTCCTGGCCGAGTCCCGGGTCGACTTCCGGGAGCTGGTCAAGAGCATGGCCCGGGAGTTCCACACCCGGATCGAGCTGCGCCAAATCGGCGCCCGGGACGAGGCCAAACTGCTGGCCGACTACGGGGACTGCGGCAAGCCGGTCTGCTGCAACACCCACATGGCGGTCATGCCGCCGGTGTCTATGCGGATGGCCAAGCTGCAGAAGAGCACCCTGGACCCGTCCAAGATCAGCGGGCGGTGCGGCCGGCTGAAGTGCTGCCTGCGGTTCGAGCAGGACGTGTACGAGGAGTTCCAGGCCGAGCTGCCGTCGGTCGGCGCCCGGGTGGTGACGACCAAGGGCAAGGGGCGGGTGCTGGCCCAGGAGATTCTCGCCCGCCGGCTGCTGATCGAGTTCGAGGACGGCCGCCGGCTGCCGGTGCCCGTCGCTGACGTTTTGACCCGACTGTAACGGCAGGGCGGAAGGGGGAAGGCGGAAGGCGGTCAAACCCCGTCTTCATCCGCCTTCCCCCGTCCCCCTTCCGCCTTCGAGGATCGCTGTGGACCCGAAGCTCATGGACCTCACCCGGGACGACCCGCGGTACGCCTACGAGGCGTACGAGTTCGTCTGCGAGGCGGTCACGTTCACCCAGGACCAGCTCGACCGGCTGCCGCACGAGGACGACGACCCGGACACCGACTACCACGTGTCCGGGGCCGAGCTGGTCCGCGGGGCGTGCGAGCTGGCGGTGCTCGAGTTCGGGATGATGGCCCCGGTCGTGTTCCGCACCTGGGGCATCACCTGCACCGACGACATCGGGCGGATCGTCTTCCACCTGATCGAGGCCAACCGACTGAGCAAGTCCGACCGGGACGACCCGGACGACTTCCACGACCTGTTCGACCTGGACAAAGCCCTGACCGCCGGGTTCGAGCTGACCATCGGCGAACCGGACGCCACCGGCGCGGGGGACCGATGAGTTTCGGTCGACTCCTGCTGGCCGCCGCGACGGCCGCGTACCTCGGCTGGCTCGGCTGGCTCGGGTACGCGGTGTACGTCGCCCGGTGGACGGACAAGCCGCCGGTGGTCAGCCGGGCGCAACTGGTCGCCGCCACGCACCTGGTCGTGGCGGACGTGACCGCCGGGCCGGACGGGTTGCCGGCCCCGGCCGCCGCCGTAGCCGAGGTGCTGCGCGGCGACGGCCTGTCGCCCGGAGCCTCCGTCGAGGTGCTGAACCTGCCGGCCGCGGTGCCGCCGGGGGCCGGGGTGTTTCCGGGGTCAGGCAAGTACCTGCTGCCGCTGGTCGGGGACGGGAAGACGTTCCGGGTGGCCGGACTGCCGCGGTCCCCGGGGTACGAGCCGGCATCGCCGACACGGCCGGCCATCTACCGCTGGGACGCCGGCACCCAGGCCCAACTGCGGTCGCTCGGGCTGGTGCCGTGAGGCCGTCGTAGGGCGGGTCAAGCCGGCTCTGCGGCGCCGACCCGCCGGCCCGGGCAATCGCCCGTTGCCGCTCCGGCGGGCCTCGCAGACTCGGCACCGCCCTACACCGGACCCGTAGGGCGGTGCCGAGTCTGCGAGGCCCGCCGAACCGGGCGGGGAGCGGTTGCCGTTCGCGGCGGGTCGGGCGCGTCCAAAGCGACGCTTGACCCGCCCTACACGGCCGCCCCCTGAACCCGGCCGCCAGCCGGGCTGTCCGTTCGTCGGGCGGCCCGTACACTAGCCGGACGGCGGACCGGGAATTCGGCTTGAACGGTCGGACCCCACCCCGTAGGTTGAACCTTCCCTCGCTCCGCCCGGCGCTGCCAGCGTAGCTCAGTTGGTAGAGCAGCGGTTTTGTAAACCGCCGGTCGTGGGTTCGAGTCCCACCGCTGGCCCACGGCGGGGACCGGTCGGACGGGCGACGGGAGAACAGAACGGGTAGGTGGCAGAGCGGTCAATTGCACCAGACTGTAAATCTGGCCTCTTCGGAGTTCGGGGGTTCGAATCCCTCCCTACCCAGTAGCCGCCACAAGGAGACGAGGACGACCGCGGGAGTAGCTCAACGGTAGAGCACTTGCCTTCCAAGCAAGACGTTGCGGGTTCAATTCCCGTCTCCCGCTCTGGCCGGTGGTGCCGCTCCCGCGTATCACTCAGAGCGGTCGGGCGGCCGACGACAACTTGCTGCTGTAGCTCAGCTGGTAGAGCACTTCCTTGGTAAGGAAGAGGTCATGGGTTCGATTCCCATCAGCAGCTCTCGCGGGGCGGGAGGTTAGCCTCCCGCCCCCGCCCCCTTACCGGGGTCGGTGGGGGCGGACGGGGCGCGGCCCGCGGCCGACCCACTCACGACCCCGATTCGGGCCTCGTCGCCGCGGGGGCGGCCGACCGGCGTCCGGGCACTCCACCTGACGTTTAACTGCGGAGACGACCATGGCGAAGGGCGTGTTCGAGCGGACCAAGCCGCACGTGAACGTGGGCACCATCGGCCACATCGACCACGGGAAGACCACCCTGACGGCGGCCATCGTCGCCCGCCAGGCGTACAAGAACAAGGTCAAGGACGTCAAGTCGTACTCGGAAATCGCCAAGGGCGGGACCGTCCGGGACGCCAACAAGACGGTCACCATCGCCGTCGCCCACGTCGAGTACGAGACCCCGAACCGGCACTACGCCCACATCGACTGCCCCGGGCACGCCGACTACATCAAGAACATGATCACCGGGGCCGCCCAGATGGACGGGGCCATCCTGGTGGTCGCCGCCAACGACGGCCCGATGCCCCAGACCCGCGAGCACATCCTGCTCGCCCGCCAGGTCGGGGTGCCGAAGCTGGTCGTGTTTATGAACAAGGTGGACACCGTCGACGACCCGGAACTGCTCGAGCTGGTCGAGCTGGAGATCCGGGAGCTGCTCAAGAAGTACGAGTTCCCCGGCGACGAGATCCCGGTCATCCGCGGCCAGTCCAAGGACGCCCTGGAGAACCCGACCACGGACGGCCCCGGGGCGAAGTCGATCGACGAGCTGATGAACGCCCTGGACACGTACATCCCGACCCCGGCCCGGGAAGAGGACAAGCCGCTGCTGATGTCGGTCGAGGACGTGTTCAGCATCAAGGGCCGGGGCACCGTGGCCACCGGCCGGGTGGAGCGGGGCCAGGCCAAGGTGGGCGACGAGGTCGAGATCATCGGCCTCCGCAAGGACAACGTCAAGACGGTCATCACCGGCATCGAAATGTTCCAGAAGACGCTGGACAAGGCGATCGCCGGGGACAACGTCGGGGTGCTGCTGCGGGGCATCGACCGGGACGGGATCGAGCGGGGCCAGGTGATCGCCAAGCCGGGGTCGATCACCCCGCACACCAAGTTCGAGGCGAACATCTACGTGCTGTCGAAGGACGAGGGCGGCCGGCACACCCCGTTCTTCACCAAGTACAAGCCGCAGTTCTACTTCCGGACGACGGACGTGACCGGCAGCATCACCCTGCCGGAAGGCGTCGAGATGTGCATGCCGGGCGACAACGTGAAGATCACGGTCGACCTGATGGAAGGCATGCCGGTCGCCATGGACGAGGGTCTGCGGTTCGCCATCCGCGAGGGCGGGCGGACGGTCGGCTCCGGGGTGGTGACGAAGATTCTGGCGTAAGCAGGATCGAGGAGTGAGGACCGAGGATCGGGTCAAAACGACCGGCGGCCGAGTTGCTGTCCTAGTTGTTTTCACTCGACCCTCGATCCTCGCCCCTGGAGCCTGCTCACAGGTGCGTAGCTCAACTGGTAGAGCAGCGGTCTCCAAAACCGCAGGTTTCAGGTTCGATTCCTGACGCACCTGCTGACGGAACGTTCGCCGGGCGGACGCCCGGGTAGGAAAGGATCGGTATGGCCACCGCCGTGCAGACCAGCTCCGAACCCCGAGCCTCGAACCCGCGGGCCAAGCTGGTCGCCGCCAGCCTGGCCGCCGGGCTGTTCGTGTTCGCCGTCCTCGCCGCCGTCTTCGCCTTGGTGCCGCAGGTGCTGGGGTCGGTGCCCGGGGCGGGCCAACTGGCCGTCCAGTTGGCGGCCTCGGCGGCGGTCATCTGGGCCGGCACCCGGGTGGCCGGTAGCAACCCGCCGCACGGGCTGCGGGGCGGTATCCTGATCGTCGTCTCCTGGCTGATCGGCACCTTCTTCATCGTCCGGGCGGTCGGGCTGAACGTCGACGGCCCGGCCGGGATGGCGGTCACGTTCGTCGTGCTGGGCGGCCTGCTGGCCCTCGGCTACCGGTTCCTGGTGTCCACCACCGGCACCAAGTGGATGCACGGGATCGAGAGCCAGGGGCTGCTGCACACGTTAAGCTACAAGCGGACCCAGGGGGTGCGGATGCGGCGGTACACGCTGCTCGGCCTCCTGCTGATCGGCTGGAGCGGGGTGTACACGCTGGTCACTCACGAGTCCATCGGCCGGGGCGACTGGCGGCTGACGATCCCGTACACCGGCGACCCGCTGCAGTCGTTCACCCTGCTGAGCAACGTGGAGTTCGCGGTCCCGATCCTGCTGGCCGCCCTCACCTTCTGGGTGGCCTGGCGGGTGGTGAACATGCCGGCGTTCGCCGACTTCCTGATCGCCACCGAAGCGGAGATGAACAAGGTGTCCTGGTCGAGCCGCAAGCGGCTGGTCCAGGACACCATCGTGGTGCTGCTCACCACCCTGTTCCTGACCCTGTTCCTGCTGGTGACCGACCTGTTCTGGGGCTGGCTGCTGAGCGCCGTGAAGGTGCTCCCGGCCCGGACCGCGCCCGCCGGGCAGGTCGATCCGCTCGTCGGGAAAAAGGTCGACTGGTAGCCCGTCCCTCGTGTGAACCACATGACGACCCCCGCCGACACCGACCCGACCCCGGCCGCCGAAGCCCCGGCTGAACCCGTCGCCGCGGCCGCCCCGGAGCCGGAACCGGAGGCGGCGGTCGCCGTTGCCGACCTCCCGTCCGACGAGCCGACGGCCGCCGTCGAGCCGGCGGCCGACACCCCTCCCCCGGCCGACGCCCCGCCGCCGTCGAACAAGAAGTGGTACATCATCAAGGTGACGAGCGGCCGGGAGGAGTCGATCAAGGCGGCCATCGAGCGGAAGGTGAAGATCGAGGGGCTGGAGGAGTTCTTCGGCCAGGTGTACATCCCGGTCGAGAAGGTGATCGAGGTCAAGAAGGTCCGGGAGACGAAGAACGGGGAGAAGGTCACCAAAGAGAAGCGGGTGACGAAGGAGCGGAAGAAGTTCCCCGGCTACGTCATGGCCGAGGTGGAGTTCAACGACCGCATCCTGTACCTGTTCCGGGAGACGAGCGGGGTGGGCGACTTCGTCGGCGGGGCGACCCCGATGAAGCCGCCGCCGCCGATGACCGACCGGGAAGTGCAGGCCATGTTCGGCGGGGCGGTCGGCCCGGACGACACGAAGAAGAAGGCCGGCAAGACGGTGGTCAAGCTGGACTTCGAGAAGGGGGACAAGGTCCGCATCCGGGAGGGGGCGTTCTCCAACATGGAGGGCGAGGTGAAGATCATCACCGAGCCGAAGGAGCAAGGGGAGACGCCGAAGGTGACGGTCGAGGTGTCGATCTTCGGCCGCCCGGTCCCGGTCGAGCTGGACTACTGGCAGGTGGACAAGGTGTAAGATGGGGCTGGGTATCCGGTCGATGCTCCGGTTTTGAGCCGCGGAGCGGCGGCAGAAGCGTAGCCAGGGGTGAAGGCTCTGCGTAACCCCTGGACACCGGTCCTCCAATCAACAAGCCCCCAGAGTGGCGACAGAACCAGCCAACGGGCGCGCCCATGCCCCAGTCCTTCACCTGCCTGCACTACCACATCGTTTTCAGCACCAAACATCGCCAACCTGTCATCATCCCGGCCGTCCGTCCCAAGCTGTTCGCCTATCTGGGCGGCCTGATCCGCGCCGAGGGCGGCCATCCGGTGGCGATCGGCGGGATGCCGGACCACGTCCACATCCTCGCCCGGTTGGGACAAACCAAGGCGCTCGCCGACATCCTCCGGGTCGTAAAAGCGAACTCGTCGAAATGGGTTCATGACACTCACCCGGAGGTGGCCGGATTCGGGTGGCAGACCGGGTACGGGGCGTTCACCGTCGGGCAATCGAGTCTGGAGGCGGTCCGTCGGTATGTGGAAGGGCAGGAAGAACACCACCGGGCACGGTCGTTCCAGGACGAGTTCCGGCAGATGCTCCGCCAGCATGGGATCGAGTGGGACGAACGGTACATATGGGATTGATGTTGGTTGACAGATTCTGTCGCCCCCATCGGGGCCTATGAGGATAGGGGGTGGGTCGGTCCAGGGGTTGCGCAAAGCCTCCACCCCTGGCTACGGATATGTCGCCGCTCCGCGGCTCTAAGCCGAGACAGGTCTGTTGGGCAGGCCTACCAGGCATCGCATCCCAACTGCGCGCCCTCTTGACATTTTCCCCCGGCCGCTACAATCACACCTTCACCCCTCTCCCGGCGACGGAGGGGGGTGTTTCATTCCGCCCCCACTGACGACCCTGGTCCGGCGTGCGCGGCAGGGCGTCCAGCAGGTGACGACATGGCCAAGCAGGTGACCGGGTACGTCAAGCTCCAGTGCCCCGGCGGGCAGGCCACCCCCGCCCCGCCCGTCGGCCCGGCCCTCGGTGCCCACGGCGTCAACATCGGCATGTTCGTCAAGCAGTTCAACGACAAGACGGGCGGGCCGGACACCAAGGGGATGATGCTGCCGGTCGTCATCACCGTGTACAGCGACCGCAGCTTCGAGTTCAAAATCAAGTCGCCGCCGGCCGCGGTGCTGCTGAAGATGGCGGCCAAGATCCCGCACGCCAAGAAGGCCGGCAAGGACGTGATCCCGGCCGACGCCAAGAAGGCCGGCAAGTACAAGGGGTTCACCGTCACCCAGAAGCAGGTGCAGGAGATCGCCCAGAAGAAGCTGAACGACCTGAACGCCCGCGACGTGGACCACGCCGCCCGGATCATCGCCGGGACCGCCCGGAGCATGGGGCTGACCGTCGTCGAATGACGGTTGACGCCCGCACAGACCGTCGTATCACTAACCGCCTGACTCACCACTCGCCGGCCTCGTGCCCGGGCCAGTGGGAGGAGCGTCGCCGACAGGCGAACGCCCCGCAACCAGGAGTGTCTTGCTAATGGCCAAAGAGAAGGACCAGCCGGCCGACGCCGCCCCGCCGGCGGCCACCCCCGCCCCGGCCGAGGGGCAGCCGCAAGCCGCGGCCCCTGTCCCGGCCGCCGAGTCGGCCGAGCCGAAGAAAAAGAAGAAGCGGGTCGGCTACCCGCCGCGGCGGGGCAAGAAGCTCCGCAACCACCTGAAGAACGTCTACCAGCGGCTCAAGACGCAAGGCCCGCTGCCGGTCAAGCAGGCGGTGGCCGAGCTGAAGAAGCTGAAGCGGGCCAAGTTCGACGAGACGGTCGAGGTCCACATCAACCTCGGCATCGACGCCACCCAGAGCGACCAGATGGTCCGCGGCAGCGTGTCACTGCCGCACGGGATCGGCAAGTCGGTCCGGGTGGTGGTGTTCTGCCCGCCGGACAAGGCGGCCGCCGCCAAGGCGGCCGGGGCGGACGACGCCGGGGCGGCCGAGCTGGTCACGAAGGTGTCCGGCGGCTGGCTGGACTTCGACGTGGCCATCGCCACCCAGGACATGATGGGCCAGGTGAGCCGGCTCGGTAAGGTGCTCGGCCCCCGCGGGCTGATGCCCACCCCGAAGGCCGGCACCGTCATCCCGGCGACCGGGGACGTGACCGCCGCGGTCAAGGAGTTCAAGGCCGGCAAGGTGGAGTACCGGTCGGACAAGACCGGCCAGATCCACGCCGGCGTCGGCAAGATGAGCTTCGACGACCAGAAGCTGGCCGAGAACATCGCCACCTTCGTCGACACGGTGCGGGCGGCCAAGCCGTCCGGGGTGAAGGGCAACTTCATCAACGGCATCGTCCTGTCGGCGACCATGTGCCCCGGCGTCAAGCTGACCGCCTAACCCACACACCGGACACGAGCCACCCATGAGCAAGAAGGTCAAAGCCCTGGAGCTGGACGCGCTCCGGAAGGCGGTCGGCGGGGTGAAGGATTACGTCGTCATCGAGCCGCTCGGCCCGGACTCGGCCACCGAGTACGACTTCCGCAAGAAGCTGCGGGCCAAGAAGATCAAGGCCCAGATGGTGAAGAACACCTACGCCAAGAAGGTGTTCGGCGAGATGGGCATCGCCCTGGACGTGTGGGGCGGCCCCACCGTACTCTGCTGGGGCGGGGCCAACATCAAGGAGCTGAGCAACACCGTCGACACGGCCGTCAAGGAGTCCAAGAAGGACCCGAAGGCGCCGGAGAAGTACAAGGTCAAGACGGCGGTCGCCGACGGCCAAGCGGTCACGATGGACGTGGCCAAGACGATGCCGACCCGGGAGGAGGCGGTCGCCGAACTGGTGGCCACGATCCTCGGGCCGGGGGCCGGCCTGGCCGCCGCCCTGGGCGGACCGGCCACCGCCCTGGCCGGCATCCTCAAGGCGATCGAGGAGAAGGCGCCGCAAGGCGACGCCGCCCCGGCCGCGGCTACCGAGGCGCCCGCTGCGGCAGTCTGAGTCAAAACCCCCAGGCCCGCCCGTTACAACGTGCGGGCTTCTTACTGAACCAGCTATTACGCTCCCTGCCGGCCGCTTCACCGGCACATGCCTGAAAGGAACCTGAGATGAGCGCTGTTGCCGAACTGGTCGACCGGCTGGCGAAACTGACCCTCGCCGAGGCGGTCGAAGCCAAGAACCTGCTCAAGGAAAAGTACGGCATCGAGCCGGCCGCCGGCGGGGCCGTCGTGATGGCCGGCCCGGCTGGCGGTGGCGCCGGTGCGGCCGCGGCCCCGGCCGCCGAGCCGACCGAGTTCAACGTCGTCCTCGAAGCCGGCTTCGACGCGGCCAAGAAGATCGGGATCATCAAGGTGGTCCGCGAGCTGACCGGCCAGGGGCTGGCGGAAGCCAAGGCGACCGTCGAAGGCGCCCCGAAGAACATCAAGGAAAGCGTCGACAAGAAGACCGCCGAAGACGTGAAGAAGAAGCTGGAAGAGGCCGGGGCCAAGGTGACGGTCAAGCCGGCGTAAGGGCGGTAGCAAAAAAAATGCCCGGGTGGGGTGGTCTTAACCAACCCGCCCGGGTAGCATGTTATTCGTGCGGCAAAATCGACTGCCTTTACCGGCCACGACCCCTGCCGCAAGCAGGGGTTTTAGCCGTCTCTCGAAGCCAGTGGTGACAATGCGCGCGGCCCACTCGCCTCGAACAGTCGCCCCGTTCTGCCTCTTATACCCGGCCAGCCGGACCGTTGCAACCCGACCCCCTCAGAGGGGTTCGGGCGGCGGTCGCCCGGGGTCAGACCGCGCCCCGCAGTTGTCTCGCAACCAATAACGCATTCCCCCGGCCGTCGCAAGCCCGTTGCCGCCGATTCCGGCGACCGGGCGGTGACGCCGTGCCTCCGTTTCCGGGAAGGAGTTGCTGATGGCCATCCCGGCCGTGCGGATCATCGCCCCAACTGTTGAGCGGAACTTCGGTCGCTTCGGCGACGCGGCTCCGGTGCCCCCGCTGACCGACATCCAGACCCGGTCGTATGACCGGTTCCTGCAACTGGACGCCGCCCACGACAAGCGGACCGTGTCCGGGCTGGAGGGCGTCCTCCGCGAAATCTTCCCGATCGACAGCTACGACAAGAAGATTTCGCTGGAGTACGTCAAGTACGAGTTGGGGAAGCCCCGCTACGACCCGGACGAGTGCCGGCAGTTGCGGCTGACCTACGGCCGGCCGTTCCGCGTCTGGCTGCGGCTGCGGAAGGCGGACGGGAACGCCGTGGAAGAAGAGGTCTATCTCGGCGACATGCCGATCATGATCGGCGGCGGCGAGTTCATCATCAACGGGGCCGAGCGGGTCGTCGTCTCCCAGTTGCACCGGTCGCCCGGCGTCGACTTCGTCGTGGAACGCGAGGCGGACAAGGATCTGCACTCCTGCCGGATCATCCCGGAGCGGGGGAGCTGGATCGAGATTAACGCCACCAAGAAGGACACGTTCGGCGTCCGCATCGACCAGAGCGGCAAGTTCAGCGCGCTCACCCTGCTGCGGGCGATGGACCCGCAGTACAGCAGCACCGCCAGCCTGATCCGCGAGTTCTTGGCGGCCGACATCCAGCACCTGAAGCTGAACGCCAAGGACGTCCGGGCCAAGCTGGTCGGCGACCCGGAGGCGGGCGTCCTGCCGATGGTCGCCGTCGACGACGTGATCGACCCGGAGACGGGCGAGGTGTACGTCGATGCCGGCAAGCCGTTCACGGCGACGAACGTCGACCGGATCATGGCGTCTCAACTGTCCGAGGTGGAGGCGCTGCCGGAGCCGAAGGACCGGATCGTCCTGAACTCGTTCACCGAAGACGGGACCGACTCCCACGAGGCGGCCCTGCTCAAGATCTACCAGCGGCTGCGGCCGGGCAACCCGGCCCAACTGGAGAAGGCCCGGGAGCTGTTCAAGGAGAAGTTCCTCGACCCGAACCGGTACCGGCTCGGCCGGGTCGGCCGGTTCCGGATCAACCGGAAGTTCGACCAGAACGTGCCCGAGACGGAGATGACCCTCCGGGCGGTGGACTTCGTCAACGCCATCAAGTACCTGCTCGACCTGCGGGCCGGCAAGGGCGGGGTGGACGACATCGACCACCTGGGCAACCGCCGGCTGCGGACCATCGAGGAGCTGGCCGCGGACGAACTCCGCAAGGGGTTCCTCAAGCTGCGGCGGACGGTCCAGGAGCGGATGGCCATCAAGGACGCGGAGGAGATGACCCCGCGGACGCTCATCAACCCGAAGTCGGTGAGCGCGGCCATTGAGTACTTCTTCGGCCGGTCGGAACTGTCCCAGGTGGTTGACCAGACGAACCCGCTGGCCCAACTGACGCACGAGCGGCGGCTGTCCGCCCTCGGGCCGGGCGGCCTGAACCGGAAGCGGGCCGGGTTCGAAGTGCGGGACGTCCACATCTCGCACTACGGCCGGATCTGCCCGATCGAGACCCCGGAAGGGACGAACATCGGCCTGATCTCGTCGCTGGCCATCTTCAGCGAGATCGACGAGTACGGGTTCCTGACCACCCCGTACCGCAAGGCCCACCACGGGAAGATGTCGGACGAGGTGGTGAAGCTGCGGGCGGACGAGGAGTCCCAGCTGAAGCTGGCCCCGGCCGACACCCCGATGGACAGCCACGGGAAGATCAGCCAGGACCGGATCAACGGGCGGATCACCGGGGAGTTGGGCAGCATCCTGTCCACCCAGGTGGAGTACGTGGACGTCTCCCCGAAGCAGATGGTCGGGGTGTCGGCCGGCCTCATCCCGTTCCTGGAGCACGACGACGCCAACCGGGCGCTGATGGGGTCGAACATGCAGCGGCAGGCGGTGCCGCTGCTCGTCACCGAGCCGCCGATCGTCGGCACCGGGCTGGAGAAGGAGGTCGCCAAGCACTCCGGGATGCTGGTCCGGGCGCAGGAAGACGGCGTCATCAACTACGTGGACAGCGAGCGGATCAAGATCGAGGAGAAGGACAAGATCGTCCGCGAGTACGTCCTGCGGAAGTACCACGGGCTAAACGAGCGGACCTGCCTGAACCAGCGGCCGATCGTCCGCGTCGGTCAGAAGGTGAAGAAGGGGACGATCCTGGCCGACGGGGCGGCCACCCACCACGGCGAGCTGGCCCTGGGCCGGAACGTGCTGGTCGCGTTCATGTCCTGGGAGGGGTACAACTTCGAGGACGCGATCATCATCAGCGAGCGGCTGGTGAAGAACGACACGTACACCTCGCTGCACATCGAAGAGTTCGAGATCGAGATCCGCGAGACGAAGCTGGGCAAGGAGGAGTTCACCCGGGACATCCCGAACGTCTCCCCGAAGATGCTGAACAACCTGGACGAGTACGGCATCGTCCGGGTCGGCACGTTCGTCAAGCCGGGGGACATCCTGGTCGGCAAGGTGTCGCCGAAGTCCCGCAGCGAGCTGACCCCCGAGGAGAAGCTGCTGCACGCCATCTTCGGCCGGGCCGGGGAGGACGTGAAGAACGACAGCCTCGAGGTGCCCAGCGGCATCGAGGGGATCGTCATCGGCACCCACCGGTTCAGCCGCAAGGCGTCCATGACGGAGGACGAGAAGAAGGAGCTGACCAAGCGGGAAAAGGAGATCAACACCGAGTACTCGGAGAAGATCGCCGAGCAGTTCCGGGAGTTCGTCGAGGCGCTCGGGGAGGTGCTGGACAAGAAGGAGCTGAAGGACCCGAACACCGGCAAGCCGCTGGCCGCCGACAAGGACGACAAGGCGGTGGCCGAGCAGGCCAAGGGGTTCAAGCTGGAGAACCTGGACATCCGGTCGCCGGACAACCTGAAGAAGGCCCAGAAGATCCACGGCCGGCACTGGGAGCGGATCCAGTTCTTCATCGACGAGCAGGAGCGGAAGCTGCACTCGCTCTCCCGCGGGGACGAGCTGCCCAGCGGCGTGCAGCAGATGGTCAAGTGCTACGTGGCGACGAAGCGGGTGATCTCGGTCGGGGACAAGATGGCCGGCCGGCACGGGAACAAGGGGGTGATCTCCAAGATCCTCCCCGAGGAGGACATGCCGTACCTGAAGGACGGCACCCCGGTGGACATCATCCTCAACCCGCTCGGGGTGCCGAGCCGGATGAACGTCGGCCAGATCCTGGAGACGCACCTGGGGTACGCCGCCGCCCTGCTCGGGTTCAAGGCGACCACCCCGGTGTTCGACGGGGCGACGGAGGAGGAGATCCACGCCGTCCTGAAGGAGTCCGGGCTGCCGATCAGCGGCAAGAGCACCCTGTACGACGGCCGGACCGGGGACCGGTTCGAGCAGCCGGTGACGGTCGGCTACCTGTACATGCTCAAGCTGCACCACCTGGTGGATGACAAGGTGCACGCCCGGGCGACCGGGCCGTACAGCCTGATCACCCAGCAGCCGCTCGGCGGGAAGGCCCGGTTCGGCGGCCAGCGGTTCGGGGAGATGGAGGTGTGGGCGCTGGAGGCCTACGGGGCCGCCTACATCCTCCAGGAGCTGCTGACGGTGAAGTCCGACGACGTGGAGGGGCGGACGAAGATTTACGAGAGCATGGTGAAGGGGGAGAACACGCTGGAGGCCGGTACGCCCGCCAGCTTCGACGTGCTCACCCACGAGATCCGCGGCCTCGGGCTGAACATGCAGCTGGAGAAGAAGCGGGTGTAGCAGGCAGACCCCGTAGGGTGCGTGGAGGCTTGGCGGAACGCACCGGCCCGGCAACGATGGCGTCCCTCCGGTGCGTTCCGCCAAGCCTCCACGCACCCTACGCCGAACCGTCCCGACTCCGACGCCCGTGCCCCCGGCGGGCGTCCCAGACAGTGCTGTAGCGCAGCAAAAGACCACCGGAACACAGGACCAAGAGGCATACATGAGCACTGCTGCTGCGGCCGCCGCGACCGAAACCGGCACCTACGACCGGATCAACGACTACGGGGCCGTCCGCATCTCCCTGGCCAGCCCGCACGACATCCGGTCGTGGAGCTTCGGCGAGGTGAAGAAGCCGGAGACGATCAACTACCGCACCTACCGGCCGGAAAAGGACGGGCTGTTCTGCGAGCGGATCTTCGGCCCGGAAAAGGACTGGGAGTGCACCTGCGGCAAGTACCGCGGGATGAAGTACAAGGGGATGATCTGCGACCGGTGCGGGGTCAAGGTGACGCACAGCCGCGTCCGCCGCAAGCGGATGGGGCACATCGAACTCGCCGCCCCGGTCGTCCACATCTGGTTCTTCAAGGCCATGCCGTCCCGGCTCGGGACGCTGCTGGACATGAAGACCACCAGCCTGGAAAAGATCATCTACTTCCAGGACTACGTGGTCATCGACCCGGGCGAGACGCCGCTGAAAGAACGGCAGCTCCTGACCGAGGACGAGTACCGCCACTACCGGACCGAACTCGGCGACACGTTCGAAGTGGACATGGGCGCCGAGGCCATCAAGAAGCTGCTGGAGAAGCTCGACCTCGTCGCCGTCAGCCGCGACCTACGGGAGCGGCTGGACAAGGAGATGCTCCGCGGGGAGAAGGCGTCCAAGCAGCGGATGAAGGAGCTGGTCAAGCGGCTCAAGACGGTGGAGGCGCTGCGGGACAGCGCCAACAAGTGCGAGTGGATGGTGCTGGAGTGCATCCCGGTCATCCCGCCGGACCTCCGCCCGCTGGTGCTGCTGGATAGCGGCAACTTCGCCACCAGCGACCTGAACGACCTGTACCGGCGGATCATCAACCGGAACAACCGGCTCAAGAAGCTGGTCGACCTGAACGCGCCGGAGGTCATCATCCGCAACGAGAAGCGGATGCTCCAGCAGTCGGTGGACGCGCTGTTCGACAACAACCGGTGCAAGCGGCCGGTGCTCGGCTCCAGCAACCGCCCGTTGAAGTCGCTCACCGACATGATCAAGGGGAAGCAGGGCCGGTTCCGGGAGAACCTGCTCGGCAAGCGGGTGGACTACTCCGCCCGGTCCGTGATCGTGGTCGGCCCGGAGTTGAAGCTACACCAGGCCGGGCTGCCGAAGAAGATCGCCCTCGAGCTGTACCAGCCGTTCATCATCCGCCGGCTCAAGGAGCTGGGCCACGCGGACACGATCAAGTCCGCCAAGAAGATGCTGGAGCGGAAGGACGACCAGGTCTGGGACATCCTGGAGGAAGTGACCAAGAACCACCCGGTCCTGCTCAACCGGGCGCCGACCCTGCACCGGATGGGCATCCAGGCGTTCGAGCCGGTGCTGATCGAAGGGAACGCCATCCGCATCCACCCGCTGGTGTGCAAGGGGTTCAACGCCGACTTCGACGGCGACCAGATGGCCGTCCACCTGCCGCTCTCGATCGAGGCGCAGGTCGAGGCCTACGTGCTGATGATGTCCACCAACAACATCTTCAGCCCGGCCAACGGCAACCCGATCATCACGCCGTCGCAGGACATCGTGATGGGGTGCTACTGGCTGACCGCCGCCCGGGGCGAGGAGGGCGAGCAGATCGAGGCCGGGGACGGGATGGTGTTCCACAGCCCGCGGGAGGTGTTCCGGGCGCACGCCGAGGGCAAGCTCGGGCTGCACGCCCGGATCGGCGTCCGGCTGCCGGCCGGCAAGAAGGTGATCAGCGAGGTGAAGAACGAGCGCGGTGCCGCGGTCGCCGAGGAGCTGCCCCGCAAGCCGAACGGGATCGTCCGGACGACCGTCGGCCGGGTCATCTTCAACGACATCCTGCACCCGAAGATGGCCTTCTACGACCTGGCCCTGGGCAGCAAGTACCTGAGCCGGATCATCGCCGACTGCTACCAGGTGCTCGGCCGGCGGGAGACCATCACCCTGCTCGACCGGATGAAGGAGACCGGCTTTAGGGAGTCCACCAAGTCCGGCCTGAGCTTCGCCACCAGCGACCTCCGCACCCCGGAGAACAAGGAGGCGGTGCTGAAGGACAAGGACAAGGAGGTGGAGAAGCTCCGCAAGCAGTACGAGCGGGGGATCATCACCGAGCAGGAGCGGTACAACAAGACCATCGACCACTGGACCGAGGCCCGGGAGATCATCACCAAGCGGCTGATGCAGGACCTGGCCCACGACCGCCGGGCGGACGAGCACGGCAAGGTGGTCCCGTACCTGAACCCGATCTTCCTGATGGCCCACTCCGGCGCCCGGGGGGGGGTCGAGCAGATCCGCCAGTTGGCCGGCCTACGGGGGCTGATGGCCAAGCCGTCCGGGGAGATCATCGAGACCCCGATCAAGTCCAACTTCCGGGAAGGCCTGACCGTGCTGGAGTACTTCTCCAGCACCCACGGCGCCCGGAAGGGGCTGGCCGACACCGCCCTCAAGACGGCCGACTCCGGGTACCTGACCCGGAAGCTGGCGGACGTGGCCCAGAACGTCGTCATCACCATGCACGACTGCGGGACCACCCAGGGGGTGACGAAGGGGATCATGTACAAGGGCGACGAGATCGACCGCCCGCTGTACGACGCCATCCGCGGCCGGATCAGCCGGAACACCATCACCCACCCGACGGACGGCGAGCCGATCGTCGAGGAGAACGAGATGATCAGCCCGGACAAGGCCCGGCTGATCGAGCGGCTGGGGCTGGACAAGATCACCGTCCGCAGCCCGATGACCTGCCAGGCGCCGCTCGGCATCTGCCGGCTGTGCTACGGCATGGACCTGGCCACCGGGGCGCTGGTCGAGGAGGGGATGGCTGTCGGCATCATCGCCGCCCAGTCGATCGGCGAGCCGGGCACCCAGCTCACCATGCGGACCTTCCACTTCGGCGGCGTGGCCACCGGCGGGAAGGGGAACCTGGAGAGCGAGTACAAGGCCAAGAAGGCCGGGGTGGTGACGTTCGAGCGGATCACCGTCGTCACCAACGACCAGGGGCAGAAGATCGCCCTGGCCCGGACCGGGGAGATCGTCCTGCTCCGCAGCCGGGGCGGGCCGGTGGTCGAGCGGTTCGCCGTCCCGAACGGGGCCGAGCTGCAGGTGAGCGACGGCCAGGAGATCCCGGCCGGGCAGGTGCTGTGCAAGTGGGACCCGCACTCGATCCCGATCATCAGCGAGGAGGGCGGGAAGGTCCGCTGGGAGGACATCAAGGAGGGCGAGACGCTCCGCCGCGAGCGCGACCCGGTGTCCGGCATCGACCGGTTCACCATCATGGAGCACAAGGGCGACCTGCACCCGCAGATCCTGATCGAGGACGACCGGGGGAACGTCCACCGGGCGTACTTCATCCCGGAGCGGGCGAACATCCAGGTGACGGACGGGCAGAAGGTGTCCGCCGGGACGCTGCTGGCCAAGACCCCGCGGGAGGTGTCCAAGACCCAGGACATCACCGGCGGTCTGCCCCGGGTGACGGAGCTGTTCGAGGCCCGCCGGCCCCGCAGCCCGGCGGTCATGGCCGAGGTGTCCGGCAAGGTCCGGGTGGGGGACAAGAAGCGGGGCAAGCGGGTCGTCTGGGTGCAGCCGGAAACCGACGACGGCAAGCCGATCGGGGAGGAGAAGGAGCACCTGGTCCCGGCCGGGGCGCAGCTCCGGGTCCACGCCGGCGAGTACGTGAAGGCCGGCGAGCCGCTGGTGTTCGGCCCGCTCGTCCCGCACGACATCCTGCGGGTGTCCGGCACCGAGGCGGTGCAGGACTACCTGGTCCGCGAGGTGCAGTCGGTGTACCGCCTCCAGCGGGTGGACATCGACGACAAGCACATCGAGATCATCGTCGCCCAGATGCTCCGCAAGGTGAAGGTGGAGAACACCGGCGACACGGGTCTGCTGCCCGGGCTGGTCATGGACAAGTTCGCCTTCCAGGAGGTGAACGACCGGCTGGTGAACGAGTGCTGCAAGGTGGTGGACCCGGCCGACTCGACGTTCCGGCCGAGCCAGATCGTCACCCGGGACGCCTTCGAGGAGGAGCGGGCCGGGCTGCAGGCGAGCGGCGGGAAGAAGAAGCCGCCGACGTTCGAGGTGCCGGTGAAGGCCGACTCGTCGGTCCAGTTGCTCGGCATCACCAAGGCGGCGGTGCAGTCGGACAGCTTCATCAGCGCCGCGTCGTTCCAGGAGACGACCAAGGTGCTGACGGAGGCGGCCCTGGCCAGCAAGGTGGACTTCCTGGTCGGGCTGAAGGAGAACGTCATCCTGGGGCACCTGATCCCGGCCGGGACCGGGTTCAGCGTCCACCAGACGGCCGAGGTGCGGATCAACGCCGACTACCCGGACGGGTACGGCGGCGAGGCGGCCGAGGAGACGACCACCGCCGTCGCCGCCGACGGGTCGGCGTAATTTGGTCCTCAAGTCGTCAGGTCTTCAAGTCATCAGGTCCGGTGTCCCGACCTGATGACTTGAAGACCTGACGACTTGAGGACGGGATTTTTGCGATCCCCCTGGAAGGCCGGGGGGCTTTTTGCTTGAATAACGCTTCTCGTTTGGGTAGACCGCCGCAGAAAGGGCCGGGAATGCCGACGATCAACCAGCTCGTCAAGTCGCCGCGGGTGCCGCAGCGGTCCAAGCCGAAGCACCCGGCCATGCAGGGCTGCCCGCAGAAGCGGGGCGTCTGCACCGTCGTCAAGACGATGACCCCGAAGAAGCCGAACTCGGCCCTGCGGAAGGTCGCCCGGGTGCGGCTGTCCACCGGGGTGGAAGTGACCGCGTACATCCCGGGCGAAGGGCACAACCTGCAGGAGCACTCGATCGTGCTGGTGCGGGGCGGCCGGGTCCGCGACCTGCCGGGGGTGCGGTACCACATCGTCCGCGGGGTGCTCGACTCCCAGGGGGTCGCCGACCGCAAGCAGGCCCGGTCCAAGTACGGCTCGAAGAAGGAAGGCAAGTAACCGATGGCCACCAAGAAGCGGACCGCCAGCTACGACAAGCTCGCCCCGGACGTGCGGCACGGGTCGCTGCTGGCCAGCAAGTTCATCAACTGCCTGATGCGGGACGGCAAGAAGGCGACCGCCACCCGCGTCTTCTACGACGCCCTGGACCAGATCAAGAAGCGGATCCCGGACGCCGACCCGATCCAGGTCTTCACCGCCGCCGTCGAGAACGTCAAGCCGACGCTCGAAGTCCGGTCCAAGCGGGTCGGCGGGGCCAACTACCAGGTGCCGATCCAGGTCCGCCCGCAGCGGCAGCAGTCGCTGGCCATCCGCTGGCTGATCGCGGCGATCCGCTCCAAGACCGGCCGGCCGACCTACCTGCGCCTGGCAGACGAGCTGATGGCCGCCTCCCGCCGGGAGGGCGAGGCGATGAGCAAGCGGGAGCAGACGATCAAGATGGCCGAGGCGAACAAGGCGTTCAGCCACTTCGCCTGGTAAACAGCCGTCAGCTATCAGCATTCAGCTATCAGCCAGCGGGCCGGAGCCTGCGGCTGGTAGCTGATATCATTTACACGGCGCGTTCTTCCCACCGGCTGTTTGGCTGAAAGCTGACGGCTGATAGCTGAGAGCTATTCCGATGGCCAAGTCCCTCGCCGACGATCTGACCAAGGTTCGCAACCTCGGCGTCATCGCCCACATCGACGCCGGCAAGACGACCACCACCGAGCACCTGCTGTTCTACGCCGGCGAGAAGCGGAACCTCGGCGGCGTCGACGAGGGGACGACCGAGACCGACTACGACCCCGAAGAACAGCAGCGGGGCATCACCATCTACTCGGCGTGCATCCCGTTCCAGTGGCGGGGGCACACGGTCAACCTGATCGACACCCCGGGGCACGTGGACTTCACCGCCGAGGTGGAGCGGTCACTGCGGGTGCTGGACGGGGCGGTGGTGGTGTTCGACGGCCAGAAGGGGGTGGAGGCCCAGTCCGAAACCGTCTGGCGGCAGGCGAACAAGTACGGCGTGCCGCGGCTGGTGTTCGTCAACAAGATGGACGTGGTCGGGGCCAACTTCGCCCAGACCCTGGAGAGCGTCCACAGCCGGCTGACCCAGGACTTCGCCAGCATGGGCCGGCCGGTGCCGGTAGTCATCCCGATCGGGTACGGGTCGGAGAAGGACAGCCCGACCCCGTTCCGCGGGGTGATCGACCTGATCGAAGGGAAGGCGCTGTTCTTCGACGCCGGCGACCTCGGCAAGACGGTCCGCGAGGACGCCGTCCCGGCCGAGTGCGAGGCCGACTTCCGCAAGTACCGGGAGCAACTGTTCGACGTGCTCACCCAGCACGACGACAAAGACCTCATCACGTCCGCGGTGCTGGAAGGGAACGACCCGGACCCGGCCAAGGTCCGCCAGCTAATCCGCGAGCAGACGCTGGCCCGGACCATTTACCCGGTGCTGGCCGGCAGCGGTCGGGAGCACATCGGCATCCAGCCGCTGCTCGATGCGGTCACGTACTATCTGCCGAGTCCGCTCGACCGGCCGGCCGTCGCCGGGGTGAACCCGAAGACGAAGAAGGAGGAGAAGCGGAAGCCGGACCCGAAGGAGCCGTTCTGCGGGCTGGTGTTCAAGGCCGCCTGGCACCCGAACGGGCACCGGTTCTTCGTCCGCGTGTACAGCGGGACGCTCCGACCGAACAGCCGGGCGCTCAACCCGGCCAACGACAAGAAGGAGAACGTCGCCAAGCTGTTCCACGTCCACGCCGACCCGAACCGCGGGCTAGAGGAGGTGGAGGCCGCCCCGGCCGGGGACATCGTCGCGGTCATCGGCCTGAAGGAGACGAAGACCGGCGACACCCTGTGCGAGACCCAGCACCCGATCATCCTGGAGGCGATCACGTTCGCCGAGGCGGTGGTCAGCCAGTCGATCGAGCCGGACAGCGGGGCCGACCGGGACAAGCTCGGGCTGGCCCTGGACATCCTCCAGCTCGAAGACCCGACGTTCAACGTGAAGGCGGACAAGGACACCGGCCAGACGCTCATGAGCGGGATGGGCACCCTGCACCTGGAGGTGAAGCGGCACCGGCTGGAGCGGGACTTCCGGCTCAAGGTGCGGGTGGGCAAGCCGCGGGTCAGCTACCGGGAGACGCTCCGCGGCATGAAGACCGTGGACGCCGAGGTCCGCCGGGTGGGCGACCGGGACACGTTCGCCTGGCTGAAGGTGGAGTTCACCAACCACAAGTCGCTGGCCCCGGTGACGGTGGCCAACTTCGTCGGCACGGACGTGCTGCCGAACGCCTTCGGGGCGGCGGCCGAGCAGGCCCTCAAGGACGCCCTCCAGACCGGCGAGTTCGGCTACCCGATGATGAACGTCCAGGGGAAGATCCTGGAGGCCAAGTTCGACCCGCAGCTCTCGACGGAGGACGCGTTCGTGCGGGCGGCGGTGGAGGCGTACCGGGACGCCACCCGGGACAACATCGTGTTGCTCGAGCCGATCATGAAGGTGCGGGTGACGACCCCGGACGAGTTCCTCGGCAACGTGATCGGCGACCTGGGCAGCCGTGGCGGGCAGATCGACGAGACGGCGTCCCTGACCGGCGGGTTCTCGGAGGTGACGGCCCGGGTGCCGCTGGCCAAGCTGTTCGACTACGCCGACCGGGTGCGGAGCCTGAGCCAGGGGCGGGCGGCGAGCAGCATGGAGCCGCACAGCTACGAGCCGGCCCCGGACGAGGTGGTGCGGCAGATGCTCGGCGGGTGACCGGGTTGTTCGTAGGGTGCGTTGAGGAGGCTCGGCGATGAAACGCACCAGGACGGCAACCGTCCGAGAAGGGTGACGTGGGCCGGGGAGGGCGAGGCTCCTGCCGAGCCGGGGCGCGCCTGGCAGGACGCGGCAAGTCGTACCCGCGGCTGTCACCGGGCGCGAGCGGCGGCGGTTGCCGGTGGCAGGCGGCTCGGCAGGAGCCTCGCCCTCCCCTCGGGCGGTCGCGGGCTATGG
Source organism: Gemmataceae bacterium (assembly GCA_046350115.1). Lineage (GTDB taxonomy): Bacteria > Planctomycetota > Planctomycetia > Gemmatales > Gemmataceae > JAXMAZ01. Next base: position 96,825 of record JAXMAZ010000007.1, read on the forward strand.
CCAAGAGTCCGCTAGACGATGCTCAGTCGGTGCGTTTCGCAGAGCCTCAACGCACCCTACGCCGATCGCTCCGCCTCCAGAAGATACCCATACGCCCGCCGCCAACTCCACGGCCCCGCCAGCGGTTCATCCCCTTCGCCGACCGGTTCGCACCGCACTACCCGGAACCCCGCGCCGGTCAGCAACTGCACCGCTTCGCCGCGGGAGAAGTGGTGCAGCGTCAGCGGCGCCCCGGCGTAAGCCTGTGACATGGTGATGTCACCGGACCACAGCCCAGCCCAGCCGAGCCGGCGAAAGTACCGGTTGTGGACGTGCAGCACGAACCGCCCGCCCGGCTTCAGCACCCGGTACACCGCCGCCACCGCCGCCCGCCGGTTGCCCTCGCCGCGAACCATGCCCAGGGTGCTGAACAGGCAGGCGGCGTAGTCGAAGCTGGAGTCCCTCAGCCCGTCCAGGCCGACCAGGTTCGCCGGCACCCACTCGACCGACACCCCGGCCGCGTCGGCGTTCACCTTTGCTTTCGCCAACATCTCCGGCGACAGGTCGACGCCGACGCACTCGTACCCCTTGCGGGCGAAGTGGACGCACAGCCGGCCGGTCCCACAACCCAGATCAACCAGCCGGCCCGGGGTCGGGAACGCCCGCTCGCAGAACGCCACGTCCCGCCGGGCGAGCGGGGACGCGGCCATCTGGGCGTCGTACCCGGCGACCATCTCGCCGTTGTGCAGGTAGTCCCACAGCCCGCGGTCGACGCCGGGCGGCAGTTGCCAGTCGGGGATCGCCATTCGCCGGTTGCCCTCAACACGTCCCACACGGATACTGTCGCCGAACGACCCGGAGCCGCACCATGCCGCCGACCGACGTCCGCATCCGCGACGTGAGCTATTCCTACGAAGATTACCGCTACCGGACCCCGATCAAGTTCGGCGGCGTCGCGCTGGACAAAGTCACGATCCTGAACGTCGAGTTGACCGCCGAGACCGGACCCGGAGCCGTCGCCCGCGGGTTCGGGTCGATGCCGCTGAGCAACGTGTGGGCGTTCCCGTCCCGGGTGCTGAAGTACGACGACACGCTGGCGGCCATGCGGGCGGTCACGAATCGGGTAGCCGGCGTATATCGGAGCTGCCCACTCGCCGGGCACCCGATCGACCTGACCCACGCCATCGAGCCCGACTTCCTGGCGAGGGCGGGCGAGGTCTCCCGCGGCCTCGCCGAGCCGGTGCCGAAGCTGGCGACGCTGGTCGTCGCGTCCGCGTTCGACGCCGCCCTGCACGACGCCTTCGGCAAAGTCCACGGGCTGAACTGCTACCACACCTACGGCCCCGATTTCCTGCCCCACGATCTCGGCCACTACCTCGGGCCGGACTTCGCCGGCGAACGGCTCGACCGGTACGTCACCCGCGAACCGGTGCCGCGGCTGCCGCTGTACCACCTGGTCGGCGCCCTTGACCCGCTGGTCACCGCGGATGTCACATCCCCCGTCGGCGACGGGCTGCCGGAGACGCTCGGCGAGTGGATCGCCCGGGACGGCCTCACCCACCTCAAGATCAAGCTGAACGGCGACGACCTCGGCTGGGACGTCGACCGGGTCATGCGGGTGAACGCCGTGGCCGAGCCGGTCCAGCGACAACGCGGTGTCACTGAGTGGGTGTACTCGCTCGACTTCAACGAGCGGTGCCAGAACGTCGCCTACCTGCTGGAGTTCCTCCGCCGGCTGAAGGAACTGACGCCGGCCGGGTACGACCGGGTGCAGTACATCGAGCAGCCGACCGCCCGCGACCTGAAGGCCAACCCGGGGAACTTGATGCACGAGGCGGCCAAGCTCAAGCCGGTGGTGATCGACGAGTCGCTGATCGACCTGGAGAGCCTGCACCTGGCCCGCGACATGGGGTACACCGGGGTCGCGTTCAAGGCGTGCAAGGGGCAGACGCAGTCGTTGCTGCTCGCCGCGGCGGCGCAAAAGATGGGGCTGTTCCGGTGCGTGCAAGACCTGACGTGCCCGGGGGCGTCGCTGATCCACTCGGCGGGGTTGGCCGCCCACATCCCCGGGGTAGCGGCCATCGAGGCGAACAGCCGGCAGTACGTGCCGGCGGCGAACGCCGGGTGGGGCGAGCGGTTCCCGGGGGTGTTCACCGTCCGCGACGGGACGGTGAACACCGCCATCCTCACTGGCCCGGGGCTTGGGGCGGTGTAGCCGGCTGTTCGAACCCGGCCGTCCGGACCGCGTCCCCTTGCGGCGGGGTGTGGCCGGTGTCCAGTTCGGCCAGGAACTGCCGGGCCAACTGGTAGTCCGGCTCCCTCTGGGCGGCGGCGGCGATCTGCTGCCGGCCCATCTGCACCTCGCCGCGGTCGATCATCGCCCGGCCGATGAAGTACCGGGCCTCGTGTTCCTTCATCACCCCGTTCAGCGTGCCGAACGCCACCTCCCACTGGCCGAGCATCGCCTGGCAGTAGCCGAGCGTCTTGCCGTAGGTGCGGTTCTCGGGGTCGAGGGACAGGGCCAGCTTGCACGCCTCGGCCGCCGCCGCCCAGTCGCCGAACCGGGCCTGGGTGCCGGCCAGCTTGTGGGCCAGTTCGTGGTCCTTCGGGTAGTGCTTGATGACGGTCTGGAGGGTGGCGACCGCCTTGTCCTTCTCCCCGGCGTGGGTGTACAGCCGGGCCAGCCCGAGCAGGGCCGGCTTGCTCTTCGGGTCGGCGGCCAGAGCCCGCTGATACCGCTGCCGGGCGGAGTCGAGGAACTGGTCCCGCTCGACCGCCGACCGCCCCTCCATGAACGCCGCCTCGACCTCGTTGTCCGCGAGGGCGACCTCGGTCTCCGCCTTGAGCGGCTGGCCGGGCTTGCGGGCCTCGCGGATGGGGACGGCGTCGGCCGGCGGCGGCTTCGGGGTGAACCCCGACTTCTGGCCGAACGCCGACTCGAACAGGGACGGCTTCTCGCCCTGGGCGACCGGCACCACCGGGTTGGGCGGCTGGACCGCGTTCCGGTTACACCCGGCCGCCCCGACCCCGCCGGCCATCAGGCCGACCCACGCCAATCGTTTCCACCGCATGGCCCACCCCCGGTCGGGGCGGGCCGGGGCTTCAGCCGGAGTTCACTGGAACTCGGCGATGAAGCTGGCCGACGCCTCGACGATCAGGTCGCGCGTGAGATGCACAGGTTGCCGTCTGTATCGGCAGATGGACTGGACGATTTCGAGCAAATCCCGACAATCGCTCGCCCGGGGCACCCGGCCGCGGGTGTAGTACCTCTCGTACAGGTAGTCCACCGCGTCCGCGTTGTAGCTCATCCCCAGCCGCTTGCAGTTGGACGCGAAGATCTTCTCGTACACGTCCCGGGCCGGGGCGTTGATCCCCACCTTGTGCCGGATCCGCCGCAGGAAGGCGTCGTCCACCAGCTCCTTCGGGTCCAGGTTGGTGCTGAAGATGATGAGCTGCTCGAACGGCACCTGGAACTTCTTCCCGCTGGCCACGGTCAGGAAGTCGTGCCGGTCCTCGAGCGGCAGGATCCACCGGTTGAGCAGCTCCTTGGGGGTACACAACTGGCGGCCGAAGTCGTCGATCAGGAACACCCCGCCGTTCGCCTTGAAGTGGATCGGCGCCTGGTAGAACTTGGACTCGACGTTGTACTTCAGGTCCAGCATGTCCAGGTTCAGCTCGCCTCCGGTGACGATCACCGGCCGGCGGATGCGGACCCACCGGGGGTCGGCCGCCCCGTCGCTGAGCAGCCGGCGGACGGTCACGTCCGTCTCGTCCCCGGTTTCCACCGGGGTGTCGTCGACCACGTGCAGGGACGGGTCGAACACGGTGACGATGTTGCCGTCCGCGCTGAACGCGTGCGGGACGTAGATGCTCCCGCCGGCGGTGTTCATGAACTCGCCGATCGACCGGGCCATGGCCGTCTTGCCGTTGCCCGGCGGGCCGTAGATGAACACGCTCCGGCCGCTGATGATGGCCGGGCCGATGTTGTTGAACATGTCCTCCTTGATGACCAGGTGGGAGAACGGGGCGCGGAGGGACTCCGGGTAGCAGGTCAGGCCGGTGACGGTCTGCCGGTAGCACTGCTCGACGTAGTCCTCCAGCGGGACCGGGGCCGGGCCGACGTAGGCGCACTGCTCCATGTACGCCTTCCCCCGGGTGCGGCCGAGGTCGGTCAGGCTGAACCGGTAGCTCACCTCCCCGACCAGGTCGCCGCCGTCCACCTGGATCAGCTTCTCGTCCTTGAGGAACTTGAGCGGCTCCCGGATCACCTTGAACGGCAGGCACAAGTACCGGGCCAGGTCGCGGCCGACCTGCGGGCCGCGGGCGTAGATGGTGCGGACGATCTGGTCGGCGACGAACGCGAACGGCAGCCCGGTCTCCTTCAGCGAGTCCGGGGTGAGCGGGGCTTCCGGGGCCGGGTTGGCGTCCCAGTCCACGAGCATCGGGCGGGATTTGGTGCCCATCGGCGAGTCCTCAGGTGCGGGCGGCGGGCGAAGTGTAGGTCACGCCGGTCACTTCCGCTGGCTGCTGCCCCGGGTGATGATCAGAAGGGCCACCGCCCCCAGCCCCAGGATGAGCAGGATGATCCCGTTCTGCTTGTGCATGTAGTTCACCCAGTAGCTGGCGAACTCCTGCCAGTAGCCGGTCTTGGCGAACAGCGGGCCGGGGTCGGCCGCCGCAGCGGGGCCGGCCCCGGCGAGCAGCCAGGCGACGACGAGGGGGAACACGGCGGATCGGGCGGACGGTCGCGGACGTTGCCACACGGGAGATACCCTCCGAAACTCCGTCAGGTGTGCGTTAAAGCCGGCGAGCCGGCCGACCGCGATGAAGCGGTCGGCCGGCTCGCCGGTCCGTGGCGTCGGTCGGTGGTCGGGGCGGTTACTGGCCGCCCGCCCCCGGGGCGCCGCCGGCCCCGCCGGCCCCGCCGCCACCGCCGCCGGCCCCGCCGCCCATCCCCCCGGGGACCGGGATGATGGTCATGTTCTGGCCGAGGCCGCTGGCGATGTTGCTGTTAATCATCCCGAACAGGCCCAGCCCGCTCTGGAACCGGCCCGGGTACCCGCGGACCGACGCCGACGGCCCCTGCACCCCGTAGGTCAGGTCCGGCAGGTCGACCACCTGGACGTCGAACGCCAGCCCGCGGCCGGCGGTCGTGGCGGCCAGGTACTTCTGGATCGCCTGGATCCGCTTGGCATCCAGCTCCTGCCGGTCGGCGGTGAGCTTCTCGACCGCGGCCGCGTTGTAGGCCAGGTCGCGGGCCGTCTGCAGGTAGATCACCCGGTCCGGGGCCGGCCGCTTGCGGGCCAGGTAGTCCAGCTTCTGCCGGCCGCCGGGCAGCAGGGTGTCGGACCCGGACTCGAAGAAGTACTCGAACACGGTGGCGTCGGCGATCGCCCCGTTCACGTGCTGGGCGGCCTGGGTGGCGATCACCGCCTGCCGGGCCTGATAGCTGTACCGCTCCGGCCAGCACGGGTCGACGTGGCTGGCGTACCGGTCCTGGGCGGACGGCCGCTCGGTGTGCGCACACCCGGCCGCCCCCAGCCCGCCGGCCGCGGCCACCACGACCGCCGCCGCCTTACACATCCGGTTCATCGCTCTCCTCCTGAGACGGTCCGGGGCGTCCTGCCCCGGCCGGGTTAGTCCTATCGGTCCCACATCGGCCGGCCCGGCGGTCGGCCGTCACGTTTTCGACAGCAGGTTCCGCTGAATCTGGATGGCCGCCGGGCCGCACAGCACCACGAAGATGGCCGGGAAGATGAACAGGACCAGCGGGAAGATGAGCTTCACCGCCGTCTTGGCCGCCTTCTCCTCGGCGATCTGCCGCCGCCGCGTCCGCATCGAGTCCGACTGCACCCGCAGCGCCTGGGCGATGCTCGACCCGAACCGGTCGGCCTGGATCAGGATGGCGGCCAGCGCCTTCACGTCGTCCACCCCGGTCCGCACCCCCAGGTCGTGCAGCACCTCCCGCCGCGGCCGGCCCATCTGCAGCTGCAGGTTGGCCAGGGCCAGCTCCTCGCACATGACCTTGGCCGTGGTCTTCATCTCGTCCGTCACCTTCCGCAGCCCGGCGTCCAGGCCCAGGCCGCTCTCGACGCACACCACCAGCAGGTCCAGGGCGTCCGGCAGGGTGAGGAAGATCTCCTTCTGGCGGGTGGCCTTCAGGTGGCCGAGGACCAGCTTGGGCAGGTAGAACCCGACGCACCCCAGGCCGACCGCCTTCCACCCGGCGTCGAACGTGAACCCCTCCTGGAACAGGAACAGGACCGCCCCCAGGGCCAGGAACCCGAGGATGCTGGCCACCCGCAGCCCCTGGTACACGGCCGGGGCGGACTCGCTGCGGAACCCGGCGTTGGCCAGGGTCACCCGCAGGGCGTTCTTCTCCAGGTCGGACTGCGGCTCCATCCCGGCCCCGAGCTTGCTGAACGCCTCCTTCAGCCCGGCGAACCGGTTCCGGCTCTCCGCGTGGCTCATCTCCAGTTCCATCAGCGACCGGGGGCGGCCGATCCGCTCCAGCCGGTCCTCCGCCTGGGTGTTCCGGTTGCTGATCAGCCCGAGCAGCCAGAACACCCCGGCGGCGATGCCCACGCACACGAACAGGGGGGCGACGTCGCTCGCCGTAATCGCCGCGAACAGGTCCACGGTGCGTCTCCCAGCAGCAGTGTTAGTGTCAGTGAAAGTGTTAGTGGCGTGCGGGCCGGTGCTGCCGGCACTCCCACCCCACGAACACTGCGGGTCACACCTTGATGTCGATGATCTTCTGGATCGCGTACGCCCCGATCAGGACCAGGACGATGGCCCCGATCGACATCTGCACGCCCATCGGGTCCTTCCACAGCAGCTCGATGTAGTCCGGCTTCATCCACAGCATGAGCAGGAACAGGCCGATCGGCAGGGCGATCAGCACGATCCCGGACAGCCGGCCCTCGGCGGTCAGCGCCTTCACCTGCCCCAGGATCTTGAACCGCTCCCGGATCACGTACCCGATCCGGTCCAGGATCTCGGCCAGGTCGCCGCCGGTCTGCCGCTGGATGGCCACGCTGGTGACGAAGAACTTGATGTCCAGGTTGGGCACCCGGTCGCACATCCCCCGCAGCGCCTCCTCCAGCGGGATGCCCAGGTTCTGCTCCTCGTACACCCGGGCGAACTCCTTGCAGATCGGGGCCGGCATCTCCTCGGCGACCACGTGCAGCCCGGCGGCCAGCGAGTGCCCGGCCCGCAGCGCCCGGGCGACCAGCTCCATCCCCTCCGGCAGTTGGGCGGCGAACGCCTTCAGCCGGCTGTTCCGCTTCCACCACAGCCAGCCGAACGGGGCGGCCAGCAGGACGACGGCCACCACCGGGGCGACGTACAGGTTGACCAGCCAGGCGGTGGTCATCCCGCCGACGAACGCGGCCAACAGCCCGACCCCGAACAGGGCGCTCGGCTTCACGTTCGCGTCCGCCTGCTCGATCATCTTGGTCAGGTCCAGGAACTGCGGGGTGAGCTTGTCCAGCAGGTTCTTGCGGTCCACCTCCAGCAGCGCCTGCTTGAGCAGCATGTCGGCCGACGAGTCCGTCCGCCGGCCGCCCCGGCCGACCAACTGGTCCAGCCGGTCGGCCGCCTTCCCCTCGTCCGCCCGGCGGAGCAGCAGCGTGCCGACGGTCAGCACCATGCCGATCACGGCGACGGCGACCAGAACGGAAATCACCAGCGGGTTCATGGATGCACTCGGCTTCGGGTTACTCTCCGCCCGTCCGTGGGCCGCGGGGATGTCCGCCGGCCGCCGCCGCGGCGGCCGGGCGGGGGGTCAGTCCCGCATCAGGACCCGCTCGGCGAACATGTTGCTCGGCAGCTTGATGCCCTTCTGCTCCAGCCGGGGGATGAACGACGGCCGCACCCCGGTCGCCTCGAACTGGCCGTAGGCGCGGGCGTTCTGGTCCACCCCGAGCTGTTTGAACCGGAACACCTCCTGCATGATGATGATGTCCTGTTCCATGTTCATCACCTCGGTCACGGAGGTCATCTTCCGCGGGCCGCCCTGCAACCGGTTCACCTGGATGATCATGTCCACGGCGGACGCGATCTGCTGCCGCATGGCCTTCACCGGCAGCTCGGCCCCGGCCATCAGGATCATCGTCTCCAGCCGGGCCAGGGCGTCCCGCGGGCTGTTGCTGTGCAGGGTGGTCATGGACCCGGAGTGGCCGGTGTTCATGGCCTGCAGCATGTCCAGCGCCTCGCCCCCCCGGCACTCGCCGACGATGATCCGGTCGGGCCGCATCCGCAGGGCGTTCTTCACCAGGTCGCGGGTGAGCACCGCCCCCTTCCCCTCGATGTTCGGCGGCCGGGTCTCCAGCCGGACCACGTGGTCCTGCTGGAGCTGCAGCTCGGCCGCGTCCTCGATCGTCACCAGCCGCTCGTCCCCGGGGATGAACGCGCTCAGGGTGTTCAGCAGGGTGGTCTTCCCCGACCCGGTCCCGCCGCTGATGAGGACGTTCAGCCGGGCCTTGATCGCCCCCTCCAGGAGCATGGCCATTTCCGGGGTGAACGCCTTGTAGTTGAGCAGGTCCTCCAGCTTGAGCGGCGTCGCCCCGAACCGGCGGATGCTCAGGCTGGCCCCGTCCAGGGCGATCGGCGGGATGACCGCGTTCACCCGGGAGCCGTCCGGCAGCCGGGCGTCGCACAGCGGGCTGGTCTCGTCCACCCGCCGGCCGACCTTCGACACGATCCGGTCGATGATCTGGAGCAGGTGGTCGTTGTCCCGGAACAGCACCTCGCTCTTCTCGATCTTGCCCCGCCGCTCGACGTAAATCTTCTTCGGCCCGTTCACCATGATTTCGCTGACGGTCGGGTCTTTGAGCAGCGGCTCCAGCGGCCCGAACCCGAGCGTCTCGTCGAGGATCTCCTCGATCAGCTTCTCCCGCTCGATCCGGTTGAGGAGCGGGTTCTCGGTGTCGCACAGGTGCTCGATCGCCCGGCGGATGTCCCGCCGCATGGTGTCGCTGGACAGGTCCTTCACCTTGCTCAGGTCGAGCCGCTCGACCAGCTTGGCGTGGATCTGCCGCTTCAGCTCCTCGAAGTTCTTCCCGCCGCCGCCGGTCGGCCCGCCGAAGCTGGGGCTGGACAGCCGGGACAGCCCGCTGCTGCCCTGGTTGCTCAGGTTGTTGAGCTTCGAGATCCCTTGCTGCAGCCGCGACATCGCCGTCCCTCAGGGTGCCTCGCGCCGGACCGGACCGCCGCCCTCACTTCCGCCCGAAGATCGACCAGCCCTTGGACGACCGGCCGGTGCCGCCGTCCGCCGGCTTGCCGGACAGCGCCTGGGCCAGCCCGGCGACGGCCGCCTGGGCCTTGCACTTCGGGCTGTGCTTGACCAGCGGGGCGCCGGCCACCCGGGCGGCGATCACCGCCTTCGGGTCGTTCGGCACCTGCCAGTAGATCGGCCGGCCGACCACCTCCTCGGCCTTCTTCAGGCTGATCCCCTCCTCGACCGCGTCCGCCCCGACCCGGTTGAGCACCACCCGCACCTTGTCCGCCAGCCCCTCCTCCCCGCCCATGCAGTGGAGCAGGCGGACCACGTTCCGCAGGCTGGACAGCTCCAACTGGGCGGTGAGCAGGACGACGTCGGCCATCCGCAGGGCCATCAGGTCGGTCGGCAGCAGGGACTTGCTCAGGTCCAGGACCAGGTGGGAGAAGCTGATCCGGAGCAGGTTGATCACCCGCTCCACGTGCCCCTCGTGGATCACCCCGATGTCGGCGATCTCCAGCGGGTGGCGGAGGATGGACAGCCCGGTCGGGTCGTGCTTGACCAGCGCCCGGCGGAGGAAGTTCATGTCCAGCCGCTCGATGTTCCGGGCCAGGTCGGCGATGCTGATGTTGTCGATCCCGGACACCTCCAGGGCGATGTCCGCGTCCCCGAGGGCCAGGTCCAGGTCGAGCAGGGCGACCGCGTTCCCCGGCTCGGCGGCCAGGGTGGCGGCCAGGTTGACCGCCAGGGTGGTCGTCCCCACCCCGCCCCGGGAGCCGAGCACCGCGACCACCGTGGACGAGGCCGAGGTCCGGTTCACCAGCCCGGGGGCGGCGGCCGCGGTGTCCCCGGTCGCCCCCGCCTCCCCCAGCGCCCGCCGCAGGGCGGCGAGCATGTCCTCCAGCCCGACCGGGTGGGTGAGGAAGTACTTGGCCCCCCGCTGGAGGGACTGGAGCAGCGCCTGGTGGTCGTGACTGATGGTCAGGATCGGCAGCCGCGGGTGTTCGACCGACAACTGGCCGATCATCTGCAGCGCCCGGGTCTTGTCCCCGTCCAGGGCGACGATCGCCAGGTCCGGCATCGACTGCTGGATGACGTCGAAGAAGTACTCGTACCGGGCGCACTCCGCTTCCAGCCAGACGAAATCGACCCCGAGCAGCAAGGCCCGCAAGGACTCGCGGGTGGACTCGGTCGGGTCAACGATCGCGATGCGTTGCATGTCGCCACCAAGAGTCAGGGGGCCGTCGGGGACGGCCCGGTCGAGCGAGTCGGGCCGGCCACCTGGGGGCGGGTCAGGCGGCCGGCCCGGGTCGGACTACTGTCGGTCCGGCGTCACCGCCGGCTCGGCCCCGCCGGCCGGGGCGACCGGGGCGGGCGTCACCGGGGCAGGCACCACCGGGGCCACCGGGACCGGAGCCGCCGCGGCCGGAGCCGGGGCCGCCGGAGCGTGAGCCGCCGCGGGGGTCGCCGGGGCACACGCCGCCCCGGGGGCACACCCGGCCCCGGAGCCGGCACACGGGAACTGGTTGTAGCTCGGGTCGTTCTTGTACGCCGCCACGTACCGATGGCCCTGCCACACCATCCGCTGGCCCCGCGGGGCTTCCAGCAGCGATTCCAAGAATAGTTCATAATCGTCCGGGCTGCGGGTCTCCTTGCCCGGCAGCCGGCGGGGCACCTGGTTGCAGTCCAGGGCGTCCACCAGCCGGGGGGTGACCAGCACCAGCAGCTCGGTCTCCCGCTCCTCGTACCGGACGCTGCTGAACGCCGCCCCGAGCAGCGGCAGCTCGCCCAGGACCGGCACCTTCTCGGCGGTGCCCTGGGTCTGGGACTCGATCAGCCCGCCGATGGCGTACGTCTGGCCGCTCTCCAGCATCACGCTCGACCGGGTCTGCTGCTCGTTGAACCCGGGGGTGAACCCGAACGCGGTGGTGATCCCCCGGCCGTTGTTCACCGACCGGAACTGGGGGTTCACCTCGACGTAGATCTTGCCGTTGCCGAACACGATCGGGAGCACCTCCACCTGGGTGCCGACGTTCTCCAGCACCGCCCCGGGGCCGTTGATCCCCGCCGCCGGCCCGAGCGTCGCCTGCTGGCCGCCGACCCGGATGAACGCCGTCCGCCCGGTCTGGGTGACGACCGCCGGGCTGCTGGTGAACTTGGCCAGCCCCTCCGTCTTGAGCGCCCGCAGGGCGCCGACGAACCCGGCCGGGACGATCCCGAACTGCAGGTTGGCGGACGGCGACGGGGTGAGGGCGCCGGCCACCCCGACCCCGGCCCCGCCGATCACGTTCGACACCCCCAGCCCGCCGAGCACGCTGCTGAACCCGGCCGTGGTGCCGCTGATGGCGAAGGCGGTGCCCCGCTCCCGCAGCTCGGTCCGGTCCACCTGGGCGATCGTCACCTCGATCGACACGTGCTGGCTGCCGCCGATCCGGATGTTGTTGATCACGTCTTCCCGGGCGTCGGTGAACCGCCGGGCGATCTGGACGATCGTCTCCGCGTCCTCCGGCTGGGTGACGAACCCGGTCAGGATGATCACCCGCCCGACCCCGGCCACCACCTGCACGTTGGCGTTCGGCACCGACCGCCGGATGGTCTGCTCCAGCAGGGCGTAGTCCGGCTGGACCACGACCGTGAACGTCTGTTGGCCGCCGTCCTCGAACCGCACGTCGAGGGCGGTCACCCCGGGCGACTGGCCGAACAGCACCAGCGTCCGCGGGGTGGTCGGGTCGGTCCGGACGAACGCGATGTTCGGGGTCCGGATGAACACTTCCTTGATGTTCTTCCCGTCCGGCGGGGTGAACCGCACCTGGCTGCCGAACGGGACCAGCACGCTGCCGGTGTTCTTGTCGACCTTGGCCTCGGCGGCCGGCGGGGCCGGCGGCTGGCCCTGGGGGGGTTGGGCGACGGCTTGGCCGCCGAACAGGCCGGCCGCCGCGGCCAGGCCCGCCAGGGTGCGGCGGGCGGTCAGCAGGTTGCGGTGCATCCGTTCACCTCTCCTCGGTTGGGTCAGCCGGCGGTCGCCCGCCGGGCACGGTCGGTCAGTCAGAGTCAGTCCCCCCGGCCGGGGTCCGGCCGGCGGCGGGTTGGGCGTCTGCAGCAGCCCGGGGCGGGTCCGTGCCCCGGGGGTTGAAGGGCCGTCACGACCGGATCACCCGTTCGGCCGGCTTCTTCGGGGTCGCGTCGGGGTCCGGGGTCGGCTTGTCGGCCGGCTTCTTCTCGGCCCCCTTCTTGTCTTCCGGCTTGGCGTCCTCGTCGCCCCCGTCGCCCGGGGTCGGCTTGTCCGGGCCGGTCGGCCGGCCGCCCTTGAGGAACGGCGGCACCGGGTCCGGCTTGGCGGCCTCGGCGGTGGTCCCGTCCCGCCGCAGCTCGCCGAGGTACTTGTACTCGCCGCTCGCCAGCTTCTCGTACCGCAGCACCCGGGTGCCGAACGGGCTGTGGATGCTGACGTCGTGGTGGACCGTCTGCGGCACCACCACCTTCGGGGCCGCCGCCTTCGGCTCGGCCGGCTTCGGCTGCTCCGGCTCCAGAAGGGCGGCCTTCGGGGCGGCCGGGGTGTCGTCGTCGGCCGACCCGTTCTTGGTCGGCTTGCCGCCCAGGAACGACTTCGGGATGAACTGGTTGGCCACCACCGCCTGGGTCAGGTACTTGCCCTCGAACTCGAGCAGATCCTGGACGATGTTGGCCGGGGCCGGCGGGGTGAAGTCCACGAACGTGATCTTCTCCTCGATCAGCTCGGCGGTGATCAGGGTGCCGGCCGGCAGGTCCACGGTCGGGACCGGCAGCTTGATCGTGCTCGGGTCTTCCTTCTTCGCTCGCGGGGTGCCGTCCGGGTCGTAGCTCATCTTCGGGTCGTCCGCCAGGATGGCCCAGATCTCGTTCTCGGTGAAAATCTTCTTCCACACCGGCGGCTTCTCGGTGTTCCGCAGCACCAGCGAGACCTGTGCCCCGCGGACGGTGGCCCCCTTCATCAGCAGGATGTGGTCGTTGGTCAGGGCCAGGCTCACCATGCTCAGCCCGACGAACGTCCCCTGCGGGTTGAACTGGGTCTTGTCGTCGATCGCCAGCACCAGCTGGTCGATCAGCAGCGGGAACACGACCGCCCGGTTGCCCAGGCTCTTCATGATGACCGAGCACACCACGTCCACCTTCGACCCGGGGCCGACGAACCCGGCCCCGGCGTCCACCATGGTGGACGGGATGGTGAACAGGTTGAACCCGGGCGGCGGCTGGATCGGGGCGTTGCTGGTCAGGTCGGCCGGGTTGAACGACTCGCCCGCCCGCTGCATCCGCATCAGCCGCTTGTCCATCAGCTCGTCCTCGGCGGCCGCGAAGGCCGCCGGCAGGTTGTCCTTCGGGAACTTCTTGTACGTCACCAGCCCCTTCAGGTCGGACCGTTTGAGCATGGTCCCGACCGGCAGGTCCTTGGACGCCACCGGGATCTCGACCGTCTCGACCACCGGGGCCGGCCCGGCGCTCATCTGGGAGGTCAGGAAGGCGGCCACCAGCCCGCACCCGACCGCCACCCCCACCAGCATCAGGTTCTTCTGTTTCATCAGTGCCGCCCCCTCGGGGATTACAACGACTCACGGCCCGCGGCCGTCAGCCCGCCCGCCGGCCGACCGCTTCCGCTCACGAGGGGGTGTGAGCGGTCCGATCGGGCCGTCGTTCGGGGAGATTGCCGCCGCCGACCGGATGTGGTCTGGCCCGCGGCCGCTGAACCCTAGAGCGCAACTCCCGGTTCGCAAGAACCGCGGAGTTGAATCGTTTCTCCCCGCCTCACCCGGTTTCCGCTAAGTAGCGGTCCGGTTGACACGGTTTCATTCGACCGGGCCGGTCCGGTCGCTTCACCTTTTCCGCCCGTGCCGGGCGTATCGAGCTTGCTCAATTTGACCGTCCGGCCCGATCCGCCGACCGGGCCGCCTGGCGCAAATGCCGTGAAAAGCAGGGTTGTGAGGCGGACGGCGGGGATGTGAGCCGCAAACGCCCGCGGCCGGGTGGCGGGGCGCCATCGCCCGCCACCCGGCCGCCGGGGCCGCCAGATCTGAGCCTCTCAGAAGGTCAGTTGGCGATAAAGAAAATGTACACGAGGTAGCCGAGAAATCCGACACACAGGGGCACACCGTAGGGTAATCGGACCCAATCTTTCCGCCGGCTGTTGGCCCGGGAGGCCGCCGCCTTCGGCCCGACGGCCACCATCACCTGCAGGTCGGTCAGCACCTCCCGGGCGTTCGACCAGTTCTTGTAGAACTGCCGCCGGCAGGCCATCATCACCAGCCCGAACACCCCGCCGACCAGCACCCCGACGGCGAACGACCAGAACAGCACCCACGCCCCGTCCGCCAGCCCGAAGTAGGCGGCCACCCACGACCCGAACCCCATCGTCATCTTCACGTCCCCCTGGCCCATGCCGCCGACGAATAGGGCCGGGAACAGCAGGGCGAACCCGAGGAAGGTGCCGGCCACCGCCGCCCCCACCCCGCCCCCGCCCGGCGCCCCCTGGTAGCCGAGGTCGTGCAGCAGGCCGAGATACCACCCGCTCATCACCAGCGACAGGGTGCACCAGTTCGGCACCTTGAACGCGTACCCGTCGATGAACGCGGCCAGCAGCATCCCGAACGCGATCACCACCAGCGGGCCGAGGTTGAACTGCTTGTCGGCGGCGATCACGTGCCAGCCGAACTGCTCGATGACGGCCGACACGACGACGGCGGCGGCCGCCCACAGCACGGCCAGGAACGGGATGCGGGCCATGCTCATCAGGAACGCCCGGTCGAGGCCCAGGTCGTCCGGGCTGGGGGCGGTCACGGGCGGGGCGGCGGACAGGTCGTTCGCCATGGGTCCAGGCTCCTTATGGGGGACGGGAAGCGGGCGACGGTCGGGAAACGAAGAAGGCCGGGCCGGAATAACCGGCCCGGCCCAACTGTAGGACACGATTTCGCAACCGGCGTTAGCTGGCGGTGGAGCCGATGGCCGAGCCGACGCTGGAGAACTGGGTGTTGGCGTTCTTGCCCAGGGCGGTCACCGCGGCGATGCACACCACGATGATCAGGGCCAGCATGACCGCGTACTCGACGGCCGTCGGCCCGTCTTCCCGCTTCAGGAACTCGACCGCGCTCTTGACCAGGCTCATGACGCTCTCCGGGGGTTAGGACGTTCAGGTCGGGTGAGGATCGGTTCCCCCCGTCACGCCAGGCGGACGGGGGTGGCAGACTGCTCGGGGGCGGTCACTCAGCTGGCGGTGGAGCCGATGGCCGAGCCGACGCTGGAGAACTGGGTGTTGGCGTTCTTGCCCAGGGCGGTCACCGCGGCGATGCACACCACGATGATCAGGGCCAGCATGACCGCGTACTCGACGGCCGTCGGCCCGTCTTCCCGCTTCAGGAACTCGACCGCGCTCTTGACCAGGCTCATGACGCTCTCCGGGTATGAAGTTCAAGGGGCGAACATCGGGACCAGAAACCGCCGACTTACGACCCGCCCAACACGCCCTTCAGGCTGGCGTCATCGAACCGGTCGTTCGTCTCTTTGCCGACGATCACGACGGCGGCGACGCACCACGATGATCAGGGCCAGCATGACCGCGTACTCGACCGCGGTCAGGCCGTCTTCCGCTCTTAAAAAGTCGACTACGCTCCGGGCGACAGTGCCGAGCATGACCAGAACTCCGGATGGTTGGCGTGACCGTCCGGCCCTCCGCGGTCGCACTCGTAGCCGCGGCCGGCTGCCGCAGGGCGGCGGCCAGGCAGGGGACGGGACACCTCACGGCGGGGCTGCTCTGGAGCGTTGCCGGCGGTTCACTCACGCCCGAACCCTAGGACGGGGGGTCCGGGTGTCAAACGCGAGGGCCGCCGAAATCGGCACAATCGGCACAGGTTCCCGCAAGTTTGTCGGGAACGGCGACAACGGCGGCGAGGGGATATGGGCCGGCCGCGGCCGTCTGCGAAGGGTCGGCCGCGGCGGAGGAAGGGGTCAGCGGCCGGCAGCCTGGTCGGCCGGAGGGAGCGGGACGACTGTGGCCGTTCCGTCGGCCAGGGTCATGAGCGCCGCGGCCGGTAAGAACGGCACCGCCGGGCCGAGGGCAACCACCCCGGGCGGCGGCTGAACGGTCGAGGCGACGGCCCCGGTGGCGGCGACGAGCACCGTCACCCGGCCGGCCTGGTCGGTGGCCAACACCCGGCCGCCGTCCGCCCACCACCCGGCCAGCTCGCCGGCCTCCGCGGGCACGATGTCCCGGGCCACCCACGCCGGCTCGGCCGCGGCCGGGTCGATGGCGACGAGGTGGCGGCGGTCCACGGCGTACACCAGGCGGGCGCCGGCCGGGGTCGTGACCACCGCCAGCCGGTCGGTCGGGGCGCCCGCCGGGATCGGCGACTTGTCCCCGGGCCGCCACCGCTTCGCCGGCTCGGCCGGGTTGTCCGGGTTGAACAGCGAAATCGCGCCGGTCGTGTCCGCGGCGGCGAACCGCACCCCGTCCTTGGTCGGCACGGCCACCGGGGCGAGGACGATCTTCTCCCGGCACTCCCACGGCCCGCCGGCCCGGGTCGGCTTGGCCCCGGCCCCGGCCGGCCAGTTCCACCGCAGGAACTTCCGCCCGCCGTCGGACACCAACAGGTTGTCGTCGCCGACCGCCGAGACGAGGCCGACCGGCTCGTCGCCCAGGTCCGCCCCCCGCCACGCCGGCCCGACGGTCAGCTTCGGGTCGGCGGGCGTCAGCCGGTACAGGTAGCCGTTGGCCAGCGGCAGGTAGACCGCCTCACCGGCGGCGACCGGCGGCCCGGCCGGCCGGTCCGGCAGCGGCGTCTCGGCGTCCAGCTTGAGCGCCCCGTCCACCACCAGCCGGACGCGGAGGGTGCGCCCCGCCTTGCCGGCCGTCGGCATCAGCACCCACAGCGACTTGCCGTCCGGCGTGGCCGCGGTCATGGCCCGGCCGTCGACATCGGCGAACGGACGGGCGGCCACCCCGGCAACGATCCCAGCCCCGGCCTCCGCGGTCGGCGCGACGGTGTACACGGCCCCGTCCTCGTCGGCGATAGCCGCCACCCCGCCGACCCGGGCGGCGACCGGGCCGGCCGGCTGCCCGCCGAGCCGCCGCTGCCACCGCACCTGGCCGGACGCCAGGTCGAACCCGATCGCCTGGGCGTGGCCGGTCGCCTGCATCTGGCCGGCCGGCCGGGTGACGGTGACGACCACCCCCAGCCCGCCCCGCACCTGCGCCCGGTGGACCGGCTCGCCGACCGGCCGGCCGGCCCCGTCCAGGGTGAGCCGCAGCCCGCCGGCCGCGTCGGCGGCCGTCCGCAGCCGGACGAGCTGCCCGCCGAGCACGGCCCAGTAAGCGTCTTCCTCGACGGCCACGACCTGCGAGCGGAACACCCCGTCCCCCTCGGACGCCGGCTTCGGCCCGGGGACGGCGAACAGCGGCCGGTCGGCGTTCCCGAGCTGCTGCACCCCGAACGCCAGGAAGGCCGGGGCGTCGGTGGTCAGCACCAGCCGCTCCCCGTCCGTGACGACGGGGAACCACGCCCATCCCGGCACCGGCGTCTCGCTCGGCCGGGGCGTCGGCAGGTCGGCCGGGCCGGTGTCGGCGGCGGCCAGCTCGGCGACCGGCGGCAGCGGGTAGGCCCGCAGCTTCATCGCCGTCGGCCCGTCGGTCGTGGCCAGCACCAGCACCCGCGGGCCGGTCTCCTCCGCCGGGCTGACCAGCACCGGCTCGCCCCGCAGGGAGTCCTTGGCGTGCTCGGTCAATAGCACCCGGCTGAGCCGCGGCTGGAGCTTGTTCCCGTCCAGGTCTTCCCGGCCGGTCTCGAACACGAACACCCGCCGGGCGTCGGCCGGGACGAACAGGTAGTTCAGCCCGGGCCGGTTGCCGGCCAGCACCCCGACCCCGCCGGCGACGGGCTGCCGCAACTGCACCTGCCCGGTCTTCGCCCCGGTGGCCGCGTCGAACTCCAGCACCGTGCCGAGCGGGTCGCGGAGCGGCAGGTACACCCGGCCGCCGACGACCGTCGGCCGGCCGGCGGCCGGGGCGGCGAGCGGCTGCTCCCACACCGGCTGGCCGGTCAGCGCCACCCGGGCGGTCAGCACCGGGCGGCCGTCCCGCAGCCCGGGGACCAGCACCCAGTCGGCGGCCCCGTCCCCGACCGACACCCGGGCCGGCAGGTCGAGCGCCTGCGGGTCGGCGGTCGGCGGGGCGACCCGACACCCCCAGGCGACCGCCCCGGTCTTCAGGTCCAGGGCGTACAGCACCCCGCGGCTGACGGCGAACACCCGGTCCGGCGACTCGTCCGGCAGGGAGGACGGGTCCGGGCTGCCCGTCACCGGGGCGGAGATCAGCACCGGCGGGTTGGCGTCCGGCGGCGGCACCTGGGCCGGCACGCCGAGCCGGCCGTACTTGCCCACCACCCGCAGCAGCGCGGCGTTCGCGTCCGCCTGCATCTGCTGGGCCTCGGGGTCGGCGGCCAGCTCGTTCTTCTGGAGGGCGACCCGGAACTCCTCGATCTTGTCGTGGTTGATGTTCGGGTCCTGGGGCAGCCCGCGGAACGGGGCGAGCACGTCCAGTCGGTGTCGCTCCCACTTGACCGACTTCTCCAGCTCCTCGAACTTGGCCAACTGCGGGGCGAGCGATGCGTCCTGCTTGTTGCGGAATTTGTCGGCCGTCGGGATCAGCTTCTTGCCGTCCTCGGCCGACTTCTCGACGACGGCCAGTTCGTCCAACTTCTTGCGGTCGGCCCGGAACGTCTTGAGGTGGTCGTTGCCGTGATCGGCCAGTGCGTCCGATAGCTTCCGCCCGACCTGCGTGATGTCCGTCCCGTACCCGGACTCCGGCCGGGCGAACGTACTGTCGGCGTGGGCGGCGACGAACCCGTCGAACGCCTTCATCGCCGGGGCCGGGTTGTCCCGCGTCGTCACCGCCCCGACCGCCCCTTGCAACTCGGCCAGCGACGCGAAGAACTTGTACTTCTCCGCGTCCCGGCTGTCCGGGTACTTGGTCAGCACGTCCTTGTACTTCTGCTGGGCCTCCGGGTACTTGCCGTCCTTGTACGCCTCCTCCGCCTCGACCGCCATCCGCTCCTCTGTCTTGGCCTCGTACCGCAGGTAGCCGAACCCGATGAACGCGAACACCCCGAGCAGGCTGACGGTGAGCAGGCCGAACACGACCTTCGGCCACGCCCGGCCCCGCTTCCGCCGGGTGCGGACGAACGCCTCGCCGTCGTCCTCCTCGTCGAGCGCCGCGGCCGGCAGCGGCTCGGCGGCCAGGCCGGGGGGCGGGGCGACCGGACCGTCGCCGGCCCACACCACCTCCTTAGGCCCGCCCTTCGCCACCGGGATGCCGGGCTTGCCCTTCGGCAACAGGGTGGCGGTCGGGATCGGGGCGGCGGTCGGCACGGTTGGAGCGACGGGGGCCGCGTCCCGCGCCGGGGCGGCCGGCGGCGGGGCCGCAAACTCCTCCGCCTTCACCGGGACGAAGGCGGCCGTCTCCACCCGCTCGTAAGGCTGGTCAGCGGCCGGGGCGTAAGCCGGCTCCGCTTCCAGCACCGGGACGAAGTCGGCCACCTGGCCGATGGTCGTCGGCAGCGGCGGGGCGGCCGGTTCGACGGCCGGAGGTGGGGGGACGGGGGCCGACGGCGGGGCGACCTCGGCGGCGACGGTGAACACCTCCCGGCAGTCCGGGTTCGGGCACCGCATGCTCTTGCCGAGCAGTTCGTCGCTGAGCTGGAACCGGGTGTCGCAGTGCGGACAGACGACCGGAATTGTCACGGAACGGACCCCGCCGCGGCTCGGATGTGGGACGCCCTCGCGGCCATTGTAAATCCGCGGCCGCGGGTCCGGAACCGCCGTTTGCCCGAACCGGCCGGGTCAACGCCCGGCCGACCGTCCGACCCGGTCCAACCGGTCAAGTAGCCGGCCCAGCCGGGCCGTCGCCGCGGTGGGGTCGGCCGGCGGGGCGGCCCGGTCGGTGAGCCGCCGGACCCAGTTGACGACCGCCCCGACTAGCCCGGTCCGGTCGAGCAGTTCGACCAGCTCCACGGTGACGGCCGGCGACCCGCCCGCCTGCCGGTACGCCTCCACCCCGAACCGCACCCGCTCCGGGTCGTCCCCGACCAGGTCGCCGAGCAGCCGGGCCAAATCGACCGCCGGGTGATCGACCTTCATCGCCCCGTAGTCGATCACGCCGGACACCGCGTCGCCGGTGAACTGGACGTGGTCGTGCCAGATGTCGCACAGGCAGGGCTGGAGTTCGACCGGCCGGTCGGCGAGCGGCAACAGGTCGGCGACGGCGGCAGGAACACAGGCGTGGAGCGTTGCGGCTGCACGAGAAAGCAGTGCGCGCGTCGAGTCGGCGACAGTCCTGCTCCCCCTCTCCGCTTCGGGGAGGGGGCCGGGGGGTGGGGTTAGCGGCTGCGTCCGGTCCAAAACCGCTCGAAGTCGCGGGGTGGGTGGCTGTTCCGACCCCTCCCCCCCCCCCCCCCCCCGATGCGGAGAGGGGGAGCAAGAACGGGGAGGTCGTCGGGTCAGGGCAGGCCCAAGAAGTGAGTAGCTCCAGCCGCCGGGCCACCGCCGGGAACCGGCCGACCGCCGGCACACCACGCCACGCCCGGTGCAACCCGGCGACCGCGGCACACGCGGCCGTAAGCCGCATGTCGGTCGGGGCGGCGTGGAAGTCGGCGGCGCCGGGCATCCAGGCGACCGCGTCCCACACCCGGCCCGCGTGCTCGACCGCTGTCGCCCCGTCCAAGGAGACGAACACCCGGGGGACGAACCCCAGCCCGGCGGTTCGGGCGGTGGCCATGTGGCCGTGGATGCGGGAGAGCCGGTCGACGGGGAAGCCGGGCGGCCACGCCTTCAAGGCAGCAACGGGCTGGCCGGCCGCCTCCCCTCGCCACACGCATGCACCGCTGAACCCGCCGCCCGACCCGAGCGGCACCCAGGTCAGGCCGGCGGCGGTCGGGAATCGGGCGACGACCGCAGACGGGGCGGTCATGGCCGCACCCGGAAAGGGGGTTGGGATCAGCGCGGGGTCGAGGCCGGGCGGCTGTCGGTCACGGGGACGGCGGCCTTCGCGGCCTCGGCCAGCGGCTTCGGGTACACCCCGAGGGCCAGCGTGCCGACCGCACAGACGATGGCGGCGGCCAGGGCCGGCCCGCTCCGCCCGCCGGTGACTCTCTCCCCCGCCGGCCGCTGGTACATCACCCCGAGCAGCCGCAGGTAGTATACCGCGCCGACCGCCGCGTTCACCGCCGCGATCACCGCCAGCACCCGGTACATGTTCCCCATCGGGGGCACCGTCGGGGCGTTGAACGCGCCGACGAACAGCAGGAACTTGCCCATGAACCCGGCGGTCAGCGGCAGCCCGATCAGGCTGAGCAGGAACACCGCCATCAGCCCGGCCGCCAGCGGGTGCGACTGCCCCAGCCCGGACAGGTCGTCGGCCGAATCGACCCCGTCGCCCAGGTACAGCAGCACGGCGAACGCCCCGGCGGTCATAAGCCCGTAGGCGACCAGGTAAAACAGCACCGAGTCCATGCCGAGTTGGGCCATCCCAGCGGCCTTCGCGTCCGGCAGCGAGCAGGCGACCAGCACCCCGATGAGCATGTACCCGGCATGGGCGATGCCGGAGTACGCCAGCAGCCGCTTGAGGTTGGTTTGCAGCAAGGCCAGCACGTTGCCGAACGTCATGGTGACGGCGGCCAGCACCCACAGGGTGAGCGGGATGAGCGTCGTGGCGGCGTCGAACGGCAGGTCGGCGGCCGGCGGGGTGAGCAGCCCGAGCACCCGGGCCAGGGCGACGAACCCGGCGATCTTCGGGATGACGGCCAGTTGGGCGACCACCCCGGTCGGCCCGCCCTCGTACACGTCCGGGGCGTAGAAGTGGAACGGCACGGCGGTGATCCGGAACCCCAGCCCGGCGATGACCATCACCGCCGCGATCAGGGCCAGCGGGCTGACCCCCTGCTTGTGGGCGTCGGTCAGGGTGTCCGTCACCGCCGCCAGGTTGGTCGCACCGGTCAGCCCGTACAGGTAGCTGAACCCGAACAGCAGCACCGCGGACGACAGCACGCTCAGCAGGAAGTATTTGACCCCCGCCTCCTGCCCCGGCCGACCGCGGGCCGGCAGGTAGAGCAGGACGTAAGTCGGGATGCTGACCATCTCCAGGGCCAGGAACAGGGACACCAGGTCGTTCGCCCGGCCGACCAGTGCGGTGCCGGCGGCCACCACCAGGAAGCAGGCGGCGTAGTCGGCGGCGGTGTCGTCGGTCGTCTCCCGCCAGCAGGCGAGCAGCAGCACAGCCGCGGTGCCGAGGGACAGCCAGCGGACGAACGCCGCCGCCCCGGTCGGGTCGAACGCGGCCAGCGCACGGGGGTACGGGGCGTCCCCGGCAGTCGCCCAGAACGTCCCCACCTCCGCCCCGCCCACAGAAGGAGCGGCGGCCAGCGCTGCGGCCAGCCCGATCCCGGCCAGCCCGACGACCAGGGCGACCACCCGCTTCGGCACCCACAGGCCGAGCAGGAACAGCCCGCACGCCACCCCGACCAGCGCCACCTCGGGGATGACGAACTGGACGGCGGCCGTCAGGTAGTCGGTCTGAATCGGGGTCAGCGGCGGCTTCACGAGTCCGGGCCTCTGCGGCGGGTGACGGCTACTTCTGCGGGTGCCTCGTTTGGGGTCTGGTCCCCTCCCCCACAAGGGGGGAGGGGACCAAACCGCGCGCGACCCTAATTCTGCGGGGCTTTGCGGCCTTTGCCGCCCTGTTGCGGGCGGTCCATGATCCCGCGGGCCGGGGCGACCGCCCGCTGGGCCTCCCGGGCGGCGACGATGCGGGCCACCTGGTCCGGCGTCGGCTCGGACAGGTCGGCCCGGAACCGGGCGTTCGCGGCCGACAGCGCCATCACCCGGGCGTCCCAGGCCATGCTGGTCAGCACCGGCTGGGGCATCAGCCCGAGGACCAGGCACAGGGCGGCCGGCAACCCGAACCCGACCCACTCCCGGCCGGTCAGCCCGGTCGGCGGGGCGACCGCGGTCGGCGGCTCCCGCAGCGGGCCGAAGAACACCCGCCGGACCAGCGTCAGCGTGTACCAGGCGGACAGCAGGATGCCGAACACCGCCGCGGTCGCCGGCCAGTACCCGGCCCACCCGGCGTGCAGCGGGTCGACCGCCCCGGCCAGCATCAGCATCTCGCTGACGAAGTTGTTCAGCCCCGGCAGCCCGATGGACGCCAGGCAGACGACCATGAACAGGAACGTGTACCCGGGGAACCGGCCCCACAGCCCGCCGTACTGGTTGCTGTCCAGGGTGCGGTACCGGTCGGCCAGGAAGGCGAGCAGGGCGAACATCGCCCCGGTGGAGAGGCCGTGGTTGACCATGTGTAGGGCCGCCCCGCTCAGCCCCTCCGGCCGCAGGGTGAACAGCCCGATGGCCAGGAACCCGAGGTGGGACACGCTGCTGTACGCCACCAACTGCTTGATGTCCCGCTGAGCGAACGCGCACAGGGCGGCGTACACGATGCCGGCCGCCCCCAGGGTGCCGAACACCGGCAGCCCGTAGGCGACGGCCGCGTCCGGGGCCAGCGGCAGCACCAGCCGCAGCACCCCGAAGGTGCCCAGCTTGGACAGCAGCGCGGACAGGACGACCGTCACCCCGAGCGGCGCCTCGCCGTAGGCGGCTGGCAGCCAGGTGTGGAACGGGACGATCGGGATCTTGACCGCGAACCCGGCCATCAGGGCGATGAACAGCCACGCCTGAACCGCCCGGTAGCGGTCGTTCTCGCCCTTGGCGGTGGCCGCGTCGCCGGCGGCGGCGGTCGCCTTCACCCGGGCGGCGGTCGCGGCCTGGGCCAGCCCCACGTCAGCCGGAGCGGCAGCGGCTTTCTGCTCGGCCGCTGCCGCCGCCTTCTCCGCCGTAAACCGCCCGACCTCGGCCGCCAGCACCCGCGCCGTGTAGTAGCTGGACCAGGCCTCCACGTTCTGCATCAGCCGCGGGACGGCGAAGGTGATCGGCCCGCGGTCCGGGGTGGGCACGCCGTCCGGCCCGAGCGGGGCGACGAACATGGGGGTGCGGTCGGCCGGGGTCGCCGCGGCCGCCGCCTGCGGGGACAGCGGGGTCGGGTGGGTGAGTACCACCCCAATCACCCCGGTCAGGGTGAGCAGACTGCCGAACAGTGTGTACAGGAAGAACCGCCGGGCCGCCTCCCGCCGGGCCGCCCCCACCCCCCACGACCCGATCAGGAAGAAGGCCGGGATCAGGGTCAGTTCGAAGAACACGTAGAACAGGATCACGTCGAAGGCGACGAACGCCCCGATCACCCCGGTCTCCAGGACGAACAGCCAGGCGAAGTACGCCCCCCGCCGCTCGCCCACGCTTTCCCACGAGGCCAGCACGGCCACGAGGGTGATCAGGCTGGTCAGGGCCACCAGCCAGACGTTGAACCCGTCCAGCCCGACGAAGAACTGGATGGCCGGCGCCGCCACCCGTGGGCCGGCGGACGGGCCGAGGGTGAGCAGGTCCCACCCGGTCTCGTGCTCGGACACGTTCGGGTCCGCCCCCCCTGCCCCGCGGTCGCCCGGCACGGCGATCGGCTGGTAGTACCCGAACGTCCGGGCATCGGCCCGGTCGGCCAACTGGAGGTAGGCGGCGGCCGTCAGCCCGGCCGTCAGCCCCAGGTGGGCCAGGGCGAACAGCAGCGCGAACCGGCGGACGAAGGGGCCCCCCAGCACGCCGCACACGGCCGCCGCCGCCAGCGGGGCGAACAGCACGGCCAACAGGGCGAGCCGCATGACCGGCATCACGTGCAGGGCGTCCAAGTCCATGGGGGGCGGCCTCGGCCCGGGGGCGGCGGGTCAGCGGGGGAGGGACCGGAAGACGATGACCGTCATCAGCACGGCCAGCCCGAGCACCATGCCCAGGGCGTAGAACTGGACCAGCCCGTTCTGGATCGGCCGGAGGACCGCCCCGGCCAGCCGCGGCAGCCCGGCCACGGCGGCGGTCAGCCCGCCCGCCAGCCAGTCGACCTGCCGGCTGCCGGTGGCCAGCGTCTCGGCCGGCCGGACCACGGCGGCCGTGTACACCTCGTCCACGTACAGCTTGTTCTGGCTCAGCCGGTGCAGCCCGCGGAGGGACGCCGGCACCCGCTCCGGCCCGCCGTTCCCGTAGGCCCGCCACGCCAGCCCGATCCCGGCCAGGGCGGCGGCCGTGCCCAGGGCGGCGATCAGCCAGTTGAAGTGCGGCACCGGGGCGTCGGCCGACCCGTGGGCGACCAGAGCATTGGCCTGTTGCACCGCCGGCGTCTTGCCCAGCAGCCCGCTGAGCGAGTGCGTGAACGGCTCGACGGCCAGCCCGGCGACCACCGCCCCGACGGCCAGCACGACCAGCGGCACCAGCATCCCCCACGGCGACTCATGGACGTGGTGCCCGGCCTCCGGCGGGGTCTTCAGTTCGCCATGGAAGGTGAGGAAGTACGCCCGGAAGGTGTAGAACGCGGTCAGCCCGGCGGTCAGCAGGGCGACCGCCAGCACGAACAGGTACAGCGTGTGGTAGCGGGGGTCGTGGTGGGCCGCCTCGTACAGCACGTCCAGGATGGCGTCCTTGCTCCAGAACCCGGCGAACACCGGCACCCCGGCCAGGGCCAGGCAGCCGAGCAGGAACGTCCACCGGGTGACGGGCATCACGTCCTTCAACCCGCCGAACTTCCGCATGTCGATCACGTTCCCCATCGCGTGCATCACCGAGCCGCTGCCGAGGAACAGCAGGGCTTTGAAGAAGGCGTGGGTGAACAGGTGGAAGATGGCGGCGGTCACGGCCAGGCTCGGGGCAACCGCCCCGCCGCAGCCGAGGGCCATGAACATGAACCCGAGCTGGCTGACCGTCGAGTACGCCAGCACCCGCTTCAGGTCGGTCTGGCCGACGGCGATGAACGCGGCCCAGATCGCGGTCAACCCGCCGATGACGGTAACGGTCGCCTGCACCCCCGGGGCCAACACGAACAGCGGGGCGCACCGGGCCAGCAGGTAGACGCCGGCCGTCACCATCGTCGCCGCGTGGATCAGGGCGGACACCGGGGTCGGTCCCTCCATCGCGTCCGGCAGCCAGACGTACAGCGGCAGTTGGGCCGACTTGCCGACCGCCCCACAGAACAGCAGCAGACACGCCGCCGACATCTGCGGGTGCGTCTCGGGGTGAGACGCGATGTGGGCGAACAGCTTCGTCAGGTCGGTGTTGTACCCGCCGGTCTTCCACAGCAGGAAGATGCCGAAGATCATCCCGATGTCGCCGAGCCGGGTGACCAAGAACGCCTTCCGGGCGGCGGCGGCGGCCGACGGCTTGGCGTAGTAGTACCCGACCAGCAGGTAGCTACACAGGCCGACGCCCTCCCACCCGGCCACCAGCAGCAGGAAGTCGTTCGCCAGCACCAGCAGGCACATGGCGAAGACGAACAGGCTCATGAACGCGAAGTACCGGGCGTACCCGGGGTCGTCGTGCATGTACCCGGCGGAGAACACCGCGATCCAGGTGGCGACGAACGTGACGGTCGCCAGCATGACGGCGGACAGCGGGTCCACGGCCAGGGTGAAGTGCACGTCCAGCCGGCCGGCGGAGAACCAGGTGCCGAGGTCGGACACGAACGCGACCGGTTGCCCGGACGCCGACGCCACGTTCCCCAGGCAGACCAGGGCGGCGGCGGCGGCGGCGGCGAACGCCAGCACGGTCGGCACGTGGGCGAACCGGGCCAGCTTGGTCAGCCCGAGGACGGCAGCAAGCACGGCCGCCGCCAGCGGCAGGCCGAGGGCGACGACCGCCAGTTCGACCGGGTTAGACACGGGCAGGCTCCTCGTCCGGCTTCCGCCCGGCGGCCGGCAGCTTCGGGTCCGGCTCGTCCGCCACCGCCGGCAGCGGGTCGAAGTCCCGGGCGGCCGGCACCGTCGCCTCCCGCACCTCCTGCCAGTCCCCGGTGTCCAGCGACTTGCCCCGCCGGTACAGGGTGACGAACAGGGCCAGGGCCAGCCCCGCCTCGCACGCCGCCACGGTGACGATGAACAGGGCGAACACCTGCCCGCCCAGGTTGCCGTGCAGCTTGCCGAACGCGAGCAGGTTGAGGACGACGCCTTGCAGCATCATCTCGGCGCAGAGGAACACGGTGATCAGGTTGCGGCGGGTCAGGAAGCCGACCAGCCCCAGCCCGAACAGGACCGCCCCGACGGCCAGGAAGTGCCACACGGAGATCACGCCCGCGCCCCCTTCCGCCCGGCGATGGCCACCGCCCCGATGGTCGCCACCAGCAGGAGCGTGCCGGCCATCTCGACCGCGATCAGGTGTTCGGAGTAAAGGCTGTACCCGAGGGCCGCGACGTTCCGGGCCGGCAGCTCGCCCCGGCCGCGGAGCAGCAGCACCTCGTCCCGCAGCGCGGTCAGTTCCGCCTTCACCGGGGCGAGATCCGCCTTGCCCACCAGGGCGTTGTCCAGCTTGTCCGAGGCCGCCTTCTTCCGCTCGGCCAGCTTGGCGGCCTGCCCCCGGATCGCCGCCGCCCGCGGGTCGGTTTCGGCCGTCCGCAACCGGTCCTGCACCGTCGGCCGGCTGCGGACATCGACCGGCGGCTCGTTCGCCGCGGGGCCGACCACCTCCGCGACCCGGCCGATCGCGTTCCGGGCGGCGGCCTCGACCTCCTTCGCGTCCGTGGCGTCGATCGCCCGTTGCAGGTCGGTGGCGGCGGCGGCCAGGGCGTCCCGGCTGTCGGCGGTGATCGCCACGGCCGGCAGCGGGTACGGCGGGGCGTCGGTCGCGGCGGCCGGCGACCCGAGGTACAGGGCGAACAGCACCAGCCCGGCGAACCCGAATCCGGCCAGGCTGCCGAGGAGCGGCTCCCGGGTCCGGTCGTTCTCGTCCGACGGCCCGCCGGCGTGGGAAAGCATCAGCACGAACAGGAACGTGACGATGATGGCTCCGGCGTAAATGATGATCGTCGCGGCCATCAGGAACGGGGCGGCCAGGAGCAGGAACAGCCCGCACGTGCTGAGGATGACGAACGCGAACGCCATCGCCCCGCGGGCCGGGTTCCGCTGGGTGACGAGGGCCGTGCCGAACGTCACCGCCCCGCCGGCGAACAGCCAGAACAGCACGCTTGCGACCTTGTCCCGGGTCGGCTCGCCGAACGTGTTCAGCAGGTACGCGGCCAGTACGACGGCCGCCCCGAGGCAGCAGAACACCCCGAGCGACACCACCCGCCCCCGCGGCCGGGGGAGCAGCAGGTACACCCCCAGCGTGCCGAGGACCACGGCGGCGGCCAACTGCCAGCCGGCAGTTCGGCCAAGCTCTCCCGGGTCCAGCGCGAACAGGGTCATGCGTCGCTCGTGTACCGTTTCACAAAGACCGTGATGAGTTATGAACGCGGCCGGCCGGTGTCCATTGATCCGCCGGTTCGGTTCCCTCGTTCCCACGCTCTGCGTGGGAACGCCGAGCGACGCTCCGCGTCGCAGACTGCGGTGCCCGGGGAGGCTCTCAGCCGCCCCCAAAGTCGTGACGCGGAGCGTCACCCCCGTGCGTTCCCACGCAGAGCGTGGGAACGAGGAGTGTGCGGTCACTTCGCCGGCGGGGCTTCGGACGCCGGGCCGAGGGCGCCGCCTTTGGTCCGCACCGGGTCGGTGCCGGCCTTGGTCGTCGTGTCGAACACGCTGAGCAGCTTCTCCTTGTCGAAGATCATCTGCTCCCGGCTCAGCCCGGTCAGGTCGTACAGGGTGGTCAGCTCGATGGCGTCCACCGGGCACGCCTCCTCGCACATCCCGCAGTAGATGCACCGCAGCTCGTCGATGACGAACGTCTCCGGGTACTTCTCCCGGTCTTTCCAGGCGGCGGGCGCCGGGGCGGCCACGATGTCGATGCAGTGGGCCGGGCAGGCGGTCGCACACATGTAGCAGGCGACGCACTTCACCCGCCCCTCGGCGTCCCGGTTCAGCCGGTGGACGCCGCGGTAGTTCGGCGGCAGGGTCGGCTCCTGCTCCGGGTACTGCTCGGTCCGGGTCTTGTGGAACATGTGCCCGAAGGTGGTGGTCAGCCCGTCCACCACGACCGGCAGGTACAGTTGCTCGAACAGCCCGAGCTTCGGCGGGGCCACCCAGCGGACGTCGTTCTCAGTGATCGGCATGGCTGTCTTCCGTAGGGCGGTGCCGAGTCTTCGAGGCCCGCCGTCTGGGGCGAGAAACCGTTGCCATTCGCGGCGGGCCTCCCAAAGCGTCGGCACCGCCCTACGAAACCCGTTACCGGGCGATGTACGTCACCCCGGCCGGCACCCCCTCGGGGAGCTTGCGGGCCGGCCGGCGGGGGGCGTTGTTCGGCCCGCCCTGGGTGACGGCGACCAGCCCGGCGGCGACGAACAGCCCGACCGAGATCGCCGTCATCACGATCCCCGGCAACTGGAAGTGCCGGACCAACATCGCCCCGAGCAGGTGCAGCAGGGCGAGCGGGATCATCACCTTCCAGGCGAGGGCCATCAGTTGGTCGAACCGGAACCGCGGGATGGTCCACCGCACCAAGAGGAACAGGAACACGAACGCCGTCATCTTCCCGCCGAGGATGGCCAGCTTCACCAGGGCGTTGACCACCGGGCTGTCGGCGAACAGCGTTTCCAGCCCGAAGAAGCTCCACCCGCCCAGGAACACCAGGCTCATCAGGAAGCTGGTCGTGATCATGTGGGCGTACTCGGCCAGCAGCATCAGGCCGAGCTTCATGCTGCTCGAATACTCGGTGTGATACCCGCCCACCAGTTCCTGCTCCGCTTCCGGCAGGTCGAACGGCAACCGGTTGCACTCGGCGAACACGCTCACCATGAACAGCAGGAACGCGAGCGGCTGGTAGAACACGAACCAGGTGTGGCTGGCCTGCCAGGCGACGATCGTCTCTAGGTTCAGCGACCCGGCGAACAGCAGCACCCCGACGATACTCATGCCGAGCGGGATCTCGTAGCTGATGATCTGGGCGCTGGACCGCAGCGAGCCGATGAGCGAGTACTTGTTGTTCGCACTCCACCCGGCGAGGATCACCCCGTACACGGCCAGCGACCCGACGGCGAACACGTACAGCAGGCCGATGTCCAGCCCCGGCTGGATGACGGCGCTGTAGTGGGAGGCGTATTCGGCCTGGGCCTGCTGGAACTCGGCGACCGTGGCAGCCGGGGCCGGCGGGGCGACGGTGCCGCCGACCGGCACGACGGCGATGGCCAGGAGCGCGGTGCTGAACGACACGATCGGGGCGAGGACGAAGAACACCTTGTCCACGTGGCCGGGGATGACCTCCTCCTTGAGGAACATCTTGCCGCCGTCGGCGATCGGCTGGAGCAGCCCCCACGGCCCGACCCGGTTCGGCCCGAGCCGGTCCTGCACCCAGGCGGCCAGCTTCCGCTCCGCGAGGATCAGGTAGGCCACGAACCCCATCACGCCCGCGATCACGGCGGTGATGGTCAGGCCGGTATAGATCAGGTTGAACTCGGGCATCACACGCTCGCCATTCACTCTCGGTCCCACGCTCTGCGTGGGAACGCACGGGGCGACGCTCCGCGTCGCGGACATCCCCGCCCGGGGACGCACTCACACACCGTCGAGACGTGACGCAGAGCGTCACGCCCGTGCGTTCCCACGCAGAGCGTGGGAACGAGAAAAACTAGATGGTCACCAGTTCCAGCTTCTTGCCGGTCTTGACCGGCTTCTCTTCGGCCAGACCGGCGAACGCCGGGATGGCGGCGGCCAGCTCCTTGCGGATCGCCGCCGCCTGGACCAGCCCGCGGCGGCCGAGCAGGTCGAACGCCACCTGCAACTCCGTCCGCGCTTCGATCGGTGGCCGGACCGCCCGGGTGAACGTCTGGGCCAGCCCGGCGTGGTTGACGAACGTGCCGTCCCGTTCGTACACCGCGGTCGCCGGCAGGACGAACGTTGCCGCCTGGGTGAGCGCGGTCGGGAAGAAGTCCTGCACCGCCACCAGCCCGCGGACCGCCCACGCGGCGAGCGGGTCGGCCACCTGCGACGGGTCCGGGTAGCCGCCGGCGACGAACACCCCGGCGGCCGACTCGTCGGCCATCAGGTTGAACGGCCGGGCCTCCCCCTCGAAGTGCCGGAGCACCTCTTCGACGCCCTGGCGGTTCGGGCACTTCTCCGCCCGGATGGTGAACTTGGCCGGCGGGACATGGTTCCCCCGCACGTCCTTCGGGTAGTGGTCGTCCGCCCCGACCGTCGGCACCGGGCCGAGGGCCAGCCGGCCGCCCAGGCTCTTGAAGTAAGTGGCGAACAGGAACGCCTCTTCCACCGTCAAAAACGGGGACAGTACCCCGACCACGCCCCCCTTGGCCTTGGCCGCGTCGGCGAACGCGGTTCGCAGCTTCGGGGTGAGGTCACTCCACGGGGTCGGCTTGAGGGCGCCGTCTGTCTTTGACTGCGGCCGGGTGATCCGGTCCGGGGAGCTGACGTAGTGGTAGCCCCACCGGCCGTCGTCGCACATGAAGTAGCCTTGCGCCTCCGGGTTCACTCGCGGCCGCAGGCGGTAGACGATGTCCTTGTTGCTGTCGATGTGGATGGAGCAGCCGGTGCTGCAGCGGTTGCAGACGGAGTCGGTGTCCTTCAGGTACCAGACCCGCTGGGTGTACAGGAAGTCCTTCGACCCGAGCGCCCCGACCGGGCACAGGTCCACCACGTTCCCCGACAGCTTGTTCTCCAGCGGCCGGCCGGGGAAGATATCAATTTCTTCGTGGTGCCCGCGGCCGACGACGGTCAGCTCGGCGGTGCCGGCGATCTCCCGGGTGAACCGCACGCACCGGGTACACATGATGCAGCGGTCGGTGAACAGGGTGATCTTGCTGCTGATGTGCGGCTTGTTCGGCGGCTGGTTCTTGGCGTCCACCATCCGGCTCTCGGACCGGCCGAACTGGTAGCTGTAGTCCTGCAGCCGGCACTCCCCGGCCTTGTCGCACACCGGGCAGTCGAGGGGGTGGTTGAGGAGCAGCCCTTCCAGCGTGTCCGCCTGGGCCTTCTTCGCCCGGTCGCCCGGCTTGTAGCTCGGGTCGTAGGGCAAGGGGGCGGCCGACCGGTCCCGCTTGGCGTACTCGCCGGTGACGATGACGACACCGTCCTTCACCGGGGTCTGGCAACCGGGCACCACCTTCGGCTGCATGGTGACCTTGCCGTCCTTCAGGTCGCCGACCTCGACCAGGCACATGCGGCAGGAGGCGACGATGCTCAGCGCCGGGTGGTAGCAGTAGTGCGGCACCAGGACGCCCGCCAGCTCGGCCGCCTGGACGCAGTTGAGCTTCTGGGCGCCGATCTCGACCGGCTTGTCGTTGACGTAGACCGTCGGCATCTGTCAGCCACCTGTCCTGTTCCCCCCACCCGAGAGGGGTTAGGTTTTCCCCTCTCCCCTTGGGGGAGAGGGTGGCCCGGCTTTGCGGGCCGGGTGAGGGGTCAGCGCTTCGCCCCACTCACAGCGATTGCGAAAAGCGGCGTCGCAACCCCTCACCCCCAAGGGGAGAGGGGAGAAAAGCCCTCAGCCGTCCCGCAGGAATTTCTTGATGTCCTCGGCCGAGTACCGGTCGGCCCGGCCGGCGATCAGGGCCACCCCGCCGCTCACGTCGGCCCCCTTCTCGTAGGCCCACAGCCCGGCCCGGTCGGTCGACCCGGTCAGGATGATGGTCCCGTTGTCGATCAGCTCGACCAGCTTCCGCTCCGTCACCTCGTTCTTCAGGGCGGCGTACAGCTCCTGCTTTGTCGGCATCCGCATGTAGGTCGTTGTGTCCAGGTAGACGATTTGCACGCCCAGTCCGTGCATCATCGCTAGCAACTGGGTCCGGTCGGCCGCCTTTCGGACGTTCTGGAGGCCTGCTCCGGGCTGGTACTGGGTGTCCGCGCCGGCCGGCGGCGGGGCCGGGGCGGTCGGCTGGGTAGCGGCCGGGGCGGTCGGGATGGTGGCCGCCGGCTTCGGCGGGTTCTTCTTGCACCCGCCGCCGATCAGGACCAGCCCCGCGACCAGCGTCAGCATCGCCCGCATCACCGCCTCCCGGTTAATGGTGGGCCAACTGGAGGGACTTCGCGTACCGGCTCTTCTGCCCGCTCTTGATCGCCTCTTCGAACTCCTTGCGGAACTTCCGCACCGCCGTCTTGACCGGCCACCCGGCCCCGTCCGCCAGCCCGCAGATGGTCGTCCCCGGCATGATGCCGATCCGGTCGGCCACGTCGATCAGGATGTCGAGGTCTTCCTTCCGCCCCTGGCCCCGCCGCAGCCGGTCGGTGATCTTGAGCATCCAGCCGGTGCCCTCCCGGCACGGGGTACACTGGCCGCAGCTCTCGTGGGCGAAGAACTGGCAGGTGTTGTGCAGCACGTCCACCATACTGGTCTGGTCGTCGATCACCGCAACAGCCGCCGTCCCCAACCCGAGGCAGCCGACCTTGCCCGGCCCGTTGAAGTCGAGCGGGATGTCGTACTCGGTCTTGCCGTCCTCGCCCTTGAGCGGGGCGTTCACGTCGACGTAACCCATGCTGAGGCCGCCGGGGTTGACCGACTTCGCCTTGCGGCCCTTCCACACCCCGCCGCCGTGCTTCTCGACCAACTCCCGCAGGGTGACGCCCATCGGCAGCTCGACGCAGCACGGCTTCTCGACGTGCCCGGCGATGGTGTACAGCTTCGGCCCGTAGCTGCCGGCGTCCCGCGGGTTCTTCGGGTCGGGCGGCACCCCGAGGCTCTTGAACCAGTCGTTCCCCTTCTTCATGATCTGCGTGACGCAGGCCAGGGTCTCGACGTTGTTGACGATGGTCGGCTTGCGGAACGCCCCCTCGATGGCCGGGAACGGCGGCTTGATCCGCGGCCACGCCCGCTTCCCTTCGAGCGACTCGATGAGGCCGGTTTCCTCGCCGCAGATGTACGCCCCGGCCCCGCGGTGCAGGACGATGTCCAGGTCGAACCCGCTGCCGAGGATGTTCTTCCCGA
The DNA here is from genome assembly GCA_046350115.1 of Gemmataceae bacterium. Classification (GTDB taxonomy): domain Bacteria; phylum Planctomycetota; class Planctomycetia; order Gemmatales; family Gemmataceae; genus JAXMAZ01. The sequence continues at coordinate 130,972 of JAXMAZ010000007.1, forward strand.
GCAGCTTGGCCGCGTACAGCTCGTCGGTGGCGGCTTGCAGGGTGCGGAAGGCGGTGCCGTACTCGTAGCGGATGTAGAAGAACGCCGTCCGGGACTTGATGGCGTAGCACGCCAGCATGATCCCTTCGAGCACCTGATGGGGGTCTTTCTCCATCAGGATGCGGTTGTTGTACGTGCAGGGTTCGGACTCATCCGCGTTGATGCACAGGTAGATCGGGCCGGGGTGATCCTTCGGCAGGAAGGTCCACTTGAGGCCGGTCGGGAACCCAGCCCCGCCGCGACCGCGGAGGCCCGAGTCCTTGACCTGGGCCGTGACCTCCTCCGGCTTCTTCTCCTTCAGCACCCGCTCGACGGTGGCGTACCCGCCGTCGGCCCGGTAGCTCTCAAGCCGAGAGCTGTCGGGCTTGCCGATGCGTGCCAGCAGAACAGGTTCAAACTCGGCCATGATTATTCGCTTTCCGATGCCCGCGCCGGCCCAGTGGACTTCAACCCCGTTCTAGCCACCCTTTGTACTCGGCCCAGTCATCGTTGATCGCCTGCTGCTCTTCGGATTCTTCCTCGAAGCCGCCCCGGGCGGAGTATCGCGGGTACTCCGCCCAAGCGAGGACATCGCGGTAGTCTTGCTTCGCGGCCGCGATGAACTCGGCGACCTTCGCCGGGTCGCCGCCGCTCAACTTCAAGATCGCCAAGTGGACCCGAGGCACCGGCACCGGGCCGTCACTCGCTGTGTACTGCCGCAACAGATCGGTGACTTCGCCCCGCCGCGCCGCCAAGACATCTCGCCCGATCACTCGGTCGACATCCGCCACTGACACCTGCGGCACGGGCTGGCTCATGTCACCGTCCGATCCGGTCGAACAGCTTGTCGGCCTTGTCCGGAGTCACGTCCATCACGTGCTCGTCGTTCAGCAGCACCGCCGGCGCCCCGTCGCACGCCCCGATGCACTCGGCGAACTCCAGCGTGATCTTGCCGTCGGCGGTCGTCTGCCCGCAGTGGACGCCGAGCTTGCCTTCGCAGTGGTCGATCAGCTCGTAAGCCCCGCGGAGCATGCACGCCAGCCCCCGGCAGACCCACACCCGATCCTTGCCGAGCTTGTCCGCCTCCTTCTCCTTGAAGAAGGCGTAGAAGGTCATGGTGTCCTGCACCTCGGCCGGGTGCAGGTCGAGCAACTCGGCGATCTCGACAATCGCTTCCGGCGAGACGTACCGCAGCTCGTCGTGAACGAGGTGCAGGGCCGGCAGCGTAACGGCTTGCTTGCGGGGGTACTTCGGGATGTACGCCCGGATGCGGCTCTTGATGTCTTCGCTCAGCACGCCCATCGGTGTCTTCCGTAGGGTCCGCTGTGCGGACCGTTTGATGTCCCACCGGTCCGCACAGCGGACCCTACCGGTCCAGCTCCGCCGCGATGATGTTCAGGCTCCCCAGCACCGCCGGCACGTCGCTGATCTGGTGCCCCTCGATCAGCAGCGGGAACAGGGCGAAGTGGATGAACGACGGCGGCCGTGTGCGGGCGCGGAACGGCTTGCCGCTGCCGTCCGCGACGACGTAGTAGCCGAGCTCGCCGTTCGCCGTCTCGGTCGCCCCGTACACCTCTTCCACCGGCGTCTCCCACCGGCGGTTCCACATGAACAGCTCGAAGTGCTGGATCAGCCCCTCGATGCTCCGGTACGTCGCCGTCTTGTCCGGGATGGTCAGCTTGTCGTCCAGGGACACGTTCACCGGCCCGGCCGGGATGTTCTCGACGGCCGCCGCGATGATCTTCACCGACTCGGCCATCTCGTCCATGCGGACGAGGTAGCGGGCCAGGCAGTCGCCGGCGTTCGAGCAGACCACCTTGAACGTGCTTTGCAGGTCCGGGTAGGCCAGGTACGGCTCGTCTTTGCGGAGGTCGCGGACCACCCCGCTCGCCCGGGCCAGGGGGCCGGTCACGCTCCAGTCGATCGCCTGGGCCTTGGTCATCACCCCGACGCCCTGGGTGCGGTCGACGAAAATCTTGTTCCGGTTCAAGAGCCGGGCCACGTCGGCGAGTGCCTTCGGGAAGGTCTTGCAGAAGGCCCGCACCTGCTCCACCACGTCGTCGGTCACGTCGTTCATCAGCCCGCCGAGCCGCAGGTAGCTCGGGTGGAACCGCTGGCCGCTCGCCGACTCGATGATGTTGTAAATCTTCTCCCGCTCGTTGAAGGCGTACAGGAACGCGGTCAGCCCGCCGAGGTCCAGGGCCGCCGCCCCGACGCAGAGCAGGTGGTCGCTGATCCGGGCCAGCTCGGCGAGGATGGTCCGCAGGTACTTGCACCGCGGCGTCACCTCGATGCCGAGCAGCTTCTCGACCGCGTGGAACCAGCTCACCTCGTTGCCCAGCGGCGAGATGTAATTCATCCGGTCGACGATGGTGACGTACTGATTGAAGTCGAGGTCTTCGCCCAGCTTCTCGAACCCGCTGTGCAGGTAGCCGATGTCCGGCAGCGCCTTGACGATGGTCTCCCCGTCGAGCGTCAGGACGAGCCGCAGGGTGGTGTGGGTGGCCGGGTGCTGCGGGCCGAAGTTGAGGGTGTACAGGTACTCCTGGTCGGCCCCCGTGGCGTCGGCTGGTGCAATGGCTTCCACTGGCATGTCAGCCTCAAACGATATTGACACGATTACCGCCGAGAAGGCACGATTAAATCAATCCAATGCAATTCATGTATTAATCGTGCCTTCTCGGCGGTAATCGTGCGGCCAAAGTTAACTCTCGGCCCGCGTCACCACGTCGAAGTTGTGCCGCTCGCCGTAGCCCCGCAGCGGGTAGTCCTTCCGCAGCGGGAAGCTGGTGAACTCGCCCGGCAGCAGGATCCGTCGCAGGTCCGGGTGGCCGGCGAACCGCACCCCGTACATGTCGAACACTTCCCGCTCCATCCAGTTCGCCCCGTTCCAGAGCGGCACGACCGAGGGGAGTTCCGGGTCCGGGTCGTTGGCGAACGCCTTCACGAAGACGCGCTCGCCGGTGGTCGTGTTGAGCAGCCCGTACACGACCGCGTACCGGTCGGTGGCGTTCGGGTAGTTCAGGTAGTCGATCCCGCCCAGCTCGGCGAGCATGTCGAACCCGCACTCGTCTTTCAGGCACCGGAGCAGCGGGAAGACCGTCTCGAACGCCTTGTCCGCCGGGACCAAGACGCGCTTGTTGTCCCGGAACTCGCCCGTGGTGAAGGCGCCGGGGAACTTCGCGCTCACGGTGTCCAGGTATCCGGGCATGGATGATGTCCCCCAAAGCCCACCCCTAGCAAGGGGTGGGCTTCGACTGCGTCAGTTCAGCGACAGCCCGCGGAACCGCGTCCCGCTCTTGAAGTCGCCGGGGGCGACCACCAGCTCCTTCGGGTCCAGTTCCTTCACCAGCGGGGCCGGCCCCTCGTGCTCGGCCCGGTACGCGAACTCGCGGGCGTTGATGGTGCCGGTCTTCTGCACCTTCTCTTGCAGATCGAGCACCGCCCGGATGAGTTGCTCCGGCCGCGGCGGGCAGCCGGGCACGTACACGTCCACCGGCAGGAACCGATCGATCCCCTGGACCGTGCAGTACGTGTCGAACACCCCGCCGGACGAGGCGCACGCCCCCATGCTGATGCACCACTTCGGCTCGCTCATCTGCTGCCAGATCCGCTGCATCACGGGGACCATCTTCATCACCACCCGGCCGGCGACGATCATCACGTCGCACTGCCGGGGGCTGAACCGCATCGCCTCGCTGCCGAACCGGGCGATGTCGTACCGGCTGGACGCGGTGGCCATCAGCTCGATCCCGCAGCAAGCGGTGGCGAACGGCATCGGCCACAGGCTGTGTTTACGGACCCAACTGGCCAGGTAGTCGAGCGGGGCGACGAGCAGGTTGTCGGTCGGCCTTACCGCCACTGGAACACCCCCTTCCGCCAGGCGTACACGTAGGCGATGGCGAGCGTGCCCAGGAAGAGCAGGATCTCGACGAACACCACCAGCCCGAACGCCTGCCGCCACCCCGGGTCGCCCCCCTCACCATAGGCGACCACGGCCCACGGGTAGAGGAACAACAGTTCCACGTCGAATACCAGGAACAGGATGGCGATCAGGTAGAACTTCACGTCGAACTGCATCCGGGCCGACCCGACCGGGTCCATCCCGGACTCGTAGGGCATCTGCTTGACCCGGGTCGGCTTCCGCGGCTTGAGGAACGGCACGTGGCTGGCCGCCACGATCCCGACCGCCATCGCCACCACCACCCCGGCGTAAATTAACACCGGGTAGTAGGCGGCCAGGTCGAACGCCGGCTCCAAGCCGGCGGGCGTCAAGACCGGGGTGGCGGGGGCCATGTCGGCTCCGGCAGGGGAAGTATACTATACAAACAGTCAGTTCGTGCCAGATTTCACAAGCCGGCCCAAAAACAAACCTCGACGGCGGTCGAGGTGTGGGCGGCGAACCCAGCTATAGTAGGGCCACCCCGGGGGGCGTCAAGCGACCTCCGGCCGGCCGCGGAGGGCGACATGGCCGCCGACCTGGTGACACCGGACAACGTGTCCATCGAGCTGATCCGGGACGTGTACGAGCAGGCGTTCCTGGACGCGGTGCTGGACGACGAGAAGAAGCAGATCCGGCTCCGCGAGGAGGTGCTGGCCCGGGCGTTCCTGTCCGAGTCGAAGGAGCGGCTTCAGCTCATGGCCTACTACGGCATCAAGGAGGAGGCCCAGCGGCTCGACCGGCTGGAGTTGGTCAACCGGATCAACGAGAACTACGTGCTGGTGCGGGCCGGGATCGACGACGACGGCGACCTGTGGTTCGACTACTGCCTGCTGCTCAAGGGCGGGGTGACGAAGAAGGCGATCGTGCAGGCGACCCGGGTGTTCCTGATGCTGGTCCCGCGGGCGGTGAACGAGTGCGACGAGGACGGGATCGTGGACTAACACCGGCGGGGTTTCGTAGGGTGCGTTGAGGAGGCCTTGCGACGAAACGCACCGGCCCCGCAACGATGCCCACCCCGGGGTGAAGTGCCGCGGTGCGTTCCGCAAAGCCTCCACGCACCCTACAAATCCGGGTCGGCGTAGGGTGCGTGGAGGGAGGGCTTTGACGACCGGAACGCACCGGCCCCGCAACCACATCACCCGCACATCACCCGCGGGGAGAAGTCTCGGCGGTGCGTTTCGCCGAGCCTCAACGCACCCTACGCAAATGCGGCTAACGGCCGGTCCTTGTCCGCCCACGTCTGGTGCCGGGGTCAGACTCGGGTACACTGGTCGCCAGCCGTCCGCCCCTCCCCCGGAGCCTGCCATGAATCGTCGCCACTTCCTCGGCACGTCGGCCGCGGCCGCCGCCGCCCTCGCCGCCCCGGCCCCGCTGCACGCCGGCCGGGCCAAGCCGCTGCGGGTCGGGCTGGTCGGCGCCGGCTGGTACGGCAAGTGTTCCCTGTTCCGGCTCCTCCAGGTGGCCCCGGACACCCAGGTCGTCGCCCTGTGCGACGTGGACAAGGCGATGCTCGCCGACGCCGCCAAGCAGGTCGGCGAGCGGAGCGGCGGCAAGAGCCAGCCGAAGACGTTCCACGACTACCGGGAGATGCTCAAGGCCGACCCGTTCGACGTGGTCATGGTCGAGACCCCGGACCACTGGCACGCCCTGCCGATGATCGCCGCCTGCGAGGCCGGGGCGGACGTGTGGGTACAGAAGCCGATCAGCGTGGACGTGGCCGAGGGCAAGGCCATGCTGGACGCCGCCCGCAAGCACAACCGCGTCGTCCAGGTGGTGACGCAGCGGCGGAGTACCCCGCACCTGGCCGAAGCCAAGAAGGAGTTCCTCGACTCCGGCCGGCTGGGCAAGATCGGCCTGGTCGAGATCTACTGCTACTACCACATGCGGACCCGGGAGAACCCGCCGGACACCGACCCGCCGGCCAACCTGGACTACGACTTCTGGACCGGCCCGGCCCCGATGCGGCCGTACAACAAGCTGGTCCACCCGCGGTCCTGGCGAGCGTTCACGGAGTACGGCAACGGGATCGTCGGGGACATGTGCATCCACATGTTCGACATGGTCCGGTGGATGCTCAACCTCGGCTGGCCGACCCGCGTGTCGTCGTCCGGCGGCATCTTCGTGGACAAGAAGTCGAAGGCGAACATCACCGACACCCAGTCGGCCACGTTCGAGTACCCGGACTTCGACGTGGTCTGGCAGCACCGCACCTACGGCAGCACGCCCGACCCGAAGTACCCGTGGGGGGCCACCTTCTACGGGGACAAGGGGACGCTTAAGGCGAGCGTGCAGAGCTACGACTTCATCCCGCAGGGGGGCAAGCCGGTCCACAAGGACGTGACCTACGAGCTGGACCAGTACCCCGAGGACAAGACCGAAAAGGATCTGGAGAAGCACGTCGCCCCGGCCCTGCGGGCGCACTGGAAGGACTTCCTGAAGGCCCGGGAGGAGCGGTCGAAGCCGGTGGCGGACATCGAGCAGGGGCACATCTCGTCGGCCAGTTGCATCCTGGCCAACCTGAGCCAGCAGCTCGGCCGGACGATCACCTGGGACCCGCAGAAGCACGTGTGCGTCGGGGACGCCGAGGCGACCCGGCGGCTCAAGCGGCCGTACCGCCAGCCGTGGACCCACCCCGGGCACGACGTCGGCGGGGGCTGATCGTCCGGCCTTTATCCTCCCGTGAACCCTGGAAATGACCCCGCCGGCTGTCGCCGTCCGCGGCCTGACCAAGACCCACCCCAACGGCACGGTCGCCCTCCGGCCGACGGACCTGACCGTCGGCCCGGGGGAGCACCTGGCCCTGCTCGGCCCGACCGGGTCCGGGAAATCGACGCTATTGCGGCTGATCGCCGGGTTGGACGAGCCGACGGCCGGCGAGGTGTGTGTGAACGGGGTCCGGGTGGACGGGTTGCCACCGCACCGCCGGGGGGTGGCACTGCTACCCCAGCGGGTGGCCCTGTACCCGCATTTGACCGTCGAAGAGAATCTGAACCAGTTTAGCCGCGAGGCGGAGTCCGCGGAGCCGAGCCGCGGAACGAGTGTCCCACGCCGGTGCGACCAACGGCTCGGGTTGCGATCCCCGCTCGGCTCCGCGGACTCCGCCTCGCGGCTAAACTGGTGAACCTGGATCCCCTCCTCGCCCGCCGGCCGCACCAGCTCTCCGGCGGGGAGCGACAGCGGGTGGCCCTGGCCCGGCTGGCGGCCCGGCAAGCGGCGGTGTGGCTGCTGGACGAACCGTTCACCGGGCTGGATCCGGTGTTCCGGTCGGATTTTCGGTCCGATCTCCACTTGCTGATCGCTGCCGCCGGGGCCACAATGTTGCTTGTCACCCATGACCCGACTGACGCCTTGGCCCTCGGCCGCCGCGTCGGGGTGCTGGGGGACGGCGTCATCCAACAAATCGGCACCGCCGACGAGTTGGCCCGCCGCCCCGGCAACCGGTTCGTGGCGCATTGCCTTGGTCGGCTGAGTCTGATCGACGGTCGTGTGGGTGGCGGCGAGTCGGCAGCCCCGGTGTTCCGGGCGGCCGACGGCGCGGTGTCGATGCCGGTTCCGGACGCGGTCGTCCGGCGGCTCGGCCCGGCCTCCAATCTGACGCTCGGCATCCGGCCCGAGGACGTTCGGATCGGCTCGCCCGGGAATCCGCCCCCGCCGGGGGCGGGCCTCACCGGGTGGCCGGTCGTCTCGGCCGAACCGGTCGGCAGCGGATGGCTCCTGACGGCAGCCCGCGACGGCGCGCGGCTGCGGGTCGGGTGGTCGTCCGGTTCGCCGCCCCCGGTCGGCGCGCCCGTGGACCTGTTCCTGCCCGCCGACCGGTGCCTGTGGTTCGACGGAACCACAGGCGTGCGATTAGGTGAGTAACAAAGCCCACCCGTTGCAACGGGTGGGCTTTCGGCGACTGCCTCCGGAGGCCCGTAATGGCCGCACTGAAGAAAGACATCGGCCGCGAGATCCTCAAGCTCGTGGACGCGATGCACGAGGAGAAGAAGATCTCCCGGGACGTCATCTTCGGCGGCATCGAGTCGGCCATCCAGCTCGCCGCCGAGCGGCACTTCGGCATCACCGAGGAGAACCCCGGGGTCGGGGTGCTGGTGCAGATCGACCGCTCGACCGGGGACATCACCGCCAAGCACGGGGCGGACGACATCGACCCGGAGACGCTCGGCCGGATCGCCGCCCAGAGCGCCAAGCAGGTGATGATCCAGAAGATTCGCGAGGCCGAATCCGACACCGTCTTCAACGAGTTCAACGCCAAGAAGGGGGAGCTGGTCGTCGGCACCGTCACCCGGGTGGACGCCGGCACCGCCATCGTCTCGCTGGGCAAGAGCGAAGCCCTGCTCCCCCGGAGCGAGCAGATCCCGGGCGAGTCGCACCACGTCGGCGAGCGGGTGAAGGCGGTGATTTTCGAGGTCCGCCGGACCGGCCACCGGGTGAAGATCGTGCTCAGCCGGGCGCACCCGGACTTCGTCAAGTCGATGTTCGAGGAGGAAATCCCGGAGGTCGAGGACCGGACCATCGACATCCGGGCGGTCGCCCGGGAGGCCGGCTACCGGTCCAAGGTGGCGGTGTCCAGCATTGACCTGAAGGTGGACTGCGTCGGGGCGTGCGTCGGGGTCCGGGGGAGCCGGATCAAGAACATCATCGAGGAGCTGAACGGCGAGCGGATCGACATCGTCCGGTGGAACGATTCCTTGCAAGTTCTGATCCCGAACGCCCTCCAGCCCGCTCAAATCAGTGAGGTGTTCACGTACCCCCGGCTCGGCCGGGCGATCGTCCTGGTGACGGACGACCAACTGTCCCTGGCCATCGGCCGGCGGGGGCAGAACGTCCGGCTGGCGTCCAAGCTGGTGGGCATGGACATCGAGATCATGACCCACGACGAGCTGGGGGAGGCGCTGGAGCGGGCGGAGCGGTGGTTCGGCCAACTGCCGCACATCACCCCGGAGGTGATCCAGGCGCTCATCGAAGAAGGGTTCCTGTCGTACAACGAGATCACCTTCATCGACGGCGAGGAGCTGCTGAAGTTCGCCCCCGGGCTGACCGAGGAGCAGGCGAACGAACTGGTGGAGTACGCCGAGGAGTACGCCGACCACATGGACCGGGCGGCGGAGGAGGAGCGGCGGGCAGCCGAGGAGGCCGCTGCCCAGGCTGCGGCCGAGGCGGAAGCGGCGGCCCAGGCCGAGGCCGAAGCGAACGCCGGGGCCGAGGGCGTGTCACTGGAGCAGGGGGACGGGGTGACGGTGGCGGTCGCCGACGTCGACGGGGACGGCACCCCGGACGCGGCGGTCGCCGAGGAGACGCCCGCCAAGCCGCGGAAGCCGGACACCAGCTACCACGAGGGGATGCCGACCGACACCCAGGGCGTCGAAGAGGCGCTGATCCACGAAGAGCAGCGGACCGGCGAGGACGGGGAGCTGACCACCCCCGCGGCCGAAGAGGGCAGTGGCCAACCGGGGGGGGCGTCGGCATGACCGCCGCCGCACTCCCCCTTTTCTGTCAACCCGGACTGGTTAGAATACACCGAACGCCCGCCGGTCGGCCGACCACCGCGGCGGGTTTTTGGGGGTGTCGGGGCCACCCCCACCAAGGGAGCACCGCTTGTCGCAGACCAAAGAGAGCAAGGACACGAAGGACGCCAAGGGCGGCGGGAAGCCCCGCGTCTATCAAGTGGCGAACGACCTGAACCTGGACACCAAGACGGTGTTGGAGTTCTGCAAGGAACTCGGGTACACGACCGTCAAGAGCCAGCTGAGCGCGCTGGAGCCGGACCAGATCACGGCCCTCAAGGACCGGGCCAAGAAGGGCGGGCCGAAGGCGGCCGTCCCCCCTCCCCCCAAGCCTGCCGCCCCGCCCAAGCTGCCGGACGCCAAGATTCCGACCCTCACCAAGCCGAAGACGCTGCCGGCGGCTCGCCCCCGCGCGCCCCCGCCGCCGGCCCCCGCCCCCGTCGAACCCCCGCCGGCCGAGACCGTTCCGGTCCAGCCGGTCGCCGAAGTGCCGCCGGCGCCCGTCGCCCCGGTTGAGCCACCGGCGGCCGTCGAGCCGCCGGTAGCCGTGTCACCCCCGCCGGCCGCCGAAGCCCCACCGGCCCCGCCTGTCGCCGCCCCGGAACCGCCGGCGGCCGAAGCCCGGCCGGAGGGCGCCCGCGGAGCAGCCGCCGAGCGAGCCGGACGCGCCGGCGCCGACCGCCGCCCCACAAGCCCCGCGCGTCCCGGTGTTACCGACCCGGCCGCCGGTGCTGACCGGCCGGCCGCCGACCCTGGGTGGCCGGCCGCAGACGCCCGCCGCGGCCGCCGATGCCGACGCCAGGCGGGCCGCGGCCGACGGCGCCGACCCCACCTGCTCCCCAGCCGGCCCCCGCCCCGGCGGCCGGGCCGGCTTCTGGCCCGCCGCAGCCCGGCGCCGCCCCCGGTCTCACTTCCCGCCGCCTCAGCCCGGCGCCCCCGCCCGCTCGGCGGCGGCCCCGGCGGTCCGCGGCCGGGCGGCCCCGGCGGGATGCACCCCGGCCGGGTGGCCCCGGGATGGGTGCCCAGCGGGCCGGCGGGTTGCCCCCGCGGCACGCTGGTCCTGGTGGGCCGGCCGGCCCACGGCCGGGCGGTGCCGGCGGGCCAGTCGGTCCGCGACCGGGCGGTGCCGGCGGCCCCCCGCCGCGACCGGGGGCCGCGGCCCCCGGTGCGCCGAAGTCGGTCAAGCTCACCCCGGAGCAGATCCTGAAGCTCCGCCAGCAGGAGCAGTCCCGCGGCCAACGGGTGACCGTTGACCAGATGCAGAAGCAGATCAACGCCCCGCAGCCGCCGGCCGGCGACGCCACCCGCCCCGGCGGGTCGGCCCCAGGACTCCGCACGGCCGGCCGGGCCGCGGCCGGGATGAGGGCGAGGGCGGCGGGGAGGACGACAAGAAGAACAAGGCCGCCGGGCCGGGCGGCCCCGGTGCGGTCGCCGGCCGGGACGCCCGGCACAAGGCCCGCCAGGACAAGGGCCGGCAGGGGCCGGGGAACTTCGGCCGCGGGGCCGTGGTCATCTCCGGCGGCCAGGTCGCCCTGATCGAGCCGCAGTCCGGCTCCCGCCGCGGCCCCCGGGCCGCCCTGCTCCGCAAGATGATGCGGGGCAAGCAGAAGATCCAGACCAAGAAGGAAGGCCGGATCGAGATCGCCCTGCCGATCACCGTCCGCACCCTGTCCGAAACCATCGGGATGAAGTCCGGCGAGCTGCTCCTCAAGCTCAAGAACCTGACCAACTCGCTGTTCACCATCAACTCGAACATCGAGTTCGAGGTGGCCGAGATGATCGCCATCGACCGCGGGGTCGAGCTGGTGGCCAAGAAGCAGGAGACGGCCGAGGACCAGATGTACGCCCGGCTGAAGAAGCGGGCGGAGGAGTCGGACCCGGCCAACCTGACCACCCGGCCGCCGGTCGTGACCATCATGGGCCACGTCGACCACGGCAAGACCTCGCTCCTGGACAAGATCCGCCAGGAGTACGGGCTGACCTCGGACGTGGTCAGCACCGAGGCCGGCGGCATCACCCAGGTGCTCCGGGCCTGGCGGGTGGAGAAGGACGGCAAGTCCACCACCTTCCTCGACACCCCGGGCCACGAGGCGTTCACCAAGATGCGGGCCCGCGGGGCCGACGTGACCGACATCGTGGTCATCGTCGTGTCCGCGTCCGACGGGGTCATGCCCCAGACCGAGGAGGCGATCAGCCACGCCCGGGCGGCCGAGGTGGACATCATCGTCGCCATCAACAAGGTGGACCTGCCGGACGCCAACGTCGACCGTACCCGCCGGCAGCTCTACCAGTTGAACCTGCTGCCGGACAACATGGGCGGGGACGTCCCGTTCGTGGAGTGCTCGGCCAAGACCGGCCAGGGGATCGACGAGCTGCTGGACAACATCGCCACCCTGGCCGAGTTCGCCGAGCTGAAGGCCGACCCGACCCTGGCCGGGTCCGGCACCTGCCTGGAGGCGTACCTGGAAGGGGACCGCGGGGTGATGGCCACCCTGCTGGTCGAGAACGGCACCCTCCGCAAGGGCGACATCGTCCTGTGCGGGGCGTCGTTCGGCCGGGTCCGGGCGATGTACGACGACCACGGCCGGCCGACCGACGAGGCCGGGCCGAGCACCCCGGTCAAGTTCACCGGACTGGACGAGGTGCCGGACGCGGACGACGAGTTCCTGGTGGTGGACGACATCGGCACCGCCCGGGAGATCGCCGAGGCCCGCAAGGAGGCCAAGCAGCAGGCGGCCCTGGCCAAGTTCAGCCCGGTCAGCCTGGACTCGCTCAAGGCGGCCAACGCCAAGATCAAGATCACCGAGCTGAAGGTGATCCTGAAGGCCGAGGCCCGGGGGTCCGTCGAGGCGATCAAGAAGGAGCTGGAGAAGCTGGTCCACGAGGAGGTGCGGGTGCGGGTGCTGCACGCCGGCATCGGGGCGATCTCCGAGTCGGACGTGACCCTGGCCCTGACCAGCCCCGAGAACACGATGATCGTCGGGTTCAACGTGACCGCCGACGACGCCGCCCTGGCGCTGGCCGAGGCGCGGGGCATCCAGCTCCGCGAGTACCAGATCATCTATAACCTCGTGGATGACGTGAAGGCCGCCCTGGAAGGCCGCCTCAAGCCGGTCGAGGAGGTCGTCCACTTGGGCCGGGCGATCGTCCGGGCGACGTTCAAGGTGTCGAAGGTGGGCACCATCGCCGGGTGCTTCGTGACCAGCGGCACGATCGAGCGGAACGCCAAGGTGCGGGTGATCCGGGACGGCACGGTGCTGTTCCCGCCGGCCGAGCGGACGGTCGGCCTGGACAGCCTGAAGCGGTTCAAGGACGACGCCAAGGAGGTCCGCGAGGGGTTCGAGTGCGGGATGAAGGTCGCGGGCTTCGACGACATCAAGGTCGGGGACGTGATCGAGGCGTACCGGATCGAGATCAAGCAGCGGACGCTGTGAGCAAGGCAAAAGTAAAAAGGTAAAAGGCAAAAGTTCGACCGGCTTGGGTGCCTTCTACTTTTGCCTTTTTCCTTTTTACATTTGCCTGGCTCATGATCGTCGGCACCCTCCACGCCCGGCTGTTGGTCCGCGAGAGCCGGACGCTGAAAGACAAGCGGCAGGTGGCCCGCAGCATCCTGGACCGGCTGCGGAATGGGTTCAACGTGGCGGCCACGGAGGTCGGCCACCTGGACGACGTGAAGGTGATCGAGATCGGGGTGGCGGCCGTGGGCGCGGAGGCGGCCCCGGTGAAGGGGGTGTTGCAGAGCATCCAGGAGGCGCTCCGCGGCCACCCGATTGCCGAGTATTTGAGCGGTGAGATCGAGGTCGGCAGCTAGGTAGTCGGGTGGTGGGGTTGTTGGGTGGTTAACCGACCAACCACTGTTGCTGACCCAACCACCTACCCACCCACCAACCCCACCACCCGATGAAATCCCACCGGCTGGCCCGTGTCTCGGAGGTCGTGCGGGAGGTGGCCGCCGAGGCCATCCTGTTCGAGCTGAAAGACCCCCGGGTCAAGAACGTCACCGTCACCCGGGCGGAGGTGGCCGGCGACCTGCAGCACGCCAAGGTGTTCGTCTCGGTCATGGGCACCGAGAAGGAACAGGCGTTGACCATGCACGGGCTGAAGGCCAGCGCCGGGTTCGTCCAGAGCAAGCTGGCCAAGCGGCTGACCACCCGGTTCGTCCCGCACGTCACGTTCGTGCTGGACCAGGGGGTGAAGAAGTCGCTGGAGATCGCCCGGCTGATCCGCCAGGAGCAGGAGGCAGCCGGCCACCCGGCTGGGGATGAAAACCCGCCCGCGGAAAGCGACAATACCCCGACCGACGCCCCCAAACCCGACTAAGGCCCGGCCCCGCCGACGGACCGGCGGCCTGACACGCCCGGAGAGCATTCCCCGATGCCGGCCATCACCAACAAGCAGCAGATCCTCAACTCGGCCGTCGGCCTGCTGAAGAAGAAGTTCCCCACCCCGCCGGAGCCGGACAAGCGGCCGGTGCTGGAGGAGGTGGTGTACGCCATCTGCCGGGACGGGGTGCCGACGGCCGACGCCGACGCCGCGTTCGCCAGGATCAAGAGCGACTTCTTCGACTGGAACGAAGTGCGGGTGAGCACCGTCCAGGAGGTGGCGGACAAGCTGGCCGACGCCGGCCTGCCGGCCGCCGGCGACCGGGCCAAGCGGATCACCGACTTCCTCCAGGAGCACTTCGAGCGGACCTACTCGTTCGACCTGGAAGACCTGGAGAAGAAGGGGCTGAAGCAGGCGGCCAAGCAGTTGGCCCGGTACAAGGAGAAGGGCGTCAACGACTTCGTGGTGGCGTGGGTGACGCAGCGGTCGTTCGGCGGGCACGCCATCCCGTTGGACGAGCCGACCGCCCGGGTGCTGCGGCGGCTGGGGGTGCTGGACGCCGACGCCCTGGACGACCCGGAGACGGCCCGGGCCAGCCTGGAGCACCACATCCCGAAGGCTAAGGGGTACGAGTTCACGGAGGAGATGAGCCAGCACGCCGACCAGATCTGCATCGACGGCCCGCCGCTCTGCCCGCAGTGCCCGCTCAAGGGCGAGTGCCCGACCGGCCAGGAAAACCTGGCGAAAGGCAAGGCCGGCGACGGCAAGCCGAAGCCGAAGAGCCGGTGAGGCTGGCGTAGGGTGCGTGGAGGCTTTGCGCAACGCACCATCGAGACAGCAGTTCGCGGGAACCGGTGTTGACGGCAAAAGCAGCGCCCGGGGGAGGGCGAGGCTCTGCCGAGCCGGACTCCAACCCGGACAACGGTTCAGCCCGTACCCAATTGCCCCGACCGGTGGGGCGTGCGGCTCGGCAGGAGCCTCGCCCTCCCCCGACCTGCCGCCGACACGGCTCGCCGTCGTTGCCGTTTCCGGTGCGTTCCGCAAAGCCTCCACGCACCCTACATCAACCTGCCCCGACCCTACGAGACGATCCGCTGCTTCGAGCGGAACGTATGGACCTACACTTCCCCGAACCGCTTGACGACTTCGTCCGACAGTGCGAGGTGGAGTGTGTCGTCGCGTGCTGCGGCATACAGGCGTATGACGTGTCCCATCCTTATCTCGCTCGTTGGGGCCATGCTTACGGGCTGTCGGCCGTGTGCGAGGCCGTGACCCAGTTGGAATCGCGACTGGCCGCCGTAGCCCGGAGTTCCGGGCCGGTCGTATCAAACGAGTACCTGTTCAATCAGATTTGGGCCACACCCGCTGATTGCCTCGCGTACTTTGTAGCCTGGCGGGTGGAAGCGAGTAAAGCCGTCGCCGAGGTCGGCGGAACGGCGGTCGTCCACCCGTCCTGGCTCACGCCGACCGTCCGTGGGCTGGTCGCCGGGATCGTCGCCGACCGCGGGTTCGACCGGCTGCCGGTGCTGGCCGACGCCCTCGAAGAAGCGGGCTGCGACAACCGGCTCGTCCTCGACCACCTCCGCGGCCCCGGCGACCACGGGCCGTTCTGCTGGGTGACGGACCTGCTCGCGGCGGCCGGCTGACGAGATATCCAATCCTCCAAGCCGTTTTGGTAGGTCAGGCTGTGCCTGACGGATGCGCTCCCCACGTCAGGCACAGCCTGACCTACCAAAACAACTTGCGGTCGCCGGCTGACGGCCCTTCGGGTTGGCGGCACGCCCGCGGCCGGCTACAGTGCGCCCGGACCCGGTCCCCGGCCCGGAGGGCGGCTCATGCTCTGGCTCCTCGTCGTCGCCCTGTCCGACCCCCAGCCCGTGCCCGTCGTCCGGGCCGAGCCGCTGCCGGCCGCCGAAGCAGCCAAGCGGGAGGCACTCGCCCGGTACGCCCTCGGCCGCTGGCGGAACCGCCAGGACCGGCCGGCCGACGCCGCCAAGCAGCTCGAAGCCGCGGTCAAAGCCGACCCGGCCGCCGCCGAGCCGCACCGCCGGCTGGCCCAACTGTACGCCGACCTCGGCCGGGACGCGGCGGCCGTCCGGGTCGCCCGCAAGGCCGTCGAACTCGACCCGGCCGACGCCGCCACCGGCCAGCTCCTGGCTCAACTCCTTTACGACGGGAAGAAGTACGCCGACGCCGCCAGGGTGCTGGCCCGCACCGCCGACGCCCTGCCGCCGACCGTGGACCCGGCCCGCCGGCTCGGGGTGCTGCGGGACTGGGGCCGGGCGGCCGAACAGGCTGGCGATTGGGCGGGGATGGAAGCCGCCCTCACCCGGGCCGCGGCCGTCCTCGCCGACCGCCGGGCCGACCTGCTGAAGACCACGCGGTTCACCAGCCCACAAGACCTGGACCGGGAGGCGGCGCTGGTCCAAGAGGCGCTCGGCCGGGCGTTCACCGGGGCTGGCAAGTTCGCCGCCGCCACCGCCGCCTACCGGGAAGCCCAGCGGCGGTCCCCGGACCCGGCCGTCGCCGCCCGGCTCGACTGGAACCTGTCCGCGGTGCTGCAGGCCGAGGGCAAGACGGCGGAGGCGCTGGCCGCGGTCGAGCGGTTCCTCCGGCTGAAGCCGGGCGGGGTCGGGCCGTACCAGCGGTACGTCGATCTGCGGCGGCGGGCCGGGCAGACGGTCGGGCTGGCCGCCGATCTGGGCCGACTGGCCGACGCCGACCCGGCCAACCCGGCCCCGCGGTGGCTCCAGGCAGCGGAACTCGGGCGGGCCGACCCGCTCGCCGGCGACCGGCGGTTCCGCGAGCTGGCCGACGCCGCCACCGACCCGGCTTTGTTCGGCGTCCTGGTGCGGTTCTACAAGGAGGCCGACCGGGCCGACCTGCTACTCCAGTTCGTGAACGAGACGTACACCGCCGCCCGCCCGTCCCGGCCGGAGCCGGGCGACCCGCCGCCGGACGCCGAGCGGGCGGCCCTGGCGGCCGGCGAGCGGGGCCGCCGCCTGACCGCCGCCGTCAAGGCCGAACCCGGGCTGACGGCCCCGCTGATCGCCGCCACCGACCGCGACCTGACGGCCGACTCCTGGCAACTGCTCGCCTGGCTGGCCGAGCGGGACGACCAGTTGTCGGCCCTCGACCGCCCGTTGCGGGCCGCGACGGCTCACAGCGCGACCGCGTTCAACGCCGCCTACCGGCTGCTCACCCGGCAGAAGCGGTGGGCCGACCTGCTCACCCTGTGCGACGTGGGCGAGCAGGCGGTGAAGGCCGGCCGCTGGGAGCAGGCGCTGCTCATCCCGCTGTACCGGGCGTACCCGCTGGCCGAGCTGGACCGCGGGCCGGAGGCGCTGGCCGAGCTGAAGCGGGCCGAGCCGCTGGCGGTCCGCAAGCTCGGGGTGAAGCTGGAGCAGGCCCGGGTGCTCGGGGTGCTCGGCCGGTACGACCAGGCGGTCCGGGTGTGCAACGAGCTGCTGACCGAGTTCACCGACCCGGGCGAGGTCCGCGAGGTCCGCGTCGCCCTGGCGACGGCCTACCTCGGGCAGAACCAGTTGCCGAAGGCCGAAACCGAGCTGCGGGCGGTGCTGGAGGACGACCCGGACGACGCCCTGGCCCTCAACAACCTCGGCTACTTCATAGCCGACGCCGGGCGGAACCTGGAAGAAGCCGAGGCGATGGTCCGGCGGGCGGTCGAGCTGGACCGGGACGAGCGGCTGCGGGCCGGCGAGGCGGAGCGGGACCGCGGCACGTACCTGGACAGCCTGGGCTGGGTGCTGTTCCGCCGGGGCAAGCTGGCCGAGGCCCGGGGAACGCTGGAGAAGGCCGGCCGGTCGCTGGACGCCGCGTCCGACCCTGTGGTGTGGGACCACCTCGGGGACGTGTGTTTCCGGCTGGACGACAAGCCGGCGGCGAAGGCGGCGTGGGCGAAGGCGGACGAGCTGTACGCCAACACCCACCAGGGCCGCCAGCACGGCCGGCAGGCCGAGGTCCAGCGGAAGCTCAAGCTGGTGCCGTGACCGGGTGTGCTCTTGTAGGGTGCGTGGAGGCTCGGCGCAACGCACCGTTGGACTTCATCCGGTCGGGAGCCGTCGTTGCCGGGCCGGTGCGTTGCGCCGAGCCTCCACGCACCCTACATAAAACCAGTCACTCCCCAGCCGCCGCGACCGCCGCCGTCGGGATGTTGGCCGCCCGGCGGACGTAGTCGTCCCGCAGCCGGTAGAAGTCCCGCGGGTCCGCTTTCGCCCAACACCGTTCGGCCAATGTCAGGAACCGACTCGCCTCGTCGGTACGGCCTAGCCGGGTGCAGACCGCCCACATGCCGAGCGCCCCGCGGACGCTGCCGGCGTCGTGGGCCAAGGCTTCCTGGAACGCCTCCTCGGCGTCGGCGGCCCGGCCGGCGTCCAGGGCCGCCGCCCCCCACTGCTCCATGTAGTACGCCCCGCCGCCCCAGGAGTGGTGGTTGTAGTCGTCCTTGGTCTTGTCCACCGTCCGCTTGAGCAGCCGCAGCCCGCCCTCCCCCTGCCCCGTCCGGCACATCAGCCGGCCCTGCACCTCCCACAGCCGCAGCTCCTGCGACCGGTTCCCCTTCTTCGACTGCTGCCCCTGCCGCAGCACGTCCACCGCTGCGGTGGCGGCCGGGATGTCCCCCCGCTCCAGGGCGATGACCGCGGTGTGATACGCCCCGTTCGCCTTGTCGGACTTGGCGTAGTGGTCGGCCAGCTTGCGTGCCTCGGCCCAGTCGCTGGTGGCCACCGCCATGCGGAACCACTCGGGCCGGAAGTGGTACTGGTAGTCCCCCTCGGCCTTCGCCTTGAGCGCCCGGGCCTCGGCGAACCGGCCGTCGTGGACGAGGCTGCGGGTGAGCGTCTCCAGGTGGTGGAAGAACTGGTGGTCGTCGGCCGGCTTCACCCCGAGTACCTTGTGGTACTCCATCTGAAGGGCCGCCGCCCGGCTGCTCCAGTCGGTGGTGTGCTTCCACTTGCCGACCCGCATGGCCAGGTGGGCCTGCATGTGGAAGGCGTGCGGGAGGCCGGGGGACGACTTCATGTACCCCTCGGCGTAGGGCCAGCCGAGGGCCGGCCGTTTGATGTTCTCGAAGAAGTGGACCAGCTCGTGGTTCGCCCCGGGGTGGACCGGGTTCACCTTGAGCAGCGCCTTGTAGAACGGGGCCGGGCCGTTCGTCCCGTTGCCCAGTTGGGCGCGGGCGAACCACCCCTCCTCGTCGTCCTCGTACAGCGTCAGCAGCTCGTCGAGCGTCGCCTGGGCCTCCTTGCGGCGGTCGTCCGGGCCGACCCCGGGCCACATGCCCCGCTCCTGCAACTTCGCCCGGATGAGCAACTGCTCCCGGTGGCCGGCCTTCGGCATCAGCTTGCGGGCCATGTCCAGGGCGTAGTCCTTCGGCGACTTGGCGAATCGGTCCGGAACCCTTGGCTGCCACGCCGCCCCGGCTACCGCCAGGAACGACCCGGGGGTGGCCGTCCCACCCTTGCCCCACTTGTCCATCGCCCGGTACAGCCCGAGCCAGGCGAAGGCGCAGTCCGGGTCGTGCCGCAGGGCCGTCTCGAAGCACCGGGCGGCTTCCATCCAGACGTAGCTGTAGAAATACCCCAGCCCCTGGTCGCAGTACCGCTGGCACTCGGCGGACCGGGTGGCGACCGGATACCGCACGAGGCACAGGTCCGGGACGTAGACGCTTTCGAGCAGCCCGGTGAGCGGCAGCGGCTGGCGGACCGGCCGCGGCGGCGGGGCGACTTCGACCGCGAGGCAGGCGACGAGGCAGAGCATGGCGGCGTCCGGACGGGCGGCACGGTGGGATGCAGGAAAGTTTACCCGCCCGGTCGGGATGGCGGAAGGGGCTACCCCAGCCGGCTCCACTCGCACGCCTCGCGGTAGGTGGCGGCCAGGTCCACCATCACGATCCCGAACCCGAGCACTTTCAGCGGTCGGGGCGGCAACTCCTGACCGATCACAAGTGGGGCCGCCCACACGTCTAGCCGGATCGATTTCGGGCCGGGAGTCGGGGCGTAGGCCGCGGTGTATGTGGCCGGCGCATCGGGCATCAGCTGGTCCTCGCTCCCGCCGTGCAGACGGATCAGTTCGTTGTGCAGGTTGGCCGACCGGTTCGTCACCACGTCCACGACCACCAGACCGACCCCGGTCAGCAGGTAGCCGGCCGCCTTGCCGACGAACATCTGGCGGGCGTCCGCCCGGTCCTTGTTCCCCGGGCTGACCAACTCGATGGCCCCGGCCAGCCGGAAGCCGCGCTCGGTGTCCCACACGTCGATTGCGAACTGGTCGATCAACCCGACCGGCACAGTCAGTGTGTAGTCGGCGTCGGTGGTCGGGTCGGTGGCGACAGCCGGTTCGACCGCCACCGCCACGCCCCCCTCGCCACCGGGGCCGTGGTCGGTGCCGTTCCTCCCGCCGACGGGTTCCGGTCGGGTGCCCGGTCGGGTGTCGAACTCTGCCACGTCCGACTCAATCCGCGAGCCGACGTGAACCTGCGGCTCGGCGGTGAACCGTTTCGGTAGCCGGCGGTTCAAAGCGTTGGCGATCGACACCGCCCAGCGGGTGTGGAACGACTCCCAGTGGGTTTGGGTCCAGATCGGCGGGCGGAAGTGGTCGAGCAGCGGCACGGCGAACTCCTCCGGCGGTCGGCTCGTACCGATTCTACCCGCCCCGGCGGCCAACTTGTCGGCCCCGGGGGGCGTAATAGCATAATGAGTCCATTGCCCCGACCCACCGCCGCGACGGACCCATGACCCAGCCGGCGATCCAGGTCCAGAACCTGTGCAAGCAGTACGGCCCGGTGATGGCCGTCGACCGCGTTTCGTTCCAGGTGGCCCCCGGCGAGTTGGTCGGGTTCCTCGGCCAGAACGGGGCCGGCAAGACCACCACCATGCGGATCCTGACCACCTTCATGCCCGCCAGCAGCGGGTACGCGAGCGTGGCCGGGTTCGACGTGATGTACAACTCGATGGACGTCCGCCGGCACCTCGGCTACCTGCCGGAGAGCGTCCCCCTGTACCCCGAGATGCGGGTCGAGGAGTACCTGCAATACCGGGCCAAGCTGAAGCAGGTGGACCGCGAACAACGGACCAAGCGGGTCGAGTACTGCCTGGAGCGGTGCCGCATCCGGGAGGTCCGCCGGCGGCTGCTGAGTACCCTGTCCAAGGGCTACCGGCAGCGGGTCGGGCTGGCCGACACCCTGCTCGCCGACCCGCCGGTGCTGATCCTGGACGAGCCGCTGTCCGGCCTCGACCCGGTGCAGCAGGAAGAAACCCTGAACGCCATCCGCGGTCTCGGCGGCCGGCACACCGTCCTGTTCAGCAGCCACCACCTGCCGGACGTGGAGAAGGTGTGCGACCGGGTGATCATCATCGACCGCGGCCGCATCCGGTTCGACGACAAGCTGACCACCATCCAGAACCGCGCCCCGATCATGGTGCTGGAGGTCCGCGGCCCGGCCGAGCAGGTGACGCCGTTCCTGAAAAACCAACCCGGTGTGTCCGAGGTGCGGGCGCTGGGCGAGCACGACGGGGCCGGCCGGTTCGAGCTGAAGACCCACCACGGCCAGGACCTGCGGGAGCCGCTCAACCAGAAGCTGGTCGAGAAGGGGTGGGGGGTCCGCCGGCTGGAGCTGCGGCGGGAGAAGCTGGAAGACACGTTCCTGCGGGTGATCTTCCAGCGGGATTGACCAGTAGGGTGCGTGGAGGCTTTGCGGAACGCACCGCTGACACTCCGACCTGAGATGAGCCGGTTGCCGGGCCGGTGCGTTTCGGCCCAAAGCGGCCTCAACGCACCCTACAAGCAAGAGCGGCGAGGACCGAATGAGCCAGTTGACCACCGACGAGCCGCACGCCCCGGAGCTGGCCCCGTCGGACGTGCGGGCGGAGACGCCGACCGGAACCCGGTTCCTCGGGGCGGTCGGGCTGTTCCTGCTCACCACCGGAGCGGTCACCGTGATCGCCAGCCAGTACCGGCCGGTGGTGCTCCCGGAAGGGGCGGGCTACCTGGCCCTCATGGCCGGGCTGGCCGCCCTGCTCGTCCACGCCGCCCGGGACAACGACGTCGAGGTCCGCCGGCTGTACGGCGGGTTCGCCGCCGCCCTCCTGATCGGGGCGGTGATTGCGTCCCTCTATCCGGGCAAGCCGGGCGGGGTCGGGGACCGGCAGGTCGGGGCGTTCTTCCTCCCGTACGGGGCGGCGGCCGGGCTGGTCAGCCTGCTGTTCTTCATCCCGTTCGCCCAACACGAGAAGGAACAGCCGTTCCGCCGGCTGACCCACGCCCTGCTGCTGGCGATCGGGGCGGCCCTCAGCCTGGGGGCGGTACTGGTCGGGGTTGTTTACCCGGCGTTCCTGGTCGGCCCGGGGGTGGTGCTGGGGTGGGGTGGGGGGGGGCGTCCGTGGGCCCCCCCCCCCCCGCCCCCGGCCCGGGGTTCAAGGCGGCGGTCGGCCTCGGCATTCTCGGCGGGCTGGCGGTGCTGGTCGCCCTCGGCCGGTCGGTCGTGCCGACGGTGCTGTACGAGGGGCCGGCCGCCCTCAAGACCCCGCTCCAGACCTACGACCCGTGGAAGATCGCCGCCCGGGCGGCGCCGGTCCTGGTCGGCCTGTGGGTGGCGTCGCTGGCCGTGCGGAAGTCCACCCCCGGTTGGCTGAAGGGGGTGGCCGCGGTCCTCGGGCTGGCGGTCGCCGGGGTGTTCCTGGTCGGCAGCTTCGCCGCCCCGATCACCCAGCCGCCGGCCGCGTACCTGGTGCCCTACGGGCTGCTGCTCGGGACGATCAGCCTGGTGTACCTGGCGGTGTCGGTCGGGGTGGTGAGCGACGCCCCGCTGGTGGTCCTCACCCGGCGGGAGCTGGTCGCCTACTTCTACAGCCCGGTCGCCTATGTGGTGCTGTTCGGGATGGCGTTCAGTAGTGGGCTTGCGTACTGGCTGTTCGTCGGCACCTTGAGCGAGAGCGGGGCGGTACGGGAGCCGATCGTCCGGCTCAACCTGGGGTTTGAAATCCTGGCGGCGATCCAGGCCATGTTCCTGGTGCCGGCTTTGACGATGAGGCAGTTCAGCGAGGAGAAGCGGACCGGCACCCTGGAGGTGTTGCTCACCGCCCCAGTGAACGAAGGCACGGTGGTACTCAGCAAGTTCCTGGGGTGCTGGGTGTTCTACATGCTCTGCTGGCTGCCGGCCGGTCTGTATCTGATCGCCCTGCGGGTGGTCGGCGGCGCCCCGTTCGACTACCTGCCGCTGCTCAGCTATTACCTGGCTCTGGCGGTAAGCGGGGCGGCGTTCCTGTCGATGGGGCTGTTCTTCAGCAGCCTCACCTCGAACCAGGTGATCGCGGCCGTACTCACGTTCGCCGGCATGATGTTCCTGCTCCTCACGTTTGTCATCCGTCAGATGACCCTGGTCGCCGAGAGCGTGAATGCAGCCCTCAGCCGGTTCGACTTCCTGAGCCAGTGGCGGCAAGCCCTGAGTGGACAGCTCTCTGTCCCGGACGTGTTGGTGTACGCCTCCCTGGCGACGTTCGGCCTGTTCCTGACGGTGAAGGTGCTGGAAACCCGGCGGTGGGCGTGAGTGCGAACTCGGTGCCCGCCGGCATTGTCGGTGCGTGGAGGCTTTGCGCAACGCACCGGCCCGGCAACGGCTGTAGCCCCGCGGTGCGTTGCAAAGCCTCCTCAACGCACCCTACGGGAAGGCCGGGCGCCCGGCGGTGGGTGTGACGGTTCGGTCGGCGGGGTTGAACCCCGCCGCTCGCCTGTGTGATCCGAGGACTCCGCTGACATGACCACCGACCCCGCCCCGCAACCCGCCGCCGGCCCGCTGGTCGAGTTCGTGGCCGAGAACCGGTCGTCCGCCGCCTGGGTGTTGGCGGTGATCGCCGCCGTCTGCCTCGGGGTCGGCGGGTACTTCGCCTACACCGTCTGGGGCGGGGCCAAGCCGGCGGCGGCCGAGGCGAAAGAGGGCGAGCCGCCGCTGCCGACGCCGACCATCGAGGGGCCGGCCCGGGAAGCCCGGCAGATCGGCGCCGTCGGCGGGTTCGTCGGCGGGTTGGCGACGGCGGTGCTGGCCATCGGGCTGGCCGTCCGCCTGCCCAGCCCGACCCCGGCCGGCCGGCGGAGCGACGCCCGCACCACCATCCTGGCCGCCGGCGGGCTGCTCGGCCTGATCCTCATGCTGGTCGGGGCGGCCCTGCTGTTTATCCCGTGGTTCGAGCCGCTCTCCCGGTGGGTGGCGGCCAAAACCCCGCCGAAGGACGCCTGGAAGCCGATCGCCGCCATCCTCGTCACCCTGGCCGGGGCCGGGCTGGCGTTCCTGGCCGTCCAGCCGGCCCGGGCCGAGGAGCGAAACAACCCGTTCCTCCGCCGCTTGGTGTACGGCACCAACTTCGCCCTCACCGCCCTGCTGCTGGCCCTGGTGCTGATCGTCGGCAACGTGTTCGTCGGGCTGAAGGTGCCGAACAAGCTGGACACCACCCAGAGCGGGTTCTACACCCTGTCCGCCGAGACCAAGCGCTACCTGGCCGAGCTGGCCCAGCCGGTGAAGGCGTACAGCACGTTCACCGACGACAGCTCGGACTCCATCGTGGCCGACGTCCGCCGGCTTCTCCAGGCGTGCCAAGAGGCGGCGCCGTCCAAGTTCCAGATGCGGACCCTCAACCCGATCACGAACCGGGAGGAGATCAAGTCCCTTCGCACCCGGTTCCCGCAGGCGTTCCCGTCGGGCGATCCGATGGAGTTCGGCGTCTTGTTGACCACCGGCGAGGACGAGAAGAGCTACACGTTCATCCGCGGCCAGGACTTCTTCGAGCAGGGCGGGATGGACCGGATGGGCGGCGGCGGGACGCTCACCTTCGTCGGCGAGAGCAAGCTGGTCCGGGAGCTGCTGTTCCTGGCCGAGAACAAGAGCCGGGCGACCGTCTACTTCACCACCGGCCACGGCGAGCCGGAGGTGGTGCCCGGGGCGACGCCGGCGGGCCAGGTGCGGGTCAGCCAGCGGACGGCGGGCGGGCTGCGGACGGCCCTGGAGAAAGCCAACATCGACGCCCGGCCGCTCAAGTTTGACGTGGCCGACCCCCAGGTGCCGGCCGACGCCGCGGTGGTCGCGATCATCGACCCGTCCGCCCCGTTCTCCGAGGCCGAGGCCGCCGCCCTGAAGCGGTACCTCGACCAGCCCCGGGCGGACGGCAAGAAGGGGAAGCTGATCCTGGCGTCCGGGCCGTTCCCCGGGCCGGGCGGGGCGGGCGTGGCGAACACTGGGCTGGAGGGGGTGTTGTCCGGGTACGGGATCGAGCTGGGCAAGGAGTACCTGGTCAGCCAGGCGGCCCCGCCGCTCGGGTACCTCGACACGGACACGGTGGTCAACATCGGGGCGGTGCAGGCGCGGAACCCCATCGCCGTCGACTTCCTCCGCCGCTCGCCGGTGTTCCCGAACTGCCGGGTGGTGGACGCGCTCCGCACGCCGCCCGGCGGCCCGACCACCGAGATCCTGTTCGGCAGCGCCCCCGACCGCATCACCTGGCTGGAGCCGGAGCTGCCGGCCAACCCGCAGCGGACCCTGGCCGACATGCTGCGGGGCGACCCGGAGGCCCGCCGGGCGCTGATCCGGGCCAAGAAGGCGTCCACCGAGCCGCGGCCGGTGGCGGTGGTCGTGACCGAAGGGGCCAACGGCCGGCTGGCGGTGTTCGGCAGCGGGGAGGCGTTCACCGACCCGGACCGCCGCCGCGGGGCCGCGCCCGAACTCGGGGCCGAGCTGTTCGCGGCCACCGTCAACTGGCTGCGGGACCGGCCGGACGTGGCGAACATCGCCACCAAGCCGTACAGCACGTACCAGCTCAGCCGCGGGGCGGACGCCATGCGGCTGGTCTGGCTGCCGTGGGGGGCGGCCCTGCTCGGGGTGCTGGCCCTCGGCCTCGGGGTGTGGGTGTTCCGCCGGAAGTGACGGCGGATGACCCCCACGACCCGCCGACGACTCGGTCAGACTTATCGGGTTCTGCCCGGCCGGGGGCGGTCAACCTAACCCCCCGGCCCCCTTCCCTCCGAGGGAAGGGGGAGTAAACGGGGCGATGATCCCGGGTATGGAACGCCGTTGCGGGGGGGGCGACGGTTCGGAAACCTAACCCCCCGGCCCCCTTCCCTACGAGGGAAGGGGGAGCAAGTGGGCTGGAATCGCCGAATAGGGCTGAAGCCGTTGCCCGGACCTACCCCCCTCTTGCTCCCCCTTCCCTCGTAGGGAAGGGGGCCGGGGGGGTTAGGTTGCGGAGCCTTCACCCCCGTTCGGACGTGGAGCCTGCTCTACGACGCGCAACCTGCTTGCTCCCCCTTCCCTCTTAGGGAAGGGGGCCGGGGGGGTTAGGTTTCAGCACCCCCGACCCTGCGGAACACAACGAAACTCGGCCACTGACCCCTGCGAAGACCGCCATGAACTTCCGCCTGACCGCCATCTTCTTCGCCGTCGTGCTGGCGATGGTCGGCGTCCTGCTGGTCGCCCTGCTCACCGACCAGGACCAGGCGACCGGCCCCGACGCCGGGCTGGTGCCCACGCTGACCGCCGCCGGCATCAAGGACAAGGACGTGGACGCGGTCGAGCTGGTCCGCACCGAGCCGACCGATCAGCGGCTCGTGTTCGTCAAGACCGGCGACGGCAAGTGGGAGCAGAAGGAGCCGTACCCGGCCAAGCTGGACGGGTTCGCCGTGGACGCGGTGGTGCGGGACCTGTTCCGGGCCAAGGCCGCCCCGTACCCGGACCTGACCACGAACCTGACCCTGCACGGGCTGGACAAGCCGACCGTGCGGGTGACGCTGTCCAAGGGGGAGAAGTCGGCCACGGTGAACGTCGGCCTGACCACCATCGGCGGGGACAAGGCGGTCACGTTCGTCACCACCTCCGACCGGCCGAAGGTGCCGGTGGCCGTCCGCCGGGCGGAGTTGGCGTCGCTGTTCAAGGACACCGCCCGGGGCAAAGACGGGCCGGCCTGGGAGACGGCCAAGTGGCTGGCCGACTACCGCGCCCGCCGGCTGCTCGGGGCGGACCTCCGCGACCCGGCGTCGGACGCCGCCTCCCTCAAGATGGCCGCCGGGGACAAGCAGTTCGCTCTGGCCCGGACGGCCAGCGGGGCGTGGGAGTTCGTCAGCCCGGCCGGGTGGGGGGAGGCGGACGACCTGGGCGACTCCAGCCCGCAGCCGGCCGGCGCGCCCTTCACCGGCGTCCGCCCGCTGATTAGCGCCCTCACCGGGCTACAGGCCGGCGGGCCGGACGACTACATCGAGAAGCCGGACGACCTGGCCAAGTACGGGCTGAACCCCGGCAACCCGAACATGGTGCGGGTCGAGCTGGCCGGCAAGGGCGGGTCGCCGGAGGTGGCGTACCTCGGCCGACCTGTGGAAGAGAACGGCAAGCCGGTCGTGCCGACCCGCGTCTACGCCAAGCTGGAGGGCGACCCGGCGGTCATCAAGGTGACGACCGACCGGCTCGACTCCCTCCGGGCGACGGCCACCAGCCCCGGCGAGTTGCGGAACAAGGATCTGCTGCCGCCGGCCCGGCGGGACCGGATCGACGCCATCGACCTGACCGCCGGCGGCCAGACGGTCAAGCTCCGCAAGGTGACGGCCGGCACCCCGCCGGCCCCGACGTGGGTGATCTACGGCGGGCCGGCCGGCCCGGTCGAGGCCCGGCAGCCGGAGGTACAGGCGCTGCTCACCGCCCTCACCCAGCCGCGGGCGGCCAAGGCGGTGTTGCCGACCCCGGCCGACACCGCGTTCGCCGGCCCGGAGGTGAAGGCCACGGCCAAGGTGTGGACCGACGGCGTCACCCCGCCCAAGGACAAACTCGACCCCGGCAAGCTGCCGCCGGAGCCGGCCGTCACCGGCACCCCGACCGACCTGACCTTCGGCCGCAAGGAGGGGGCGGACGTGCTGGTCCGCCGGTCCGCCCCGGCCGCCGACCTGCGGCTGCCGGAAGCCATCCTGGCGGCGGTGACGAAGCCCCGGGTGGCGTTCGTCGACCCGAAGCTGAAGGGGTTCGAGACCGCGAAGGTGACGAAGCTGGCCGTGGCCGGTCGGCCGGACCCGCTGGAGGTGGACAAGGACGCCAAGACCCAGGAGTGGCGGTTCGTCCAGCCGGCCGCCAAGAAGGGGCAATCCGCCGACCCGGTGGTCACGCTCGCACTGCTCGGCCAGATCGCGGGGCTGTTCCCGGAGCGGGTGGTGAGCGACGCCCCGACCCCGGACGAGCTGAAGAAGTGGGGGCTGGACGCGCCGAAGCTGAAGGCGACCGTGACCGTGGACGACCCGGACAAGGAGCGGGCCTACGAGTTCGGCGGGCCGACCGAGGACGGCCGGTCGGTGTACGCCCGGCAGGCCGGCCGGCCCTACGTGTTCACCGTGTCGCAGGGGGTGGCCGACCGGCTGCGGACCGAGTCGCTGCGGGACCACACCGTGTTCAAGCTGACCCCGGCCGGCGTCAAGCTGGTCAAGCTCCGCGGCTGGAAGGGGGCGGCCGGACCGGAGACGTACCTGTTCACCAAGGACGGGGCGACCTGGAAGCCGCAGCCGCCGACCCCGGCCGGATTCACCCCGGACCCGGCCAAGCTGGACGCCCTGCTGAAAGCCCTGGCCGCCCCCCGGGCGAACGCGTTCGTCGCCGGCGGGGCCAAGCCGGAGCACGGCCTCGACGTGGCGGCCAACCCGGCCGGGCTGGAGATCACCGTCGACCGGGAGAGCGGCGGGCCGGTGACGCTGGTGCTGGGCAACAAGATGGAGGACGGCCCGCTGGTGTACGCCGCGTCCAGCGCGGCACCGGGCGAGGTGTTCACCGTCAACCCGACCGCCATCCGGGCGGTAACGGAGAAGCCGGCGAACTTCAAGAAGTGATGGCGACCGTTTAGCCGCGAGGCGGAGTCTTCGAGCCGAGCCGGCGACCGGGTGCCGGGGCGTCGTGCCCGACCGGGACGCAGTTCCGCGGCTCGGCTCGAAGACCCGCCTCGCGGCTAAACGGCTTTCGTTCCGTCCGCATCATCCCGCCGACCAGTTGTCGCAGCCCCCGCCACCGTTCGCCGACGGTTCGCCCGTGGGTGAGCCGCAGAATACCGCGGGCCACGTCGCCCGCCGCCGGGTCGTTCGCCAGGTGCGCATCGACGTGCGGCCGGAACCGTCCCCGGCGGACCGTCACCGGCTGCGGCACGGTCATCGCAAGTAGCCCCTCGTCCCCCTGGGTGGCGCCCCACCCGCTGGCCCCGCGGCCGCCGAACGGCGTGGCCGGGTGGGCGGTCGGACGATCACGTCGTTCACCACGACGGCCCCGGCCCGCAGCCGGGCGGCGAGCGATTCGGCGGTGGCCGTGTCCGAAGATGGCGGCGGTCAGCCCGAACGGGTTGGCGTTGTGCCGGGCCACCGCGGCTTCGTCGCCGACGACCGGCGACACCGACAGAACCGGGGCGAACACCGGGTCAATGACTTCGTGGTCGAGGAGGAGGACCGGCGAGCGGGGGGCGTCGGCCCCCTGTTGCTCCTCGCCGAGGACGCTCCCGATCCCGGACACAGCAACAGGGGGCCGACGCCCCCGCTCGCCTCGGCCAGCGGCATTAACACCTCAACGAACCGCCCGTACACCGCCGCGTCCACAAGCGCGCGGCGGGAAGCCATGCACGTCTGGCCGGCGTTCAGCGTCGCCCCGTACCACGCGCTGCGGGCTGCCAACTCGACGACCGCATCGTGGCGAACGATCACCGCGTCCACCCCGCTCAGCTCCAGCACCGACGGGATGAGCCGTTCGCCGAGCCGGCCTGCCAGTTTGCGGCCGACCCCGTCCGACCCGGTGAAGTGGACGAAGTCGATGTCTGCCTCGGCCAGTTGCGGCCCGGCCTTGCGGTCGCCCGGCAGGCGGACCAGCAGATCGGCCGGGAAGCCGGCGTCGCGGAACAGGGTTTCCAGCGCGTCGGCCGTTTTCGGGGTGTGTTCGCTCGGCTTCCACAGCACCCCGTTGCCGGCGACCAGCGCCTGCAGCAGCGGGACGGCCGTGATGTAGATGGGGTAGTTCCAGGTGCCGATGAGGCCGACCACGCCCCACGGCCGGCGGTGGACGGTGTCCCGGCAGCCGAGCAGCCACAGCGGGCGCCAGCCGACCCGCCGCGGCTTCAGTATGCGCTCGGCGTCGGTGAGCAGGTACTTGGCCGCCGCCGCGGTTGGTACGAGGTCGGTGGCGACCACCTCGTCCGGCGACCGGCGAACGTCGGCCTGCACCGCGGCAACGAGGGCGTCGGCCCGTTCGACGAGCAGGTGCCGCAACTCGCGGACCGGCCGCAGCCGGTCGCGGACCGGGCGGGCGGCCCACGCCTGCTGGGCGGCACGGCAGCGGGCGACCTCGGCGGCGAACGGCTGTGTCATGTCATGACGCAAGTAGATCATCAGAAACAGAAAGCCCACCCATTACTATGGGTGGGCTGGACTGCCAGAGTCAGCACCGGGCGTCGCCGTGCTGTGAAGAAGCGATTGCCGGTTCGCCCACGGCCGGCTGGCCGTGGGCTTGCGGGTCGCTGTGTTGGGGTTCAGCTCCCGGCCGGGTCTTTGCCGTCCACCCACGGGCCGGCGTACTTGGCGTCGGCCGGCGTCCGCAGGGTGCTGCCGGTGTCGCCGGCCTGCCAGCCGATGATCTGGTTCGGCTTGCCCCGCTGCTTCGACCGCTGCTCCCAGGCGGCCGGCCAGCTCGGGTCGGCGTCCACCGCCTTCCGCTGCTCCTTGTCCCAGAACCGCACCTTCCCGGTCCGGTAGCTGTCCACCGCCAGGGCGACCGTGGTGAACGCCGCCGCCCCCAGCTCCGGGGTGCTGAACGTGTCCTGCTTCTTCGCCTTCACCCGGTCCAGGAAGTTCTCCCACAGCCGGTACGTCAGTTGGCCGTTCGGGTTGGTGCCCATGACGGCCGGCGGCTCGAACCCGCTGGCCACCACGTCCACCTTGCCCCGGTCGAAGTCCCCCGGGCCGCCCGGCCGGGTGGCGTTCTGGGCGATCACCTCGAACCCCTTCATCCGGTCCCCTTCGAGGGGCAGAAAGTTGATCGTCCCGGTCTTCCCGCGGATGCACTCGTCGATCGGGTAGTTGTTGCACATGGTGCTGGTGATGAGCGCCTGGCACCCCTCGTCGTAGTCGGCCACCACCGTCGCCACGTCCGGCACGTCCCGGCCGTCGTACTCCAGGTACAGCCCGCCGGCCCCGACCACCCGCCGCGGGTAGCGGACGCCCATCGAGTAGATCAGGTGGGTCATCTGGTGGACGAACAGGTCGGTGAACATGCCGCTGCCGAACGGCCAGTAGCACCGCCACTGGGCGAACACCGCCCGGTCGAACGGCACCTCCTGCTGGGTCGGCCCGAGCGGCACCCCGTTCACCTCGAACTTGTGCCCGAGGAACATGTCCCAGTCGACCGTCTTCGGGTTCATGTCCGGGGTCAGGTAGTAGTTCCGCCACATGCCGATGTCGGAGTTGCGGAAGTACCGGGTCTGGGCGTGCAGGACGTGCCCGATGCCCCCCTTCTGCACCAGCTCCAGCGCCTTGTGCCAGACCGGGTCGGACATGCTCTGGACGCCGACCGTCATCACCCGGCCGGACTTCTTCCAGGCGTCCACGATCGCCGTCGCCTCGGCGATCGTCTTGGTCATCGGCTTCTCGCAGTACACGTCCTTGCCGGCGTCGAACGCGTCCAGCACCATCCGGGTGTGCCAGTGGTCCGGGGTGGCGACGCACACCACGTCCACGTCCTTGTTGGCCAGGATGGTCCGGTAGTCCTTGCTCACCCGGCTCTTATCGGCGCGGTCCAGGCCGCACCGCTTGGCCGTCGGGTACAGCCCCTGGCCCTTGCCCTTCTGCTTGTCCTGGTTGCCGTCCCACACGTCGCAGACGGCGAACGGGACAGCCCCCTTCCCCTCCTTCTGCATGGCCAGGATGACGTCGACGTGCATCTGGCACCGGCCGCCGACCCCGAGGAAGGCGACGTTCAGTTGGCCGTTCGCCCCGGCCACCTTGGCGTAGCTGCGGGCGGACAGGGACAGGGCGGTGCCGGCGACGGCCGACGTTTGCAGGAACGACCGGCGGCTCGGTTTCTTGGCGGACATATCGCAGGCTCCGGAGGTTGGGGGGGTCACTTCACGGGCGGGATGCCGAGGTCTTTGCAAATCTTCTTGGCTAACTGATCGTCGATCTCGGTGTGGCGGGGCACGGCCGACCGGCGGTTGTTGGCCGGGTTGCCCCACCACGAGTGCCGGCGGCCCTCCCGGACCAACTCGCACCCGTGGGCGAGCAGGTGGTCGATCAGCTGCCGCCGCTTCACGGGGTCAGGCTCACTTCCTCGTACGGGCCGTCGGCGGCGGCGAGGGCGTCGGCCCGGTTCAGCTCCAACGCCTCCTCCAAGGCGGACCGGAGGTTGTCCAGCAGTTCCTCCCGGGTGACACCCTGGGAGTTCACCCCGGGCACCTCCTCCACCCAGCCGATCCACCAGGACTCGGTCTGGCGGACGACGGCCGTGTACCGCGGCGGGGGCATGGGCACGCTCCGGAGTGGTTACTTCGCCTTCTTCGTCTGCTTGAACAGCCAGGCGTACAGGTCTTCGCTGGCGTAGGTGGAGTCCCAACTGTTGTGCCCGATGTGCTCCAGTTCGGTGTACCGCGGGTCGGCGCCGGCCTTCTTCAGCGCCTCGATCATCACCCGAGACAGGTCCACCTTGACCACCGGGTCGGCCGCCCCGTGCCAGCACCAGCACGGGATGTTCTTGATCTTGGCCGCCGCCTCGTCCGGGGTCGGGCCGGGCGGCGCCTTGCCCCCCTTCTTGGCCGGGAAGGCGATCCCGCCGCACACCGGGGCGATGGCCGCCCACCGGTCCGGGTGGGCCGCCGCGATGCTCCAGGTGCCGAACCCGCCCATGCTCAGGCCGGTCAGGTACACCCGGTCCGGGTCGCACTTGTACTCCTTCATCACCTCGTCCAGCATGGCCAGCGCCCGGTTGGCGTTGGCCGACCCGGCCTGCCAGCCGAACTCCTCCGCCCGGGGGATGACGACGATGGCCGGGAACGTCTTCTCCCGCATCCGCACGTACGGCCCGATGCCGACCTCGACCGGCGTCTTGGACGGCACCCCGGGCGGCAGCTTCGGCGGGTTGGCGAACTTCGTCTCCCCGGCCCCGTGCAGGAACAGGACGACCGGCACCGCCTTCTTGCCGTCGTAGTTGTGCGGGACGAACACCACATACGGGGACTCGTGCCCGTCGGCGTTCTTGTACGTCTTGGTCAGGAACCCGGTCTTGGCGTCGTCGGCGGCGGCCAGCGGGGACGCGGCCAGGGCGGCCAGGAGGGCGAGGCGGCGGGGCATCAGAGAGGCTCCGGAGGAAGGATACCGGCATCGTAGCCGAACCGCCCGCCGGGTGCCATCCGCCGGCCGGTAGAATGGGGCTTCCCCGGGAGGGCGACGGATGCGATACCCGCTGGTGGTGTTCGACTTCGACGGCACCCTGGCCGACTCGCTCGGCCCGGCCCTGGGCATCTTTAACCAAATCGCCCACGACCTCGGGCTGAAGCCGATCACCGACCTGGAGGCGGCCCGGTCGATGCCCACCCGCCAACTCCTGCGGCAGCTCGGGGTGCGGTTCTGGCGGCTGCCCCGGGTGGTGCGGGCGTTCCAGGCGGCGGCGGCCGAGCACGCCGACGAGCTGGCCCTGCACGCCGGCATCCCGGACGCCCTGCGGACCCTGCACGCCGGGGGGCATCGGCTCGGCGTCCTGTCCAGCAACCGGGAGGACACCATCCGCACCGTCCTCCGCCGGTACGAGGTCGAGCACCTGTTCGGGTTCGTCGTCGGCTACCCGAAGCTGTTCGGCAAGGCGAAGGCGTTGCGGCGGATCTTGAAGCAAGAGCGGGCCGACCGGGACGGGGTGCTGTTCGTCGGCGACGAACTCCGCGACCTCGACGCCGGCCGGAAGGTGCGGGTGGCGACGGCCGCCGTGACGTGGGGGTTCCAGACGGAGCAACTATTGACCACCGGAAACCCGACGGTGGTGGTCCGGACCCCGGCTGAACTGGTGGCGGCGGTCCGGCGGGTTTCGTAGGGTGCGTGGAGGCTTTGCGGAACGCACCGACGGAACTCCGGCGATCGGGTGAGGTCGTTGCGGGGCCGCTGCGTTTCGTCGCAGAGCCTCAACGCACCCTACGCCGAGCCGGTTCTTGTAGGGTGCGTTGAGGCTCTGCGAAACGCACCGGCGGCACTCCTGACCTCGGGCACCGTCGTTGCGGGGCCGGTGCGTTGCGCTCCCCAAGCGTCGCTCCACGCACCCTACACCCCGTTGTCACTGGCAACGGCGGTCCGCGCAGACGGGCGGCCGGCGGATCGGGTAGGCTGACCGGCGGTCACTCGCCCCCGGGGAGCCGCCATGCCCGTCCGCCGTGCCCTGTTCGCCCTTCCCGCCGTGGTGTTGGTCGCCGCCGGGTTCGCGGTCCCGGTCGGCGGGGACGAACCCCGCCGTTCGCCCGAACCCCCGCCGGCCGCCCCGTGGTTCGTGGACGACGAGCAACTGCTGGAGCGGTTCACCGAGCGGCTCGGCGAGTTGGCCGACAAGTCCCTGCCGCCGGAGAAGCTCAAGCCGCTGGTCGCCGCCGACCGCACCTGCACCGTCCGCCCGGCGTCCCCGTCCGACCGCAAGCTCGACCCGGAGGACGTGTACGCCGCCGCCCTGCCCGGCGTGCTGCTGTTCGGGTCGGTGGTGCCGGACGAGGACGGGGAGTACACCGACGGCCGGATGGCCACCGCCTGGGTGCTGGCCCCGGACGGCGTCGTCGTCACCAACTGGCACGTGCTGGACAACGTCGAGGACGGCGAGCGGTTCGGGGCGATGACCCGGGACGGCAAGGTGTACCCGCTGACGGACGTGCTGGCGGTAAACAAGGCGGCGGACGTGGCCGTGGTGCGCGTGGCGGCGACCGGCCTGACCCCGCTGCCGGTGGCCCGCACCCCGGCCCGGGTGGGGGCGTGGGTCGGCGTCCTCGGCCACCCGGGGGACCGGTACTACACGTTCACCCAGGGGCACGTCAGCCGGTACACCAAGCAGACCCGCGAGGACAAGACGGTCGAGAAGTGGCTGACCCTGACCGCCGAGTACGCCTACGGGT
Organism: Gemmataceae bacterium; assembly: GCA_046350115.1. Taxonomy (GTDB): domain Bacteria; phylum Planctomycetota; class Planctomycetia; order Gemmatales; family Gemmataceae; genus JAXMAZ01. The sequence goes on from JAXMAZ010000007.1 coordinate 165,894, forward strand.
CGAGCGGGTCGCCGGTGCTGGACCGGACCGGGGCGGTGGTCGGGATGGCGGCCCTGACCGAGGCGCTGGACTACCCGGACGACAGCCCGCCGGCGGCCGCGGTCAACGCCCAGCCGCCGGCGATGGGGCCGCAGCCGGCCCCGGTGGCTCGGGGTTCGACGCTGCAAATGGTGTTGAAGCTGGCCACCCCGGCGAGCGCCATCCGGTCGGCGGTCGGGGCGGAGTGACGGGTTCCGTAGGGCGGTGCCGAGTCGGCGAGGCCCGCCGGAACGGCAACGACTCCCTGCCCGGACCGGCGGGCCTCGAAGACTCGGCACCGCCCTACGAAGAGCCTCAGTGTTCGATCTGGAACCAGTCGGACGCGGACGCCTCGGCCTTCGAGTACAGGTCGTCCGCGTCCACCGGCAGGAAGTCTACCCCGTTCGCCCGCAGTTCGGCCGCCAGCACCGGCACCACGTCCGGCGTCACCATGTACCGCCGGCCGACCCGCCCGCCCTCGTCCTCGAACTCGACCGCCTCCGAGTACACCTGCTCGTAGTCGTCCGGCCGGGTCCGCAACAGGTGCGTCCAGAAGGCGACCAGCCGGCCCTTGAACCCCGCCTCGTCCTCGCCCGGCCGGCCGACCAGCGTGACACACACGTACTCGTCCATCCCCGTCTCCGGTCCCAGTGGTGACAGATGCTGCTATCCTAGCGGCATGTTCACCTGGCTCCGCAACCGCCGCCGCCGGAAGCTGCTGGAGGAGCCGTTCCCGCCGTGGTGGGAGCAAATCCTCCGGCGGAACGTCGGCCACTACCCCCGGTTGTCGGCGGCCGAGCAGGGGACGCTGCGGGACATCCTGCGGGTGCTGGTCGCGGAGAAGCGGTGGGAGGGGTGCGGCGGGCTGTTCGTCACCGACGAGATCAAGGTGACGGTCGCCGCTCAGGCCGCCCTGCTGCTGCTCGGCGGGGCGGACCACGACTACTACGCCCGGGTCGGGTCGGTGGTCGTCTACCCGAACCAGTTCCGCACCCCCAACCCGGACGACGACTGGGAGGACGACGAGCTGTCCGACACCGTGCTGGACGGCCAGGCGGTGTACCGCGGGCCGGTCATCCTGTCGTGGAGCGAGGTGCTGGAGGAGGGCCGCCACCCGGAGTGCGGGTACAACGTGGTGGTCCACGAGTTCGCCCACCAGCTCGACTTCCTGGACGACACGGTGAACGGCACCCCGCCGCTGGAAGACAAGGCGCTGGCCGCGAAGTGGGGGCCGGTGATGTCGGCCGCGTACCAGGACCACGTGAAGCTGCTGGAGGCGGGCGAGGAGCCGTTCTTCACCGAACATGCGGCCGACGACGAGACGGAGTTCTTCGCCGACGCCTGCGAGGCGTTCTTCACCCGCCCGCACGACCTGGAGGCCGAGTGCCCCGGGGTGTTCGAGCTGCTCCGGGGGTACTTCAAGCTGGACCCGCGGCGGTGGTTCCCGGCGGGCGAAAGCCCACCCGTTGCAACGGGTGGGCTTTGAGACTTCACACCTTCTTGAACGGCGTCTGTAGGTCGAACGTCCCGTCCGGCAGCGGCACCTTCACATAGTCCCCAAATAAATTCGGCGCGTCCTTCTGCAAGACATCGAGCAGCACGTTCGCCAGCTTGCGAATCTCCGGCTCGGCGTGGACGCTGCCTCGCATCTCCAGGAAGTGCCGCAGCGCCCGGGCGTTGGCGGTGACGCTGATCTTCGTCTCGGTGGCGTTCGGCAGCACACTCCGGGCGGCCTGCCGGGCGGTCTTGCGGCGGAGGGTGCGGTCGGCGTCGGACGGCAGCATCGCTGCGGCGGCGGCCTGCGGGTCGGCCAGCTTGGCGTTCAGCTTCTCGGCCAACTTGACGTAGGCGGCGTGGGCGTGCGTCACCGCGTCCAGCCAGAGGGCGTGTAGCTCCGGGTCGCCGGCGATGATGTCCGGCTCGACGTACTCCGCGACCGACTCGTCCACGTACCGCTGGCTTAACTGCGAGTACGCCCACCCGGCCCGGTGCCGGACCAGTTCGTGGGTCAGGGACCGCGACACGCCGGTGATGAGGAACGTCCAGACGGCGTGCTCCAGCACCGACCCGTGGCCGACCTCCTTGATGTGCTGCAGGTACGTCTTGTTGCCGCCCGGCCGCGGCTTGGCGAAGCTCATGTAGCAGACGCGGCCGGCCGTCTCGGTCAGCACCTCGGACGCCACCTCACTGTCGCTCTTCCAACTGACCCCGTGATCGGCCAGGAACCGGTCCAGCTCGGCGTCGCCGATCGTCTGCTTGCCGACGAGATAGACCTGCGGCACGGTCAAGATGCGAACGTCGCCGGACGGTGCGGACATCGGAAACCCCTCGACGGCAGATCGACGCCGGATCATCGGCAGGCCCGGCACATCGGGCACACCCGTTCCCGGCCGTCAGCAACCGAGTTTCACGGGGCGGAGTCGGGCCGTTAGGTTAGGGGCAACGGGGAAAGCTGGGTATATTATCCGTACCACGTCGACCGCCCGGCCCGAGGACCGTTCGGCCATGCCGGCCGCCCCGACACCGTTGCCCGCTCGCCGGACGGCCCACGCCGCGTGGGGGCTGCTGTTCGTCGGGCTGATCCTCGCACCCGCCGTCGCCCAGCCGGCCGGCAAACCGGGAGCGGTCAAGCTGCCGGACGGCACGATCGTCATCTTCAGCAAAACCCCGGACGCCGCCGACCCGCCGATCAACGGCGTCCTGCTCACCGCGGAACAGTTCAACGCCCTGACCGAACAGGCCGCCCGGCTCAAGCGGCTGGCCGACGCCCCGCCGACGGTCAGCCCGAGCCGGTGCGTGATCCGCGGGACGATCGAGCAGCGGGGGACGAAGGCGGTCGCCACCCTGACGGTCACAGTCACCGCCCGGACGGCTGTCCCGAACACCGTGGCGCCGCTCGGGCTGAAGGGCGGGTTCCCGGTCGCGGCGAAGCAGTCGGACGGCCGCCCGCCGGTGCTGACCGCCACCCCGGACGGGCTGACTGCCACGTTCGACGCGGCCGGCGACCACGAGCTGACGCTCACCCTGGACGTGCCGATCACCGCCCGCGGGCCGGCCGGGGAGCCGGGGTTCGAGCTGGGCTTGCCGAAGGCCGCCATCACGACGCTGGCCCTCGCCCCGCCCGCCCAGGTGACGCGGCTGGCCGTCGGGGTGCGACAGCCCGGCGACCCGGCCGAGCGGGACCGACGGCCCGGACGGCCGTCGACGCGGCCGACCTGACCGCCCGGCCGACCGGCCCGGCCGAGCTCGGGCCGGCCGAGTCCGGCCGTCACCTGGGAGCCGCCGTGCCCTCCGGCCCGGCCGCGCCGCTCACCGCCGACGGCGGACGTCACCGTCCAAGTGCACGGGCGATGAGACGACGGCGGCGATCCGTCCCGCGGCCCGGCGAAGGAGTGGGCGCTGGTCCTCCCGCCGGGGGCGACGGCGACCGTCGAGCGGCCGCCCGGGTCACTCCCGCTCCCCCCGTTCCCGGTGCCGCTGCCGTCGAAGTCGGCCCCGGCGGGTGACCGACGCCGTCCGGGCGGCGCCGCCCGCCGGACGGCGGCCCGGCCGAGTGGACCGTGACCGTCACCGCCCGCCGCCCCCGGCCGCCGGCCGCCGACCCGGCCTACCGCGGCCCGTACCCGGTCGGCCCGTTCGCCGTCCCGACCGCCGCCCGCCAGGGTGGCCGTGGTGGTCCACGGCAGCCGACGGTCCGGCTGCGGTTCGCCCCCGCGGCCCCCGCACCCGGGACGGGCCGACCCGCCGCGGGGCCGGTGGCCCGCGGCAAGTCCGCGACGCCTCGGCGGGCGAGGCGTCACTGCCCGGGCCGCTGCTGCACCCTGGACGCCCGCCGCGACTCCCGGGCCGGCCGCGTCGAACCGGCCGTACGCCCTCCGGCTGGCCGAGACCGGGTGGCGGCGGCCGCCGACCGGTCCGCGGTGATGACGGTCCGGGCCGAGGTCGGCCGGCGGTGGCGTGCCGCCGGGTGGCGGACGTGGAGGCGTCCCCTCGGTCGAGCTGGTGGACGAGGTGCAGGTGGTCCGGGAGGGCGGTCCGCCGGCCGGCCTCCGCTGAACGCCCCGCAGAAGGGGGCCGTCGACCTGACCTGTCGGCCGTGCATGCCGGGCCGTCGCCGGCCGTCCAAGGCGGCGTCCATCCCGGGTCAGGTCCCCCGGCGGACGCGGTGGCGGCGAACCGCCGCCGACCGGCCGAGCGTTCACGCCGGCGGGGACCGAGCGTCCATGCCCGCCACCCCGGCCGACGAGGCGGCGTCGGGACGCCCGACGGCCGGCCCCGGGGCCCACCGTCGGCGGCCGCGGCCGCCGTCGGCGGCGTTCGACGATCGCCGGTCCGGCGGGTCGATCTGACCGCCCTGGGGGGCACGCTGGTGCCGAGCCGGAGGTGCCCGGCCGACATCCGGGCCGACCCGCGCTGGGCGACCGGCCCGGGACGGTCAGCCGAACGCCGCCGACCCAGGTTCCGCCCGTCCGGCCGGCCGGCCGCCGATCACCTTGAGCTCCCGCGCCAGCCCGACGGGGTGATCGACCTGCAGGGAGCGGGGGACCGACGGGGTGCCCGCCGGCGACCCGGCCGCACCCGGGCGGCGGCGACCCGGGGCAAGGAGGTGAGGCGTCAGTCCCTGGGCCGCCGCTGCCGCCCCGGCGGTCGGGCCACTTCGGCCGCCGGCCCGGGCCGTCGGCTGGGCAGGGCCGGTCTGGTCCAGGCGATCAGACGGTGGAGACCACCGTCCAACGGCCGACGGGGGCCGGGTGCCGACGGATCCGGGCCGGGCGGCGATGACGGGCCCGGCAGGTGCTGACCGGACCGGCCGCCGACCGGGACTCCCTGGCCTCGGCTGACGCCCGGCCGGGGCCGGGCCGACCTCGCCCTCCCCGGAGCGTGGCCGACCGGGCCGACCAGCGGCCCGCCGACGGCCAGCGTCGACCGGGGTTGGTGCGGCCGGCTCGGGGACGCTGGGCCGCCGGTCCCGGCGGCCGGTTCGTGCTGCCGCCGGCCCCGACCGGGGTGGTGATCGGCTGCCGACCGGGCGGCCTGCCGGACGTGTCGGCCAAGGGGCACGGGCGGAGGCCCCCGGCGGACGACCGGGCGGTGCCGGGTGCCGGTGCCGGCCGACGCCGCCCGTCCGGCCGGTCCCGGGCCGACGCTGGACGTGCGGCACACGGCTGCCGGGGCGGCCGGGCCGCGGCCGGGCTGGTCGCCGACGGGCCGCCGGGCCCCAGCCGGAACGTGCCGGGCCGGTCCGGCCGGTGGCCTCGCCGGTCCGGCCGGGGTGCGGGGTTCCGCTGGCCGCCGGCCGCGACCTGACCGCGGACCTCCGCTGGGGGTGCGGGGGCTCTGGTTCGGCCGGTGGCCGCCGCCTCCCGGAGGAGCGGACCGTGCTGGCCGGCCGGGCCGGTCGTCGCCGGTTCGGCGGGGCCGCCGGGCACCGGCGGACGCCTGACCGCCCGCCAGCCGGTGCTCGGCCCGGCCCGGGTCGGCCCGGCTGCCCCGGCCGGCGTGGGTGGTCGGCTGTTCGGCGGCGGGCCCTCGCCGGCGGGCTGGTCTCGCCCGTCTCCGCCCCCGGCCGACGTCGGCCCCGTCGCGGCGGGCTGGGGGCGGTGGCCGCAGCCGGCGCCGGCTGGCCGCACGCCGCCGCCCAGGCGGTCGCCGCCGCCCAGGGATCGGGGCGGCCGCCCTGCTCGCGGGCGGGTCCTGACTGGCGGTGGTCCGGGCCGTCCACCGGTGGCAAGCGGACGGGTGGCCGGGGTTCGCCGGCACCCTGCCAGTCGAGCCGCCGCCGGACTCGGCTCGCCGCGGTCGTCCAAGGCGGGTCGGCGGACGAACCCGTCCCGACGGCCGGGTCAGGCCGGCGGCACCGGGCCGCCGACCCCCGCCCCGGCCGGGAGCCGACCGCCCGGACGGCGGGACGCGACCGGCTCGGGCTGGCCGTGCGGGTGTCGCCTGGCGTTCGGCCGCCCCGGCCGGACCGAAGCCGGGCGTGGCCGCCGCGGCGGCCGGACGGCCGTCGTCATCACGCCGCCCGCCCCGGACCCGTTCCGCCAGCCGCCGGGGACCTGCCGGCCGACCGGGTCGCCGACGCCGGCCTCCTGCGGCCGCCAGCTCGTCAAACGGCCCCCGGGCCGCGTTCGAGCCCCGGGTGCCGGAACGGGGCCCGCCCCCGCTCCGGCGAGGCCCGGGCTGGCCGCCGACGATGCCGCCGCCACGTCGACCCTGACCGGGACGCCACGCCGCGGTTCTCGGCCCCGGGCTGGCGGCCCTCGCCCCGGCCCGGCGGGCCGCCGCCGCCAAGTCGGCGGTCGGCGGCTGTGCTGGTCCGGGGGACGGGCCGGCGGTGTGGGTCCGGCACGACGGCACCTCTCCCGGACTGGTCGGCCCCGGGGCCGGAGCCGGCGGCCGACCGGTTCGACCGACCGATCCCCGCCGGCGGCGGTCGCCTCCCTCACCCTCGACCTGCCGGCCGACCGGGCCGGCCGGACCGCGGCCGCCCGGTACGGGAGCTGCGCTCACCGGTCCGTTCGGCCGGGACGTCGGACCGACGGCGGTTCGGCGGTCGCCCTGACCGGTCGGGGCGGGTGCCGCGCCGGATCGGTCGGCCGAACGGGCCGCCGGTCCGCCGCGACCGCCGACCGGTCGGCCCGCTCACCGCCGCCGACCGGGGGCGGCGACCGCGGGCGGGACCGGGCCGGGTCGACCCGGACCCCGGTCCGCGGCCGGCCCGGCCGGAGCCGGTGCCGGAACACGACCGGTCCTGACCGTGGCCGGGGTGAGCGGGGCCGGGCGGCCGGCCTGGCACGCGGAACCGGGCCACCGGGTGCGGGTGACGGCCGACGACCCGGCGGCGGTGCGGCGGCTGACCGTCACCGGCGTGGTCGCCGTCCCGGCCGACGGCGGCGAGTGGGCGTGTCCGGCGGTGCGGCTGGTCGGGGCGGTGCCCGGGGCGGACAGGATCGAGGTGCGGCTCGACCCGGACCTGACGCCGGGCGGGCTGGTCCCCGGCGGCTACCGGGTGACGGGGGCTGCGGGCGGACAACGGCCGGCCGACGTTCGCCCGCCCGTGGCCGACCCCACCGCCCCCCCCGGATCGTTCTCCGGCCGACCCGGGCCGCGGTTCACCACCACTGACCGGTGACGCCGACGGGGCCGGCGACCGGGCCACGGTGGCCGCACCGGTCGGCTGACCGTTGCCGGGCCGGCGGCCCGCACCCGGGCCTGCCGGTGTCCGGATGCACGGCCGACCGGTCCGGCCCGTGGTTCGGACGGCCCCGGGGGCGGTCGCCGCCGACCCGGCCGGCGGCCTGGTTACGGTCGAGCCGTCGGGCACGCCACGCCGGCGGGCAAGCGGTCGAGCTGCCGGACCGAGTGGACGCGGACGCGCCGGTCCTGCCGCCCGCCGGCCCGGGCGGGCCGCCGGCGGCCGGCCCGGACCGGCCGTTCCCGCAGACCGCGGTCGTCGGGGCGGCCGACCGGGCGGCCGGGTCGCGGTGGCCCCCAGCCGGGGGTGAACGTGGGCGTACGGCCGGCGGCCGGCGGAGCGTTGGCGTGGTCCCGCCTGGACCGGGACGGCCGGTGGGCGGCACCCTGGCCGTCGCCCCCGCCTGCCGCGGGTGGCGGTCGACGACGCACGGCGGTGTCCCGCCTCGCCCCCGACCGGGCTGACCGACGGACCACCCTGGCCGTCCGCTGGGACCCGGCGGCCGGATCGGGGGCGTCACCTGTTCGAGGCCGTCCCCGGCGGGGCCGGCGGGTGACGGCGGCCGGCGGGACGGCGGACCGGGTGCCCGGCGGGGAGCTGGTCGGGTGGGCCGGGCTGGCCCGTCCGCCGGGTCCGGGTGGGCCGCCGTCGGCGGGGCGGCCGGCGGGACGGACGGGGCGCTGTGGCAGGTTCGGTACGCCGACGTCAGCGGCGAGCGGGCGGCGACGGCGGCGGAGACGGTCCCCGGCCGACCGACCGGGGCCGGTCGCGCGCCGGAAGCCGACCGGCCTCGGGGCGCCGCCGACCGGCCGACGGACCCTGGACCCGGGTGCCGCCGCCGGCGGGGCTCGAGCCGGCCGGGGCCGGCTTCGACCCGGGAACGGTCCGGCTAGCCCCCCGCCGGGACCACGGCCCCGCCCCGGCCCGGCGGGTGGGACCGACCTGGACCTCGTCACCGCGGGTCGGGGCGGACGGCGGGCGGACGTGGCGACTTTCAGCGGCCGCCGGCTGAAGCCCGGGTCGTGGCTGCCGGTCGGTCGCCGGCCGGGGCGGCCGTACTCGGCGGGCGTGGACGAGCCGGCACGCCGACCTGGGGAGCCGCCCGGCCCGGCTGCCGACCGAACGGGCCGGCCGGGCCGGACGGGGTCCGGTTCGAGCTGCGGTATCGGCTGCCGGCCGGTGGGGTGATGCCGACCGCCGCGGTGAACAGCCCGCCTCCGGACCTGCCGGGCGGGCCGGACGTGCGGGCCAGGTGGGCGGTCGCCCGGGAGCTGCGGGCCGGCCGGCTGCCCGGCCACCGGTAACCGAACCGACCGCAATGCCGGGAGACGGGATCACCGTCGTTCGGGCGGACGGGGTGCGGGCGGCCGGGTGGGCGATCGCCGCGTGTGTTTTCGGGTTTGGGGTCGGGCTATCCGTGCGGCGGGCAGGGCCGCGGCCGGCGGTCGCGTTCGCGGCCGTTGTCGGGCTGTTCGGGGTCGCCGGCTGGACGGCCCCGGCCGGGTGGCGGGCGGTGACCCGGCCGCCGACCGCCGCCGGGCTGCTGGCCCTCGCCGGCCCGATGGCCGCGTCCGGCCGGTGGAATCGCGCGGCCGCGGCGGAGGCCACCCCGCCGGCCCCGACCGGCGTCCACCGCGTCCTACGCCCCGGCTCTGGCGGTGGCCGGCCTGGCCACGGTAGCCGGAGCGGCCCAACCCCCGGACCCGGTTACGGTGTACGTGGTGTCCGAGCCGGCCGGGCTGACCGTCCTCGCCCCGCAAGCGGTGCGCGACCGGCTCGCCGACGCTGGGCCGCCTCGGCTCCCGCCGGTCGGGGTGGTGGCGGCCGAGTACGACGGCACCGCCCGGGCCGCTGGCCGCCGTCACCGCCCGGTTCGCCCTGCACTCGACGGCCGACGCCGCCCGGTTCGTCCTGCCGCTGTCCGGGGTCCGGCTGGAATCGCTCGACCTGGACGGCAAGCCGGCGTTCCCGGCGACCACCCCGGGCGGGTACGCGGTCGCCGTGGCCGGGGCCGGGCGGCCGCACTGGTCGCCCGGTTCGCGGTCCCGGTCGGCGGGACCGGGGCCGACCGCGAGGTCCGGTTCGCCGGGCCGGACGTGCCGGTCTGCCGGGTGCGGTTCGAGTCGCCGGGGGCGGGCGGGCCGCCGGACGTGGCCTCCCGCCGGGGGGTGCAGGCGGTGTCCGCGGACGGCCGGCACCGGGCCGACGCGGACCACGGCGGCCGGGGGGTGGCGGTCCCCGGGTGCGGTGGCCGGACGGCCGACCGGGGCCGCCCGCGTGGAGGTGAAGGAGGTGTGCGTCTGGGCCTGGCGCGGCCGGACGGGGCGACCGCCGTCGCCGCCGCCGCGTTCGCCGTCCCCGGGGGGACGGTCGGCGAGTGGCCGTCGACCTGCCGGCCGACCCGCCGGGACCGGCCGGGTGAGCGTCCGGTGGGCGGACGCCCGGATCCCGGGCCGGGGCTGCGTCGTGGCGGATCGACCCCGCCCGGGCAGGCCGGCGGCCGTGGTGGCCCAGTTCCAGACCGGCCGGTAGACGGCCGGCCGACGCTCGTCTTCCGGCTGTACCCGACGACCCCGGCCGTCGCCCGGCCGACCCTCCGGTTCCCGCTGGCGGTGGCGGCCGGCGGGGAGCGGTATGCGGCCATCCGGACGACCGGCGTGACCGCCGAGGTGCGGCCGGAGAACGTGATCGACCAGCCGGCGGACGTACTCACCCGGGAGTTCGCCGGCGTCCCGGAGTTGGGGCTGGACCGGCCGCCGGAGCGGGTGTTCCAGCGGGCCGCCGGGGCGACCGCCGGGCTGCGGCTGACTCTCCGGGTGGTCGGCCCGCCCCCGCCCACGACCGATGTCACCTGGACCGTCGGCCGCCGGGCGACCGTGGAGGGGGTGTTCCGGCAGGACCGGGCGGCGTCCGGGCTGGTGACGTTCGACTTGCCGGCGGAGGTCGCCGTCACCGACGTGTGGGGGGCCGCGGTGATCGGCTGGGCCAGGACCGGCCCCCGGGTCCACGTGTGGACGACCGGCCCACGGGCCGGCCGGGGTACGGCGGGCCGGCGAGCTGACCGAGCCGACGCCCCCCAAGGGGTCGGCTCGCCTTCCTGCCCGTGCCGGCGACCGGCGCGGCCGGTCGCCCGGGTGCGGCCGGCGGCCGGTGGCCGTGGCGGAGCCGCGGCCGCCGCCCGGCGAGACGGGGCGGTCGAACTGCCCGGCCGGGGCGACCGCGGTCCAGCCGGCCGTGTTCGCCCCGCAGCCGCCGACCGGTCTCCGGGTCCGGGGTCGGTGGACGACCGCCGACGTACCGGGCCGCCGTCACCCTCGACTTGGCCGCCGGGCGACCGCACCGTTCCCTTGCCCGGCCGCCGGACTGCCGGACGGCCGGGCCGAGGTGAGCGGGCCGGCCGGCGTGACCGTCGGCGAGCCGGCGGTCGGGCCGGACGACACGAGCGGCCGATCACCGTGCCCGCGACCGTGTCCGGCCCGACGACCCTCACCCTGACCGCCCGGCTCCGGCCGCGGGCGGGAGGGAACCGCTGGTGGCGACGGACGGCCCCCCGATCCCGGCCTCGGTCGAACGGGTGTTGGCACCGGCCGGCGGGCGGGTCCCGCCGCCGGGCCGGCGGGCGGCGCCGGCGGCCGACCGGCCCGGCGTGTGCCCGGTGGCGGCCGGCGGCGGGCGGCGGCCGGGCGGTCGCGGCCCGGCCGGCGGAGTCGGCCCACGCCCCGGCTGCCGCGGCACCGCCGGCGGACCGCCCGCCCCGGAGAGGGCGGCGACCCCGACCGGACCGACCGCCCGTGGCCGGCGGCGGCCGGGTGGCTAGCCGGGCTGGGCGCGGTGCTGGCCGCGGCGGTGCTCCGGCCGGGCCGCGGCCGGCCGGAACTGGTGCTCGCGGTCGGGCTGCTCGGGGTGGTCGTGTGCGGGACCGGCACCGTGCTGGAGGCGGTGTTTTACGCGGTCGCCGGGCTGGGGGCGGCCGGCCGGGTCGGGTGGGGGTTGCAGCGACTCGCCCGGGTGGTGTTGCGGTAAAATCATGTGGCAAAAGCCCACGGACCGCGGTCCGTCCCGGCAAACGCTGCCGCTCTCCCCGCGGCTCGATTTGGTTGCCCCGGGCAGTCCCGACCCACCCGTTGCTAAGGGTGGGCTTTCGGGCCTTTCCACTACCTCTCCACCTCACCACCCGGCCCGTACAACACCTCTCCCCTTCCCGTCCGGAGACGCGCCGATGAAGACGCTGCTGGTGCTGGCCGCGGTGCTCGCCGCGGTCGGCTACTTCGCCCAGCCGGCCGACGCCGCCGACAGGCGGCCGATCCAGGTGGACGACCTGTTCAAGTTCAAGCGGGTGGCCGACCCGCAGGTGTCCCCGGACGGCAAGCTGGTCGTCTACCAGGTGACGACCGTCGACTTCGACGGGAACAAGTCGTCCACCGCCCTCTGGCTAGCCGCCACCGACGGCAAGACGCCGCCCAAGCAACTGACCAACCCGAACGGCAAGAAGGACTCCCACCCCCGCTGGGCGCCGGACGGCACGCAGATCCTGTTCGAGTCCACCCGGGCCGGCGCCCCGCAACTGTACGTCATCGACCTGGCCGGCGGGGAGGCCCGCAAGCTGACCGACGTCAGCACCGGGGCCGGCACCGCCGTCTGGTCCCCGGACGGCAAGCACATCGCCTTCGTGTCCGGGGTGTACCCGGAGTTCAGCACCCTGCCGTTCGCCGAGAGCGACAAGAAGAACAAGGAGAAGGAGGAGGCGAAGGAGAAAAGCCCGGTGAAGGCGAAGGTGTTCACCCGGCTGTTCTACCGCCACTGGGACAGCTACGTGGAGGACAAGCGGCAGCACCTGTTCGTGTGCGACGCGGCCGGCCAGGGCGTCCGGGACGTGACCCCCGGGGACCGGGACGCCTACCCGACCAGCACCACGTTCAGTGTCGGGGACGACTTCACCTTCAGCCCGGACGGCAAGTTCCTGGTGTTCACGGCGGTGCCGGAGAAGGGGGAGGCGTGGAGCACCAACTACGACCTGTGCCGGGTGGCCATCGACAACACCTCGACCGACTGGCCGGCGTTGACCGCCGACAACAAAGGGGCGGACGGCAGCCCGCGGTTCAGCCCGGACGGCAAGAAGCTGGCCTGGCGGTCGCAGAAGCGGGCCGGGTACGAGGCCGACAAGTGGGACGTCAAGGTGGTCGATGCGAACCCGGACGGCACTTTCGCCGGCGAGCCGAAGACGATCACCGCGAAGGTAGACCGGTCGGCGAACGATATCGTCTGGGCGGCACTCACGGACAGCGGCTGGGCGGTGTGGTCGGCCGTTGATTTCAACGGGGCGACGGTGTACGTCGAAAACTCCCTCACGGGCGAGAACAGCGGGTTGAACGGGGCGAGTGTCACCGGCCTCCAATCGTCGGCGACCGCCTCGCGTGACGGGAAGGTGATGGTGTACAGCTTGGCCACCCTCCATTCCCCGGCCGAGGTGCATGTGCTTGGGGCCGCCGGGGGGAAGGGAATGAATGGTCAGAATCTGTCCAAAGCGAACGCCGACCTGCTCGCCCTGCTCGACCTGCCCAAGCCCGAGTCGGTGAAGGTGAAGGTCGAAGGCGGCGAGATGCAGATGTGGGTGCTGAAGCCGCCGGGGTTCGACCCGAACAAGAAGTGGCCGGTCGCGTACCTGGTCCACGGCGGGCCCCAGGGGGCGTGGGAGGACGGCTGGAGCTTCCGCTGGAACCCGCAGGTGTGGGCCGCCCAGGGGTACGTCGTCGCCCTGCCCAACCCCCGCGGCAGCACCGGGTTCGGCCAGAAGTTTGTCGATGAGATCAGCGGCGACTGGGGCGGCAAGTGCTACCGCGACCTGGTCGCCGGCGTCGAGCACCTCAAGACGCTGCCTTACGTCGATACGACCCGCATGGGGTCGGCCGGCGGCAGCTTCGGCGGGTACATGCAGAACTGGTTCGCCGTCAGCCCGGTCGCCAAGGAGTTCAAGTGCCTCGTCACCCACTGCTCGGTGTGGAACTTCGAGAGCATGTGGGGCACGACCGACGAACTCTGGTTCGACGAGTGGGAGCACCAGGGGCTGCCGTGGGAGAAGCCGGGCAGCTACGCCGAGTTCAGCCCCCACAAGAAGGCCGGCGAGATGGCCAAGTATAAGACGCCGATGTTGGTCATCCACAACGACTTGGACTTCCGCTGCCCGATCGGCCAGGGGCACGAGCTGTTCGCCGCCCTCCAGCGGCAGGGGGTGCCGAGCCGGTTCGTCAACTTCCCGGACGAGGGGCACTGGGTGCTGAAGCCGCAGAACAGCAAGCGGTGGCACGAAGAGGTGTTCGCCTGGCTGGCCAAATACGCCCCGCCCGGCGGCCGGTGAGTTCGGTTCGGGCGGCCGGCGCCCCGCGCTGGCCGCCGTCGTTATATTCGTCAAATCTCACCCGAATACCGCCGTTTTGCCAGTCACCGCTGGCGCGCATTTAATTACCGCGATTTGCCGGAACCCGGTACTCTCTCATCAGTCCAAGATGCAAGTGTCTCTCCTCGCAGCCCCGCGAGTCCGCCCATGCCCATCGCCACCCGGGTGATTGCCGTACTGGCAACCGTGTTCCTGACCGCCGGCCCAACGCTCGGCCAGTACACCTGGACCGGGGCGTCCGGCAACGTCTGGTCCGATCTCGGGTCGGCCGGCGCCAACTGGTCCGTGGGTGGCTCTCCGGCTTTCTGGGCGCCCCCGTTCGACCTGAACAAACAGGCGATCTTCCCCGCCAGTGGTGCCAATCAGTCGGTCGTCCTGGGGTCCCCGATCGAACTGGTGACATCCAGTTCACCGGGGGGCCTACACGATCAACCTGAACGGTCGCACCCTCACCCTCAACGGGTCGGCGGGGGCCGGACTCCGGTCGATCGCGGTGAGCAGCGGGATCACCGCCACACTGGCCGGGGCCGGCGGGGTGACGACGACCGGCGGCAACCTGGTCAAGACCGGGGCCGGCACGTTGCTCTTGGGCTTCAACTCCGGGACGTTCCTGACCACCAGCACCGGCGTGATCGAGATCCGCCCCATGCGGGGCGATCCAGACGGCCGGGTCGGCGTCCGCCCTGAACACGACCACGTCCGTCATCCTGGGCAGCGGGGTGGCCAGCGGGGAGCTGGTGCTCGGCAGCGGCACCAACGCCGACGCCCAGACGCTGGTCGGGCTGACCACGGCCGGCACCGGCACCGCCAACCGGGTGTACACCGGGTCGTCGGTCGGCACCTCGAACCTGACCCTGACCATCGCCGGCGGGACGACGAACACGTTCGGCGGCGTCCTCGGCGGCAGCACCGGCAACCAGGCCAGCCTGAACACGGTCTTCGGCCAGTCCGGGGCCGGGGTGGCGACGATCGTCCTGAACGGGGCCAACCTGTACACCGGGACGACGCTGGTCAACTCGAACACCCGGCTGCGGATCGGCAACGCGACCGCCCTCGGGGCGGACGCCGGCGGGGGGGTGAGCGTCAGCAACGGGGCCACCCTCGAGCTGAACGGGCAGACGGTCGGGGCCAAGGCGGTGACGATCACCGGGGCCGGGGCGACCGGGGCCGGGGCGGCCCTGCTGAACAACAGCGGGACGGCCGCCAGCCTGGCCGGGACCGTCACCCTGGCCGGCGGCAGCGGGAACGCGGTCGGCGGGTCCGGCAACCTGACCCTGTCCGGCCCGGTGACCGGGTCCGGCCGGCTGGACAAGGTCGGGACCGGCGTCCTGATCCTGAGTAACAGCGGGAACAACTACGGCGGCGGCACGACGATCGCCGGCGGCGGGACCGTCCGGATGGGGGCGGACAACGCCCTGTCCAACCAGGGGCTGGGGCTGAACGGCGGCACCCTCAGCTCCGGGGCGGCGGCCGGGTTCAGCGGGTCGTTCGGCCCGCTCTCGCAGACCGCCACCTCCACCCTCGCCCTGGGCACCGGCGACCACACCCTCACCTTCACCACCCTGAGCTACACCGGCGGCACCCTGACGGTGAACGGGTGGACCGGGCTGATGAACGGGACCGGGACGAGCGGGAAGTTGGTGTTCACCGGCCTGGCCGGCGACCCGAACACGACGTTCGCGTCCTTCCTGTCGAACGTCACGTTCACCGGGGCCGACACGTCCGGCAACACGTTCCTGGCCGGCGGGGCGTTCATCCCCAGCGGGGTCAACTACGAGCTGGTTCCGGCGCCGGAGCCGGCCACCTGTCTGGCGGTGTCGGCGGCCGGGCTCGGATTGGCCGGGTTCGTTCGCCGGCGGCTGGCCGGCCGGCCCCGCCCGGTCGCCTGACGGCGGCCTAGAATGAGGACGGCCCGCCCGCCCCGGCCACCCGCCGGGGCGGCGGCGTTTTCCGCCCGCCGATCCGAGGACCCGCCCACCGTGTTCGCCGCCGATCCGACCGCGTCAGGCAGCTCCCCCGCCCTGGGGCTGGTGCTCATCCCCGTGCTGGTGGCGGTGAACGGGTTCTTCGTGGCCGCCGAGTTCGCCCTGGTGGCCGTCCGCCGGACCCGGGTGGAGGAGCTGGTCAACCGCGGCACCCCGCGGGCCAAGGCGCTGCTGGCCGCCATCGACCGCCTCGATGACAGCGTGGCCGCCGCCCAGCTCGGGATCACGGTCGCCAGCCTGGCCCTCGGGCTGGTCAGCGAGCCGGCCCTGCACGGGCTGGTGGCCCCGCTGTTCGCCGCGCTACCGGACGGCTGGCAGGGGCCGGTCAGCCGGACCGCGTCGGTCGCCCTGACCCTGGCCCTGGTGACGTACCTGCACGTCGTGTTCGGGGAGCAGATGCCGAAGCTGGCCGCCCTCCAGTCGAGCGAGCGGCTGGCCCTGTGGACGGCCGGGCCGGTCAACCTGTTCGCCCGGCTGACCGGGCCGGTCGTCCGGCTGATGAACGGGTCCAGCACCAAGTTCCTGCGGTGGTTCGGGTACAAGGGCGACTCCGGGGCAGGCGAGGTCCACTCGATCGAGGAGCTGCGGCTGCTGGTGGAGGACACCGAGGAGGCCGGGCTGATCGACCCGGACGCGGCGGACGTGGTGCTGAACGTGTTCGCCCTGTCGAACAAGCGGGTGCGGGACGTGATGGTCCCGTGGGACAAGGTGATGGCCCTGGAGCTGGGCACCCCGGCGGACAAGATCCTGGAGGCGGTCCGCGAGGGCGCCCACACCCGCATGCCGGTCTACCAAAGCACGCCGGACAACATCGTCGGGGTGGTGAACACCAAGGACCTGTTCTTCCTGTTCAGTCTGAAAGGGGTGGTGGTGCTGGACGACGCCATCTACCCGGCCCAGTACCTGCCGCCGGACGAGCCGGTGTCGGTGGCGCTGCCGAAGCTGTTCCGCCGCAGCCGCCGGCCGATGGCCGTAGTCCGGGACGACGCCGACAAGGTGCTCGGCATCCTCACCCTGGAGGACGTGCTGGAGGAGATCATCGGGGACATCGAGGACGAGCAGGACGACCCGGCCCGCCGGCGGGCGCTGTTGGCCGCCGCCCGGCGGCGGTCCCTGCCCCGGGTGCGACCGCGGGGCACCTAAATCCGGTACATCGCCGAGGAAACCATAACGATCCCGTTCCTCGTTCCCACGCTCTGCGTGGGAACGCACGGGGTGACGCTCCGCGTCACGGGCAGCCTGCCCGGGGACACTTCACCTGGTTCGCTAAAACGCGACGCGGAGCGTCGCCCCCGTGCGTTCCCACGCAGAGCGTGGGAACGAGCGGGCACTTTGTCCTCGCGCTCGGCTCCGCAGAGCCTCTGCCTCGCGGCTAACCGACAGTCATTTACCCTGCCCGGCCGCCTCCGCCCGCAGGTTCTGGGCGACCTGCAAGAGCTGGTCCAGGGCCGGCTTGTCCGGGGTTCCGTTGATCTTGAACCGCAGCCGCCCCTGGGCGTCGAACAGCACCACGTTCGGCTGGCCGGCCCGCACGTCGAACTGCTTCTCCATCGCCCCGGTGAAGTCCAGCCACACCGGCACGTCCGGGGACGCCCGCTTGACCTGGGTGCGGAGCAGCTCCCGGACGGCGGCCGGCACCGCCCCGGCCGCGGCCACCGGGATGACCACCACGTCCGGCGACCGCGCCCCGGCCGGCAGCCCCGGGAGGGGGCGACCGGGGCGGTCTTCGCCTTGGCCGGCGGCTGCCCGGCGGCCGACGGGTGGAACAGGACGTGGAGCTTCTCGCCGAGGTCGCGGCAGGCGTCGGTCGCCCGCCGGTCGCCGTACACCAGCAGCACCACCTCGCCGCGGTTGGCGGCCAGGTCCTGCCGCCGGCCGAACTGGTCTTCCAGCACCAGATCAACCGGCTTGGAGTCCGCCGGTTTGCCCGGCTGGGCGGGCGGCTGAGCGACCGCCGCCGCGGCCAGCACCAAGCCCGCGAGTAGTGCCAGTCGGCGACCGGGAGGGCGAGGCTCCTGCCGAGCCGTCCGCCTGCGGCAACCGCCGCGTCCCACCCCGCGGCAGTTGTGGGTGTGGCGGAGCCGCTGCCACGCGATCCCCGGCGGCTCGGCAGGAGCAAGGCGCCCTCCCCCGCCGCCGTCCCTTGATGTCGCATCATGCCAGCCCGCGCCGCCGGCGCGCCTCCGAGTTAACCAGCCTCGCCACCGCCACCGCCAGGAACACGGCCGTGAACCCGGCCACCGCCGCCACGCTCGGCACCGCCGCGGCCAGCCCGCGGCCCTGCCAGGTGACGCCGTCCAGCCCCCGCATCGCCCAGGTGGTCGGCAGGGACAGGGCCAGATCCCGCGCCCACCCCGGCAGCACGAATGCCGGCAGCCACAGCCCGCCGAGCAGGGACACCGCCAGGATGACCAGGATGCACACGCTCCGGGCACGGGCCTCGGTCCCGCCGACGGCTGCCACCAGCAGCCCGGTCGCCGCCGCCAGCCCGCTCACCCCGACGGCCAGGAGCAGGAACCCGGCCCACGACCCGGCCACCGTAACCCCGAATGCCAGCCGGCCGAACCCGAACGTGACCAGCACCATGAGCAGGGCGATGCCGGCGGTGGACAGGGCTTTGCCGAGCAGCACCGCGGCCAGCGGCACCGGGGCCGCCCGCAGCCGGGACCAGACGCTCCGCTGCCGCTCCCGCAGGAGCAACAGCCCGCTCTCCATGCCCCAAAACAGCAGGTATTGCAGGGTCATCCCGCTGAAGCTGTGGGTGTAGGCGTTGAACCGGGCGTGGTCGGCCGCGGCCAGCGGGGCGGTCTCGACGGCGAACGGCAGGGCGTCCGCCGGGTCCGCCCCGAGCTTGTCCCGGGAGAGCCGGCGGACGACCGCCTCGGACACGACCCCCTCGGCCCACTGCCCCTCGCTGGCGGCCAGCGGGTTGTGCAGCACCCGCACCCGCGGCCGGTCCTGGCCGCCCGCCCCGGACGCCGCCCGCTCGAACCCGGCCGGGAACACCACCGCCACCCCCGGCCGCTGGTCGGCCACCCGGCGGACGGCCTCGTCCAGCGGGACGACCTCGGCGTCCACCCGCGGGCCGGCCAGCAGGTCGGCCACCACCGCCCGGGTGAACGGCCCGTCGTCCCCGACCACGACGACCAGCGGCAGCTTCGGGGCGGCCGTCTGCCCGGCCGGCCGGTCGAACACCAGCCCGAACCCGGACGCCAGGACGATCGGCACCAGGAAGCACAGGGCCGCCGCCCGCCGGTCGGCCAGGAACAGCCGCCAGTCCTTGGCGGCCAGGGCGAGGACGAGCGCGAGGTGGTGACGCATGGGGTCGGTTTCGTAGGGCGGGTCGAGGAGGCTTTGCGACGACGACCCGCCGCAAACGGCAAGCACGTCCTGCCCGTGCCGGCGGGTCGGCGCGTCCAAAGCGACGCTTGACCCGCCCTACAAGAAACAGGTTACGCCGCGTCGGCGTCGTCCCAGCCCGGCGGCGGGAACGGCATCGGCAGCACGTCGGCGGTGCGAGGAGCCTCGGCCGCGGCCGGTGGCGGGCCACCGCGGAGCAGGTGTTCCAGCCGGCCCGGCGGGGTGCGGAAGCCGTCCACCGCGATGCCGTCGGCCAGGACCGCCGCCAGCGCCCGGCCGAGCTGCTCCTGGGTGTCCGCCGCCAGCCGCAGCCGCCGGCCGGTGACTTCCACCTCCACCCCGCGGCCGACCCGCCGCTTCAGGCCTTTGACGAAGAACCGCGGCAGGAACTCGCGGAGCTGGGCGTACAGCACCGCCCGCCCGCCGGGCCGGGACCGCAGCAGTTCGGCCGGCTTGCCGCACGCCACCAGCCGGCCGCGGTCCAGCACCGCCACCCGGTCGCACCCGTTCTCGGCTTCGTCCAGGTGGTGCGTCGTGAGCAGGATGGCGTGGCCGCGGTCCCGCAGCTCGTGCAGTTCGGCGAACAGGGCGTCCCGGCTGGCCGGGTCGAGGGCGGCGGTCGGCTCGTCCAGCAGCAGCACCACCGGGTCGTGGAGTAGGGCGACGGCCAGGTTGAGCCGCTGCTTCAGCCCGCCGGAGAAGGTGCCGACCCGGTCGTCCCGGCGGTCGGCCAGCTTGGCGAAGGCGAGGACCTTCTCCACCCGCACGTTCAGCCCGCACCCGGTCAGCCCGTGCAGCCGGGCGAAGAACCGCAGGTTGGCCTCGGCGGTCAGCTCGTCGTACAGGGCCGGCTCCTGCGGCACCAGCCCGACCCGGGCGGCGAACCCGCGAGGGTCGCGGTCCCGTCGCACCCCGTCCACCGTGATCGTGCCGGCGGCCGGGTCGAGCACCCCGGCGGCAGCGGCCAGGGTGGACGACTTGCCCGACCCGTTCGGCCCGAGCAGCCCGACCACCTCGCCGCGGTTGACCGCCAACGACACCCCGTCCACCGCGACGGTGGCCCCGTACCGGACGCGGACCTGTTCGAGGGCGAGCGCGACCGGGGGGGTCATGGCGGCTCCGACGAGGCTCTTCCGTGAGCGACATCGGGGTATAGCCCGGATCGGCGACCGGCGTCAACCCGAACGGCGTGCGCCGGCGAGGCCAGGGCGGCCGGTGCGGGCTGCTATTTGAGGAGCAGGAGGAGCATGGCGACCGGGGTGACGGCTCGGATGCTGTGTGGCAGCCGGGCGGGCATGTGGACCCACGCCCCGGCCGCCACGTCCCGCCGGTCGTCCCCGAGGGAGATGGCCGCCTGGCCGGTGAGGAAGTGCATGACGGCCGGCGTCTGGGCGGTGTGCTCGGACAGCTCCTCGCCGGCCGCGAACCCGAACCCGACCACCTTGAGCCGGTCGTCGGCGTACAGGGTCCGGCTGAGGATCCCTTCAGACGGCGGCACCAGCTCGCGGGCCAGATCTTCAACGAACTTGTACGTCGGTTCCGACATGACATTCCCCCTCGACGCCGCCCGGTCAGATCAACACCCGCCGTTGTTGTATGCCGCCCCGGGTCGGGATCACTTCCCGATGCGGAACCGGCGTCGCCGATGCGGCGTATGGCCCAGGTCCGGCCGGCGGCCGCCTACTTCGCCTTGATGTCGTAGCAGAGGAGCACGTCCTGGTCGCGGATGTACAGTTTGCCGTTAGCGATGACCGGGTGCGCCCACGCCGGAACCCGGCTGCGGTCGGGCTGTTCGAACCGGCCCCGCTCCACGTACTCCTTGGCGCTCGGTTCGATGAGCAGCACGACCCCCTTCTCGGTGCGGTAGTACAGCCGGCCGTCGGCCATGGCGATCGACCCCTTCTCCACCCGCTTCTCTCTGTCATCCGCCTCCCGCGCGTCCCACAGCACCTTGCCGGTCTTGAAGTCGAGGCAGACAAGGAACCCGCCGCTGTTCCCTCCGTTGTCCCCGTACAGGCAGCCGTCGTGGACGATCATACCGCCGTGGTGGTTTTCCATCTTCCTGGTGAAGTACACTTCCTCAGCGTTCACCTCACCCTTCCCGTTCGCGTTCAGTTTGACCAGCCCACCTCCCGCGTTGTAGGCCGAGGCGGCGAACACCTGTCCGTCAAGATAGATCGGTGTGGAGCAGTTGATCCCCATTCCGTTGGCCGGTTTGTCGTAGCGCCACAGGAGCTTGCCGTCGGCAGCGGCCACGCTGACGAGCGCCTTCGCGGTCATCTGCACGTACTGGCGCTGCCCGGCGAAATCGACCGCAATCGCCGAGGAGTAAGCTGCACCACCAGTATTGCCGAACCGACCGGGGCGGCCTGGAGGACCGCCGGGTGGGCCGCCAACCGGTGGCGCCGCGCCGGCGGACACCTTGGTCTTCCAGATCGTTTTTCCGGTCGCCTTGTCCAGGGCCACGATGGCCGCGTCCGGGCCACCGGGAGTGCAGACGACCTTGTCGCCGTCGACGAGCGGCGACTCGCGGTAGTTCCACATCCCTGGAACCCCGCCGAATTCCTTCTTGAGGCTGAGTTGCCAGAGGATGGTGCCGTCCTTCACCTGGAGGCAGGCCAGATCCCCGCCCACACCCAGGACGAAAAGCCGGTCGCCGTCCGCCGTCGGGGTGCAGCCCGGGCCTTCCTTCGACTGCGGCATCCGCTGCTGGAAGGTCGGCCCGAGCGTGGTGGCCCACAACGGCTTGCCGTCCGCCTCGGACAACGCCCAGACGACCTCGTCGCCGTCCCGGCTGCCCATGCCGAACAGCTTCCCCCCGACGACGGCCGGGGCGCTGTCCCCGCCGCCCAGCCCCGTCACCTTCCAGGCGAGCGGCGGGCCGTCCTTCGGCCACTCTTGGAGCAGACCGTTCTCCTTGGAGACGGCGTTCCGATCCGGCCCTTGCCACTGCGGCCAGTCGGCGGCGACGCCGCAGAGTGCGGCCAGGGCCAGCACGACGGACCAAGCGTAGCGAACCATCAGCGTATCTCCTGGCCCAGATGTTCACGGGGCGGACGCCGGGCGGTGTGTGCCGCCATCGGCGGGGCCGCTTCTCACCCGACTATCAATCGAAACCGGGGCTGGCGTTACCAGGTGTCGGATTTTTTTCTTCCGGCCCGCGGTCGTCGTCGGGCTGGTGCCCGCCGGTGGCGGCGAAAACCCCTGTCGGCCGACGCCGTTCGGGATAATCCCAACCGGTGGGGAAACACCCCGGAACCTGCTCTGTTGAAACCCTGGCGAGCCGGGGGCGTCAGCCCCCGGGTTGATCAGTCACCGGGGGCTGACGCCCCCGGCTCGCCATGGAATGGGAGGGGTTTCAACAGAGTAACCGGAACCCTGAAGGGGGTCGGCCGTGGAATCACAGGCCCGGTCCGACGGCCCCTCGCCGGGCCGCTTCCCGACGACCCAGTGGAGCCGGATCATCTCGGCCGGCGACCCGGACGCGCCCGGGGCCAAGGAGTCGCTGGCCGAACTCTGCACCGCCTACTGGTACCCCCTCTACGCCTACGTCCGCCGCCGCGGCTACGACCCGGAGCAGGCCAAGGACTTAACCCAGGACTTCTTCGCCCGCGCCCTGGAGAAGAGCCTACTGGCGGAAGCCGACCCCGCCCGGGGGCGGTTCCGCTCGTTCCTGCGGACGGTCTGCGCCCACTTCCTGGCCAACCGCCGCGACTGGGAGCACGCCCGGAAGCGCGGGGGCGGGCGGGCCGTCCTGCCGATCGACGCGGCCGGGGCCGAGGGACAGTACGCCCGCGAGCTGGCCGACGACCTGACACCGGACCGCCTCTTCGACCGGAGCTGGGCGCTGACCCTGCTCGGGCGGGTACTCGACCGACTCGGCCGGGAGTACGACGAGGCCGGTAAGGCGGCGACCTTCGCGGCCCTCCGCGGCGCACTCGAAGGGGACGCCGCGGAGGCTTCTTACGCGGCGGTCGCCGCCCGGCTGGGCACCACCGCGGGGGCCGCCCGGGTCGCCGCCCACCGGCTCCGCCGTCGGTACGGCGAGCTGCTCCGCCAGGAGATCGCTGCCACGCTGGCCGATCCGGGCGAAATCGACGACGAGATCCGGGATCTGTTCACCGCGCTCGGGACGTGATCGGCCGGACGACCTCAACGCGGCCGTAACAGTCGGCCGCCGTTCCTTGATACTCGGTGGAGGGACTCCGGTCCGCACGCCGGCTGCTGCGAGCCGGGCCGGCCGGTTGAGGAGGGGGGCACGATGGATCCCGTGACCGCTTGCCCCCGCTGCGGGGCCGCTCGGCCGGCGAACGCCCCCGCCGGGCTGTGCCCGCGCTGCCTGCTCGGGCACGGGCTCCGGGCCGGCCGGGCTGGGGGGCCGGATGAGGACGGCGGCAGGCCCGGCCGGCCGGCCGGCAACGGGGCGGCCCCCTTCGGCGGCCAGCACCCGCCTCGCCCGTCGGGCGTCCTCTCGACCCTGGGCGAGGTACTGGGACCGGTCCCCCGCGTGCTGCTCCGCGACGCCCCGGCCGGCGAGGAGCGGCCGGCCCGGACCGCCTCCGAGGAGATGCCCGCCGCGGTCGGCGACGCGGGGCGGTACCAGCTCTACGGCGAGATCGCCCGCGGGGGCATGGGGGTCGTGCTCAAGGGGCGGGACGTGGACCTGGGCCGGGACGTGGCCGTCAAGGTTCTCCTGGAGCGGCACCTCGACAACCCGGAGGTGGTCCGCCGGTTCGTCGAGGAGGCCCAGATCGGCGGCCAACTCCAGCACCCGGGCGTCCTCCCCGTCTACGAGCTGGGCCGGTTCCCCGACGGGCGGCTGTACATCGCCATGAAGCTGATCCGGGGCCGCACACTGGCCGAGCTGCTGGAGGGCCGGGCGGACCCGGCCGCGGACCGGGGGCAGCACCTCCCGGCCTTCGAGCAGGTCTGCCAGGCGGTGGCCTACGCCCATGCGTGCGGCGTGGTCCACCGCGACCTGAAGCCGTCGAACGTCATGGTGGGCGGCTTCGGCGAGGTCTTCGTGATGGACTGGGGGCTGGCCAAGGTACTCGACCGGGGGTATCGCCGACGAGGAGCGGTCGCTCCGGGGGCAGGCGCGCCGGAACCCCGGTCCGCACCCTACGCACCGGCTCGTCGGCCGACGAGTCGCGGACCGACTCGGTGCTGGGCACCCCCGCCTACATGGCCCCGAACAGGCGCGGGGCCGGCTGGACACGCTGGACGAGCGGGCGGACGTCTTCGGCCTCGGCGCGATCCTGTGCGAGATCCTGACCGGCCTGCCCCTACGTTGCGCCGAGCGGCGACGAGGTCTACAGCAAAGCCGCGCGGGCGGACCTGACCGAGACGCCCGGCCCGACTCGACGCCTGCGCGCCGAGGCCGAGGTGGTCGCGCTGACGAAGGCCTGCCTGGCCGTGGCCCCGCGGGACCGGCCGCGGACCGCGGGCGTAGTCGCGGCCGCCCTGAGCGGCCACCTGGCCGGCGTGCGGGAGCGGCTGCAGGCGGCCGAGCTGGCCCGGGTCCGGGCCGAGTCCAGCGCCGCCGGGGAGCGCAAGCGCCGCCGCCTGGTGGCCGGCCTGGCCGCGTCGCTGCTCGCGCTGGCGGCCGTGGGCGGCGGCGGCGGGCTGTGGCTGGCGTGGCAGCGCGCGGCCCGGGCCGAGGCGGCGGACCGCGAGGCGACCGCGGCCCTCCGGGAGGCGTCCCTGCTGCTCGGCCGGGCCCGGGCGGGACCGGAGGGCGAACTGACCCCGTGGGTCGAGGCGACCCAGGCGGCCCGGCGGGCCGAGGCGTTGCTCGCCCGGCCGGAGACCGGCCCCGAGTTGCGCCGCGAGATCCGGGACCTCGTCGCGGCGACCGCCCGCGAGCGCGACCGGGCGGAGGCGCGGTCGGGGGACGGCCGCATGGCCCGCCGGCTCGTCGCCATCCACACCGACCTGGCCCTGGATCTGGACTACGCCCGGGCCGACCGCGAGTACGCCGCAGCCTTCCGGGACTACCGGGTCGAGGTGGACGGGCTGCCGCCGGCCGACGCCGGCGTCCGCATCGCCGCGGCGCCGATCGCGGCCGACCTGGTGAACGCTCTGGACCAGTGGGCCTTCATCCGCCGGGTGTTGAACCCTCGGGACGCCCGGGCGCTCGCCACCTCGCCGCCGTCGCCCGCGCGGCCGACCCCGACCCCTGGCGGTGCCGGCTGCGCGACGCACTCGATGTGGAGTCCGCGGACCGGGAGGCCGCACGCGCCGCCTTCGAGCAACTGGCCGCGACGGCCCCCCACGAGACCCGGCACCGGGAGAGCCTGTCGCGGCTGGCGTTCGCGCTCGGGCGGTTCGGCAAGCCGGAGAAGGAGCGGGCGACCTCCCTGTTGCGGCGGGCGCAGCAGGTCCATCCGGACGACTTCTGGGTCAACTACGACCTCGCCCGGTCGCTCATGGGCACCGGACGGCCCGACGAGGCGGCCCGCTTCTTCACCGCCGCGGTGGCCATCCGCCCGCGGAGCGAGCTGGCCCTCCGTGGCCTCCGCGAGGCCCTCCGCGCGGCCGGCCGCCCGGACTAGTGGACGATTGCGGCGGGTGTGTAGGGTGCGTGGAGCGAGGCTTTGGGAGCACAACGCACCGGCCCGGCAGCGACCACGTCCGTCCGGGCGATGTCTCCGCGGTGCGTTCCGCAGAGCCTCCACGCACCCTACACACCCGCCGCAATCGTCCACTAGCGATATTGCCCGGCGGCGCGGGAAGCGGTCTTGGAACCACGCGGCCCAGAGCGGCGCCTCGCGGGCGACGGTTCCGGCCGCCTGGTCGCCGTACAGGTAGAAGTTCAGCGCGACCATGCTCGGGCCGCCGCAGTTGAAGGCGCCGAGGGCGGCGATGCCCGGCCCAGGCTCGTCGAGCCGCAACAGGGCGTCGTACGGAGCCTCGGTGTAGTACTCCGCCACGCCGCCGAACGCCGGGACGCCCGCCGGCGCCGCCCACCGTTGCCCGACCGTCAGGCCGTTCACCCCCACGGCCGTGGTCAGCGCCTTCCAGGCCTCCGCCTCGGTCCCCTCGACCGGGACCACGAACTGCATGATCGTCGAGCGCTGGCCGCGGAAGTGGGTGAGGTAGATCCGCAGGGCGCGGAAAAACGCGAGGAAGGCGGCCATGCCGGCCTCGAGCTGGTTGTCCCAGTCGTCCGTGCTCGCGAACAGGCTCTGGACGAAGCGGACGACGCAGACGCCGCCGCCGCGGGCTTCCACGCTCCATTCGCTCGCGACGGGCGGCGAGCCGGGAGCGCCTTCGGACTCGGAAACCCACGCCCGCGGCGGGTCCCAGGCCGTCACCGGGGACCGGATGTCCATTCCCGGGCCGAAGGTCATCTTCACGGCGACGGGCTTGCCGTCGCTCTCCTCGAACTCCGCGGGCACCATCCACGACGAGATCCCCGGCCCGGTGGCGATGGCCTGCCAGACCTCCTCCGGCGTGCCGGGGACTTCGATTTCGATCCGGGCGGACCGGCGGCCGGATGCTTCTTTCTTGACGCTCACGACGACTCCTTGGAAGCGACAATGCTGGTGACAGTCAGTTCGCTAATGTTGCGCGCCGAGGCGCAATCGGACCCATGTTCGTCACTGCCCTCTTCGCGCCTTGGCTTTCGGTTTGCGTTACGGCTTGGCGTCGAGGAAGTCCGTCACCATCGGGACGATGACGGACATGCGCTGCATCAGCGTGACGTGGGTGGTGTCGGGCAAGACGGCCAATCGCGATGCGGACCGCGGCTTCATGTCGCCGTGGGTCTCCCCACCCTTCAGGCGAAACATCTCCGCGACGTGTTCGAGCCGCACGCCGTCGGCGTCGCCGTGGATGAAAAACATCGGCGCCGCGGTGGCCTTAAGCTTGTCGGCGCCGATGTCGTGCCCGTTCGAAGCCGCGGCGACGATCCGCCGGACGAACTTCGGAAAGTCGTCCGGCGTCGGGCTCAGCCTCTTGTACTCGGCTTCGACGGGCGAGCCTTTGAAGGCGTCCGCCGTGAGTTTCGGGATCGCATCGATCGCGTCCTTGACCATGCCGTCACGGCGGATCATGGACGAAATGACGACCACCTTCCTCACTTTGTCCGGATGGCGGATCGCGCACTGCATCGCCACGCCGCCGCCCATGCTGTAGCCGATGAGGTCCGCCCGCGGGATCTCGAGCTGACCGAGCAGCGCCGCCACGTCGTCGGCGAGGTTTTCGGCGGTGATGTCGCGTGGGATGTCCGCCGTGCGCCCGTGGCCCTGCAGTTCGACGGCGATCACCTTCCGCGTCTTGGCGAGCTCGTCGATCCACCCGGCCCAGTTGTTGGTGATAGTCATGAACGCGCCGTGGAGCAGCACCACCGGTTCGCCACTGCCGTGGACCTCGTAGTACATTTTGACTCCGTTGACTGGCGCGTAGCCCGTCGTTGGTTTCTGCTGCGCCGACACGTCAGCCGGTACGAGCGTCATCAGGAAGATCGCTATTGTGCGCATGTCCGATGCAACTCCGTTCGGTCAAGACACTGGTTCCAATTGCACCCGCTATGGGAGTCTTTCCCCTCCCCGAGGAGAAGAGGGGGCTGAGTCAGACGTCTGCGGCAGGGGGTGAGCCACGACCACCAGGCGATGCGCGCGGCCGCCGGGCGCGGTTGCATCGTGGTACTTCGCAACGAGCTTCGTGACGGCCTCGGCGAGTTCGGCACTGAACGCCGCCCGGTCCGTCGGCGAGCGGAAGCGGATCTCGGTGTCCACGGCCAGGGTCGCCAGGCGTTTGCCCGCCGCGCCGGCCCGGCGAACGAGGTCGCCCACCTCGCGGACGACCCGCGCCCCCAGGGCGATGAGATAGCTTGCGGACAGCCGATCGACGTCCCGGGCCGGGTCAGCGGCGACGGGACCCAAGGCGCTCGGCGAGACGACGTAGGACGCGGCCGACGCCACGAGCAGCCGTTCCGTCAGGCCGCCCCACTTGCGCTCCTGGGCCAGCCGCACCAGCCCGTGCCCCTCCAGCGCGCGGAGGTGATAGTTGACCTTCTGCCGGCCCAAGCCGACCCGCGTGGCTAACGTCGCCGCCGACGCGGGTGCGACCAACTCGGAAAGGAGTCGGCTCCGCGTCGGCTCCAACGCTACCGCCGCCGCCGCCGGATCTTCGATGACTTGGATGTCGAGCATGACCAGACAATACCATTGACAACTTTTGTTGTCAAGGACAACTCAACCGGCCGGCAGTGGTCGAGTGGTGGGGCCGGTCCCGTTCAAAATGACGCTGCCGTCCTTCCTCCATCACCCCCCGTCCTCCAGGACGGCGGGCTGGTCCGCACCTTCGAACTTGCCCCGGACGGGACCGATCATGCTGCTTGCGAGACTGGTCGGGGGTGCCGGTCCGCTCACTCCCTTCTGGCCGGTTCGGTGTGCCACGCACGCCGCATCGGGGCGGGGCGTCCCTCCGCCCGGCGCTCAAGCCCCGCTACCCAGCCCGCCGATATCCCCGGGTGGCTGGCACCGATGGACGCGGCGCCTGCCGGATGACACCGCCCGAGCGCGCCGACCGCTGGTGTCCGACCTGCGAACATGAAGGGGACATGTTCCGGGCCAGGAACAATCGGTCGAGGTTTCGGGCGGGAAGTTCGCCGAGACGAAGTGCCGCTGCCGGTCCTGCGCCCACAAGCGAGGCGGCCCGGCCGTAGGGAGGCAGGCGATGGCGAAGAAGGCCGCAGCCAAGACGCCGACGAAGCGCGCCGGGCCAGTCCCCGCGGCCAAGGCCCCGACTCTGGAGCAAGTTCTCAAGCGGCTCGAGTCGATGGGCAACGAGGCGACGCGCAAGCACAACGCCAAGTGGGGTGCCGGCGGCAACCAGTTCGGCGTCAAGCACGGCGACATCCGGGCGCTGGCGAAGGCACTCCCGTCCACCCCGGGGCTGGCCATGCCCCTGTGGGCGACCGGGAACGCCGACGCCCAGCTCCTGGCCGTCCTCCTGATGAACCCGAAGGCGCTGTCGGCGGACGACGTGGACCGGCTGGTGCGGTCGGTCAGCTTCGCCCACGTGGCGGACTGGCTCCACTCCTACGTCATCAAGCCGCACGCCGACAAGGACGCCCTCCGGGAGAAGTGGATGGCCGACGGCGACCGCTGGGCGGCCCGCGCGGGGTGGGGCCTCACCGCCGGGCGGGTGAGAACGAGTCCGGAGGGGCTGGACCTGCCGGCCCTGCTGGACCGGGTCGAGGCCGAGATGGGGGACGCCGACCCGGTCGTGCAGTGGACGATGAACGGCACCCTCGCGGAGATCGGCATCCACAACCCGAAGCTCCGCAAGCGGGCCGTCGCCATCGGTGAGAGGCTGGGGGTCTTCCAGGACTACCCCTGCTCGAAGGGCTGCACCTCGCCGTTCGCCCCGATTTGGATCGCCGAGATGGTGAAGCGGCAAGGCTGAGCGAGTGTCGTCGGGAGGGACGCGGCGGAGCCGTCCCGACGCCCGGATCCGGTCGTGGGCCGCCACCTGACACACGACATCGCCGCGTCCACCGGGCGGGGCCGGTGCGGTTCACACAGCTCAGTCGCCCACGACCAGCTCGTCCGCCCTGCCCGTCACCTGTTCGGTTGTTGGGCATCCGGGCATCGCCCGCCCACGCCGGAAGACCTGGCGTGGGCGGGCGTAGCAACCGCGGCTGTAGGACTATTTCCCGATGCGGAAGCGGCGTCGCCGGGGCGCGGCACGCACGCCGTGCTTGAAATCTAGCGCAGACTTCAGGCGGGTGCCGCGGCATACCCGCAGTGCCGACGGCAGTTCCGGCACTCGCCCCGGGGGAACGGGTCGAGTCGCTCGCCGATCGCCGCCCGCAGCCCCTCGACGGTCCGCTCGGCGGCCTTCCGCAGCAGCCCCTTGGGGGTCGAGAAGGCGGCCGGGGTCGGGCCCACGCCTCGCGGACCGCGAACGCCCTCGCCGGCGGCGAGTACCCGCCCCCGCCGGCCCGCCGAATACCCCCTCACGGCCGGCCCGCCTGAGTTCACGCCCAGGGTACACCCGCCCGAACCCTACCGCGACACCCGCCTGATGGCTGCTCTAGGTGTTGAGGGTTGGGAAGTCGCAAAGCCCACGGACGAACGTCCGTGGGCTTTCTGCTTACAGGATGTACTTGCTCAAGTCCTCGGACCGGGCGATCGCCCCGATCTTCTCCCGCACCAGCGCCGCGTCCACCGACACCCGCTTGTCCGCCAGGTCCGGGCCGTCGAAGCTGACGTCCTCGACCACCCGCTCCAGGATGGTGTGCAGCCGGCGGGCGCCGATGTTCTGGGCCGTCCGGTTCAGCTCGAACGCGAGATCCGCGACCGCCTCCACCCCGTCCGGGGTGAACGTCAGCTCCACCCCCTCGGTCCGCAGCAGCTCGGCGTACTGCTTGGTCAGGGCGTGCTTCGGCTCGGTCAGGATGCGGAGGAAGTCGTCCCGGGTCAGGTCGGTCAGCTCCACCCGGATGGGGAAGCGGCCCTGCAGCTCGGGCATCAGGTCGGCCGGCTTGGAGACGTGGAACGCCCCGGCGGCGATGAACAGGATGTGGTCCGTCTTGACCGGCCCGTGCCGGGTGTTGACCGTCGTCCCTTCGACCACCGGCAGCAAGTCCCGCTGCACCCCCTGGCGGCTGACGTCCGGCCCGCCGGTCGGGGTCGGCCCGCACACCTTGTCGATCTCGTCCAGGAAGACGATCCCCTGGTTCTCGACCAGCTCGACCGCCTGCTCGGACACCGCCGCCCGGTCGATCAGCGCCTCGGTCTCGGCCTCCAGTAGGATTCTGCGGGCCTCCTTCACCGGCACCTGCCGGGGCTGGGCGGTCTTGGGCATCATCTTGTCGAACATGCCCTGGAGGTCCACGTCCATGTTCTCCAGCCCGAGGTTGGAGAAGATCTGCACCGGCGAGGTCTTGGCCTCGACGGCCAGCTCGACCACCACGTCCTCCAGCTCGCCGGCGTCCAGCTTGGCCCGCTTCCGCTCGCGGACCCGCTGCCGCTGCTCCTGCTCCTCCTGTTCGGCTTCCGGCTGCCACGGGGTGGTCTTGACCGGCGGCACCAGCAGGTCGAGCAGCTCGGCCACCTTCTCGGCCGCCTTCTCCCGGACCTGCTCCTTGAGCCGCTGCTTGACCATCCCCACCGCGGCGTCGGTCAGGTCGCGGACGATGCTCTCCACGTCCCGGCCGACGTACCCGACCTCGGTGAACTTGGTCGCCTCGACTTTGACGAACGGCGCCCCGACGAGCTGGGCCAGCCGGCGGGCGATCTCGGTTTTGCCGACCCCGGTCGGGCCGATCAGGATGATGTTCTTGGGGGTGACGTCTTTCCGCAGATCGGGCGGGAGCTGCTGCCGCCGCCAGCGGTTGCGGATGGCGACGGCGACCGCCTTCTTGGCGGCCGTCTGGCCGACGATGTACCGGTCCAGCTCGGCGACCGTCTGCCGGGGGGTGAGGTCGGCCACTCAGCTCGCTCCACGACAGGTGCGGTGGTTCCGTCGGGCGGGTCACGCCGGGCTTGGCGGGCGCCGCCCCGCCGAAACCGGCCATCGCTCGTTGTCCAGGCCGGCGGGTCGTCGTCGCAAAGCCTCCACGACCCGCCCTACAAATCACACGGCCGGCAGCTCCACCACTTCGATGTTCCGGTTGGTGTACACGCACAGGTCGCCGGCGATCTCCAGCCCGGCCCGGACCACCTCGGCCGGCTTCATCGGGGTGTGGGCCATCAGCGCCCGGGCGGCCGACAACGCGTACGGACCGCCGGACCCGATCGCCAGCACGTTGTCCGTCGGGGCGATCACGTCCCCGGTGCCGCTGACGAGCAGCAGGTGTTCCTTGTCCAGCACCACTAGCATCGCCTCCAGCCGCCGCAACACCCGGTCCGTCCGCCACTCCTTGGCCAGTTCGGTCGCCGCCCGGGGGACCGACCCCTGGTGGTCCCGCAGCTTGGCCTCGAACCGCTCCAGGAGGGCGAACGCATCGGCCGCCGCCCCGGCGAACCCGGCCAGCACCTTGCCGTCGTACAGTCGGCGGATTTTGCGGGCGTCCGCCTTCATGACCACCTGGCCGAGCGTCACCTGTCCGTCCCCGCCGATGGCCGCCCCGGCCGCCGTCCGGACGGCGAGAATCGTGGTCGCCCGCAACCTGGCCACGTGTAAGACCTCCGCCCGGCCGACGAATACCGTTTGCCCACCCGCTCACCGGACGCCGGCTGGCGCCCGGCTCGCCGCTCCGGCATAATACCCGGGGCGGCCCGGATGGGCAGACCGGTTCCCCGGTTCCGGCCCCACCGGGCTGGGTTCGGGCCTACAATACAGCAACCCGGGGTGAGGGCCGACCCCTGCCCCGATGACCGTACCTGGGAGGCGACTCCGATGACCAAGTGGCTCGCGGTGGCGGCAGCCGGACTGCTCGTCGGGGCGTGCGCCCCGTCGGCCGTGGCCGCCGCCGGGGTGATGCGGGTGGACGACCGGGCCGGGGCGTTCACCGCCGACGGCGTCCAGAAGGCGAAGGACAAGTTCGCCGGCACCTCGTTCAGCGGCACCGTCCACCTGACGGTGGTGACGGTAGGGGCGAAGGACGTGCCGGGGTCGCTGAAGGCCGACTACGACAAGGCGGTCGCGGCCAAGGACGCCGGGCAGATGAACCGGGTGATGTCCGACTGGGCACGGGACGAGGCCCTGAAGGAGCGGGAAAAGGGGGTGTTCGTACTGGTGTACACCCAGGGGACGAGCGTGTTCGCCCGGGTCCACGCGGACAAGGCGACCGACCTGTACCGGGGGTTCACCAACAAGGACGACGACCAGGCGGCGAAGATCCTGTTGGACGGGTTCCGGGCTGGCCGGGGCAAGGAGCCGGCCGCGGCCAAGCAGGCCCACGACGACGCCCTGGTCGCGCTGACCGGGTTCGTCACCGACCAGCTCAAGGACACGTCCGCCCCGCCGGCCGGGGCGGGCAACGGCCGGCAGGCCGTCGGGCACAAAGCGAACGCCGGCGGAGGGTCCAACGTGGGGAGCTACATCTGCCTGGGGCTGTGCGTCCTGCTCGGGGTGTGGCTGGTGATCGGCCTGGTCCGGGCGTTCACCGGCGGCGGGGGCGGCGGGTACGGGCCGGGCGGCGGGTACGGCCCCGGCGGCGGGGGCGGCGGGTTCATGAGCAGCATGCTCGGCGGGCTGTTCGGGGCCGCGGCCGGCATGTGGATGTACGACAGCTTCTTCCGCGATCACTCCAGCGCGTCGGCCGCGGACGCCGGCGGCGGGTACGGCGGCGGGGCGGCCGACACCGGCGAAGGGGATTACGACCGCGGGTCCGAGGGCGGCGGCGGCGACTGGGGACGACGCCGGGGACGCCGGCGGCGACTACGGGGCGGCGACTTCGGCGGCGACGCCGGGGGTGGGGACTATGGCGGCGGTGACTTCGGTGGGGGCGGGGATTTCGGCGGCGGTGGGGACTTCGGCGGCGGCGGCGGTGACTGGTAAGCTGATCCAAGGCAAAAGGAAGCGGAGCCAAGGCAAAAGGAAAAGAAAAAAGGCAAAAGTAGAACCACACAGGGTTTCTACTTTTGCCTTTTTACTTTTTCCTTTTGCCTTGCATTACGCCTCCTCTCAAGCTTGGCACCCGCGGCAGCCCCCTGGCCCTCTGGCAGGCCCGGCACGTCGCCGCCCTGCTCGCCCCGCTGGCCGACCCGCGGCCGGTCGAGCTGGCCCTAATCGACACCCACGGGGACCGCGACCAGGCGACCGCCCTGCGGGACATGGGCGGGTTCGGGGTGTTCACCAAGGCGATCCAGCAGGCGGTGCTCGACGGCCGGGCGGACGTCGCGGTCCACAGCCTGAAAGACCTGCCGACCGAGCCGACCGCCGGCACCCAGCTCGCCGGCACCCCGCCCCGCGGGCCGACCGGGGACGCTTTCATCTCGGTCAAGCACCGCCGGTTCGACGACCTGCCGCGGGGGGCGGTGGTCGGCACCAGCAGCCTCCGCCGGCGGGCGCAGTTGCTCAACCGCCGGCCGGACCTGCGGCTGGTAGACCTACGGGGGAACGTGGACACCCGGCTGCGGAAGCTGGAGGAGCAGGATCTCGACGCGATCATCCTGGCCGAAGCCGGGCTGGTGCGGCTGGGCCAGGGGCACCGGATCACGGAGGTGCTCGACCCGGACTGGATGCTGCCGGCGGTCGGCCAGGCGGCGATCGGGCTGGAGTGTCGGACCGACGACCGCCCGAGCCGACAGCTCGCGGAAGCGATCACCGACCCGGGGACGTGGGCGCGGGTGACGGCCGAGCGGGCGATGTTGTGGGCGCTGGGCGGCGGCTGCCTGGTGCCGGTCGGGGCGAGTTCACAGGTCGCCGACGGGGTGTTGACGCTGCGAGGGGCGGTGCTGACGGCGGACGGCGGTCGGCGGATCGTGGCTACCCACCGCGGTCCGGCTGAGACGCCGCTCGCCGTCGGCCAGGAACTGGCCGCCATGCTGCACGGTGAAGGAGCGGCGGAGTTGTTGGGTCGGTCGTAGGGTGCGTGGAGGCTTTGCGCAACGCACCACGGCGACTTCACCCCTGTGCTACCGTCGTTGCCGGGCCGGTGCGTTCCGCTCCCAAAGCCTCGCTCCACGCACCCTACGGCTTCGGCTACTTCTCGTGGTCGGCCTCGTACCTGGCGATCTTCTCCAGCCGGCGGGCGTGGCGGCTGCCCTCGAACTTGGTGTCCAGCCACACCCGGACCATCCGCTCGATCGCCTCCTCGCCGAGCAGGTCGGCCGACAGGCACAGGACGTTCGCGTCGTTGTGCAGCCGGCTCATCTCGGCGTCCACCAGATCCCGGCAGTTGACCGCCCGGACCCCCTTCACCTTGTTCGCCGTGATGCACATGCCGTGGCCGGTGGCGCAGATCAGGATGCCCCGGTCGGCCGCCCCGGCGGCCACCGCCTCGGCCACCGGCAGGGCGTAGTCCGGGTAGTCGACGCTGGCCGCGCTGGTCGCGCCCATGTCCTCGACCTGGTGCCCCAGCCCGGTCAGCACGGCGGTGATCCGCTGCTTGGCCGCCACCCCCCGGTGGTCGTTCCCGATCGCTACCTTCATTGGCCCAGCCACTCCGTCAGATGTCGTTCCAGGTGCCCCCGGATCACGGCCGCGCACGCCCGGTACAGGGCCAGGTCGCCGCCGATCGGGTCGTCCAGGTCGTCGTCCGGGCCGCACAGCAGGACCGGCCGCGGCCCGACCCCGGGGTACTGCATCGCCAGGGCGTCGGCGTGCATCCGGGTCATGGCCACCACCGCCGTCGCCCGGTCCAGCAGCTCCGGGTTGACCCGCTGGCTGCGGTGCCGGTCCAGGTCGGCCCCCAGCTCCCGGGCCACCTCGACCGCCGCCGGGGTGGCCGCGTCCCCCGGCCAGGCGGCGACCCCGGCCGACCGCACCTCCCACCCGCGGGCCGGCAGCTCCCCGGGGGTACACCCGAGCCGGTCGGCCAGCAGCCGTTTGCACACCGCCTCGGCCAGCGGGCTGCGGCAGGTGTTCCCGGTGCAGACGAACAGGACCGACCGGGCCGGCTGCGATTGCGGGTCCGCCATCCTCACCTCCGGCCGTGGGGGCGCCTGGCAGTTTATTGACCGGTAGGGGATAGGGGATAGGGGGTAGGGGATAGAACCGATCCGCGACCGCGACCTCGCCCCTGATCCTTCCTGCCTTTGTCTATCCCCTAGCCCCTAGCCCCTACCCCCTTCTCGAAGGATTTCCCCCGGGTGCGGACAATACCCGGGTGAACCGCGAGGGTCGGGATGGACCAGGCCGCCGACTGCTGGCACGAGCGGGCCGTCCGGGACGCCGTCCTGGCCGGGGACGCCGCCGTCTGGGGGCGGTGGGTGGAGGCGAACTACGCCGCCGTCGCCGGGTACGTCCGGTGGCGGTGCGGCGGGGCGGCCGATCTGGCGGACGACGTCCTCCAGGACGCCTGGCTGACCGCCGCCCGGAGCTTGGGGCGGTTCGACCCGGGGAAGGCGACGTTCGCCGGGTGGGTGTGCGGGATCGCGGCGAACGTGGTGCGGAACCGCCTGCGGTCCCGGCAGCGGGCGGCCCGCCGGTTCAAGCCGCTCGGCGAGCCGGCAGCGGCCGCCCCCCCGCCGGACGACCAGGCGGAGCGGGTCGCCGTGGCCCTGGCGGCGTTGCCGGAGAAGTACGAGCGGGTGCTGCGGGCCAAGTACCTGGACGGGCTGAGTGTGGCCGCCATCGCCGCCGCGTGGGGCGAAACGGAGAAGGCGGTCGAGTCGACGCTGACGCGGGCCAGGCAGGCGTTCCGCGAGGCGTTCCGGACGGAGGGCTGACCGATGGACCCGGCCGACGACCTGGCCGACCTGCTCGCCCCGCGGCCTGGCGACAGCGACCGGCGGGCGGAGATCGTCCGACAGACGAGCCGGGTGGTGGTCCGCCGGGCGCGGGTCCGACGGGCGGTGCGGATGGCCGGCACCGTCGGCGTGTTCGTTGTGGGCGGGCTGGCCGGATGGTTCGCCAAGCCGACGCCGGAACCGGTCGTCCGCACCGAGTACGTGACCGTCCCGGCCCCCACCCCGTCAACCCCTCCGCCGCCGGCCCCGCCCCCCGGCGAGTACGTGTCGGCCGACCGGGTGGAGCTGGACGCCGAGCGGGCCGCCGACCGGGCCGAATCCGCCCGGCTGTACCGGCTGGCCGGGGACAAGTACCTGCCCACCGACCCGGGCCAGGCAGCCCGCTGTTACAAGCTGTTCCTGATGCACGCCGGCCCGGCCGACCGGTCGGTGTCGGCCGACGACTCGTGGCTCTTAATCGCCCTCAAACGCGACCGCAAGGAGACGACCCGTGGTGCGGATCAAGGTTTGTAGCGGGCTGGCCGGGCTGGCCCTGGCGTCCGGGCTGGCGGCCCAGGAGCCGCCGATGGCGTTCGACAAGCCGTCCGAACCGACCCGCGGTGAGGTGGTGGTGTTCAAGTACCCCGGGGCCGACGGGGCGGACGCGGCGGTGACGGCGGCGCTGGCCAACCACCCGGACGTGAAGCTGGCCGAGGCCAAGGTGCGGGTGGCCGAGGCGGAACTGGCCCAGGCGAAGTTGCTGGTCGCCCAGCGGGTGGCGGCGGCGTCCGCCCGGGTGGCCCAGGCGAAGGCCAAGGTTGCGACCGCCACCTCCGGGTTCAACCGGCTGAAGAAGCTTCAGCAGCAGAAGGTCGTGTCCACCGAGGAGGTCGCCGGGGCCGAGCAGACGCTGTTGGCGGCCAAGGCCGACCTCGCCGCCGCCGAGGCCGAGCTGAAGGCCGCCCAGGGGGTGGCCCCGGGCACCGCCGTCGTCTGGTTCGACAAATCCAAAACACTTACCGAGCCGCTCCACCGGCCGGCGCTCGGGACCGATTCGTTCGTCGAGCGGTTCAACGGGACGGCCGTCTCCCCGCCCTCGCCGGCCGGCTCCCCGGCCGACAAACTCCGCGGCCTGCTCGACAAGGAGGTCACACTCGACCAGAAGAAGTTGCCGCTCGACGAGGCGCTGGCCGCGTTCCAAAAGTCGGCCGGGCTGACCGACCTGACCATTCGCTACCCGGAGTGGGCGTCCGCCAAGGAGCTCAAAGCGCCGCCGACGGTCGGCCCACTGACCGGCAAGCGGACCGCCGCCGGGTGGTTCCAACTGATCCTGGACGACTTCAACCGAACCCTCCGGCAGGCCGTGCTCCCGCCCGGCAAGGAGTATGTCGGCACCTACGACCTGTACGTCCGGGACTACGGCCTGCTGATGACGAAAACCGACCTGGCGCCGGCCGGGGCGCTGACGCTCACCCAGCTCACTCACCTCCCGCGCCTGACCGCACCTGCCCCCGCGAGCGGGCCATCGCACGACGTCCGGGTCAAGTTGGCCGAACTGCTGGCCAAGACGGTGAAGCTGCCGGAGCAGAAGGAGAAGCCCCTGCGGGATCTGGTGACGGGGTTAATGAAGGGGGCCGGGTCCGACCTGGAGGTGACGTCCGCGCTGTACACCGACCCCGGCCTCACGTTGCCGGCCGGGGAGCGGACCGTAGCCGCCTGGCTGGCCCTGATGCTCGACCTGCGGAACGGCACCAACTCCCCGAGCGAGCGGGTGGTCATCTACGTCCGGGAGTACGGGCTGCTGCTCGGCCAGACGAACAACCCGCCGACCGGGGGCGTGCCGCTCGGCGAGATCGTGAACGAGAAGCAAAGGTAAGGCGTGAGCCGCGACCGCAGGTCGCGGGTGATGACTGCACCCCGATCCCAGCGCCTTCGGGTCGTCGGAGCGGGTTGGAGTCGTCACCCGCGACCTGCGGTCGCGGCTCACGCCTTTCACACCGCGTCCAGCCGGTCCCGGGTGTCCACGAACCGGTCGGCCGTCGTCACCGCCGCCACGTCCGACAGCGTCTGGTACTGGGCCATGTGGGCGAACGCCCACCACATGTAGTACCCGTTGGTGGCCATCAGCACCGGGATGGCGAACAGGTTCTGGATCAGCGGGTCGCCGCCGGAGAACCGCACCCCGGCGTAGATCACCACCTTCAGCACCGCCGCCAACAGGATGGCGGTGAACACCCGGAACACGAACCGCATCGACTGGTGGGCCAGGTCCGGCGCCTTGGCCTCGGCCGCGTACCGGTTGCCCAGCACCCCGAGCAGGGACAGCTTGGCGAACTCGAACGCCCCGCCCAGGAACGGGACGACCAGGACGAACGGCCGGTCCAGCATCCCGGCCAGCAGGACGAGCGGCACGTCCACCAGCACCGACGTGTTGTTGAACGTGTTGCTGAGCAGCAGGTTTTCGAGCACGTAAGACTTCACCTCGCCCCCGTACCCGATGTTCTCCAGGCTGACCAGGGCGAGCAGGACGACGGCGGTGATGACCGTCAGCCCGAGGTGCAGGGCCGTCACCCCGACCCCGGCGATGGCCAGCCCCTGCCCCTGCCGGGGGCCGCCGCAGCAGGTGCCGAACCCGGCCACCGACAGCCCCCAGTTGAGCACCAGGAACCCGCCGGCCGCCCACAGCACCGGCGCGAACGGGGTGGCCGTCAGGGTGGTGATGACGAACACGAAGTAGGCGACCGCGGCCAGGGCCGAGCAGACGCACCCGGCGGCCAGCAGGCTGACCCCGAGCCGGCCGAGCCGGCACCGGCCGGCCAGCTCGTCGTACCGCTCCCGCTGCCGGGCCTCCTTCTCCTCCAGTTCCGCGAGCTGTGCCCGCACCGACCGCCTGCGGTCGGCGTCGACGGACGCCTCGTCCCGCGGGCCGGCCGGGGTGTACGGGTCGTCCGCCGCCAGCTTCGCCCGGACCGGGGCGACGGCCGGGAGGGCGGCCTTCGGCGGGGCCGGGCGGGCGGCCACCGGGGCGGCCGGGGCCGGCCGGCCGAACGGCAGCGGGATGGCCGGCCGGGGCGGCGGGACCGGGGCGGCGACCGGCGGGCCGGCCGACTCCTCCGGCTCGACCTCCAGCACCGCCTGGCAGTCCGGGCAGCGGACGGTGGTCGCCCCGGGCGGCAGCCGCAGCAGCGCCCCACAGCTCGGGCACGGGACCGGCTCGGACACGGGCGAGGCTCCGGAACGGGTGGGCGGTCGTGCCATTTTAGCTCCCGTCCGGCCGTCCGCCAGCGAAACGCCCCGGCGAGGGGGGGCGAACATTCCGCCCCGGCCACACCCCGTTGCCGGCCGGCTACAGACGGTTCGCCGTCACCAGAACCGGCGCGTGGCCGAGACCGAAAAGCTAACGTTCTGTGCCCTCACCCACGGCGCGAGCGGCAAATCCGGCAGAAACCGCCCGCCCGGCCCGAATCGACGGGCTACAGTTCGGCATGGTCGGTTCACCCCTCGCCGCCGATCGGACCTCCATCCATTCGCACCCGAGCGGTATGTCCGCGATGGAACAGTTGTCGCCCCAACTGATGCACAAGCTGGTGTTCACCGTGCTGATGCACGGGCTGAACGAGGCCCAGACGCCGATCGCGTTCAAGGTGCTGGTGGAAGCCCTCCGGCACCCGAACCCGACCGTCCGGGAGCTGGCCGTGGTCGCCCTGGCCGACCTGCCGGTGCCGCCGGCCGAGCGGGTGGGCGGACTGCTGTCCGCCCTCGCCGACCCGGCCGCCCGGGTGCGGCGGCGGGCCGCCCGGGCGCTCGGCGACCTGGGGGCGGCGGCCGGCACCGGGCTGGGCGGGCTGATCGCCGGGCTGGACGACCCGGACGTGAGCGTCCGCCGGGACTGCGCCGGGGCGATCGGCCGGCTGGGGCCGGCGGCCGGGCCGGCCGCGGCGGCCGGGCTGGTCGCCCTGCTGACCGAGCCGGAGGCCCGCACCCGGGCGGTGGTGGCCGTCGCCCTCAAACGGCTGGGCACGGCCGCGGTGCCGGCCCTGCTGGGCGGGGTGCGGTCGCCGGCGGCCGAACTGCGGGGCCGGTGCGCCTCGCTGCTCGGGGAGATCGCCCCGACCGACGTGGTGGTGGCGGTGGTGCTGCGGGAGGTGCTGACCGACTCGGACGAGGAGGTGCGGGCGAAGGCCGACGCCGCCCTCCAGTACGTCGTCACCCCGCCGCCGGTGCCGATGCCCAAGCCGCGGGGCGGGTTGCCGGTCGAGGTGTGAGCCGTCCCGATGCCCTGGTGATGTCCGGGCGAGCCGGGGGCGTCAGCCCCCGGGTGACGGCTCCAACCCGGGGGCTGACGCCCCCGGCTCGCCCGGACATCACCAGAGCTCCGTCACGTCCCGCCAGCGACGGCGGACCTGCTCCGGGCTGGCGGTGCCGGTGGTGCCGATCTGCTGCACCGTGATCGACGCGATCAGGTTGCCGAACGCCGCCGCCTGCTCGTAGCTCGCCCCGGACACCATCGCACACGCGATCCCGGCCGAGCAACTGTCCCCGGCCCCGCACACGTCGATCGGGCCGGCGACGGGGTAAGCGGGGATCGTCTGCCCGGCCGCCCGGTCGGGCCGGGTCAGCGTGATGCCGGCCGCCCCCCGGGTGAGGAAGACGGCGACGGCGCCCGTCGAACTGCTTCCCCGGCTCTCCGCCTCGTTCGGCTTCACGCAGACGTTTCGGAACTCGTGCACC
Source organism: Gemmataceae bacterium (assembly GCA_046350115.1). GTDB lineage: Bacteria > Planctomycetota > Planctomycetia > Gemmatales > Gemmataceae > JAXMAZ01. Next base: position 206,871 of record JAXMAZ010000007.1, read on the forward strand.
CGCTCCCGGCTGTCGGCGAGGACGAACTTCCCGGGATCGGCAGCGGCGACCCGCGCCAACCGGTCGCGGACAACCCGTGTGACTACGCCGCAGTCTTCCTCGCTCACCTGGTCCAGCACCAACAGCGCGTCGAGTGACGGCCACACCGCGTCCAGTCGCTCGATGACCGCCCCTTCCAGTGCCGGGCCGAGCGGCCGGCGGTTCTTGATGTCTAGCCGGTTCAGCTCGCGGGTCTGGCCGCCGTCCGTCAGCATCGGCTTGGTGTACGTCGGCGTCCGCCGGTCCGGGGCGGCGATCAGGTGGTCGAGCACCACCCCCGGCGTCCGCTCCAGCGCCTGCCGCAGTTCGAACCCCTCGCCGTCCACCCCGACCACGCTCACCGGCACGATCCGGCCGACGCCGAGGGCGGCCAGGTTGTTCAGCACCGTGCCGAGCGCCCCGGGGTAGCTGCGGACCCGCGTCACCTGGTACGCCGTCAGCCCGGTCTCGACCGACGGCTCGTTCAGGGCCGCGTCGACGTCCAGGTAGCGGTCCAGGAACAGGTCGCCGAGCAGCCCGACCGTCTTGCCCGGGACGGTCGCCAGGACGTGCTCGATCAGCTCGGTCGTCAGCATGGGTTCGCGCCGCCTCACTCCAGGTTCAGCCCCTTCAGGATGGCCTCGTACCGGCCCCACGGGATCGACTTGACCGGGACCGCGGCGGTCCGCTTGTCCAGCGCCAGGTCGAGGATGTACATCGTCTCCACCCACCGGGTCCGCTCCCCGGCCTTGCGGCGGCGGACGATCTCCGCCTGCTCGGCCTGGAACCGGGTGGCCATCTCCCGCAGGGTCAGCACCCGGCTGCCGTCCGACCCGTGCTCGACCCGCACCTCCCGGCAGGCCGGCCAGCTCTCGAACCGGGCCAGGTCGGCCGCCGCGATCAGGATGATGGTGATCGGCTGGTGTTCGGCCAACTCGGCCGGCTCGCAGCAGGCGGCCATCACGTACAGGTCGTGGTCGAACGGCCCGTTCGCCACCCGGTCGCAGACGAAGTTGGTGAGCGTCTCCAGCAGGTACGACCCCTCGGCCCCGGCCATCGAGATGAGGGTGTCGTGCGAGCTGACGGCGAACGCCCGCTTGAGCAGCACGGCGGCCAGGTGGCCGTTCGGCACCACCCGGTTCAGCTCCGCCTGGCCGACCGACCGGATGCGGAGGACGCCGGTCGCCGACGGGTCGGACGCCGGGGGCGGCTCGACCAGGTGGTGGTGGATGACGACCGTGTCCCGGGCGTCCCCGCGCAGGATGCTCTGCCGCTGCCGGTACCGCCGCCAGTGGCCGACCACCCAGGTGATCAGCCCGCCGGCGACCAGCCCGAGGGCGACCCCCACCCCCCGGCTGCCGAGTTCCTTGGCCAGCCAGTCGAACATGGCCTGCCTCCCGGCCCGTCAAACGGGCCAGCAGTGTACCCGATTCATCTCCGGCCATCGTTTGATAAGCCGGTGCGGTGGGTCACACTCGAGTAATTCGCCTCGGGGCTGCCGACTTTTAGCCCCGCCGCTCCCACCGGTTGCCGGGCAGCCGTCTCACCGCCCGCTTCATCTCCAGCTTGGTCAGCGTGACCGCCAGCTCGGCCGCCCCGACGCCCAGCTCCCGGGCCAGCTCGTCCGCGTGCCGCGGCTCGGTCAGCATGTCCCACACCCGCTGCTGGGCCGGGTCCAGCCCCGGCGGCGGGCCGGCCGGCTCGGGCGGCGGGGGCGGGGCGGCGTCGAACAGGGTCGGCGGCGCCGCCGGCTTCGTAGCCGGGGTCGACAGCCCTTGCAGGTCTTCGAGCACGTCGTCCACCGACCGCACCAGCCGGCCGCCCTTGCGGATCAGGTCCAGGCAGCCGGCGCTGGCCGGGCTGTCCACGTTCCCGGGAATGACGAACACCTCCCGCCCCTGCTCCGCCGCGTGGCTGGCGGTGATGAGCGCCCCGCTCTTGAGGTTCGCCTCGACAATCACCACCCCCCGGCACAGCCCACTGACGATCCGGTTGCGGGCCGGGAACATCCCCGGCTGCGGGTCCACGGTCATCGGCGTCTCGGTCAGCAGCGCCCCTTGCCCTGCCACCCGGGCGGCCAGGTCGGCGTGTTCCGGCGGGTAGATCTTGCCCAGCCCGCCGGCCAGCACGGCGAGGGTGCGACCGCCGGCGTCCAGGGCCGCCCGGTGGGCCACCCCGTCGATGCCGCGGGCCAACCCGGACACCACCATCCACCCGGCCGCGACCAGCCCGGCGGCCAGCTTCTCCGTCACCCGCTTGCCGTAACTGGTACACGCCCGGCTGCCGACGATCGCCACCGCCCGGTCGTCCGCCGGGGCGAGGTCGCCCTTCAGGTACAGCAGCGACGGCGGGTCGGGGATGGTGGCCAGCCGGGCCGGGTAGTCGGGCGAGCCGAACGGGACGAGCCGGACGCCGTGCCGCTCGATCTGGGCCAGCTCGGCGTCCACGTTCACCGTGCGGAAGGCGGCGGCGAACCGGCCGGCGAGCGTCGCCCCGATCTGCGGCACGGCCTCCAGGCGGGCGGCGGACGCGGCCAGGACGGCGGCCGGGGAGCCGAAGTGGGCGAGCGCGGCCCGGGTCAGCTTCGGGCCGAGGCCGGGGACCAGGGCGAGGGCCAGGTGGTCGCGGAGGTCGGGGGGCGGGGCGGACATGCCCGGGGCGGCCGACGGGGGGCGAAAAGTGGCATCCGTGCCTGCGTGCCCGTCCGTGGGAGGGGGCATCATAAGCCCCCATCCGGGGGGCGGCAACGACCGAATCGGGTGCTGGCGCTGCGGTTTTCGGAATGACCGACCGGACCGGACCTTGCGCCCGTCCGACTTCTTCCGATTTTCTTATCGGCCCACAGACCCCGCCCGCGGACTGGCTGATTGACCCTCCTTCATCCGGCCGACATAATACGCCCCTACCCGGCCGGCCTGAGCGGGAACCCCCGCCGTCCGCGCCCGCGGTCCGCACCGCCCCGGAGCTTCCGTGACCGGCGCCAACAGCAACAAGCTGAAGATCTTCAGCGGCCGGGCCAACCGCCCGCTGGCCGAGAACATCGCCCGGCACCTCGGGGTGCCGCTCGGGAACATCAACATCGGCGACTTCCCGGACCGGGAGACGAGCGTCCGGATCGACGAGGACGTGCGGGGCCGGGACGTGTTCGTCGTCCAGCCGACCTGCCCGCCGGTCAACCAGCACCTGATGGAGCTGCTGATCATCCTGGACGCGTTCAAGCGGTCCAGCCCGGCCCGGGTGACGGCCGTCATCCCGTACTACGGGTACGCCCGCCAGGACCGCAAGGACATGGGCCGGGTGCCGATCAGCGCCAAGCTGGTCGCGGACTTGTTGACCACCGCCGGGGCCAACCGGGTGCTCTGCCTGGACCTGCACGCCGCCCAGATCCAGGGGTTCTTCAACATCCCGGTGGACCACCTGTACGCGGTGAAGGAGATCACCGCCCACGTCCGCACCCTGGGCATCCCGCCGGACGACCTGGTGGTGCTCAGCACCGACGAGGGGAACGTCAAGAAGGCGCTCCAGTACCAGAAGCGGCTGGGCGGGCAGATCGCGGTGGTGGACAAGCGGCGGCTGAGCGCCAACGAGACCAAGGCCGCCCACCTGCTCGGCGCGCCGGTCGAGGGGAAGACGGTGGTAGTGTTCGACGACATGATCTCGACCGCCGGTAGCCTGGTGAACGCGGTCGAGGTGGCCCGGCTGAACGGGGCGAAACGCATCTTCGCCTGTGCCACCCACGGGCTGTTCAGCGACCCGGCGGCGGACCGGCTGAAGGAGGCGCCGGTCGAGCAGATCGCCGTCACCGACAGCATCCCGCTGGCCAAGGACAAGGCGGCCAAGCTGCCGATGCTGAAGGTGATCTCGGTCGCCCCGCTGATGGCCGACGCCATCCGCCGGATCCACGGGAACGAGTCGATCAGCGACCTGTTCCGGGACGAGGGGCCGCCGAAGGCATGACCGACCCGCCGGCCACCGTCCGGACCGTCTGCCCGCACTGCCGGGCGCTGCTGGCGGTGGCGGCGGAGTTCGTCGGCCGGCCGGTGGCGTGCGGCCAGTGCCGGCAGGTGTTCGTCGCGGCGGAGGTGCAACCTAACCCCCCGTCCCCCTTCCCTGAGAGGGAAGGGGGAGCAAGGGGCAAGTCGGTCCGGACAGTGGCCCCAGTTACGGGCGGTGGGAGCCGCCCCCGCTTGCTCCCCCTTCCCTCTCAGGGAAGGGGGACGGGGGGTTAGGTTGCGGCGACTCCAGCTCGCCCGACACCGATACCGATGCCCGGACGCGGCTATCCGCTTGCTCCCCCTTCCCTCTCAGGGAAGGGGGCCGGGGGGTTCGGTCGACCCCTCGGCCCGCGAGAAGACGACTCCGACGAGTTCGACGCCGCCCCGCCGCCGGCGGGCGGACGGGTCGGCGACCGCGTCGCTGGTGCTGGGCATCGTCTCGCTGGTCTTCTTCTGTGTCTTCCCGGTGTTCCCTGACCACCGGCCATCGGGGCGTGGCTCGGCGTGGCCGGGCTGAAGTCCCGCAGCCGGCCGCTGGCCGTCACCGGCCTCACCCTGTCGGCCGTCGGCGTCGTGTTCGGGCTGGGGTTCGCCGTCCTGTTCCTGGCCGGGGTCGTCAAGGCGGTGAACGACCAGCCGCGGCTCGGCCCGGCCCGCAACAACCCGACGTTCCATGGCCGCTAGCCGCCCCGGAGTGTTTGCCGTGACCCGTACCACTTTCTTCCTGTTGGGTGTCGTCGTTCTTGGGTGCGGGCCGGCAGCCCCGCCGGCTGCCACCCAGCCGACGGCCGTCAAGAGTACGGCCGACGAGGCCGACCACGACCACACCAAGGACAAGATGATGGACGCCCACGCCGGGCCGCACCTGGCGTACCTGACCGCCCACCTGTCGAAATCGGGGAACGAGCTGGACGTGTTCTTCGAGGGGCACGACGACGGCAAGCCGGTGGCCCTGCCGCTGGCCAAGTTTGCGGCCAAGGCGGTCAAGACGGACGGGTCCGAGATCGATCTCTTGTTCGAGCCGGCCCCGGCGAACGAGCGGCCGGCCGGCGAGGCCCCCGGCACCTGCTCGCACTTCGTCGCCAAGGCTCCGACGATCACCGCCACCGACGCCTACGCCGTCACCGCCACCATCCCGATCGACGGCAAGGACCGGCGGGTGCGGTGGCGGAACTTCGTCCCGGGGAAGTTCGCCCACCACGTTGACTGACCCCGGTTCCGGTCGCACAATTCGCCGTACCGATGCCCGCTGGCGGTCGGGTGTAGGGCGGTGCCGCCGCTTTGGGAGGCCCGCCTGCCCGGCAACCGCTCGTACGCCCAAGACGGCGGGCCTCCCAAAGCGGCGGCACCGCCCTACACCGAACCGGGCCGCAGAATTCGCCGTACCGTCCGCCCCCAACCGGAACCGCCGATGAACGTGTCCCTGCCGAAGTTCGCCGACCCCGGACCCATCCACGACGTGAAGTGGATCCCGCTCAAGTTCTTCAAGGACCAGCGGGGGTGGCTGGCCGAGCTGTTCCGCAACGACCTGATCGACCCGAAGTTCCACCCGGTGATGGCCTACGTGTCGATGACCCAGCCGGGCGTCGCCCGCGGCCCGCACGAGCACCACGACCAGGCGGACTACTTCTGCTTCGTCGGCCCGAGCACCTTCCGGGTGTACCTGTGGGACGCCCGCCCGACCTCGCCGACGCAAGGCAAGAAGGAGGTGCGGGAGGTGGGGGAGAGCAACCCGTTCGCCCTGATCGTGCCGGCCGGGGTGGTGCACGCCTACCGGAACGTCGGCGACAAGGACGGGTGGGTGTTCAACGCGGCCAACCGGCTGTACGCCGGCTGGCTGAAGCAAGACCCGGTGGACGAGATCCGGCACGAGGACAAAGACGGGTCGCCGTACAAGCTGGACTGAACGGCAGGCTGAAAGCCCACGGACCGCGGTCCGTGGGTGAACCCGATTCGATCAGCCCACCGGGTCGGGCGTAGTGCTTTGGGTTGGGCAGTCGCGCCCACCCGTGGCGACGGGTGGGCTTTCGGGTCGCGGGTTATGAGGGAAGTCCCCTGCGGGTCACTTCAGCGCCCGGTCCTGTAGTCCCAGGGCCAGCCCGGCGAAGCCGAACGGCCGCAGCGTCCCCCGGCCCCAGCCGTCGTACCGCAGCGACACCGACGTGTCGCCGGTGTCCCTGGCCGCCTGCCGGGCGACCGCCAGCCGGGCCAGCGCGTGCCCCACCTTGTAGTCCTTCGGGTCGGCCGGCACGTCGGCCGCCGCCTCGTCCGTGGACTGCGCCGCCCGCACCGCCTCCAGCCTGGCCCACGCCCGGGCGTCGGGCTTCTCGATCGCCTTGGCGAACAGGTCCGCCTTGTCCGGCTGCTTGGCCCGGGCCGCCTGCCGGGCCAGCCGGATGAGCACCAGCTCCGGCACCCCCACGTCCTTCGGCTTGGCCTCGTTCGACACGATGTCCGCGGCCGCCTGGACCGCCGGGGCCGGGTCGTCGGACAGCTCGGCGACGGCGGCCAGGGCGGTCGCCCGGGTGCCCCGGTTGTCCGGGGTCGGCCCCTGGCGGGCCAGCTCGACCGCCTCGGCCGGCTTCTTCTGGGCGGCGTACAGCATGGCGAACGCCAACCGGGGGGCGTCCGACACCGGCCCCGGGCCGGACGGCGGCTTGGCGAACGGGACCGTCTTGTCCTCCGGGTCGTCCGCCTGGCAGAGCGCCTGGACGGCCGGGGTGGCCCCGGTGCCGGCGAACCCGACCCGCTCGCGGACGGCGGCCGTCACCGGCTTGGCCGCCTCCACCCCGGACGCGGCCACCACCTCCAGCCCGGCCAGGGCCAGCGCCTCCGGCAGCTCGGCGTCGCTGAACGCCGGCTTGAGGGCGTTGGCCAGCAGCTCGGCCTGGCCGGCCGCGGCCAGCGCCCGGGCCAGCCGGCGGGCGGCGAGCTGCCGCTCCAGCACCGGCGGGGTGCGGTCCGGCTGCTGCAACACCCCCATCGTGTCGGCCTGCTCCTCGGCCACGGTGAACGTCTTCTCGTTGATCTTCGCCTTGGCCGTCCCGGCCCCGGCCGGGGTCCACCGCAGCCGGGTGCCGGCCAGCACGTCGTCCTTCGGCCCGCCCAGCCCGACCTGGGCGGCGGCCAGCTCCCCGACCAGCAGCGTCCGCCCGGTGCCGGAGGCGGCGGCGGCCAGCTCCTTGCGGGCCTTGGCGAAGTGCTCGATGGCGGCCTTCAGCTTCGCCGGGTCGTTCTGCCGGGCGTCGAACTCGCCGGCGGCCACCTGCCCGGCCGCCCGGAACAGGGCCATCTCCGACTCGGGCAGCGCGTCCTTGGAGTCGGCCAGCTCCTGCACCGCCTCGGCCATGTACCGGCTCTGCTTGCCGGCGTCCCGGTTGCCGCGGATCGCCTGCACCCCGAACACGACCGCCAGCAGCAGGGCCGCCACCCCGCCGGCGGCGGCGAAGTAGTGCCACGTCGGCCGGGGTTCGATGTTCTCGACGATGACGCCGGCCTTCTTCAGCGCCTCCCCGGAGACGAACTTCTGGTCGACCGTGCCGACCGCCCCCTCCAACTTGTCCTGCTTGGCCAGGCTCGGCTTGTTCCCGCCCCGCCACTCCTCCTTCTTCTGGACCGGCACCTTCTGCCGGTGCCGGCACTCCGGGCAGAGGACGTTCTTCCCCTGCTTCTCCCACGGCTCGTCCCACTTGTGCTCGCACATGGAGCAGGTCATGTGGACGACCTGCGGGGCGGTGTCCGGGTCGTCGGCGAAGGCGGCGGCGGCGACCGCGTCGGCGTCCGGCCGGGGGGCGGCCTTGGCGGCGACCGGCTCCTTGGCCGCCGGCACGTTAAACGGCTGGCGGCAGTTCGGGTTCCCGCACGTCACCCGTTTGCCGGCCAGCTCGTCCTTCAACTTGTACGCCTTCGAGCAGTGCGGGCAGGTGGTGTCGATCGGCATCGTGCAGTCCTGACCGGGGGCGGAGGTGTGCTGAATTATATCCGGCCGGGCGGTCGGCGTTGATTCGGGAACCGCCGGCGGGTATGCGGCCCGGACCAGTGGAGGGCGGCCGATGACCCGCGGGGCGAAGCTGATCGGGCTGCTGGCGGCGCTGCTGGCCGGCCCGGGGTGTGCGGCGTTGGACGAGTTCGACGACTTCGGCTTCGACGACCACACGACCGAGTACCGCCGTGAGGCGCGGCCGGCGAACGACCCGCCGGCCGACCGGACCCAGCCGGGGGTCTACCCGGACCGGAAGCAGTAAACCCACACCCAGCGACCCGAAAGCCCACCCGTCGCGACGGGTGGGTACGACTGCCCTATCCAGAGTAGTTCGTCCCACGGACCGCGGTCCGTGGGCTTTGGCCCTATTCGACGCTCTTCAGCCCCTGGTTGCGGTCATACCACGCCCGCAGGTCTGCATCACAGCGGGCGAGCCCGACCCGCAACAGGTGCCAGGTCACGCCGGCAATCAGCAGCAGCGCCAGCCCCCACACCCAGGCCGGGGCCAGGTCCGGCCGTAGCGGCAGGTACGCCAGCCCCGGCGGCAACAGCGTGGCAACCCACGCCAGCGCCGGGACGCCACTGTTCAGCATCGCCGCCATCGCCATCGGCAGCCCGAGCGTCATGAGCGAAGCGAGGCCGCTCGTCTGGTTGCCGGTGGCGAACGCCCGGAAGCCGACGGCGAACGCGAACCCCCACAGCACCACCCCGCCCACCGCCGCGGCGATCACTTCCGGCCACGAGTTCCGCCCGCTGATGCCGAGCGCCAGCCACAGCACCCCGGCGGCGAACAGGTAGCCGCGGCCCCGCCTCCACGCCGCAGACACCGAGGCGTGCCGGTAGTCGGCGGCGGTCAGTTCCGAAAGCAGGAGCAGTTCGAGCCGCATGCACCGGGCCTGGGTGGTCGGGTCCCACAGCCCGAACTGGAACGCCGCCGGGACGGTCGCCATCACCACCAGCCCGGCCGCGATGCCGGGCGCACCGCCCCAGGCCTCGAACAGTTGGAACACCAGCCGGCCCATCCACGCCGGCCAGGCGTCCCCGGCGACCAGGTACGCGGCGTACACCAGGGCGAACCCGCCGGCCAGCCACAGGTTCACCCGCCCGCTGTACTCCATCACCCGGCGAACCGCCCACCAGGACAGCGGCCGGTCCCCGATCAGTTCGGACTGCGAAGCCCGGTCCGACCGCTGCGGCCGGTAGTGGCGGTCGTGGAAGTGGCCCCGCAGCCGGCACGCCGCCCGCACCCCGGCGACGGCCGCCAGCCCGGCCCCGAACCCGGTCAGCCACTCGAACCGCTCCCACGCCACCCAACCGACCCGGTCCGGGCTGAACCAGTACCGCACCACCCCGAACGGGTTCATGGTGTGCAGAAACATGACCGCGTCGTACAGGAACCGGCCGACGGTCGGCGGCAGTCGCTCCAGCCACAGCGGCAGGTTCTCCGCGGCGACCACCCCGATCACCAGGTACACCAGCACCCCGCCGAGGCTGACCAGCTCGCCGAGTTGGCGGACCGGCAGCGGCTCGTACACCCACGCCGTCAGCCCCAGCCCGGCGGCCGTCCCCCACACCAGCGGCAGGACGGCTAGCGGTAGCAGGTCGAGCGGGTCGGCCGCCCCGCTCAGCACCAGCCCGCCGAGCACCGGCAGCCCGGCCAGTTGGACCAGCCCGAACCGACAGACGCCGACCAGGGCTTCGGCCAGGAACAGCCGCCGCGGCTGGATCGGCGAAGTCAGCAGGAACTCGAGCGCCTGGCTCTTCGGCAACTGGGTCAGCCGCCAGCCGACGAGCGCCGCCCCCTCGATCAGCCCGAGGACGAGCAGCAGGTAGCCGAGCACCTCACCGGACAGGGTGCGGGCGCTGGCCGCGTACCCGAGGACGGCGGTGGCCAGCACATGGCCGACGGCCGTGCGGCGGAACGCCCGCTGGCGGCCGGGGGCGAGCATGGCGGCGGCGAAGAACGGGCGGAGCATCGTTCGGCAGTCGGGGGTCGGGAATCGGGAGCTGGGCGAAGAAGTGTAGAACGGGATTCCGCCCGGGTGGTACAACGACCCGACTGGTCCCCCTCCCCGGAGCCGTGCCCGTGACCCCGACCGAAGCCACCGCCCGCAACTTCCACCGGGCCGCCGACCTGCTCAAACTGTCCGACCGCCAGCGGCACTTCCTCATCACCCCGTACCGGGAGATCAAGGTCGAGTGCAGCTTCCTCAAGGACGACGGGTCGCTGGCCACCTACATCGGGTACCGGGTCCAGCACGACAACAGCCGCGGGCCGATGAAGGGCGGAATCCGCTACCACCACCAGGTGGACCTGGACGAGGTGAACGCCCTGGCGTCGCTCATGACCTGGAAGACGGCCGTGGTCGACCTGCCCTACGGCGGGGCCAAGGGCGGGATCAGCGTGGACCCGAAATCCCTCACCCCGAACGAACTCCAGCGGCTGACCCGGGTGTTCACCCAGAAGATCCACGACGTGATCGGCGTGTACACCGACGTCCCGGCCCCGGACCTGGGGACGAACGCCCAGACGATGGCCTGGATGGCCGACGAGTACGCCAAATTCCACGGGTACGCCCCCGGCGTGGTGACCGGCAAGCCGGTCGAGCTGGGCGGGTCGCTCGGCCGGGACGCGGCCACCGGCCGGGGGCTGCTGTTCGCCGCCGAGTCCCTGTTCGAGAGCGTCGGCCGAAAGGTGTCCGACTTCACCTACGCGGTCCAGGGGTTCGGCAACGTCGGGTCGTGGGCTGCGAAGCTGTTCCACGCGGCCGGGGGCAAGATCGTGGCCGTGGCCGACGTATCCGGGGCGGTCCACAACCCGGCCGGGCTGGATGTCCCGGCGCTGGTCAAGCACGCCGCCGAGGCGAAGGGGGTGGCCGGGTTCCCGGGCGGGGAGCCGATGCCGCCGGCCGACATCCTGGCCGAGCCGGCCGACGTGCTCATCCCGGCCGCCCTCGGCGACGTGCTGACCGAGGCGACGGCCGACCGGGTGCGGGCGAAGTGGGTGCTGGAGGGGGCCAACCACCCGACCGACCCGGCGGCCGACGCCATCCTGGCCCGGAAGGGGGTGACGGTCCTGCCGGACATCTTCGCCAACGCCGGCGGGGTGACGGTCAGCTACTTCGAGTGGGTGCAGAACGTGCAGGCATACCGCTGGCCGGAGGACCGGGTGAACGCCGAGCTGCGGGCGGTCATGCGGCAGGCGTTCGCCGACCTGTCGGCGGTGAAAGCCCGGCACGGGTGCGACTGGCGGACGGCCGCGTTCGCCCTGGCGGTCGAGCGGGTCGGGCGGGCGGCGGCCCTGCGGGGGCTGTGATTCGTGCTGATTCGTAGGGCGGGTCAAGCCGGCTCTGCGCGCCGACCCGCCGGCCCGGGCAGAGGCCCCTTGCCAGCCCGGCGGGTCGGCGCCGCAGAGCCGGCTTGACCCGCCCTACACCAGTCACACCCCGCTCGTCTCTTCGAGCTTGCCGTTCCGCCACGCCCGGCGGACGCTGTACCGGTAGAAGACCTGGGCCGCGACGGTCAGCAGCACCGTCGTCCCGAGCAATGCCCCGAGCAACTCCAGGTTCGACCACCCGCCGAGCGGCGACGGCACCGTCGGCGGGCCGGTCAGCGCCCGCCGCATCCCTTCCAACCAGTACGTCGTCGGCAACATCACACCGACGGCCTGCATCCACCCGGGCAGCACGCTCAGCGGGAACACCACCCCGCTCAGCAGGTACACGACCCCGGCCACGCCTTCGCTCAGGAACATGCCGCTGCGGCTCATGTTCAGCATGGCCGACGCCAGGATCATCCCCGCGGACCAGAGCATCACCGCCCCGACGGCCAGGTACGCCAGTAGCCAGCCGAGGTCGAGGTTCTCCAGGTGGACGCTCGCCCGGATCGGCGGGATGAGCAGACCGGCCAGGATCGTCACCAAGCCGCCGACCGCCCCCTCCGCCATCCGGGCCAGCCCCCGCCCCAGGAAGTACGCCTGGAAGTGCCCCGGGCTGACGTAGATGTACTTCAGCATCCGGTAGCTCTCGCGGTCGCTGATGACCACGTAGCTCATCCCGAACATGACCGTGCCGACAAGGCCGTAGCAGGCGCTGGACACGTACATGTACGGCAGGAACTCGGCCGGCACCCGGGTCGGGGCGGCGTACTGGGCGGCGTAGAACATGCACACCAGCACCAGCGACCCGCACACCGGCTTGACCACCAGGTACAGGAGGAAGAGGCGCACGTCGGCCCAGTTGGACTCGATCTGCCAGCCGAGCCAGGTGGACCAGGAGAGGGTGCGAAGGGGTTCGTGGGTCATCGGCTCTTGTTGGTTCTGGTTAGCCCCAACGGGGCGACCGAGAATAGCCGGGGGTGGAGGCTTTGCGGAACCCCTGGACCGGAGACCCAATCCATCCCCCGTAGCCCCAACGGGGCGACCCGGCCGGGTGCCCAGGGGTTCACAAAGCCTCACCCCTGGCTATTCTCGGTCGCCCCGTTGGGGCTACACGGGTCATTGCCATTTCACCGTCAGCCGCCCCTCTTCCTTCGCCTTTCGCTCCAGCACCCGGAGGAAGTGCCGTGCCAGCGTCACGAAGACCACCCCCAGCACCGCCAGCAGCCCGACCTCGGCCCACACGCCGATGACGCCCTCGACGCCGAACAGCACCTGCCGCATGGCGTCCATGCCTGCGGCCAGCGGGATGAGCAGCGCCACGGCGGGCAGCGCCATGTGGACCATCTGGCCGAGCACCCGCAGCGGGAAGTTCATCCCGGTCAGCAGGAACACCGGCTCTTGCAGCAGGTTCACCGTGTGCCACGCTTCCCGGCCCCAGAGCAGGAACAGGGACGCGAACATCATCCCGAGGCCGTACAGGGCGACCAGGGTGAGTACGAAGATCAGGCCCAGGAGCGGCCAGCTCGACGGGGCGAACGGGACGTGGAACAGGAACAGTCCGCCGAGCAGGATGACCAGCGCCCGGAGCGAAGTCGTCACCATCCCGCCGAGGGCCATCCCGGCCAGCACCCCCATCATCGGGGCCGGGGACATGATGTACAGCTCCAGGTTGCCGCCGTCCCGCTCCCAGTACAGGTGGGCGCCCATGCTCCACAGGATGTTGAACCAGAAGGCGGTCATCGCCTGCCCGAGTACCACCACCCCGATGAACTCCCGCGGCGCCTGCAGGAACTCGTAGCAGTACGCGAACGCCGCCACGCTGAGCAGCGGCAGCAGGGTCTCTTGCAGCAGCCAGGTGCGGTTGCGGAACAGCCACGCGATCCGCGGGTAGGTGCGGGCGGCGGCGGCGGTGGCGAACAATCGCAGGGTGGAGGGCATGGAAATGGGGTAAGCGGGGCAGCCGTCGGCCGCCCCGCTAAGCGCCTCCCTTATCGTCGTTCAGTCCGTGGCCGACGAGTTCAATGAACACGTCTTCCAGCGTCGGCTCCTGCTTCTTGAGGGTGAGCAGCCGGCCGCCGGCCCCGGCCACCGCCTGCACCACCCCGCCGATCGCCGCCTCGTCGGTCAGCGCCACCTTCAGCTCGACGCTCTCCGGCGTCTCGGTCCGGGTCGCCTGGTGAACCCCCGGCACGGCCGACACCGCCGCCACGCCGTCACTGCCGGGGGCCAGCGACAGGGTGAAGATCGGGTACGCCTGCACCTTCCGCTTGAGGTTGGCCGGGGTGTCGCAGGCCAGCACCTTCCCCTTGTCGATGATCGCCAGCCGGTCGCACAGCTCGTCCGCCTCGGCCATGTAGTGCGTGGTGAGCAGCAGGGTGCGGTGCGACCGCTCGGCCATCCACTGCTTGAGGAACCCGCGGATGGTGCGGGCGCTGGTCACGTCCAGCCCGAGGGTCGGTTCGTCGAGGAACAAAATCTTGGGGTCGGTGATGAACCCGCGGCAGAAGTTCATCTTCTGCCGCTGGCCGGTGGACAGGTGCGTCACCCGGCTGTTCCCCTTGTCGGCCATGCCGACGACGCCGAGCATCCGCTCGATCCGGGCTTTCACCTCGGCGTTCGGCACCCCGTAGATGCGGCTGAACAGCCACAGGTTCTCACGGACGGTCAGGATGCCGTACCCGCTCGACTCGCCGCCGCTCACCATGTTGATGACCGGGCGGACGGCGTCCGCCTCGGCGACGACGTCCTTGCCGTCCACCCACGCCCGGCCGCTGCTCGGGGCGAGGAGCGTGGTGAGGATTTTGATGAGGGTCGTTTTGCCCGCCCCGTTCGGCCCGAGCAGGCCGAACAGCTCGCCGGGGCGGACTTCCAGGTTCACCCCGTCCAGGGCGACGAACTCGGCCGGCTGGGACGGGTCGGGCTTGCTCCACCGCTTCCGCGGCCGGCGGTAGACGCGGCCCAGGGACTCGGTGCGGATGGCGGCGGGTTCCATACGGGGGCATTGTAGGCGCGGCGAAAAGCCCACCGATTATCATCTTCCTCGTTCCCACGCAGAGCGTGGGAACGAGGAGAGAGGGGTTCAGTCGGTCTTGTGCCCGCCGGTGACGCCGGCCACCGGGCTGAGGTGCTGGCCGGTCTCCTTGATCCGCATCCCGTAGAAGGACCGCCAGACGAAGAACGCGGACACCAGCAGGAAGGCGACCGCCAGCCACCCCCGCAGCCGCGGGTCGCCCTGCCCGCCCTCGGCCGTCGGCTTGGCCAGCTCGACCGCCAGCTCGACCGCCAGCAGGCCGAACAGCGTCGTGAACTTGATGATCGGGTTGAGGGCCACGCTGGACGTGTCCTTGAACGGGTCGCCCACGGTGTCGCCGACGACCGTGGCCGCGTGCAGGTCGCTCCCCTTGCCGAACCCGGCCCGCTTCAGGTCGTGGTCCGTCTCGACGATCTTCTTGGCGTTGTCCCACGCCCCGCCGGCGTTCGCCATGAAGATCGCCTGGTACAGCCCGAACAGGGCGATCGACACCAGATATCCGATGAAGAACCACTCGTCCAGGAAGGCGAACCCGAGCGTCGAGAAGAACACCGTCAGGAAGATGTTGAACATCCCCGCCTGGGCGTACTGGGTGCAAATCTCCACCACCTTCTTGCTGTCCTCGGTGCTCGCCTTCGTCACCGTGTCGTCCAGCTTGATGTTCGCCTTGATGTACTCGACCGCCCGGTACGCCCCGGTGGACACCGCCTGGATGCTGGCCCCGGTGAACCAGTAGATGACCGCCCCGCCGGCGATCAGCCCGAGCAGGAACGGCGGGTGCAGGATGGACAGGTTCTGGATGAGCGCCGGCTGCAGCCCCTGGGTGAGGGTGACGACGATGGCGAAGATCATGGTCGTCGCCCCGACCACGGCGGTGCCGATCAGCACCGGCTTGGCCGTCGCCTTGAACGTGTTCCCGGCCCCGTCGTTCTTCTCCAGGTTGTCCTTGGCCGTCTCGAAGTAGGCGTCGAACCCGAACTCCCGCTTCACCTCGTCCTTGATCCCCGGCAGGGTCTCGATGGTGCTGAGCTCGTACACGCTCTGGGCGTTGTCCGTCACCGGCCCGTAGCTGTCCACGGCGATCGTCACCGGCCCCATGCCGAGGAACCCGAACGCCACCAGCCCGAACGCGAACACCGCCGGGGCGAGCATCATCTCCCCGGGGATGAGCAGGCTGATGTAGTACGCGGCGCCCATCAGCCCGAGGATGGTCATGCCGAGCCAGTAGGCCGAGAAGTTGCCGGCCACCAGCCCGCTCAGGATGTTCAGCGACGACCCGCCCTGCCGGCTGGACGTGACCACCTCTTTGACGTGCGCCGAGTGGGTGGACGTGAACACCTTGACGAACTCCGGGATGATCGCCCCGGCCAGCGTCCCGCAGGTGATGATGGTGGACAGTTGCCACCACAGGCTGCTGTTCCCGCCCAGGGTCGGGATGAGCAGGTACGACACCACGTAGGTGAGCACCACCGACACGACCGACGTGAGCCACACCAGCATCGTCAGCGGGGCTTCGTAGTTGAAGCTCTTCTCCTCCCCGTAGGCGGCCTTGGCCCGGCCTTCGTTGATGAAGTACGACGCCCCGGACGCCACCACCATCATCACCCGCATCATGAAGATCCAGACCAGCAGTTGCACCTGCACGGCCGGCTCCTTGACCGCCAGCAGGATGAACGAGATGAGCGCCACCCCGGTCACGCCGTAGGTCTCGAACCCGTCGGCGCTCGGCCCCACCGAGTCCCCTGCGTTGTCCCCAGTACAGTCGGCGATGACCCCGGGGTTGCGGGCGTCGTCCTCCTTGATCTTGAACACGATCTTCATCAGGTCGGCCCCGATGTCGGCGATCTTGGTGAAGATGCCGCCGGCCACCCGCAGGGCCGCCGCCCCGAGACTTTCACCGATGGCGAACCCGATGAAGCACGGCCCGGCGTAGTCGCCCGGGACGAACAGCAGAATGACGAGCATCAACAGCAGCTCGACGCTGATGAGCAGCATGCCGATGCTGATGCCGGCCTTCAGCGGGATGGCGTAGCACGGGTATGCCTTGCCGGTCAGGGCGGCGAACGCGGTCCGGCTGTTGGCGAACGTGTTCACCCGGATGCCGAACCAGGCCACCCCGTAGCTGCCCAGGATGCCGATCACACTGAACGCCAGGATGACGGCGACCTTGGTCCACTCGAAGTGCTGGAGGTACTTGAAGTACACCAGGATGATCGACCCGATGAACAGCCACAGGACGAACAGGAACTTGCCCTGGGTGAACAGGTACGTCTTGCACGTCTCGTAGATGAGTTCGGACACCTCCCGCATGGACCGGTGGACCGGCATCGCCTTGAGCTGGGAGTACACCATCAGGCCGAACGCCAGCCCGGCGGCGGACACGATCAGCCCGAGGTACAGCAGGGTGGCCCCGCCGACCGAGTTGCCGAGGAACTTGACCGAGTTCAGGTCCGGGAGGACCAGGCTGGCCTCCCCGCCCTTGTGAACGGGGGCGGCCGGGTCGGCGGCGACGACGGGGCCGGCGGTCAGGGCGAAGGCCACCGCCGCCAACGGGACGAAGGTACGGAGCATGGGAACCCTGGTTCGGGGGAGGGAGAGTCCGAGTCCGATCAGTGCGAATTAGGCTATAGGTCAAGCCCGAAAATGGCCCGCTGATGAACGCAGACTTCGCCGCAGATGAAAACCGGATAAGAGAATGCACTTGTTCCTAAATCCGGTTTTCATCTGCGGCGAAGTCGCGTTCATCAGCGGGCCATTGCCTTCGCGGCCAGGTCGGCAACCGGCCCCCAGGCCACGCCGAGCACGACCACCGCGACCGCCAGCAGCCCCAGATACCACCGGGCGACAACCGGTTCGCCGAGCGGCACCGGCTGCCCCTTCTCGTCGGCCGCCGGCGTCTCATCAAGGGTCGCGGCCCGCAGCACTTTCAGGTAGTAGCCGGCGCTCACCACCGTATTCGCCACCCCCACCGCGAGCAAGGCGGTAAACACCGGCCCGAGCCACCCCGGCCCCTGCCGGGCGTACCCGCGGCCGGCGTCGTACACCGCCTCGAACACCAGGAACTTGCCGGCGAACCCGGCCAGCGGCGGCAGCCCGAGCAGGCTGAGCAGGAACACACTGAGGGCGACCGCCACCCCCGGCGACCGGGCGAGCAGCCCCCGCACCGCGTCCACCGTCTCCGCCCCGGTCCGGTTCCGCACCACCGCCACCACGGCGAACGCCCCCAGGTTCATCGGCAGGTACGCGGCCAGGTACACCAGCACCGCCGCCCCGCCGCCACGGGTCAGGGTGGCCAACCCCATCAGCAGGTAGCCGGCGTGGGCGATGGTCGAGTACGCCAGCAGCCGCTTGAGGTCGGTCTGCGGCAGGGCGGCCAGGTTGCCGAGGGTGGCGGTCAGCGCCGCCACGACGGCCAGCCCCAGCCCGACCGTCCGCGGCAGCAGCGTCGGGTCCACCGGCTCGCACGCCGCTTGCAGGGCCAACAGGACTCGCAGGGTCAGCCCCGCGGCCGCGATCTTGGACGCCACCGCCAGCATCGCCCCGACCTCGGCGCACGCCCCGGCCAGCACGTCCGGCAGCCAGAACTGGACCGGCACGACTGCCAGCTTGAACCCCAGCCCGACCAGCAGGAACAGCAGCCCGGCGGCCAGCTCCGGCCGCACCCCGGCGGCGAACTTGGCGGCCACCGCCGGCAGGTGCCCGGTCCCCGCCGCCCCGGCCAGCAGGCTGATCCCGAACAGCATCACCCCGCTGGCCGCCGCCCCGTACACCACGTACTTGACCGCCGCCTCGCTGCCGGTCCGCCGCCCCTTCAGGAACCCGCTCAGGGCGTACCCCGGCAGGCTGGCCATCTCCGCCCCGAGGAACACCATCAGCAGGTGGTTCGCCGACGACATGACCAGCATCCCGAGCACGCCGCCGAACAACAGGACGTAGAAGTCGGCCGAGTCGTCGGCGTCCGGCAGCCCGGTCAGCCGGGTGAGGATGACGGCCAGCACCAGGAACACCAGCAGCAGCCCGCGGAGGTACGTGGCCAGGCCGTCCAGGGCGAGCAGCCCGGCGAACGCCGGCCCCGACGGGTCGCCCGGCCACAGCCCGAGGGCCGGGGCGAACAGCGCCAACAGGGCCGCGACCGCCCCGCCGAGCGCGACCCCGCCGAGGTGGGCGCGGTCGAGCGGCTTCAGCAGCCGGCAGAGCAGCAACAGGACGATCGTCCCGGACACGACCAGCTCCGGGGCGAACCGCCGGAGGTCGGCAAGCAGGCCGGCTTGCAGGCCGGCGAGGGCGTCGGACGTGAGCGACATAGGCGACCGTGCGACGGGGAGGAGGCCGGGGAGGGGGTCAGCCTAGCCGGCCGGCCGGCGGCGGGAAAGGGGCGGCCGTCACCGCATCACCCGGCCGGCGTGGGCGTCCACGATCTCCCGCAGGGAAACGGCCGGGGACGGGCCGCGGTTCGGGACGGTGTAGAACACGGCCACCGCCCCCAGGTCCGGGGCCGGGCCGTCGGCGAACGTCACCTCCCGGTCCACCGGCACCCCGACCGGGTCGTCGGCCGTGCGGAGCATCCACCGCCCGCCGGCCTCGGCCAGCGGGTACAGGACCAGGGTGCGGGCCGTAGGGTCGTACCGCAGCCGGGTCAGGTCCGGCTTCGGGACGGTCGGCCGGGCGTCCCCGCGGACGGCCGGCGGCGGGTCGGCGGCGGTCGGGCGGGTGGCGGCCTGGTGGTGGGCGTCGCACCCGGCGGCCGCCAGGGCGAAGCCGGCCAGCCACCGGGCCGGGCGGGACGGGGGCATGGGCGCCCTCCGGTCGGTTGGGAGAGGGCCGGCGACCGCCGGCGGTGGCCGACATGGTAGCACAGCCCGCCCGCCCGCCCAAACCCGAACCCCGGGTCACTCGTTGCGGAGGAGCAGCCCGCCGGTCAGGGCGGCCACCCCGCCCAGCCCGGCGTAGATCGGGTCGTACCCGAACAGGGTGTTC
>JAXMAZ010000008.1:0-221379 GCA_046350115.1 Gemmataceae bacterium
GTCGGCAAATGCAGCACCAGGTGGTGGGCGGCGGTCGGCGACGGCAGATCCGGGCCGACGGCGAACAGCTTGCCGGCCGGCGTCAGCGGGCCGCCGGTCCGGGCTTCGAACCAGGCGTCCAGGTCGAGGACCGTCATCCCGCCGGCCAGCGCCCGGCGGACCGACTCCGGGGTGAGCCGGAACCGCCGCACCCCCGGCGGGTCGCCGGCAATCGGGTCGGCCAGCTTGCCGATCTCGGCTTCCAGCAGCAGGTCGGACTGGCCGGCGTCCACGGTCAGCGTCACCCCGTCGGGGGCGACGGTCAGGCAGCGGGTCGGCTTCGCCTCGTAGTCCCGGTTGCCGGTCAGCCGCAGGTGCTTGAAGTCTGGCTCCCGGCCGTCACCGGTGAGGCCGATCCGGTCGGTGACGCGGACGCTGACCAGTCCCCGGGCGACCGCGGACTCCAAGTCAGCCGGCGTCTGGAACTCGACCAGCGTGGCCGACGGGTAGACGGTGATCCGCTCCCGCTTGTTCGCCCACCGGCCGAGGAGGTCGGCGACGGGCGGCGGGACCGGCCGCATGCCGTGCCGGTTGAGCGTCTGCACGATGCCGGCCAGGGTCAGCCCGGATTCGAGGCCGTGGTAGGTGCGGTCGGCGGACAGCTCCAGCGTGCAGGCCGGGCCGAGGTGCTTCCACGCGGCGAACCGGGACAGCTCGCCGATCAGGGCCGGGGTCAGCCCCTGGCGGTAGACCAGCACCTCGGCGTTCGGCTGGACCAGGAGGGTCTGTGGGAACGCCGGCGGGGCCGGCGGCTCCGGCCCGCCGGCGAGCAGGCTCCGGCCGAACGCGGACAGCCGCACCTTCCACCCGTCCGCCTGGGCCACCTCGACGAGTTGAAGCGGGTAAGCGACCCCGAGCAGGTACGCCTCGACCCAGCCGCGGCCGTGGCTCTTGATCTGGTCCTTCGGAAGTGTGCCGGACCAGGCCGGGTGATGCTCCCAGAGCCAGTCGGCGACCGGCTGCGGGTCGGCCCATGCGTCGGCCGGGGCGGACGCTAGCAACAGGAGGGCGAGCAGCCCGGCGGTCGGCGTCGCGGAGAGTCCGGTGTCACCCGGGGCGTACCCTCGGAGCGGATCCCACGCATCGACCGCTGCCAGTGCGGCCCACAAATCGGCGAGTGTAGGGGAAAGCGCTGTCGCCCAGGCGGGGGGGAAGGGGCCGGCCCGCAGTTCGCCGTCACCGTCGGTCAACAGACCGGCTGCCTTCGCCCAAAACAGGGCCAGTACCCCGGGGTCGGCGACCGACACCAACTGATCCGGGGCAGGGCCGGACAAAACCTCATCCGCCTGGAACCGGGTCAGGTCGCGCTTGAACAGGGTGTTCGCCTGGGTCAACCGCACGGACGACTCGTCCACCCGCTGCCAGGCGACGGCCAGCCGCAGCGGCCAGTCGAGGCCGTCGGAAAGACGGGGCGTGGCGGCCCCGAGCGGCGCGGACTCCAGGGCCGGCAGCCCGAGTGGCTCGGATCGGCAGCGGGCGGCGACCGCCGGGTGGGCGAACACCGGGGCGGTGAGCGTGCCGGCCCAGCCGATCCACGACTCGAAGGCCACCAGTTCCGGGCTGTTCTCCGGCAGTTGCGGGAACAGGAGGCCGGTTTTCAGCAGTGTGAGAACCGGCTCCAGCCCGTCGGTGTGGCCGAGGGCGGCGAGGGCGGTGACGAGGTGCCCGACGCTCCACGTCGGCCGGCGGCTCAGCCCGATCAATGCCAGCGCCTTGCGGGCCGGCTCGGGCAACTCCTTCACCCGGCGGTCGATCACCGGCGGGTTGAGCAGGGTGCCGAGCAGCCGGTCGGCCAGCTCGTCCGCCGGGATGGCCGTGCGGGGGCGGACGAGGGCCGTTGCCACTTCTCGCAAGAGTGGCTCGGCGTACCGCGCCAGGGCGTCACGGGCGCGGGCGGTCCAGGGGTCGGGGGCGGTAGCGGCCATTCAGACGTTGTACGGGGTCAGCGGCCGACGACTTGCGGGGTGTGACCCATCTTCCGCAACTCGTCCAACACGGCAACCAGTCGGCCGGGGCGGACGAGCAAGCGCCCGGTCGGACAGCCGCCCGGCCACCTCGGCGGCCAGCTTGCGGGACAGCAGCTCGGCCAACACGGCGTCCTCGGTCAGCACCAGGCAGACACGGCGGTGCAGCTTGGCCGGCAGGCGGGCGACAGGTGTCATTGCTCAAGCCGAACTGGGTTGGCGGACTCGTGTAGGGCGGGTCGCCGCCTGCGCGCCGACCCGCCGATCCGGGCAACCGCTCGTAGCTCTGGGCCGGCGGGTCGGCCGCCGCAAGGCCGGCTTGACCCGCCCTACGAAATCGCCCAGGTATCACGCACTGACCTTCTTGCGGACCAGTACATCCTGTTCGTCCAGGATGGCGTAGCTGTACCCCTGCTCGGTCAGGAACATCTGCCGGTGGTGGGCGAAGTCCAATTCGCGAGTGTCTCGCGTCACCAGGGTGTAGAAGTGGGCCTCCTCGCCGCCGGATTTCGGCCGCAGCACCCGCCCCAACCGCTGGGCCTCTTCCTGGCGGCTACCGAACGTGCCGCTCACCTGGATGAGCACGTTCGCGTCCGGCAAGTCGATGGCGAAGTTGCCCACTTTCGACAGCACCAGGTGCCGGACTCCCGGCGGAACTTGCCGTACAGGTCTTCCCGCTCGGCGTTCCAGCGTTGCGGTGATGAGCGGGATGCCGAACCGCTTGCTGATCGTCTTCAACTGGTCGAGGTACTGGCCGATCACGATCACCCGCTGGTCGTGGAACCGGTCGAGCAGCTCGGCCACCACCTCGTCTTTGGCCGGGTTCTCGCTGGCGATGCGGAACTTGCCCGGTGGTCGGCGACGGCGTAGGCCATCCGGCTGGCGTCGTCCGGCAGGGCCACCTGACCCCTGCAGCAGTTCGCGGAGGTACGAACCCCCGCCCCTCCAGCTCCCGCCACGGCACGTCGTACTTCTTCGGCCCGATCAGGCTGAACACGTCCCCCTCGCGGCCGTCCTCGCGGATCAGGGTGGCGGTCAGCCCGAGCCGGCGGCGGGCCTGGATGGTCGCCGTGACGCGGAACACCGGGGCCGGCAGCAGGTGTACCTCGTCGTAAACGATCAGCCCCCAATCCCGCTGGTCGAACAGCCCGAAGTGCGGGTACTCAGCCGGGGGCACGTCCGCATCCGTGTCGTCGTCCTCCGTCACCTCGAACAACTCGTCTTCAACTTGTCCCTCGCCGCTTGCCCCTTGCCCCTTCTTCCTCTTCTTGCCCGGCCGGTACGTAACGATCTGGTACGTGGCCACCGTCACCGGGCCGATCTCCTTCGTCTCCCCGGTGTACTCCGTCACCTGGTCTTCGGTGAGGGTGGTCTTGTCGAGGATCTCCCGCCGCCACTGCTTGACCGCGGTGATGCTGGTGGTCAGCACCAGGGTGGACTTCTGGAGCAGCGACATGGCGGTGATGCCGACGATCGTCTTGCCGGCCCCGCACGGCAGGACGATGACCCCGCTCCCGCCCCGGGCGTCCCCGCCGGCGTGGAACACGTCCACCGCTTCCCGCTGGTAGTCCCGCACCCGGAACGGCAGCCCGGTGGTCGCCACCTCCCGCAGGGCGTGGGGCAGGTCGGCCCCGGCGGTGTACCCGGCCACGTCCTCGGCCGGATACCCGATGGTGATGAGTGCCTGTTTCAGCACCCCGCGGAACGCCGGCTCGACCGCGAACCCGTTGCCGTCCGGCAGGCGGTCGCCGAGGTAGTCCTTGAGCTTCTTCTGCCGGGCCAGCTCCTCCATCAGCGGCCGGTCGGCACACACCAACTTGAGCTTCTCCCCGTCCCGCTCCAGCCGCACCCGGCCGTACCGGGAGACGGTCTCGGCGATGTCCGCCGGCAGGTTGTTCGGGATCGGGAACTTGGTGTACCGGCGGAGGACATCCACCATCTGGTCGGCGGTGAACCCGGCCGCGGCCGCGTTCCACAGCGACAGGTTGCTGATCCGGTAGGTGTGGATGTGTTCCGGACTTTTCTCAAGCTCGGCGAACGGGGCCAGGGCGTCCCGGGCCTCGGCGTACTTGGGGTTGTCCACCTCGACCAGCACCGACCGGTCGGACTGGACGATGAACGGGTTGGTCGGGTCGAACGTGGGGGCCGGAGGCGGGGCGGTCGGCATCAGCGATCCGTCGGGACTCAGGTCGGGAACCAACCGACCCATGCTATCGTCGGCCGGCAGATTGGGACAAGGCTGATCGACGACGATGACCGATTCGTGAAATGAAAAACAACCGGCCTACTGACCGCCTCTCCCTCGGTCAGCAGGCCGGTTAGGCTCACGCCAGTCTCCTTAAATGCAGGCGGCGTGCCAATCTCGCCGTCCAAGACATCACATGCCGCAAGATGTTGCTAAATAAAGAATTACATTTGCGATGCCAACGGCCAGTCGTGAGTCGATTGCGCGTCCCTGCCCTGATAACTGGCTTTGCTTGCCTGCTAATCGGGCAGAAAGTCTAGTTCAAAGGCATTGTAACGCGGTCGTCTGCCAAGGGCGCTCGTTCGGCTTTCGCCACTTTCACCGAATCACCCGCGTGTGATTTCGGCGAGTAGAACCGCGCGTGTAACCGGTCCCAGTCCAGGAACAACCGCCCCCCTTTTGCCTCGAACTGCTTCCGAAAGGTCATCAACAGCGTGAGGACCGCGTGATCCACCAGCCACACCCGATCGAGGTGAATGTGGACGGTATGGCGGTCCGTCAGCCGGTCCAGCTCCTCGGCGATCAGCGGCAACCGGAGGAAAGTCGCCGCCCCGCTGATGTGCACGTGCGTCCGGCCCCCGTCGTCCTCCCGGGTGACGGTCAGGCTGGAGAACTTCCACAGCAGCAGGACGGCGGACAGGACCACCCCGACGATGACGCCGGTGAGCAGGTCGGCGGCGACGATCGTCCCGGCGGTGGCGGCCCAGACCAGCACCTCGCCCCTGGCGGTTCGCCACAGCTTCACCACGCCGGCCGGGTTGACCAGCTTCCACCCGGTGTACACCAGCACCGCGGCCAGGGCGGCGAGCGGGATCCGGGAGAGCAGGCCGGGCAACAGGACGACGAACCCGAGCAGCCAGACCCCGTGTAGGACGGCGCTGAGCCGAGACTTCGCCCCGGCCTCCACGTTGGCCGACGACCGGACGATCACCCCGGTCATCGGCAGCGCCCCGAGCGCCCCGCACACCACGTTCCCCACCCCCTGGGCGGCTAGCTCGCGATCGAACTTGGTCCGCGGCCCGGTGTGCAGGCTGTCCACGGCGACGGCGCACAGCAGGGTTTCGGCGCTGGCGATCAGGGCGAACGTGATCGCCCCCGTCCACACCAGCCCGGACCCGAGGGCGGCCCACCCGGGGAAGTGCGCCCACACCGGGGTCAGCCCGGTGAGCAGGTTCGCCGACACGCTCACCCGCTTCACGCCGATCCCGCCGTGGTTGTCCACCGCCGGCCCGACCGGGAACCCGACCGCGTCCAGGGCCGGCCGGCCGAACTCGTTCACCAGCACGGCCAGCACCACCGCCACCACCGCCGCCGGGACGAACTTGAGCTTCTTCGGGGCGACCAGCTTCCAGCCGACCAGCGTGAGGATGGTCAGCACCCCGATCAGGGCGGCCGACGAGTGGCTGGCGTCCGCACCCGGTGGGGAAGCGAACCCCTTCCAGACGGCCGCCGGGATGGTGAGCAGGCCGTCCACGATCCCCTGCGGCGGGGTGTCGTCCACCATCACGTGGAACTGCTTGGCGATGATGGTGATGCCGATCCCGGCCAGCATCCCTTCGACCACCGCCGGGGACACCGCACGGAACCACACCCCCAGCCGCAGCGCCCCGGCGGCCATCTGCATCAGCCCGGCCAGCAACAGCGCCAACCCGAGAAGGGCGACGGCCGCCTGACCGTCGTGTCCGGCCTCCTTCGCGTCCTCCAGGAACGAGGCGACCAGGACGATCAGCCCGGCCGCCGGACCGGACACCTGGAGCGGGCTGCCGGCCAGCAGGCCAACCAGTAGCCCGCCGACCACCCCGGTCACGATCCCGGCCTCCGGCGGCAGCCCGGACGCCTGGGCGATCCCGATGCAGAGCGGCAAGGCGACCAGGAACACCACTACGGACGCGAACAGGTCGGCGACCAGTCGGCCGCGGGCGGGCGGGGGAGCGGGGATCGGGGGGCTGGGTTCGGGCATCGTTCGTCCTGTGTTTTGGGAACACGAACCCGACGGCGGTCGGGCCGGGCGCGGTGAGGCAGCCAGGGATGCGGGCCGGTGGTTCGATGCGAAACGTCGTCGAAGGGGAGACGGCGGGCGTTGGCGGCAGGTTCTGACCCACCTCCAACGCCCGCCCCAGCCCTTTACACAGCGGCTTCGGCCGTCACCCGGGCGAGCCGGTTTCGCGGGAGCGTGGGCACCTGCTTGGTCCCGTCCTCGTCGACCAACCGGACGTACTGCCCGTGCTCGGAGTCGTAGGTGAACACCTGCCCGGTCTCCATGTGGTACATCCACGCGTGGAGCCGGATCTGGCCGTTCGTCAGCCCGACCAGGACGGCCGGGTGGGTCCGCAGGCTTTCCAACTGGACCAGGACGTTCTCCTGGGCCATCACCTGCCACCGGGCCTCCGGCGCCAGGTGGGCGTACTGGGTGGAGATGATCTCGCAACTGGCGTCGGCGTTCGCCAGCCACTGCCGCACCCGGGGCATCTCGCCGAGCCGCTCCGGCTCCATCGCCGCCTGCATCGCCCCGCACCGGGTGTGGCCGCAGACGATGATGTCCCGGACCCCCAGCCCGCGGACGGCGTACTCGATGGTCGCCGCCTCCCCGGACACCGCCCCGCCGGGGACGTACGGCGGGACCAGGTTGCCGGCGTTGCGGACCACGAACAGGTCGCCCGGGTCGGTCTGGCAGATCATGTCCGGGACCATCCGCGAGTCCGAGCAGGTGATGAACAGCGCCTGCGGGCTTTGCCCCCGGACCAGCCGGCGGAACAGCGCCTCGTTGGCCCGGTAGATGTCGCACTGAAACTTGTGAATGCCGCGGATCAGCTTTTCCATGACCGCGTGCCCCCAGTTGGTGTGGGAATCGGATTCCGGACGCAGCCGCCCCGGGCGGGGCGGAACGACGCGGTCACGCGCAGCCGGGTCTGTGGCCGACGGCGACCGGGCGGAGTCCGACGGGGGCTAGCAGCGATAGGGGGTGCCTAACCCGTTGTGGAACGGGTCGAGCGAGGAGCGGACTGGGGTGTAAGCGGCGAGGGCGGCCTGAGTCCCTGGCAGGACAAAGGCATTACCAGTGGGCAACGGGATCGGGAGATACCGGCGGGGCAGGGCGGTACAGCCGACCGCCTCGGTCGGCCTGGACTCGCCTTGCCGTTCCTCGTGCTCTTCCGACTGGCCTGTTTGCTGCTGGCCGGCCGGTCCGACAGGGCCGACCGCCAGCGCCGGCGAAATCAGCGGGCTGAGCGCGAGCAGAAGGGCGACCAGCCCTCGTACCGCAACCAGGTTCGCCAGCCAGCGCTGCATACGGCTTGTTATTCGGTACGGCCCAGGGGAAGTCAACAACAGAATATACCACCGGACGGGATCAGGGGCTGACCTATCCCCCCAACCAGGCCCGCGCCCGGCCGGTCGCCCACGGGCCGAACGTCCCGTCGGCCAGCCGTCGGGCGGCCTTCCCGGCCAGAACGGCCGCGTGCCGGGGGAGATACCGCCAGCGGTCCGCCCCCCTGACATTCCGCCAGAACACCCGCTCTTCGTTCCGTGACTGAATTTCCAGAATCCGGCGGCTCGGCCGCCGCCCGAAACTGGCCGACACGCGGTGCCAGACCACCGACGCCGGGTCGTACCAGGTTCGGAACCCGCCCCGCCGCAACCGGAAGGACAGGTCCACGTCCTCGAAGTACGCCCCGAAGTCGGCCGGGAACCCGCCGACCGCCAGGAGCGCGTCTCGGCGGTAAAAGGCGGAAGACGCGGACGCACCCCAGACCGGTCCCGGTGCGTTAAAAACTGGTGGAAGTGAACCGGCGTCCCATACCTGCCCGTGACCCCGTTTCCGGGCAAACCCGCCATAGTCGTACTCGTCGCCGGCGCTGTCGATCAGAGGTCGTCCGCTGGCACGCCGGACCGGGTCATTCTGCAACACCAGCGGGGCGACCGAACCGACGGTCGGATCGGCGAACCACCGCAACGCCGCGTCCGCCCATCCGGCCGTGACCTCGGTGTCGTCGTTGAGCAACTCCACGACCGGTGCCGTCGCAGCAGCGATGCCGGCGTTCGCCGCAACACAAAACCCCGACCGCTTAGACAGCCGGAGGGTAAGGACCCCGGGAAACGCGGCCGCGGTCCGGGACACGGCCGCCCCGGCTGAGGCGTCATCGACCACGATGATCTCTGTACCGAGCGGGGCGTGCCGGACGACGGACCGCAGACAGGGAACTAACAGGTCGGCCCGGCAGTAGGACGGGATGACGACGGACAGCGGCGGGGTCATCGCGGGTCGGCGGTCTTGCCGTCCTGGGCCGCGGCGATCGGGTCCAGGAACCCGGCCGCGAACCGCACCCGGGCGGCGGCGGCGGCCACCCGCCCGCGGAGCACGTCCCCGACCAGGTGTCGCAACTCGCGGAAGCAGGTGGCGGCGGTCCGGTCGGCCCGCCGGCGGGCGAGCAGCTCCCGGCCGTACGCCTCGGCCCACACCAGCCCGGCCAGGACGCGGGTCTGCCACCAGGGCCAGTGCTTCCGCGAGTAGGTGAGCAGGGCGTGCCGGGTGACGAGCCGCAGCGGGGCCGGGACGGACCGGGCGTGCAGGGGGAAGTGGTGCGTCACCCGCAGGGCCGGGTCGTACCACACCGACCACCCCGCCCGCCGCGCCCGCCGGCAGAAGTCGACGTCCTCGTAATACAGGAAGAACCCTTCGTCCATCCCACCGAGCTTGGTGAAGCAGTCCCGGCGGACCAGCAGGCACCCGCCCGTCACCCACGGCACCGCCGCCCGTGCGTCCAGCGCCTGGTGCCGGCACTTCCGCCGGCCGCGGGGGACGAGCAGCCCGGACACCGTGTTGTACAGGGTGGGGAAGGGGCCGGCGGACGCCTGCCGGGTGCCGTCCCGGTGCCGCAACTGGAACCCGACCACCCCGGCCCGCGGGTCGATGGCCGGCCACCGCTGGGCGGCGTCCAGCACCTCGTCCAGAAACCCGTCCGGCACCGTCACGTCCGGGTTGAGCAACAGCACCCACTCGCCCCGGCTCAGCCCGCTGCCGCGGTTCACCGCCCGCGCGAACCCGCGGTTGCGGCCGTTCCGGACCACCGACACGCCGGACAGCTTGCGGAGCTTCTTCGGCAGAGAACTGGTCGGCGAGTGGTTGTCAACGATGACGACTTCAGCCGCCCCGCGGCGGACGGCCTCGCACCGGCGGAGCTGACGGGTGAGCCGGGCGGTGTTCCGCCACTGGCAGAAGTTGACGATGACGACCGACAGTTGCGGGGTTTCGATCGCCGGGCCGGCGGCCGGCCTGCGGGGGATCAACCGGGGCACGGCAACGGGGTCGGTCGAATGGAGGGCGGCCACGGCCATTGGGGTCCTTCCCGTCGGCACGGTCGTCGGCCGGACTCCGCCCGGCCCGCGTCCCTGGAAGCAGTGGACTATACGCAGATGTGCGAAGCCGATGCAACCGCAAGTGGAAGTCCGCACGCACGATTTTCGCCGATCCGAGCACGATCCGACCTAAAGCGATTCGGGTTTTGATCGTGCTCGGATCGGCGAAAATCGTGCGGCCAAAAATGGCTCACCCCGCCGGCACTTCGGCGGGCCGAACACCTCGTGCAGCACCACGGCCATCTGTAACCCCTGCTTCCCCTTGAGCAGCCCGGCCAGTTGGGTCGTGACTTCGGACCTCGGGGCGGTGCGGGAGGCCGTCCCCGTGGGCCGGGAGCCGGCAGCAGCGGGCCGGGGCGGGGCGGCGACCACGGGCGCGACCGGCAACTGCTCGGCCCGCTTCGGCGACACGACAGGCACCGCCGGGACGACGGCTGTCGGCTGCACCACCGGCGGGACGGTTGCGAACGGCGGCGGCTCGCCCACGACCCGTTTCGGCTTCGGCTTGGCCGGCTCGGCGGTCTGTCGCGCCGACTTCGCCACGACCGGCTTGGCGACCACCGGGGCGCCCGGCGACGCCTCGGCGGCCGACCGTTTGCGGAGCTTGTCGATCTCTTCCAAGAACCGGTCGATGTCCGACCCGGCCGCCTTGCCGGGTCGGGCCTCGGGGGCCGGGGCGCGGCGGGCGGTCGACCGCCGCTCGGCGGCCTTGGCCTGCTCGGTCTGCTGCTGGCTTTTCAACCAGTTGGACAGCACCGAGATGGCGACCGAGATGCCCACGATCACCAGCAGGACGATCAGGCCGTTCGGCATCGCTGTGCCCTCGCCGCGGGGACGGGATCGAACACCTTTACCGGCTCGGGCCGTTGTCCGCCCCGCCGGACACCCCGGCGATGTTGTTCCGCATGGACGTGTCCGCCTGCAGGTTCCGCAGGTTGTAGTAATCCATCACCCCGAGCCGGCCGGTCTTGAACGCCTCGGCGATGGCCATCGGCACCTCCGCCTCGGCCAGCACCACCTTGGCCCGGTTCTCCTGGATGGCCGCCTGCATCTCCTGCTCCAGGGCGACCGCCGCCGCCCGCCGCTTCTCCGCCTCGGCCTGGGCCACCCGCAGGTCGGACGCCGCCTGGTCGGCGGCCAGCTTGGCCCCGATGTTCTCCCCCGGCTCCAGGTTGGCGATGTCGATGGACACGATTTCGAACGCCGTTTGCGCGTCCAGCCCGGAGTGCAGCACCGTCTGGGAGATGAGGCCCGGGTTGGCCAGCACCTCCCGGTGGTCGTGGGCCGAGCCGATCGCCTTCACGATCCCCTCGCCGACCCGGGCGATGATCGTCTCCTCCGTCGCCCCGCCGACCAGCCGCTCCAGCTTGGTCCGCACCGTCACCCGGGCTTTGGCCAGGAGCTGAATCCCGTTCTTGCACACGGCGTCCAGGAACTGCTTGCCCTTGGTCGGGTCCGGGCAGTCGATCACCTTCGGGTTGACGCTGGTGCGGACCGCTTCCAGCACGTCCCGGCCGGCCAGGTCGATGGCGGCGGCCCGCTTCCACGGCAGGTCGAGGCCGGCCTTGTGGGCGGCGATCACCGCGGCGGCGGTGCGGGGGACGTTCCCGCGGGCCAGGAAGTGGCTCTCCAGGTCCTCCGTGTCCACCTTTACCCCGGCCTGCACTAGGGCGATCTTCTGGAGCACGATCATCTCGTAGTTCACCTTCCGCAGCTTCATCCCGACCAGGTTGAAGATCGAGATGTTCGCCCCGGTCAGCAGCGACTGGATCCACAGCCGGATGAAGCTGAAGAAGATGAACAGGAAGATGATGAACACCAGCCCGGCGACGGCCGCCAGGACGAACCAGATGATGTTCGGGTCGAACTCCCGATTTCCCTTTGCCTGGGCGAACAGGGCCAGCGGTGCGGTAACGGTCACGGGGGACTCCGCGTGAGAGGGTCGGTGTCAGGTTGTTGTATCAGTTGCGACCGGGGGGCCGGTGCCGTTCGGCCTCACCCCAGCTTGTCCAGGTCCATCTCGTCCAGCCCGCCGGGGGCGTCGATCTTGCGGACGATCACCCTGCCCGCCTTCACCTCGACGCACCGGACCCACTCCCCGGGAGCGAGCATCATACCCTCGGTAATGGCGTCCACCCGCCGGCCGTCCAACTCGACGCTGCCGCTCGGTCGCATCGGGGTGACGGTCTTGCCGACCCGCCCTTTGAGCCGCTCCAGCCCGGCGATCTCCGGGTCGTCGGCGACAGTGGCGGCCAGGCTTTCGGACTTCAGCTCCAGCCGGCCGCCGGCTTTGCGGTAGGCGTACATGCCCAGGTTCCAGACGACCGGCACCCCCAAACACACTCCTACCATGGTGGCCGCCGCCTCGGTCGGCTCGCCGTAGTAGAGGACCACGCCGATGGCGACCATCACCAGGCCCAGCCCGGCGACGATGAACATCCCGCCGGTCGGCAGAAAGAACTCGCCGACCAGCAGAACCAGCCCGATGCCGATCAGGATCAGGGCCAGGGTGAGGTACGATTCCATCGTCGCCCTTCGTTCTTCGCCGTCGTCAGCGGATGTCAGGTCAGACCTCTTTGACAACGATCCGGGTGCCTTCCACCTCGATCGCCTGCACCCGGGCGCCGGCCGGGATGAACCCGCCGTCCGTCACCACGTCGACGAACGCGTCCCCGAACCGGACGGTGCCGGCGGGCCGCAGCACCGTGACCGCGGTTCCGACCGCCCCGAGCAGGGACGCGGCCTCGGCGGCGCCGGGCAGTTCGGGCTCGTCCGCGTCCGGCTTTTCGGCCGGCGGGGTCAGCATCAGCCGGTTGGCGTAAGGAATGTTCGGCAAGAACCGGGCGAGCAGGAAGGCCAGGGCTACCGCCCCGATCATGGCGAACAGGTACTGGCCCATCTTCCCGCCCAGCCGGGTCCACTCGGCCGCCGTCTGCGGGATACCCCCGTCGGCGCTGCCGAAGGTGGCCAGCCCGAGGGCCAGCAGGATGACCAGTATGCCCGTCACCCCGGCCGCCCCGAACCCGGGCAGGACGAACACTTCCAGCAGGATCAGCACCAGCCCGAGCAGGAACAGCAAGCCCGCCAGCACCGCCACCTGGCCGCTGAACTGCGTGTGTGCCCAGAACACCAGGATGAAGCACAGGGCGGCGATGATCCCCGGGACGGTAGTCCCGGGCACCTTGAGTTCGAGGATCAGCCCGGTGAACCCGATCACTACCAGGATGATCGTCACCGCCGGGTTGGTCAGGAAGTTGGCGAACCGGTCCAGCCAGGCCGGCGTCGCCTCCCGCACCTGACCCTGGGCCACCCCGAACTTGGCGTACACCTGACCGTCGTCCGGCTTGTCGACGACGAACCGGACCAGCCCCAACTGCTCCGCCTGGGTGGCGGTCAGCTTGAGCAGTTGCCCCTTGGCCTTCACCTGACTGACCAGATCCCAGTCTGCCTTGTTGGCCGCCAGTTCGTCCTCGGTCATCAGCCGGCGAACTGACCGGTTCCCCTTCTTCTGCACCTGGACGATGGCCAGGTCTTTCCGCACCAGCCCCTCCGCCAGCAGCGGCGGGTAGCCGCCGGCCTCGGCCAGCTCACGGAGGGTCGGCGCCCAGGTGGCGGACAGGGCGCCCGCGTCCGGCCCCCTCAGCATGCCCTCGAAGTCGCCGAACTCGGCTTCCGCCCCCCCGGTCGCCCCGGCCGTCTTGCTCATGACGATGGCCGAGCACCCGAGGGCGACCACGGCCGCCGTGTCCGGCGCCTTCTCCGGGATATACGCCACCACCTGGATGGCGTCGTCCCCGGTCGCCTCCTGGGCCTTCCGCAGATCCTCGGCCAACCCGGCGGCGGCGATCAGGTCGCCGCCCCGGCACCGCAGCTCCAGGAACAGCAGGTTTCCCTTGTGCCGGGTGATGTCCTTGAGCAGCCGCCCGACGGCCTCCCGGGTGCCGGCGTCCACCGGCCCGCGGAGGGTGTAGCGGTAGGCCACCGGCGGCCGGCCGGCGAACGGGTCCTCTTTGACCGCCGCCGGGGACAGGTTGAACGCCTCCAACAACTCCTGGCGGGAGTCCACCGTCTGCCGGCTGAGGCCGAGTTCGCGGAGTTGGCCGGCGGAGTACGAGGCGGTCCCCCCGTCCGGGGCGGCCGACAGCGGGCCGGTGTCGGTCAGCTTCACCCCGGCCTTCTCGAACTCGGCCTGGTCACGCAGGTCTACGAAGTACGCCGCGTCCCCCTTCTTCCCCTTGCGGAGTTGCACGCCGGGGTCGAACAGCTTGCGGATCACGGCGTGATACGCCGGCCGGTCGGCGGCGGCGACCGACGTGTACAGCCCCTCCTGATACTTGTCCAACCGGGCTTCACCCTTGCCGACTACCGGCCCGAGCGCCCCGCCGGGGCCGACCACCAACTGCTGGCAGGCGACGACCGGAAAAACCGTGTGCCCGGTCACCCGCCGGTGGACGTAGGCGACGGTGGTGACGTCGGAAAGCTTGGCGATGTACGCCCCGAGATCCTGGCACGGGCCGAACAGAGGGGTGCCGGCGTCCTTGTCCTGTGGGTTGAAGTCGAAGACGACGACCGTCGGCCGGTGGTCCGCCTTGCCGCGGGCCTCCTCCACCCGGTTCCGGATGCGGGTGTACGCCTCGCTGGTGAGCGGGTTCGGGACTGTCACGTACAGCCCGTCGGCCGGCTGTGCGGGCGCTTCGGCCGCCAGCCCGACGACCGCCGCCACAGTCAGAACGAGCCACACCTCGCGCCGCGCGTTCATCATCATCCTTTCCACCTCGGCGGCCGGCCTGGGTCTGCCCCGGCGGCCCACCCGCGCTGATTATAAGGCCGCTGACGGCCGGTCGCAAAACCGTTCCTGGGAAGTGATTCGCCGACCCCGTTCGGTGATTCGATGGTCAGGCAGAGTTGCAGCCTGTCCGGTCGAGCATAAAGCCTCTCCGGCCCCGGGTCGTCGATCCGTCAGGGGTACAGTTCCTCTTATGACGGCGATGCAAGAGAAGTCAGTTGCCTTGTATACGGCACGGCGAGTTGCAGGCGCGACGGGATTCGCGTAGGCTGCATTGTATGGGCAATTTGGGCGGGCGATCTCCGGTTCTGGCACGAAGTTAGCATCCCGACAGACACTGCTCGCACCTGAGGTCTGCACCATGCGTAAGGTGGTCGTCACCGGGATCGGGGTGGTGTCCCCGAACGGCGTCGGCAAGGACGCATTCTGGGATGCCTGCACGGCCGGCCGGTCCGGGATCGGGCCGATCAGCTCGTTCGACTCGCGGAACCACCCGGTCCGGGTGGCCGGCGAGGTGGCGGGCGATTACGACCCCACCCCGTTCGTCCCGGACGTCTGCCGGAAAAACCTGAAGCTGATGGGCCGGGCCGCCCGGTTCGGGGTCGGGGCGGCCGGGCTGGCGGTGCGGGACAGCGGGCTGACCCTGGCGAACGAGGATTCGGACCGGGTCGGGGTGATGATGGGAGCCGGGGTGGTGCCGGTCGATCTCGGCGAACTGGCCCCGCTGTTGGCCCAGGCCGTCCAGGAGGACGGGTTCGACCCGACCAAGCTGGTGCCCGAGGACGGGTGCCCCCCGCTGTTCCCCCTGTGGCTGCTCAAGCACCTGCCGAACATGGTGGCCGCCCATATCTCCCTGGCTTACGGCTGCCGGGGGCCGAACAACACCATCGTCACCGCCTGCGTGGCCGGCACCCAGGCGGTCGGAGAGGGGTTCCGGGCGGTCGCCCGGGGTGATGCGGACATCGTTCTAGCCGGCGGGGCGGACAGCCGGATCGACCCCCTGCTGCTGCTCGCGTACACCGCGCTCGGCACCCTGTCCCGGTCGGACCGGCCGGCGACCGAGCGGAGCCGGCCGTTCGACCGGGAGCGGGACGGGTTCGTCCTCGGCGAGGGGGCGGCGGTGCTGGTGCTGGAGGAGTACGAGCGGGCGAAGGCCAGGGGGGCGAACATTTACGCCGAGGTCCGCGGGTTCGGCAGCAGCTTCGACGCGTACTCCGTCACCAAGCCGGACCCGACCGGGTCTGGCGGGGCCAAAGCGATCCGGGCGGCCCTGAAGGAGGCGGCCGTCGACCCGAGCGACATCGGGTACATCAACGCCCACGGGACGGCCACCAAGCTGAACGACGCGATGGAAACGGCGGCAGTCAAGACGGCCCTCGGCCCCGCCGCTGAGGCGGTCCAACTGTCCAGCATCAAGTCGATGATCGGACACGCGATCGGGGCGGCCGGGGCGATCGAGGCGGCGGCCCTGGCCCTGACCCTCAAGACCGGGGTGGTGCCGCCGACCATCAACCTGACGCACCCGGACCCGACGTGCGACCTGGATTACACGCCCGGCAGTGCCCGCGAGGGGCGGGTGCGGTACGGGCTGAGCACCAGCTTCGGGTTCGGGGGACAGAACGGGGCGGTGGTGATGGCGGCCGCGTGAGCCGCCCCGTGTCTGTGTTCCGCACACCCCGTTCCCTAACTAGTACAGCCCGCCTGGCTACCTGGTCCTTGGGCCGAAAAAACGGCCCGCACGTCTCGGCGGGTTGTTCGTCGGCCGGCGGCCGGCTATCGTAGCGGGCGAACGGACTGCGTTCCGAACGCTCGTCGGCGTTGAACAGCTTTCGACCCGCGAGTGCCGGTCGTCCGCACCCGTTCATTCGCCCACCTCGCGCCGTGGTCACCCGGACGCCGCACCCCGCCCGCCCACGGCGTGGGCCGTCCGGTTGCCTTCGCCCCAACGCCTCGCACCCCGACCCTAATCGACCCGTCCCGGCCTTCCGGAGCCCACCATGGCGGTGATGCACGAACCCGTGACCGACCGCGGCGAGATGACGGCCCTGCTCGGCGGGCTGATCGCCCTGCGGCAGGGACGCTCCGGGGTCCGGCTCCCGGCCGACTGGACCGGGGTCGCGGGCAAGGTGGCCGACGCGTTCAACGAGGTGGTCGAGCTGAACGAGCGGCTGTCCGACGAGCTGGCCCGGCTGTCCCGGGTGGTCGGCAAAGAGGGGAAGTTGTCCCAGCGGCTGTCGCTCGGAGACGTGACCGGGTTCTGGCGGGACAAGCTCGGGTCGGTGAACGACCTGATCGACGACCTGGTCCACCCGACCATCGAGACCGCCCGGGTGATCGGGGCGGTGGCCCAGGGCGACCTGTCCAAAACGATGGCCCTGGAGATCGACGACCGCCCGCTCCAGGGGGAGTTCCTCCGCACCGCCCGGACCATCAACACGATGGTGGACCAGCTCGGGTCGTTCGCCTCCGAGGTGACGCGGGTGGCCCGGGAGGTCGGCACCGAGGGCAAGCTCGGCGGCCAGGCGACGGTGAAGGGGGTGGCCGGCACCTGGAAGGACCTGACCGACAGCGTGAACAGCATGGCCGGCAACCTGACCGGCCAGGTGCGGAACATCGCCGAGGTGACGACCGCCGTCGCCAACGGCGACCTGTCGAAGAAGATCACGGTGGACGTGAAGGGGGAGTTCCTCGAACTGAAGAACACCACCAACACGATGGTGGACCAGCTCCGCTCGTTCGCCTCCGAGGTGACGCGGGTGGCCCGGGAGGTCGGCACCGAGGGGAGCTCGGCGGCCAGGCGGACGTCCGCGGGGTGGCGGGGTGTGGAAGGATCTGACCGACAGCGTGAACGGGATGGCCGGCAACCTGACCACCCAGGTGCGGAACATCGCCACCGTGACGACGGCCGTCGCCAACGGCGACCTGAGCCGGAAGATCACGGTGGACGTGAAGGGGGAGATCCTGGAGCTGAAGAACACCGTCAACACGATGGTGGACCAGCTCAGCTCGTTCGCCTCCGAGGTGACCCGGGTGGCCCGGGAGGTGGGCACCGACGGCCGTCTCGGTGGGCAGGCGGACGTCCGCGGGGTGGCCGGGGTGTGGAAGGACCTGACCGACTCGGTCAACTTCATGGCCGGGAACCTGACCAGCCAGGTGCGGAACATCGCGGACGTGACCAAGGCGGTGGCCGCCGGCGACCTGAGCCGGAAGATCACGGTCGATGTCAAAGGGGAGATCTTGGAGCTGAAGAACACCGTCAACACGATGGTCGACCAGCTCTCCAGCTTCGCGGCGGAAGTAACCCGGGTGGCCCGGGAGGTCGGGACGGAGGGCAAGCTCGGCGGGCAGGCGGACGTGCCTGGTGTCGCGGGGGTGTGGAAGAACCTGACCGACTCGGTCAACTTCATGGCCGGCAACCTGACGGCCCAGGTGCGGAACATCGCCGAGGTGACGACCGCCGTCGCGACGGGCGACCTGTCGAAGAAGGTGACAGTCGATGTCCGCGGCGAAATCCTGGAGCTGAAGAACACCGTCAACACGATGGTGGACCAGCTCAGCTCGTTCGCCGCCGAGGTGACCCGGGTGGCCCGGGAGGTCGGCACCGAAGGTCAGCTCGGCGGGCAGGCGGACGTGAAGGGCGTCGCGGGGGTGTGGAAGAACCTGACCGATAGCGTCAACTTCATGGCGGGGAACCTGACCAGCCAGGTGCGGAACATCGCGGACGTGACCAAGGCGGTGGCCGCCGGCGACCTGAGCCGGAAGATCACGGTGGACGTGAAGGGGGAGATCCTGGAGCTGAAGAACACCGTCAACACGATGGTGGACCAGCTCAGCTCGTTCGCCTCCGAGGTGACCCGGGTGGCCCGGGAGGTGGGGACGGAGGGGAAGCTGGGCGGCCAGGCGGACGTGAAGGGGGTGGCCGGCACCTGGAAGGACCTGACCGACAGCGTCAACTTCATGGCCGCCAACCTGACCGTCCAGTTGCGGGACGTGTCGAAGGTGTCCACGGCCATCGCGATGGGCGACCTGACGCAGAAGATCACCGTCGATGTCCGCGGCGAGATTCTGCAGATCAAGGACGTGATCAACACGATGGTGGACCAGCTCCGCAGCTTCGGCAGCGAGGTGACCCGGGTGGCCCGGGAGGTGGGCACCGAGGGCAAGCTCGGCGGGCAGGCGGACGTGAAGGGGGTGGCCGGCACCTGGAAGGACCTGACCGACTCGGTCAACTTCATGGCCGGCAACCTCACATCCCAGGTGCGGAACATCGCCGAGGTGACTAAGGCGGTGGCCGCCGGCGACCTGTCGAAGAAGATCTCCGTCGACGTGAAGGGGGAGATCCTGGAGCTGAAGAACACCGTCAACACGATGGTCGACCAGCTCCGGTCGTTCGCATCCGAGGTGACCCGGGTGGCCCGGGAGGTGGGGGTCGAAGGGCAGCTCGGCGGGCAGGCCCGGGTGGAAGGGGTGTCCGGCACCTGGAAGGACCTAACCGACAGCGTGAACGGGATGGCGGCCAACCTGACCGCCCAGGTGCGGGGGATCGCCAAGGTGGTGACGGCGGTCGCCAACGGCGACCTGAAGCGGAAGCTGACGGTGGAGGCGAAAGGGGAGATCGCCGAGCTGGCCGAGACGATCAACGAGATGATCGACACCCTGGCCACGTTCGCCGACCAGGTGACGACGGTCGCCCGGGAGGTGGGGGTGGAAGGGCAGCTCGGCGGCCAGGCCAAGGTGCCCGGGGCGGCCGGCATCTGGAAGCAGTTGACCGAGAACGTCAACCAGCTCGCCGCCAACCTGACCACCCAGGTGCGGGCCATCGCCGAGGTGGCCACCGCGGTGACGAAGGGCGACCTCACCCGGTCGATCACCGTCGAGGCGCAAGGGGAGGTGGCGTCCCTCTCGAACACCATCAACGAGATGATCCGCAACCTGCGGGACACCACCCAGAAGAACACCGAACAGGACTGGCTGAAGACGAACCTGGCCAAGTTCAGCCGGATGCTCCAGGGGCAGCGGGACTTGACGAACGTC
Source organism: Gemmataceae bacterium (assembly GCA_046350115.1). GTDB lineage: Bacteria > Planctomycetota > Planctomycetia > Gemmatales > Gemmataceae > JAXMAZ01. Next base: position 19,424 of record JAXMAZ010000008.1, read on the forward strand.
GGCCGGATGGTGCTGTCCGAGCTGTGCCCGGTGGTGGAGGCCCAGCACGCCGAGTTCTACGTCCTGGAGGAGGAGGAGGACTCGTCCTGGCTGACCCTGCTGGCCAGCTACGCGTCGGACGGCAAGGAGGCGCTCGGCAAGCGGGTCGGGCTGGGGCAGGGGCTGGTCGGCCAGTGCGCCGTCGAGAAGCAGAAGATCCTCATCCACAACCTGCCGCCGGACTACATCCGGATCGCGTCCGGCCTCGGGACGGCCCCGCCGCGGAGCGTGCTGGTGCTGCCGCTCATCTTCGAGGGGCAGGTCCGCGGGGTGCTGGAGCTGGCCTCGCTCGGCGGGTTCAACCCGGCCCACCAGGCGTTCCTGGAGCAGCTCACCGAGTCGTTCGGCATCGTGCTCAACACCATCGAGGCGAACATGCGGACGGAGGGGCTGCTCAAGCAGTCCCAGTCGCTCGCCCAACAGTTGCAAACCCGTCAGCAACAGTTGCAGAACACGAACGAAGAGCTGCAGGAGAAGGCCCGGCTGCTCGCCCACCAGAACCAGGAGGTGGAGCGGAAGAACACGGAGGTGGAGCAGGCCCGGCAGGCGCTGGAGGAGAAGGCCAAGCAGCTCGCCCTCACCTCCAAGTACAAGTCCGAGTTCCTGGCGAACATGAGCCACGAGCTGCGGACCCCACTCAACAGCCTGCTCATCCTGTCCGACCAGTTGTCCAAGAACACGGACAAGAACCTGAACCCCCGCCAGATGGAGTTCGCCAAGACGATCCACTCGTCCGGGAACGACCTGCTGATGCTCATCAACGACATCCTGGACCTGTCCAAGATCGAGTCCGGGACGGTGGTGGTGGACGCCGGCGAGCTGTGGCTGAACGACCTCCAGGGGTACGTCGAACGGACCTTCAAGCACGTGGCCGAGTCGAAGAACCTCGGGTTCCAGGTCCGGTTCGACCCGCGGCTGCCGCGGTCCATGTACACGGACGCCAAGCGGCTCCAGCAGATCATCAAGAACCTGCTGTCGAACGCGTTCAAGTTCACCCACCACGGGGAGGTGACGCTGACCGTCGAGCCGGTCACGGGCGGGTGGAGCCGGGACAACGACGACCTGAACCGGGCCGGGGAGGCGATCGCGTTCGCCGTGTCCGACACCGGCATCGGCATCCCGGCGGACAAGCAGCAGATCATCTTCGAGGCGTTCCAGCAGGCGGACGGGAGTACCAGCCGGAAGTACGGCGGGACGGGCCTCGGGCTGGCCATCAGCCGGGAACTGTCCCGGCTGCTCGGCGGGGAGATCCGCCTGGCCTCGTCCCCCGGCCGGGGCAGTTCGTTCCACCTGTTCTTGCCGACCGTGTACGCCCCGCGGCCGACCCGCAAGCCGACCCCGAGCGGGGACACGGGCGTCACCCCGACGCCGGTCCGGACGGAATTTCAGGCCGAGCGGAACGGGCACCCCGCCCCGGCCGAACCGCCGGCGGACGAGCCGACCCCGGACATGCTGGTGAACGAGTACGGGGACGACCGGGACGACCTGCGGCCGGGGGACCGGGTGCTGCTGATCGTCGAGAACGACATCGGGTTCGCCCGGTTCGTCCTGGACGCCGCCCGGGAGAAGGGGTTCAAGGGGCTGGTCACGTCCCTGGGGGCCGCCGGCCTGGCCCTGGCCCGGGAGTACAACCCGGCGGCCATCGCCCTGGACATCCACCTGCCGGACATCGACGGCTGGCGGGTGCTGGACCGGCTGAAGCGGGACCCGGCCACCCGCCACCTGCCGGTGTGCGTGGTGTCCACGGACGAGGCCCGGGACCGGGCGCTGGAGTCCGGGGCGCTGGTGTTCGTGGCCAAGCCGATCCCCAGCCGGGACGTGCTCGACCGGCTGCTCGACCACCTGACCGGCTACCTGACCCGGCCGGCCCGGCACCTGGTCGTAGTGGACCCGGACGCCGGCCGATGGGCCGGAGTGGTCCGCGACCAGTTCGGCCTGGGGGTGGAGTTGACCACGGTGCCGGACGCCCCGGCCGCCGGCCGGGTACTCACCGAGCGGCCGGCCGACTGCCTGGTGGTGGCCGGCGCGGCCGGTCTGCCGACCGAACTGCCCGACCTGCCGGCCGCGGACGGGGTGCAGTCCCGGTTGCCGGTCATCCTTTACGCCGACGGCCGGCACCCGAACGGGGCCGACGGGTGGCGGCGGTTCGGGGAGGCGTACACGGTCCGCCAGGCCGACTCCCCCGAAACCCTGCTCGACCTGGCCACCTTCTATCTGCACAGCCCGCTGGCCAAGCTGCCCGAGGCCCAGCGGCGGCAGTTGCTCCGCCGCGGCCAGTCGGACTGCCCGCTGGCCGGCAAGACGGTGCTGATCGTGGACGACGACATGCGGAACATCTTCGCCCTGTCCACGATCCTGGAAGAACACGACATGACCATCCTGTCGGCGGACAACGGCCGGAAGGCGATCCGCACACTCCAGGAGCGGGACGACGTGGACATCGTGCTGATGGACATCATGATGCCCGAGATGGACGGGATGGAGACGATGCGGGAGATCCGCAAGGTGCCGACCCTGCGGAACCTGCCGATCGTGGCCGTCACCGCCAAGGCGATGAAGGGGGACCGGGAGAAGTGCATCGAGGCCGGGGCGTGGGACTACCTGTCCAAGCCGGTCGACCCGGTCCAACTACTAGCGGTGCTGCGGGCCTGGCTGCACCGATAGGGCGGTCACGGCCGTGCGGCGCCGCCGGGGTAGGGTCCGCTGTGCGGACCGGACGCGCTCAACGGTCCGCACAGCGGACCCTACCCCGGCGGCTGACCGGTTCGAGGCTGTCAGGTTGTTCCTGACACGCCCGCCCGGACAGTCAGGCCGGGCCTGACCTACTATTGTGAGCGCAGCCACGCCCCGGAGCCACGGCTGATGGCGGACGCGGACAGGACGAACATTCTGGTGGTCGATGACCGGCCGGAGAAGCTGCTGGTCTACGCCACCATTCTAGAGGAGCTGGGTCAAAACCTTGTCGCCGTCCGGTCCGGGCCGGAGCGCTGGAGCGGGTGCTCCGGACGGAGTTCGCAGTCATCCTGCTGGACGTCCAGATGCCCGGGATGGACGGGTTCGAGACGGCGGCCCTGATCCGCCAGCGGCGGCGGTCGGCCCACACACCGATCATCTTCCTGACCGCGTTCGCCGACGAGGTGCGGGCGACCGAGGGGTACGCCCACGGGGCGGTGGACTACATCCCCACCCCGGTGGTGCCGGAGGTGCTGCGGGCCAAGGTGCGGGTGTTCGTCGACCTGTACCGGATGACCCAGCGGGTGAGGCGGCAGGCGGCCGAACAGGTGGCCCTGGCCGAGGAGCGGTCCAAGCGGGCGGCGGCCGAGGAAGGGAACCGGCGGCTCGGCTTCCTGGCCGAGGTCAGCCGGGCGCTGGCCGACTCCCTCGACCCGGACACCACCGCCCGCACCCTGGTCCGGCAGGCGGTCCCGTTCCTGGCCGACCTGGCCGGCGTCACCCTGGCCGGGGAGCCGGGCCAGCCGTGGCACACCGAGCTGGCCTGGGCGGACCCGGGCGGAGGGGCTCCTCACACCCACCGGCTGGCCGGGCCGGACGGCCCGTCGGACGAGTTGCGGGAGGCGGTCGACCGGGTGCTGGCCAGCGGCCGGGCCGAGCACCTGGCCGGCCTCGACCTGCCGGTCCCCGCGGCGGCCGGCGGTCTGGTCCGGACGGCGGCCGTCCTGCCGCTCCGCGCCCGCGGCCGGACGCTCGGCGTGCTCACCCTCGCATACGGGCCGTCCGGCCGGACGCACGGGCCGGGCGACCTGGCCCTGGCCGACGACCTGGCCTCCCGGGCCGCCATCGCCCTGGACAACGCCCGCCTGTACCGGGAGGTGCAGACCGCCGACCGCCAGAAGAACGAGTTCCTGTCCATGCTCGCCCACGAGCTGCGGAACCCGCTCGCCCCGATCCGCAACGCGGTCGAGGTACTCCGGCTACGCGGGGTGGACCAGCCGGACGTGCGGAAGGCCCGGGAGATGATCGACCGGCAGGTGACGCACATGGTGCGGCTGGTGGACGACCTGCTGGACGTGTCCCGGATCACCCGCGGCAAGATCCAGCTCCGGCTGGATCAGGTGGACCTGGCGGACGTGGTCGGGCAGGCGGTGGAGGCCAGCCGGCCGTTGATCGACCGGGCCGGCCATCGGCTGGAGGTGAGCCTGCCGGATGACCCACTGGTGGTGACAGCCGACCCGGCTCGGCTGGCCCAGGTGCTGTCCAACCTGCTGACCAACGCGGCCAAGTACACCGACCCGGGCGGGTCCATCCGAGTGACGGTCGGCCGGGAAGGGGAGGAGGCGGCGGTCCGGGTGCGGGACACCGGGGTCGGCATCCCGCCCGATATGCTGTCCGCCGTGTTCGACCTGTTCACCCAGGTGGACCGGACGCTCGACCGGTCGCACGGCGGGCTGGGGGTGGGGCTGACCCTGGTCCGCCGCTTGGTCGAGCTGCACGGGGGGACGGTTCTGGCGCGAAGCGGCGGCCCGGGGCAGGGGAGCGAGTTCGAGGTCCGTCTCCCGGCCCGGCCGTCCGCCCGGGTGTCTGCGCCTGATCCCAGGCACCCGGGGTTGGGGCGGGCGGACCGGCTTAAGGTGCTGTTAGTGGATGACAACGTGGACGGGGCGGAGAGCCTGGCCACCCTGGTCGAACTGGCCGGGCACGAGGCGCGGGTCGCCCACGACGGCCCGGCCGGGCTGGAGGCGGCCGTCCAGATGCGGCCGGACGTGGCCATCCTCGACATCGGGCTGCCGGGGATGGACGGGTACGCCCTGGCCCGTCACTTGAGGTCCCGGTCGGAAACCTGCACCGCCATGCTGGTCGCCGTCACCGGGTACGGCCGGGACGAGGACCGGTCCCTGTCCCGGGAGGCCGGGATGGACCACCACCTGGTCAAGCCGGTCCAGTTTGACGCCCTGTTACAAGTCCTGGCCACGGTCGCCGGCCGCTGAACCGCCCTCGTCCGGTTCTGGGGTCACGACACCGGCTCGCCGGGCTTCTGGGCGGGAGCCGATCCGTCCCGGCCCGCGTCCGGGATGAGATGAGGCGGGTGGGCGTCCGGGTGGCCGGTCGCCAGGTCGTCCCGGACCCGCGCCCGCTCCCGGTCGATCTGTTCCGGGGTGGCACCCAGTCGCCGGAGGATCGCCTCGGTCAAGGCCAACGCGACTTCCCCCTCGCCGGACACGACCACTTCCGAGCCGGCCTCCCTCAGCGCGGCGGACTCCCGGAGGTAAGCCGTCCGGGCGAGCACCCGGATGCCCGGGTTCAGCTCCCGGGCCAGCCGGATCACGTCCGCGCTCCCCCGCATCGCGGACGAGCTGAGGATGAGCGTGGCCGCCCGTTCGACCCCGGCCTGGGTGAGCGTGTCCCGGTGCGTGGCGTCTCCGTACACGGCCGGCACCCCCTGTTCGCGGAGCTGGCGGACCGTGTCCAGGTTCAGCTCGATGACCGTCGGCTCGATCTCGTTCTCGCGGAGCAGCCGGGTCACGGTCCGGCCGACCGGCCCGTACCCGACGACCACGGTCCGGTAATTCGGCCCGCCGGAGTCGGCCGCGGCGGTCGCCCTTTCCCCACGGGCCGGCTGCGACCGGGCGGTGAGCCACCGCCAGAGGCGGGGCCGGCGGGCGGCCCACGCCTCGGCCGGGTCTACCAGCCGGTACAAGACCGGGTTCAGGGTGATGGACAGGATGGCCGCCGCCACCACCGTGTTCGACGCCGCGTCGGTCAGCACCCCGAGGTCTTGGCCCAGCTTGGTCAGGATGAACGAGAACTCCCCCACCTGGGCCAGGGCCACCGCCACCGCCAGGGCCACCTTCGGAGGGTATCGCAGCAGCCAGACGATGGCGAACGCGGCGACCGGCTTGCCGACCAGGACCACGCCCAGGGTGGCGGCGATCAGCAGCGGGGACTGGATCAGGGAGGACGGGTCGAGGAGCATCCCGACGGACACGAAGAACAGGACCGCGAACGCGTCCCGCATGGGCAGGGCGTCGGCCGCCGCCCGCAGGCTGAACTCGCTCCGTCCGACCACCATCCCGGCCAGGAACGCCCCCAGCTCCATCGACACCCCGAACAGCTTGGCCGACCCGACCGCGATCCCCAGGGCGACGACCAGCACGGTCAGGGTGAACAGCTCCCGGGAGCCGGTCCGGGCCACCCGCTCTAGCAGCCACGGGATGACCCGGCCGCCGAGCACGAAGGTGAGCGCGACCAGCACCCCGACCTTGACCGCCGCCGCCCCGAGGGCCAGCGGCACACCGGCCGCCCCGCCGCCCGCCGCCCCGAACAGGGCCGGCAGCACCACCAGCACGAGGACGGTGAACACGTCCTCGACCACCAGCCAGCCGACCGCGATGTGCCCGGTCGGGGTGTGCAGATCCCGGTTGTCCACGAGCACCCGGGTCAGGACGACGGTGCTGGCGACCGACAGGGCCAGCCCGAACACCACCCCCGCCGTCCACCCCCAGCCGAACGCGTACCCGACCACCGCCCCCAGGCCGGTGGCGACCGTGCTCTGGACGACGGCTCCGGGGATGGCGATCCGCCGGACGGCGACCAGCTCGTCCAGGTGGAAGTGCAGCCCCACCCCGAACAGCAGCAGGATGACCCCGATTTCGGCCATCTGCTTGGCCAGCTCCGGGTCGGCGACGAAGCCAGGCGTGTGCGGCCCGACGGCGATACCGGCCAGCAGGTAGCCGACGATCGGCGACAGGCCGAGCCGTTGGGTGCCGTACCCGAAGGCGAGCGCGGTTGCCAGGCCGCCGGTCAGAGTCAGGATCAGGTCGACGTTGTGCATCCGGTGCCCTCCTACGTGGGCCGTCCCGACACGACCTCGCGGGAGCCAGCGGCACCCCCCGACCCCGTCGCAACGACTCGGTTATCCCTTAGCCGGCTGGCCGGAAGCCGGACAGGGAAAACCATCGCCAACCGGTCGCTCCGCGAGCCGCTGCGGCCGAACACGGCCCGCCGGCGGGAAAACCCGTCAGCGTCCGTGCTTTGCTCCCTCCGCTTCGGGAGGGGGCCGGGGGAGGGCACGCCTGCACCCGTTCCCGCAACCTGAAATCGTTGGATCGGGTCCGGGTCGTGACCCCTCCCCGGCCCCCTCCCCGAAGCGGAGAGGGGGAGCAAAGCCACCACAAATGGGATACGGCTCGCGCTCGGACCGGTGCGTTTACACTGGCGACCGGTAAGATACCCACATGTCCGTCCCGCTGCCGCTCGCCGACCCCACCGCCACCCCGCCCGCCGTCCGCCGTCCGCTGCTGGACGTGGGGCCGGACGAATTGCGGCAGTGGCTTGCCGACCGCGGTCAGCCGCCGATGCGGGTGCAGCAAATCCGCCGGTGGGTGCTCGAACGGCGGGCGACGTCCTTTGAGGCGATGTCCGACCTGCCGAAATCGCTCCGCCAAGAGCTGGCGGAGGCGTTCACGGTGTTCGGCACGACGGTGGACAAGCACCTGACCGCGGCCGACGGCACCCACAAGCTGCTGCTGCGGCTATCCGACGGCCGGCAGATCGAGTGCGTGCTGATCCAGGACGCCGGCCGGGCGACCGCCTGCATCAGCACGCAGGTCGGCTGCGGCATGGGGTGCGTGTTCTGCGCCAGCGGGCTGAATGGCGTCGACCGCAACCTGACCGTCGGCGAAATCCTCGAACAGCTCGTCCGCCTCCGCAACCTGACCGATCCGGCCCCGACCGACCCGGACCGGGCGTACCGTCTGACGCACATCGTCGTCATGGGCATGGGCGAGCCGCTGGCCAACCTGGACACCCTGCTCGACGCCTTGGCCGTCGCCGGGGACAAGCATGGGCTGGGCATCGGCGCCCGGCACGTGACCATCAGCACCGTCGGCTTGCCGGCCAAGATTCGCCGGCTGGCCGACCTCGGCAAGCAGTACCACCTGGCCGTCTCGTTGCACGCCCCGAACGACCCGCTCCGCACCGAGATCGTGCCGACGAACAGCAAGACCGGCATCCCGGACATCCTGGCCGCGGCCGACTACTTCTTCGCCAAGACCGGCCGCCAAGTTACTTACGAGTACGTGGTCTTGGGCCGGCAGAACGACCAGCCGGAGCACGCCCGACAATTGGTCGGCCTGCTCCGCGGGCGGAAAGCCCACGTCAACCTGATCCCGTGGAACGGGGTGAGCGGGCTGCCGTTCAAGCGGCCGGACGACGCCGACCTGACCGGGTTCATCGACACCCTCCGCCGGGCCGGGATCAGCGTCAAGGTGCGGAAGCGGAAGGGGGCGGAAATCGATGCTGCGTGTGGGCAACTTCGTCGGTCGTCGGAGGCCATGACGAGGTGACAAGGTGACAAGGTGACAAGGTGAGAAATGCCTTGTCACCTTGTCGCCTTGTCACCTCGTCACCTTGTCATCCCGAGGCGACCGTGGCGACGGGCCAAACCAGCGCGATGATGGCGTTGCGTGACCCGGACATCCGGCTCATGCTGCGGGTCCGAAACGACGACGACCGGGCCGCGTTCGCCGAGCTGGTGGACCGGTTCCAGCACCGCCTCGTGACGGTGTTGACGCACCTGGTCGGCCACCCGCACGAGGCGGAGGATCTGGCCCAGGAGGTGTTCCTCAGGGTGTATCGCACCCGGGCGGCGTACACCCCGAAGGCCAAGTTCGCCACCTGGCTGTTCACTATCGCCAACAACCTGGCCCTTAACGCCCTTCGCAACCGCAAGCGGAAGCCGACCCTGCCGCTCGGCGCCCCCGCCGACCCGTCCGCCAGCGGCCCGTGGTCGGCCGACTCGCTGACCGCCGACCCGTCCGCGACGCCGCCCGGCCAGCGGCTCCAGAGGGAGGAGTTGGCGGCGGTCGTCCGCCGGGCGGTCGACCAGCTCAACGACCGGCAGCGGATGGCGGTGGTGCTGAACAAGTTCGAGGACATGAACTACGCCGAGATCGCGGCCGTCATGGAGCTTTCGACGAAAGCGGTGAAATCACTGCTGGCCCGCGCCCGGGACCGGCTGCGGGAGTGCCTGCTGCCCTACGTCGAGCTGGACGGCCCGGTCCCCGCCCCCACCGACCCCGACGAGGACGGGTGAGCCGATGTCCGACACCCCCGCCCCCACCCAGGAACCGGCCGACGCGGACCTGATCGCCTACCTCGACGGCGAGCTGGACGGGGACGCTGCCCGTGCGGTGGAGGCCCGGCTGGCCCGCGACCCGGCCGCCCGGGCGTCCGCCCAGGCGTACAAGAAGACGTTCGACCTGCTCGCCGCCCTGCCGCCGCCAGAGGCGAAACCCGACTTCACGACCCGCACGCTGACCCGCCTGGAACCGGTGGCCGAGAGTGTGTTGCGACCGGTGGTCCGACCGCGACGGCTGTCGTCGCGGGTGCTGGTCCTGTGTGGCTTCGCCGCCGTGTTCGGCATCGCCTTGATCGGGCGACTCGCCTTCGGCCCGCTGAAGGGGCGGGACGACTTGCAGTTCAGCGACCTGCGGGTGATCGAGCACCTGCCGCTCTACCACGGGGCCGATGACCTGGAGTTCGCCCGCCGGCTCGCCGACGCCCGTCTGTTCGACCCGGACGGAGCGGCCGGGCCGACGGTCGAGCCGCCACCGGCGGATCGGGAGAAGCTGACCGCCCGGTTCCGGTCGTACCCGCCGGCCCGGCAGCAGCAACTTCGTCAGCTCGATCAGGAGTTCCACGAGCTGCCGGAGGCGGAGCGCACCTCGGTCGGGCGGGTGCTGGAGAAGTACGCCGTCTGGCTGGACCGCCTGCCCGACCAGGCCCGTCGGGCGATACTCGAAGTGCCGACGCGAGAGGGCCGGATCGAGGCGATCGCCGGCCGGCTTGCCCACGACCGGCGGGAGGCTCTACCCGTTGCGGTCCGCGGCCGGCTGGACCGGCACCCGAGTGGCGAAGGTCTCGCGGCAGCGGACGAGTGGCAGGCGGCGGACCTGGCCCGGCGGGAGGAGTGGCACCTGGCCCGGCGGCAGTGGGAGAAGGTGGCCCGGCCGGGGAGCAAGCCGTGGCCGTTCGACCAGCCCGAGCTTGCCCGCCAAGTGGACGAGTTCGTCCGCGCCGCGCTGAAGGCGGACGTGGTGTTCCGGCCGGGGATTCCCAAACAGGGCGATCTGTCCCCGTCGTGCCGGCTGAGCTTCCAGGAAGTGATCGACCTGAAGGTGAAACACCTCGGGGCGACGGAGAACGGGAACTGGTTCGTGTACGGGCTGCAGGTGTACCGGCTGGCCGAGCGGCACCCGTACCTGCCGCCGCCGGTCGGCCGGCCGCCGGTGACGGAGCCGAAGCAGGTCGATACGAAACGAACGAATCTGGTCGAGAATGCCCGGAACCGGGGCAAGTGGCCGGACTTCGCCATGTCCGTGGCCGACGCCTTCCGCAAGGCGAAGAAGCCGCTGCCGGTGCCGAAGGGGCTTGGCCCTGCCCGTCGGGAAGAGTTCCCCGAGCCGTTGCGGGCGTTCATCAACCAGACGCTGATCCCGGGCCTGACCGCCGACGAGCGGGCCAAACTGGACGGCTTGGAAGACCGGTGGCCGGACTACCCGCAGGAGGTGGTCCGGCTGGCGAAGAAGTACGACCACCCGGTTCCCGGCGTCACCCTGCCGGGCAAGCCGAGCGAGTGGGCCAGGTACTATGCCCTGAAGCCGTGACGGATCGGTGTAGGGCGGGTCAAGCCGGCCTTGCGGCGCCGACCCGCCGGACCGGGCGGGGGCTTGGTCCCACGCCGGCGGGTCGGTCTTCGTAGGGTGCGTGGAGGCTTTGCGGAACGCACCGCTCGACTTCACGCCTGGGTAGCAGTCGTTGCCGGGCCGGTGCGTTGCGCTCCCCGAGCCTCGCTCCACGCACCCTACGAAATCCAGCCTTTTGCACAGCGCGCAGCCGTTGCCGGTTGTGGCGGGTCGGCGCCGCAAGGCCGGCTTGACCCGCCCTACTGAAATGCGTGGTGCTGGCGGCGGCGGTCGCTGGTGAACTCCTCGGCCGTGCCGCGGGCGATCACCTCATACAGCACCGCCTGCTTGTCCTTGTACTTCCGCAGGATCCGGCCGAGCCGCTGGACGTTCTCCTTGATGCTGCCGCTGCCGGACAGCACCACCCCGACGCTCGCCGCCGGCACGTCGACCCCCTCGTTGAGTACCTGACTGGTGACGAGAATCGAGTACTCGCCGGTGTGGAACCGGTCGAGGATTTGCCGCCGCTCCTTCACCTTCGTCTGGTGGGTGATCGCCGGGACGAGGTACGCCCGGGCGATCTGGTAGACGGTGGCGTTGTCGGCGGTGAAGATCAGCGCCCGTTCGCCGGCGTGCTTGCGGAGCAGGTGTTCCAGCGCGGTGAACTTGCCGCTCGCGGTCCGCTCGATCCGCTTCTGCTCCCGGTACGCCCGCAGGGCGGCCCACCCGTCCGGCGTCCGGCTGGCCTCGAACACGAACCGCTGCCAGCCGTTCGGCCCGGACAGGGAGATGCCCCGCTCGGCGACGAACCGACGGTAGATTTCCCGGCTGGTGCGGTAATGCTCCTCCTCCTCCGGGGTCAGGTCCACGAACACCTGCTGGGTGCGGTACTCGGCCAGGTACTCGCCGGACAGTTCGGTGATCTCCCGGCGGAAGACGATCGGGCCGACAAGTTCCGGCAGCAGTTGCTCGCCGCCGTCGGCCCGCTCCGGGGTGGCCGTCAGCCCGAGCCGGAACGGGGCCAGCGCGCCGATGGCCGCCTCCATGTACGTCGCGCCCGGCAAGTGGTGGCACTCGTCGAACACCACCAGCCCGAACTTGTCCCCCCACCGCTCCAGGTGGATGTACGCCGAGTCGTAGGTGGTGACGGTGAGGGGCTTGAAGTCGTAGTCCCCGCCGCCGACCGCCCCGACCTCCGTCTTGAAGAAGTCGGACAACTGGCCGTGCCACTGCCGCATCAGGTCGAGCGTCGGGGTGACGATCAGCGTCGGCCGCTGGATTTTCGAGATGCACAGGACGGCGACGTAGGTCTTGCCGGTGCCGGTCGGCAGCACCACGGTCCCGCGGCGGCCGGTCTTGAGCCAGGTGGCGACCGCCTCGGCCTGGTGCGGGTGTGGGGTGCGGTCGGTGTGCAAGGTCCAGCCGGCGTCCTTGTTCTCCCACCCCCGGGCGGCGTCGGTGTACGGCAGTTTCTCCCGGACCAGGTGCTCGACGACGCCCCGGTAATACCGCCCCTGGGCGCGGTGGGCGGACGTGCGGGGGTCGAACAGCACCCCGGGCAGGGCGGTGAAGTCGAACCCCGGCGGGCCGTCCCCGAGCAGGACGGTGCCGCGGTCGTAGGTCAGCCGGATCGGACTGGACATGCGCCCAATTATGCCCGACCGAACCGCGGTTGACCACCGCGGATGCGGCCGGGTATGGAAGGCGAGGTCACGGAGGGCGGCGCGATGGGCTGGCGAACCTGGGCGGTCGGGCTGGTGGCGGTCGTCGGCTGCGGCCAATCGGAGCAGACGGCGTCGGCCCCGCCGTCCGAGACACCACCTCAGACGGCTGTGACCACCCGACTCGCGTTGCCGTTCGACCAGGCGTGCGTTACATCCGCCCCGACCGACTCACTCCCGCCGCCGGAAAAGACGCTCACCGGCAAGCCGACCGCCCCGCTGCAACAGGCCGTGCGGGCGGCATGGGGTCAGGTCACGTTCACTGAAACGGCCGGCAAGCCGGACCCGGTTCGGGTCGTCCTGAACACCGACGCCGGTGAGATCGAGCTGACCCTGTTCCCGGACCTGGCCCCGAACCACGTCCGCAACTTCCTGGCGCTGGCCAAGGTCGGCTACTACGACGGGCTGGTGTTCGAGCGGGTGGTGAAGCAACAGGCCGTCTCGACGGACGGGACGACGGTGGCGGTCGAGTTCGTCACCGCCGGCTGCCCGGCCGGGGACGGCACACCGGGCCGCGGCCACCTGGGCTATTTCCTCAAGCCCGAGTTCAACGACCTGACCCACGGGGAGGGCACGGTCGGCTTCCTCCGCGAGGAGGACGACGCCTCGGCCGGCACCCGGTTTTACATCACGCTGGGCAAGTGCCCGGTGATGGACGGCAAGTACACGGCCATCGGCAAAGTGACTCGGGGACTGCCGGCGGTCGAGCGGATCGCGGCGGCCAAGACCCGCGACGGAGAGGCGGAACGGCCGGAGACGGCCACGGTGATCCGGTCGGTGAACCGCGACTGAACGCCCCCAACTGATAAAATTGACCATATGGCCAAAGCCAAACCGAACCCCGACGCCTTAGACCCCGTGGTCAGCCGGCCGGCGGGGTACACGGTCGTCGCCCGGCGGTATCGGCCGCAGCAGTTCGCCGACCTGATCGGCCAGGAACACGTCGCCGCCGCCCTGACCAACGCCCTGACCAGTGGCCGGATCGCCCACGCCTACCTGTTCACCGGCGCCCGCGGGACCGGCAAGACATCGACCGCCCGCATCCTGGCCAAAGCCCTGAACTGCGTCACCGGCCCGACCCCGACGCCGTGTGACAAGTGCGACATCTGCAAGAGCATCGCGGACGGGGACGACGTGGACGTACTGGAGATCGACGGGGCCACGAATCGGAAGATCGATGATGTCCGGGAACTCCGACAGAACGTCGGCTTCCGGCCGCAGCGGGCGCGGTACAAGGTCTACATCATCGACGAAGTCCACATGCTGACCACCGAGTCTTTCAACGCTCTACTGAAGACGTTGGAGGAACCGCCGCCGCACATCAAGTTCATCTTCGCCACGACGGAAGTGCAGAAGCTGCCGATCACCATCTTGAGCCGGTGCCAGCGATTCGACTTCGCCAGCATCGGCCCGGCCAAGGTGTTCGCCACCCTCCAGCACATCGTCAAGAAGGAAGGGCTGCAGGCGGACGACGACGCGCTCCAGATCATCGCCCGGCGGGCCGCCGGGTCGATGCGGGACGGCCAGACTCTTCTCGACCAACTGCTCGGCTCGACCGACGGCCGGCTGACTGCCGCCGCCGTCCACGCCCTGCTCGGCACCGCCGGCGACGACCGCATCGCCGACCTGGCGACCGCCATCCTGGGCAAAGACGCGAAACGGGCCGTCGAACTCGTCGCCGAGGCGGCCGACCAGGGGTTGCAACTCGGCGAGGTGCTGGACCAACTCGTCGGCTACTGGCGGGGGCTGATGCTGGTCAAGGTGGCCGGAGACGCGGCCCCGGACCTGCCCGGCACCCCAGCCTTGCACGAGCAGATCCGCAAGCACGCCGCCGTCCTGACACTCGACACCGTCCTCGCCGGGTTGGACGTGCTGACCACGGCCAAGGCCAAGCTCCGGGGCAGCCCGCACGTCCAGGTGATGGTTGAGGTTGCCGTCGTCCGGCTCAGCCGGATGGAGGAATTGCTCACCGTCTCGGCACTGGTGCAACTGTTGGCAGGTGACGGGACGGGTGGGGGGCGTAAGCCCCCATTTGGGCCGCCCAGTGACGGGCCGCAACCGGGGGCATCCGCCCCCCGCTCGTCTGTCGATCCGTCAAAAAAAAACTCCCTGACCGCCCCTAACGCTAACGGAAACGGTACCCACGCGCCACCGTCCGACGGTCCGGTGGAGGTGACTGCGCAGAACTGGCCGTCCGTCTGGGACCGGGTGCGGCAGCAACTCGGGCCGGTCCAGCGGAGCGCGTTAGAGCTGGCCGGGTTGCCGGCAACTTCCGGGCCGAACAGCCTGGCAATTCACTTCCCCGCGGACTACGGTTCGGCATATGATGCTGTCGCCAGTGAGGCCGGGACCGACGCTATCCGTCGGTCGCTCAAACAGGTGACCGGACGGGACTGGTCGGTCCGGGTGGACCGTCGGCCTGCCAACCCCGCCGGGATGCCGGCGGGCGGGTCGGGTTTGGCCCCGACGCCGCGACCCGACCGGCGGAAGGCGCTGCTCGACCTGCCGCTGTTCAAGCGGGCGGCCGACGCGCTCGGCGCCCAGTTGGTGCGGGTGGAGGACGGGTTCGACCCACTCGCCACACCGCAGGCGGTCGGCCCCGCCGGCCCGGCCCCGGACCCCGACCCGGACGAGGTGTGACGATGATCGACAAGCTCGGCGGCCTGATGGGCCTGCTGGCCAACAAGGGCAAGATCCAGGAGGAGATGGCCAAGTTCCAACAGCGGGTGGCTCAGATCACCGCCGAGGGGACGGCCGGGGGCGGGATGGTGACGGTCAAGGCGAACGGCAAGTTGGAAGTGACCGCCTGCCGGCTGAGCGACGAGGCCGTCAAGCTGAACGACCGGGAGATGCTCGAAGACCTGGTGATCGCGGCGACCAATCAGGCGCTCGGCAAGGTGCGGGAGCAGATCGCCGCCGAAACGAACAAGGTGGCGGCCAGTCTCGGCCTACCGCCAGGCATGCTCGGGGGCGGCGGGTTCCCGGGGCTGGGCTAAGCGTAGGGCGGTGCCGACGCTTTGGGAGGCCCGCCGACACGGCAATCAGTCATAGCCCAAGACGGCGGGCCTCGAAGACTCGGCACCGCCCTACGAGGAGTCGGAGGTGGCTGCGGAAGCGGGTCCGATCGGCCGACTGATCGCGGAGCTGACCAAGCTCCCCGGCGTCGGCCCGAAGAGCGCCGAGCGGATCGCCCACTTCCTGCTCGCCGGGGACCGCAAGACGGCCGTCACGCTGGCTGAGTCGCTGCGGGCGGTGGTCGAGACGGTCCGGCCGTGCCGGGAGTGCTTCAACCTGACCGACGGGGACCGGTGCCCGGTGTGCCGGGACGCCCGCCGGGACGCGGGGCTGATCTGCGTGGTGGAGGCGCCCCGGGACGTGGCCCTGTTCGAGCGGACCGGGTCGTACCGCGGGCTGTACCACGTGCTCGGCGGCCGGCTCGCCCCGCTGGACGGGGTCGGCCCGGACCGGCTCACCTTCGACGCCCTGGTCCAGCGGGTCCGCCGGGGCGGGGTGCGGGAGGTGATCCTGGCCACCAGCCCGACCCTGGAAGGGGACGGGACGGCCCTGTTCGCCCAGGCGCTGTTGGCCGGGACCGGGGTGCCGGTAACGAAGCTCGCCCGCGGGCTGCCGGCCGGGGCCAGCCTGGAGCTAGCCAACCCGCAGATGCTGGCCGACGCCCTGGACGGCCGGCGGACGGTGTAACGGCCGGCTCAGCGTAGGGTGCGTTGAGGCTCTGCGAAACGCACCGGCCCGGCAACGACTGGTGCCCAGCGGTGAAGTCCCGTCGGTGCGTTTCGCAGAGCCTCAACGCACCCTACGGAAGACAGACGGTAGAGACGCCTCGCCCACGACCTGAGACGAACGGCCGAGAGGTTGCGATGAGCGGTTTGCGGTTCGAACTCAGCCCCCAACTCGCCCAGCGGCAGATCATCGCCCCGCGGATGATCCAGTCGATGGAGATCCTGCAACTCCCGGTCATGGCCCTGCAGGAGAAGATCCAGCAGGAGCTGCAAGAGAACCCGTTCCTGGTCGAGGCCGCCGCCGTCCGGGAGGAGGAGGAGACGGCCGCCGAGCCGGAGTTCAACCCGGACGCCCCGCTCAAGCACGACGAGTCCGGCGACCTGGAGTTCAGCCGGCTGGACGAGATCAACAAGGACTGGGGGGACGTGTTCAACGAGGAGCACCGCCCCAGCCGGGCCAGCCTGGAGGAGCAGTCGGACCGCAAGCTGGACGCCATGCAGAACATCGCGTCCGCCCCGCAGTCCCTCCAGGACTACCTGCTCGAACAGCTCCACTGCCTGGAAGAGCTGGAGCCGGACGAGCGGGAGCTGGCCGAGTTCGTCATCAGCCACCTGGACGACAACGGGTACCTGCTGGCCCACGACCCCGAGTCGAACAAGGTGCTGCCGATCCCGCTGGACGAGCTGGCCCGCAAGTATCCCAGGCCGGTGACGTTGGCGGACATCGAGGACGCCCTGCTGATCGTCCAGCGGCTGGAGCCGACCGGGGTCGGCGCCCGGGACACCAAGGAGTGCCTGCTGCTTCAGGTGACGGACAAGATCGTCCACCAGGAGCTGGTCCGGGCGCTCATCCTGCACCACCTGGAGGACGTGGCCCACAACCGGCTGCCGGTCATCCAGAAGCGGACCGGGGCGGACATCCCGGCGATCAAGGAGGCGATCGAGGAGCTGCGGCACTTAGACCCGAAGCCGGGCGGCCGGTACTCGGCCCAGAACGCCCAGCCAGTCATCCCGGACATCCGCGTCACCCGCACCGACGACGGCGACTTCGACATCCGGCTGACCGACGACTGGACCCCGAACGTGCGGATCAGCAAGCGGTACGTGGAGGTGGCCAAGGACAAGTCGCACGACCCGAAGACCCGGGAGTTCCTGCAGAACAAGTTCCGCAGCGCCCACTGGCTGATCGACGCCATCGAGCAGCGGCGGAACACGCTGATCAAAGTCACCCGGGCGATCATCACCCACCAGCGGGCGTTCCTGGACAAGGGGCCGGAACACATCCAGCCGCTGAAGATGGAGGAGATCGCCAAGGACGTCGGGGTGCACGTCACCACCGTCAGCCGGGCGGTCGACGACAAGTGGGTGGAGACCCCGCGGGGGGTGTTCTCGCTCAAGCGGTTCGTCGGCGGCGGGACGATGAACAAGCAGACCGGCGAGGAGGTCGCCTGGGAGACGATTAAACAGAAGCTGACCGAGATCATTGCCGCCGAGGACAAGGCCAAGCCGCTGTCCGACGAGGAGATCGTGGACCGGTTCAAGACGGTCGGCCTGACCGTCGCCCGGCGGACCGTGACCAAGTACCGGGAGGCGCTGAACATCCCGTCCAGCCGGCAGCGGAAGGACTGGGCGTTGCGGGACTGACGGTTCTTGCCGATCCGCGGGCGGCGGTGGGCTGAAACCGGTCGCCCCCGCTTCCGCCGCCGCCGACCGACGGGTATACTGCTGGCGAGCCTCGCGGCGGCAACGGACAGGCTCCCCAAATCATCCGCCGCACCGTCACAGTGGCCGACGCCAAACTCCGTCACGCGATCGCGTTCGAAGCCGCCCGGCTGATGTACGACCGGGTGGAATCCGAGTACTTCACCGCCAAGCGGAAGGCCGCCGCCCGGGTCTGCCGGGGGGCGGTCAAGCCGTCCGACCTGCCGAGCAACGCGGAAATCCGCGACCAGGTGCAGACGTTCGCCCGGCTGCACGAGGGGGACGCCCGGGCGGCCAACCTCAAGGCCATGCGGGTGGCCGCCCTGCGGCTCATGCGGCACCTGTGCCGGTTCCGCCCCCGGCTGATCGGCAGCGTCATGACCGGCCACGTCCGCAAGGGGTCGGACATCGACCTGCACCTGTTCAGCGACGGCGTCGGCCCGGTGGCCGCCGCCCTGGAGGCCGAGGGGCTGCAGTTCGACGTCGAGCGGAAGCAGATCACCAAGCACAACGAGACCCGGGTGTTCACCCACGTCCACGTGTACGACGTCTTCCCGTTCGAGCTGACCGTCTACCCGGAGGACAAGGCCCACTACGTGTTCAAGTCGTCCATCACCGGCAAGCCGATCGAGCGGGCGTCGATCGCCGAACTGGAGGGGCTACTGGAACGGGAGTACCCGGGCCTGGACGTGGACGGGGCCGTGCGGGAGGCCGACGAGGCGGTCGACCCATTCCAACTGTTCCGCCTGCTGCTGTTGCCGCTGGAGCGGGTGAAGCAGAACCCGAAGTGGCACCCCGAAGGGGACGTGCTGTACCACTCCCTGCAGGTGTTCGAGCTGGCCCGGGCGGAGCGGCCGTGGGACGAGGAGTTTCTGTTGGCGGCACTCTTGCACGACGTCGGCAAGGGGCTGGACCCGCTCGACCACGTCGGGGCGGCCGTCCAAGCCCTGGACGGGCTGGTCACCGACCGGACGGCGTACCTGATTGCCAACCACATGCTGGCGCAGGAGTACCGGGCCGGCACGCTCGGCGCCCGCCAGAAGCGGAAGCTGGAGGCCGCCGAGGACTTCGACGACCTGATGCTCCTCCGCGACCTCGACGACCGCGGCCGGGTACCGGGGGCGGTCGTCGGTACGGTGGATGAAGCGCTCGACTTCCTTCGAGAACTGGACCGCCAGAACAACTCCTGACCCGCGGCGGGATTATGACGCACCCCCTGCTCGCCGGCTTCCCGGTCGTGGTCTCGATCGACCTGCCGTGGGGCGACATGGACGCCTTCGCCCACGTGAACAACGTGGCCTACTTCCGGTACTTCGAGCAGGCCCGGGTGGCGTACCTGACCCGGGTCGGGTGGATGGACCGGATGCGGGACGCTGGTCTCGGCCCGATCGTCCACAGCACCGCCGCCCGGTTCCGCAAGCCGCTGGCCTACCCGGACCGGGTCCACGTCGGGGCGCGGGTGTGCAGGGTCGAGGCCGACCGGGTGACGATGGAACACCGCTTAGTGAGCGAGCGGTGGGACGCGGTGGCGGCTGACGGGCAGGCGGTGGTGGTCTGCTTCGACTACCGGGGCGGGGCGAAGGCGGCGATTCCCGACGACATCCGTCGCCGCATCGAGCAACTCGAAACACAGACCGCCCACGGATGAGCTTCCGTGGGCGGTCTCTCAGCTGACCGGGCCTGGGTTACTTCGGCTCGTACATGAAGAAGTCCCGCGGGCTACGCATGAACGGGTGGTTCGGGAACACCAGGGTGCCCGGCATCTGGGCGCCCGGGGTGCCGGGATAGCCGATGCCCGGCGGCGGGGTCTGGTCCCCGCACCCGCTGCAACCGTGGTGGCCCAGCCGCGGCCCGTGCAGCTTGTCCAGGAGCTTGCCCTTCTTCCCATCCCCACAGGGGTCGCAGCCGTCGTCCTTCTTCCACCACATCAGCCGCTTGAGGAACGAGTTGGCGCCGTACTTGCCGGAGTCGCACTCGCCGCACCCGGCCTTGCCGGCGGCCGCACCGCAACCCGGCCCGCAGTCCCCGGCGTTCGCGCCGGCCGCCAACCCGAGGCCGACGACGGCGGCCAGAATCATCCGCTTCATCCCTGACTCCCTTCGGGGTGTCGATCGCGCCGGCCGGCCCGACCGGGCGGTCGGGGCGTCCGTGGCCGGCGGCGGTTCGTCAGTCGTTTTCGACCGCCGGTACGGGTGGCGCCGTGTGGTTTCCCGCGTGTCGGGCGGCGCCAGGCGGGGCCAGGCCAGTGCCGGCCGTACAGCCGGCACAACCGGCTGTTCAGACGACGTGGTAAATGACAGAGGCGAGAAGGGTCAGGCACAGGATGACGGCTGTTAACAGCCCGACCGCAACCGCCAGTAGCCAGCCGGCCGCGGCCGAATCCGCACCGGGGGCGTCCGCCAGCCGAAGGCGGATCCCGCGGTCCAGTTCTTCCGCCACTCGCGGGTCGGGTGTGACGAACCGGACGGTCACGTTCCGTAACCCGGGGGCGGGGTCGAGCGTGACCGACGGTGTCCCCCCGGCCACCCGCCACACGTTCCCCTGACGGTCGGCCGGTAGCCCGGAGGCTGCGAGTGAGTCTTCGACAGCGGCCTCGACGGTGTGCCGATCGACGTTGAACACCACGACCGATCGCCGGCGGCCGAGCAGTCCGACGGTTGCGAGCGCGATCACAACGGCCAGGTATCCGCCTGCTGTCGCCAGCCAGGCGGTCTGCTCTTGGCCCCAGGCGGCGCGGATCTGTTCCCAGCTACCCCGGCCGACGATCCGGGCGTTCGACTGGACGGCCGCCACCAGCACGCCGCCGCCGAACAGGATGAACCCGGACAACCCGGCGAGTAAGGCGGCGAAGTCCGATTGGCCGTCGAGTACTGTCGGCCGTGGACGGCGGTTGAGGGCCGCGAGCCAGGTCAGGTAGATGACGACGGGTGCGAGGCAAAACACCCCGACCAGGCAGGTGATGACAATGGGCAAGGCCACAGGAAGATCCGAGGTGGCTCGGCCGGTCGGAGTCGGTGGCCGGGTAGACCGATTGTAGCCGACCGCGGGCCGCTCGGCGAGTTTTCCCCTTCCCGAACCGGAGGTCACTGATATGATAGGGGTACAAGATCGCGGCGTGGAGCAGCCCGGTTAGCTCGCCAGGCTCATAACCTGGAGGTCGTAGGTTCAAATCCTACCGCCGCAACTCGCAAACCCCTGGGAAACCAGGGGTTTTTGCTTTGGTGGACTGTCCCGCGATTACCAATTTTCCCCCGTTTCCCGGCAGATAGGTAACGGATAAGTAATCCGCCGGGGGCCGCCCGGGACGGACCTGGGGCCGGGCCGGAAATCCTCTCGGAAGGCGGATTCCCTATTCGGGGGGTGGATTGGTAATCTCATATCTGTCTGTTCATGACGGGCCTCAATCGCTCTGGCCCTCAGTCCCGGCTCAGGTGCCGACCGCCGCCTCGTCCAGGTGCCGCCAGGACCGGCCCTGGAATATCTGGTAGATGCACGAGCGGCTGACCCCGTACTTGTCGGCGTACCACTTGGCCGTCTGCCGCCGGCGGCGGATGGCCCGGACGGCCCGGGCGGACAGCTTGGCGGCCACGTGCTTCTCCCCCCACGGCACCCGCCGGTGACGCACGCGGTCCTGGCCGTTCTCCCCGGCACTGCCCCAGGCCAGGTTCGACGCCCGGTTATCGGTCGAGCGTCCGTTCAAATGACGGCACTGGGGCTTGCCCTCCGGCGGCGGGCCGGCGAAGGCGGCCAGGATGAGCCGGTGGGCCAGGCGGGGGACGAGCCGGTCGTCCACCCGGACCTGGACGGCCCAGTACTGCCGCGAGTGCCAGACGGACTGCCGGCAGGGGACCGGCGGCCCGCCGTCCATGCTCTGGTAGATGCCGCCGTCCGGGTCGGCGAAGACCCCGGCGTACCCGGGGACCGGCTTCAGGCGGGCCGGGTCGGGGACGGGGGCGGCGGGGGCCGGCGGGGCCGGCGGTGGGCCCGCTCGCCCGCCTGAATGCCGGCCTGGAGAACGCCCCGGGCCAGGTCGGCCCACCCTATCCGCTCGCCGCGGAGGCCGCTTTCGGTCAGGGCTAACTCCCGTAGTCTCTGGATGGTCGCCGGCTCCAGCCGGAGGGACGTGGTCTGGTCGTACTTGCGCACCCGGGGTGCTCCTGTTGGTGGACATGATGGCCGCGGTCGTCTCTGGTGATACCCGGCCGGCACCCGGACCGACCGTCCGCGATGCCCCGGGGCATCCGGGATTACACCGCCGACCAGGAACACCCGGCCGGGAGGGGGGGCGTCGGACAGGAACACCCGGTGGAGGTGGGGCCGGAGCGGGGAGAGATGCCGGCCGGGGCGCAGACCCCGCAGGAGGGGCCGGACAGGGGGCGTGTCCGGGGCCCGGACCGACCGGGCGGCGGGCGGGTGTCTCAGCCCGGCCTACGGTGGCCCACCCTGCGGGCGAACGCCTGGGGGGACGCGGGCCGGGTGGTGGGGGACCAGCTAGACGAGGTGAACGTCAGCCGGAGGCGGCCGGCCGCTCCCAGGTGGTGGCCCCGCCGTCGTCGTACCGGGCGTCCAGGATGGCCCCGTAGGCGGGCATACCGTCGGCCGGGATGACCGGCACGAACAGCCGGTAGGCGGCCGGGTCGCCCAACTCGGGTGTGAGCACGACGGCCCGGATGTGGTCGATGGTGGTGCCGCTGGGCTGGGCGTAGACGGCCATGGCGACGGTCCCCTTTCGACGGGGATACCCCTCGTCGGCTGACGGCTGAGGCCCCGCCGATGTCCCACCCGCCGACCGCGGTGATACCATCCGTCGGACGAGTCCCCCGCCGACTCCCCCAGAGACGTATTGCCTACCCGTCCCCCACCCCTCCCCCTCCATTCCCGATAATCATTACCAATTTAGTGATGTATACCCAGGAGGAGGAGCCCACCCGGTGCCCGGACCCGGCCGTCAATTCCGGACAACGATGTCCTGTATTACCAAGTTAGACTTTCGTATTACTGGGGCCGGGGTGGGGTACGGGTGCCCGGGGTGGGTGCCAGTACGAGGCCCCGGTGGCGGTGGTGGACGAGGGGGAGGTGGGTCAGCCTACCGTGCCGGCGTGGGAGACGTACAGGCCGTAGGGGGACGAGGAGGGGGGGGGGGGCTCGACGGCGGCTCCCCTGCTGGCCTGGCTCGACCAGCAGGAGGGGCCGGGGGTGGCTAGAGCAGGCCGAGGCGGGTCAGGCGGTGGACGATGGCGTCCGGGTCGGTCCCGAACTCCGAGGCCAGCTCACCCGGCGTCGTCCGGCCGCGGCTCCTCAGGCACCGGACCCCGCGACGGAACCGGGTCGGGTCGGGGTCGGTGAGGACCAGATGCCGCCACACGTGCTTGCCCAGACTGGGGGGCAGTCCGTCCACGTGCCGCAGCTCGGACCGGCTCAGCCCGTCGGCCTCCTCGCACGTGGCCGCTACCCACGTGTACACGACCGCCCGGGCGGCCCTACGGTGCGACCACCCGTCCGGGACCGCGCCCGCGGGGAGCCACCGGAGGCAGTGGCGGACCTGACGCCAGACCCGCTTCCGGGCGGCCGGGTCATACTCGATGGGGAGGGAGGGGCTGTACAGGGTGAGGCGGGCGTGGCGGAGTAGGGTGGGCACTTCCATCGGGCTCTCTCCTGCGGGTGCCCCCGGCCGTCGTGGTCGGGTGGGCTGGGTGGAGGGTAGCGCCACCCCCGGCCGGATTCAAGCTCAATCTTCCGGGTGTTTGGGCATGCTATAATAGCATCAATGGTGGCATCGGCCGCCTTGGCCATCGTCGGCTTGACCAGCAGGAGGGGCCACCGTAAGAGCGGCTGGGACGACCTCCCGGAACGCATAGGACGGGCACACGGCGGTTGCCCACCCTGGACGGCTGGACCCTCACCCGCCCCGACACCGGCCGCCAGCGGGCCGGTAATGCCCGCCGGCGGTCATCCGCTCGACCGGGCCTTGCCCGCCTCGTCGCCGACCACCAGCAGGGCGGGCGACGTGGTACGGGATGACCAGCCCCACCCCCCCGGGTGGTTTTTCATTCTCCCCCGCATCTGACCTACCCCCGTCGATATCCCGAGGTGGTGCCCACGCGACCGCCGCCGGCACCTGGGTCGTGTCCCACCCATCGCCTACGCTGGCCGACTGGGGCCCGGCCGGGCGGGTGCGGGCACTAGGCGGACGAGCCGGGGGCGGGGTCCGGCCGGACAACGCGAGCGTGGCCTAGGCGGTGCCCGTCGTGGGCGAACTGGAGCCAGGCGGGCCGGGAGGGGGGACAGGCGGCCGGCCAGACGGCGTTCGGCTCCTCGGGTGGGGCCACGTTCGGCCCCTTGACCCACCCGTGGTCCTCGGGCCAGACCGGGAAGTCGTCCAGGTCAGCCGGGGCCGGGCGGGTGTTCCGGGTCTTCGCCTTCTTCTTCTTCGCCCGCTGCTCTTGCGGGTCCGTCCATCGGGTCGTGTCGAGCCTGGGGACCACCCCCCACTCGGCCATCCACTCCTCTTCAAGTACTTGACGGGCATACGATTCCGCTTCTGGCGGAATCAGCAGGCAATCATGAATCGTTCCCAGCGGCATGTCTGGCCGTTCCCGGATGACCCGGGCCGCCACCCGGTCGAACATGAGCGACGATTCCGCCCGCTGCATCTGCCGGGGCAGACCGCCGTGCCCCAACTTGCGGTACAGCTTGGCGACCGCGTCCAGGACGGCCGGCCAGAGCCGGCGGAACGCCTTGCCGACCCGGGTGCCGTGGTCCCTGGGGTTGCCGTACAGCACGGCCAGGCCGAGCTTTTTCACCCGCGGCCGGGGCAGCAGCTTGCCCGACCGGCCGGGGCCGACCTCCGCTATCAGCCGGGCATACAGGGAGCCGTCCAGGCACGCCGTCAGGTAGTCGGCGAGTTGAGCAGCCAGGGTATCGTTCTTATCAGTGCCAGACAAGGTGACAACAATAGGGCGGGAAGTGGAAGCGGAGGCGGAACTGGTGGTGGGAGGGGTTGTGGCGGTGGTTGTGGTGGTGGTGGTTGTGGGTATTTGTGGTGGGAGCTTAATTGTAGCATCTGGGTAGTGTGTCCTTTTGATTGTTAAGCCCAGCAGCAGCGGTTGAGCACACCCCACGTCCACGCTGACCATCTCCCGCCCGGCCACCCGGACCCACTGCCGGCACTCGGCCGGCAACCCAGTCAGGCCGGTGTGTGCTCTCCCCTGCGGGTCCACCGTATACTCGCGGCACCCATCAATCAGCCGGTCGAGCTGCCACCGGACCCCGAACGGGGCGTCGGGGTGGACGGTGATGGTCCCCTGCCAGTCCCGCAGCCGGTGGTGTACGCCCCCTTTGACCTTTGCGTGCTTGGCCTTGGCGTGCTTAGTCATCTTGTTCACTAGTTCGGTGTGTTTGATAATGTATGAGCGGTAGTTCCGGTCGTGCTCGACCGTGATGCGGTAGTGACGGCACCGGCCCTTGCGCCCGGGGGGCGGGGGATACCACTTGCCGTCCGTCTCGATAACCTTTGCTTTGCAGAGGTCGTCCAGCATGCGACGGGATGTCCGCCGCGGGAGGAATCGCCGGGCCAGGCTAGCCGCAAGCGGGACGGGCTGTCGGCCGTCGATGTCGTCGATGTGCCGGCGGATGTAGATGTGGGAAACGACCCAGGCGAAGTAATCGCCCCACCCGGGCTTGCCGATACGGCGGGCGTGCTCGTGCGGGTCGTAGCTGGCCGGGACGAACACCCGCAGGTAGGGGCGGGCGAAACTTTGCGGGGAAAACTGCTTTATGGGGTGGTCGATAGACCCCGAACTGGGTACAATATCCACGTTGGATTCCTCGCGAAACCCGACCCAATGCTTGGCGGCTGGGGTCGGGTTTCTTTTTTGGGCTGGGGCCGGCCCGATGTACGGACCGGTCCCCGGGGCGTACTACCCGCAGGGGTGGCCGGGCGACCGCTTGGGGGACTCCCCTGCGGGAGGTTTTTTGCCGGGACGGTGGGGAGGGGGTGTAGTCCTGGGTGGTGCTGGCCGGCTTGAACCGCCGGCCCGGGCTGGCCGGGGCTGTCTCCTCCCGGCTGCCCGAAGACCCGCGCCGCCTGGGTCTCGGTCAACCCAGTCGGCACCGACCGGCCCCGGTGGTTAGCCCCCGGGGCCGCGTCGTCTAGTCGTACTCCGGCAGGGTCTTGCTCAAGGACACCCCGCCCCCGGCCGTGAGCAGGCCGAGTAGCCGCTCCACCCTGTCGGCGTCGGCCGGGGCCAAGGCGTGGACGGCCGGCCGGCCCCGGTCGAAGAACTGGGCCGGGTCGTACTCGGGCCTTGCTGCCCGGCGGACGACGAGGGCGTCCAGGCCCCGGCGGACGGCCCCAGCGAACGCCGCCGCTTCCCGGCGGCTAAGCTGAGAAACCGTGGCGTCGTACTCGGCACCGCCCCCGGCCTTGGACGCGGCCACCACCTGGGACCAGAGGGCGGCCGATAGTCGCACGTGGTCATCCCGATTGCGTTCGTCGCGAGCCAGTGGGCGGACAAGAACATCCAGGGACTTGTTCATTGGTTCTCCTGCGGTGGGGTGGGGTAAGCCGGCACGCCGGCGGATGCCGTCACCCGACCGTCCGGCCGGCGGGTAACGAGGTACTGGGTGCCCGCCACGTCCACGAACGAGGCCTCGACCTCCTTCGGCGGGGGCGGGGACTGGGTGCCCAACAACGGCGGGGTGTGGGTCAGCCGGACCCGCTCGCCCTTCCAGGCGTCCCGGGCGAGACTCCAGTCAGTCACCCGGACGAAGCTCCCGTCGGTCTTGCGGACGCCGACCCAGGCACTACCGTCCGGCAGCTCCAGGAGGGCCGCGGTGAAGGGCCGGTCGGGGGCCGGGGTGGGCACGGCCGGGGTGCCGGTCGGCGTGCCGGCCGTGGCCGTGGCCGGGGCGGTCTTGCCCCAGAACCCGGCCGCCTCCCGGGCCAGCTCCTCCCGCCGACCCCCCGCAGGAGGGGCCGGTGGTCCCTGCCCCCCGACCTCCCTGCCGGCGGACGTGGTGTTCGTCGCCGGGGCCCCGCTCGGGGCCGGTCGCCCCCACCAGCGGCACGCCTCCCGGCTCAATCGGTCTCGGTCACTCATCACACCCTCCCGTGGTCTCGACGGTCGGCAGGAGGTCGGCCCCGACCACCCCGCGGGCGACCCCCACCGGGGCCCGGTACTCGGCCGGCTCCACCCACTTCTCGCCGTCCGTGGTCTCGGTCAGGATGCACCGGCCGGCGGCTCCCAGCTCCCGCACGGCGTTCGTGATGACCGTCGCCGTCCGGTTCCACCCGCGGGCCCTGGCGGCAGCGGCCATGCGCTTGAGCACCACGCCGTCCACGCCCCCCGTCTGGGTCGGCAGGGTCGCCCAGCAGGCGAGCCAGTGGCCGACCGGGACGGCCCACCCCTTGCCCTGACTATCGCCTGGAAGTCTGAGTATTACCACATCACCCACGGCCCACTCCCTTCGGCCGGGGGGAGTACCGGGCCTCCACCGCCTCGCGGACGAGGCCGCTCATCGTCACCCGCCGGCCCCGGGCCGCGCTCCGGTCGAGCGCCTCCCGGAACGCCCGCTCGTACACGGCGACCGGCAGCCACACGTGGACGCACCGGCCGCTCTGCCCACCCGCCTCGGACATATCGCCCCTCCTGCTGGTTCTCGCCGGACCACCCGGCCATAGAGGAGTTACCCCGTCTGTCCGTCTGTCACCCGCAAGACGGGGTATCCCAAGGTGGGACCAGACGACCGACCGCAGGGGACGAGCGAGTGAGCGGGTTCAGCCTAACTGGACAATTGAACATTCAACTGGCTCAGGGGGCCATGCCCCGCATCCGCCAGCAGATACAGGGCGGGCTGACCGGCATCTCGCTCGACCTCCGGCCCGGCTCGTCGTCCCTGTCCGGGTTCAGGTCAGGCATCAATACTGCCGCCCGGGACGGAATCACGGCCGGGGTGGCGGCGGCCGTCCCCCAGGTGGAGCGGCTGGTCCGGGACGCCGTCCGTCGGGGTTCTGAAGCCGGTTTGAATGGGGCCGTAGCCGGGTTCGGGGAGGCGGTCGCCGCGTCGGTCGAGCGGGGCCTCGTCCGGGGCCTGGCGTCGGCCCGGGCCCGGGCGGCACAGGCGGCCGGGTGGGGCGGTGGCGGTGGTGGTGGTACGCCGACCTCCCCTGCGGGTGCCGGTCTGCCGGCCGGGTGGGGCGTCCGGGCGGGAGCGTATGCCCAGCTCCGGGCAGGCCTGTACTCGGTGACGGGGGGGTTGAGCGAGGCCACCCGGGAGGCAATCGCCTTCGACAAGTCGATGACCAAGCTCGCCCAAGTGAGCGAGGAACCCCGGGCCGTCCTGGCCGGCCTGGCCGGCGACGTGACCCGGCTCTCGACCACCCTGGGGTTGTCCTCGAAAGAACTCGTGGAGCAGGCCGTAACACTCAAACAGGCGGGATACAGTCTCGCGGCTACCCGGACCGCCCTCCAGGCCGTGGCTGTTGCCGCCCTGGCCCCCTCCTTCTCGTCCATGGCCGAAATCACCGACGCGGCCATAGCGGCCCGTCAGTTCGGGGTGACGGCCGACGGGCTGAAGGGAGCACTCGGCAGCTTGAACAGCGTGTCCGCCGCCTACGCCGTGGAGGCCTCCGACCTGGCCCGGGCGGTGAGCACGGCCGGCGGGTCGGCGCGGGTGGCCGGGTTGAGCTTTGACGAACTACTCGGCTCGGTGGTGGCCGTGCGTGATACCACCCGGGAGTCCGCGGCCCAGATAGCGACCGGCCTCAAGAGCATATTCGTTAGATTGTCACAGCCGGGGACGGTGGAGCAGCTCGACGCCCTGGGTATCTCACTCCGACGGACCCGGGAAGAGGCAGAGGCCCTAGGTGATGTGCGTCTCGAAGGTCAAGCGGTCCCCGGCTTTGAGGCCTTGCGCCGGATATCGACCGGGCTGGGCCGCATCCCCACCTCCGACCCCCGGTATGCGGCGGCCGTCGAAGCCCTGGGAGGCGTGCGGCAGGCCGGCCGACTCATCCCGCTGGTCCAGGAGTTCGATAAGGCCCAGCAGGCGGTCGGGGTCGCGAAGGCCGGGCGGACCAGCTTGGAGGGGGCGGCCGAACAGGCCCAACTGGCGGTCGAGAACCGGCTGACCAAGGTCAGCCAGCGGGTACTCGCCCTGGGGCGGGACGCGGTCGAGAGCCGCGGGTTTGGCACGCTCATCGAAGGTCTTGAGCGTGGGGCGGTGGCGGCCGAAGGACTGGCCCGTGCCCTCGGTCCGGTCCTGCCGCTGGTGGGAGGTCTTGCAGCCCTCCGGCTGGCAGGGGCTGGCCTGGGAGCGGCCGGAGTCACCCCCGCAGGGGTGGCCGGGGCCGTCACCGGCCGGCGGCTGGCACTCGGGGCCGGCGTGCTGGGGGCGGCCTACGCCCCCGAGCTGTTGGGCGGGGCGTTCGGCTCGGGTGCGGCGACCTCCTCTGCGGGGGGAGCCGTTCAAGGTGCGGCGGCCGGGGCATTGGCCGGCAGCGTGTTCGGGCCGGTCGGCACGGCCGTCGGCGGGGTGGTCGGGGCGCTGGTCGGGTTCAGGTCGGCGCTCGACTCCACCCGCGACAGCCTCTCCCAGGCGGCCGTGGACAAGTCACTCCTGGCCTTGGGGCACCGGCTGACCGCCCTCCGGGCCGGGACGAACCCGACCGCCGCCGCGGGCCTGGAGGGTCTACTCGGCCAGACCCGCCAGGAACTGGAGCGCCGGGCCACCTCGTCCGCTACCCCCTACCTGGGACGGCTCGACCCGGCGGCGTACTCCGCGGCGCTGGCGAAGGAGGTCCGGTTGAACGTCGGCCCCCGGGCGGGCGAGTTGACCGACGCGGCGGGCACCCAGGCCCGGGCCTTGGGTCGGGCGAACCCGACCGCCGACAGCGGGGCCCTCCTGCGGGAGTTCACACGGACCCATCGGGAGCTACTGCGGTCGCTCGCCAGTGTCAACGGGGTGTCACCGGCCGACGCCGGCAAGCCCTACCTGGACCTCATCCGCAGTGCTCAGCAGGGGGGGCGGCTCCAGCCCATCATGGACCGGTCGGAAGCGGACGGCTTGCGGGCGACCGCGAGTTTGAGCCGCCTAGCCGACGCCCGCGAGGAGGCGGCCCGCTCGGTTCGCGGCTGGACCCAGCAGGGGGCGGCCTTCCAGAGCCTGGACGCCGGCCAGGCGGCCCGGCCGCTCGCCCCCGACGTGACCGACCCCGCCGCCCTGGCCCGGCTGACCTCGTCGCTGGGGCCGGCCGGGGCGGACCTGTTGGACCGGGTCCGGGCCGGCCAGCGGCTCAAGACCGTCTTGCCGTCGGCCCTGACCGAGATGTTCAGCGGCGGCCCGCTGGACGGGGAGGCGGCCGGGGCGAAGGTCAGGGGCCTGAGCGTAGCGGCCCTGGGGGGCCGGGCAAACCCGCAGGAGGTGGCCGGGCTGGACGCGGTGGCCGCGGCACTCGGGGGGTTGACCCCCGAGCAACTCGCCAAGGCGGCCGACCCGACCAAGCTGGCCGACGACCTGCTCAAGCCGTTCACCGCGTCGGCCGAGTCCGCGGCCGGCCAGCTCGCCCGGGCGGTGGAGCAGCGGTCGGTGGTGCTGACCGACGCCCTGTCCTACGTGGCCCAGCGGGTGCGGGCCGCCGGCCAGGAGCTGGACCGGGCCGGGGAGCTGCGCCTGGGGGCCGTGCGGGCGGGGCGGGCCGCGGAGCTGGAGGCCGTCGGCGGGGGGCCGGTCAACCTGCCCCTGGCCTCCCTGCTGGCCCCGTACCGCCAGCGACAAGCCCGGCTCCTGGCCGGCACCGGCCTGGGGGGCGACGACGTGTCCGGGATTACCGAGCGGCTGGCCCGGGTGCGGGGCCGGGTCGGGGAGGCCACCCGCTTGCGGGACGAGGCGGCCGGCACGCCCCGGGAGCTGGCGGCGGCCGACGCCCTGTCCAGGCTGGTCGGGGAGGTCGGGCGGCTGGAACAGGCGTTGAAGGACCTGGCCGAACCGACCCAGCGAGCGGCGGCCATCCAGGAGCGGCTGAACGCCCTCAACACCGAACGGGACGCGAGGCTCTCGTTCGGGGAGAAGTACGTCTTCGCCAGCCCGGAGGAGCGGGTGAAGATGGCCCGCGGACAGGCCCTGGCCGCACGCCTCAACCAAGACCCGACCGCCTTCCGGACCCTCTCTGTTGATGACCAGCGGCTCGCCCTCAGTGCGGTCCGCGAGGTCGGCGGGGCGACGTTCGGGAACGGGCGGTCGGGGGAGGGCCTCCGGGCCGCCCTCCTGGAGCAGCTCGGTGTGGTGCCGCAGGGGCTGACCCGGGAGCGGCTCGGGCTGTTCGACCAGCAGGCCCGGGTGGCGACCCAGGCGGCCGACGCCCAGCAGGCGGTGGCGGCCGGGTTCGGCGAACAGACCGACCGGTTTTTGGCGGGACTGTCGTCCTCCCAGGAGCAGTTCCTTGCCAAGCTCGGGGCCCTCCTGACCGCCGGCCGCCTGGCCGACGCCCGGGCCACACTCGCCGGGGCGACCAGCGCCGGCAGGGAGGTCGGGGAGCAGGTGCGGGCACGGGACGCGGTGTCCGCCCTGGGAGTCCCGTTCTCGACCGGCGCGGATTTGGACCGGCTCAAGGTCTACTTGCCCCAGCTCCGCGAGTACGCCTCCGGTCAGGCGGACCTGACCAAGTTCCTGGCCGACCGGCGCCGCCTCCGGGGGGCCGACTTCGCCGGGGGTATCGACCGGCTGGGCGGGGTGTCGTTCGAGCCCCTGACCAGCGGCGGGGACCGGGGGTTGAGCGTCCCGGCCGGGGAACGCCTGACCCGCCTGCTGGTGAGCGAGCACCAGCTCGACGGGGCGTCGGCCGGGGCCATCTCGGGGAGGGCGGCGGCCGGCTTTCAGGCCCGGCTCCAGACCCGGAACCTGGACGAGTTCGCCACCGACCCGGCCATGGTCGCCAAGGTCCGCCAGGCCCTGAACGACGCGGTGAGCGAGGCCGCGGCCGGCGTCACCGGCGAACAGCTCGGGCAGCGTCAACGCCCGCTCGCCGACCTGGCCGGCCGCCTCCGGGGCGGGCTTCCGGGCCACGACCTGTCCCAGCTCACCCCGGCCGCCGTCGGCACCCTGGAGAAGTCGGTCGAGACGTTCGGCAAGGCGGGGTCGAGCTTGGACTCGCTCGACCAGCGGGCCCGGGAGGCCGCTTCGGCCATCGAGAGGGCCACCAGCGCCGTCCAGGGTCTGGAGCGGGCGGTGGCCGGCTCCCCTGCGGGTGTTCCTGGGGGCGGGCCGGTGGTGCAGCGCCGAGCACTCGGCGGCCGGGTGTTCGCCCCGCACGGGACCGACGTGGTCAACGCGGCCCTCAGCCCTGACGAGTTCGTCGTCAACGCGAGGCAAAGCCGGGCGAACCGGTCACTCTTGCACCGCATCAACGATGCTCATGGGGTGGTCCCCGGGGGTTTCGTGACCAACGACCAGGCCACCCACGGCGTGTCCAAGGAGGCCACACTCGGCCACAACATCCGAGCGGCTTTCGGGGCGGCCGGCGACCGCCGGCGGGCCGCTTCTGCCGAACAACTAGCCCGCACCCGCCGGGCCGACCGGGATGCCGCCCTGGCCGCACTCGACCCGCTGAGCGACGTGGGATTCGACCGGCAGCACCTGGACGCCGTCCGCCGGGCCGATGTCCGGGTGGCGAACTCGGGGACCAAGAAGCCGTTCCTGGGACTCGTCCGCCAGGAACTGGCGTTCGCCGACGCCGTTCGACAGGGGACCGCGATTGCCGAACAGCAGCTCTACGCGGCGGCGGTGGTGAACCCCGGCGACATGGCCATCTACGGCGGGGCGGCTCAGGCTAGGGCCGCGAAGGAGGACGACGACTACCGCCGGTTCCGGCAGGGGTGGGTGAGGCGATTCGCTGCGGGCGGCCGGGTCAGTGGGACCGGCATTGGCGACAAGATTCCAATTCTCGCCGAACCTGGCGAGTATATTTTGGACCGGAAGACGGCCCAGAACATCGGCACCGGGGCGTTGGACCAAGCCCGGTCCGGCGGGGGCGGTGGCGGGTTCGGCATCCCGCCCGAAGCCGTCCGGGCCATGGCCGGTCTCGGAACGGCCTTCCAGGCCTTCCAGGCCCCGGCCGACACCCTATCAACGGCGTTCGGCGGCTTTTCGACCGCCGTGGACCGGCTGGGGGAGGCCATCGCCCGGTTCCCGACCGAGGTGAGCATGTCCGCCAGGGTGGAGGCCGCCATCCGCATCGACGGCGACGAGGCGTTCCGCACGATGGAGCCCCGGCTGAAGGCCATGGTCGTGGACGTGGTCACGGCCGAAATCGACCGGTCGTTCCGGGTCCGGCTCCCGGGGGCGACCATGGACCCGATGAACAACCGCCGGCTCAACGGCGGCTGACCCGCAGGCGGGTGGGGTGGGAGGTCGTCCCGGCCGCGTCAGCCGGGCCGGAAATCTCTGGAAACCGAGGGGAAAACCACCTGTACCCCGCGGACGAGTCGGGGCCGACGCCATACACTACTGACGTGGGGGGATTCGTCCCCCGAGCGACAGCAGACCTGGCCGCACAAGGCCGCACATCGGGGCTGCTGAACAACCACCATTACCAAGACCCCTACGGGTCTCCCGTGCGACCGCTCGGGCCGACTCATCCCGCCCACCGTGAGCTGACCACATGGACCAGGAGCCCATCGACTACGGGGAGCCCATGTCTTGCGAGGAGGTGTCCCGGCTCTGGGACGAGTACCAGGAGGAGCGGAACGCGGCCAAGCGGGCCGAGACGGACCGGCTGGCGTCGGCCCACCCGGACGAGTACCGGGAGTTCCGCCGGGTTCTCCCTGCTGGACCTGTCCGCCTACGCCCCGGGCGAGTGGTGGTTCGCGGAGTTCCTGGCCGCGGTCGGCCGAAGGCCCTCCCCCGGCACCGGGTCGGCCGCCGGCGGAAGCGGCACGGGTACGCCCCGGACAACCTGCGGTGGGTCGAGCGGTCGGCCCGGACCCGGAAGTACCTGACCGCCCGCCAGGTGGTGGACGAGTACCCATTGTCCCGGTCGGCCCTGTACCGGCTCAAGGACGCGGGCCGGGTGGCCGTGGTCAAGGTGGAGGGGGGCGGCCTCCGGTTCCTGAGGGCCGACCTGGACCGGTACGTCCGCCAGCACACCGCCCCGGCGGTGGAGCCGGTGGTCAAGCCGGCCCGGCGGCCCGTCAAGCCGGCCCGTCGGCCGTCGGCGGGGCAGGGGGGGATGCGGTTCCTGACGTGACCCGGGCCGCCCCCATGATGCCCAACAACCGGTCCGTGTTCGCCCGGACGTGACTGTAGTTCCGGTCCACCACCCCCGGCGTGTTCCCCAGGATGGCGGCCGTGTCGGTCAGGGAGGCGCCGCTCTCCAGCAGGTGGGTGGCCCGGCTGTGGCGGCAGGAGTACGGGGTGAACCGCCCGTCCAGCCCGGCCCGTTTGGCGTAGTGGGCCACGAGCGTGGCCAGGTTCGTGGCCGTCCACTCCAGCCCGGTCGGGGTCCGGAACAGGGGGCCGGTCGGATACTTGGCGACCAGCCGGGCGACCACGTCGGCGGCCGGGCCGGGCAGCGGCACCACCAGCGGCCGGCCGGTCCGCTTGAACGTCTTGTGCACGGCCGACCCCTCCTCGGTGTTCCAGTCGGCGAACAGCAACGCCTTGCCGTCGGCGGTCACGTTCGCGGCCGTCGCCCGGCTCAGGTTCACGGGGCGGGTGCCGCTCTCCCAGGCCACGACCAGGATGTCCCGGACGGCCGGGGAATCGACTAACGCCAGCAGGCCGGCGAACTCCTCATCCGTCACCACCACTTCGGCCGACCGCTTCCGCATGGTGGGCAGCGACATCCCCCCCAGGGGGTTAGTCGGGATGATGGCCCCGCCCTTGCCGGGTTCGGCCGCCCACCGGAAGGCGGCCTTGAGGGCGGACCCGCTCAGGTTCTGGGTGCTGGCCCCCCACCCCGGGTGGTCCTTGGCCCACCACTGGTGGACGTGGTAGGGCTTCAGGTCTTTGACCAACAGCCCCGGCCACCGGTCGGCGAAGCTCTGGAAGTAGCTCACGTAGGAGGCCATCGTCTTCGGGCTGACCGCCCGCCGGTGGCAGTCCTGCAAGTACAGGTCGAGTATCACCTTGACCGGGTTGTCCGCCCCGGCCCGGCCCGCCTCGTCGGCCGCCTGGAGGGCGTGCCAGGCGGCCATGGCCCGGACCCGGGAGGCCTCGGTGCCGCCGCGGACGAGGCCCCCGTCGTCCCGCAGGGCGGTCTTCTTCGGGCACCCCGGCACGACCCACACGTCCCGGCTCTCGGAGTACCACGGCAGACCCTTCGGGTTCCGCCCCTGCTTCTTCTTCCGGGCCATGGCCGACCTCCCCTGCGGGTGAACGCCTCCCCCGGTCATTAGTAACGGATAAGTAATCCGGGCGCAAGGTCGGTGGGTATAAATGCCAAGAAATGCCGGGAAAAGTGCGTCGGCTGACAAGTTAGAGGTCGTAGGTTCAAATCCTACCGCCGCAACTTTACTTTTCGTCAACGTAACCGCTTTTTCGCCAGGCATCTCGGGGGATTCCCGAGGTGCCTTTCGCATTCTCCCCCATCCCCCCGGGCCGCAAGTTGGGTGCAGGCGTTGCCCCCATTAGGGTCGCGTTGCTGGCCTCCCGGAGAGTCCCGCGGAGGTGGTCCATGTCCTACCTCGAAAAGCGCAGCGGCACGTTCCGGATCAATGTCGTCTAGAGACGGATAGCCCCTGCAGCTGGGCGATCAAGAGCGGTGACGGGACGACAACTCGGCTGCGTGCAACGTCCGGGCGAAGGGTGCGCCCGGCTCAGCTTGCTTCGCCCCGCGGGAGCCACGCCGTTGCATCGCTTGATATCGGTGGCGGCATAAAGACCTCACCCGACTTTACGATTCGAAGTCGAAGCGGACCGCACCGTTCTCCAACTTCAACCGAGCGTCGAAGGGCTTGCCCGCCTTCGACCGAAACCCCTTGAGCAGCGGGCTGACGCCTCGTCGTAACAGCGATTGAGCCGTTCGCGCGCTCAGTTTTTTCCCGGCGACCAGCTTCCAGATGGCGAACTTGCACCCTCCTCGCCACCCGCTGCACCCGTACGACCGGTCCTGCTCGACGACCGCCGCCCCGCACAGGGGGCACGGGCCGAGCACGCCGTCTTTCGCCTTGCCTGCCCCGTCACTCGACCCCGCGTCGTCGGAGGCCTTGCCGCGGCGGGCGACCTTTGCATCACCGGACGCTGGCTTGGGTTGGTGGGCAGCAGGACCGGTCCCCCGGCGTGTCCGCGGCGGTTTCGCTGCCGCGGCCGGGCGAGGGGGTGCCGCCTGCGGGGTGCGGACCTCCAGCACCGCGCCGGCGTCCGACAGGGTCAGGATCACCCCGGCCGAGCCGTCGAACGGCGGCGGGCGGAACAGAACCTGACGCTGCAGCAGCTCGCGGGCGTGGCCGATTTTCAGCCGGCCGCCCTTGTAATCCTTCCAGAGCACGAACGGGCAGCCGTCCTTCCAGCCGGAGCAGCCGAACCCGCGGGTTCCCTCGATCACCGGGCGGCCGCACCGCGGGCACTCACCGAACCGGGACTCGTCGATCACGTCGCCGTCGGCCCCGTCCACGATCCCGCGGGTGTACTCGGCGATGTCCGCCATGTTCGATCTCCTGCAGCCGGGCCTCCCACTCGCCCGTCAGTTCGGGGCTTTTCAGCCCCCGGTCCCGGACTAGGGCGACCAGGTAGCGGCCGGCGTCCGTGGACACGACCGCCTTCCCCTCCCGCGCGATGTACTCCCGGGCGAGGAGCGTCTCGATGGTCGCCGCCCGTGTCGCCGGGGTGCCCAGCCCCTTCTCCTTGAGCGCCTCCTTCAGCCCCTCGTCGTCGACAGCTTGCCGGCCGTCTCCATCGCCCCGAGCAGGGTGGCCTCGGTGTACGGCTTCGGCGGCGTCGTCTCGCCTTTTTTCACGAACGGCTCGTGCGGGCCGGTCTCGCCCGGACGGAACGCGGGCAGCGGCTGCTCGTCCGCCTTCCTGTCCTCCTCACGGGCCGGGTACAGCACCGTCCAGCCCGGTTCCACGGCCCGCACGCCGCGGGCACGGAACGGCACCCCGTTCGACTCCCCGGTGACGGTCGTCACGTCCTTGAAGCAGGCGGGGTAGAAGCAGGCGATCAGGCGGAGGAGGACCGCGTCGAACACCGCCCGCTCGGCCGGCGGCAGGTCGCCCGGTCTCTTCCCGGTGGGGATGATCGCGTGGTGGTCCCGCACCTTGGCGTCGTCGACCGTGCGGCTGGTGAACGCGAGCGCGGCCAGGTCCAGTCGTCCGACCGCCTCCGGCTGCAGCGCCCGCAGCGCGTCGAGGACGCCGGGGATCTGGCCCTTCAGGTCGGCCGCCAGGTATCGCGAGTCGGTCCGCGGGTAGGTGATCAGCTTGGCCTCGTATAGGGCCTGGGCGGCGGTCAGGGTGGCGTCGGCCGACAGCCCGCGGCGGCGGTTCATCTCCCGCTGCAGCTCGGTCAGGTCGAACAGCTGGGGCGGCAGGTCCCGCTCGCCCTTGCGGTCGCCGCCTGTCACGGCGAACGGGTGGCCCCGCACCCGGTTGAGGGCCGCGAGCGCGTCCGCCTCCTTGGCGAACCGCTCCCCGGCGAGCTTGAAGGTGACGGCCCGGTAAACGGTCAGTAGCTCCCAGAACGGCTCCGGCTTGAACCCGCGGATCTCGTCGTCCCGCCGCACGACCAGGGCGAGGACCGGGGTCTGCACCCGGCCGACGCTCCACAGCAGGCCGCCGGCGTCCCGGTGGCGGACGGTGTAGAACCGGGTGGCGTTCAGCCCGACCACCCAGTCGGCCTGGCTGCGGCAGCGGGCGGCGGCGTACAGCGGGTCGTAGTCGGCCAGCGGTCGCAGGCGGCGGAACGCGTCCCGGATGGCGGACGCGGTCAGGGAGTTGAGCCACAGCCGGCGGGCCGGCTTGCCGGTCGCCCCGGCCAGCTCCTGGATGTACCGGAAGATGAGTTCGCCCTCGCGGCCGGCGTCGGTGGCGCAGATGACCTCGTCGGCCGCCTGGAACAGAGCCTTCACGACCTTGAACTGTTGGGCGGCCCGCTTGTCGTCGACGAGCTTGAGGCCGAACCGCTGCGGCACGAACGGCAGGGTGGCGAGGGACCACCGCTTGAGGGCCGGGTCGTAGTCGTCCGGCTCCTTGAGGGTGGCGAGGTGGCCGAGCGCCCACGTCACTTGATGGCCGGCCCCCTCGAGGTACCCGTCGTAGCGGGCGGTCGCGCCGAGGACCGCGGCGATCTCGCGGGCGACGGACGGCTTCTCGGCAAGCACTACTCTCATGGGATCTCGACGGGGGCCGACGGCAGGTTGGGCGACCCCGAACCGGCTGGGCGGCGTGTCTCGGGCACGCCCTCGCGGCGGCGAGGAGTTGACTGTATCGTACCCGCCGGTCCGAAGTGGAAGTATCTCGGCGGAGATGGCCGGGACCACAGAACACCTGCTGGATCGCTCCGGCGTGCTGAATAAAAAGGGGTGTGCCGCCAGGGGCTTGGCCTTAACCGCTGTCGCCGTGGAACGAGTCGGCAGGCACAGTTTCGTCGACGATCACTCGAGGTGACAGTCATGGCTCACGTTCAGCGGCTCTGTTCAAGCCGTTCCGCATACGCCCTGGCGACCCTGACGCTGCTGCTGGCCGGCTCTCGGGGCCATGCGCAGCAGTTCGTGCTGTTCGACGCCACGTTCACCAAAGAGGACGCAGACACCTCCAAGCCGAGCAAGTCGCACTACTACGTCCGCGGCAAGATGCTCAACGCCGACCGCCCCAAGGACTGGGCAGGGCCGGTCGACTACGTGAAGACACTCGTCCCCGCCCTCGACTCCCCGACCTACGAGAAGCGGATTCCGGTCATGGCGGCGGTCCCGATCGGCTAGGGCGGGGGCGACGCCCAAAGTAGTCAGAAGGGGGTTGGAGCACGACACCCGGAGTGGCTCTGGTACGGCTACCCGAAGAAGTTGCCCGGCGACCGGGTCCGGCCCTTCCGCGTGTTCCCTCTCACGACCGGCCGCCGCCGAAATGAACACCGGTTGGATGCACCGAGCGGACGAGAAGTGAGCAGTATGGCTCGAAACCCGTCAAAAAATGGCCTGAATTCGTGGTATCCATGTAAATCAAAGAATGACAAAAACGGCCGTCCAGTAAGGGGATTTGGAAATGGTGCGGATCGGGATCGTCGGTTTGGGCTTCATGGGCCGCATCCACTTCCTGGCCGCCCAACGGCTCCAGGGGGCGAAGGTGACGGCCGTCTGCAGCCGGGACCAGACCAAACTAGCCGGCGACTGGACCAATACCCGCGGCAACTTCGGGCCGGAACCTGGGCACGTGGACCTGGCCGGGCTGAAAAAGTACGAGCGGTACGGTGACCTGCTGGCCGACCCGGACATCGACCTGATCGACGTGTGCAACCCGACCCACTTACACCCGGAGTTCGCCGTCAAGGCGTTGGAGGCCGGCAAACACGTTTTGGTCGAGAAGGCGATCGCGCTGACCACCGCCGACGCCGACCACATGCTCGCCGCAGCCAAGCGGGCCGGCAAGCTGTTGATGGTGGCCCACGTGCTGCCGTTCTTTCCCGAGTTCCGGTTCGCCGCCGAGGCGGTGCGGGGTGGGGCTTATGGCAAACTGCTGGCCGCCCACTTCACCCGGGTGATCTCCAAGCCGGACTGGTCGGCCGAGATGGCGGACGCGGCCAAGACCGGCGGCCCGGCCGTCGACCTGCACATCCACGACACCCACTTCATCGGCCTGCTGTGCGGGGTGCCGAAGCAGGTGTTCGCCAGCGGGGTCGTCGACGGGGACGCGGTCAGCTACCTGACGACGAGTTACCTGTACGGGCCGGGCGGGCCGGCGGTGACGTGTTCCAGCGGGGCGGTGGCGGCGGCCGGGCGGCCGTTCGTCCACGGGTTCGAACTGTACCTGGAACGGGCGACGCTCGCGTACAGCTCCGGCGGCCCGCCGCTCACCGTCTTCACCCCGGACGGCCGATCGTCTCAGCCGGCTGTGAGCGGCGGCGGTGACCCGATCAGCGCGTTCGCGGACGAGTTGCAGAGCGCGGTAGACGCCGTCCGGTCAGGGCAGGGGTCCGACTTGTTGAGCGGCCAACTGGCCCGGGACGCCCTGCACCTGTGTCATCTCGAATGCCAGTCCGTCAAGTCGGGGACGGTCGTCACCGTGTGACCGCCCTGATCGCCCAGTTTATCTGACCGGAACAGCCCGCCGGCGAGACGCGGCTGGTAGGGCTGGTAAGCTAGTCGGCTTGTATTGGTTCTCACCGCCCTGCCGATCTGGATGGTCAGGCCGATTTACGCGGCGCTGACAACCGGCGGGGCGTCCGATGACTGGAAAACTGCTGACCCGGCTCGTACTTGGCGCGTTCTGCGTGGGGCAGGCCGGGTGTATGAGTTTCAACCACTTCGGGTTCGAGAGAGCACTTCACGCCCCCTCGCCCGCCCCGGTCCCGATGCCCACCCGGGGCCGGGTCCACGTGTTCCTGATGAACGGCCTCGACGTGATCGACGCCGGCCGGGTGAACTCACTGCGGGACCAACTGGTCGAGTCCGGGTTCGCCAAGGTGTACGTCGCCCAGCGGGCCGACCGCGACTGGTACTACCGCGAGTTGCGACGGGTGACGGCCGACGAGCCGGAAGCCCGGCTGGTACTCATCGGCTACGGCGGGGCAGCGGCCCCGGTGTACAACCTGACCTACGAGGCGGAGCGCGACGGCCTGCCGGTAGACGCCCTGGTGCTGATCGACCCGGTCGGCCTGAACGGCGATCTGGCCGCGGGCCTCAAGGCGCACAGCCTGGTCGTCCGCTCCCACAACTGGCGGGGAGGGGCGGCGTTGACCGCCAAGGAGACGGTGTCGGTTCCGGGCGTCGGGCACCGCTCGCTCCCCTGTCACACGGCGACGGTCGATTCGATCGTTCGCATCCTGACCGCCTCCGCCAGCAGCACCACCCCGGATTCGGCGGAGCTGCTCCCGTTCCTACCGCTTACCGACACCCCGGACCCGTCACCGAGGCCGTTCGCTCGGCAACCGCATAAGGCCGCGGAGCCGGACTCTCAGCCGACGAGTCCGATTCAAAGCCGTGGAATCCGATGAAGACGGCATACAAGCTGCTTAAGGGATTCCCGTCCGGTCACGCGGTGGCCCAACAAAGTTGAAGATGGCACTTGCCTCTCGCCGCGTGACCAGATAAAGTGTGCTGCACAGTTAACGAAAGTTAACTGTCTTGATGAGGCCGGGAGTGGTCCGGGATCCGAAGCTGAGTGGGCGACGGCTTCGGATCAGCCACTTCCGGCCTCACCTTTTATCTCGGCGCATTTCTGCTCGACTCAAGCACTTAGATCACGTTTAATGTCGGCATGAAGGTCAAGCAACGGCCGACGGACTTCATCGTTGAAGAACTGACCGACATCACCCCACATGCGACGGGGCCGTTCGCGTTTTACCGGCTCGACAAGGAAGGGTGGGCGACCCCAGACGCGTTTGCACTGGTCCGGAGACGGTGGGAACTCGACTTCCACCAACTGAGTTACGGAGGACTCAAGGATCGCCACGCAGTCACGTCGCAATTTTTCACAGTGGCGAACGGGCCACGCAGACATTTCACCCAACACCGAGTCCAAGTCACTTATCTCGGCCAAGTCAGTGAGCCGTTCACGAGCCAACAGATTAATGGCAACCGGTTTACGATTACGATCCGCCATTTGACCCGGGACCAAGCGACCGCGGCAATGACCAACGCGGCTCCGATCACTACGGTGGGAATTCCGAACTACTTCGACGATCAGAGATTTGGGTCGGTCGGTCCCGAAGGCGGGTTCATCGCCCGCGAGATGGTTCACGGCCGATTTGAGGAAGCTTTAAAGCTCGCCCTGACTGCTAGTTATGAGTTCGACCGGGCTGACCAGAAGCGGGAAAAGCAGTTATTACTGAGCGGATGGGGAAACTGGGCCGCCTGCAAAGCATCTTTGGGGCGTGGGCATGCTCGGAGCCTCGTCGATTACCTGGTCAGCCATCCGACCGATTTCGCAGGGGCTGTGGCCCGGTTGAAGCCCGAATTGAAGGGACTATACCTGTCAGCGTACCAGAGTTTCCTCTGGAACCGCATGCTCGATCGCTGGCTGCGCACGACGTTGCCTGGTGATGCGCTCGCGACTGTCCAGTTGCGGCTCGGACCAGTGAGCGTACCGACCCGATTGACGGACGGGGTGAAGGATCGCTGGGAGGCACTGCGGTTGCCGCTCCCGTCCGCCCGGCTCAAGCCGCCTGCGGACGCGGAGTGGCTACCCTTGGTGGAGGAAGTGCTCGCGGAGGAGGGGCTTACGCTGGCAAAACTGAAGGTGCCGGGCATGGACAAGCCCTTCTTCTCGAAGGGCGACCGGGCGGGGTGTGTCCGGCCGGCTGGTCTGACCGTCGAACCGGCCGACGACGAGCTGAACCGCGGCCGGCGGAAGCTGACCCTGCGGTTCGACCTGCCGCGGGGCAGCTACGCCACCATGCTGATCAAGCGGCTTACTTCCCTACAGCCAGCGCCTTGAACTGCCCGCAGATGATCGGCGCGGCGTCCGGGCCGACGCTGTTGATCTCCCCGTACTGCGACTTCTTCAGCCCGTAACAGAACGGCGGCTTCTCGTCCCACTGCCGCTTCGGAATGAAGTACCCCAGTTCGTCGTTGGCCAGACCGATCAGCATCTTGTGCTTGCCGCCGATCTGGGCGTACACCGCCGGCTCGACGGGGGCGTCCGGGAAGTCGGCCCCCGGGTCGGCCGGGTTCTGAACTTTGCCGAGTACCAGCTCCGGGTAGATCTCGCCGGGAACCGCCGCGACGGACAGCTCGCCGAGCCGGAGGACGGCCGCCTCCGTCTTGATGGCGACCGCCTTGGTCATGTCCTTGATCTCGACGAACTTGGGCGGGGTCGGGTCGCCGTCCCAGGCATACATGGCCCGCTTCAGCACCCCCGCCGTTGCGGCCAGCCGGTAGAGCGGGTTGTCCATCGGCACCAGGAACGCCCGGGTCCGCACCTCGAACGGGACGAGCGACACCGGGGCGGCCGCGTCCAGCGCCCGGTCGACCAACTCGCCGACCCGTTTGCCGTACAGGGCCACCTTTTCGAACGTGCCGTCTTCGAGCAGGCGGCCGGACTCGTCCTTCAAATCCACCTTGAGCGAGGTGAGCAGCCCGCCGACGGTCCCGGTGAAGTAGGCGACCGGGCAGCCGTGCTTCTCCCGCAGGTGCTTGACCGTGTACCCGACGTGGTCGGCGCTCACCTCGGTGTTTTTGTCGTCGAGCAGTTCCGGGTGAACGTTCCACTGCACTAGCACCCCGATCGGCTTGCCCCCGCCCGCCGGCTCGAACCGGACGGCCACCAGGTCGTCGTGCAGGACGAGCGGCTGCCGCCCGTCGTGGAGCAGTTCCGGCCCCTTGGCGGAGCCGAGTCGGGCGACCGCCGGTTGGCGGGCCGCTTCCGCCTTGCGGACGGCCTCCGCCGCCCCGTCCACAACGCGGGTCAGGTAGTCGGGATCGACCCCGCTGACGAACGGGCTTTTCCCCCACAGTCCGAGGGTGTCCGGCCCCTCGTGGTTGTGGGTGCTGGACACCAGCACGTAGTCGAACCCGGTCAGCTTCGCCCGCACCCGCTCGACGGTCGGCAGGAACAGCCCGACCACGTCCACCGCCACCATCGCGATTTTCGACTTCCCGTCAGACAGCACGACCGCCCGGGCCATGATCGGGTCGTGCACCTTGGTCGCCACCCGGTTCTGGCCGAACCCGGCCATGTACACCGGCTTCTTGCCGATCTCCGGCGACACGTCGGTTTCGGCGAAGCCGACCGACAGGGCCGGGTCGGCAGCGGCGGCCGGCGTGCAGAGGAGCAGGGTGCTGAAGAGGGCGCGGATCATGGGTGGGAACCGGGGGTGAGGGGAAAGCCCACGGACGATCGTCCACGGGCTTTGGGGGGTTCAGCTTATGCGGTCGCTTCGCACTCCTTCATGTACCGGATGCTCTCCCGGGCGATGGTGTCCGGGTCCGGGCTGTAGTCGAACACCTCGACCGAGACCCACCGTGCGTACCCGGTGTCCTTCAGCGCCCGGAAGATCGGCACGAAGTCGGTTGGGCCGAACCCCGGGCCGCGGAGGTTCGGGTCGTTGGCGTGGAAGTGGGCGGTGAACTCGGCGTTCGCCCGGATCACGTCCGGGGTCGGGGCGGCCTCGGCCGACATCGCCTTCACGTCCAGGTGCAGCTTGACGTTCGGGTGCCCAAGCCTGTGGATCAACTCGACCGCCTCGGCCGCGGTGTTCAGGAAGTCGGTCTCGGCGGGTGTCAGCGGCTCCAGGCAGAGAAGCACGCCGGTGTCGGCAAGCGTCGGCAGACAATGGCTGAGAGCGTCCGCGGCGTAGTCGGTCGCCTGCTCGCGGGTGGCTCCGGCCGGCACCTTCCGTTGGACTGGCGAGCCGAGAACCAGGATATCTCCGCCCAGGTCGGCCGCCGCACGGGCCAGTTCACTCAGGTAGTCGCCGGTCCGTTTGCGGACGGCCGGGTCGGGCGAAGTGAGGTGGAACCCTTCCGTCTTGGCCAGCAG
Organism: Gemmataceae bacterium; assembly: GCA_046350115.1. Classification (GTDB taxonomy): domain Bacteria; phylum Planctomycetota; class Planctomycetia; order Gemmatales; family Gemmataceae; genus JAXMAZ01. The sequence goes on from JAXMAZ010000008.1 coordinate 63,895, forward strand.
CCAGTGCAGCCCGAGGATTTGCACCCCGGCCACCTCCGCCTGCCGTCGCAAGTCGGCCCGACGGGCGGCGGATACGTCGGTGATCCGCGGGGCCAGGGTGAACGGGGCGACCTCCAGCCCGCTGTACCCGAGTTCGGCGGCCCGGCCGCACACCCGGGCGTGCTCCCAGTCGCCGAACGTCTCGTTGCAGATGGCGTACTTCATCGCGGCGTCCGGGAGTCACTGGCCGGGTAACGTCAGTTGGCTGGGTTTACCGCTGGCAGGGTCGATCAGGGACAGTGTGACCGACTTCTTGCCGGCGGTCGCGGCGTAGAACGCCGACGGCTTGGGGGTCGGGGTGCCATCGACGGCGGTGATCAGCCAACGGGCCGGCTGGTCCCCGCCGAGCTGCTTGAATCGGGCCTCCGCCGCGCTGCCGGGGACCAGCTCACGGACCATCACCCCGGGCGGCAGCCCCCGTGAGCCGGCCCCCTGTTCCGCCTGCATGACGCTGCTGTACTCGACCCGCAGCCCGAACACCGGGGCCGGCCGGGCCGAGGCGATCCACGGGAACGAGTGCGGCGACTTGTCCAGGGTGGCGGTGGTGGCCCGCGCCCCGCCCCCCCGGAACGGGTTGTTGCGGAGGTAGGTGATCCGCACCGGCGTGTCCGCCAGGGCCGCGGCGATGTGCAGGAACAGGTCGTCCTGCCGGAAGACCGGCTTCCCGTCGATGGACGTGATCGTGTCCCCCGCCTCCAGCCCGGCGACCGCGGCCGGGCTGTCCGGGGTGACTCCGGTGAGCGTCACCCGGCCGCCATCCCCGAACCGGCCCCCCAGGGTCACGCCGAGGAAGCCGTACTCGACCTCCCGGCCGGCCTTGAGTACGTCCACGATCCGCCGATAGCTGTGGTCGAACGGGATGGCGTACCCCCCGGCCGAGGCCGCCGCGAGAGTGGCGCTCATGCCGACCAACTCGCCGTCCAGGTTGAACAGCCCGCCGCCGCTCGTCCCCAGCCCGCCCGCCGCACTGGTTTCGATCAACACGCCGTAGTGGTAGAGTGCCCGGTTCCGGGACTCCTCCCGGACGCCGGACACGCCCGGCACACTCAGCCCGACGTTCCCGACCCACACCGGGTGGGCGGTCGGCGGCCCGCCGGAGAGCACCCCGGACGGCTTATGACCGACCGCGATCAGCGGGGTCAGTTGCCGCACGGTCGGCCGCTCGCCGTTCGGCCCTTCATGAGTTCGGACGTTGGCGAACCGGACGGCGACCAGATCCCCGGGCGGGTCGAGCAGCTTCAACACGGCCAGGTCGCTTCGGGCGTCGGCCGCGTGGATGTCCGCGTAGCTGCCGGTCCCGGCGGCCGTGCGGACGTAGACCTTGGTCGCCCCTTCGATCAGGTGGTACGCGGTCAGGACCAGCCCGGCGGCCGCGTCCACCACAAGCCCGGACCCGGTCAGGTTGTCCGGCCAGCTCTCCGGGTCGCTCAGGTCCAGTTTCGGGTCGCCGGTCCGGTTCCGCGGCGGCGGCCGATACCGGCCGAGGTGGCTCGGGTCGGCGGCCGGGTCGGGGTACTTGCGGTGGGAGACGACGACCGCGACGACGGACGGGGCGGCCTTGGCCAGTGCCTTCTCGTACCGCTCGACGGACGCCGGGGTCAGGTCCGTCCTGCCCCGCTCGTCCTGGCCCCACAACGGCGCCGGCGCGGCGAGCAAGAGGGCGAGCAGTCCGACCGGTCCGCGATGCATGGCCACACCCAGAACCCCGGCGGCGGGCGGCCGGCCGGATGGGAGTGTTGTACCCGCCGGAGGGGGCGGACGCCAGCGGCCGTTACCCACCCTTCGCCGCCCGGATGTACGCCTCGAAGTTGGCCACCGGCGTCTCCTTGCCGACGCCGTGGTTCAGGTTCAGGACGTGGTTCCGCCCGCCGCCCGCCTCCCGGCACCGTCGGACCGCGTCTTCCACCTGTTGCGGCGTACCGGTCCGCAAGACCTCCTCGTCCACATTCCCCTGAAAGACGAGGTGCGGGTACTGCCGTCGAGCGGCGGCCAGGTCGTGCCGGGTGCCCAGGCTGACCACTTCGGCCCCGGCCGTCGTCATGCGGTCCAGGTACGGGCACTCCTTCACGAACAGGATGCGGGGCACCCCGGTCGCGGTCCGGAATACCGCACCGTGGTGCGGGTGTGCCCAGCGGTCGTACTCGTCGGCGGTCAGCAGCCCGGCCCACGAGTCGAACAGTTGGTACACGTCCGCCCCGTCCGAGATCAGGGTGTTCAGGAACCGGCCGGTGGCGTGGGTGAGCTTGTCGAGCAGCCCCTGCCAGACGGCCGGCTGTTCGGCGGCGAACCGGCGGGTGGCGGCCACGTCCTTGCCGGTGCCGATGCAGTAGGTGGCGACCGTGAACGCCGCCCCGGCGAACGCGATCACCGGCAGCTCGCCGGCCAACTCGGCCTTCACCCGCTTGAGCAACTCGCGAACGTACCAGTAACTTTCCGGGGCCGGTTCCGGGTTCAGCCGGGCGAGGTCGGCGGCCGTGCGGATCGGGCGGTTCGGGGTCGGGCCGGCGTCCTTGACCAGCTCGAACGGCAACCCCATCGCCACCGGCAGGGTGGTGATGTCGTAGAAGAGGATGATCGCGTCCACCCCGAACCGCCGGGGGCAGAGGGTGGCGGCGGTCGCCCGTTCGACGTTCTCGGAGAACTCGTAGAACCCCAGCCCGGCCCGCACTGCCCGGAACTCCGGATCCCACCGGCCGGCCTGCCGCATGGCCCAGACGGGGGCACGTTCGACCGCCTCGCCCCGGGCGGCACGGACGAGCAGGTGCGGGGAACTCATGTCTGACCCTGTGGTTAGCCGCGAGGCGGAGTTTTCGGCACCGAGTGCGAGGCGCGCATCAACCGGCCGGCTTCACCCCAACATACAGGGTCGCCACGCCGAAGGTGAACGGGTGCAGGCGGACCTCGGTCAGCCCGTGCTTGCGGAGCATCTCGGCCATCGCCTCGCCGTCCGGAAACCGCAGCACGCTCTCCGGCAGATACCGGTACGCGCTCTCCTCGTTCCGGGCGAACATCTGGCCGACCCGCGGCAGCACGGCCCGGAAGTACCAGCCGTACAGCCGCCCCAACACCGGCACCCGCGGCCGGGAGAACTCCAGCACCGCGACCCGCCCGCCGGGCCGGGTGACGCGGACCATCTCGGCCAGCCCGCGGTCCGGGTCGGTGACGTTCCGCAGCCCGAACGCCACGGTGACGAGCTGGAACGTGTGGGCGGGGAAGGGGAGCTGCTGGGCGTCCGCCTCGACGAACGCGACCTTTCCGGACGCCTTCTCCGCCGCCCGGACCAGCATCTCATGGCAGAAGTCCGCCCCGATCACCGGCACCCGCCCGCCGCACGCCTTCACGTAGCCGAGAGCCAGGTCGCCGGTGCCGGTACACAGGTCGAGGATCGGCCCGTCGCTCACTGGGCCGGGGGGGACGAGCCGTGTCGTTTTCCGCCGCCACAGCCGGTCGATGTTCAGGCTGAGCAGGTGGTTGAGGAAGTCGTACCACGGGGCGATTTGGCCGAACATCCGGCGGATGCGGACTTCGCGCTTGTCCAACAGGTCGGCGGGCACGGCGGCTTCCGTCCGGGCGGGGGATACCGGTGTGATACGGAGGAAACCGCCGCCCGGCCGTGTCCGCAACCCGGCCGGCGGCTAAACTGGTTCGCGACGTGCCCCGTCGGAGCAGGCGATGCTGGAGCCGCAGCGGTTTCTGGTCAAGGAGCGGGTGCGGTTCCTGGCCGCCGGGCAGACGTTCGACCTGTACGACGCGGACGCCGACCGCCGGGAGCCGATCGGCGTGGCGTCAGAAGTGCTCGGCCCGCTCGCCCGCCTGTCCCGCTGGTTCGTCAGCAAGCAACTGACGGGCACGACCGTCGAGGTGCGGGAGAAGCCGGACGACTCCCTGGTGTTCACCGTTCGCCGCGGGGCGTACCTGTTCCGCTCCCGGGTCGAGGTCCACGACGCCCAGGGGGAATCGGTCGGCTGGTTCAAGAGCAAGCAGCTCACCTGGTCCGGCGGGTTCCACGTGTACGACCGAACCGGCCGCCACTTCGCCGAGGTGCGGGGCAACTTCGTCGGGTTCGACTACCGGGTGCTCACCCCGGACGGGGCGGTCGAGCTGGGCCGGGTGACGAAGAAGTGGACATCGGCGGTGAAGGAGCTGTTCACCTCGGCGGACACGTACCTGGTCGAGTTGAATGACGACCTGGCCGAGCAGCCGCTGGCCAAGATGCTGGTGCTGGCCGCCGCCCTGGCGACCGACATGATCTTCAAGTCCGGGTCGCGGCCGGCCGCGACTTGATGGAGTGTGACCGATGCCGACCGCCGCCGGCTGCCAAGCCCGCCGCCAGCGCCTGCTGGACCGCCTCAAGCCGACCGGCCCGCTGCTGCTCGGTGACCCGCTCAACCTGCGGTACTTCGCCAACTTCTACGTCGACCCGTTCAGCCTCGGGGCAGACTTCGGCGGGCTGCTGCTCCTGAAGCCGGACGGGCACACGACCCTGTACCACGACCACCGGCTGCCGAAGTCGGTCGAGCTGGCCCATGCTGATGAGCGAGTGCCGGTGAAGTGGTACGACGGCCAAAGCCCTGGGCAGGGGCCGCGGCGGCTGATCCTCCGGGATGTCATCGAGAAGGCCGGGACCGGCGGCCGGGTCCACGACTTCCTGACCGACCCGCTCGCGCTGCAACTATGGCAAACGGTCGGCGAGCTACGGCGGGCCAAAGACCCGGACGAGGTGGACCAACTCCGGGCGTGCATGCGGGCGACCGAAGCCGGCCACGCCTGGGCGCGGGCGAACATCAAGGCCGGGATGTCCGAACTCGACGTGTACACCGGCGTGCAGCGGGCGTGCTGCCTGACGGCCGGGCAGGCGGTCATCGTGTACGGCGACTTCACTGTGTCACCCGGGTCGGCCAAGCGGGGCGGGCCGCCGACCGGCCACGTCCTGCGGGACGGTGAGACGTTCATCCTCGACTATTCGGTGGTGATCCAAGGATATCGCAGTGACTTCACCAACACGCTGGTGGTCGGCGGACGGCCGACGGCGGACCAGCAACGGCTGTTCGACCTGTGCGCCCGGGCGATGGCCCCCGGCGAGGCGCTGCTCAAGCCCGGGGCGGCCTGCAGGGCCGTTTACGACGCGGTCCGCGGCCCGTTCGCCGAAGCGGGAGCCGCGGACAATTTCCCGCACCACGCCGGCCACGGCCTCGGGCTGAGTCACCCGGAGGCGCCGTTCTTCGTGCGGAATGCGACCGAGACCCTGGTCGCCGGCGACGTGGTGACGCTCGAACCCGGGCTGTACGTGGATGGGGTCGGGGGGGTGCGGATCGAGCACAACTACCTCATCACCCCGACCGGCTCCGAGCGGCTGAGCCACCACACGATTTCGCTAACGTGACCCGATGACATTCCTCGTTCCCACGCTCTGCGTGGGAACGGGCGGGGACGACGCTCCGCGTCGTGGACTGCCTGCCCGGGGACGCTCCACCCGACGAACGGAGACGCCACGCAGAGCGTGGCCCGCGTGCGTTCCCACGCAGAGCGTGGGAACGAGGGGGGTTAGACTACTTCACTGACTTGATCCGGATGTCCTTGAACTCGACCGGAGTTCCCTCGGCCTGGAGGGCGATTCGGCCGCGGGTCAGCTCGCCGCCGGCCGCCTCGTTCACCTTGACCCCGTTCAACACCAGCGTGATCGCCCCGCCGCGGCACGTGATGACGTAATCGTTCCACTCGCCGAACGGCTTCTCGGCCGGCCCCTTCGGCTCGATGCGGAAGTAGTGCCGCTTGTTCTTGTCCTTGGCGTCGAACCGGGCTGGGTCGGCGTCCAGCCGCGGCAGCTTGCCGGCGTCGTCGGCGTTCAGCCAAAAGTCCCCGGCCCGACCGGCCCGCATCTGGGCCTCGACCGAGTTCGGCCAGATACGATCCGCCTTACCGCAATGAAGCAGAACGCCGCTGTTGCCGGCCTTCGCCCCGGCCGGGTAGCGGTACGCCACCCGTAGCTCGTAGTCGCCGTACACCTGGGTCGTGGCGATGTACCCGAACGGCAGGCCGGTGCAGGTGATGACGCCGTCCTTGACCGCCCACGTCCCCTTCGGGTCGGCGGCCGGGTCTTTGCTGAACGTCGTCCAGCCGGCGAGGTCGCGGCCGTTGAACAGCGGGGTGAACCCGCCGCGGTCGTCCGCCGACAACGTGGCGACGAACAGCAGCAGGCACAGCACGGTGAGCCGGGGCATGGGCGCCTCTCAGCCGAACAGGGCGTGGACTGGTTCGCCGGCGAACGCACGGATCGGGCGGCCGGTCGGGTCGGTGTAGTGGGTGTCGGCCGGGACGCCGAGGGCGTGGAACAGGGTAGCGGTTAAGTCGCCGGGCGTGACCGGGTCGGACTGCGGGTACGCCCCAATCCGGTCGGACGCCCCGTACACTGCCCCGCCGCGGACGCCGCCGCCGGCCAATAACGTCGAGTAACACCGCCCCCAGTGCTTTCGACCGGGGGACGAGCCGGCGAAGTTCTTTTCCAGCGCGATCAGCGGCGCCCGGCCGAACTCGCCGAACACGGCTACGAGTGTGGTTTCCAGCAAGCCGCGGGTGTGCAGGTCTTCGAGCAGGGCGGACACCGTCTGGTCGAACCGCGGCAGCAGGTGATTCTTCATCGCGGCGAAGATGTCGTTGTGCGTGTCCCAGCCGTACTGGTCGGTGTCGTTCGGGTGGTCGTCCTGGCCGCGGATGCAGTGGCTCAGGAAGACCGTCACCCACGGCACCCCCGCCTCCACCAGCCGGCGAGCGAGCAACGTCGCCTGGCCGGCCCGGTAGCGGCCGTACCGGTCCCGCACGTTCGCCGGCTCGCGGCCGAGGTCGAACGCCGTCCGCACCAGCGGGGAGTCGATCAGCTCGAACGCCTGGCCGAACCGCTCGTGCTGTTCCCGGGCCAGGCGGGTGGCCAATTCCCGCCGCTCATGCAGCCGTACCCTGTCAATCCCCTCCGGCAGTCGCAGCCCGTCCACCGCCGTCTTGTCGCTGACCTCGCCCACCTCGATCGGGTCCAGCCCGCGGCCGAGCAGCCCGCCGAACTGGCCCGGGGCGACCTCGAACGGGGCGAGCAGCGGGCCATTCACGTGGAACGCCGCGTGTGGGAACCGGTCGCTCGGCCGGACCCGTTGGAGGACCGCACCCAGGGTCGGGGCGTCCGTCCCGGCCGGCGACGGGTTGGACGACTTCCGCGGGTGGAATTGGCCGGTCAGTGACAGGTAGCACGCCGACCCGTGGTCCAGGTCGTCGTGGGTCATCGACCGGACGACGGTGTACCGGTTGGCCAGCTTGGCTAGTCGGGGGAGGTGCTCGCAGACCCGCAGACCGGGGAGGGCGGTCGGGATCGAGCCGAAGACGCCCCGCACTTGTTCCGGGGCGGCCGGCTTCGGATCCCAGGTGTCGAGCTGGCTCTGGCCCCCGCTGGTGAACAGCACGATCACCGACTTGGCCCGCGGCTTCACGGCCGGCGAGGCGGCTGGGCTTCGGCCGGCGGCGAGGGCGAGCGGTAGCCCGATCCGCAGCCAATCCCGGCGGGATGGCGGACGGCCGAGGAGGTCGGGGCGGGCAAGGAACGGCAGCATGGTATCGGGTCGGGCGGAGGGTCGGGACGATTGTACCCGCGGCGACGGGCGGATGCGACTGGGTTGGGTCGTCGGACGGCGAGGTTCACCCCCGCCGCTCGTCCGGCGGTTTGTAGAATCTCCAGGGAAATGCGATTCGAACAGCTCACCATCGTCGGCGTCGGTCTGATCGGCGGGTCGGTCGGCCTGGCGGCCAAGGCCCGCGGGGTGGCCGGCCGGGTGGTCGGGGTCGGCCGCGACCCGCGGACCCTGGCCCGCGCCCAGGCCGGCGGGGCGATCGACGAGTTCACGACCGACCTCGCCGCCGCCGTGAAGGCCGCGGATGTCGTGGTGGTCTGCACCCCGGTGGACCGGGTGGCCGCGGACGTGCAAACGGCCGCCGTCTCAGCCCCGTCCCGGTGCGTGGTGACGGACGCCGGCAGCACCAAGGGGAACATCGTCCGCGAGCTGGCCGGCAAGCTGCCGGCCGGGGCCGCCCCGTTCGTCGGTAGCCACCCGCTGGCCGGGTCGGAGAAGAAGGGGGCCGCCCACGCCCGGGCCGACCTGTTCGTGGACCGCCTGGTCGTCGTCACCCCGACCGCCGACACGGACCCGGAGGCGGCCAGCGTGGTCGACCTGTTCTGGCAGTCGCTCGGGGCGAAGGTCGTGCGGATGGACCCGTTCGAGCACGACCAGGCATTGGCGGTGACGAGCCATCTGCCGCACGCCGCAGCGTCCGGGCTGGCGGCGGTGACGCCGTTCGCCTGGCTCGGGCTGACCGCCGGCGGGTTCCGCGACTGCACCCGGGTGGCCGGCGGGGATGCGGACCTGTGGGCGGCGATCTTCGAGGCGAACCGGGACGCGGTGCTGACGGCGGTGGACCGGTTCCAGGAGCGGATGGCCGCCCTGCGGACCGCCCTGGCGGCCGGGGACCGGGCGGCGGTGACGCGGTGGCTGGTCGACGGCAAGAGGGTGCGCGATGCTCTGGGAAGTTGAGATCAGACTGCTCGGCCGGGACGCCGAGCGGGAGCGGGTGTGCGACGAGTTCGACCTGCTCACCCACTCCCGCCGCGGGGCGGACGCGGTGACGGCGTCCTCCCGCGGCTACCTGTTTGAAACCTCGCTCAGCCGGGCCGGCGTGGCGCAGCTTTGCGACGCCCTGCTCGTCGATCCGCTCGTCGAGTCAGTGACGGTCCGCGAGGTCGGCGCCCCGCTCGACGGGCACGCCTACACGGTGCTGCTCAAGCCCGGGGTGATGGACCCGTCCGCCCAGAGCGTCCAGTCGGCGGCGTTCGACCTGGGGCTGGTGGTCGCTGAGGTGCGGACCTTCCGGCGGTACTACGGGCCGCCGACGGTCGCGCCGGCCGACCGTGAGTTGCTGTTCCGCAAGGTGTTGGCCAACGACGCCATCGAGCGGGTGGTGGTCGGCCCGATCCACGCCGACCACCTGACCCTAGGCACGAAGTACCAGTTCGCCCTGAACACGGTTCTAATCCGCGAGCTGGACGACGACGCCCTCGTCTCGCTGAGCAAGGAAGGCCAACTCGCGCTCACCCTGGAGGAGATGCGGACCGTCCAGACCCACTTCCGCGGAGTCGGCCGCGACCCGACCGACTGCGAGCTGGAGACGATCGCCCAGACCTGGTCCGAACACTGCTCGCACAAGACGCTGAAGGGGACGATCGACTTCACCGAAGTGGTCAACGGTGAACGGCGGACTCGACGGTATCAGAACCTGCTCAAAGAGACGGTGTTCGCCGCCACGCAGACCATCCGCCAGCGGCTCGGGGCGGACGACTGGTGCGTCAGCGTGTTCGCGGACAACGCCGGGGTGGTGAAGTTCGACGACAAGCACCACCTCTGCTTCAAGGTGGAGACGCACAACCGGCCGAGCGCCATCGAACCCTACGGCGGGGCGAACACCGGCCTCGGCGGCGTCATTCGGGACGTACTCGGCACCGGGCTGGGTGGCAAGCCGGTGGCGAACACCGACGTGTTCTGCTTCGCCCGCCCCGATTACCCGCCGGAGGAGCTGCCGCCCGGGGTGTTGCACCCGCGGCGGGTGATCCACGGGGTCGTTGCCGGGGTGCGGGACTATGGCAATCGGATGGGCATCCCGACGGTCAACGGGGCGGTCTACTTCGACGACCGGTATCTGGCCAACCCGCTCGTCTTCTGCGGCACCGTCGGCCTCATCCCGGTCGGGATGGAGGCGAAACGGGTGAACCCCGGCGACCTGATCGTGGCCGTCGGCGGGCGGACCGGCCGGGACGGCATCCACGGCGCGACGTTCTCCTCCCTCGGGCTGACCGACCAGTCCGAGGTGGTGAGCGGCGGGGCGGTGCAGATCGGCAACGCGATCGAAGAGAAGAAGGTACTCGACGTGGTGCTGAAGGCCCGCGACCGGGGCTTGTACACGGCGATCACCGACTGCGGGGCCGGCGGGTTCAGCTCGGCCGTCGGCGAGATGGGGGCGGACATCGGGGCCGAGGTGCAGTTGCAGAAGGCGCCGCTCAAGTACGCCGGGCTGAGCTACACCGAAATCTGGATCAGCGAGTCGCAGGAGCGGATGGTCCTGTCCGTCCCGCCCGAGAAGTGGGAGGAGTTGCACGACCTGTGTCGGGGCGAGGACGTGGAGGCGGCCGTCCTCGGCACCTTCCAGCCGACCGGCCGGCTGAAGCTCACTTACGACGGCCACCCGGTCGCCGACCTGGACATGCACTTCCTGCACGACGGCCGGCCGAACGTCGTCCGACAGGCGGAGTGGCTCGGGGTAGGGTCCGCTGTGCGGACCGCGGGAGCGCCACCGGTCCGCACAGCGGACCCTACCCAAACCCTGCTCGCCATTCTGGGCTCGTATTCGGTCGCGTCGAAGGAGTGGATCGTCCGCCAGTACGACCACGAGGTCCAGGGCGGGACGGTGGTCAAGCCGCTGACCGGGGTGCGGAACGACGGCCCATCCGACGCGGCGGTCATCACCCCGGTACACGGGTCGTGGGTCGGGGCGGCCATCGGCTGCGGGCTGAACCCGCGGTACGCTGACCTCGACCCGTATGCCGCCGTCGCAGCGGCCATTGATGAGGCGGTGAGGAACGTGATCGCCGTCGGGGCCGACCCCACCCGGACTGCGATCCTCGACAACTTCTGCTGGGCGAACGTCACCGACCCGCACACCCTCGGGGCGCTGGTCAAAACGGCTGAGGCGTGCCGGGATGTGGCCGTCGCCTACGGCACCCCGTTCATCAGCGGCAAGGACTCGCTCAACAACGAGTACAAGTCGCCGACGCAGCGGATCAGCATCCCGCACACGCTGCTGATCTCGGCTCTTGGCCGCGTGCCAGACGTGCGGCGGTGCGTGACAATGGACCTGAAGGCGGCCGGCAACGACCTGTACCTCGTCGGCGTCACCAAGGACGAACTCGGCGGCTCGCACCTGCACCTGGTCACGGGTCAGACCGGTGGCACACCGCCGATGCCCGACCTAGAGCTGGCCCCGCGGCTGTTCACGGCGGTCCACAAGGCGATCACTGCCGGCCTCGTCCGCAGTTGCCACGACCTGAGCGAAGGCGGGCTGGCCGTCGCCGTCGCGGAGATGGCGTTCGCCGGCGAGGTCGGGGCGGATGTCACGCGGTTGCCGGGGGATGGCCTCTCCGACGAGGTTCGGTTGTTCAGCGAGTCGGCGACCCGCTTCATCCTCGAAGTCGAGCCGGGCAAGGTCGCCGAACTGACGACCCTGCTCGCTGGCCTGCCGCTGGCCAAGATCGGCACCACGATCGCTGACCAACGGCTGCGGGTCGCCGGCGGGAACGGCGAGTGGCTGGTGTGGGCCAAACTCAGCGATCTGAAGGAGGCGTGGCAGAAGCCGCTCCGTTGGTAAAGTCCGAACCCCGTCGAGCGAATAGCGGACCGGGCGTCGCCAGCGCGACCGCCCGGTCCGTCGTTTATCATGAGTGTGTCGGCACTCGCCCGCGGAGCAGACGTGATGAACCGAACCGCACCCTTCCTACCGCTCGCCGCCCTTCTTCTGGCCGCCGGCCCGATTTCCGCAGCCCCGCCGGCCGATGACGAGCAGGAGGCGGTTCGCCGGGTGAACGCGGCCATCGACAAGGGGGTGCAGTACCTCCGCTCCCGGCACCGGCCGAACCGCGACCACTGGGACGAACTCGTTCTCGAAGGGCTGGCCGGGTACACCGGCGGCAGCACCGCCCTGGCCACCCTCGCCCTGCTCAACTGCGGGGTGCCGCCGGACGACCCGATGGTCCGGTCCGCCCTCGACTACCTGCGGAAGATCCCGCCGCACAAGACTTACGTCGTCGGCCTCGTCAACATGGCCCTGGTCGAGGCCCGGCAGCCGCTGGACCGGCCGCTCATCCAGCGGAACTGCGACTGGCTGGTCCGCAACGGCGTGAAGTCCGGCGGGCGGCTGGTCGGCTGGGCCTATGGCGACGAGAAGAGCGAGCAGCCGGACAACTCGAACACCCAGTACGCCCTGCTCGGCTTGTACGCCGGCAAACAGGCCGGGGCGGTCATCCCGGACGACGAGTGGCGGGCGATCCAGGAGCTGTACCGGTCCAGCCAGCGGCAAGACGGACCCGACACCGGCTACTGGCGATACCGCAACGACCTGGCCCTCTCCGCGAACATCCCCAGCTTCCCGATGACCGTGGCCGGGGTGTGCGGGCTTTTAATTGCCGGGATGGGGCTGAACCAGAGCGAGCAACAGCTCGATCCGGCCACCGGGGTGGCGGCCAACTGCGGCCGGTACGCGGTCAACGACCCGATCAACCGCGGGCTGAACTGGGCCGCGTCGCACTTCGCGTTCGACGACATCTCGTTCATGGCCGGGCTGTACAACGTGTACGGCATCGAGCGGCTCGGCCGGCTGTCCGGGCTTCGGTTCATCGGCCGGGTGGACTGGTACCGGGACGGGTGCGAGTACCTCCTCCGGGGCCAGCAGCCGGACGGGTCGTGGAAGCCGATCCGGATCGACTATGCAGCCCGATCAGGTAATGCCACCAGCTTCGCCCTGCTTGGCCCTGTCCGGGCGGACCCTGGTCCTGGTCAGCAAGCTCGCCTGGGACGCGACCCTGCTGGCCAACGGCATCCTGCTGAGAAGGGGCCGGACCTGCGGGTGGTCGGCTGGAACCGCAAGCACAACGACGCCCGGCACCTGACCGAGTTCGCCGGCCGGGAGCTGTTCAACGGGCTGCCGCTCGGGTGGCAGGTAATGACCCCCGCCGCCGGGAGTACCTCGCCAGTGACATCGTCGGCGAGGTCGGCACGCTGGTGCAGTCCCCGCTCCTTTACCTGAACGGACAAGGCCGAGAAGCCGCGGCTCAAAGGGCAGCACGAGGAGATCCTGAAGCGGTACGTCGAGGAGGGCGGGTTCGTGCTGGCCGAGGCGTGCTGCGGGGCCGCCGGAGTTCGCTGCCGGGTTCCGCGAGTTGATGGCCAAGCTGTTCCCGGACAGCAAGCTGCAACCGGTGCCGCCGGAGCACCCGATCTGGCGGGCCTTCTACGCCGTCCCGCCGACCGCCTTCCCGAAGTTGAGTACCGGGATCTCGGGGCTGCCGGGACGGTCGGGGTCGGGCCTCAGCCCTCGGAGCCGCTGGCCGGGTACTGGGAGGAGGCCAAGTACATGCCCCCGAAGGGCAAGGCCGAGGTGAACCGTGGGGAGCAGGCGTTCCGGCTGGCCGGGAACGTGATCGCCTACGCGACCGGCTTGGAGCCGCCCAAGCAACGGCTGTCGTCTTCACCCGGATCGCCAACCTCGACGGACAAGGACCGCAGTCCGCCGAAGGGGTTCCTGAAGCCGCTGCAACTGAAGCTGCGGGACGAGCCGCCGCCGGCCAAGGGGGCGATGCGGAACCTGATGGCCCATCTACAAGCCGCCGCCCGCATTGACGCGGTCCAGGCGGTCGAAGAGCTGTTCCCCGGCGAGGACGACCTGTTCAAGTACAAGTTCCTCTACCTGCACGGGCGGAAGCGGTTCGCGTTCACCGACGAGGGAGGTCGAGGAACGTCCGGGCCAACCTCCAGGCCGGAGGGCTGCTGCTGGCCGACGCCGCGCGGCAAGCCGAGTTCGACGCCGCCTTCCGGAGGTGATGGCCAAGATGTTCCCGGACAAGAAGCTGACCCTGATCCCGCTGGACGACGAGCTGTACTCGGCCAAGCTGACCTGGGGTAGCGCTCACGTCGGTGAAGCGGCGGAGAAGGCCGGGTGCTCGCGACCGACCCCAAGGAGGGCGGGTTCAGCGATTCGCTGCCGGCCCTCGAAGGGATCAAGATCGACGGCCGGTGGGCGGTGATCGCCGAGCAGCAAGTATGACATCGGCCAGTGCCAGGAGAACCACAAGTCCACTGATTGCCTGGGCCACGACTGCGACAGTGCGATGCGGATTGCAACCGCTGCAGTGTTGTATGCGTTGAAACGGTGACGGTTCGCGGGCGGTCAAGCCGGCTCTGCGCGCCGACCTGCCGGACTGGCGAGGACTGCTAGCGGGGCTGGCGGGTCGGGCGCGCCGGTGCTGGCTTGACCTGCCCTACCGAACCGTCACTTCACCAAATCCCGTCGCCCACGTCCGACCGTTTCCGGGGTCAGTCCGTGGCAGCCCGAGCAGGTGCAGGGCGGTCAATACTCAGGGCGACGCGGCCGCACCTGCAGGTACGGGACCGCCTTCGTTCCTGCGCCCGGCGGAGCCGGTAAAGGGCGTTGCCGACGCGGTCCGCCCGGCCCTGCCACACGACGTACCGCTCGCCGTAATGGTCGCGGGTCTGGACCAGCCGGCCCAGCTCGTACTGCCGGCGGGCGACCGTCAGCGGGTCCGCACCGGCCCCGTTTCCGGGCCGCGTGACAGTGACCTTGGCCGAAGCCTCGGCCGCCAGGGCGGCCTTGGCGTACTTCCGCTCGGTCCGGGCGGCCCGCCCGGCGAGGATGCCCCGCAGCCCGGCCAGGCCGGCCAGGACCAGGGCGTACAGCGGGATCATGGGAGTCACTTCCAGAGGTGCAACGCTTCCGTCCGTCCGCGAGCCGTCATCCACCATGTCGACGTAGCACCCGTTCCATCTGACATGATCGAACAGCCGACATGAGAGAGGCCAACGCGGGGTATATGGTTCGCGCCCTCCACCCCCGCTTCGCAGTCGACGAACGGGGCGACCGTCGTGCTGACGAGCCTCGGCCCGCCTCCGGCTCCGCCGAGTAGCTTTCCATACGGACATCACCAGTTGTCCCGTCCAGGGTCGGTTCAGCCAACGCCTCGTGAACCCCCGTAGCACGCTCACTGCCCTCACCACTGCATGACGAAGCCGCCGTCCACGTTGACCGTTTGCCCGGTCACGTGGGCGGCCCGGTCGGACGACAGGAACACGACCATGTCGGCGATCGCCTCCGGCGTCTGCCACCGGCCGAGCGGCACCACCGCCCGGATCTTGCGGCCGGCCCACTCCTCGTAGGGCAGCCGGTCGGCGGGGGCCGCCTGGTCGTGCCACGCCTGCCAGACGGCCCGGTTGAGCGGGGTCTGCACCATCCCCGGGCAGACGGTGTTCACCCGCACCCCCCGCGGGGCCAGGTCTTTGGCCAGGCACTGGGCGAAGTTGATGTTGGCCGCTTTCGACGCGCTGTACGGCGGGTCGGTCTGGGAGCCGATCTGGCCGGCCACCGAGGCGAGAAACACCATCGTCCCCCGGCCGCGGTCGGCCATCCCCGGGGCGACGACGTGGGCCACGTTCACCATCCCCATGATGTTCACCTGTAGAACCCGCGGCCAGTCGGCCGGGGTCAGGTTGGTGAACGGGAAGCCGAACTTGCCCGAGCCGATCGCCGCCGCGTGGACCAGGTGATCGACCGGACCGAGGGCCATTTCGGTCGCCGCCAGGGCGGCTCGCACGGACGTCTCGTCGGTCACATCCGCCGCCACTCCGACCGCAAACTCTCCGGAATCGTCCTTCAGATCCCAGACCGCGACCCGGGCGCCCTCGGCCGCGAACCCACGGGCGACCGCCCGACCGATCCCACTGGCCCCGCCGGTGACGACCGCCACCCGGCCGGACAAGTTTAAGTCCATCGTGCTCTCCGGTAACGGCCGCGTTCCCCGATACAAGTTGTTAAGGCCGGCCCAACTCCCACAGTCTATCGAAGGGGGCCGGCGGGGTTCTGCTCGGTCGCGTCGTCGTTCAGGAGGACCGCCCCGGGCTGGAGTGTGCTTGCACCGGCAACCACCCTTTCAGCCTGGGTCGTGGCCCGCGGGCTGCTGTCACCTGCCAGGCCGGACGGGATTTCCGATTGCGTCGGGCGGTCCGGTGCGGAAGGATGTCCAGTCGTGCCCCAGCCAGCGACTCGCCCCGGCCCGGAGCCGGCCGGCCCGGCCCGGTTCCACACGACCGTCTGGTCCCGGGTGTTGCGGGCCGGCCGTGCGGATGACCCGTCGGCCCGCCCGGCCCTGGCCGAACTGTGTCGGGCGTATTGGCCGCCGCTGTACGCCTACGCCCGCCGCCGGGGCGCCCCGGCGGCTGAAGCCGAGGACGCGGGCCAGGGGTTTTTCGCCTGGCTGCTGGAATCGAACGCCTTGCGGTACGCCGACCCCGGCCGGGGCCGGTTCCGTGGGTTTCTAGCCGCCGCCTTCCGCCAGTACCTGACCCGGAAGCACGAGTACGATACGGCCGCCAAGCGGTGCCCGCCGGCCCCGCTCCTGCCGTTGTACGGGGTCGCCCACGAGCCGGCCGACCACCTGACCCCGGACGCGGCGTTCGAGTACGCCTGGGCGGTGGCCGTGCTCGGCCGGGCGATGGACCGGCTCCAGGCTGAGCAGGAGGCGGCCGGCCGTGGGGAACGGTTTGCCGCCTTCCAGGGGATGATGACCGGCCAGTCGGCCGAGCCGACGGCAGTGGTGGCCGCTCGGGTTGGCATGACGGAAGGGGCGGTGCGGGTGGCCGTCCACCGGCTGCGGCAGAGGTTCGCCGCGCTGTTACGGGAAGAGGTGTCCGTCACCCTGGACGACGGCGACGACCCGGCGGACGAACTCCGGCACCTGCTCCAAGCCGTGCGGGCCGGAGGTCGAGTGTAACGCACCGGGCCGAAGCCGATTAGCCGTATGAGTACGACTTCCCTGGCGGACCGCCGCATGTCTTCACCCAGTCTCTGCCCGCGGTGCGGGGCGCCGGTCCCGGTAACCGCCCCGGGCGGGGAGTGCCCGGCCTGCCTGCTCGCCCTTTCGCTGGAACCGTCCGCGGTGCCGGACCCGGCGGACGTGCAGCCGTTCTTCCCCGAACTGGAGTTCCTAGACGTGATCGGCCGGGGTGGGATGGGGGTCGTGTATAAGGCCCGGCAGCCGGCCCTCGACCGTGTGGTGGCGGTCAAGGTACTGGACGCGGACAAGGCGGTCCGCCCGGAGCTGGCCGATCGGTTCGTCCGGGAGGCCCGGGCGCTGGCCCGACTTCAGCACCCGCACGTCGTCACCGTGTACGACGTGTCTGTCGCCGACGGGCTGGTGTCGATCGTCATGGAGTACCTCCCCGGTGGCAGCCTGCGCGACCGGTTGCGGGCCGGCCGGCTCCCTCCGGCGGACGCGCTGCGGCTGGTGCCGCAGTTGTGCGCCGCCTTGCAGTACGCCCACGACCACGGCGTCGTCCACCGGGACATCAAGCCGGACAACGTGCTGCTGGACGAGGCCGGGAACGCCAAGGTGGCCGACTTCGGGCTGGCCAAGCTGACCGCCGAGCCGGTGACGGCCGTCGGCGAGCACATGGGGACGGCCCGATACATGGCCCCGGAGCAGTGGGCGAACACGGCCACAGTGGACAACCGGGCGGACATCTACTCGCTCGGGGTGCTGATCTACGAGCTGTTGACCGGCGACCTTCCGGCCCCGCAGTACACCCCGCCTTCGGCCAAGGCCGGCACCGACAAGCGGCTGGACCGGGTGGTGTCCAAGAGCCTGCGGGAGCAGCCGGCCGAGCGGTACCAGCAGGCGGCCGAGGTGCGGGCGGACGTGGAGCGGATTGCCCGCACTCCGCGGCGGCAGTGGCCGTACATGGTCGGACTGGTCGGACTTGCCGTACTGGTTGTGGCGTTTCTGGCGAGCCGGGGGCGTCAGCCCCCGGGTGACGGCACAGCGGCACCGTTCCAGTCCTTGCCCCGCCACCCGGGGGCTGACGTCCCCGGCTCGCCACTGACTCCGACAGACATTCTGACCGGCTTGGACTTCGACTGGTCCCCACCGGAGAACCTCGGCCCGTCCGTAAACACCCCACACAGCGAGGGACAACCGTGCCTGTCGGCCGACGGAAACGCCCTGCTGTTCCGGTCCGACCGGCCGGGCGGGTTCGGCCGGCATGACCTTTGGGAGAGCCGGCGGAAGGCGGCCGCCGACCCGTGGGGCGAGCCGGCTAACCTCGGGCCGGCGATCAACAGCCCGGACCAGGACGAGGCGCCGACGCTCACGGCCGACGGGCGGACGCTGGTGTTCGTCAGCGACCGGGGCGGGCGGGGGGACACCGACCTGTGGATGGCCCGGCGGCCCTCGGCCGACGCCCCCTGGGGGGAGCCGGAGCGGCTGCCGGACCCGGTCAACTCGGCCTCCCACGAGTTCCGTCCGTGGCTGTCGGCCGACGGGCTGACGCTCACCTTTTCCAGCCTCCGACCGCCGCGGGACGCAGTCTGGGTCGTCCGCCGGCGGTCCACCGACGAACCGTTCGGCACCCCGGGCCAGTATGGCCGGCTGTCGCACACCCGCAGCGTCAGCGGTCCGAGCTTCTCGGCCGACGGGCGGACGTTGCTGGTCGGCCGGTTCAACCGCACCTTCCCCGGCAACCTGTTGTGGCTGGGCCGGCTGGACAACCCGGACGAGCCGTTCCGCAACCTGGTGTCGTTCGGCCCGGTGGTGAACAGCGACGCCATCGACACCGACCCGGCCGCCGCCCCGGACGGCCGGACGGTGTACTTCACCTCCGACCGCCCCGGCGGCCTCGGTGAGACGGACCTCTGGTTGACCCGCCGGGTGCCGAAGAAGTAGGCGAGCTGGCCATTTGCACCCGCTCCCGTTTCTCGTGTAACGTCACGGCTGTTCTGCGATTAACCCCGGTACGCCCATCTCACCCAGGAAACCGCCCATGCGTTCGCCCCTCTCCCGGCTCCGGACTCGCCCGCAGCTCGTCGACCTCGAAACGAGGGATGTACCCGCCAGTTTTTCGGTGAACAGCCTGTCCGAGACCCCGGTGACTGGCAAAGTCACCCTCCGTGAGGCGTTGACAACCGCCGCCGCCAACGGCGAGGACGACACCGTCTTCCTGGACAGCGGGCTGGGCGGGCAGACGGTGACGCTCACCAAGGGGGTGTTCGCCCTCGGCGAGACCGGCAAGACGCTGGAACTCAGCTTCTCCGACGCCAGCCCGCCGACCCTGGACGCCAACAAGCTGTCCCGGGTGTTCGTGGTGCCGGCCGGGGCGACCGTCAGCGTCACCGGGCTGAAACTCGTCAACGGCAAGGGGGACAAAGGCGGGGCCGTCTCGAACGCCGGCGCCCTCACCCTGCAACGGGTGACGATTACGGACAGCGAGTCGACCGGAGATGGCGGCGGCGTGTTCACCGACACCGGGTCCAACCTGACCCTCTCCGGATGCTCGATCACGGACAACCAGGCGGGGGGGAACGGCGGCGGTATCGGGGATTTCGGGGCGGTCAAGTTCGTGGTCCAGCAGTCGCTGGTGGCCGGCAACGCCGCGTCCGGGGTGGGTGGCGGCATCGTGGGTGGGAACATCACCCTTGTAAACGCGACCGTCGTGAACAACTCCTGCAACGGGGCCGGCGGCGGGGTGTGGGCGAACGGCCAGGTGGTCAGCGTCAACAGCACGGTCGTCGGCAACCAGGCCGACTTCGCCGGGGCCGGCACGGCCAAGGGGGGCGGGCTGCACCTGGAAGGCGGCACCGCGACGGCCGTCCTGTCCAACACGCTGTTCGCCGGCAACCTCGTCGGCAAGCCCGGGGCGACCACGCCGAGCGAGATCAGCGGGACGGTCGACCCCGGCAGCAAGAACAACCTGGCCGCCGACGCGGCCACCGCCGGCGGGTTGGTGGACGCGGCCAACGGCAACATCGTTGGGGTGGGCGGGACCGGCACCCGGCCGCTGGCCGCCATCGTGGCGACGGACGCGAACGGGGCCGCCAGCGTGGCGGCCAACGGCCAGCCGGGCGGCCCGTTCTCCGTGGCCCTGAAAGCCGGCGGCCCGGCTGTCGACGTTGGTGACAAGACCCTGTCACTCACCCCCGGCACCGCATTCCCGCTGGCCGAGGACGGCCGCGGGTTCGGGTTCGAGCGGGTGGCCGGAGCGAACGTGGACATCGGGGCGTTCGAGGTCCAGAACATCGCCCCGGCCGTCGCCGTCCCGACGGCCAAGCTGACCGTCCTGGAGGACGACCCGAACGGCGTGACGTTCACCGGGGCCAACGTGATCACCGTCACCGACCCGTTCGCGGTTGGCCCGACCTACAGCGTCACCCTGGACGCCAGTGGCCAGGGCACCGTCACCCTCGGCAGCACCGCCGGGCTGACCGGGCTGACCGGCAACGGCACGGGGGTGGTGAAGTTCAGCACCCCGTCGTTGGCCACCCTGAACGCCGCCCTGAACGGCACGAAGTTCGTCGGTGGCAAGGACAAGAACGGCAGCGGCGGGTTCTCAATCACCATCAGCGACGGGGACACGACCGCCCCCGGCGGGTCGAAGCAGGGGCTTGCGAGCGCGGCCGTCGCCATCACCCCGGTCATCGACCCGCCGACCGTCACCAGCCCGGCCACGGCCAAGAACACCCCGGTGACGGTAACGCTCAGCCGCAACCCGGCGGACGGGCCGGAAGTCACCCACTTCAAGGTGACGAACCTCGTCGGCGGGACGCTCACCTACGTCGGCCCGACGTCGGTGGCCAACGCCCCGATCACGGTCCACAACGGGGACGTGCTGTTCTGGGGGGGCAGCTTCGTGCTCCTGAACCCGGACCCGGACACCAAGTTCACCTTCACCCCGACCCCGGGGTTCGAGGGGGTGGCCGGGTTCGACGTCCAGGCGGCCCAGGGGGTGTACGGCGAGCCGCCCCCCGGCCAGACCAACCCGCCGCCGGTGTTCGGCGGGCCGGTCGTCCACTCGACCGTCACCGTCGGCACCCCGCCGGTCGTGGCCCCGAAGCCGACGCTGGTCGGCGTCCCGCAGTACGCCGTCGGGTCGGACAAGGCTGGGGCCGGGACGGTCCAGTTCTTCGACCCGAACGGGACGGCCCGGCTGATCGACCCGGTCAAGCCGTTCGGCGATTTCACCGGCGGGGTCCGCACCGCCGCCGCCGACTTCAACGCCGACGGGGTGCCGGACATCGTCGCCGGCACCGGTCCGGGCCGGGCCACCCGGGTGGTCGTGCTGGACGGCAAGACGCAGTCCGAGCTGTTCGCCGTCGACCCGTTCGAGGCGTCGTTCACCGGCGGGGTGTACGTGGCGGCCGGCGACCTGACCGGCGACGGCCGGGCCGACCTGGTCATCACCCCGGACGAGGGGGGCGGGCCGCGGGCGCGGGTGTTCAGCGGGGCCGGGTTCGGCCAGATCGCCGACTTCTTCGGCATCGAAGACCCGAACTTCCGCGGCGGTGCCCGGGCGGCCGTCGGGGACGTGAACGGGGACGGCAAGGCGGACCTGGTCGTCGCGGCCGGGTTCGGCGGCGGGCCGCGGATCGCCGTGTTCGACGGGACCTCCATGAATCCTGACCCGACCAAGGTGGTCAAGCTGTTCGGCGACTTCCTGGCGTTCGAGGACAGCCTGCGGAACGGCACGTTCGTCGCCCTGGGGGACGCGAACGGGGACGGCAAGGCGGACGTGATCGCCGGCGGCGGGCCGGGCGGCGGGCCGCGGGTGAGCGCGTTCAGCGGGGCCAGCCTGCTGGCCGGCGGGGACAACCGGGTGAACCGGATCGCCGACTTCTTCGCCGGGGACGTGAACAGCCGGGGCGGGGTGCGGGTGGCCGTGAAGAACCTCGACGGGGACACCCTGGCGGACGTCGTGACCGGTGCCGGCAGCGGGGCGGGCAGCCGGGTCACGCCGTACACCGGGAAGGCGATCGGGGCCGCCCCGTTCGGCCCGACCGACGCCGGGGCGTTCGACGCCATCCCGGGATTCACCGGCGGGGTGTTCGTCGGCTGACGGCCGAACCCCTCAGTCGTGGTCGCTGACCGGACGGACGACCGTCAGCGACACCGTCTTCGGACCCGGCAGGGCGGCGTTCAGGGCAGCCAGGAACGCCGCCTTGTCCGCGCCGATCATTCGGCAGGCCAGGTCGATCGTCACCCCCCGGGCGGCCGTCCGCCGGAGCACCGGGCTGGCCAACGGCCGGAAGCCGAACTGGAGGAACACGGGCAGCAAGGCCGGCGACCGGTCGAGTACGTCGGCAACGTAGTCCCCGCCGGTCACCGGCCCGGCCGGACGGGCGCCTCGTACCTCTGCCCACCCCGGCCGGCGGAGCATCAGCCCGGCCAGGTGGTAGCCCCACACCGCCAGCCCGGTCACTTCCAGGGTGCCGCTCACCCCGGCGAGCGGGAACACCCAGTCGGCCCAGTCGGTCGCCGTCTGCCCGACCACCCGCAGGGTGCAGCCCAGGTTGATGAGTACGAACGGCACCCACAGCCCGGTCAGCCGGCGGGCGTCAGCCCCCCGCAGCACCGGCACCACCTTGGCCGCCACCCCAACGATCATCAGGCTGACGAACCCGACGGTGATGGCGTGTCGGGTGGCACCGTAGTAGGCGTGGCTGAACCCCATCTTCACCGCCCCGGCGTCCGGGTTGATGGCCGGCAGGACGGCGAACTGGTACGCCGGCAGGGCGACCAGCATGGCCAGTGACACCAGCAGCCACAGGTACGCCACCCGGACGAATTTCAGCGACCGGTGCGGTTCGCCGGCCCGGCCGAACACCCGCCAGTTCACGACCAGGGCCGTCACGCACGCGGTCAGCAGCAGGACGGACAGATACCACAGCCCGGCCCACCCCCGGCCGGCCAGCCGCATGAGCACCAGCCCGGTCGCCTCGCCGACGACGGCCATGTTCAGCCCGACCAGACAGGCGACGGCGACCCGCCGGGACGGGGCCGGGAACCCGAACATGTGCGGCAGCATCCGCTGGCTCACCCCGAGGATCATGAGCAGGGCGAAGCCGTGGATCTGCAGATCCCGCAACGCCCCCTGCCAGGCGGCCACCAGCGGCACCAACTCGCCCGGCCCGGCCCGGAAGGTGGCGGCCACGTACACCGTCTCGTACACCGCCTGGGCGACGAACCAGATCAGGGCGGACGCGATGTACCAGTCGTACGCTTCCAGCCCCTTGCCGGACGCCCGCCAGGTGGCGGCGATCACGAACCCGAACAACCCAATGGCGACCACCTCCACGGCGGTGGCGACGGTGGCAGCGACGGCGACTGCGTCCCATCCGTCGGCGAACGGCTCCAGCACCGACCGGGCGACCAGGCCGCTGACCATCAGCCCGAGGCTGACCCACGCCAGCCCGGGGTAGGCCAGGGCGGTGTGCTTGAAGCGTGGGAACGCCTGGTACGCGAAGCCCATGACGAACAGCCCGACCCAGCCGTAAATCTGGGCGTGGCCGTGGGCGTTCACCTCGTGCACGCCGACCGCCGTGAACTTGCCGGCGACCGCGATCCGGGCGAGCAGGTACGCCCCCCAGACGGCCCCGAGGGTGAGCACCACGGCGATCCCGGCTAGGAAGAACGGGCGGTAAATGCCGTCCGCCGACCACCGGACGGGGCGCTCGTCCGGTAATTCAGCCGCCACGGTCGGCCCGGTGGCCGCCCGTAGCTCGGAGAGTAACCGCTCGACCGGAACGTCGTGCGCCCGGGCGAAGAACCCGACCGACTCGTGCGGCCCGCCCGGCCCGCCGCAGCCCTTCAGCCCGTACCGGTCGAGCACCGCCCGCGTTTGCGGGGCGGCGGCCAGCAGGTCGGGGATCATCGCCGCGTCGGTCAGCGGGGGAAGGGTTCGGGTGGCCATCACGAAGCCCCGTCGGAGGCTAAACAGGATAAATTTGTCCTATTTGTATTCTTGCCGGTGCTGACGGCCAGTCAAGTGGATAACGGAAATGCCAAAAGGCAGGGGGGAAGAGGCCGGTTCTGGCCGGACTCACGGGGCGTGAGTCCGGCCAGAACCGGTCATCCGCACGAAACATCTGCCCGAGAAGGGGCTTTGTCGAACAGGACGAAAGACTCTGCCAACGCCCCGGAGCGGAGGAGTCCGGCGGCCGCGGCCGGCACCGCGACCCGAGTGCCCCGCGGGAACACCCGCCCGTGGTCGTCCGTCACCTGTAGGAACGGCCCCTTGTACAGCACCTCGACCGTCTCGGGCGTCGCGGCGGCCGGCTTCCACCCTTCGAGCTGCAGCTCCCGCATCCCGACCCCATCCCGGACGAAGCACGGCTTGGCGTCGAACTTGAGCATCCGCACGCCGACGAAGCCGCTCTGCTCCAACAGCCGGACCGGGTCGGCCTCAAACGGGGCGAACTGCACTGCGGCCGCCGGCCCGGGGAGCTGCGGGGCGGTGACGGGGGACTCGCCGGTGAGCACGTGGACGAACAGCCGGCCGCCCGGCTTGAGCGCCCGGGCGGCCTCGGCCATGAGCCGCTGCCGGTCGCCGTCGCCGAGCGGCAGGTTGAACGTGCCGCGGAACCGCACCTCGTCGGCGGTCCCGGACTCGATCGGTAGCGTTTCGGGCACCTGGTCGTGCTCATCCGCGTGTTCCCAGACCGTCGAGCCGCCCGCCGGGCGGTGCCGAGCACCACCTCCTCCGCCTGCCCTTCACCCCGGTGGTCGATGTCGCCGTCGGCCGTGCATGCCCCACAGCGTCCTGTCCGGGTCGTGTGCCCAGAACTTGGTCTGCCGGGCGTAGCGCAGCACTCGACCTCCTCCCGCCCGGTCCGGCATCCTGGCCCGCTCCAGCCGCTCTTGCATGGTGATCAGGAGCGGGCGTCCGGGCATCCGGGAACCCGAGGTGGTTGAGCGGCCCGCCGGCCGGTTGGGGGTTTGGGTTCGAGGGACAGGACGAGCGGCGGGTCGTCCGACTCGAACTTGGCGTAGTCCGGCCGCAGCTTGGCCGGCTCCATCCCGAACAGGGTGCGGAAGAAGTCCACCGAGCGGTCCAGGTTCGATACGTTCAGCGACAGGTGGAACTGGACGCGGGGTGTCGGCAGCGGGGGGCATTGGCAAGCCTCCGGGGCGGCGCGGGCTACTCAAAGTACACGTCTGTTTTACCGCACTGGGCGTACTTTTCCCGCAACCAGACGTGGAACTGGCGGTAGTGTTCGGCCCGCTGGTCGCCGCCGTCCGAGAGGGCGTTGTAGCTCAGGTAGAGCTGCCGCCGCCAGCGGCCGGACAGGTTCGGGTCGGACCGGTGCGGGGTGAACCCGCCGAACACGGCCATGTCCCCGGTGCGAGCACCAGCGGCACGGCGGTCCGCTCATCCACGGTGCCGGCGGGCAGCTCATGGTACTGGCCGTCTTCCGGAGTCAGGCAACCGGCGTGGTGATAGCCCGGGTAGACGACGGTGCAGCCGTTGTCCCGGTCGGCCGGCTCGAACGGGGCGAGGACGGTCAGGAACGACCGCGGGAAGCCGTCCCAGCCGATCCAGTCCTGGTGCAGCCCGTACCCCTTCACCCCGGGCGGTTTGAAAATGAGCTTGTCTTTAAACAGGCAAGCCGGCTCGCCGTACAGTTCGGCCAGCAGCGATAGCAGGGCCGGGGCGGTGGCCACCTCCCGGCACGCCGGGCTGAGGTCGGTCACCGGGTCGAACGTCTCGAACGTACACTCCCCGGTGTACACGTTGTTCTGCCAGCGGCAGCGGAGGTTCTGGCGGAGACGAGGTGGGCGAACCGCTCGCAATGTCTCCGCCTCGGCCGCCGCCCGGGCCATGAGCGTCGGCGGCAGCTGCGGACGACCACGTACCCGGTTCGCTCGTACCGGCCTGCAGCGCCGCTGGGGCGGTGGTCGTCATGGGGTGTTCTCTTCAAGGCGTCGTCCGCTGGGCACGCGGGTGAACCAGGCCAACAGGGCAACGGCGAGGCCGACACCGCGAAATGCGGAACGACGGACGTAGGAGCCGCTGGCCCGGTGTCCGGGCGGCCAGCAGCACCGGGTCTGCCGCGGACCCCAGCACGGTGAGCAGTTGGGCCGCCCCCTGAATCTGCCCGAGGTGCTTGGTCCCGAACGCCTGCCGCCAGACGGCGAAGAACAGCACCGTCACCATCCCGCCGGCGACGCCCATTGCGGTCGCGTAGGCGTACACCTCGGTCAGCGAACTGACCCAGGGGAACGCCAGCAGGGCGGCGGCCATCACGACCATCGCGACGGCCAACAGCCGCCCCATCGCGATGCGTGTGGCCAGCCAACCCGTCGCCAGGTTGGCCGCCAGCCCGATCATTGGGGCAAGGGTGGTGACGGTGAGGAAGACGGACCGGTCGAAGTTCCGTTCGGCCAGGATGGACTGGTTGAACAGAGAGACGCCGGCCGCGATCAGCCCGTAGAGCGAGGTGGCGACGCCGAACACCCAGAACACCGGCGTCCGCACCGCGGCGGCAAGGGTATGTCCCGTCTCATCGGTCGGAGCCGATAGCTCGTCGGCCCGGGCAACCGGGTTCGGGACAAACACCGGGGCGCCAGAACCCCGGCCGCGACGGAGGATCCAACCGGTCCCGGCGTCTCCATAGCCCCCGCCAGTCGGTGCCCCAGCCCTCCAGGGCGACCTTCACGTGGCCCCGAACGCACCCATGAACCCGATCGATACCAGAAACGAGTAGAAGCCGATCACCGGCCCCGGCTCCCGCCCGGCCGCCTTCCCGACCAGGCCGAGGCTGACCGTGGACAGGGCACTCTGACCGAGGCCGCGGGTGAGGAGAACCAGGGCGAACAGCCCGACTGCACCCCGACCCACTCGGCCTGGCCGGTGACGGCGTCGAGGACGGCGCAGGAGTTCGCCCGTCCGGGGCGGTCTGGCCCTTGGCCAGCACCACGCCGCCCAGGCCGAGCAATGTGAGCGAGAGGACAGCCCGGGGCGCCGACCCGGTCGAGCAGCCAGCCGCACGGGATGCAGAACATCGCCCCGAGGAGCGTCGCCCACAGGTTAAGTACGGCGTAGGGGACGCGGTCGAGCCGCAAGTCCTGGAGGAGCGGCTCGGTGATTAACCCAAGCCCATGCGTCCGGCCGGGCAGGGTGGCGACCATCGCCGCCGCGGCCACCGCGGCGAAGGCGAACGGGGCGAGGCGATACCGGCGGGCGGCAACCCGGCCGGCCGGGGCGGTCGGTGCGAACGGCATTCCTGCTCCCGGGTCAGTAATCGTTGGCCACTTCGCCGCCGGCCCGGGTGCTGAGCGCCCGCCATGTCACCTGGTTCACGGAGTCGCTGACGAACCGGACGCTGCCATCGCACAGGAGCAGGTTGGCCCCGCCGGAGTGCCGGCTCCGGGCCGCCCGGTAGCCGACCGCGATGTACGTGTTGGTCGGGTCGTTCGCCACACAGTCGAAGCTCTTCGAGTTAGGCGTGTAGTAGTGGTTGTAGCTGACGCACCGGGCCTCGCCGGACGCCCACATGAACCCCCGGCGGTTGTACCCGTTCCACACCATCGGGGTGCCGGCACAGGCGGCGTCGCTGGGCAGGGTGCCGGAGTAGCCGAGGTACTTGTACGCCACCTGTTGGTCGCCGGGCTGGGTCGGCGTCACCTCCGGCCCGTCGCCGAGGGTGCTCTCGGACATGGCCGCCGTGTTCGACGTGCCGTCGATGAAGTCGGCCACCCGCACCCCGCGGACCGCCGGGAACGCCCCGTCCGCGTTGACCGGCGACCCGTACCCGCCGCCGCTCACCCCGGACCCGTGACAGGCGACGTAGTTGGTCGGCCCCATGTCGGTCACGCCGTACGCGCTGCTGACCGGCACCCCGCGATCGGACGGGCAGAGGAACAGCGGCACCTTCTGCACGACGGCGAACCGGTTGGCGGTCGTGATCTGGTTCGCCGAGTCGTACATCGGCTGGGTCAGGTCCATCGAGTTGTAGATGTTCGTCTGTTCCAGGTACGGGTTGAGCTGGGCCAGCACGCTCCAGGTGTACTTGTAGTTGAACGCCGTCGAGCTCGGGGCGGTGCCGGGGTACAGCGGCGGCCACTTGCTCGTCGCCCCCTCGGAGTTGTGCAGTGCCAGGCCGAGCTGCTTCAGGTTGTTCTGACACTTCATCCGGGACGCCGCCTCCCGCACCTTCTGGACGGCCGGCAGGAGCAGGCCGATCAGGATGGCGATGATGGCGATGACCACCAATAACTCGATCAAGGTGAACGCAGAGCGACGGTTCATGGCAGCGGTACGACAGGGCGGGGGCGGATAAGGAAGCCGACGATCTTCACCAGAATACCTGCCCTGGAGTCAAGATGTTACAAAGGCAGTCGCGGGCCGCCAGCGAATTCCCGACTTGTGATAGAATTACCCTGGTTCGTCGTGGGCCGTTGGGGGGACTCTCCGTGCCGAAGCAAGACCCCCTCCAGCCGGAGCGGTGCGCCCAACTGCTCGCCGCGCTGGCCGCCCCGGAGCGGCTGAAGATCGTCCGGTTCCTGGCGGACGGCCCGCACAACGTGACCGAGATCGCCGAGATGCTCGCCATCCCGGCGGTGAACGTGTCCCACCACTTGACCGTGCTCAAACACGCCCAACTGATTCAGGGCAAGAAGCGGGGCCGGTTCGTCTGGTACTCGCTCCTACCGGACATCCTCGAAGAGGTCGTCGAAGCCGGCATCCCGTGCGAGGCGTTGAACCTCGGCTGCTGTCGGATCGAATTGCCGCTGAACGGGCGGTCTCACTAAATCATCACAAAGCGGGACGGCGTAACCCCTGTTCGGGCCGTGACGTGCGCTCGGTCGGACGCCGCGTGGCCGGGTCGCCTGATGACTTCCCACTCGCCCCGGCTTCGGGTACGCTGGTCGTTTTGTTCCGTCATGCCTTGCCACATTCGGGGGTGTCCGGTGAAGACGCGCGTCGCTCTGTGGGGCGGGATCGGGCTGATGATCGTCGCGGTGGCCGCGGTGGTCCTGCCGGCCAGCCCGTTCCACATCAACGCCCTGCTCGGGGCGGACGGTCGGGCCTACGACGGGCAGTCGGTCGGCCACTGGACGCGCGAGCTGGCCAGCCCGAACAAGGAGGCCCGCCAGCAGGCGTTCACGGCCCTCGGGTCGATCGGGGCGAACGCCGGGGACGCCGTGCCGGACATCGCCCGCGCGATGGTCGAGGATCCGGACGACGACATCCGCGTGTGCGCCTCGCTGGCCATGATCAAGCTGGCCCCGAACACCAAGTCGGCCGTGCCGCAACTGATCCAGGCGCTGTCCGACCGCCAGCTCCAGGTGCGGCACAACGCGCTGACCGCCCTCGGCCGGCTGAAAGCGGACGCCCGGCCGGCGGTGCCGGCCCTGATCGCGGCGATGAAGAACCCGGACAACGACTCGACCAACAACCAGTTCACGTACACCGTTCAGGAGGGGGCCGTGTCCATGCTCGGGGCGGTCACCGCCGGCACCCCGGACGCGGTCCAGGAGCTGGTGGACGTGCTGACCAAGGACGAGCGGCTGCACATGAAGGTGGCGGCCGCCCGGGCGCTCGGGACGATCGGCGAGCCGGCCCGGGCCGCAGTGCCGGCCCTGTACGAGCTGAACAAGCGGAAGGAGCGGCACGTCCGGGAAGAGGCGAACATCGCGCTGCGGGCCTTGGGGGAGAAGATCGAGCCGTTCAAGCTGTCGGCCGAGGAGGTCGAACAGGACGCGAAGATGCGGTCCGGCGGCATGGCCCCGAAGAAGGACGGCAAAGGGAAGGGCAAAGGCAAGGAGAAGAAGGACAAAGGGGACGAGGTCCAGAAGGCGCCCAAGGCGGGGCCGGCGGACGGCTCCAAGTGAGGCGCCACCGTCAAGTCGCGGAAGTCATGCCCGGGTGAATCGCCCGGGTTTTTCGTTGAGCCACAGACGAGGTCATGCCGTGGAGCCACTGCCGTGGTGGCGGATCGCCATCCCGCCCGTCGCGCTCGTCGCCTTGGGCGTGTACGCCTGGCTGCGGCCGAACACCCGGGCGAACGCCGCCCTGATCGGGGCCGGGCTGATGGCCGGGTACGGCAGCCTGCACGACCAGGTCAGCGTCCGTCTCTGCCCGGAGTACTTCACGGTGCTCCACAACCCGATCCCGGGGCTGACCGACCCGACGCTGCTCGGACTGGCCTGGGGAATCCTGGCGTCGGTCGGCGGCGGGGTGGCGATGGGGTACGCGGCCGGCCTGGCGGCCACCGTCGGCCCGCGGCCCACGCTCGCCGCCCGGGAGCTGGTCCGGCCGATGCTGTTCGTCCTCGCCGGGGTGGCGTTGGTGACGGCAATCACCGGGCTGAGCGTGGCCCGGCACGTGGACATGTTTGGCGTTCGTCTCGATCCGTTCCTGGCGACCATCGTCCCGCCGGAACGCCATCACGGCCTGCTAACTGTCGCCTGCTACCACCTGGCGGCCTATGCCAGCGCGGTTGTCGGCAGTGTGGCCATGTGTGTGTGGGTCGGGGTGGAGCGGGGGCGGCGGGCGGCGGTCAGTAGGCGTGCCGCTGTCGGCTGAACCCCATCCGCCAGACGGTCAGCAGCATGATCCGCAGGTCGAACCACGGGTTCCAGTGGGTGATGTAGTACAGGTCGTACTGCACCCGCTTCCGCAGCGACGAGTTCCCCCGCCAGCCGTTCACCTGCGCCCACCCGGTCATCCCGCACTTGACCGCGTGCCGGGCCATGTAGTTCGGGATGGTCTTCTTGAACTCGGTCACGAACACCGGCCGCTCCGGCCGCGGGCCGACCAGGCTCATCTCCCCCCGCAACACGTTCACCAGTTGCGGCAGCTCGTCCAGGTTGGTCGCCCGCAGGAAGGTGCCGAACCGGGTCCGCCGGGGGTCGTTGGCGGCCGTCATCCGCGGACCGGCCTTCTCCGCGTGGACGTGCATGGTCCGGAACTTGAGCATCTTGAACGGCTTGCCGTTCAGCGAGCACCGCTCCTGCCGGTACAGCACCGGGCCGGGGCTGGTCCACTTGATGAGCACGGCGATGAGGGCGAACAGCGGGGCCAGGACGACCAGGGCGACCGCCGACAGGACCGTGTCCATCACCCGCTTCACCACCACGTTCAGGCCGTGGTACGGGCTTTCCCGGAGGCCCAGGAAGGTCATCCCGTGCAGGGTGCTGGCCGTCAGCGACATGGCCGACAGGGCCGGCACGTCGGCCACCAGCCGGACGTCCACGATCGTCTGGGACAGGGCGTCGAACACCCGCCGGGCGTCCGCGTACCGGTTCAGCGGCAGGGCGATGAACACGTGCTCGATGTGCAGGTCGTGGACCAGTCGGGGCAAGTCCTTGATCGGCCCGACGACCGGCCGGTCGGCGTGGGCGCGGGCCGGGTCGTCGTCCACGTAGGCGACCGTCTGGATGCCCATCCAGGACGCCTGCTCCAGATTCCGGCAGGTCCGCCGGGCTAGCCGGCCGGTGCCGACGACCAGGGCGTGGCTCTGGTTGTACCCCCGCGCCCGCAGCCGGCCGATGGCCGTCCAGGTGGCCCGCCGGGCGAGGAACAGCCCGGCCGCCGTCAGCCCGCCGAACAGCAGCGTAGCCCCCCGGCTCTCGTAGGGGTACTGGCGGGCGAAGCTGGTCGCCATCACCAGCAGCACCAGCAGGGCGACCCCTTTGCCGACCGCGACCAGTTCCTCCCGCACCCGCCGCAGCCGGTGGACCTCGTACAGCCCGGCGATGCGGTAAGAAATGAGGGCGAGCAGCGTCACCAGCGGGAGATTGCCCAGACACAGGGCGAAGTCCGGCTGGTGGTTGTTGACCAGCGGCCAGCCGGTGTCGAACCGCAGCAGGTAGCCGCCCACCCAGGCCGCCGCCGTGACGACGACGTCCCACACGACGAACCAGACCAGGAGCGGCTGACTGCTGCGCTTGACCATAGGGTTCAACCGCCGTCGGGGCCGGACGCGGGGGCCGGTTTGTATCACCCCGGCCGGGCCGGCGTCAACCCTGTTAGAATGGCGGGGTTGCGGCCGGCTGGTTTCCCACAACTGTATGGCAATTGTGGTAAGCTAGGCAACCTGAACCCGGCCGAGAGTCGAAGATCAGCCGCTTGAGGCACCCGCACATGCCGACCGCAGAACAGATGCTGGCCAGGCTTTACGCCCTTCGCAAAGATTACGCGGACGACCCGGAGGACGAGACCTACCAGGCGCTCCATCACGCCTTCCTTTTCATCAGTTACAACATCGCCGGGTTCAAGAAATACGTCGAAGAGGAGGAGGCTAAAGCGGGAAAGGGATGACGCCGTGATCGCACGGGTCGTGCCGGACGTGCTTTATGATACGAGGGTGACGACCCCGGCACGGGCCGAGAGAAGCCCGAGTCCCGTGGAAGCCATCCACCGCTTGCAACCCGCCCGGCGGCCGGCAGAATACATAGCCCGCCGTCAGAACCAGGAGGTCCGCCGGTGTTCCGCCGCCTGCTCGCCCAGTGGTCCGCCCGCCACCACCTGCCCGGCCGCCGTAAGCCGCTCGCCCTGGAGACGCTGGAAGGGCGGGAGGTGCCGACCGTCAGCCTGGCCCCGATCGGCAGCCTGGCGGTGCCGAACGACGCCGTCTACTACCAGCCCCTGACCGTCACCAACACCCCGAGCCTGGACGCCGGGCAGAACGTCGGGTATCAGGTCACGTCGTCCGACTCCCGGGTGCAGGCGACCCTGCTGACCGGCGGCCGGAGCGTCAAGTTCGACATCTCCGCCCGCGCCCTGGACGGCTCCCCGCTGGTCGGCAGCATCACCATCCGGCTGTTCGAGACCGAAGCCCCGCTGGCCACCGGCACGATCATCAACCTGGTCAACTCCGGGTACTACACGAACAAGACGTTCCACCGGGTGATCGACAACTTCGTCCTGCAGGGCGGCTCCCCGAACGGGGACGGGATCGGCGGGGCGCCGGGCGTGGCGGACGTGGAGGACGAGTACGACCCGAACTTCACCTTCGCCAGCCCCGGGCTGGTGGCGATGGCCAACGCCCGCAACGACAACAACAACGCCCAGTTCTTCATCACCGACGTGGACGTGCCGCTGGCCAGCCGGCCCCAACACCTGAACTTCAACCACACCATCGTCGGGCTGATGACCGAGGGGGCGGAGTTCTACGAGAAGCTGATGACCCGGACGGTGGACACCAGCAGCAACCCGAACAACAGCACCCCGAAGTTCCCGATCACGATCACCAACGCGACCCTGTACACCGACCTGGAGAACGCGGTCCTGCGGATCACCACAAACGGGTTCCTGACTAGCTCGACCGTGACCGTCACCCCGTCGGACAACCAGGGGGTGTCCGCCCCGATCACCTTCACCGCCACCGGGACGGCCAACCCGACCACCTCCCAGAACCCGAACAAGGCGCCGTTCCTGGGCCGGATCAGCCCGACCGTCGTCCCGGCCGGCCAGGCGACCACGATCAGCATCCCGTACACGGACGTAGAGGGGGACGCGGTCACGTTCACGGTGAACGGCGGCCGCGACCCGAACACCGGGGCCGCCCTGCCGCTGCTGAACGCCACCGCCACCGTGGACAACGCCGCCCGCACGGTGACGATCACCCCGGCCGCCGGGTACACCGGCCCGATCGACCTCGCCGTCGAGGTCCAGCAGGCCAGCCAGTCGATCGGCCCGGACGCCCAGATCTACAAGCTGACGGTGGTCAACGCGACCAGCCCGAGCGTGGCCGTCAGCATCGCCGACTACACCCCGGACATCGGGGTGGGGGTGACGGCGGTGGCCAACGTGATCGGGGCGACGACCGGCGGGACGGTCCAGTTCCTGGACGGCTCGACCGTCGTCGGCACCGGGAGCGTGGTGAACGGGGTGGCCCAGGCGTCCGTCACCTTCCCGGCCGCCGGCGTCCGGCCCCTGACGGCCAAGTTCGTCCCGTTCGACACCACCAAGTCGCCGGTCGAGTCGTCCCTCGTGGCCGTGACCGTCCAGCCGCTGTCCGTGTCCACGATCGCCGGCCCGCCGGTCAGCCCGCCGCCGACCACCGTGCCGCCGACGGTCCCGCCGACCGTGCCGCCCACCGTCCCGCCGACGGTGCCCCCGACGGTCCCGCCGACCAGCCCGCCGCCGGCCACCGGCCGGGTGACGGCGGTCGGGGCACAGGTCGGTGAGTCGCCGAACATCAAGATCTACAACCCGGACGGGACCGAGCGGTTCACCATCCTGGCGTTCGATCAGTCGTTCACCGGCGGGGTGAAAACGGCCGTCGCGGACGTGACCGGCGACGGGGTGCCGGACGTGGTGGCCGTGCCCGGGTTCGGCGGGGCGCCGCTCGTCCGGGTGTACGACACCGCCACCGGGGAGATGACGTTCCAACTGATGGTGTTCGAGGACTCCTTCCGGGGCGGGCTGAGCCTGGCCGTCGGGGACGCCCTCGGCCTCGGGTACGCCCAGATCCTGGTCGGGGCCGGGAACACCGGCGGCCCGCGGGTGACGCTGTACGACGTGACCGAGGAGAAGCCGATCCTCAACTACTTCGCCTTCGACCCGCTCCTGCGGGGCGGGGTGTCGGTGGACATGGGGATGCTGTTCGGGTCGAGCGGCGGGTTCCAGATCGTGGCCGGCTCGGGGAAGGGGGGCGGGCCGCAGGTGCGGATGTACGACGCCAAGACCGGGGCGGACCGCGGGTCGGTCTATGCCATCGGGGAGACGGCCAACCGGGAGGGGGTGACGGTGTCCCTCGGCAACGCCACCGCCGACGGCGCCCGCCGGCAGGTGATCGCCACCACCCAGGACACGACCGGGATGATCTCCAAGCGGGCCATCGACCCGAACGAGTTCAGCAACCCGGGGACGGTGTAAGCAGGCGTTGAACCGGGAAATCTGAAACGGCCCGCCCGGTATGCCGGGCGGGCCGTTTCGTTTGCACGCGCGAGAGGGTGATGCACCCTGATCGCCAAGGCGTCCGCCTGGCTCAATAGCCTTTCGTCGGCGTCACCGTAACCGTCCGCTCTTTCCCGTCCCGCCGGACGGTCAGCTTCGTCGCCCGGCCGACCCGCACCAGGCTGGCCGCCAGGTACGCATCCGCCACGGTGTCCGTCCACCGGCCGTCCAGCGTCAGCAGGCGGTCGCCGGCCTTCAGCCCGGCCGACGCCGCGGGGGTGTCGGCGAACACCTTGCCGATCTTCACCCCCGGCTCGTCGTCCGTGTCTGGCTTCTCGACCGCGAACCCCCACAGCCCGGCCGCCCCGACCACCCGAGGCGCGGCCTTCCGTTCGGCCGCACTGGCCAGCGTCTGGGTCAGGTCGTTCAGGTAGTCGCCCGGGGTGAAGTCGGTCGGGACCAAGGTCAACTGCTTCTTCTGGTAGTCGATGGTGGTGGCGAACCGGCCGAAGAACGGGAACCCGACGATCCCCTCGATCGGCCCGTACTCGTCGCGGAAGGCGTCCGAGATGGCCTTCACCGTCGGGTGGTCCATGACGATCGCGGGCAGTTTCTCGGCCTTGGCGTCCCCGACGGCCAGGCTGCCGACCTCCACCTGGTTGAACCCGCCGCCGAAGATGCCGAACCCGAGGCCCAAGCCGCCGCTCTTGCGGTTCTTGAGCAACCCGGACTCCTTCGCCACCCGGGAGCCGATCAGGTTGAGCGGGGCGCCGGTGTCGAAGATCAGGTGGTACGGCCCTTTGCCGTTCACCGTCACGTCCAACAGCATGTGCCGGGACGGGAGCAGCTTGAACGGCACGACGACCGGCGCCTTGTCCGCCGGTGCCTGGGCGGGGCAGGGGGCCGATGCGAGCAAACCGGCGGCGATGGCCGAAAGGAACAGGCGGGTATGCACGGTTACAGCCCCTTTCCGAGCGTGACGGTGACGGACTTCTCGGCGTCGCCGCGGGTCAGCTTGAACCGCACCTCCGCCCCCACCTGGGCCGCGGCCAGCGTCCGCTCCAGGTCTTTCGCCCGGTCCAGGTCGCGGAACCGGGGAGTCTTTCGTCCGGCGACCACGGCCACCGCGTCTAGCCTGTCCCCGGGCTGAAGCCCGGCCCTCGCCGCCGGGCCGTCCGCGACCACGCTCGCCACCACCACCTTGCCGTCCCGGTCCTCGGCGGTCAGCCCGAGGAAGCCCCGCGGCTTCAGGTCGAAGTTCGGCACGATGCCCATGAACCCGGCCAGCACCTTCATCACCGGCCCGAGGATCTCCAGCCCGCCCTGGCCGCCGGTCGTCCGGCCCAGCCCCTGGATCGGCGGCGGGGTGAAGTCGAGCGTCACCCAGACGAGCTTGTCGGCCGCGAAGTCGTAGGTGATCCGGTACTGGGCCAGCACGTTGTACCCGATGACCCCGTGCAGCTCGACGCCGGCCAGGCCCATCCCGTTCATCCCTTCGAGCTGGAACAGGTCTTCCACCCGGGTGCGGGCCTTCGGCACCGACAAGCCGCCCTCGACCTCGAACGTGTCGAACTCGCCCCAGCCCTTGTCGTCGAGCTTGACGCCGACCTCCTTCGCTACCTTCTTCGGGATGAACACGGCCGGGGCGCCGGTGTCCAAGATGAAGTTGTACGGCCCCTTGCCGTTCAGCTTCGCCCGGACCAGCACGTGTTTGGTGTCGGTCAACCGGTACGGGATCTCGTACCGGTCGGCGGGTGGGGCGGTGAGGGTCAGGAAGAGAAGTGGGATCACAGGTGTCGCCGAATGGTCGGTGTAGGGTGCGTTGAGGCTTTGCGAAACGCACCGTCGGGACTACCTGCCCGGGTTGGTTGTCGTTGCCGGGCCGGTGCGTTTCGTCGCAGAGCCTCCTCAACGCACCCTACGGAACCTACCGCCCCCCGTCCGCCTTCTTCGGGGCCGCCTTCGCCGGGTCCGTGCGGCTGATCCGCACCCGGTTCGGGCCGTCCGGGGTGACGCCGATGAACCCGAACAGCATCTCGTTCGTCGTCTCCTCGCCGAAGAACACCGCCCGCGGCGGGCTGCTCGGGTTGTTCGGGTTCCGGGCCGAGTTGTCGTACACCGCGGACACCTCGAACTTGGTGCCGGCCTTGGCCTTGATCGGCCGCTTGAACCAGTACGTCTCCTGCCAGTTGTAGTCCCAGTCCGGGATGTCGATGAGCGTCACGGTCTCGCCGCCCGGCGGGGTCATCGTCACTTTGATCGCCCGGCCGATCAGGTGCATGTGCGGGACGACGCTGTACACGGTCGCGTCCTGGGTGATCCAGACGGCCCCGCCGGCCGTGTAGTCCGGCTTGCCGGCCGGGATGACGTTCAGCGGGGACATGCCGCCGACCGTCAGCACCTGGAACACCTTCTCCACCGGCTTCTTGGCGAAGTATAGGCCGATCCGGATGCGGTCGGTCTCCGGCTTGCCGGTCCGGTGGTAGTGGGTCTGGACGACGAAGTCGGCCCCCTTCGGGATGAAGTACCCGGCCCCGGGCGGCAGGCTGGCCGCCAGTTGCCCCGGCGCCCACCCGCCGATCAGTCCGACCGGCGGCACCCCCGGCCGGTCGCCGAGCGGCGTCGGCACGAACCCGATGCCCATCGCCACCGAGTACCCCGGGCCGTAGTCCTGGTCGGTCGACCGGGCCAGCTTCTTCGCCTCGGACTCCTTCTGCCGGGCCCGGCCGGTGGCGTCCCAGAAGTTGAGCGTGTGGTGGACCACCCGCGGGTTCCCCGGCTTCACCTCGTACCCGACGATGTACTTGTCCTCGGTCAGCCCGGTCGGCAGGACGAAGCAGCGGAACACGTCCTTGCCGGCCGGCCCGACGTGGTACTCCTCGGGGGCCGTCAGGATCAGGTCCGGCGGGCCGAGCTGCCACTCGTCGGCGAACGTGACCGGCGGCGGGGCGGCCTTCGGGTCGCCCTCGGGGCAGCCGGCGTCCACCCAGGCGGTCAGGGTGGCGAGATCCTTGTCGCTCATCCGCCGGGAGTTGACGAACCCGTGCGGCGGGCCGCCGGTCGGCTTCCACGGCGGCATCTTGCGGGACTGGGTGTACTCCTTGATGTCGTCCGCCCAGTTGACCGCGTGCTTGTAGGTGAGCAGCGGGAACGGCCCGACCTGGCCCGGCCGGTGGCACCCCTGGCAGTTCGCCTGGAGGACCGGCAGCACGTCCTTGTGGAAGGTGACGGTCGCCGCCCCGGACCCGGACGGCTCCCGCCTTCCGGCCGGGCAGCCGATCGGCTTGGTGACGGGCGTCTT
This sequence comes from Gemmataceae bacterium, assembly GCA_046350115.1. GTDB lineage: Bacteria > Planctomycetota > Planctomycetia > Gemmatales > Gemmataceae > JAXMAZ01. The sequence continues at coordinate 101,776 of JAXMAZ010000008.1, forward strand.
GACGTCCTTTCCGGCGAGCAGGTTGTCGAGCGCGGCCTGCAGGTCGTGCTCGGTGACGGCCGGGTTCCGCTTCAGCCGGGCCGAGTACGCGTTATCGATCCGCCCGCGGTAGCGGAGCACCCGGTTGCGGTCGAGGACGAACGCCTCCGGCACGGTGGTCGCCTTCACGGCCGACACGGCGTCCAGCTTCGGGTCGGCGTACACCGGGAAGCCGAGCTTGAACTCGGCCACCCGCTTCGTCACCGCGTCGAGCGGTTCGTCCGTCGGGACGACCCCGACGAACGCCACGCCCTGGCCGGCATACCTCGCGGCCAATTCGGTCAGCGGGGCGGCGTAGCTGTTGGACACCGGGCAGTCGAACGACAGGAAGGTGACGACCAGCGGCCGGCCGCCGGCCAGAACGGCCAGGTCCACGGGTTTGCCGGCCAGGTCGACGGCGGGCAGCCGGTCGATCCGCTTGTTGATCTTGTCAGTCGCCAGGTCGTCGGCGATCGCCACTGACGGGAGGAGGCTCGCCAGCACGGCGAGCAAGGGGGTCCGGCGGACCATCGGTCGTGGCTCCGGGTGACGGGTGGGCGAGGCCGGCGACGGGTCGGCCGCAACGGATTCTACTCTACACGCCCCCCCGCGGTTTCGTCGCGGGCGGAATGGCCGGCCGTCCTCTCATGTTCCGCTCACCGGTAGTGTCTCAGCTTGGTCCCCTCCCCCTTGTGGGGGAGGGGTTAGGTGGGGGGCACCGCTCCCCGCCGCACCGATGACTCTCACCCGGCAGGCGGTCCCGACCCCCCACCCTAACCCTCCCCCACAAGGGGGAGGGGACCAAACCCCAAACTGCGACAATACCCGCTCACCCCGTTCCTTGACATCCGGGCGGGAAGCGGGAAAACGGCTGCATCCGATGTTCCCGGAGCCGATCGTGCCCAAGCCCGAGCAGAGCCCCCTGACGGCGGACGAGTTGGAGCGCCGGCTCCGGGCGGTCACGCCGGCCGCGCGGGTGGTGAAAGAGCGCCACCTGCGGAAAGTGCTGCACGAGCTGGCCGACGACGGCGACCCGGTGACGATTAACACCCACCGGCCGGTCTGGTTGGACGCGGAACGGCTCCGGCAGTGGCAGGTCACGCCCGACTCCGTGTATCAGGGGGCGGACGCTCGGCTGCTGCTGCTGAGCGACCCGAACGACCTGTTCCCCGGGCCTCGACCCCCGGCGGACGTCCTCCGCCACTACTGGCGACTCTTGTTCCAGGCGGCGGTTGCCGAGGCGGCTTCCGTACAGGATGACGAGGCGGAACGACGGCTGGCCGCGCTCGGGGCGGCTGTCCCGGCGGAGGTGCGATTCGTCCTCACGGCCGACCACCTCACACCGCCGGCCGCGCGCCCGTCCGTGGTCTACCGGCACTTTCTGGCCGCCTACGCCGACCTGGCCCTGTTCGCCCCGGCCAGCCTGGAGTGGACCTTCCCGTCGGCCCCGCCGGCCGCACGGGTGTTCGAGCCGTTCGGCGGGACAGCGGCCCTAGACCAGTGGGCGGCGGCGACCCGGCCGGAGGGGGCGAGTAACGCGGCCGGCAGGGCGGTGCCACACCCCGAGGGTGACGAGGACGAGACCGCCGGCGGTCCCCAACCCGTCGGCAGCACTTCGGACCGGTTGCGGGTGGACGCCGACCTCGCCGCGGAGCGAGGTAACCACGTCCGGGCCGCCATTCTGCGAACTCAGGCGGCCGCGGCCGGCCACAAGCACCTGCGGTTGAAGGTGATCAAGGAGGCGAAGGCGGCCATCCGTGACGGGCTGTCCCGACGCCTCGGGGCCGTCCTCGGCTGGGACGCGGCCGCCCGCCAGACCTGGGCCGAGGCCTTGACCCCGCTGCTCGGTCCGGCGGCCCGCGGGCGGTGGCCGCGGGCCGCCCGTTGTCTGTACGACCTGCAAAGGATCCCGGCCGACCTGGAACGCCCGATCAGCACCGTCGACCCGGTCGGGTGGGTGCGGTCCCGGGGCCGCCGACCGCTGGTCCGCCCGCTGACCCGGGCGCGGGCCGTGATCCTCCACCGGCACCTCACGTCCGCCCGACGTCACCTCCACCGGGTGCCGGTGGAGGCGGCCGACCGGGACCGGCTGGACCGCCTGCTCGCGGCGGAAGCGGGCCGGGCGGAGGCGGAGATCCGGGCGGAGTGCGGGCCGGCGATCGCCGCCGCGCTCGACGCCGCCGGGCTGCGGCCGACGAACCTGCCGGAGCGGGTGGCACGGGACAAGGTCGTGGCCGAGCTTCTCGACCGGGTGTGCGAGCGGGGGTTCATCCGGTTCGGCGACCTGCGGGACGCCGTCGCCCGCAACAACCTGAAGATTCCGGACCTGGCCGGACCCGGCGAGCTGGCTCGCGGGGATGCCCTGTTGCGGGCGGACGCCCGCCTGGACGAGCCGCTCGACGGGGTGTACCGGCGGGGTGAAGCGTACCTGCGGCTGATCCAGCGGGGCACGGCGGTGGCGTTCGGCACCCGGGTCGGCCGGTGGCTGTCGAAGTTCGTCGCCTTCCCGTTCGGCGGGGCGTTCCTCACGGTCATGTTCGCCCAGTACCTGGCGGCCGAACTCGGCGGGCTGGCCCGGTTCGTCCGCCGGCAGGCGACCGGCGAGCCGCGGTTCACGGACGTGCTCGGCGGGGCGGTCGGCGGCCTGGCCCCCGCGTCCGCCCACGGCCACGAGCACCACCTGTCGGTCGGGCCGACTGCACTCGCGGTCGCCGGGCTGCTCGGCCTGTTCTACCTGGCGGTCCTGCACCAGCCGTCGGTCCGTGCCTTCGTGTGGGCGGGCGCGGTGTGGCTCGCGTCCGGACTCCGCTTCGTCCTGGTCGAACTGCCGTCCGCCGCCTGGAACCTGCCGGCGGTCCGGGCCATCCGCCGAAGCCCGCCGGCCCGGCTGTTCGCCCGGCGGTTCGGCACGCCCCTGGTCTGTGGGGCCGTGACAGCAACCGGGCTGGCGCTCGTTGGGACGGACTGGCAGACGACCCTGGTCACGGCGGCGGCGACGGTTACCGTCCTGGCCGGGGTGATCGCCACGCCGGCCGGCCAGAAGTGGGAGGACCACACCCGTGAGGCGGTGTCCGACGGCTGGCGGGCGGTCCGCCGGAACTTGGTCCCCGGCCTGATCGGCTGGGTCGTCTGGGCGTTCCGCGAGATCGCCGGGTGGGTCGAACGGACCCTGTACGCGGTGGACGAGTGGTTCCGGTTCCGGGAGGGGCAGTCGGCCGGGGCGTTGTGGCTGCGGGTGGCGCTGGCGGTCGTCTGGTTCCCGGTGGCCTACGTGTTCCGGTTCGTGTTCTACATGCTGTTCGAGCCGCAGGTGAACCCGGTCAAGCACTTCCCGGTGGTGACCGTGTCCCACAAGCTGATCATCCCGCTCACACCGCAGGTCGCCGGGCTACTCGGGTCGGAGTGGCTGGCCGGGCTGATCGTCACCGGCACCCCCGGGGTGTTCGGGTTCATCGCCTGGGAGCTGAAGGAGAACTGGCGGCTGTACGCGGCCAACCGGCCGACCGGGCTGACGCCGGTGTCGCTCGGCCACCACGGGGAAACCGTTCGCGGCCTACTCCGGCCCGGCTTCCACTCCGGCACGGTGCCGGCACACTTCCGCAAACTCCGAGCGGTCTCTCACGCCGCCGACCTGACCGGCATCGCCCCGGCCGCCACACGGCCGCTCCACGGACTGCACGAGGTCGAGCACGCGGTGGCCGGGTTCCTGGGGCGGGAACTGGTGCCGTTGTTGCGGGCGGCGGATGCCTGGCAGGGGCTGACCCCGACCGTCGGTGCGGTACACATCGGGGTGCAGTCGATCGAGGCAGAGGTCGCTGTGCCAGAACTCGGCTCGTCGAACCTGCGGGTCGCCTTCGACCACATCGACGGCCTCATTCATGCCCGCGTTGCCGAGGTCGGATGGCGTGAGAAGCTGACCGCCGCCCAGGAGGAAGTGTTGGCGACTGCACTGGACGGGCTGTTCCGACTCGGAGCCGCCGGGGCGGCGGCCGAGTCGCCAGCGTCAGACTGGGCAAGATGGGTCGGCTTCTGGGAGAACCGATCGCAAAAGTGAGAATACACCCGGAGGGATTCGAACCCCCAACCTGCGGTTCCGTAGACCGCTGCTCTATCCAGTTGAGCTACGGGTGCGACTCAGGGCCATGCTATTCGTGTCGGGGACGGGCGTCAACGCGGGACGCCGCCGGAGGTCACTCCTCGCCCTAACATCAAACGGTAAAGTCCGGAATCTGGGCAGTGTGCGGCGACTTTTCAGGTCGCACCGGTCCTGGCGCCGCATCGGGCGGACGGCACGTCCGGCACCGTCCTCCCGGTGCGACCGGACCGCCCGACCGGACGATATCTGTCGCAGCAACGCCGAACCACCCCGCCGAACGGGTGCGACCGACGTTCAAGGAGGGACCGACGTGACCATTCGCAAAGTGTACCCGCTGGCCGCCGCCCTCGGGGTGTGGGTCGGGGCCGCCAACGCCGCCGAGCCGGCCGCCCCGTCGGCCGCCAACCAGAAGCTGGCCAAGGCGGTCGAAACGCGGCTGATCTCGTCCCACGCCGTGGACGGGGCCGACATCACCGTCCAGACGGACGGCGGCACCGTCACCGTCACCGGGTCGGTCAAGGACGCCGCCCAGAAGAAGACGGTGCTCCAGGAGATCCGGGTGGTGCCCGGGGTGAAGCTGGTCAAGGACGGGATCACCGTCGGGGCCATCACCCAGGCCCAGAGCCAGGTTCCGGCCAACCTGCCGCCGATGAACACCGGGGTCGGCCCGGTGATGACCCAGGCGCCGGCCGCCATGCCGATGGGCGGGGGGATGGCCGGCCCGGCGGTCGAGCCGGCTCCGCTCGGCCACCCCGGCATGGGGCCGGCCGACGGGATGGCCCCGCCGCTGCCGCCCTACGCCTGGCCGACCTACGCCCCGTACAACAACGCCTCCCGGGTGGCGTACCCGACGGCCTACCCGTACAACGCCTTCCCGTTCATCGGCCCGTACTACCCGTTCCCGAAGGTGCCGCTCGGCTGGCGGTCGGTGACGCTGAGCTGGGAGGACGGCCACTGGTGGTACGGCCGGACCTCCACCTCCCACGACTACTGGCGGGTCCGGTTCTGGTGATCGGCCGGGACACTCGTCCCTCGAACGCCCACCCGTTGCTGCGGGTGGGCTGTTCACGTTCCCGCAACCCGCATTTACTCGCCCCCGCCCGGTCTGCCACAATCCAGGCATGAGCAACGTGTCGAAAGTGCTCGGCCCCGGCGGGCTGGTGAGCAAACAGTACCCGGGGTTCGAGAGCCGGCCCCAGCAGTTGGCGATGGCCGAGGCGGTCGCCGAGACCCTTGCCGACAAGGGCAAACTGCTGGTCGAGGCCGGCACCGGGGTGGGCAAGAGCTTCGCCTACCTGGTCCCGGCCGCGCTGGCGGTGGCCAGCAAGAAGGACTACCGGGTGGTCGTCTCCACCCACACCATCGGGCTGCAGGAGCAGCTCGTCACCAAGGACATCCCGTTCCTGCAGTCGGTGCTGCCGGACGGGGTGCGGCCGGTGCTGGTGAAGGGGCGGGGGAACTACCTCAGCCTCCGCCGGCTGCGGGTCGCCCAACAGCGGATCGCCACCCTGGTCGCCGACCCGCTGGCCCAGCAACAACTCATTCAGATCGGCAAGTGGTCCCGCACCACACAGGACGGCACCCGCAGCGACCTGGAGTTCCAGCCGCAGCCGGGGGTGTGGGACTTGGTCGAGTCGGACAGCGGCAACTGCCTCGGCCGGAACTGCCCGCACCATTCCGAGTGCTTCTACTTCCGCGCCCGCCGGCAGGCCTACGGGGCAAACTTGCTGATCGTCAACCACGCCCTGTTCTTCAGCGACCTGGCCCTGCGAAGGCAGGGGGCCGGCCTGTTACCCGATTACCAGGCGGTCATCTTCGACGAGGCCCACACCCTGGAGGACGTGGCGGCCGACCACCTCGGGCTGTCGGTGTCCCAGGGCGGGGTCGAGTACCTGCTCAACCAACTGCTCGCCCCGCGGCAGCACAAGGGGGTGCTGGCCGCCCACGGGGACGGGGAGAGCGTCGCCCAACTGGAGGCCGCCCGGCAGGCGAGCGAGCGATTCTTCACGTCCCTGCACGCCTGGCACGCCAGCCACACCCGGGGCACCGGCCGGGTGCGGGAGCCGGACGTCGTTCCGGACATCCTGTCGGCCGAACTCGGCAAGCTGGCGACCGCCCTCACCCGGATCGCCGGCAAGTTGACCAGCGACGAGGAGAAGATCGAACTCACCAGCCGGGCCGACCGGCTGAACGCCCTGGCCCTGAGCATCCAGCAGTGGCTCGCCCAGGCGCTCGACGGGCAGGTGTATTGGGTCGAGGTCCGGCCGGGGCGGGTGCCGAAGGTAGCTTTGGCGAGCGCCCCCATTGAGGTCGGCCCGGCGTTGCAGAAGCACTTGTACAGCCAGGTGCCGTCGGTCGTCCTGACCAGTGCGACCCTGAGCGCCGGCGGGGCGAAGGGGTTCAGCCATTTCCAAAAACGGCTCGGGTTAGTGGACGCGGACACCAAGCAGCTCGGCAGCCCGTTCGACTTCCGCGAACAGGCCGAGCTGCACCTGTTCCGCGACATGCCGGACCCGTCGGCCCAGTCGGCCGCGTTCGAGGCGGCGGTGCTGGAGAAGTTGCCCGGCATCATCGAGCGGACCGCCGGCCGGGCGTTCGTCCTGTTCACCAGCTACCAGTTCCTCAACCGGGCGGCCGAGAAGCTGCGGCCGTGGCTGGCCAAGCACGGATACACGCTGTTCGCCCAGGGGGACGGCCAGCCGCCGGCGAAGATGGTGGCCGCCTTCCGCACCACACCGAAGGCGGTGCTGTTCGGGGTGGACAGCTTCTGGCAGGGGGTGGACGTCCGCGGCGAGGCGTTGCAGAACGTGGTCATCACCAAGCTGCCGTTCGCCGTCCCGGACCGGCCGCTGACCGAAGCCCGGCTGGAGGCGATCGAGGCGGCCGGCGGGAACGCCTTCATGGAGTTCCAGGTGCCGCAGGCGGCGATCAAGCTGAAGCAGGGGTTCGGCCGGCTGATCCGCACCGCCTCGGACCGCGGGATGGTGGTGCTGTTCGACCCGCGGGTGCTGACCAAGCCCTACGGCCGGACGTTCCTGGAGGCTCTGCCGGACGCGAAGCGGTTCGTCGACGGGGTCGAAGTGAGCGGCGAACCCGCGAAACCGGCCAAACGGGTACGGGCGTAACTACAGCCGGTACGCCGACCGGAGCGAGACGGCGAGGTTTTCCAGGTCGCCGAAGATGGAGAACTCGTCCACCCCACTCAGCTTCAGCTCCTGGTAGATGGCGGCCTTGGCGTCCGGCGGCACGGTCAGCCGGCGGAGGGAGTCGTTCTCCCGCCGGGTCAGCCGGGGGTGGTCCGGTACGTGCAGGGTGAAGCATCCGCGCTGGAGCCGGACCCGGGTGTCGAAGTGGACCGGCCGGATCGGCACCACGTACCCGGCGAAGTCGGCAGGGTTCCCGCCGTCGATCACCGGCCGCAGCCACTCCCGCAGCCGCGGGTGGGCCGAGGTGACGACCCCCTGGAACTCGGCTTCCGCCCCCTGGGTCGGGGCCAGCCGGAACACGTCCATGAGGTCCACCGCCCCGACCGTGTCCGGGCCGGTGTTGACGGCGAAATACAGTGCGGCCAGCGGGTTGGTGGTCCAGTCGAGCAGCCGGGTCGGTAGCCCGTAGTGCTGCTGGAGGAAGTACAGCCCGACGTCAGACACGTCGGACGGCAGCAGCCCGCCGGACAGGACGCGGAAGTCCTGGTAGAGGTGCTGTTCCAGGGTCAGCCGGGCGGACTCGTCGGCGGTCGGGAACTCGGCCCGGTACACCCCGGGGACGAGCTGATACCGCTGGTCCGGCTGGCCGCGGAACCACCACCGGACGTGGGCCTGCGGCTGGTCGGTCAGCTTCAAATCGCGGAGGTGGCCGAGGTACTCGGACAGGGTGTGGATGACACACTCGCTCGCGTGACCCGACACTACTGTCCCCCCGGCTGACCGCCCGCGGCCGCTCTTAGGCCGCCGGCCGGCACCGGTAGTACAGCAAATAACACGCCTCGATGTCGTCGTAGAGGCCGACGTTCATCGCCATCTCGGACACGTCGAACAGCCCGGTCCGGGCGGACACCGGGGTCCAGGTGACGCCCTTCGCCTCGACCACCTCGAACCGGTGCCGGGCGAGCAGGGCCATCATCTCCCCGTGGGTGTACTCGTGCTTGTGGTCCGGGTTGATGAAGTGGGCGTCCCCGACGTGCAGCCGGGTGACGGCCCGGTTCGGGGTGTCGAAGCAGAGCCAGCCGGTCGGCTTGAGCACCCGCCGGGCCTCGGCCAGCACCCGCTCGCACTCGGCCCGGGTGACGTGCTCGATCGACTCGCCGGAGAACACCAGATCGACCGACCCGGAGGGGATCGCGGACAGGTCGGCCATCGACGAGTACAGGTACTCGATCACCCCGCGGCCGGTGTCCAGGGTGTCCGGGTCGTCCGGCGCAACGCCCCGGTACAGTTCGTGCCGGTCCGGCTTGGGCGGCTCGACGATGGTCAGCCGGTCGAACGGGTACGGGTAGCCCATGACGACGAGCGCCCCGCGGGGATCGTTCTCCGCCCCGCCGCCGAGATCGACGATCCGCCGGGCCTTCGGCAACTGGCGGACCACCTCGCACCGGGCCGCGTGCAGGGCGTGGCCGAAGGTCGGGAACCCGGCCGACCGCTGGTCGGTGACGGCGTTCGCCTCCGGCGACGAGGCGAGCCGGAACAGGAACTCGGACGGGCTGATCCGGCCGCTCCGCAGGCCGGCGGTGAAGTCCGCCTCCCCCTGGGGGTCGGCGTCCCGTTTGAGGACGAGCCGGTAGCCGAGGCGGACCAGGTTGACGGCCTCGTCCCGGCCGAGTTGCAGCCCGCGGAGCAGCCGGCGGGCGCGGGTGACAGGTTTGGCGAGCATCCGTGCCTCCGGGATACGGGTCGGACCAGTGTCCGGGACCGCCGCCCCGGTTACAAGCCGAACCGCCCCGGACTCACCGCTTCGGCAAGACGCCGACTTGGACCAGCTCGCCGGCGAAGTTCGGCCGGTCGCCGGTCCATTCACCGACTTTGCCGCCCCCGCCGTTCACCCCGGCGGCCAGCCCGCGGGTCAGGGCGTACCAGCAGAAGTAGCAGTGGTTAGAGGTCGCCCCCGGCAGGGCGTCCGGGTCGCGGGCCAGGATCTCATCCCGGACGGCCGTCAGCCCCTCACGGAACACCTTGCCCACATACGGATGGCTGCGGGCCTTGTAGATCACTTCTTCGACGCTGTCCTGATAGATGTTGCCGATGGTCAGTTGGTCCAGGTCGGAGGCGAACCCGCAGCACGGCTTCACCTCGCCCCGCGGGTTGACGATCAGCGCCTGCCCCGGCCCCTCGCAATAATCCTCCTCGAACCACGTCCCGTCCCACGGGTCGCCCGGCAAACCCTCAGCCCGCTCGACCGTGGCCAGGTGGTTCCAGTTCAGGGTCATCGTGAAATCGTCGCTCACCAGCAGATGGCGGTGCAGCACCTCCGACCAGTCGATGACCGCGTCCAGGTCTTTCGCCAGCCGACGGATCGGCTCCAACCCCTTGTCCGGGGCGCGGCTGGCGTAGCTGAGCGACAGGATCGTGTCCCGGTCGAACACCCGACGGGCGACCCGGCAGAACGCGGCCATCTTGGCGATGTCCATGCCGTGGAACTTGTCCACGCTCAGCCCAAGTTTGCCGCTGAACCCGGCGTCCCGCAGGTCGGTCAGCACCCGGGTCAGGTGCGCCTCGTCGGCGTACCAGACGCCGTTGGTCATCAGCTTGTCGAACCGGAACCCAAGCTCGGCCGCCCGGCGTGTGAGGGCGACCAGGAACTCGGGGTAGAGGAACGGCTCGCCGCCGGTGAACCCGAGCAGCTCGATCCCGGCGGCGTGGGCCTGCTCCAGGAACCGGACCGCCGTCGGGATGTCCAACCGGTCCGTCCACTCGATCGGGACGCAGCAGTGCGGGCAGCTCAGGTTGCACTGATAGGTGCCGGCGAACGACAGGTAATTGGGCCGGAACGTCCGCGTCCGTCGGGCCACTTTTCGGGCGTCGCCGCGGCTCAGCGGCGGAGAGGTGTTACGGTCGGACATCCGGCGGCACGCTCCAACAACTGTGGTCCCTTCACTTTAGCCGGGTGTAACGAACCGGCCAACCGGGTTAGCAACCGGCCAGTGAATCGTTCATACTGGAGAGTGGCCCGCCACGGCACCGGTTGTGCCGGGGATGATTCGGGCCGTCTGCGGTCCGACGGCGGATTGTTCTTGTGAGCCGGGTGGCGAACCGGCACAATCCTCACCGCCGCGGCACTCCCCGCCTCGGTCCGGGAACGGACTCATGCCCCGCGCGTTACTCCGCTCCGGCCTGCTCCTGCTCGTCGCGGTCGGCACGGCAGTCCTGACCGTCCACGCCCAGCCGCCGGCCGGCACGCCGACCAGCCCCGACCCGGCCCGGTTCGAGCCGCCGTCCTCGTTCTTCTTCCCGGAAGACCCGGACGCCAGCCGGCAGTACGAGGCGGTGACCGATTACATGTCCCGCAAGGCGATCCCGTGGGACGTGGTGTCGGCCGCCGCCCAGCGGCGTCTCGACGCCCGCAGCGACGCCTTCTACACCCCGAAGGACAAGGCCACCGGCAAGCCGGTCGGCGAGCCGTTCAGCATCAAGACCCGCATCGCCGAGGTGGTCGGCCGGTTCCCCAAGGACGGCCGGGAGTTCTACGAGCTGTCCTTCGGCCCGCCGGCCGACACGCTGTTGAAGGAGGCGGTCCGGGACGGGTACGACCGGGCCAAGCTGGCCGACTGCGCCCAACGGTACTTCCACACCAAGGCCGGCACCCAGGCGACACTCCTGCTCGCCGCCCTCGACCTGGACGCCGGCAGCTACGCCGAGGCGGCGGCCGGGTATCAGCGGCTCCTGGCCCGGGCCGACGCCGACACCCTCATGTCCCCCCGGCTGCGATTCAAGGCGGCGGTCGCACTCAAGCGGTCCGGCGACCCCCGGCAGGCGGACGCGGCCCTGAAACTGTGGGACCGGCTGGCCCGAGAGTTCCCGCGGGACGGCCTGGTCGTCGGCCGCAAGACCTACTCCCTGGACGAGCTGCGAACCGAGTTCGACCGACCCCCGGACGAGAAGGCGGCCCGGGGCGGCGAGGGCGTCGTCGCCATGCGGTACGGCAACCCGGCCCACGTCAGCCTGGCGGACGCAGGCGTGCCGTTTCTGGACGCGGCGTTCGACGCCCCGATGTTCGGCCGGACCACCGAGTCGGCGGCGGACGGCGAGGGGTGGGTCCGCCAGCACCGGGCCGAGGCGTACAAGCAGCTCGACCGGAGTCGCGGGCAGGTGGCCCTGCCGGGGTTCTTCCCGGTGACCGCCCCCGGCCTGGTCATCTACCGCTCCTACGACGGGGTGGTCGCCGTCGCGGCCAAGGACGGCTACCGGTCGCAGGGGGTCAGCTTCCGGCCCGGGCAGTTGGTGTGGAGTTCGCCCACCCTCGGCGGGCTACAGACCCTGATCGGCGGCGAAGACCGGGGGCTGAGCGAACAGGCCAAGCAGGCGTGGAAGTGGTACGCCGACAAGTACCCGTCCGTGGTGTTCGAGAACGCCGCCGTCGGGTCGCTCAGCCATGACGGCCGGCTGGTGTACTTCGTGGACGACATGGCCCTGCCGCCGCCGCCGCTAGCCGTCGCCCAGAACCTCGGGGCGGCCCCCGGTGGGGCGCTGAGCCGTGGGCCGGCCGACTTCAACCGGCTGGTAGCGATCGACGTCCAGACCGGGAGCGTCAAGTGGTCGCTCGGCGGGCTGACCGACACCCCGCTGACCGACGCCGAGGAGCAAGCCTCGACCAACACTTACCGGCTGACCGAGAACGCCCTGTTCCTCGGCCCGCCGCTGCCGGTGAGCGGCAAGCTGTACACCCTGTACGAGCGGGGCGGGGCGGTCACGGTCGCCTGCCTGGACCCGGCCCGGGTGGTACTCGAAACCCTGCCGGATGGGACCAAGCGGAGTTACCCGGAGCTGGTCTGGTCGCAGCCGGTCGGGGCGCCGGCGGTGAAGCTGTCCCAGGATCCGCTTCGGCGGACCCAGCCGGCGTACCTGGCCTACGCCGACGGGGTGCTGGTCTGCCCGACCAACTCCGGCGCGGTGGTGGCGGTGGACGTGAACGCCCGCAGCCTGCTGTGGGCCAGGGGGTACGCGTCCCCGGCCGACCAGTCGCGGATGCCGGGGGGTGACGGTGTCGGGATCGGCGGGCCGGGCCGGCCGTTCCGCCCCCGCGGCGGGTTCGGCGGGGCGATGATGGACCCGGCCCAGTTCGCCAACGGCCCGGTCCAGCAGGACCGTTGGCGGGCCGCGGCCCCGTTGATCGCCGGCGGCCGGGTGGTGCTGACCGCCCACGACGCCACCCAGCTCGTCTGCCTCGACCTGCGGACCGGCGCCCCGCTCTGGGCCGACGCCCGGCGGCCGGACGACCTGTACGTCGGCGGGATCGTCGACGGGGTGGTGCTGGTGGTCGGCAAGGACGCGGTCCGGGGGTACAAGCTGGCCGGCGGGGCGGAGCCGGGCAAGCCGGCCCTGGCCTGGGACGGCTTGGCGGTCCCCACCCCGTGCGGGCACGGGGCGGCCGGCAAGGACGGGGCGTACTACCTGCCGGTGATGGCCCCGCCGGCCGGCACCGGCGGCCGGGAGCCGCAGGTCTGGGCGATCGACGTGGCCAAGGGCGCCGTCCGGTCCCGCACCGGGTTCCGCCGGGTCAGCCCGACCGCCGACCCGCGGACCGAACTCGGCAACCTGGTGTACCACGACGGGCAGATGATCAGCCAGTCGGCGGACAAGCTGGCCGCCTTCCCGCTGATCGAGGTGAAGCGGGCCGAGATGGTCCGCCGCCTCGAACAGAACCCGACCGACCCGGTCGGGCTGTTCACCCGCGGCGAGCTGTCCCTGGACAGCGGCAAGGTGGTCGAGGCGGTGGCCGACTTCAAGGCGGCGGCCAAGAACCTGCCCCCGGCCGGCCCGGACGACCCGCTGGCCGACCTCCGCAGCGGCCTGCGGCAGAAGCTGTACGTCGCCCTGACCGACCTCCTCCGGGCCGACTTCCCGGCCGGGGAGAAACACCTGGCCGAGTACGAGGCGCTGTGCGAGGTGCCGGTCGATGCCGAGGAGCCGGCCGAGAAGGAGCGGCTGATCGCCGAGCAGCTCCGGCGGCGGGGGCTGTACCTGTCGATCGTCGCCCGGGGCCGGGAGAAGCAGGGCCGGCTGGCCGACGCGTTCGACGCCTACCGGGCGTTCGCCGTGCTCGGGGACAACAAGGAGACGCAGCCGGACCCGGACCTGCCCTCGGCCAAGATCCTGCCCCGGGTGTGGGCGCGGGGGAAGATCGACGCCATGATGCGGGCCGCGTCGGCGGACGCCCGCAAGGTGCTCGACGAGCGGGTGCAGCGGGAGTGGGCGGCGGTCAAGGGCGGGAACGACCTGGCCCGGCTGCGAGAGTTCGTGGCCGTGTTCGGCCCGTACTTCCCGGTCGGCCGGGAGGCCCAGCTCACCCTGGCCGACCGGCTGATCCAGACGCACGGCGAGGACGACCTGCGGGACGCTCAGACTCTGCTCATGCAGGTGTGGGCGACGGCCGATGACAAGCCGACCGCCGCCAAGGCGGTGGAGGCGCTGGCCCGGCTGATGCTCCGCCGCGGGCTGATCGAGGACGCCGTCGCCCTGTACGCCCAGCTCGCGGACAAGTACCCCGCTGTGGTGGTGCGGGACGGAAAGACCGGGCTGGACCTGTACGGCGAGCTGGCCACGGACAAGCGGGTGCTGCCGTACCTGGAGCCGGCCCGCGGGCCGTCCGCCGCCCGGTACACGATCGAGAAGGACGAAGGCCCCGGCCCGCGGATGGCCACCCTGTCGGCCATCCGCATCACCCCGGACGGTGACTTGCTGCCCGCCTTCCGGCGGTTCCAGTTCACCCTCCAGCCGGCCGGCGGCGGGGACGGCCGGTCGGTGATCGTGGTGGCCGACCGGGCGACCGGGGAGGAGCGGTTCCAGGTGGCGGACGTCGTCCCGTCCCAGACGTTGGGGGCGGGCGGGGCGCCGAAGTACCGGATGGCCCAGGCCAGCGGGCACCTGGTCCTGCTGGTGATCGGGGCGAACGCCCACTGCCTCGACCTGCTCCAGAAGAAGGAGGTCTGGCGGCGGCCGCTGACCGGGACCGGGCCGCGGGGCGTGGGCACCCAGATTACTGCCCTGGCGGTCCGGGACGGCGGCACGGACGACGGCGACCTGGAGATCAAGTACGACGACGGGTGGGTCCACCGGCTCGGCCGGGCGGCCGTCCTCCAGCCGACCTACGCGGCGTTCGTCACCCGGGACGGGCTGGCGGTGGTCGACCCAGCGACCGGGTTGCCGCTGTGGGAGCGGACGAACCTGTCGCCCAGGGTCCAGATCTTCGGCGACGCCCTCCACCTGTTCCTGGTCGAGGACGGCACCTCGCGGGTGCTGCGGGCGTCCGACGGGGTGCCGGTCGAGGGGGTGCAGGACTTCTCCACGCTGTACACCGGCCGGGGCCGCCTGGCCGTCCTCGGCCGGCACCTGCTGCTGACCGACGGGGACCGGGCCGAGCCTCAGCGGGTACGCCTCTACGACCCGCTGGCCGGCCGGGACGTGTGGTCGCGGGAGTTCCCGGCCCGGTCGCTGGTCCTGACCTCCCGGGTGCCCGGCGTGACCGGGTGCCTGACGGTGGACGGAGGGCTGGAGGTGCTGGACGCCGCGACCGGGGCGGTGCTGGCCCGCGGGGCGGTCGACCCGGACCGGGCGGACGAACACCTGCGGACCGCGGACGGCGGGTTTGCCGTCAGCCGTGCCGTGCTGCTCGCGGACGCAGACCGGTTCTACCTGCTACTTAACCGCCCGGCCGGGCAGGTCGAGGTGTTCGGCGGAGGGCGGGGGATCATGCCCGGGCCGTCGTCGTCGTTCATCCGCACGGAGCCGGTGAGCGGGCCGGTGTACGCGTTCGACCGGGCGACCGGGCGGAGGCTGTGGTACACCGACTCCCTGCTGGTCCGGCACAACCTGGTACTCGACCGGTTCGACGACCTGCCGGTTCTGGTCGGGGCGGGGGACGTGCGGGACGAGCGGTCGAAGGCGACGGTGTTCCGGGTGGTCGTGCTGGACAAGGCGAGCGGCCGGGTGAAGTATTTGGGGGCGCACGCGCCGAACGTGCCGCTGGCCGCGGTGGTCGCCGACCCGAAGACCCGGGCGGTCGAGTTCCAGCGGTACGATTTCCGCATCCGGATAGCGCCGGCGGACGAACCGGCGGTCGGCCGCCGTTGACCTGTCAGGATCGGGCGGGTGGGTCGTCTTAATTCAAAGGTGCTTCATCGGCCTCGTTCATCGGGGGCGGTCATGAGCCGGACGGTTGCGACACTGGCGGTGCTCGGGCTGACGGCCGGCCTGTCGTCGGCTGCGGACGACCCGGCCAAGCCGAAACTGTCGCCGGCCGAACAGGCGGCGATGATCGACAAGGGGCTGGAGTGGCTGCGGAAGAACCAGGCGGCCGACGGCCACTGGGAAGTACAGGGCGGCCAGTACCCGACCAGCATGACCGCGCTCGCCGGCATGTGCCTGCTCATGGAAGGGTCCACCCTCCGGGACGGCAAGTACAGCGACAACCTGGTCAAAGCCGTCAACTGGTTCATGCAGCGGTCCCAGCCGAACGGCCTGCTCGGCAACCCGAACAACCCGTCCGAGAGCCAGCGGTACATGTACGGGCACGGGTTCGGGATGCTGTTCCTGGCCAGCGTGTACGGCGAAGAAGAGGACGCCGACCGCCGGCGGAAGCTGGAGCAGATGCTGAAGAAGGCGGTCGAGTTCTGCGGCAAGGCCCAGACCGACCGCGGCGGGTGGGGCTACCTGTCGGCCAAGGAGGGGGGGAACTTCGACGAGGGGTCGGTGACGATCACCCAATTGCAAGCCCTGCGGGCCGCTCGAAACGCCGGGATCAAGGTGCCGAAGGAGATCATCGACAAGGCGATCAAGTACCTGCGGGACTCGACCACCCCGCGGGGCGGCGTCATCTACAGCCTGGCCCACACCAACGGGGTGGCGACCGGGCAGGAGCGGCCGGCCCTGACGGCGGCGGCCGTGGCGTGCGCCTTCAGCGCCGGCCAGTACAAGGACGACTACGCGATGAAGTGGATCAAGTTCTGCAAGGAGAACATCCCGGTCGGCCGCGGCCGAGTGCAACACGACGAGTACCAGAGCTACTACTACGCCCAGGCCGTGTACGTGCTCGGGGACGACCGGTACGGCGACCTGTTCCCGGCCGAGAAGGACAAGAAGAACTGGGTGACGTGGAGCGGGTACAAGGAGGCGATGTTCGAGCACCTGAAGGGCCAGCAGTTGGCCGACGGGAGCTGGAGCAGCGGGTACATCGGGCCGGTGTACTCGACCGCTGTGAACCTGACCATCCTGCAGTTGGACAAGGGCATCGTGCCGATCTACCACCGATGATCCGGCGTAATAACCCGTAGGGCGGGTCAAGCCGGCTTTGCGGCGCTTGACCCGCCGAAACGGCAACCGCTCACCGCCCGGGCCGGCGGGTCGGCGCGCAAAGCCGGCTTGACCCGCCCTACGGAAGACGAGACGTTCATGAGCGACTCCACTTCGATCGGCCAGTCCGACCTGGACGCGATGAAGCGCCTGCAAACGGCGTTCGACGACATCAAGCGGCAACTCGGCACGGTCATCGTCGGCCAGGACAAGGTGATCGAGGAGCTGCTCATCGCCCTGTTCAGCCGCGGGCACGTCATCCTGGAAGGGGTGCCGGGGCTGGCCAAGACGCTGATGATCTCGACGCTGGCCAAGTGCCTGTCGCTCGACTTCAGCCGCATCCAGTTCACCCCGGACCTGATGCCGGCGGACATCACCGGGACGGAGATCATCGAGGAGAACCGCTCGACCGGCCAGCGGGAGTTCAAGTTCCTGCCCGGCCCGCTGTTCGCCAACGTGATCCTCGCGGACGAGATCAACCGCACCCCGCCCAAGACGCAGGCGGCCCTGCTCGAAGCCATGCAGGAGCGGCAGGCGACCGTCGGACGAGTCCGGCACAAGCTCGGCAACCCGTTCTTCGTGTTGGCGACGCAGAACCCGATCGAGCAGGAGGGCACGTACCCGCTGCCGGAGGCCCAGCAAGACCGGTTCATGTTCAAGGTGTTCGTCAAGTACCCGTCGTTCTCGGAAGAGTTCGAGATCGCCCGGCGGACCACCGGGATCGTCCAGGAGTCGGTCAAGCCGGTGCTGAGCGGTGAGCAGATTCTCGACCTGCAACACCTGGTCAAGAAGGTGCCGGTAGCCGACCAGATCATCAAGTACACGCTGGCGATCGTCCGCCAGACCCGGGTGGGCGAGCCGGGGGTGCCGAAGTTCGCCAAGGAGTGGCTGAGCTGGGGGGCCGGGCCGCGGGCGGTGCAGAACTTGGTGCTCGGGGCGAAGGCCCGGGCGCTGCTGTACGGCCGGCCGCACGTCACCACCGACGACATCCAGGCGCTGGCCGCCCCGGTGCTGCGGCACCGCATCCTGACCAACTTCACCGCCGCCTCCGAGGGCGTGACCACCGACCAGGTGGTCCGCCGGATCATCGAGGAGACGCCGACCAAGGACGGCGACCTGGAGAAGGACGAGCGGTTCAAGAAGATCTTCGCGAGCTGACCCGGATGCCTGACACCGACGACCCGAAACGCTTTCTGCACCCGGCCACGCTGGCCAAGATCGGCCGGCTCGACCTGCGGGCCAAGCAGGTGGTGGAGGGGTACGTCACCGGGATGCACAAAAGCCCGTTCTTCGGGCAGTCGGTCGAGTTCGCCCAGCACCGGGAGTACTCGACCGGGGACGACTTCCGTCACCTGGACTGGAAGGTGTGGTCGAAGACGGACAAGTACTACGTCAAGCAGTTCGAGGCCGAGACCAACCTGCGGGCCAGCCTGGTGGTGGACACCAGCGAGTCCATGATTTACGGCCGGGACAAGCACCAGAAGGCCGGCACCCTGGACAAGTACGAGTACGCCTGCACGGCGGCGGCGTGTCTGGCGTACCTGATCGTCCGTCAACAGGACTCGGCCGGGGTGGTCAGCTTCGGCTGGGACATCAAGCAGGCGATCCCGCCGCGGAGTTCGCTCCGGCAACTGGACGCGATCACCAAGGTGCTCGACCTGAGCCGGCCGGCGGCGGCCGACAAGACGGACATCCGGCGGGTGATGCAGCAGATCGCCGAGGCCACCACCCGCCGGCGGATGGTCATCATCTTTTCGGACCTCTTGACCGACCGGGAGAGCCTGTTCAAAGGCGTCGAGATGCTCCGGCACCTGCGGCACGACGTGCTCGTGTTCCACGTGCTAGACGACGACGAGCTGGACTTCGAGTTCAGCGGGATGACCCGGTTCGAGGGGCTGGAGGCGCTGCCGGACCTGTTCTGCGACCCGCGGGCGCTGCGGGCGGGATATTTGGAGGCGCTCGAAGAATACCTGGTGGAAGTGCGACGCGGGCTGACCCGGATGGGCGTCGACTACACCCTGGTGCGGACCAGCGACTACCTGGACGCGGTCTTGAGCCGGGTGCTGTTCCGGCGGATGTCCGACCACGGCAGCGTGGCGCGGCGGTAAGGTTGTTGCTTTTGTGAAGGTGCGGAGGTGGGTTGTTGTCAGCGACCCCGCCCCCCGGCCCCCTCCCCGAGGCAGGGAGGGGGAGCAAGAGGGACACTCGTTCGGGCTATGATCGAACTCACGGCCTGAACCTTCCTGCTTCTTGCTCCCCCTCCCTGCTTCGGGGAGGGGGCCGGGGGGCGGGGTCAGGCCGGCCACCCAGGCGAAGCGACCGTATCTGAGGCGTGATGTCCGAGCTGTTCCTGAACCCGTGGTCGATGGCGGCCGGCGCGGCCCTGATCGCGTCGCCGATCGTCATCCACTTCATCAACCGCATCCGGTACCGCCGGGTGCGGTGGGCGGCGATGGAGTTCCTGCTCAAGGCCCAGAAGCGGGTCCGCCGCAAGCTGCTCATCCAGCAACTGCTCCTACTCCTGCTCCGCGTCCTGTTGGTGCTATTGATCGGTCTGTTGGTCGGCCGGTTTCTCGGGTTCGACTTTGCGGCGAAGGACACGCGGTCCACGCAGCATCTCGTCCTGATCGACGACACCCCGAGCATGGCCGACGGCTGGCGGGCGGACGTCGGCACCCAGACGGACGCCTTCGAGCAGGCCAAGCAGGTACTCGTCACCGGGGTCGCCCCGGCCGCTGCCCAGGCGACCACCCCGCAGACGCTCGACCTGATGCGGCTGTCCGACCTGACCGCCCCGCGGCCGTTCGGCCGGCTCAACCCGGACACTATCCGCGACCTCAAAACCCACCTCGACAGCCTCCGCCCCGGCCTCGCTAGGGTGAGCCTGGCCGACGGCGTGAAGGCCGCCGCGGCCCGGCTGTCCGAACAGCCGGCGGACGTGGCCAAGGTGCTGCATATTGTGAGTGACTTCCGGGCCGGCGACTGGTCGGAGGACGGGGAGGCGGTCAAGAAGACGGTCGGCGAGCTGACCGCCGCCGGGGTGAAGGTCTTCCTGGTGGACGTGGTCCACCCGCACCGCAAGAAGGACGACCGCCGCCCGCCGGCACACCACGACAACCTCGGCATCACCGAGCTGACCCCGGCCCGCCCCGTCACGGCCAAGTACGACCCGGTCGAGTTCACCCTCCGGGTGCGGAATTTCGGCGCCGCGGACCTGAGCGGGGTGCGGGTGGCGGTGAAGATCAACGGCCAGGAGGGGAAGGGGCGGTCGGTCCAGTTCCCGGTTGTCCCCGGCGGGCAGGAGCGGGCCGCCCGGTTCGAGCTGACGTTCGACACCGTCGCCACCCCGGACCGGCCGCTCGACCGGTTCAGCCTGGTGACGGCGAGCGTCGATGCCGGGGAGCCGGGCGGGCTGGTCGCCGACAACGTCCGGCACGCGGTCGTCGAGGTGAAGGACCGGTTGCCGGTGCTGGTGGTCGAGGGGCGGCCGCAGCTCCGCGAGTCGAAGGAGGGGGACGGGTTTTACCTGCGACCCTTGCTGAACGTGGTCGGCGGGTATCAGTGGGTGGACGGGGCGGTCCGCGACCTGGAAACCGGCGACCTCGGCCGGTTCGCCTTCGTCATGCTGCTGAACGTGCTGACCCTCAGCGACGCGGCGGCGAAGAACCTCGACGGCTTACGTCCGCAACGGCGGCGGGCTGGGGTGTTCCTCGGTCCGGATGTGAGCGCCAAGGACTACAACGACCGGCTGTACCGCGATGGGGCCGGGGTGCTGCCCGCCCCGTTGGCCGACGCTCCCAGCTCGGAGCCGACCGAGGAGGAATTGCGGCTACGACGGTTCCGGATCACGCAGAAGAAGCTGCTCGTCAAAGACCCGGTGGTGCGGGGGCACCCGGCACTTGCCGGGCTGTACCTGGACGACCGCGGCAACCCGGCGGCCGACGCGGACAAGCTGGAGCGGGTGTTCGGGTTCATCACGGTCAAGCGGCACTGGCCGGTCCGCCAGATTGGGGCGTGGCGGGACGACAAGGCCGTGACCGAGCTGTACTTCCTGCCGAACGACCGGCCGATGGCCGACTTCGAGGCGCCGCTGCGGCGGATCGCCGACGCCCTGCCGGTCCGCGACCCGGCGTTCGCCAAGTACAAGGACGCCCTCGCCCCGCTTCAAGATGAGCTGCGAAGGCTGGCCGCGTCCAGCGACCCGCTCTACCGGGCAGCGGCGGCACTCGACGATTTGCTCGCCGACCAGCGGGCCGGGGACGCCGGCGGGGCCGCGGTTCTCCGCGAGTTCTGGGCGAACTCGAAGATGGCCGATCTCAAAGCCGACGCCATGCGGGTGCGGGACTCGGTGAAGTTCGGCGACCCGTTCTACCTGACCAAGCTGGTCGGTCGCGGCCGGGTGACGCTCGTCACCACGACCGCCGGCGAGACGTGGACCGACTGGCCGAGCGAGCAGCCGGGCAACGCCTCGTTCGGGCCGATCGTCAAGGAGATGGGGGCGTATCTGGCCGGGTCCGGCGGGGCCGACCCGAAGACCGTCGGCAGTCCCATCGAGATCGGCGTGCCGGCCGACCGGTATCAGCCGGTGGCCCGGCGGGCGTTCCGGACCCACGACCCGCTCACGGCGGACCTGCGGGCGGCCAACCCGGACCCGGCCCCGCTCGTCGACCTGAAGGAGCAGCCGCTCATCGCCGACGGCAACCGACTGGTGCTGAAGTTCACCGAGGCGAACGCCCCCGGGGTGTACCTGTTCACGCTCACCGACCTGAAGCCGCCGGCCGGCGGGACGGCCCCGGAGTACCGGGCGGTGGCGGTCAACCTCGACCCGCGGGAGGGGGACTTCCGCCGGGTGGCCGGGGACGACCTGGCGTACGGCAGCCCCGGCGCCCGGGTGGTGTCGCCGGCGGACGCGGATTGGTTGGCCGAGCTGAAGAACAAGCGGGCCGACCTGTCCGAGTCGGTCTGGCTGTTCCTCCTGCTGCTGGCGATCCTGATGGCCGAGCAGTGGCTGGCGGTCCGGCTCAGCTACCACGCGGTGGCGGCCGAGCAGGCGGCCGTCGCCCCGTCGGCCGTCAACCGCACCCGACCCGCCGACACCCCGGCCGTCGCGGCGTAGTTTTTGGTAGGTCAGGCTGTGCCTGACACATGCGATCCAACATGTCAGGCACAGCCTGACCTACGGTAAACCCCGACCCGATGAACGACTTGGCCCCGACCCCCGACCGCGAGCTGATCTTCCGCCGGCTGGCGGACCCGTTCCCGGTCGGCCCGGCGCAGTACGGCCCGACCCTGTGGGTGGCGGCGGTCGTCGTCGTGCTGGCGCTGGCGGCGGTCTACACCGGCTACTTGTACACGAAGGACAGCCGGTCGATCCGCTGGTACTGGGCGGTGCCGCTGGCCGGGCTGCGGTTCCTGGTCTACGGGCTGCTCGCCGTCGCCTTCCTGTTGCCGGCCGTACAGCAGTGGGAGACGACCGAGAAGCGATCGCGAGTGGTGCTGGTGCTGGACGTGTCGCCGAGCGTGGCCGCCGTTGCCGATGACCCGCCGAGCGATTCCGCGTCGAAACCCAAGACCCGGCTCGACCAGGTCATCGACACCCTGGCCGACGACAAACTCGGGCTGGTGCGGAAGCTGCTGGAGCGGAACCCGGTCATGGTCTACCGGTTCGGCAGCCGGCTGGACGACGACGGCCACACCCTCGAACCGGGCGGCCGGCCGTGGACCCGGGACGAGTGGGCCGCCTGGACCCGGTACGACTTTCGGCCGGTCGCGCTGGCCGGGCTGACCGAGGACGGGCGGAAGCGGACGCAGGAGGCGCCGGCGTGGGCCAAAGGAGAGCCGGGCACCACCGACTGGGCGGCCGGCTGGTCCCGGGCGCCGGAGGCGGAAGCGGTGCCGGCCGGCCTGTCCGATGCGGACCGGGCGGCGCTGGTCGCCAACCGGGCGCGGGTCGAGATGCGGGTGGACGTGGTGCGGGCGGTGGCCCAGGGGACGAACGTCGCCGAGTCGCTCACCGCCGTCGTCAACCGCGAGGCCGGGAACATGGTGCAGGGGCTGGTCGTCGTCAGCGACGGCCGCAGCACCCTCGGCTCCGAATCCGCCCTGCGGCCGTTCCGGGAGCGGGTGGTCCGGGAGAAGATTCCGGTGTTCACCGTCGCCGTCGGGGCAGCCCGGGAGCCGGTCGGCATCGCCGTCACCGACGTGCAGGCGCCGGACCGGGCCGCCCCGGACGAGCAGTTCAAGGTGGCCGTCGAAGCCGACGGCGTGGGGCTGGCCGACAGCGAAGTGGAGGTGAAGCTCGGGCTGTACGCCCCGGGCAACGACCCCAAGGGCGGCAAGCCGGACCACGAACTGACCAAGACCTTGAAGTTCGCCGCCGACGCCGCCCCGCCGCACGGGTCGGCCGAGTTCGTCATCGACCCGGAGGCGACCGACTTCCCGGACGTCTTGACCGAGCCGAGCAAGAAGCCGGGCCGCAAGCGGCAGATGAAGCAGGGGCCGTGGGCGGTGGTGGCGACCATTCCGCGGGACAAGCGGGAGGTGTTCGCCGACCCGGCCCACAAGAGTGCCCCGCGGGCGGTGCAGGTGATCGACAAGCCGGTCCGGGTGTTGCTGTTCGCCGGGGCCGCCACCCGGGAGTACCAGACCCTCCGCACCCTGCTCGTCCGGGAGGCCCAGCAGAATCGCGCGGAACTGAGCATTTACTTGCAGACGGAAGCGGCCCGCGAAGGGACGGCCGTCCAGGACGTGCCGCCGGAACGATTGCTCGGTCGGTTCCCGACGACACTCGACACCACCGGCAAGCCGCCCGAGAAGCCGGAGGACAAGTACCTCAACCTGGACCGGTACGACCTGGTCATCGCGTTCGACCCGGACTGGTCGGAGCTGTCCGCCGACCAGGTGAAGAATCTGCAAACGTGGGTGGACGAACTGGGCGGCGGGCTGGTCTACGTGGCCGGGCCGGTGAACACCTTCCAGCTCGCGCGGGCAGACGAGGGCGGCCGGCTCAAGCCGCTGCTCGACGTGCTGCCGGTGGTGCCGGACGACGTGATTCTCGTCAAAGCTCGGGCCGACCCCCGCACCCCCCGCCGGCTGGCGTTGAAGCCGAACCCGGATTACGACGTGCTGCGGCTCGACGACGCCAAGCCGGACGACCCGGCCGCCGGGTGGGAGCGGTTCTTCACCGGCCGGGACGACGCCAAGATCGACCCCGACTCCCGCCGACAACTGTCCCCGGACCGCGGCTTCTATGCGTACTACCCGGTGAAGGGGACCAAACCCGGGGCGAGCACCCTGGCCGAGTTCCTGGACATCCGGGACGAGACCGAAGCCGCCGTCCGCCCGGACCCTAAGCCGTGGCTGGTGACGGCCCAGCCGGCCCGCGGCCGATCGGTGTTCCTGGCGGCCGGCGAGGTGTGGCGACTGCGGGGGTACGACCCGGACTTCTACGACCGGTTCTGGGTCAAGCTGACCCGGTACGCGGCCGGCAATCGGGACGTGAAGGCGGCCCGCGGCCGGGTGCTGGTGGGCAAGGAGTTCACCGCCGGTTCGGCCGTCCGGGTGCAGGTCAAGCTGCTAGGGCCGAATGGGCTGCCGTACCCGGCCGGGGCGGTCGCCCCGCGGTTCACCGTCGCCCGGTACACGGCCGACGGGGAGAAGGTGAAGGACGTCAAGGACGAGGGGCCGTTCGACCTGAAGCCCCGGAAGGGGGGCGACGAGTTCGACGGTTACTACGCCGGCCAGTTCGTCGCGGACGCGGCCCGGTTCCCGGCCGGTCCGGATTACAAGTACCGGGTGTCGGTGGACGTGCCGGACAGCCTGGGCGAGACGCTCACTGGCGAGTTCGGCCTCAAGCGATCCGACCCGGAGCTGGACAAAACCCGGCCGGACTTCGCCGCCCTGGAGCTGGCCGCCGGCACGCTGGACGAGGTGCGGATGCGGATCAAGGACCAGGCGGTCGTCGCCTCGCTACGGGGGACGGAGCCGGACCCGGCCCGGGTTAAGCTGGCGTTCCGCATCAACGAGGCGGACAAGCTCGGACTGATCCCGGAGGCCGTCGGCGATTCGGCGCCCCAGGTACTCCGCAACCGCGGCCCGGTCCGCGACCGTGGGACTGCGGTCCGGTGTTCGCCGTCGGTGAGCGGCAGGTGGAAGTGAGCTGGCTGTTGCTCGCTGCGGTCGGGCTGCTGTCCGTGGAGTGGCTGACGCGAAAGTTGCTGCGTCTGGCGTGAGGTTGGGTTTCCGTAGGGCGGGTCGAGGAGGCTTGGCGACGAGGCCTGCCGGTCCGGGAACGCTCGGCAGGCCTCGTCGCCAAGCCTCCTCGACCCGCCCTACAAGAGAGGGTAACACCGGGAAATGTCCGCCGCACCGCTGCCCGCTGCTCCCACCGCCGACCCGGCCGTCCTGCACCCGCTGGACCGGCTCCGCGGGCTGATCTACCGGTACGTCGCCTGGGACGGGCTACTGGCCGCCGCACTCTTCCTGGCGTGCTGGTTCTGGATCGGGCTGGCGGTCGACTACGGGCTGTTCGCGCTCACCGGGTTCGACTGGGTGCAGGACGCACCGCGGTGGCTGCGGACGGCCGCACTCGTCGGCCTGTCGGTGGCTCTGCTCGTTCTCCTGGTCCGGCGGGTCGCGTTCCGTCTCACGCGGCAGTTCTCGTACCCGTCTCTCGCGCTCGTGCTGGAGAAGCGGTTCCCGGCCCAGCTCGGCGACCGGCTCATCACCGCCGTCGAGCTGGCGGACGTGAGCGGCCAGGAGCGGTTCGGGTACTCGGGCGACATGCTCCGGCAGACCATCGCCGAGGCCCGGGAGCGGGTGGCGGCGGTGCCGGTGCGGGACGTGTTCGACTGGCCGAAGCTCCGCCGGAAGGCGGGCGTCGTCGCCGGGCTGTTCGTCGTTTGCGGGCTGGCCTGGCTGGTCGGGGACGCGGTCGCCGCCGGCCGGTTCGCCCCGGCCGCGTTCGCCAACTCGGCGTTCGACACCACCGCCGTGTGGTCCGAGCGGAACCTATTGCTCCTCGACACTCCCTGGCCGCGGCGGGCGCACCTGGAGATGGTCGCGTTCCCCGGGGACGACCTGCGGATCGGCAAGGACGCCCCGCTGCCGAAGGTGACGGTGCGGGCGGCCGAGTGGGTGATCGCCGACCGAGCCACCCGCGACGGCTGGCGGCAACTGCGGTGGGGCGACCTGCCCACCCTCGGCGTGGAACGGCCGTCGGTCGCGGCCGACGACGGCGAAGCGGTGGAGCAGGTCGCCGCCCGCACCGACGCTTCCGGCGTCCTCGATCGGCTGCACGCCCTGGCGACCAGC
The DNA here is from genome assembly GCA_046350115.1 of Gemmataceae bacterium. GTDB lineage: Bacteria > Planctomycetota > Planctomycetia > Gemmatales > Gemmataceae > JAXMAZ01. The sequence continues at coordinate 127,702 of JAXMAZ010000008.1, forward strand.
CCACGCATGAGCCGGACGCTCCGCAAGCTGGCAATCCCGTCGGTGGTGGTGCTGAAGTACGCCGGGGTGCCGAACCCGGCCGACCCGTCGAGCGGGGCGACGGCCGGCACCGTCCGGCTGACCCGCGACCCGTCCGGCGACTTCTCGGCCACCGTCGGCGGGCTGACCGAGTCGGTCACGTTCGACGTGCGGGCCGAAGACTTCCGCACCGCCCGCCGGCAGATCACCCTCATCCCGCCGCCCCGGCTCACCCGGCTAGCGTACACCGAGGCCCGGCCGGCGTACCTGTACCACCCGGCCCCGGTCGAGCCGACCGCCGCCAACCCCGACCCCGCCCCGGACCCGGCCGCCCTCCGCGGGCTGCGGCAGGTGCTGGCCGAGCGGACCGCCTCCCCGACCGGCGACCGGACCGTCCTGTCCGTCCCGGCCGGCACCGAACTAGCCCTGGCCGGCTCGGCCGACAAGCCGCTGCGAGAGGTCCGGCTGGTCCCCAAGGTCGGCCAACTGCCCGGGGTGGCCGCCGGCAAGCCGCTCGTCCTCCCGGCGACCGACCGCGACTTCACCGTGCGGTTCGCCGGCGACGGCCGGGTCACCGAGCCGCTGGAGTTCGACCTGGTGCTGGTCGACCCGGACGGGGTCGAGTCCGTGCGGCCGGTGTTCGTGCAGACCCAACCGGACCAGCCACCGAAGGTCGAGTTGGAAGTAGACGTGCTCCGCCGGCGGAAGACGGACGGCGCCCGGCTCTGCACCCCGACCGCCCGCATCCCGTTCACCAAGGAGAGCAAGGTTCGTGACGACCACGGGCTGAGCCTGGCCGAGTTCCGGTTCACCGTCGCCCGGCAGGAGTCCGGGGCACTGCTGGGGCTGATCGACCAGTACGCGGCGGCGGTCGGCGGGTCGGTCGGCCGGCTGGCCAGCGGCCCCCGACAGTCCGGCCGGCTGGCCCTGACCCCGTTCGTCCGGGCGGCCGACGGGCTGACCCGGGACACCCCGGCCGTCGTCCGCGGCAAGCTGGCCACCCCGCTCGCCGACCCGGAGCCGCCGGCCGGCCGGCTGGTCCGGGAGGTCGGGTTCAACCCGGACGTGGACGGGTTCGACCTGATCGACGCGGACGCCGTCCTGCGGACCCAGGCGGAGCGGGCCGGGCGGCTAGTGCAGCCGCTCGCCGTCACCGACCTGGCCGCCGAGCAGCCGAGCTACCTGATCGAGCTGGAGTTGGTTGCGGCGGACGCGAACGTCGAGACCGGCCCGCGGGAGGGGCGGTCGGACCCGGTTCGGCTGGCGGTGGTGTCCGAGGCGGACCTGTTGGCCGCGGTCGGCAAGGATGAGCAGGGGCAGGTGAACCTGTTCGATGACGCCATCCGTCGGGTGAAGGACGCGGAGACGAAGCTCGGCCAGCAGGCCGACCGGCTGCTTTCGCCCGATCCACCGGTCGACGTGCTGCGGGTCGCCCAGGTGCGGGCGGACGACATCCTGCTCGACCTGAGCAAAACCCGCGAGGTGATCGGCCGGGTGGTCGAGGGGTTCACCCGGCTGCGGCGTGAGGTCGAAGTCAACCGGTGCGGGCTGGAGCCGGACCCGCAGACCGGGCGACCGGTCAGCCGGGTGGGCAGGCGATACACGACTGCGGTACTGGCCCCCTTGGACGCCATCTTGGCCGGCGAGCTGAAGGCGGCCGAGGACGCGCTGGCCGGGGTCCGCGACTCGCTCGCCCCGGGCCGCCGGCCGGACGACCCGTCGATCCCGCTCGCACGTAACGCCGTGGCGGCGCTATTGGCCAAGCTGGAGGTGGTCCGTCGGCAGTTCGGCGAAAGCCTGGACGAGAAGGCACTGCTCGCCGAGGGGCAGGCGATCAAGCGGGACCAGGACGACACCGCTGCCGCCCGCAAGCGGTTGCTGGAGCGGATGGTGAAGTCGCTGTTCGCCCCGAAGATCACCGCCGGCCCGCCGGTGGAGTTGGCCCGCAACATGCGGAAGACGGTCCGCCACCCGATCGACTGGAACGTATTCGACCAGGGCGAGATCAAGGTGCGGGTGGAGGTGCCGGCCGGCAGCGGGCTGACCGCCCCGCCCGAGTTCGTGGTGAAGGACGACCGGACCGAGGTGGAGTACGAGCTGGCCGCCGGGGCGACCGCAGGGACGTTTACGGTGAAGGTGGTCCCGAGCGTCGGCGAGCCGGTGACGGTGACGGTCACGGTGAAGTAACAACCGACCACGGCGGCGGTTCGCGGTTGGATTCCCGCTTGTCGGTCGTCACAATGGGGTAGGCTTCCTCACGTCCGAGGAGGGATCGGCCATGCGGGCACGACGGATCACCGGGCTGGCGGCGGTCGGGTTCCTGACCCTGGCCGCGGTCGTCGTTGCCCAGCCGCCGGCCGACCCGACCGCCCCGGCCGACCTCCGCACCCGCCAGCAGCAGAACGCCGACCGGTTCCGCTCCCTCCAGAAGAAGCTGCTCGCCCTGGCCCAGCGGCTCGACGCCAGCGACAACCCGGCCGAGAAGCAGCGGGCCAAGGTGATCCTGGCCGCCCTCGACCTGGCCGCCCGGGAGAACATCGACGGCCAGTTCAAAACCCTGGTCGGGGAGATGGCCAAGGGGGGCGAGAACGTCCAGGACTTGCAGCGGATGGTGGCCCAGGACGCCCAACTGTCCAAGGCCATCCAGGACATGCTGGCCGTGCTGATGACGGACGACGAGCAGGCCCGGTTGAAAGCCGAGATCGCCCGGCTCGAGGAGGCGCTCAAGGAGGCCCGGGCGATCCGCCGGACCCAGGAGTCCATCCGGGCGCTGACCGACGCCCAGAAGGGGGACACCGCGGTCATCGCCAAGAGCCAGCGCGACCTGGCCGAGCGAACCAAAGACCTGGCCGACCGGATGACCGGTCCAAAGAAGGGCGGCGACCCGTCCGACAAGCAGTCCCGCGACAAGAGCGCCACCGACCCCAAAGAGGGCAAGGATGGCAAAGCCGGCGACCCGACCGACCCGAAGTCGAAGGACGGCAAAGACGGGAAGGGCGGTGACTCGAAGGACGCCAAGTCGAAGGACGGCAGCAAAGGCGGGGAGAAGGGGAAGGACGCGGACAAGCCCGGCGAGAAGTCGAAGGACGGCAAAGGCGGCGAGGGGAAGGACAAGGCGGGCGACCCGTCCGGCAAGAAGACCGACCCGAAGGGGGGCGAGAGCGGAAAGTCTGGCGAGAAAAAGGACGGCAAGTCCGACGCGAAAGAGGGTGGCAAGCAGTCCGGCGACCCGAAAGCCGGCGAGAAGTCGAAGAGTGGTGAGCCGAAAGACGGGTCGGAGGGCAAGGGGAAGGAGAGTCCGAAGGGCGGCGAGAAGTCGTCCGACAGCTCGCCGAAGGGGAAGAAGGACGGCCAGCAGTCGCCGATGGGAGACCCGCAGCAGTCCGACCCGCAACAAGCGCCCCAGCCTCGGCAGCCTGGCCAACAGCAGCAGCAGCCGGACCAACTCCCCGGCCGAAAGTACATTCAGGAGGCGTACCCGCACCAGAAGGCGGCCGAGAAGAACCTCGAAAAGAAGGACCGGCCGAACGCCGGCAAGAACGCCGACCAGGCCATCGACGAGCTGAACAAGGCGATCCAGGAGCTCGAAAAGCGGCTCAAGCAGCTGCGGGAGCAGGAGGCGGTCAAGCTGCTCGCCGGGCTGGAGGCCCGGTGTGCCCGGATGCTGGAGATGCAGCGGCGGGTGTACGCCGCCACCCAGGAGATCGACGCCGCCGTCCGCAAGGGCGGGCAGAAGTCCACCGCCGACATCCAGAAGGCCCAGCAGCAGTCGGACGAGGAGCGGAAGATCGTCACCGAGGCGGACACCGCCCTCAAGCTGATCCAGAGCGAAGGCTCCGCGGTCGCCTTCGGCCGGGTGCTGGAGGAGGTCCGCGAGGACATGATCGCTGTCGAGCGACGGCTGGGCGGCGCGAACGTCGACGCCGACACCCAGCAGATCGAGGCGAACATCATCGCCATGCTGGACGAGATGACCAAGGCGCTGGCCAAGCAGAAGCAGGACATGCAGCAGCAACAACAGCAGCAACAGCAACAAAACCAGAACAACGGCCCGCCGCCGAACCGTGAGCTGGTGAACCTGCTGGCCGAGCTGAAGCTGATCCGCACGCTCCAGACTCAGGTGAACGACCGCACCAAGATGTACGGAGCGAAGTCGCCCGGGGAGCAGGCGGCCGACCCACAGGTGCAGGCCGAGTTGCGGACCCTGGCCGCCCGGCAGGCGAAGATCGAGGAGATGTTGAACGCCATCGCCACCGGGGCGAACAAGTAGTACTTGGTCGGGGAACGATTTTGGGTTGGTGGGGCAGGCATTTCTGCCTGCCCGACTTCAAAACCGGGCAGGCAGAAATGCCTGCCCCACCAGACAGAGATACCGGAGGACGCCCGTGACCGCTCGTTCCTGGCTGGCTGCGGCCGCCGTCGCGGCCGGCTCCGTTGCCCCCGCGGCCGGCTCCGTTGCCCCCGCCGCCGACCCGGCCCCGCCGGCGTACTCGTTCGGCACCCTCCGGGCCATGCCGGCCGACGCCGCCAAGGCTAGGGCCGAGGCATGGTTGAAGGCGGTCGACAAGCTCGACCGGGCCAAATTCGACGCTATCTGGAAGACCGACCGCACGGTGGCCGACCGGGTGTTGGACTCGCTCCTACTCGGCAAGCCCGAGGTCGCCGCGGTGCTGGCCGACGCCCGCGACCCGGACGCCGCCCCGCCGACCGCGGTCCCGGCGGTCCTTCAAGACAAGTCCCTCGACCCGTTCGCCCGGGCGAACCTGGCCGCCGCGTATGCGAAGGCGCTGGCCGGCAAGCGGGTGTACGAGGAGGGGCTAGAGGCGCTAAAAGGGGTGACGCCGGAACTGCTCGCCGACCCGGCCGGGTTCTACTTCCACAAGGGGGCGGCCGAGCACGCCCTCATGCTCCGGGACGCCGCGGTCGTGTCCCTCGGCCGGCTTCTCGAAGACGTGGCCGACCCGCCGGACCGCTACCGGGTGACGGGGACGCTCCTGTTCGCCGACCTGCAGGGGTGGTCGAAGGACGCCAAAGACCTGGCCAACATCGGCCGGCTGATGGACAACAGCGGCCGCCGGCTCGACCTGACCCGCGGCGGGCCGAAGACCCAGGAGATTCAGAAGAAGATCGTCTTCCGGCTGGACGAGCAAATCAAAAAGATCGAGAACCAGCTCAAGCAGCAGCAACAGCAGCAGATGCAGGCCCAGGGGGAGGGCGGGCAGGGCAAGCCGAACGACGGTCAGTGCCCGGCCGGCGGCCCCCCGGGTCCGGGCCAGGCGGCCCAGCGGCCGGCCAACCCGATGGACGACAGCCGGCCCGGCGGGGTGAGCGGGAAGGGGGTCGTCGACGAGAAGCAGTTGCGGCACTACGAGGAGAACTGGGGCAAGCTGCCGGAGGCGGAGCGGAAGAAGGTGGTGCAGGACATCACCCGCGACCTGCCGCCGAAGTACAAGCCGCTGATCGAGGAGTACTTCCGATCCCTCAACCGGCTGAACGGGTTTAAGCAGTGACGCGAGACGGACGTATCCCGAGCCGGTCCGGAGCCGCGGAGCGGCGGCGGATGCGCAGCCAGGGCGCCAGCCCCTGGTAGGCCGGCGACCCACATTCGTAGCCCCGAGGGGCGACAGCGCCAGCCCCGAAACCCAGGGGCTGGCGCCCCTGGCTGCGCATCCGCCGCCGCTCCGCGGCTCCGGACCGGATACCACCGACGACTGGCGAATGGAATCGGCCTCGTCGCGTTCCTGGTCGTCACCTTGCCGGTCGCGGCGGGCGACTGGGTGACGCTCGACGGCAAGCGGTCGGCCGGTACCATTGCCGCCGTCGGTCCGGACGCCGTCACTTTCCAGGGCAAGGACGGCGGCAAGGCGGTCGTCCCGCTCAAGCAGCTCGCGGCCGTCGAACTCCGCGACCTGCCGCCGCCGGCCGCCGACGCCAAGTTTGACGAGCTGGAACTGACCGACGGGTCGGTCGTCCGGGCCGCAACGGTTCGCATCAAAGGGAAGAAGGTCGAGGTCGAGCCGCCAAGCGGCGCCGACCCGCCGGCGGTCGAACTGCCGTTGTCGGCCGTGTTTTGGCTCATGCGGAACGCCCACGACCCGAAGGCCCGCGACGACTGGAAGAAGCTGGTCGCCGCCCGGGGCAAGCGGGATGCGTTCGTCATCCGCCAGTCGGCCGGCGGGCTGACCCCGCTCACCGGCACCCTGATCGAAGGGTCCGCGGCCGGGGACCGGGTGACGTTCGAGCGAGAAGACGGCCAGCGATCGAACCTGCCGCTCACCCGGGCGACCGGGGGCCTGCTGTTCAACCAGCCGGCCACGGACGCCGTCCCGCCGACGCTGTGCAAGGTGCTGGACGTGTTCGGCAACGTCTGGTTCGCCAAGTCGGTCGAGGTCGCTGGGCCGGGGCTGAAGGTGGCGACCGTTGCCGGGGCGGTGGTGACGTACAAGACGCTCGCCCCGGTCGCCAAGCTCGACTTCACCCAGGGGAACCTGACGTATCTGTCCGACCTGGCGTTCACCGCCGACCTGCCGCCGCCGACCGAGGCGGACGGCCCCCGTGGGGAATGGGCGGCGTACCAGCCGAAGGTTGGGAAGGACCGGTCCGTCGATCACGCCCGGTTCGGCCCGATCCAGATGGCCGGGAAGCGGTTCGCCAAGGGGATCGCCGTGCCGCCGCAGGCGACCGTGGCTGTCCCGCTGGACGCCGGCTACCGCGAGTTCCGGGCGACCGTCGGGCTGCACGAACTGGCCCGGGCCGAGTACGCCAACCTGGCCGTCCGCATCGAGGTGGACGGCAGGCCGGTGTTCTCGGCGACGCTGACCAAGGCCGACCCGCCGAAGGAACTGAGCGTCAGCGTGAAGGACGCGAAGGCGCTACGGATCGTGGTCGAGGGGCCACCGCTGCTCGGCAACCAGGTCTGCTTCGGCGACGCCCGCCTGCTGAAGTAGGGCGGGTCGAGGAGGCTCTGCGACGAGGCCTGCCGGGCGCCCCAGACGGCAGGCGGGATCGTCGCAGAGCCTCCTCGACCCGCCCTACGGCCGACCGGTTTTCCTGTAGGGTGCGTTGAGGCGGCCTCGCGACGAAACGCACCGGCCCTGCAGTGGTGGTGCCCGAGGGGTGAAGTCCCGGCGGTGCGTTTCGCAAAGCCTCAACGCACCCTACCAGAAGCCATCCGCCATAGTGAGGAACCCCTGCCCGTGCCCCGCCACCTTCTACTCGCCCCGCTCCTGACCCTCGCCGCCGCGGTGGCTGCCGACCCGGTGGACCCGGTGGTCCGCTCGGCCGAGGCGGCCCGGGTGGCGGTCATCGACAAGGTCCGGCCGGCGGTGGTGGCGGTGTGTAAATACGGCGGTGACGCGTCCGGATCCGGGGTGCTGATCGACTCCGACGGGTACGCCCTGACCAACTTCCACGTGGTCGACGACACCGGCCCGGTCATGCAGTGCGGGCTGCCGGACGGGCTGCTGTACGACGCTGTTCTCGTCGGCACCGACGTGGTCGGGGACGTGGCCTTGGTGAAGCTGCTGCCGCGGGAGCCGGGCAAGCCGTTCCCGTTCGCCCCGCTCGGGGACAGCGACGCGGTCAAGCCGGGCGAGTGGTCCTTGGCGATGGGCAACCCGTTCGGCCTGGCCCGGGACTTCACCCCGTCGGTCACGTTTGGTCTCGTCAGCGGCACCCACCGGTATCAGCCGCCGGCCGCCGCCGGCATCCTGGAGTACACCGACTGCCTCCAGGTGGACACGTCGATCAACCCGGGCAACAGCGGCGGCCCGCTGTTCAACCTCAAAGGCGAGCTGATCGGGATCAACGGCCGCGGCCAGTTCGACAAGCGGATGCGGATCAACAGCGGGGCCGGGTTCGCGATCTCGATCAATCAGATCAAGCACTTCCTCGGCCACCTGCGGGCCGGACTGGCCGCCGACCACGCCACACTCGGGGCGGTCGTCACCACCGACAGCGAGGACGGCGACCTGGCCCGGCTGACCGTTCGCCAGGTGCTGGAGGACTCGGACGCCTACCGCCGGGGGGTACGGCCGGGGGACCAACTGCTCAGCTTCGCGGGCCGGCCGCTGACCAGCACCAACCACTACAAGAACGTGCTCGGCATCTACCCGAAGGGGTGGCGGCTGCCGCTCGTCTACCGCCGCGGCGGCGACCGCAAGGAGGTGCTCGTCCGGCTGATGGGCAACCTCGACACGCCGATCGACGAGCCGGACCGCCGGCCGAAGAAGGGGCCGAAGAAGAAGGACAAAGACGACATCGACCTGCCGACAGACGCCAAGAAGTCGCCGGCGGCCAAGCTGCTCGAGCCGAAGTCGGGGTTCGCCAACGCCCACTTCAACAAGCTCGAGCGCGACCGGGTGATGTCCGAGTTCCGCAAAGCGACCGGCGACCCGGCCGGGCTGACCGGGGCATGGACGGTCGAGGGGTCGGTCAAGCTGGCCGACCGGCAGGGGGACTTCAAGCTGACCATCGGCGAGGCGGCCGACGGGCTGACCGAGGCGAAGCTGGCTCGCAGCGGCATAGAGGACGCGGTCAAGCCGCTCAAGCCGGACGCCCCGCTCGGCGAGTTGCAACTGCCGACCGGTAGCGGCGGGCTGCTGACGGCGTTGGTCCAGTATCGTCGGCTGGCCGGCCTCGGGGAGAAGGGGTTCGAGGCCGGGTTCTCCCACGGCGGGTTCGAGCCGGCTTACCCGACCGAGGACATCGGCAGCCGGGTCGAGTGCGAGACGCTGCGGACCAAGCACGGGCCGTTCGAGTCGGTCTGGTTCTTCGACCGCGGCACCCGGCAACTGATCGGCTGCGAGGCGACGGTGAGCAAGGACGAGGACCCGTGTGAGCTGTACTTCGCCAGCTACAAAGACGCGGGCGGTCGCCGACTGCCGCACCGGATCGAGGTCCGCACCGGCGACCGCAAGTACGCGGTGCTGACCGTCAAGACCTACACCTTCGGGCCGGCAACGGCCGCCAAACCATGACCTGCTTCGGTAGCTCGGGATGTTTGGTCCCCTCCCCGCCAAGTGGGGGAGGGTTAGGGTGGGGGGTCACGACCGCCTGCCTATTCGACGTCTCCGGAGCGGCGAGCAGTCCTCACCCCCCACCCTACCCCTCCCCCGCAAGGGGGGAGGGGACCAAACCGCTAAACTGATGCGCTTTCCCTGTCTCGCGTGTCTCGCAGTGCTGTTCGCCACGGCCGGCCCGGCGGTCGCGTCCGACCCGTTCACCCCGGTTGCCGAGCAGGTCGCCCCGAAGCTGGTCAAGCTGTTCGGGGCCGGCGGGTTCCGCGGGGTGGTCAGTTACGGGGTCGGGGTGACGGTGTCGCCGGACGGGCACGTCCTCACCGCCGCCAGCCTGATGCTCGACACGTCCGACCTGGTTGCCCACTTGTGGGACGGCCGGCGGATGAAGGCGGTCGTCGTCGCCGCCGAGCCGCTGCTCGATGTCGCGCTGCTCAAGATCGTCGTCCCGGGCAAGCCGGCCGGCGAGCCGACCGGGCTGAACCTGCCACACTTCGACCTGGCCGAAGCGGCGAAGCGCCCACCCGCGTCCCCCGGCGACTGGGTGCTCGGGTTCGGCAACATGTTCGAGATCGCCATGCGGGACGAGCCGGTGACTGTGCAGCGAGGCGTGATCGCGGCGGTGACGAAGTTGACCGGCCGCCGCGGGGTGTTCGACTTCCCGTACACCGGGGAGGCTTACCTGATCGACGCCATCACCAACAACCCCGGGGCGGCCGGCGGGGCGCTGACCGACCTGAAGGGGAACCTGCTCGGGCTGATCGGCCGGGAGCTGAAGAACACCCTGTCCGAGACGTGGGTGAACTACGCCATCCCGGTGAACGCCACCGTTACGGTCACAGAGGGGGGCAAGCCGGTCACGGTCAGCGTCCCGAAGTTCGTCGAGGCGGCGGTGGCCGGCAAGTACAAGCCGGTGCGGAAGGAGGCGACGGCCACGGCCGGAGGCGGGTATCACGGGATCGTGTTCGTGCCGAACGTGCTGGCCCGCACCCCGCCGTTCGTGGAGGACTTGCGGCCGAACTCGCCCGCCGCGAAAGCCGGGTTGCGGGCGGACGACCTCATCAGCTTCGTGGACGGCGAGCCGGTGCCGAGCGTGTCCGCGTTCCAGGCATTGATCCGCCGGGCCACCCCGGGGCAGACGCTGCGGCTCGAAGTGCGGCGCGGGGGTGGACTGCACACGGTCGAGCTGACCCTCGCCGAGCCGCCAAAGGCCAAGAAGTAAGGCAGATGCAGCCCTATGCTTTTGGATTTGCCCCCCTCCCCGGGGCGGGGGGGGGGGAGGGGTCACGACTCCGACCCGACGCTGCGACTTCGAAATCGCTGGAACGGGTGGCAGGCTCAACCCCTCCCCCCAACCCCCTCCCCGAAGCGGAGAGGGGGAACAAGAACAGACGATCACACCGTCACAGTTCAGGTTCCCCGATGCCCCGCCTACTGTTCATCGCGGTCTTGTGTGTCCCTCTCCCCTCCGCCCACGGCCAAGAGCCGAACGAGGCGACCGAGCGGGCCATCAAGTCTGCAGTCACTTCGGTCGCCCCGATGGTGGTACGGATCGAGACGGCCGGCGGTCGAGGGGTCGCCGGGGACGCGGGCGTCCGCCGGGGGAGCGGGCCGACCACCGGCCTCGTCGTTTCCCCGGACGGGTACGTCGTCACCAGCAGCTTCAACTTTGCCGACAACCCGTCGGACATCTTCGTCACCGTCCCCGGCCGCCCACGGCTGGTCGCCAAGCGGGTCGCCTCCGACACCGCCCGGATGCTCACCCTGTTGAAAGTCGAAGCGTCCGGGCTGACCGTGCCGGCCGCGGTGCCGAAGGCGGAGATCAAGGTCGGCCAGTGGGCGGCGGCCCTCGGCCGGACGCTCGACCCGGACACGGCCCGCCCGCCGTCGGTCAGCGTCGGCATCGTCGGGGCGCTCGGCCGGGTGTGGGGGCGGGCGGTCCAGACGGACGCCAAGGTGTCCCCGGTCAACTACGGCGGCCCGCTGGTGGCGGTGGACGGCCGGGTGTTTGGGGTGCTCGTGCCGCTCTCCCCGGACGCCACCGGGGACACGGCCGGGGTCGAGTGGTACGACTCCGGGATCGGGTTCGCCGTCCCGCTGGAGGACGTGTTCGCCGCCTTGCCGCGGCTCAAGACCGGCAAAGACCTTCACCCCGGCCGGCTCGGGTTCGCACCGGAGAAGCCGGACGCCGAGTACAACGTGCCGGTCACGGTCGGCACCGTCGCCCCCGACGGGCCGCTGGCCAAAGCGGGGGCCAAGACCGGCGACGTGCTGACCGCAATCGACGGCCACCCGGTCGCCCACCTGTCGCAACTGCACCACCTGCTCGGCCCGCGGTACGAAGGGGACACGGTGTCGGTCACGGTCCGCCGGGACGGCAAGGAGCAGACGTTCGACAAGCTGACACTGGCCGGCGACAGCCCCGCTGCCCGCCCGCGGTTCCTCGGCGTCCTGCCGCTGCGGGATGACCCGGAGCCGGGAGTGCAGGTGCGGGCGGTTGTCCCCGACTCGCCGGCGGCCAAAGCCGGGGTCAAAGCCGGCGACCGTATCCTCCTGATCGGCCCGGCGACCACGACACCAGACGCTCCCAAGGCGAAGGCCGGCCCGCCTCTCACCCGTGACCGGCTGGCGGCGATCATCGCCCGGGTGCCGGCCGGGCAGAGCGTCAGGCTGACGGTGAAGCGGAAGGACGGCGGCAAGACGGAGTCGATGACCGTCGCTCTGGCTGACCCGCCGGAAAAGCCGATCGCCGACGCCCCGCTGCCGTCGTCCCGGAAGGGGGCGAAGCCGCCGGCCGCCCCTGCGGAGAAAAAGCCGAAGCCCGAAACCGGGCTGCTCCGCCGCACGAACCCGACCCTCGGCCGGGAGTACTGGGTGTACGTGCCGGACAACTACGACCCGAAGGTGTCCCAGGGGCTGCTGGTCTGGCTGCACCCGGCCGGTCGCGGCGGGCGGGACGCGAATGACGTGGTGAAGGCGTGGAAGGAGTATTGTGCCGAGCGGCACTTGATCCTGGCCGGGCCAGTGTCGAAAAGCCCCGAAGGCTGGCTGGCAAGCGAGGCCGAGGAGGCGCTGACGGACATCCGCCGGCTGGCCGACGAGTATCAGATCGACCCCCGCCGGGTGGTCGCCCACGGCCTCGGCACCGGCGGGCCGATGGCCTACTACCTCGGGTTCGCCGCCCGGGACTTCGTCCGCGGGGTCGCGGTCGGCGGGGCGCCGCTCACCACCCAGCCTCGCGACCCGGACCTGACCCGGCCGCTGGCGTTCTTCCTCGCCGCCGGCAAGAAAGACCCTCGATTGGCGAACATCGAGGAGGGGAAGCGGAAGCTGGCGGAGAAGGGGTTCCCGGTGTTCTACCGCGAGATGCCGGCCGCCGGCCCGAGCGAGCTGGACGCGGCGACGGTCGAGGCGCTCAAGGTGTGGCTGGATACACTGGATGCAATCTGATGTAGGGCGGGTCGAGGAGGCTTTGCGACGAGGCCTGCCGAGCCGCGCTGTCCGGCAGGCCTCGTCGCAAAGCCTCCTCGACCTGCCCTACGCAAAACTGGATACGACTTGACGTAGGGCGGTGCCGAGTCTGCGAGGCCCGCCGGCGTGGCCAGAAGCGCTGCCACGCCGGCGGGCCTCGCAGACTCGGCACCGCCCTACAAACTCACTTCAGCTCGACCGACCAGTACGCGGCGTCCAGGAACGACTGCCAGGACTGGTACTTCTTCTGGGTCAACTTCAGGTTCAGCACCGGGCTCCGCTTCGGCTTCTCCGGCTTGCGGATCAGCGTCATGTTCGCCTGCCGCGGGGTCCGCCCGCCCTTGCGGACGTTGCAGTCCACGCAAGCACAGACGATGTTGTCCCAGGTCGTCTGCCCGCCCTGGCTCCGCGGGATCACGTGGTCCAGGGACAGCTCGCTGGTGACGAACTTCCGCCCGCAGTACTGGCACTGGTTGTGGTCCCGGGCGAAGATGTTCCGGCGGTTGAACTTGACCGTCTGCCGGGGCACCTTGTCGTACCCGGTCAGCCGGATCACCCGCGGCGCCTGGATCTCCGCCGTCGGGGTCCGCACCCAGTCGTCGTCCTCGTGCCGGAAGTGCTTCGCCCGGTAGGCGCTCAGCTCGGCCCACGACTCGAAATCGTAGGTGGCGAAGGTGCCGTCCTCGTCGGCCACCACCTCGGCCAAGTCTTTGCAAAGCAGGCCGAACGCCCGGCGGACGCTGATCACGTGGACGGCCATGAACAGCTTGTTCAGCACCAGCACGCTCGCGTCCAGCGGGGTGTACTGACCGACATTCATAGGGGTGCGGCCTTTCCGGTACGGGAACACCCGGCCCGTACCGGGGTTACCGGCGGGCGGGTCGTCGGAACATGACGCGCGGGCGGAACGGCAGGTTCGAGCACATCTGTATCATACCCCGCAAGAATTCCGCCAAGCAAGTCTGCGACCGTGTCCAATTGTCCCGGTTTCATCCGCCCCTCACGCACGTCCGGCCCCGTCGCAGTGTCGGTCCCGGAGGATCAGGCGGGCCAGCCGGTCTGCTGAGACACGGAGTTGGACGGGTTCGCCGGCGGTCCGGTGCGTGACGAGATAGAGCCGGACACGCTCGCCCGGGGTGGCGTACCGTCGGACCGTGAACCGTCGACCGGGGTAGATCAGCCCGGCCACCCCCGCCCCGACGGCGGTCGCGTACCCGAGCACCTGCTGGACGTCTGCCGGGTCCGGACCGCCGGGCCGCAGGGGCTTCCACTTGACGTCCCACGCCCCGACCGGCTCGTTGTCCAACCCGTACACGACGAGGTCCGGGATCAGGGTGAGGTCCGGGCCACGGCCGTCGCACGCCTTCATGAGCAGCGGACGTTGTGCCTGGACCGACCAGTGGGTCGCGGCTCGGGGGGAGGTGCGAAGCAGGCGTTCGACGTGCGTTTGGAACAGGTGTTCCAGGTTGATGAGGAACGGCTGGTTGGCCCCGGCGGCACCTGCGGAAGTGGCGGAGATCAGCCGGCACCAGTCGAACAGATCGCGGTACGCCGCCAACCGCGGGTCGTTCGGTAGATCGGGGCTACCTGCCTCCAGACCGTTCACCCCGCCGAACGAGTCGGCCGCCGCGGAGAGGGCGGCCCGTGCGGTCGGCTGGAGGCCGGGCCGGGCGAGCAGGGTTCGTGCGACCGTGAGCGGGTACTGGTTCCACGGCACGTCCGCGGTGAAGTCGTCGTACTCCACCGGTAGCTGGCCCGGCGGGGCGGATGGGGCGCGGGCGAGTTCGGCCAGGTCGAGACGTCCGCGGAGGGTGGTCGCCCACTCCGACCGACTGGAGTACCCGCGGACCAGCCCCGCTGCCGCCCGGTCGGCCATCAGCACTGCCAGCCGGGTAGCGAAGAACGAGAGCAGCCCGGTCGGGCCGTCGATCATGTCGCGGGCTGCTGATCCTACGGAACTACCGTCGAATCGGTCCAGGAAGGCGAGCTGTTCCCACCCCGCCTTGGGGCGAACCTCCCAGACCCGGTTCGCAGTGCGGAACGAGCCGACCCAGCCGCGGGCGGTCAGCCGATACCGCCCCGGGGCGGCGTCCGGAGTGACCTCGACGACGTGGCGGAAGCGTGTCAGCAGATCGGTGACGTCCGCCCGTGGCAGACGGCGAACGGCCGTCCGCCGCTCGACCAGCCGGACCGTCCGCCCATTGCCGGTCACGGCCCCGCCCCCGGCCCGTCATCGGCTGGACCGTTCGCATCGCCGTCTTCAGGCGGTTTCGGCTTCGGCGGCTGTCGGCGTTTGTCCGGGTTCCACAGCCGGAATCCGAGGTCGGTGCCCGGCTTGCCGGACTGGTCCAGCATCTTCCCGCCGTCGTCGGTCTTGTCCGGTCCGGCGGCGTACACGGCCACCCCGTCCGGGAAGACGGCGTACCGCAGCGGCCCGCCGGTGTACGTGTCGTCGGGGACCGTCGTCAGGATGTCCTTCGGAATCGCAGCCAGGGTCGTCGGCCACCGCCCGAACCGCTGCCGATACCGCTCGCAGGCGATGCCGACGGCCGCCGCCCCCAGGGACGCCCGCGCCCGGTCGTCCGCCTCGATCACCTTCTGGATGGCGGGGAACAGCAGGTAGACGAACGTGGTGGCCAGGCTCCGCGGCGGCAGGGCGATGGCGTCGACCGCCGCCCGCCGGGCCGGGCCGGAAAGCCGGTCAGCCTGAAGGTACTTGTCGAACAGGTCGAGCAGGTCCGCCTGCTGGCCGGGGATGTACTTGCGGAGGGCGAACACCCCGGCCCGATCGAGGTAGGTGCGGCTGCGGGACGGCCCGCCTTCGAGCTCGTTCAGGCCGACCAGCCCGGCGTCCACCGCCTGAAGCACCATGAAGCTGGCCGCCCGCTCCCCTTTCAACCCGGGGGTCATCCGGTTGGCCGCCGCTTCCTCCAGGAACGCCGTCTGCAGCTCGGCCAGCCCCGCCTTCGGCTCGCACCAGGCGAGGGTCCGCTCGGCCGCGTTCCGGGCCACCACGCCGGCGGCGATCCGCACCAGTTGGGCGATCAGGAACGGGTCGTCGCCGATCGAGCGGGCAACCCCGACGATGGCGTGGGCCGACCGGATCGCCGCGTCCCCGTGGCCCTGGTAGGCGAGCACCAGCGCGTCCACGTCGAGCAGCGTGGCGGCTTCTCGCATCTCCTGGATGTGTGGGATCAGCGTGGCGTACGGGTTCGGGGTGGCGAACACCACACGGAAGCCGCCCCGCGGGTACTTGTGAACGGTTCGCGCCAGGGCCAGAGCGTCACCGCAGTCGGCGATGACGGCCATTGCCCCGCACACGCTCGACTCGTCCGGCAGGTGAGGGAGGGCGTCGGCCAGCTCCCCCCTCGCCAGGACATCCTTGCCCCACTCCTTGTAGCTCGCCGGGATGTGGGTCGTCGCCTTCAGGGCGACCTCGGCGGCGTTTTCGTCGGGTATCGGTAGGTCGTGGTTTCTGGCCGCGATCAGCGGGTCCATCCGCCAGGTCGGGTCCGATGCGTCGAGTGCGGCCACGGCCGCCGCCAGCCGCCGCTCGCCCCGGACCCGTGTCACCTGCGTCTCGATCAGCAGCCCGAGCACGGGGAGGAGGACCAACGACGTGACCCCGCCGAGCACCAACCGCTTCCAGAACCGGTTCACGGCTTCCCCTCGCTGGGCGGCTTTCGTCGCTTGTCCGGATCCCACAGCCGCATCCCGTGATCTAAGTCCCGCTGGCCGTCCGGCCCGGTCGGGGTGATGGCCAGCCCGTCGGGCAGTCGCTCGAACCCGAGTGGTTTCCCGCTAAACGGCTCGGTCGGCACGGCCGGCAGGAACTCCGGCACCAGCGCCTCGAGTGACGCCGGCCACGCCCCATGCTTCCGCCGATACCGTTCCGCCGCGACACCGGCCGCCACGGACAACAGATGGCTGCGGCACTTTAATCCGCCGTCGGTGAACATGTCCACGAAGTCGAGCGACAATCTGGTGAGGTAAAAGCGCCAATCGTTTGCGTCGGGGCGCTGGACCGCGACCATCGCTGCCTTTTGCTGGTCAAACGGTTTGTTCGCCGCAATGACGAGTTCGGTCATGAGCTCCAGAGTGCGGAGTTGGTCGGCCGGCAAATGGGCCTGCATCCCCCACCGGGCCAGAGGGTCTATGCGAGCATTGCCAGTTGAGGCCACCACCCCATTCGCCTTCATCCACTCGAACTGCTGGAACGACAGTGCACGCTCGCCGCGGAACCCGACCGTCAGCCGGCGGAAGTCGGCCTCACGGAGCAACTCAGCCTGCAACTCGGCCAGCCCGTCGGTGTCGGTCGGCTCACACAACGCGATCACAAACTCGACCGCTCGAGCGGCCACGAATGCGATGGTCGCGCGCTGAAGCTGGCTCACAAAGGACGGCTCGTCACCGACCGCCCGTCCGACGTTCAGAATCGCACGTAAGCTTTGAACCGCATCACCCGGGCGATTCGCGTTCGCGGCAGCATAGGCATCGAGCTGGAGGAGGTGGCATACTTGCCGGAAGTACCCTGGACTGATAAACGTGGCGGATCGAGGGCTGTCTGGGAAAATGAGTGATTGCCCACCGTCTGGCATGGTGGCAAGTCTGCGAGCATCAGCCAACGCCGGACCACACTTGGTGAGAAGGCTGTCGAGCGCGGTGCAAGCAGCAGATCGTAACAGGGTTGAAGGTCGTTTCTCGACTGCCATGAGCAGGGGCGAGAACTCGCCGCCGAATGTTGGCGGCAACTTGCCTGCTGCCGCGGTCACAATCGGGAACGAGTTCCGGTCGTCCGGCGGTAAGGCGGCGTTACGGGCGGCAGCCAACCGGTCGAGCCGCCAGTCTGGGTCGTCCGCTTCAATCTTGTCGATGAACGCGGCGAGCCGGTCCCGCATCAGGAAGTCCGCTATCGGGCGGGCGGCCAGCACCAGAACGACGACCAGACCCGTGGCCGCGAGCAGTCGGCGGACCCACTTGCGGCGGAGGAATCGGCGCATCAGACGGCCTCGGGATGCGAGGAACACCGGGCCTCAGTATAACCCCAAGCCGCGCAACAATCTGATGAGAGACGATGCCCCGATCACACGCACCGTGATCCGTTACGGTGCGATCCCGCCCGGGGCAGGGGAGGCGGGAGCGGGGGCCGGCGGCTGGCGTCGTTGGTCCTTGGTCCACAGCCGGATGCCGTAGTCGGTCGCCCGCGGGCCGTCCGGGGTGTCCAGCACCTGCCCGCCGCCGTCCTTGCCGTCCGGCCCGACGGTGTAGATCACCAGCCCGTCGGGCAACGGTTTGAACCCGAGCGGCCGGCCGGTGAACGGGTCGAGCGGGACCGCCGGGAGGAACTCCGGCACCAGCGCCTCCAGAGAGGCCGGCCACGCCCCATGCTTCCGCCGGTACCGTTCGGCCGCCACCCCGGTCGCGACCGCCAGCAACTCGCCGCGGGACCGCAGCCCGGCTTCGGCCACCTTCTCGACCGCCGGCACCATCATCCGGGTCAGGTTGTACCGCCACTCGTTCGGCCCCGGCCGGGGGACGGCCGCTAACGCCGCCCGCTGCTCCTCGAACGGCTTCTTGGACGCCGCGACGAACTCGGTCATCAGCTCCAGGCAGCGGAGCTGGTCGGCCGGCAGGTAGGTCCGCATCCCCCACCGGGCGATCGGGTCGAGGATCGGGATGCCGGTCGGGGCCGGCGCCCCCGGCCCGTTGCTCATCATCCAGTCGAACGTCTGGAACGACAGCGCCCGTTCCCCGCGGAACCCGACGGTCAGCCGGCGGAAGTCGGCCTCGCGGAGCAGCTCGGCGTGCAACTCGGCCAGTCCGTCGGTGTCGGTCGGCTCGCACAGCCCGAGCACCTCTGCCACCGTTCGGCCGGCGACGGCGACACAGGCGACCCGGACGAGCTGGCTGATCAGGGTCGGCTCGTCCCCGATGGCCCGGCCGGCGTTGAGTAGCGCGCGAGCACTCCGTACCGCGTCCGCCGGCTTGTTCGCGTTCGCGGCGGCCACGGCGTCCAGGTGCAACAGGCCCGCCGCCCGCCGCACGTCCTGCGACCCGGTCAGGTTAATCATCATCGGGTTCGGCGGGATGACGAGCGGCTGCCCCCCGTCCGGCATTGTCGCCAGCTTCCGGGCGTCCGCCAGGGCCGGGCCGCACTCGGCCAGGAGCTTATTGAGGGCGGTCAGGTCTTCCGGCCGGAGGAGGGCGTTCGGCTGCCGACTCATCGCCTCGTAGAGGGGCGTCGTCCGGTCGTCGAACGTGGCCGGCAGCTTGGCCTTCACCCCGGCGGCGAGCGGGAACGAGTTCCGGTCGTCCGGCGGCAGGGCAGCGTTGCGGGCGGCGATCAGCTTATCGAGCCGCCAGTCCGGGTCGTCCGCCTCGATCCGGGCGATCGTCCCGGCCAGCCGGCTTTGCAGCCCGCCGACCAGGACCGTGCGGACGACGACCACCCCGACGACCAGAATGACGGCCGCGATGGCGAGGCGGCGGACCCACTTGCGACCGGGGAGCAGGGGCATGGGCGAGCCTTAATTAAAGTAGGGCGGGTCAAGCCGGCTTTGCGGCGCCGACCCGCCGGCCCGGGCTGGGGCTGAAAGACGTCTGCTGTGGGCTGGGCCGGGGGAGGACGAGGCTCCTGCCGAGCCGCCTGCCAGCGGCAACGGGTCCGAGTCACACCCGGAGCCGTCACCGGAACAGGGGCGGCGGTTGCGGACGCGGCTCCCCGGCTCGGCAGGAGCCTCGCCCTCCCCCGGCCGTGGCCCCCGGTCCAGGCGGGGAGCGGTTGCCGCTTCGGCGGGTCGGCGCCGCAAAGCCGGCTTGACCCGCCCTACACGATCGCACCCCGGCCGGCCGCCGCTCGCCTCGGCTTGTCGTCGAATAGGCGGTTCGGGTCAAGCGCTGCCACCCGCTCCGGCCGGCCCGGGTAGGCGTCGGCCAGGGCCGGCCGGACGTGGTGGTCCCACACCGCCCGCAGGCCGTCCCGGGTCAGCCCGGGGACCAGGAAGTAGCTGTGCCCGACCTGCCGGTCCGGGCCGAGGTCGCGGGCCAGCCGACGGTTCAGTTCGTCGAACCACCGCACCAGCCGGGCGGCGAACTCCGGGTCCGGGTCGGCCGGCGGGTGGGCGGCCAGCCACCGGCCCAGCACGGCCGCGTCCGGCGGCATGTCCACGAACGAGAACCGCCGCCGGACCGCCTGGTCCAGCCCGGCCGCCGACCGGTCGGCCGGGTTCATGGTGGCGACCAGGTACAGGTTGTTCGGCAGCCGGAACGGGGCCTTTGAGTACGGCAGCGTCACCTCCTGGTCGCGGTACTCCAGCAGGTAGAGCAGCTCCCCGAACACCCGGGGCAGATTGCCGCGGTTGATCTCGTCGATGATTAAGACGTGCGGGTCGGCCGGGTGTTTCGCCGCCCGGTCGGCGAATCCGGCCAGCAGCCCTGGCTCGACCGGGTACGTGACGTGGGACCGGCCGTCGGCCTCGACGCTCTTCGGCCGGATGCCCTCGACGAACTCCTCGTAGCTGTACCCCGGGTGGAACTGCACCAGCCGGACGCAGTCCGCCCGGTCGCCGGTGAGCAGCCGGGCCAGGCAGCGGGCGACGTGCGTCTTCCCGGTCCCCGGCACCCCCTGCAGGACGAGCTGCTTCTTGAGCCGCAGCAGGTCGAGGGTGCGGTCGAGCCACAGGTCGCTGAGGAGGGTGGTGTCGCGGAAAGCGGCCCGGTCGAACGCCGGCCGGCCGTCCGGCGCCCCGGCCCGGCGGGCGAGAACCGGCCGCGGGGCGTCCTCCACCGCGGCGGCGCACAGCGGTACCAGCCGGTCGAACGTCAGCAGCACCTCGCCGACCAGTTCGTCGGTGCGGAGCAGCGGGGCGTCCGGCGGCAGCCGCCGCTCGGCGACCAGCTCCTTACCCGCGGCCCACTCCCGCAGGTCGGCCGCCGACTTCAGCCGGACCGGCTCGCCGTCCGCGGCCGCGCGGAATTCGCACGCCCCGACCGCCCCGGTCGCCTGGAGGGCGGCGAACAGCAGCTCGGCGTGCTCCTGAACCGTCGCCCGGAGCCGCCGGCCGGCGTCCCGCGCCCGCCGGCCGAGCCGGAACCCGTACCCGACCCCGCCGGCCGCCACCCGCACGTACAGTTGCACGTCGTCCCGCATGTGCCCGAGCCGTTTACGGTAGAACGCCACCCACAGCACCGGGGTGTACGGCCCGGACCGGCCGAAGTCGTTCTTGTTCACGCTGCTGACCGCCCGGCCGGGCCGCGGGTCAGTCTCCAGCTCCCACCCGTACTCGCCGCCGAGCACCGGGCGGACGTACCGGTCGGCGAGCGCCGCGCACAGCTCGACCAGCGGGTCGCGGACGGCGAACCGGTAACGCTCCCGCTGGCCGGCCATCCACCGGCTGTCGTTGTGCTCGCCGAGTTCGTTCAAGAAGCGGAACGTGTCCGTGCAGAAGCCGGCGAACCGGTCGTCTTGCGGCGGCTGAGGAACCGCTTCGCCGATGGCGGCGAGCAACGGGGCCACCTCGCACGGGTGAACCCGAAACCGCTGGCGGAGGGCAGACGCGACATCGCACAACAGGGTGTACTGCTCGACCGGCGAAAGTGCCGGGTCGGCGGCGTCGTCCAGCGCCGCCAGGCCGAAGGTGACGCCCCCCGTCCAGAGCGGGAAGCGGGCCGGGGCGCGGGCGTGAAGGACGCCGGCGGTGAGCCAAAAGCCCTGCCGGACGGCCCACGGCAGGTCGGCAGAGAGGGCGCCCAAATCCGCAGCCGATCGCACACCAGCCAGGCGATCGAGCAGCGGCCCGACCTCCTCCGGCTGCAGGTCTGTCGTGGACTCAGGCCGCACTAGCGCCCGGACGGCCGCCACGACGGCCTCCGGCACCCGGTCGCTGATCGCTCGGTTCACCGCGTCTGTGAGTGCGGCGTAAGCCGTCGCCCGTTTCTTCAACGGTCCCAACGTCCGCAGTTCTCGCAACCCGCGGGTGATCGCCTCGGCCGCCGACGGTGGCTCCCGGGCCGGCAGTTCCCGGCCGACCATCTGAGACACCGCGACGAAGAACCGGTCCAGGTCGGACGCGGTCAGCTCGGGATGGGCTGCAAGCACCTGCTCATACCCGCGGACGACCACCGCCCAGCGGTCGGCGAAGGCTCGCGGCGGGGTCGCCGGGGTCAGCCCGCACCGGGCCAGCCCGACATACAGGCGGGGGTGCCAGTCCGGCAACCGGTCCGGGTCGATCGCTTTTGCGACCGCCGCCCAAAAACTGGCGCCCAGTCCGGGGACGGCATACGCCCCGTGAGGGTCAACGCATCGTGCCAGCCTGACCGGCAACGGATCCTGGCCCCGGAAGAGGTGGGTCAACCCGTGCCGCAACAGCCGCGTCTGACGAGTGACCAGCTCCGGCCGCCAGGGCAGGTCACAGACCGTCAGGTAAAACTCACGTAGGGAACCAGCGAGGTCGTCGTCCGACAGCGTGTCGAGCGCGTCAGCGGTGAACCAGGTTTGATTTGCCGCCCGGACCGCCGCGTCCCGCCGGGTCTGTAGGCGGGGGGCTGCCAGGTAGGCGGCGAGTAACGGGGCCAAGGGGAATCGCTTCCCGGGGTCCGGCATCACACCGCCTCGGCCGACACGGACGGAAAAAGCCAATACGGATTGTACCAGGTCGGCCGGTCGAACGAATCTGGAAGGTCGTACAGACTGGAGCGGTCGAGTTGAAAAAAGTGCCCCGCCGGTGACTGCTTCGGCGTCGCCCAATCACCGAAACCGCCAACCGACGGGGCACCACTACAGTAGACTCCGATCGCCAGTTGTACAAAGACCAGTTGTCCGATTTTTCCGTCCGGGCACCTTACGCCGTCAGCTTTTCGGACTGTCTTCCGGGTGGCGAATTCTTGGCCCAGACGCGAACCAGTTGGTGTTGCGTGACAGGGCGTCTCGGTGGCAAACTCTGGCGTCGCTCGATGCACGGAGGCCGGACGATGCGCAACCTGTGGGTGCTGGGCTTACTGGCCGGACTGGGCGGCCCGACATACGGGCACTTCTACTTCGTCTTGCCCGGCGGGGAGGCGGGGGCGGCCGCCAAGCTGGTAATCGGTGACGGTCCGGCCCCCGACGCATCCGCCGCCCGGGACTACGGCCGCCCCGAGTCGTTCCGCGCTGTGGCCAAGTCCGGTCGCGTAACACCCCTGACGGTGGACACGGGCGACGGCACCCTGCGGTCCACGGGCCAGGCGGAAGACCCGGCCGAGGTGTTCGGGTCGGTCGTTATCGGGGTGGTGAAACGGGGCCAGGTCGAACCGGTACTGGTCGTCCACCACCCGCGGGCCGTCTTCGACCCAGACAGCCGGGGGGCGATCACCGCCGATGTCAAAGACCCGCCAGCCCTCAGCATCCGCCCCGTCGCCGCCGGCGGGTCGGTGTCCTTCGTCGTCTCGGCCAAGGGGAAGCCACAAGCCCAGGCGGACGTGACCGTGTACGAGCCGGGCGAGCCGCGCCCGCGGACGGTGAAAACCGGGGCGAACGGCGTCACCCCGGCGTTCAGCAAGCCGGGGCGGTACGCGGCCCGGGTGTACTGGCTCGAACCGGCCCCCGGCGAGCACCAGGGGCGGAAGTATGCGGCCGTGCGGCACTACGCGACCATCACCGTTGCGGTCGGACCGCAGATCGCTGGTCAGTAGCCGGCCCGGGCGGCGGTCAGGTACAGGTTGGCCAGGTGAGGCCAGCCGGACCCGGCCGGCAGACCGGCGGCGGCGGCCTGGAGGGACGAGATCGCGTCGGCCGGCCGGCCGGCCGCCAGAGCCGACACGCCGCGGTTGAACTCGGCGACCGGCCCGGCGTCCGCCGGCCAGGCTTCGGTTTCGCCGCCGAGTGCCCACTCGACCGCCGCCTGCTGGTTCAGCCAGGCCGCCCGCCAGGCTCCGCCGCACAGCGGCTCGGCAGCCGCCAGCAGCACTTCGGCCTCGGCGCGATCCCCCAGCCCGGCCGCGACCCCCGCAGCCACCAGCAGCAGGGTCGGCGACTTCGACCGGACTGCCGCCCGGAGCCACCCTCGCAACCCGGCGAAACCGGCCACCTGCCCTGCCGGCCGCGGGGTCGAGGGGATGGCGAACAGGGCTGAAAGTTCGCGGGCGGACTGAGGCACGAAGCCGGCCGCACAGGGCAGCGCGACGGGGCTGCGATCTCGGCCAGCGAACGCAGCCCACTCCGGCGGCAAAGCCAGTTTCTCCGGCTCGACGCCGCACAGTTTCAATGCGGCAACCGCGTCCGCCCAGGTCTGTTGGGCCGACGCCTGGAAGGCGCCGAGTACCTCATGCGGCTCGAACTCCGTCGCCGCAACCGCTTCCGCGGTCGGCTGTTGGGCCAAGTAACGGGTAGTCAGGTCCGCGAGCGACGGCGGGGTCCGGCGGGTTATGCTGGCCATGTCCGAGTCCTCGCGGGCTGGTCTGATACCCGGGAATGCCCCGCGGTCTTACACTTGCGCCGAAAAACGACCCCGCCCGCCGATGTCGGCGGGCGGGTGGGAATCTGGGACGACTCAGTTTTTACCCTCGTCCCCCTTCTTCTCATCCGGTTTCTTTTCTTCCGGCTTCTTCTCGGCCGGCGGTTCCGCCGCCTTGGGCTGCGGTAGGGGGATCGGGTACGAGGCCATCAGCCGGCCGAGGTCTTCGGGTTTGCCGGCGATGAGTTGGAAGATGGTCAGCAAGTTCGCCCGGAGTTCCGGGACCGGCTCGTTCGCCGTCTGGTTAGCCAGATCCGCCACCTGGCTGACCGGGATGAACTTGCCGTACCCCTGGATGTGCCGCACTGTGAGGACGGCCGCCTTCGTCCGGAGCGGCACCGGCCGCGCGCCGACGGCGACGGTCAGAAGATCCTGTTGAGCCTCGGCCGTCGGGATCCGGGCGACGGCGTCCAACGCCGGGTCGGCCAGCTCATCGTCCTTCAGCGCCTGCCGCAGCGCCGGTTCGGCCGGGCGGATGTCGTAGCCGGGGACTTCCCCGACAGCCAGCCGCCGGAGCCACTCGACCGCCGTCCGGGCCATCTGCTTCCGGGCCGCCGGGTCCGACGGCCGTTGGGCGGCCGTGGCGGTGGCCTGCTCGACGTCGTTGCGGAACCCGAACGCGATCCCGGCAGGGGAGATGCCGCCCAGGGCGAACGGCTCCGGGACGACCGTCACCCCGGCGTACTGACGGGTCAGCCGGCTGAGTTTCTCCTCCAGCACCGGGTCGCGGAGGGCGTCCGGGGCGATGGCCAGCGCCGCCGGCTCGATCCGGCCGAGCATGCCGTCAAACTCCGCTCGCTCTTCCGGCTTGCCGTCCAGCGTTGTTTCCAGGTGTTCGACGATGCGGGCCAACTCGACCGTCGGGACGGCGTCGATCGCGGCGACGTAGGTCGGCTGATTGCGGATGAGCGCTGTGTAGGTCGTCAGCCGCTGGGCCGTGGTCGGCGCGGTCTGCGGGCTGACCGGGAACTTGGCGGCCAGCGCGGCGAGGGTAAGCTGCGGCAACCGGAGGTCGAGGCGGGCGGCCAGGTCACGGGACTCGCCGAGGTGGGCCGCGTCGACCAGCCGGGTCAGCCGGGCCAGCCGCTGGGCGAACAGCTCGGCCAACTCCCGGTCCCGCTTCGCCCGGTTGTCCTCACGCTCTTTGGCCTCGTCCGCGACCGTCCGCCGCGGGTCGAAGTGGAACGGCGGCGTGACGGTGCCGGTCGGGTCGGTGGCAGCGACCAGCAGGGCCAGCCGCAGGAGCAGGTGTTCGAGCGGCGGGGCGGCCAGCTTGTCGGCGGACGCCACCACCAGCACCGGCCGGCGGCTGGCGTTCGCCGACGTCCTCAGTTGGGCCAGCACGTCGGGCAGTTCCGGCGCGACGACGTGGCGGTCCAACACGATGAGGTCGTAGTCCGCCGCCCGGTCCACCCGTCGGAGCAGCTCACGGCCGGAGCGGAATCGTTCGGTCGCGTACCCCAGCTCTTGCAGGTAGCGGGTGGTCTTCACCGCCCGGGCGTCCATCGGGTCGGCGATCAGCGCCCGGCCGACCTTGGCCGTCGGATCTGTGTCGGCTGCGGCGGCCCGCCGCAGCACTTCGACCACGCGGGCGGACTTGCCGTGGGTCGCCCCGCCCGGGGAGCGGATCAGGCCGATCGCCGCCGCCAACTGCACGCGGGCGTCCGGGTAGTCGATGGCCCGGACGAACACCCCCGCCTGGCCCGGGGCCACGCCGACCGTAGCGGCCCGGTCGGACCGCACGGCCAGCACCTGGGTCAGCCCCAGGGCCAGCGCGGTCCGGTTCTCGGTGAGAGCCTGGTCGAGCAGCCCGACCAGGGTGGTGGTCGGGGCGGCGACCAGGATCCGATACAGGGTCGGGTCGGTCTGGGCCAGATCCCGCAGCCCGGACCGCTCGACCGCTCGCTCGGTCGTCACCGCCAGGAACAGATCCTGGGCGGCCGGGTCGTTCGGGCTGTGCTCGAGCGCCCACTTCACGGCCCGGACTGCGTAGTACTCTTCCGCCTGATTCGTCGTCACCGGCACTTTCTGGACGTTCGTCTTCGCGGCATCCCACGTCCAAAGCGGTATCGGCTCCGAGTTTCGGAACCGGGCTTTGTGCCGGGCAAAGGTATCGGCGATTTTCACCAGCTCAGCGGTCGGGTTGGCCTTCGCGGACCGTCCGCCAGTCAGCCGGTCAAGGGTGGCCACGGCGAACGCCCGGAGCGGCCCCTGGTCGCCTTCGCCCACGCCCGCACTGTAACGCCACAGGTGTGCGGTGTAGTCCGTCTCGGCCGTGGACAGAAGATCGACCGCGTCCCGGCGGCTGGTGATCGCCCGCAACAGCCCGAGCTTGAGGTCGTTCCCCAGCCCGGCGGTGGCCGCCAAGAACCCGGGCACCACGTCCGCCCCGAGGGCCGTTACCGCCTCGTAGATGCCGGCGTGGCTTTCCGGGTCGGAGTTGGTCCGCAACTCGTCCACCATCACCGGGACGACGGCGTCCCCGCTCAGCCGCAGCTGCTGGATGGCGAACAGCCGCTCCTCGCGGATGTTCCCCAGATTCTGCACGAACTGGCGGATGCGGGCCTCGTCCCGGGCGACCGTCCGGGCCGCCTGGTCGGCCTTGGCCTGGATGTCGTTCACCGCCTTGACCGCCGCCGCCTGGGCGTTCGGCTCCTCCGACCACACCGCCACCCGTCGCAGCTTGGCGATGGCGGCCGGGTCCGTCCGGGTGATGGCCAGGTAGTCGGCGTCCGTCGGGTTGGCCGCCAGGAACGCCTTCAGCCGTTCGGCGGCCACGTCGAACCGGCCGTCGGCGATCAGCGCCTCGGCCTCGCGGAACAGTTGGACCGGGGTTTTCGGCTGGGCGTCAGCCGGCGGCTGGGCGGCGGCGGAGGCCGTCAGAATGACTAGCCCGGCCGTCAGGGCAAGGGGTCGCACGGGTCGCATCCTCCCAGAGTCGATCCCGGCCGGACGGGGCAGTCCAGGGGAAATGGGCGAACCCGGCCGGGTGCGCAACCCGGCCCAGGTGGTGATGTGATTGTGCGCGGCCGGGCTAGCCGATGCAATCTTCTTCGCACGCCACCAGGTCTTCGTACCGCTCCCGGCGTCGGATCAGTCAGTGGGTGCGGCCTGTAACGAGCACCTCGGCCGCCCGGCACCGGCTGTTGTAGTTGGACGCCATCGCCATCCCGTAGGCGCCGGCGCTGAACACGGCCAGCAGGTCGCCCCGGCTGAGCGGCGGCAGGTTCCGCCCTTTGGCCAGGAAGTCCCCGGACTCGCACACCGGGCCGACCACGTCCTGTTTCACTGTACCCGGGATGTCAACTTCGTAATCGTCCGGCCGTTCCGGCACCCCGGCCGGCACCTTCACTGGCCAAATGCGGTGGAACGAGTCGTACAGGGTCGGGCGGATGAGTTCGGTCATCGCCGCGTCCTGGATCAGGTACTGCTTGCCGCCGCTGTCCTTGGTGAACTGCACCCGGCCGACCAGAATGCCGGCGTTCCCGGCGATGAACCGGCCCGGCTCCAGCACCAACTGACACCCCGTCTCGCGGACGGCCGGCAGGATCGCCTCGGCGAACATCGTGGCCGGCAGCGCCTCCTGCTTGCGGTAGTGGATGCCGAACCCGCCGCCCATGTTCAGGTAGCGGATGTCGTGGCCCATCGCCCGGAACTCGCGGATCAGGCCGACGGCCAGTTCCGCCCCGGCCCGGTACGGGTCGGCCGACAGGATCGGCGACCCGAGGTGCATGTGCAGCCCCTTCAGGTGCAGGTCTTTGTTCCCGACGAGTGACTTGGCGAACTCCCGCACGGTGTCGATGTCCAGCCCGAACTTCACCCCCTTGACGCTGGTGTCCGTCTTGGCGTGCGTCTTGGGCGGCAGGTTCGGATTGATCCGCAGGGCGACCGGGGCGACCGTACCCATTGACCGGGCGACCCCGGCCAGGACGCCCATCTCCTGCTCGCTCTCGACGTTGAACGCGAACACCCCGCTTTCCAGCCCGTACCGCATCTCCGCCTCGGTCTTGCCGACCCCGGCGAAGAAGATGGTGCGGCCGCTGCCCCCGGCCTTGAGCGCCCGGAACAGCTCCCCGCCGCTGGTCACGTCGAACCCGGCCCCGTGCTCGGCCATCAGCCGGCAGATGCTCAGGTTGGCGTTCGTCTTAACGGAGTAGCAGACGACCGGTTTGGCCTCGGCGAACGCCTCCTGGATGGCCCGCAGGTGGTGCAGGAGGGTGGCCTGGCTGTACACGAACACCGGAGTGCCGTACTTGTCGGCCAGTTCGGGAACGGGCACGTCTTCGCAGTACAGCAGGCGGTCGCGGTAGGTGAAGTGATCCACGGTCGGTCCGGAGTGTAGGGGAAGAATGTCGGGGGCAGTATACGAGCTGCGGCCGGTTAGCCGCGAGGAGCGGGTTACGGTGCGGGCTTGGCCGGTAGCCGGGGGTCGCTTCCTCCCGCCGGTTCTGCTATTCGCGCGGCTCGCAGCCCCGGGGTCGAGGCGTCTCGCGGCTCGAATCCTTCTACTCCGCCTCGCGGCTAGAGCGGTTTGCAGTTGGTTGTAGCGCGGTCGGGGCGGATCGGGTATGACGGAGCCAATCCCGGAGGGTTGGCCATGCGGGCGTACTCGGCGGACTTGCGGTCGCGGGTGCTGGCGGCGGTTCAGGGTGGGCAGTCGCCGCCGGCGGTGGCCGAGCGGTTCGGGGTGAGCGCGTCGTGGGTGCGGCGGGTCCGCCAGCGGCACCGGGACGGCGGGGAGACGAGCCCGCGGCGGCGGGGGCACCGGCGGCAAGCACTGGCGGCCGACGGGGACCGCATCCGGCAGGCCATCGCCGCCGACCCGGACGCCACCCTGGCCGAGTTGAAGGCCCGGCTCGACCTGGCGGTCAGCCTGGCCACCCTCTGGCGGGCCATCGCCCGGCTCGGGCTGACGCTCAAAAAAAGTCGGTCCGCGCGGCCGAGCAGGACCGCCCGGACGTAGCCGCCGCCCGCGCGCCTGGCGGACCGCCCAGACCGCCCTCGACCCGGAGCGGCTGGTGTTCGTGGACGAGACGTGGGCGAGCACGGCCATGAGCCGGCGGATGGCCCGCGGGCGGAGGGGCGAGCGGGTGGTGTGCCCGGCCCCCACTCGCACTGGAAGACGACCACCTTCGTGGCCGCCCTGCGGAGCGACCGGCTGACCGCCCCGATGGTGATCGACGGGGCCATGACCGGCGACCACTTCGTCGCCTACGTGCGGCAGGTGCTGGTGCCCACCCTGCGGGCGGGGGACGTGGTGGTGTGGGACAACCTGGCCTGCCACAGGCGGGCGGAGGCGCGGGCGGCGGTGGCGGCGGTCGGGGCGGAGGTGCGGTTCCTGCCCGCCTACTCACCCGACCTGAACCCGATCGAGAACGCGTTCAGCAAGCTGAAGGCGATGCTGCGGGCAGCGGAGGAGCGCGCCATCGACGGGCTGTGGGCGCTCCTCGGCCGATCACTCGACGCCTTCTCCGCCGACGAGTGCCGGAACTACTTCCGGCACGCCGGGTACGACGCTACAACCAACTGCAAACCGCTCTAACCGCCCAACCGGGCCGACCACTTCGACACCTGTTCATCCACGGACTTCGGCGCCGTGCTGCCGGCGGACTTGAACGCGGCCACGGCGTTGCCCACCCCTAGCACTGCCTTCACCGCCGCCCCGTGCCCCGGGCAGACCGCCTCGAACGCATCGGCCGGCAGGTCGGCCAGCCGCTTCTTCTCCTGCTCGCACCGCCGCACCAGCCCGCCGACCGCTTCGTGGGCCGTCCGCATCGGGACGCCGTGGGCGATCAGCGACTCCATGAGCGTCGTCGCGTCCAGGAAGCCGGCGTCCAATCGCGCAGTGATCGCCTCCCGGTTGAGCCGGGTCTGCCGGACCAGCGGGGCGGCCACGCTCACGCACCCGGCCACCGTGTCGTAAGCGTCGAACAGCAGTGCCTTGTCCTCCTGCAAGTCGCGGTTGTACGCCAGTGGCAGCCCCTTGAGCAGCACCAGCACCCCGTTCAGCGCCCCGATCACCCGCCCGGCCTTGCCGCGGGTCAGTTCGAGCACGTCCGGGTTCTTCTTGTGCGGCATGATGCTCGAACCGGTGCAGAACCCGTCCGGCAGCACCAGGAAGTTGAACTCGGTGGTGCTCCACAACACCCACTCCTCCGCCCATCCGCTCAGGTGGACGGCGAGCAGCGACAGGGCGAACAGGAACTCGGCTAAGAAGTCCCGGTCGCTGGACACGTCGAGCGAGTTGGCGGCCAGGGCGTCGAACCCGAGTGCCTGCCGGACGTGTTCCCGGTCAATGGGTAGTGACGTGCCGGCCAGGGCCGCCGCCCCGAGCGGCAGGACGTTCACCCGCTTGCGGCAGTCGGCCAGCCGGTCGCGGTCGCGTTGCA
This sequence comes from Gemmataceae bacterium, assembly GCA_046350115.1. Classification (GTDB taxonomy): domain Bacteria; phylum Planctomycetota; class Planctomycetia; order Gemmatales; family Gemmataceae; genus JAXMAZ01. The sequence goes on from JAXMAZ010000008.1 coordinate 158,086, forward strand.
GCTTCTCGACGTAGGCTAAGAAGTAGTGCCCGGCGAGGACCGGCTGCGCCCGCTGGAGGTGCGTGTACCCGGGCAGGATGACGCCCCGTTCCCGGTCGGCGGACTCGACGAACGCCCGTTGCAGGTCGAGCAAGAGAGCGTCCAGTTCGTCGATGGCGTCCCGCACCCACAGCTTGACATCCGTCACGACCTGGTCGTTCCGGCTGCGGCCGGTGTGCAATTTGCGGCCCACGTCCCCGGTCCGCTCGATCAGCGCCCGCTCGATGTGGGTGTGGATGTCTTCGAGCGACACCCGGTACTCCATCCGGCCGGCGTCGATGTCCGCCCCGATGGCGTCCAGGGCGGTGACGATCTGGTCGGCTTCGGCGGCGGTCAGCAGGCCGACGCGGGCGAGCATTTTCGCGTGGGCCTGGCTGGCCCGGATGTCGTGGGCGGCCAGCCGGCGGTCCACGCTGATCGACTCGGTGAACCGCTCCACCCGCTCGTCGGTGGACCCCGTGAACCGCCCGCCCCAGGTCTTCGACATGGTCACTCCTCGCCGTGTCCGGGTGTTGTACGGACCCCGCGAGTCGGAAACAAAACTGCCGGCTGGCCGGTATAACAGCCGTCCCCGACCCAAGGAGCCGTTGATGCGACGCTTGATACTGCTCGCCGCCCTGACCCTGACGCCGGCCCTCCAGGCCGCCCCGCCCCAGCCGGTGGTCGAGCTGCGGGTGCGGTCGGTGAACGACCTGCTGGCCAAGGCCGAATACCTGGGCGAGATCGTCAACCAGGCGGAGCCGGCCAAGCAGATGGCCGGGTTCGTCAAGGCGATGACCGACGAGAAGAAGGGGATCGAGGGGATCGACCCGGCCAAGCCGATCGGCCTGTACGCCGGGCTGAACCCGGACGTGGTCAGCAGCCCGGTCGTTCTGCTCGTCCCCGTGGCGGACGAAAAGGCGGTCGTCGGCCTGCTGAGCGGCCGGCTCAACCTGGAGCCGAAGAAAGGGGACGACGGGATCTACAGCCTGGACATCCCGGCGGTGCCGCTGCCGCTGTTCTTCCGGATCGCCGACGGGTACGCCCACGTGACCGTCGGCAGCAAGGAGAACGTGCTGCCGGCCAACGCCCTCAAGCCGGCTGCCTTCTTCGGAGCTGCGGACGCGGCCGACGTCGGGCTGCGGGTCCACATCGCCCGCATCCCGGCGGACGTGCGGAAGTCGGCGTTCGCCCAGGCCGAGCTGAAGGCGGCCGACGCCAAGGCGGCCGACCAGCCCGGCGAGACCCCGGCCCAGAAGAAGCTCCGCGGCTGGGGCAGTGACCAGGTGCTGGCGATCGCGAACGCGATCTTCACCGACGGGAAGGAGTTCCGCCTGTCGTTCACGATCGACCCGAAGGCGGGTGCCCTGACCACCCAGGCGGAACTGACGGCGACGGAGGGGTCGCCCCTGGCCGGCGAGCTGAAGCGGATGGGCGAGCAGACGGGTGTGTCCGGCTCGCTGCCGGCGAACGGGGCGGCTCTGGCCGGCGGCGTCCGCCTGACCCTGCCGGCGGCGGCCAAGGAGTCGCTAGCGCCGCTGGTGGACGCGCTGATCAAGGAACACCTGGCCGGCGTGAAGGAGGGCGAACGGCAGGGTGCCAAGCTCGTGCTGGAGGCGCTGGCCCCGACCCTCAAGAGCGGCGATTACGAACTCGGCGGGGCGCTGGCCGACCGCGGCGGCAAGGCCGACCTGGTGCTGGCCGCGAAGGTGGCCGAGGGGAAGAAGATCGAGACCACGCTCAAGCAGTTCGCCCCGTTCGCTCCGGAGGAGAAGGCCAAGTTCGCGTTCGACCAGAAGACGGTCAACGGGCTGACCCTGCACACCGTCACGGTCGGCGACAAGGAACTGGACAAGGTGTTCGGCACCCGGACGGTCTGGCTCGGCACCGGCGAAACCCGGCTGGTGGCCGGGCTGGGTGGGGACGGCAAGCTGGCCGCGAAGGCGGCGGAGGCGTCCGCTTCGGGGGTGCCGATCCTGAGCGTCCGGGCGGCGGTGCCGAAACTGGTCGGACTGTTCGAGACTCAGGTTCCGAAGGACCGGGTAAAGGAACTGGTCAAGGAAGCCGGGGCCGATGGGGATGAAGCCGGGATGGCCTCGCTCACTCTGACCGGCGGCGACTCTCTGAAGCTGACGATGCGGGTGAGCGGCACGGCGGTCAAGTTGGGCGTGCTGCTCGACCAGGAGCGGAAGAAGTAGGCCCAGTTAGCCGCGAGGCGGAGGCTCTGCGGAGCCGGTCGCGGACTCCGCCTCACGGCTAAACCTTGATCGTCTGAACCGCCCCGTGGTTCGCCCCGCTGCGGTTCGCCGCCTCAATGAACGCGACGATCTCGACCGTCACCTTCGGATCGACCGCCGGCTTGCCGGTGGCGAACGTCTCGACCACCTTCTTGAGCAGCTCCCGGTAGATCACCCCGGTGCCGACCTCGGCCGGTCGGACGGTTTTGGCGGTGAACGCGGTGAACCCGTACCGGCCCGGCGCCTGGCGGTCGGTGCGGACGGTGCCGATCCGGCCGTCCGCCCAGTGGCCAGTGGCGACCGTCGCCCCGGCGTCGTGGGTACACGTCACCCGCTGGCAACCCGACCCCATCAGGGTGTACAGCACTTCGACGGCGTGGATGCCGTAGTGAAACAGCCCGGGGTTGCGGGAGTGTTCCGGCCCCGGCCCGAAGCTGATCGCCCCGAGCACCGGCCCGGCCTTCGGGTCGGCCAGGAAGCCGGTCAGCTCGGGAGCATATCGCAGGGCGGAGCTGCTGAAGATCGGCACGTTCTTGCGGCCCGCCAGCTCGACCATCCGCTTGGCGTCGTCCAGCGAGCAGGTGAACGGCTTGTCCACGAAGCACGGCACCCCGGCCTCCAGGAACGGCCGCGCCCGCTCCCAGTGGACCGACCCGTCCACCGCCTCGATCAGCATGGCGTCTACCTTGCCGATCATCGCGGCCGGGTCGTCCACCAGCGGGACGCCGTACTTCTTCATCGCCGCGACGTACCCGGGGATCCGCTCCGGGGACAGTTTCGACTCGCCCGGGCAGCCGATCACCACCCGCGCCCCGTCCACCCACTGGGCTTCGGGGCTGTCGACGTGGTTGAGCCGCTTGGTGAACTCGACCACGTGGGAGGTGTCGAAGTCGAGCACGCCGAGCTTGAGCATGGTTCCCTCACTCCCGCCGCAACGCCGGGACGACGGCCGCCCGGGCGACACCCGCCGTAGCCAGCCGGGCGACCAACAGGCCGACGACCGCGACGACCGCCAGCAGCCCGGCCAGCTTCGCCCACGGCACCGACCCGCCGAGGGCCAGGTTGGGCAACACGGACGCCACCGCCGCCAGCACCCCGACGCCGAGGCCGACGGCCAGGACTATCAGTGTCTCCGCCCCGACCAGGGTTTGCAACGCCCCGGTCGGGTAGCCGACCGCCCGGAGCAGCGCCAGTTCCGCAGCCCGCTCCCACACCGCCCGCAGGATCGCCACCCCGAGGCCGAGTACGGCCAGGAGCAGGGCGAACGCCCCGAGCAGTTGGAAGGTGGACAGGTACGCCCCGACCACTCGCTGGTACGCGGCCACCTTGTCGGCCGTCCGGGTGACGGACAGCCCGTTCGCCCGCAGCCCGGTTTCGAGCAGCGTGGCCACCTGGTTTTCCGTCCCGGCGGGGGCGTCGAGGAGGAACAGCCGGAACCCCTCGGTCCGCGGGTACAGCCGGCGGAACGCCGCGTCCGAAACGATCACCTCGCTCTGGAACGGGCTGTCCTGGAGTACGCCGACCAACCGGGCCGGCACCTCGGCCCCGCTCTCGTCGCGGAGCGTGAGCTTGCCGTTGACCATCACCTTGAGCATGAACATCGCGGTGTTCTGCTCGGCGATCACCGGCACCGCCCCGTCCGGCTGCGGCTTGCGGAACAGCAGCCACGGGTTGGCTTTCTCCTCCGGGGTGACAGCCACCGTGTCGCCGAACCGGAACCCACCGCGTTCGATCAGGGCATCCGGCACGCCGAGCACCCGCGGCCGGCCGGCCTGGTACAGGTTCAGGCAACTGGCATCGTCCCCCGTCTGGAGCCGTAGCGACACCGCCTGCACGGCGTCCAGGGTCTTACCTGCCTCGGCCAGCTTCGGGTCCGTAGACGGCACCTGCCAGGCCGCTTGGAGGCGGTCGAGCAATTCGCCCTTGCCGTTGCCCTTGTCGAACGGCTCGAACAGCGGCACGTCCGCCTCGGCCAGTAAGCGGAACCCGCCGCTCCCGCCGGACTTGGTCAGGAAGTCGGCGTCCGGCGACCGGCGGAAGCTCTCCACCGACACGATCAGGAACGCGGCCAGGGCGATCAGGGCGGCGGTCAACAGGGTGCGGCTCGGGTTGCGGGCGGCGTTCCGCACCCCCAGCACGGCGACCCCGGCCGTCCCCCGGCTGCGGATGGTGGCGTGCCGGTCCCGCTTGAGCAGGAAGCGGGCGAGGAGCAGCCCGGCGACGAGGAGCAGCCCGCCGCCGCCGAAGAACGCCATCGACCGCTCGTCCGGGTTGGACCGGGTGCCGCCGGCGGACAGCAGCCCGGCCCCGACTACGGCCGAGACGACGGCGATTCCGAGCGACAGCCACGGCGTCTTGGCCGGTGCCGCGGCTTCCTCGGCGGTCCGCGTCTCGCCGCGGAGCAGGGCCGGCGGGGCCACCTTCACCAGCCCGCGGACGCTCAGCCAGACGGTCAGGACAGCCACCAGCACCGACGCCACGAACCCGCCGGCCAGGCTGACCGGCGTGACGTGCAGGGTGAGGAACCGGCCGACCTCGGCGTCCGGCCAGAGGGCGACCAGTACGCCCAGCATGAGCCTGGCGTACCCGATCGCCGCCAGCACCCCGAGCAGACTTCCGACGGCCGCGACCACCCCGCCTTCGACGAGCAGTAGTCGGGTGACGAGGCCGGGGGAGTAGCCGGCGGCGAGCAGCAGCCCGACCTCCTTCGCCCGCCGCTCGACGGCCAGCCGGAACATCAGCCCGACGAGCAACAGCGCGGTCAGGATGAGCAGCCAACTGAACGCCAGGAACAGCCCGGCGAAGTCGGTGCCCCCCTTGCTGGCCTCCAACAGCCGCTCGCGGACCGGCTCGAACCGCAGCCCGACGGCGTCCGGGTCGAGCGTCTTCAACAGTTCAGACTGAAGCCGCTCTGCCGTCTGCGCTGCCGTCAGGCCGGGGGCCGGGGCAACTCGCACTGAAGTAACGTCACCGAACCGGCTGCCCCACAACTGCTCGCCCTTCGACTGGGTGATGTACCCCTTGGGGGCCGTCTTGTGCCGGTTCCAGAACCGTTCGTTGGCGTCCCCGGAGCGGATGCGGCTGCGGTTCAGCGGGAACGGGCTGTTCCAGTCGCGGATGGTCAGCTTGTCCGTGATGCCGGGGAACGGCGGGGTCAGGTCCGGGTCGTCGGCCGGACCGGTGAGTGGGACGTAGCCCTTGAGTCGGAACGTCGCCGACGTCTCCTCGATCTGGGCGTCCGTCTCCGGCTTGAAGTAGGTGAGCGTCACCGGGTCGCCCGGTTTCAGCCCCTTGAGCGGGGACTCGGGCCAGTCGAGAAGGACGATCTCGTCGTCGGCGATGCGGTCGGCACCCGGGGGCAAAAACGGTCCGAGCGGCGGCGGGGCGGCCGGGTCGAGGGCGGCGACGACCGAGTACGGGATGAGCTTCTTTCCGGTGCCCGGGTCGCTGTTCGGGAGCATTTCCGAGCCGGCGGAAATGGCGTTGGCCATGTAGCTGAACGTCCGCCGGCTCGTGGCGTTGATCGCAGCCGCCGCCTTCTCGACGGCAGACACCTCGGCCGGGGCGAGCATCAGCCGCTCCGACTCGACGCTGACGTAGGCCGACCGCTTTTCACCGGCCCGCACCCGCAGCCCCCAGTCGTCGAGGGTGAGCCGGCCGGCAAGAGGTTCGGGTTCGGACACGGCCAGCAGAGCGTTCACCCGGCCGGTCCGTTCGAGCCGCTGCTGCAGGAAGGCGAGCGGGACGAACACGTTCAGCGGGGCGTCCGGGTTCGGGGCCAGGCTGAAGTCGTTCGCCGGGTGGTCGGCCGGCAGGACGCTTTCGACCATCACCCGCACGGTCGAGGTCAGGTCTTCCAGCCCCCGCTTGCCGAGCAGCGAGGACTTCGGCACGGCCGACTGCCGCTCCACCCCGAGTTCGATGGCGTCGCCGATCTTCACCCCGAGGCGCTCGGCCAAACGGTACGACAGGACGGCCGACGCCCGGGTCGGGTCGGGGGTGATCTCCATCCGCCCTGCCATCATGTTGCCGGTCGGCCACCCGAGGCCCAGGTCCGGGACCGCGATCACTTGAACCTTGGTCACGAACCGTTCGCCGCCGGACGGCCCGGCGGTCCGGGCGGACCCCGTGAGGAGAGTTGCCGGAACGACACCGGCCTCCTCATTCCCCAGCTCCTGCCGAACGAACCGCGGGCCAACGTAGGCGCCCGTCACCCCGTTTAATTGTCGCACCGCCCGGTCGCGGAGGCTGCCGCGGAGGGAGTCGCCGACGAGCAGCGCGCCGGTGAGTACGGCCGCCCCGACCGCCACCCCGAGGGCGACCGGCAGGTTGGCCCGCCAGTGATACCGGCCGCTCCGCACCGGCAACGAACGCAGCGAGATCATGGGGGTTCGCTCGGTGTAGGGCGGGTCGAGAAGGCTCTGCGACGACGACCCGCCGCAAGTCACAATGAATCCCTGTCTGGGCCGGGGGGTCGGCCTTCGTAGGGTGCGTGGAGGCTTTGCGGAACGCACCGCGGGACTCCGCCCCTGGCAGGCTGTCGTTGCCGGGCCGGTGCGTTCCGGTCGCAGTGCCTCCTCCACGCACCCTACGCCGGATGGCAGCGGACGTGGGAGCCAGTCCCGGCCTGGGCCGGCGGGTCGGCTGCCCGCAAAGCCGGGCTTGACCCGCCCTACGGAAAGCCGATCTCGCTCGTCACGCAGCCGGCTTAAGGCTACCGTCGGCCATTTCCAGCCGCAGGGGGAACAGGGAGGCGAGATCCCCACTGTGCGTGACGGTCACAAGGATGACGTTCCGCTCCCGGGGCAGGGCGAGGAGCAGTTCGCCGACGGCGTGGGCGGTGGCCCGGTCCAGGTTGCCGGTCGGCTCGTCGGCCAGCACCAGGCTCGGCCCACGAACCAGCGCCCGGGCGACCGCCACCCGCTGTCTCTCCCCGCCAGACAGCTCGGCCGGACGGTGGTCGAGTCGGTGCGACAGCCCGACCCGGTCCAGCAGTTCCCGGGCGGTCTTTTCAGCAGTTGCGGCCGGGGTGTCGCGATCCACCAGCGTCGGGATGAGGACGTTTTCCAGCACCGAGCACTGCGGCAACAGGTGATGGTCCTGGAAGACGAACCCGATCCGCCGGTTGCGGAACGCGGCCAACTCCCGCTCGGACAGGGCGAACGGGTCTTGGCCGCCGAGGGTAACGGTGCCGGCGGTCGGTCGGTCGAGGGTGCCGAGCAGGTGGAGCAGGGTGCTCTTGCCGGACCCGGACGGCCCCATGACCGCGACCGCATCGCCGCGGTTCAGTGTCAGCGACACCCCGGTCAGGACGGCGAGCGGCCCGGACCGGGTGGGGTATTCTTTGCGGAGGTTGTCGACGACGAGCGCCATGGCGCCCCGGGGCTGAGGGTCAGGATTCCAGCTTGGCCCGCATATCCGGCGGGATGTCGAGCGTCTCGATCTCGCTGCGGCTCCCCTTGCGGGAGTACACCGCGGTCATCCGGCCGACGGCGAGCGGGGTGCCGTCCCGGGTGAAGTCGTACCGGAACGACACCGACTTCCGCCCGATCTTCTCGACCGAGACGGCGACGGTCAGCACGTCCCCGAACCGGGCCGGCGACGAGTAGTCGCACGCCGCCGACACCCGCGGGAACCCGAACCGCTCACCGTCCTGCTCCCAGGTGACGGACAGCCCACGGGACCGCAGGAAGTCGGTCTCGGCCGCCTCCATGTAGCGGAAGAAGTTGCTGAAGTGGACGATCCCGGCCATGTCGGTGTCGCCGAACTCGACCCGACGGGTGGTCTGGAACGGGGTCATACGGCGGCCACCGGGCGGACGTATTTGGTCAGAACGGCGACGGTCCGTTCGGCCATCACCGCGTTGGTGAACTTCTTAGTCACCCCGTCCGCCCCCCGGCGACCCATTTCCGCCCGTCGGTCCGGGGAATGAAGCAGCTCGGCGAGTTTGTCGGCCAGCGCGGCGGGGTCGCCAGGTTCGACGATTACCCCGCCGCCGGTCGCTTCGATCAGCTCCGGGAACGACCCGTGCCGCGGCTGCGCCACCGGCACCCCGTTCGCCCAGGCTTCGAGGACGTACAGTCCTTTCGGCTCTAGGAACTGCGTCGGCACGGAGAGCACGTCGAGGGACCGCAAGAACCGCACCTTGCTGCCGTGGTCCGGACAGTCGACGTGCTCGAAGTCGGTGAGCAGCCCGGCCTGCTGGAGCTTCGCCCGCTGGGCGTCCAGGTAGCCACGGTGCTGCGGGCCGAGCCAGCCGGCGGCTTTCAGCTTCACCGGCGGGGCGTCTTGCCGTTGCCGCAGGCGGATGAACGCATCGACCAGGTTGTGGAACCCCTTCTCCGGCGACAGGCGGGCGAAGAACCCGACGGTCGGCTGGCGGGTCGGGTCGGGGTCGGCCGGCCCGCCGTGCCCCTTCAGGCTGATCCCGGGGTACACCACGTCGATCTTGCCGCGGTCGATGCCGAGGTAGTTCGCCATGTAGTCGGCGTAGAACCGGCTGGTGGCGACGTACCCGTCCACCGACCGGTCGTTCTCGCGGATCAGGTCGATGCACCGCTTCCGCGCTTCGGCCGGCAGGGCGTCGAGGAACACGTCGTCCCCTTGCAGGGTGACGAGCACCGGTACCCCGAGCGCCTGCTTGACCCCCGGCACCAGCCCGGAGAGCAGGGCGTTGGTCAGGCTCACCGCCTCCGGCCGGACCTCCGCTTTCAGCCAGTAGGTCAGCTTCTGCAACTCCTTCCGCTGGAGGCCGTGGTCCCCCTTGAGCATCGACACGGTCAGGTCGGCGAGCTGGGCGTAGTCGGTCTGGACCGCCCGTTTGGCCGCCCATTTGACCAGCCACGGGCGGTTGAACAGCCAGTCCACGAACCGCGGGGTGTGGCGGAACAGCCACGACTTCTGTTCCAGGTAGACGTTGATCCCGCCGTAGAACAGCCGGCCTTCGCTCACGTCCAGGTCGTCGGTGCGGATCGGGGTGAAGGTCGGGATCAGGAGGGCGTCGTGCCCCTGCTCGATGAGGGCGGAGACGAGGGCGTTGTCCCGCATGCAACTGCCGCAGAACATGCCCGCCGCGCCGGACGTGATGAACGCGATCCGCATGCCCGCCCCCGCCAACTCTTCGCGCCGCCTGCACGCCGTTTACCCGGGCGGCGCTACACTCTTTCAATAGCAGACGCTCGCCCCGACCGCCCTGCCGGAGGGTGCCCCGTGTACGACGCCCTGGTCATCTCCGACCTGCACCTGGGCAGCGACACCTGCCAGGCCGGGGAGCTGGTCCGGTTCCTGGAGGCGGTCCGGCACGGCGAGCTGCCGACCCGCCGGCTGATCCTGAACGGGGACGTGTTCGACTCGTTCGACTTCCGCCGGCTGCGAAAACCCCACTGGAAGGTGCTGTCCCTGCTCCGGAAGTTGTCCGACCAGGTCGAGATCGTCTGGATCAACGGCAACCACGACGGCCCCTCCGAAGTCGTCTGCCACCTGCTCGGGGTGACGGTCCGCGACGAGATCATAGTCCCGTCCGGCGGGCGGTCGGTGCTGTTCCTGCACGGCCACCGGTTCGACGAGTTCCTGGAGCGGTATCCGCTGACCACCCACGTCGCGGACTGGGTGTACCGGTTCCTCCAGTGGGCGGACAAGTCGCACACCATCGCCCGGACGGCCAAGCACAACAGCAAGACGTTCCTGCGGTGTGCCCGGAAGGTGCAGGACCGGGCGGTCGAGTACGCCGGCCGGCGGGGGTGTGACGCGGTCTGCTGCGGGCACACCCACCACCCGGAGGCGGTGACGGCCGGCCCGGTCCACTACTTCAACAGCGGGTGCTGGACCGAGCGGCCGTGCCACTACCTGGCCGTCCGGGACGGGGAGATCGAGCTGCGGGCGTACCTGGCCGACCTCGTGGACGCCGAGCCGCTGCTGGCGGACGACACGGTGTCGGATCAACTGTTCGCCCCGGTCGCCGGCTGATCGTCCGGGACGACCGGCTTGGTCGGGTCGATCAGCAGCCACGCGAGCACCCCGAGACCGTACACGATCGCGTACATCAGGAAGCAGATGACGAACCCTGCGTCCCCGGGGTTCTCCTTGAGGATCAGCCCGGTGATCAGGTTGCCCAGGGTGGCCCCCAGGTTGCCGACCATGTTCATCGCCCCGCCGACGATGGCGGAGTACCGCCGGCCGACGTCCTGGGTGGTCGCCCACGCCGGCCCCATGATCAGGTCGTTGAAGAACCCGACACCGATCAGGCAGCCGGCGAGCACCCAGAAGTTGCCGCCGACGGCGAGCGCGGCGGTCGCGTAGGCCACCCCGGCCAGCCCGTAGCCGAGCATCCCGTAGATGCGTCGTGCCCACTTCCGGTCGCCGGTCCGGCGGACGTGGATGTCGCTCAGCACCCCGCCCAGGTAGCAGCCGAACATGCCGATCAGCAGCGGTGCCCCGCCGAGCAGGGCAGGGGTGAACGGGTCGGTGACGGTGCCCGCCGGCTGGCCCTTGGCGTACTCCGCCTTGAGCGCCCCCGGCAGGTAGTACATCAGGAAGTACCAGTTGAAATTCGTCACCGTGTACATCAGGCAGATGGCCCACAGGTTCCGGCTGGAGAACAGCCGGCCCCAGGGGACCGCGTGGGCCGAGGTGTCCGCCGGCTTCTCGCCGAGGATCAGGGACCGCTCCGCGTCGTTGACCGCCGGGTGCTCGGCCGGAGTGTTCCGGAACCAGACGGCGAACGCCAGGCACCAGAGGCACGCGACCGCGGAGAAGGTCCACAGCGCCTGCCGCCAGTCCAGCCCGGCGTAGCTGGTGAGCAGCAGCCATACGACCGGGGTGAGGCCGCCGGCGAACCGGGCGGACATCCACACCGCCCCCTTGGCGAACCCCCGCTGGGTGGACGGGAACCAGTTGTACGCCGCCTTCGAGATGTTCGGGAACGCCCCGGCCTCGCCCATGCCGAACAGGAACTGCATGGCCATCAGCACCCCGAACCCGATCACCACTACTTCCGTCCCCGGGATGGCCAAGCCGGCGAACGCCGTCAGCCCGACGAACAGCGACCACCACAGGACGATCCGCAGCAGCGTGGACCGCGGGCCGAACCGGTCGCCGAGCCAGCCGGTCGGGATCTCGAACAGGGCGTAGGCGAGCTGGAACGCGACCAGCACCCAGAAGAAGTCCTCCACCGGCCGGCCGACCGCGGCCATCATGTCGGCCTTGGCGCTGCCGTACATGGCCCGGTCGAGGTACGTGATCATCGCCAGCAGGCAGAGCAACCCGAGGACGGTGTACCGGACGCGGGTCGGGGGGGCGGTCATGGAGCGGCCGGGGAGTGGGTGCGGCGGGGTAAACCGCCACACTGTAGCCGCGATGCCGGGGGGTGGCAACCGGCCGGGTGTCACCGTTTAACCGGAGGCGCTACCTTGGCCAAATCGATCACCGCCTCGGGTTTCACGCCGGCCGGGCCGAAGAGGCGGGTCGTCGCGTTCTCCGTGCGAATGCGGACACTCAGGTCGGCCGTCCCCCACGCGAGCTTGGCCTGGGACAACGGCTTGGTCGGCTGGTCCGGGTCGAGCAGGTTCAGCCGCTTCTCGCCCGGCTTGGTCTGATACTCGCGGAAGCACTCGCCCGGCAGCAGTCGGATGCACCGCCCCGGCTTCCCGCCGGGGGTCGCCGGGGCTTCCTGAATCAACAGTGTTCGCCTGGTGTCGTTCTTGATCGACAGCCAGCCGGCGTTCACACGGTCGGCCGAACTGCACACGAGTGCGACCGTCAGCAAAGTGAGTTTGAGGGGTCGCATGGCCACAACACCTTGACCGGGAACAGCTTACAAACGAGCCGCCGGCCGAACACCTCTTCCATCGCTAACCTCGAACGCTTGTCCCGACACCACTTGCGCCACATCAACCGGTCGGCCGGCCGGGGTCGGTCGGAAAAATCGGCCGACCCCGGCCGCTGCGGTCGTTCATCAGGCGGCCTGGGCCGCGGGTTCCCTGAGAGTGCTTTCGAACGTCTTGACCGCATCCACGGCGAACGGGATGGCCGGACCGGTCCACCGGCTGATGTCGTCCCCGAAACCGGCAGTGGCCCCGGCCTGGGCGACGTGGGTCAGCAGCGCCCCCGGGTTACACAGCTTCTGGGCCGACAGCTTCGCATCGTAGTCCCGGAGCCGCCGGTGCAAATCCTGGCCGTTCGCCGGCATCGGGTGGGCGGCCGACTTCGTCGCGACCAGTTCGGGCTTCGCCAGCTTCGGCTCGGCCGCCTTCTTCGCCGGCTTCGGCAGGGCGAACGCCGGCAGTTGCGGCGTCTGACTGAACTGCTTCTTGACCGGGTCGTAATCGACCCACTGGGCCTGGAGCCGGTACAGGTAGCGGCCGATGCCGAACTTGACGGCCGCCCGCTTGAGGGCGTCGCTGAACGCCGCCTTGAGCCGGTCGCCGCCGTCCGGCTGCTCGCTCAGGCTGCCCACGTCCATCTTGGTGATCCACCGGTCGCCGAGCTTGAGCTGCAGCTTGCACACCACCGAGCCGTCAGGCAGTTGCTGGTACTCGTCCTGCCAGCCCTCGACGCCGAGCACGTCGTCGAGCCGGTCCTGCACCGCCCGAGCGTCCAGGTAGGCCAGGGCCATCGCCCGGTTCCCTTTGACGCTCTGGGGCTTCCACTTGATCTCGGTCGGGGCGAACGGGGCGGATAGGGCGGCCGTCACCGATTTCACGTCGGACGGGCCGGGGAACAGGGTGTCGCTCATCGAAAAACCTCCGCACACAACCCACCATCGGGTCCGATGGTATTAAGTGTACGGAGGTTCACAGTGCTGCGGAAGGTCGGTAGGCCGTCACCGGCTCAGCTTGTCCGCCCCAGGGGCCGGGGTCTGGCCGACGGTGCCGAGGGCGTGCCGCAGGAACTCACTCGCCACCGCCTGGACCGCCGCGTCCACCCGCTTCTGGGCGGCCTGCCAGTCGGCGTCCGGCGTGCCGGGGGCGGCCGGCTTGCACGACACCTCGATGTACGCCTTCGCCTTCGGCTCGGTGCCGCTCGGGCGCAAGCTGACCTTGCCCTCGATCTCGTCGCCGGCGAGCCGGAAGATCAGGAAGTTGCGGGCGGCCTTGTCCGTTTCGCCCTTGAACGGCCCCATCCGGCCGTGCTCGTCTCGCAAGTCCTCGAACCCGACCACCGCTAGGCCGCCGATGGTTTTCGGCGGGGCGGCCCGCAGGGCGTCGAGCATCCGGGCCATGTCCCGCTTCCCTTCGACGCCGGTCATCACCAGGTTCAGCAGCTCGTTGCGGTAGTAGCCGAACTGCCGGGCCAGGTCGGCGAGCAGCTCCGGGATGGTCCGCCCCTGCCGCTTCAGGAACAGGGCCAGTTCGGCGAGCAGCAGGGCCGCGGCGGCGCTGTCCTTGTCCCGCACCCCGGCCATCGCCATGATCCCGTGGCTCTCCTCCGTGGCGATGACGAAGTCGGCCGGCGTCCCCTTCACGTCCCCATACTGGCCGGCCGATTCGAGCTGCCACAACACGTCCGCGTGGTACTTGAACCCGACCAGCAGGTCGTTGACGATCTGCGCCCCGAAGTGCCGGCTGATGCGCGTGATCTGCCCGGTTGTCACTTCGGTGGTGATGACGATCGGCGACGCGGGCAGGTCGCCGGCGGCGGACAGGCGGTTGAGCTTGAACCAGGTCAACAGGGCCGCGATCTCCTGACCGGTCAGGAAGCGGAAGCCCCCCTTGCCGTCGGCGGAGGTGTTCGCCAGGCCGCCGATCCGGTCGGCGTCCGGGTCGGTGGCGACCACCAGGTCGGCCGCCTTCTCGGTCGCCACCTTCTCGGCCCGGTCCATACACTCCCGGACCTCCGGGTTGGGCGTCTTGGTGACGTTCGGGAACTGGCCGTCCGGCTCCATCTGCTCCGGCACCGGGATCGGCCGATACCCCTGCTTCTCCAGCACCTCGCCGGCGCAGAACCCGCCGACCCCGTGCAGCGGCGTGTACACCACGCGGATTTCGTCGGCCTTCGGCGGCGGGATGAGGCTCTGCTTGCGGCACAGCTCGATGTACGCCTCGTGCGGGGCGGCATCGAGGAAATGGACCTTGCCGGTCTTCACCGCGTCCGCCCACGGAAGGCTCTTGATGTGCGTCACCTGGTCGACCAGATCGCTCATGATCTGGTCTTCCGGCGGCACCGGCTGGGCGCCCCGCTCGTCGTAGAACTTGCTCCCGTTGTCGTCCGGCGGGTTGTGGCTGGCGGTCATGTTCAGCCCGCCGTGGGCCTGCAGGAACCGGATGGTGAAGCTCAATTCCGGTGTGGCGACGTACCGCTTGGCGTCGGCCGGCAGGATGTGGCTGTGGATGCCGTTGGCCGCGTACACCCCGGCGGCGAACTCGCAGAAGTTGCGGCTGGTCAGCCCGAGCACCGGGTTCGGCAGGCCGGGGTTGTACACGCCCCGCTTGTCCATGAACTTCCGCACGTCGTAGGCCAGCACCACCCGCAGTGGGCTGACCCCGGGGAACCGCTGCTTCAGGTACTCGCAGTGCCCCTGCACGCTGGCCCCGAGCGTCCACAGGTTCATCCGGTTGGGACCGATGCCGACCGCCCCCCGCCGGCCGCCGGTGCCGAACGGCAGCACCTGGTAGAACGAGTCGAGCAGCACCGACCACTTGCCGCCCTGGATCAGCCACTCGATCTGCGGCTTGTATGCGGCGAAGTCCGGGTCGGTCAGCCAGGTGGACAGGAACTGCTCGGCCTTCGCCTTGATGGCCGGGTCGGCGTCGATGGTGGCGAACCCCTGGCGGACGGCGGCGAGCAGGTCCATCGGCGAAGCCTCGTGGTAGGGCGGAGGATCAGACGCGGACATTCTTATGTTGGCGGGGAGGGTAAACAAGGAAGCCGTCGGCGGTGCCGACGGCTTCTCGGAGGCGAAACAACGGGGTATTGTGTTGTCGGACGCCGGGGCCGGGGGCGGGCGAGGCTCCTGCCGAGCCGGGGAGCGCCCGGCAACGAGTTGAAGCCACACCCTGTGATGTCACAGATACGGGACGCATCCGTTGCCGGGCGCTCCCCGGCTCGGCAGGAGCCTCGCCCTCCCCCGGCCCCGGCGTCCGACCGCGCAACTGTGTGTCACTTCCGGCGGGCGGCCCGGTCCTCGGCGGCGAACGGGTTGGAGTCGTCGAGCAGCTTGCCGATGCCGAGCGTCGGGTCGTCCAGGTCGGCGTGCAGCACCTCCCGGTACAGCCACTTCACCAGGTCGTCCGGCTTGACGGCCCCCGCGGCCGCCAGCTTCTCGTGAACCTGCCGCCGGCGGGCCGTCTCGTTCACCCGGGTGTCGGCCGCCAGCTCCTCCCAGCCGACGACGGGGGCGCGGTCCGCCTTCGGGGTCGGGATCGCCTCCGGCTTGGCCCCGATCACCAGCTTGACCGGGTTCTCGACCCGGGCCTTGCTGACCCCCGCCAGCCAGTTAAACTCCAGTTTGGCCGGCGGCTGGGCTTTCGCCAGCAACTCGGCCTGGGTGCGGTGGTATTTGGCGAACCGCTCGGCGAACGGCGGTGCCCCGAAGTTGAACGCCAGGTATTGGTGCAGCAGGGCGAACTGCTCCAACTGTCGCCGGTACTCGTCGGGGGCGTATAGCCCCGGCAGCACGTCCAGCACCCGGCCGGACGGGTCGCACACGCTGGTGGCAATGTTGCCGTGTAGGGTGCGGGTGATCCGCTCCCCGTTGCCGAAATCGATGGTCACGACCGGGACCGGCCGGACGCTCTCCCACACCGGCTCGAACTTGGTGTTGATGTAGGCCGCCACCGGGTCGGACGAGAACAACACGGTTCTCGCAAGCCGGGCGTTCGTTCAGCAGAACTGCCGGTCGAGCCGGCCCATCATGTGGAGCACCAGCACCGGCTTCCGCGACTTCTGGGCCGCCGCACAGGCGTCGGTGAACGAGGCGTGCCATCGCACCTTGCCCGGCTCGACCGCCGGGTTGGCGGGCGTCGCGGACAGCCCGACCGCCGCCACGAACAGGGTCATCATCGTTCGTCCTCCCGGGGTGAGTGGGCGATTCCGACCGGCCGCCCGGCATCCTACCCGGACGCGGGTAACGGCGTCGTAACATGCCGCCCGCGTTACAATGCCGGTATCACACCGCCCCACCGGTCCGAGGTCCGTCGTGGCTCCGCTGAGCTATTCGTTCGATGTCGTCGTCGTCGGGGCCGGGCACGCCGGCACCGACGCCGCTTTGGCCGCCGCCCGGCTCGGGCTGAAGACCTGCCTGCTCACCATGAACGCCGATGCCGTCGGCCAGATGTCGTGCAACCCGGCCATCGGCGGGGTGGCCAAGGGGCAGATCGTCCGCGAGATCGACGCCCTCGGCGGGGTGATGGGCCGGTGCACCGACGCCAGCGGCATCATGTTCAAGATGCTCAACGCGTCCAAGGGGCCGGCGATGCACTCGCCCCGGGCGCAGTGCGACAAGAAGCTGTACCAGTTCACCCTCAAGCAGTGGGTCGAGGACCAGCCGAACCTGACGCTGCGACAAGAGCTGGTCGAGGGACTGCTGTTGGAGCCGTTCGCCGACAGCGGCAGCCCGGCGACCCGCCGGGCGGTCGGCGTCGTGGCCCGCGGCGACACCCGGTACTACGGCCGGGCGGTCATCCTCACCACCGGGACGTTCCTGAAGGCGGTGATGCACACCGGGGATGCGAAAACGACCGGCGGCCGGGCCGGCGACTCGTCCGCCGAGGGGATGAGCGAGAGCCTCCGCGACTGCGGGTTCGACCTGGCCCGGTTCAAGACCGGCACCCCCTGCCGGCTCAACGGCCGGACCATCGACTTCAGCAAGCTCGAAGAGTCGGTCGGCGACAGCCCGCCCCGGCCGTTCAGTTTCAGCACCGACCGGATCACCGTCCCACAGGTCGTCTGCCACATCACCCACACAACTGATGCGGTCCACGACCTGATCCGGGCGAACCTCGACCGCGCCCCGATGTACAGCGGCCAGATCCGGGGGAGCGGCCCGCGGTACTGCCCGAGCATCGAGGACAAGGTGGTGCGGTTCGCGGACAAGACCTCGCACCAGATCTTCCTCGAACCGGAGGGGCTGAACACCCGCGAGTACTACTGCAACGGGATCAGCACCAGCCTGCCCAAGGACGTGCAGCAGGGGATGCTCAAGCTCATCCCGGGGCTGGAAAACGCGGAGGTGATGCGGTGGGGGTACGCGGTCGAGTACGACTTCGCCCCGCCCACCCAACTCCGCCCGACGCTGGAGACGAAGCCGGTCGAGGGGCTCTACTTCGCCGGCCAGATCAACGGCACCACCGGGTACGAGGAGGCCGCCGCCCAGGGGCTAATGGCCGGGCTGAACGCGGCCTTGAAGATCAAGGGCGAACCGCCGCTGGTGCTGGACCGCAGCCAGGCGTACATCGGGGTGCTACTCGACGACCTGGTGACGAAGGGCGTGGACGAGCCATATCGAATGTTCACGAGCCGGGCCGAGTACCGCCTGCTCCTGCGGCACGACAACGCCGACCGCCGGCTCACGCCTCTTGGCCGGCGGATCGGGTCGGTGTCGGACGCCGGCTGGGCGCGGCTTGAGCGGAAAGAGCAGGGGATTACCGAATTGCAGGCGTACCTGAAGGCCAACCGGTCGGACGGGGACAACCTCGCCACCTGGCTCAAGCGGACCGAGGTGGAATGGGCCGACCTGTGCGAGCGGCACCCCGCCCTGCGGGAGTGGGACGCCCGGCCGGAGGTGGTCGAGCAGGTGGTCCTGGAGGCGAAGTACGCCGGGTACATCGACCGGCAGGCCGGGGAGGTGGAGCGGTTCCGGCGGATGGAGGGGCGGCCGATCCCTGCGACCTTTGACTACGCCGCCGTCCCCCAGCTGCGGGTGGAAGCCCGGGAGAAGCTGAGCCGGGTGCGGCCGGCCAGCGTGGGGCAGGCGAGTCGGGTGAGTGGCATCACCCCGGCCGACCTGGCAGTGCTGTTGTTTTATCTCGGATGAGTCGGTATGGGGCGGCTCGCCCGGTCGGGAACCCGGCGAGAGGGCGGCGGTCCGACGGCCGACGGCGGCTCATGCGGGCTGGACAACGGAAGTAGAATGGGTTATCTCCGCGGCCTCGGAAGGCAGCGGGGCTTGGGCGATCGGCGCCGAGGGCGCCCGGTCTGCCGACTACTGGCAACTGGATAAGGGGCACAGAGCGGGTCGGGTCGCGTTGACAGGGAACCGGTGCGGGTTAGAATTCCGCGGCGGTTTGACCCCCGAGTTTCACCATCTTGTTCCGCTTCGTCAGACCCCCAGGCGCGGGCCGCTGCTCTCCCTCCCCCTCCTGCGACCCCGGCGCCACCGGGCGAGTCAGGAACGAGGGTGCGATTACCAGGGACGGGTCCCGCCCCACCCCGGTCAGGACGACCGGCAGGGGCCTCCTTCATGTGCGCCGGCTGGAGCCGGCAGGGTGGACGCGCGTATGAAGACGGTATTCACGACCGGCGAGGCGGCCAAGATCTGCAAGGTCAGCCAGCAGACCATCATCCGCTGCTTCGACAACGGCCAGCTCAAGGGGTTCCGGGTGCCCGGCTCCAAGTTCCGCCGCATCCCCCGCGAAGCCCTCTACAAGTTCATGAAGGACAACGGCATCCCGACCGACGCCCTGGAGAGCGGCAAGCGGAAGGTGCTGCTGGTGGACGACGACGTGGACATCGTCGAGATGATCCACAAGGCGCTGGACGAGGACGGCCGGTTCGAGGTGAAGATCGCGGCCAACGGGTTCGACGCCGGCATGATGGTCAAGGAGTACCGGCCGGACCTGATCATCCTCGACGTCATGCTGCCGGACATCAACGGCAAGGAAGTGTGCCACCGGGTCCGGTCGGACAACTCGCTGGAAGAGGTCCGGATCATCTGCATCTCGGGGATGGTCGAAGAGGACAAGATCCAGGAGCTTCGGCTGGCCGGGGCGGACGACTTCCTGCACAAGCCGTTCGACGTGGACGTACTGATCGAGCGGATGTGTATGCAGTTGGAACTGGAGCCGGCCACCACGGCGTGACCCGGTCCGGGTGTCCACTGCGGGAGAGGGGGGTGTACGGTGGACGGGGCAACGGTCGGCCGATCCGCGATCGAGTTGCCGTGGCTCCGCCCGTCCGACCGCGCCATCCTCGCCCTCGCCGACGACCGGCCGAGCGTCGCCGGGTTGCTGACGGACCCGGCCATGATCGCCCACGTCTTCCGGTTTACCCGGCCCACCCCTGGGCCGGGTGACGACCCGTTCACCCCGGCGTCACTCACCCAGCCGGCTCTCTGCACGGCCGCCGCCGAGTTGGTGACAGAACAATCGGCTGACCGCGGTGACGGATTTGAGCCGGCTCTGCGGGTTGCCGAGTTGGCTGCCGGGATCGCCTACCGACTGGCTGACCTGAGTGGTGATGTCCCACCGCGGCTCGCGGCATCGGTGTGCCGGTTGGCGCCCCTGGGCTGGTTCGCCGTGGCGTCCGTTAACCCCGCCGCCGCCCTCGACTGCTACCACGACCCAAACCATAAAACCTCACCACTGGTCGAACAGCGGAACCGGTGGGGGCTGGAATCCGGTTCCATCGCCCGGCGATTAGCCGCCCGGTGGCGGCTCCCCGAGTGGCTGACGGCCACGATGGGCTCCCTCCAACATCATCCCGACGACGCCGTGAGGGCCGGTGCGTCCGGCGGACTCTTCCGGGTCGTCCAGTCGGCCGTCCATGCGGCCGAGCGGGCGATCGGCCTGCTCGGCATCGCCGCACCTCCCCCGGACACCGACCTGGCTACGACGGCCGACCGGCTCGCCCAAGAACTGATGTGTGACCCGGTCCAGACCCGGGCCGGATCGACTCTGGGCCACTCCTCTCTGTTACTCGCGAGGTTACTGAGGGCGTGCGCAGCAGCACGACGGGCCAACGGCACGGCGTGGCTAGCCGAAGCCGAGGACCGGTTCGACCGGGTGTGTGAGTCTTTGCGGGCCGCCCGCCAGGACCAATCCGACGCCTTGCGGGATGCAAAACTGGCCGGCCTGGCCGAGTTCGCCGCCGGGGCGAGCCACGAGATCAACAACCCCATCGCGGTCATCGCCGGTCACGCGCAACTCCTTCTCTCACATGAAGAAGACGCGGAACGCCGGAAGCAGCTCAACACGATCATCCGCCAGACGGCTCGGGTCCGCGACCTGCTGCACGGCACCCGGCAGTTCGCCCGGCCGCCCAAACCGGCCGCCGTCTCGTTCCCGGCAGCGGATCTGGTGGTGAAGGCGGTGGAGGAAGTTCAGTCCGAAGCGGATCGCAAGGGTGTGGCAGTACGGAGCGTGTTGCCGCCCGAAGGTACGGCGGTCCAAGCTGATCCGGCTCAGGCCGGTCAGGCGCTCACCCAGCTCCTCTTGAACGCCGTTCAGGCCGCCCCGACCGGCGGGTGGGTGCAGGTCCAGGTGTGTACCACCTCGGATCGACTGACGGTCGTCGTCGAAGATAGCGGGCACGGACCGGACCCCGACCAAGTGCCTTACCTGTTCGACCCCTTCTTCTGCGGACGGTCAGCCGGGCGGGGGCGTGGGCTTGGGCTGTCGATCGCGTGGCGGCTGACCCGCATCAACGGCGGGGACGTTAACTACGAACCGCTGCCCGGCCGGCCGTCACGGTTCACGCTGACCCTTCCGTCCGCCGTGCTCTCGCCGGTTAGCTACGTCGAACGTCTTTCGGCTTAACTGCTGCTGGCAGCGCGAACTCTCCACTTGCTCGGCGCTAAACATAGAGTAGTTTTCCTGTCCGCTATCGCCCGCCATGTCCGCTTCTCAACTATGGGCGGCGCTCCGCGCACTGATCGCCGACGCGGGTGAGATCGTCTGGCCGCGGACGTGTATGTTGTGCGGCCAGCCGTATGACCCCCGGTCCGCTGCCACGGTCGTCTGTCAATCGTGTCACGACGTGCTGGCACACGACGCGGATGAGAAATGCCCTCGGTGTGCGAGCACGGTCGGGCCTCACGCCGATCTGGCCAACGGATGCCCTCGGTGCCGGGGGGAACGGTTCCGGTTTTCGGGGGTGATTCGGCTGGGACGGTATGACGGTTGCCTCCGCGATGCGGTACTGGTCGCCAAGGACGCCGCCGGAGAGCCGCTCGCCGAAGAACTCGGCCGGCTCTGGGCAAGTGTCCGATCCGGCCAACTGCTCGTGCCGCCCACGCTGGTCGTGCCGGTGCCGCTCCACTGGTGGCGGCGGTGGGAACGCGGGTACAACCAGTCCGCTGCCATCGCTCGGGGGATCGCCGGCCGGCTTGGTGTCCGCTGTCAGCCGACCGCCCTGGTCCGGGTCCGGCCGACCCCCCAGCAGCGGACCCGGTCGGCGGCCGAGCGGCGGGAGAATGTGAAGGGGGCGTTCCGGTTAGGCCGGTTCGCACGGGTGCGGAACGAGCGGGTTTTGTTGGTCGATGACGTCCTGACGACGGGAGCGACCGCCGACGCCGCGGCCGAGGTGTTACTGGCCGGCGGGGCGGCGCAAGTGACGGTGGCCGTGATCGCTCACCGGTAACAGGTGCGGCGGGTGCGAGATGATCCGCGGGTGACGGGAGCGACAGCCGCCGCCGCCCGCCGGCACCGTAGGATTGCTATACGGTCGGCACGGACTCCGCAGATAATCAGACAGTCGCGCGGCGGGCCGGCATCGGCCCCCGCCCGCGCTCAATCAGGAGAGGGTTATGCACCGGGTGTTGCTCGCGGGGTTGGTCGGCGTGGTCGCCGTGACCGGGTCGGCCCAGGCGGGGGCGAACAGCTACTTCACCGAGACGGTCAAGGACTTCGGCATCACCCCCCGGGGGCCGATGCTGGTCCACTACTTCACCGTCAAGAACACGTCCGCCCAGCCGGTCACGATCGGCCAGCCGCGGGTGTCGTGCGGGTGTGTGTCGGCCACCGTCCTGAAGCCGCAGCTCGCCCCGGGCGAGTCGACCGCCGTCGTCGCCCACATGGACACCCGGCGGATCCCGCAGGCCTACGTCGTCAAGTCGGTCATCGTGTACGTGCCGTTCCTCAGCCCGGTGCCGGAGGAGGTGTCCCTGCGGGTGCAGGCGATCGCCCGGGACGACCTGGTCCTCTCCCCGGACACCCTGGCCATCGGCACCGTCCGCAAGGGGGAGGGGGGCAAGGCGACCACCAAGCTGACCTTCTACAGCGACCCGAACTGGCAGGTGAGCGAGGCGACCAGCAGCGGGGCGTATGTGAAGCCGACGGTCAAGCAGGTGGGCCGGGCGAACAACGAGGTCAGCTACGAGGTGACGGCCGCCCTGGACCCGAACTGCCCGGTCGGCAACTGGACGGCCGACCTGTGGCTGAAGACCACCACCCCGGGGATGGAGAAGCTCCGCATCCCGGTGACGGTGACGGTGGTCGCCCCGATCGCGGTCAACCCGGAGGCGGTCACGTTCGGCACCGTTAAGGTCGGGGAGCAGGGCGAGCAGAAGGTCATCCTGCAGGGCACCCAGCCGTTCAAGGTGACGGAGGTGAAGAAGGGCACCCCGGGGCTGGACGTGTCCGGCATCACCCAGACCGCCCGGCCGGTCCACGTGCTGCGGCTGAACTTCACCCCCAAAGCGGACGGCCCGGTGTCGTCCTTCCTGGAACTGCTGACCGACAACAAGGAGCAGCCGAAGGTGACGGTGCCGTGGACGGCGACCGTCACCAAGTGACAGGGAACCTAAACCGGCCGCGGCCCGTGGCGACCGCCACGGGCCGCGGCGTTTTGACGCAACCCGTTCGGCCCATATCATCTCCGCTGACCCGCCCGCCGAGGATCGTTCGACATGTCGGCCCCGACCCCGTTCCGCAAGCTGCTCGCCGCCAACCGCAGTGAGATCGCCATCCGGGTGTTCCGCTCGGCCCACGAACTCGGGGTGCGGACGGTCGCCATCTACTCCCACGAGGACCGGTTCGCCCTGCACCGGTTCAAAGCGGACGAGGCGTACCGCGTCGGCAAGCCGGGCGAACCCATCCGGGCATACCTGGACATCCCCGGGATCGTGGCGCTGGCCAAAGAGATCGGCGTCGACGCCATCCATCCCGGGTACGGGTTCCTGAGCGAGAACGCCGGGTTCGCCCGCGCCTGCCGGGACGCCGGCATCACGTTCGTCGGCCCGAAGCCGGAGATCCTCGACCAACTCGGGGACAAGGTGGCCGCCCGCAAGCTGGCCCAGAAGGCCCAGGTGCCGGTGCTGTCCGGAACCGACAAGCCGGTGGCCTCACCGGAGGAGGCGACCGCCCTCGCGGAGAAGCTCGGCTACCCGGTCATCGTCAAGGCGTCGATGGGCGGCGGCGGGCGGGGGATGCGGGTGGTCCACGATCCGGCCAAGCTGGCCGACGCGGTCGCGTCCGCCGGCCGGGAGGCGGGCCAGGCGTTCGGCGTGCCGGACGTGTTCCTGGAGAAGTTCGTCGAGCGGGCCAAGCACATCGAGGTGCAACTGCTCGGCGACCGGCACGGCAATCTCGTGCACCTGTTCGAGCGGGACTGCTCGATCCAGCGGCGGCACCAGAAGGTAGTCGAACTGGCCCCGGCCCCGAACCTCCCGACCGCCACCCGCGACGGCATCCTGGACGCGGCGCTGAAGATCGGCCGGGCCGTCGGGCTGGACAACGCCGGCACCGTCGAGTTCCTGGTCGATGCGGACACCGGGGCGTTCTACTTCATCGAGGTCAACCCCCGCATCCAGGTCGAGCACACGGTCACGGAGGTCGTCACCGGGTACGACATCGTCAAGTCGCAGATCCTCATCGCCCAGGGGGTGCCCCTGTCCGACCCGGAGATCGGGCTTGGCGACCAGTCGGCGATCAAGACGACCGGGTTCGCGATCCAGAGCCGGGTGACGACCGAAGACCCGGCGAACGGGTTCGCCCCGGACTACGGCCGGCTGAGCGCGTACCGGTCGGCGAGCGGCCTGGGCATCCGGCTGGACGCCGGCACCGCGTTCAGCGGGGCGGTCATCACCCCGTTTTACGACTCACTGTTGGTCAAAGTGACCGCGTCCGGCAACCGGTTCGTGGACGCCGCCCGGCGGATGGAGCGGTGCCTCCAGGAGTTCCGCGTCCGCGGGGTGAAGACGAACATCCCGTTCCTGCTCAACCTCGTCACCCACCCAGCGTTCCTCGACGGGACTGTCACCACCCGGTTCCTGGACGAGACGCCGGAGCTGTTCCAGTTCGTCACCCGCCAGGACCGGGCCACCCGACTGCTGTCGTACATCGCCGAGGTGATCGTCAACGGCCACCCGGAGGTGAAGGGGAAGGCGAAGCCGGACCTCGGGGCGGCCGGGGCGGGGGAGCTGCCGTGGCACCGTTCGGACGTCCACCAGCTCACCGCCGGCCAGCCGGAGGGGCTGCCGAAGGGCACCCGCGACTTGCTCAAGGAACTCGGGCCGGAGAAGTTCGCCAGGTGGGTCCGGGACCAGAAGCGTCTGCTCGTCACCGACACCACCATGCGGGACGCCCACCAGTCGCTCCTGGCGACCCGGATGCGGACCTACGACATGGTGCACGCGGCCGACCGTTACGCCCGGCAGCACGCCGACCTGTTCAGCCTGGAGATGTGGGGCGGGGCGACGTTCGACACGGCCATGCGGTTCCTCAAGGAAGACCCGTGGGAGCGGCTCGCCAAGCTCCGCGAGCGGATTCCGAACATCCTGTTCCAGATGCTCCTGCGGGCGTCCAGCGCGGTGGGGTACACCAACTACCCGGACAACCTCGTCCACGCCTTCTGCAAGGAGGCGGTGCGGGCCGGGATGGACGTGTTCCGCATCTTCGACGCGAACAACTGGCTGCCGAACCTGCGGCTCGGCATGGAGGCGGTGCAGGGGGCCGGCGGGGTGGTCGAGGCGTCGATCTGCTACACCGGCGACATCCTCGACCCGAAGCGGGACAAGTACACCCTGCGGCACTTCGTCGATCTGGCCAAAGAACTGGTTAAAGGCGGAACCCACATCCTGGCCATCAAGGACATGGCCGGGCTGCTCAAGCCGTATGCGGCAAAGCGGCTGGTGAAGGCACTGCGGGACGAGATCGACGTGCCGATCCACTTCCACACCCACGACGCGGCCGGCGGGCAGACGGCCAGCTACCTGCTCGCCGCCGAGGAGGGGGTGGACGTCGTGGACTGCGCGTTCGCCCCGCTGGCCGGGAACACCGCTCAGCCGAGCCTGAACGCCCTGGCCGAGGCGATGCGGTTCACCGACCGGGACACGAAACTCAGCTTCGACGCCCTCCAGGAAACCGCCCTCTACTGGGAGGAGGTGCGGCGGTACTACGCCCCGTTCGAGAGCGGCCAGCTCTCCACGTCGGCGGACGTGTACCTACACGAGATGCCGGGCGGCCAGGCGACGAACCTGATGCAGCAGGCGAAATCGCTCGGCCTCGGCGACCGCTGGCCGGAGGTGTGCCGGACCTACGCGGCCGTGAACCAGATGTTCGGGGACATCGTGAAGGTGACGCCGACGTCGAAAGTGGTCGGGGACATGGCCCTGTTCATGCTGGCCAACAACCTGACCCCGGCGGACGTGCTCGACCCGAAGCGGGAGATCGCCTTCCCCGAGTCGGTGGTCGAGTTCTTCGAGGGCCGCCTCGGGCCGCCGCCCGGCGGGTTCCCGACGGCTTTGCAAGCAAAGGTGTTGAGGGGCAAAAAGCCGTTCACCGACCGGGCCGGGGCCACCCTGCCGCCGGCCGACTTCGACGCGGCGAAGGCGATGTTGAAGGAGAAGTACCGCCGGGAGCCGACCGAGCGGAACGTCCTCAGCTACCTGCTCTACCCGAAGGTGTTCACCGATTTCGCCGACCACCGGCGGAAGTACGCGGACGTGGCCGTACTACCGACCCCAGTGTACTTCTACGGGCTGGACAAGGGCGAGGAGGTGAGCGTTGAGATCGAGCCGGGGAAGGTGCTCATCATCAAATTCCAGACGGTCGGCGACCCGCACCCGGACGGCAAACGGCTCGTCTTCTTCGAGCTGAACGGCCAGCCGCGGGAGGTTCTGGTCGAGGACCGGTCGCTCGGCGGCGGGACCGGGCCAGCCAAAGTGAAGGCCGAGCCGGGCAACCCGCTGCACGTCGCCGCCCCGATGCCGGGGGCGGTGGTGGCGGTCGCCGTCGGGCCGGGCGAGCGGGTGGCCGCCGGGCAGAAGCTGCTGACGCTCGAAGCGATGAAGATGGAGACGACGCTCTACGCCGAGCGGGCCGCGACTGTCGCCGAGGTGCTGACCCGACCCGGGACGCAGGTGGAGGGGGGCGATCTGCTGGTGCGGTTCGAGCCGTGATGGCAGCGCCGCTTGTGTAGGGTGCGTGGAGGCTCTGCGAAACGCACCGTTGGGACTCCGCCCATTGCGGCGCCGGTGCGTTTCGCAGAGCCTCCACGCACCCTACGTAGGATCAGCCACCGGCGCGGCCGATGAAGAAGCCGGTAACGAACGCCACTCCGAGCAGCACCAGCGCCAGCACCCCAAGCACGGCCGCCGTCAGCCGGGAGACGTACACCGCGTCGTCCGCCTTCGGCTTCGCGGCCACCTCGACGGCCACCGGTTCCGGCTCGGCGGCAGCCCGCTCGGGCGGGGGCGGCGGAGCCGGGATGAACTTGTCCAGCAACTGTTCGATGTCCTTCTCGAACAGCTTCGGGTCGTGGTGCCGCTGGACCAGCTTCCGCTTCGGCGGGGCCGAGGTGACGACGACGGCCGCCTCGTCCGACCCGGCCGGGCTGACGTCGGGGGCGAGATCCGGCTCGCTCGGCAGGTCGGGGACGATGACGGTTTCCCCGCACTTCGGGCAGGCGATGGTCGCCGCCGCCTTCCGCCGGGCGATGCTGAGCAGCCCCATACAGGTCGGGCACCGGAAACGGATCGGCACGGCGAACCCCCCAAACGGACCGGCCGGCCCGACCGTTACACCGGTTACGGCGGGCCGTCGCACGCCTCATTCTGTCGCCGATTCGCCGTCGGAGCAACCGGTTGCTTGAAGTCGCCCCGTCCCGGCCGGACAATCTGGGTGGGGTGCGCCCGGCAACACCGACCCGCCGACCGTCACGGATGCCTCCTATGTCGCTGACCCGCCGCCTGGTTCTGGCCGTCGCTGTCTCCGGGTGCGGGCTGGTGGCCGCCGGAGAGGCGGTCATCATGCCAGACGGGTTTGTCATCCAGGGCAAGCTCAAAGAGGCCGGGTCGGTGTTCAACCCCCGGACCGGCAACCGGGTGAACAAGCTGGACGGGTTCGACCTACTGGAGAACGGCCCCCGGATCGTCGCGTTCAGCACGCACGTTCGAAAGGGCGGGAAGGTGGAGAAGGGACTGCCGGACCAGCCGTTCCCGGCGTACAAGCGGACGTCGATCACGCCCCGGTCGGCCGGCCCGCTCCGCTTCCCGGTCGTCAACATGACCGTCGGCCCGTGGAACGCGGAGTGGGTGCGGCCCGTGAAAGGGGAAACCCCGCCGGCCCCGCCCCGGCTGCCGAACGGCGCGCCGGTCAGCCTGCGGCAGCAGATCAGCTCCCTCGACGCGGCCGACCTGGTCGTCAGTTGCGACAAGTACACCTGGGTCCAGCACTTCCCCACGAGTGAGTTCGCGCCGGCCGAGATCCGCAAGCTGCTGGCCACCCACCCGGAGCTGAAAGACCCACCGGGCAAGGTCGACCCGGACCGCCGGCTGTTGATCGCCGCGTTCCTCAAGGACGTGGCCGGGACCGACCCGTCGACCGGCGGGGTCGGGTGGCTCCGGGCCGCTCGGGACGAATTGGAGAAGCTGAAAACGGACGCGCCCCCGTCCGGTTGGAGCCAGCAGACGACCAAGCGGTTCGATCAGATCAGCGAAGAGATCGACCGGGCGGACGGCCAGCGGGTGCTGGACGAACTGGCCGCGGCGGTGGCGAGCGGACGGTACGGGATGGCCCGGCGGATCGTCGAGGGGTACAAGCCGGTCGCGGCGGACGCCAAGCAGATCACCCGGTTCGCCGAACTGAAGGCCCAGGTGGAGACCACCCTCCAGCGGTTCGACCAGGCGGCCGACCAACTCCGCGGGCTGATCGACCGGGCGTCGGGCGGCATCGCCGTCGCCGCCCACGCCGCGGCGGCCGGCGGTCCCGCCGCCCAGCTCGCCCCCCGGCCGGCGGTCGCCCCGCGGACCGCGGCCCTGTTGGACGGCGCGACGGCCGCGCGAGCCGAACTGCACCCGGACACCGCGGCCCGGCTGGAGCTGTTCGCCCTCATCGCCGCCCAGGAGGAGCAGCGGCGGCGGGCCGGCCAGCCGACCACCACCACCGATGACGAACTCCTGGCCCTGGCGGTGAGCGGCTGGCTGAAGGGGAAGAACGGGGCGGACAAGAACCCGGACGCGGCCGCTCGGGTGTGGGCCGGCCGGTCGGCCGCGCTGGCGTACCTGCGGGAGCCGACAGGCAACAACCGGCGGGCAGTGCTGGACGGGTACTTGAGGGGCGCGCGGGCGACCGGCCCGGACGAGTTGGCCCAGATCGTCACCCTACTGCCGCCGTCGTTCGCTGCCGAGGCGGCGGAGTCGCCGGGGGCCGCCGTGCCGGTCGCGGACGCCGGCAGCGACCGGGTGTTACGCCGCACCACCCGGCCGACCGCCGACCTGTCACGGGGGTCCGAGTACCTG
Organism: Gemmataceae bacterium; assembly: GCA_046350115.1. Classification (GTDB taxonomy): domain Bacteria; phylum Planctomycetota; class Planctomycetia; order Gemmatales; family Gemmataceae; genus JAXMAZ01. The sequence continues at coordinate 186,952 of JAXMAZ010000008.1, forward strand.
GTCCGGCTGCCGGGCGAGTTCCACCCCGGACGGCCGTACCCGCTCATCCTCGCCCTGACCGACCCCGAGTTCCCGGCCGAGCAAATGGTCGGCCGGCTCGCCGAGTTCGCCGACCGGTTCGGGTACATCGTGGCCGCCCCCGTCTGGAACAACCAGTTCTCTCAGAAGCGGTACGACTACGGCGGCGCGGACGAGCACCCGCTGGCCGTGGGCGTCCTCCGGGACGTGCTCCGGCACTTCCCCGCCGACCCGGACCGGGTGTTCGCCTGGGGGTTCGGCAACGGGGCGGACTTCGCACTGGGACTGGGGATGGCCCACCCGGACCTGTTCGCCGGGCTGGTGCTGAACGGGGCCAGCCCGCCGGAGGCGATCACCGTGTCCTACTGGCGGAACGCCCAGAAGCTGCCGGTGTACGCGATCACCGGCGACCAGGGGGCCGGGGTGTCCAGTGTCCAGCCGCTGTTCGACAAGTGGGTGGCGAAGGGGTTCCCGGCCCTGCTCACCATCTACAAGGGCCGCGGGACCGACTGGTTCAAGACCGAAGTGCCCCACGTGTTCGACTGGCTCGGGCGGAAGCAGCGGGTGCGGGGGACGGCCAGCCTGATGCTGAACAAGGAGGAGCGGGTCGAGCCGTGGCAGGTGCTGCGGGAGGCGGACGACCGGTTCTACTGGGTCGGGGTGGCTCCCGGCGGGTTGCGCGACCCGAACCTGGTCGCCAACCGCCAGCCCGGCCAGTTCGTCACCCCGGCCACCTTCCGGGCGGACATCGGGCGGAACGGGGCGATCGCCATCGACCAGGTGATCGGCATCCGCAAGCTGGTGGTCTGGCTGGAGCGTGACCTGATCGACTGGGAGAAGCCGGTCAGCGTGCTCGTCAACGGCCGGCAGCCGAACGGGTTTCGCCCGAAGAAGCTGGACCGCGACCTGCACCTGATGCTCGAGCAGGTGTACCGCAGCGGCGACCGGAAGATGCTGTACCAGGGGATGATCGAGGTGGACGGACCGGGGTAATGCGGACACCGGGGTAGGGTCCGCTGTGCGGACCGGTCGGACTCCCACGGTCCGCACAGCGGACCCTACCCCGAAGCCACCGCACGGTCACGACGCCATCTGCCGGAACCCGTTGAGGTGTTCCGTCAGCAGCGTCTTCAGCTCGGCCGGCTTGAGCTGGTCCGGGGTGGCGAACCGCAGCTTCAGCACGGCCGTCCCGTCGGTCCGGTCGGTGTCCAGTTCCGGGTCGCGGCCGATGCCGTCCACCCGGCTCAGGTTGAACTGGCCCGGCTTGCCGACGAACCACGCCTCGACGAACCCCGGCTCTTTCGTCTTCACCCGCCCCCACATCCGGGTCGCCCCCGGCGGCCGCAGGGTGATGGCGTCCCGCACGTCCCACTTCACCTCCACGTCCGGGGCCACCTCCTTCACCGCGGACAGCAGCCGGGAGAGCACCGCCGGATCCCACTTCCGCCCCTTGCCCGGCGGGAACCCCTTGTCCCCAAGGTGCCACCGCTCGCCGTTCTGCTTCCACGGCATCATGTCTTCGACCGAGGTCTGCATCTTCACCAGGTTCGACTTGAACGAGTCGGCGGCTTGCTTGAGGAATGCCCGGAACGCCGGCGTGTCGATCTCGGCCTTCTTGACCACCGTGACGGTGATGTTCTGCCATGGGCCGCGGTCCTGCATGACGCTGATCCGCTTGTCCCGGCTGTACTGCTCCAAGCCGGGGAACTCGCTCAGCGGCTTGAGGCCGAGCCGGGCCTCCAGGTCGGCCACTTTGAAGGCGTTGCGGGCCACCCGGAAGCAGAGCCACAGGTAGCCTTCATGGCCGGTCAGGGCGTGCAGGAACCACCCCTGGGACTTCGTCTCGGCCGCTACCTCGACCACCGACCGGTGCTTCCAGTTGGTCGGCGAGAACCCGCCGAGCGCCTCCGTCTGCTCGACCGCGTAAGCCAGAGCCTCACCCTCCCACTTCGGGGTGTGCCCCTTGGTCGTCACCCGGTCGTGGGTGTGCCACCGCTGGCCGTCGATCTCCCACGGCAGCTTCTCGTGCTTGCCGACCTGCGAAATGTCGATGTCGTCGATCCGGGCCTTCGCCGCCGCCTCCGGGTCGAACGGCACCCGCTCGGCGTGCGGCCCGGCCTCCAGCACCCCTTTCAGGATGCGGCCGGTGTGAGACTCCTCGCTGTGGGCGACGACATCCTCCGGCGTCCCCTGGGCGACCACCCGGCCGCCGCCGACCCCGGCTTCCGGCCCCATGTCGATGACCCAGTCCGCCGACTTGATCACGTCCAGGTTGTGTTCGACCACGATCACCGTGTTGCCGAGATCGACCAGTCGTTGCAGCACGTCAAGCAGCTTCCGCACGTCGTCGAAATGCAGCCCGGTGGTCGGCTCGTCCAACAGGTAGAGCGTCTTGCCGGTACTGGGGCGGGCCAACTCGGCGGCCAGCTTCACCCGCTGGGCCTCGCCGCCGCTCATGGTCGGGGCCGGCTGGCCGAGAGTCATGTACCCGAGCCCCACGTCAACAAGCGTCTGGAGCGTGTTGCGGATCTTCGGGATGTTGCCGAACAGCTCGAGGGCGTCACTGATCCGCATGTCCAACACGTCGGCGATGCTGCGGCCGTGGTACTGGACCAGGAGCGTCTCCGGGTTGTACCGCTTGCCGTGGCACACGTCGCACTCGACCCACACGTCCGGCAGGAAGTGCATCTCGATCTTCTTTTGCCCGTTCCCCTCGCACGCCTCGCACCGCCCACCCTTCTGGTTGAAGCTGAACCGCCGGGGGTGGTAACCCCGCACCTTCGACTCCGGCAACCGGGCGAACAGCTCGCGGATCAGGTCGAAGACGCCGGTGTAGGTGGCCGGGTTGGACGACGGGGCGTTGCCGATCGGATCCTGGTCGACGTTGATGATCTTGTCCACGTGGTCGAGGCCGAGCACCTCGTCGTGGGCCGCCCCCGGGGTCTGGGCGCGGTGCAGCTTGCGGGCGAGGGTGTTGTACAGCACCTCGTTGACCAGCGACGACTTGCCCGACCCGCTCACCCCGGTTACGGCGACGAACGCCCCGAGCGGGAAGTGAACGTCCACGTTGCGGAGGTTGTGCTGGCGGGCGCCGATGACGCTCAGCACCGCCTCCTTCGGGCTGAGGGTGCGGACGACATTCGCCGTCGGCTCCCCCTCGAACCCGGCCGTCTGGATGCGGCGGTTGGACGGCACCGGGATCGCCTTCCGGCCGGACAGGTAGTCGCCGGTCAGCGACTTCTTCGACTTCGTGACCTGCTTCGGCGACCCGTCGGCGGTGATCTCGCCCCCCTGGTCGCCGGCCCCTGGGCCGAAGTCGAGCAGGTAGTCGGCGGACGCGATCACCTCCCGGTCGTGTTCGACCAGGACGAGAGTGTTGCCCAGGTCGCGGAGCCGGTGCAGGGCGGCCAGGAGGCGGGCGTTGTCCCGCGGGTGCAGGCCGATGGTTGGCTCGTCCAGCACGTACAGCACGCCGGTGAGGCCCGACCCGATCTGCGAGGCGAGTCGGATGCGCTGGGCCTCGCCGCCGGAGAGTGTCGGCCCCTTGCGGTCGAGGCTGAGGTAGTCGAGGCCCACGTCCACCAGGAACTTGAGCCGGCTGGTGATCTCCCGCAGCACCTCGCCGACAACTTCTCGATCCCGCTTCGACAGCTTCAGCCCGTCGAGCAACTGGAGGGCGTCGCCGAGCGGCTTGGCCGTCGCCTCGCCGAGGGTGAGGCCGGCGAACCGGGTGGCGGCGGCGTCCGGCCGGAGCCGGGAGCCGTGGCAGGCGGGGCAGGGGACTTCATCGACCAAGTGGTCGAGCCGCGCCCGGTAGACGAAGCTGACCCGCGACGCCTCGTCGATGGCCGGGAACAGCCCCTTGTACTGGAACGTCGGAGTCATCGGCGTAGGGTCCGCTGTGCGGACCGGTGGGGCCCCACCGGTCCGCACAGCGGACCCTACCCGGATCGGTATCCACTCCTCGCCCGTCCCCTGGAGGATCGCCCTCCGATGAGCCGGCTCCAAATCATCGAACGGCGTGTCCAGCGAGAAGCCGACGTGCTTCGCCACCGCCTCGGCGAGCGGCAGGAAGGCCGACTTCGGCCCCAGATCCGGCCACGCTGCCACCGCTCCTTGACGCAGCGACAGCGACCCGTCGCGGACCAGCAGGTTGACGTTCGCCCCCCGCTGAAACCCCAACCCCTCGCACGTCTGACACCAGCCGAGCGGGCTGTTGAACGAGTAGTTGTGCGGGTTCAGCAGCTCGTAGCTGCGGCCACAGGTCGAGCAGGCGAGGTGCTGACTGAACGTCTCGGTCCGCCACTGGGCTTCGTCCTTGTCGGCGTCCACGTAGGCCAGCCGGACCACCCCCCGGCCGAGGTCGAGCGCCTGCTCGACCGCCTCGGCGATCCGAGTCCGGGTGCCGGGCTTGACCACGTTCCGGTCCACGACGACTTCGACGGTGTGCTTCCGCCGGTGGTCGATGGCCGGCGGCTCATCCACCGGGTACGACTTGCCGTCCACCCGCATCCGCACGAACCCGGCCCGGCGGATGTCGTCGAACAGGGTGTCGTACTTCTCCTGCCCCTTCCGCTCCAGCGGGGCCAGGACGTACAGCTTCGTCCCCTCCGGCAATCCGAGGATTTTCTCGATGATCTGGTCGGCCGTCTGGGTGCTGATCGGGGTGCCGTCGTGCGGGCAGTGGCGGACCCCGAGCCGGGCGTACAGAATCCGCAGGTAGTCGTACACCTCGGTGATGGTGCCGACCGTGGAGCGGGGGCTTTTGCTCGTCGTTTTCTGCTCGATGGCGATGGCCGGGGACAGCCCGGTGACGTGTTCCACCTTCGGCTTCTGCACCTGCCCGAGAAACTGTCGGGCGTAGCTCGACAGCGACTCGACGTACCGCCGCTGGCCCTCGGCGTAGATGGTGTCCATCGCCAGCGACGACTTGCCCGACCCGCTCGGCCCGCAAAACACCGTCATCTGGTCGCGGGGGATGCGGGCGTTCACGTCCTTGAGGTTGTGCTGCCGGGCGCCCTGGACTTCCAAATGCGTGATGTACTCGACGGCGGCAGGGCGCGGCTCCTTGCGGGAACGTCCACGGACTGCTGTCCGTGGGGCCTTTTTCGGGAACAAGATCGGGGCGAGGGCGGCGCCGGTGTGCGAGGTCGGGTGCTTCGCCACCTGCTCCGGCGTCCCGGTGACAACGACTTCGCCGCCGCCCGACCCGCCGTCCGGCCCCATGTCGATGAGGTGGTCCGCCGTCTTGATGACATCCAGGTTGTGCTCGATGACGAGAACCGTGTTCCCCTGGTCGACGAACCCGTGCAGCACTTCCAGCAGCTTGCGGATGTCCTCGAAGTGCAACCCGGTGGTCGGCTCGTCCAGGATGTACAGCGTCTTGCCGGTCCCCTTACGGCACAGCTCCTTCGCCAACTTCACCCGCTGGGCCTCCCCGCCACTGAGGGTCGGGGACGGCTGGCCGAGCTTGATGTAGTCCATGCCGACGTCGTGCAGCGTCTTGAGCATGGCCGCGACCTTGGGCACGTGCTCGAAGTGCTCCAGCGCCTGGGCCACCTCCAGTTCGAGGACTTCGTGGATCGACTTGCCGCGGTACTTGACCTGGAGCGTCTCCCGGTTGAACCGCTTCCCCTCGCACACCGGGCACGTCACCCACACGTCGGCCAGGAAGTCCATTTCGAGCTTGTTCGACCCGTTCCCCTCGCATGCCTCGCACCGGCCGCCGGGGCGGTTGAAGCTGAACCGGCCGGGCTGATACCCCCGCACCTTGGCGTCCGGCATCTGGGCGAATAGCGACCGGATTTCGTCCCACACTTTGATGTAGGTGGCCGGGTTCGACCGCGGGGTGCGGCCGATCGCCGACTGGTCGATGTCGATCACCTTGTCGATGTGCTCGGCGCCCTCGATGCGATCGTGCGACCCGACCTCGTGAAGCTCCTCGTCCGGCTCGTCATCCTCAGACCGCGTGTCCTTGCGGCCGGCGGCGAGCAGCCCTTCCTTGAGGATGTCGTTGACGAGGGAGGATTTGCCCGACCCGCTCACCCCGGTGACGACGGTGAACGTGCCGAGCGGGAAATCGACAGTCACATCCTTGAGGTTGTTCTGCTTGGCCCCGACCACCCGCAGCGACTTGCCGCTGCCGGCCCGCCGCTCCTTCGGCACTGGGATCGACTTTGCCCCGGTCAGGTATTGGCCGGTCACGCTCGCCGGGTTGGCCAGCACCTCGGCCGGCGGCCCGGCGGCGACCACCTCGCCCCCCCGCACCCCGGGGCCGGGGCCGAAGTCCACCAGGAAGTCGGCCGCTTTCATGGTGTCCTCGTCGTGTTCGACGACGAGGACCGTATTTCCCATGTCGCGGAGTCGCTCCAGGCTGCGGAGCAGGGCCAGGTTGTCTCGCGGGTGCAGGCCGATGCTCGGTTCGTCCAGGATGTACAAGACGCCGACCAGCCCGCTGCCGATCTGGCCCGCGAGCCGGATGCGTTGGGCCTCACCGCCGGACAGGGTCGGGGCGGAGCGGTCGAGCGACAAGTAGTGCAGGCCGACGTTGAGTAGAAAACCGAGCCGGGCGCGAATCTCCTTGAGCAATTCGCCGGCGATCACCTGCTGGACCGGCGTCAAGCCGGCCTCGAACCGGTCGAACCAGGGCACCAGGTCGCCGAGCGGGGTCGCCCCGACCTCGACCAGAGTCTTGTCGCCGACCTTCACCGCCCGGGCCTGCGGGTTCAGCCGGTGGCCGTGACACGCCGGGCAGCGGACCACCCGCATGTACTTCTCAAGCTGCATCCGCCGGGGACCGCTGGCCGCCTTCTTGAACTGGGCCATCAGCTGCGGGATGACGCCCTCCCACTTGCCGGCGTGCTTCCAGATCACGCCGCCCCGCTGCTTCCACTCCCAGACGATGTGGGCGTCCCCGCTGCCGTACAGCAGCAGGTCGCGGTGCTTGGCCGGCAGCTTTTTCCACGGCACCGTCAGGTCGATGCCGAGCGACTTGGCGACGCCCTCATAAATGTGCTTCCGCCACCGGCCCATGCCTTTGAGCGGGCCGACCAGCGTCACCGCGCCAGTTGAGAAACTGAGCGACGGGTCTGGGATGAGCAGGTCCGGGTCGAACGTGTACTTGGTGCCGAGGCCGTCGCACTCCGGGCACATCCCCTGCGGGCTGTTGAACGAGAACAGTTGCGGGGAAGGGGGTTCGTAGCTGATGTCGCAGTGCGTGCAGGCGTAGTGGGCAGAGAGGAGCAGGTCTTGGGCGAGCGGGGGGCGTAAGCCCCCTGTTGCTGCATCCGACCGGGACGCGCGTTCTTCCCCGGACGCAGCAACAGGGGGCTTACGCCCCCCGCTCGCTTCCTCGTCGTCGAACGCGACGATCAGGTTGCCGTCGGCCAGGTTGAGCGCCTGGTCCACCGCCTCAGCCAGCCGGGTGCGACCCTTCGGATCCACCTTCAGTCGGTCGATGACCACTTCGATGCTGTGCTTGATCCGCTTGTCCAGCTTCAGGTCGTCGGTCAACCGGACCACCTGCCCGTCGACCCGGGCGCGGACGTAACCCTTTTTCACCAGGTCGGCGAAGAAGTCCTTGAACTCCCCCTTCTGCCCGCGGACCACCGGTGCCAGTACCAGGAACCGTGTCCCCTCCGGCAGGGCCAGGATGCGGCCGATGATCTGCTCCCGGGTCTGGGCGGTGATCGGCCGGCCGCAGTTGGTGCAGTGCCCCTGGCCGACCCGGGCGTACAAGACCCGCAGGTAGTCCGCCACCTCGGTGATGGTGCCGACCGTGGACCGGGGGTTCCGGCCGGCCGTCTTCTGCTGGATGCTGATTGCGGGGGAGAGGCCGCCGATGTACTCCACGTCCGGCTTGGGCAACTGGCCGAGGAACTGGCGGGCGTAGTTGGACAGGCTCTCGACGTACCGCCGCTGCCCCTCGGCGTACAGGGTGTCGAACGCCAGGGACGACTTGCCCGACCCGCTGACGCCGGTGAAAACAACCAGCTTGTTCTTAGGGAGGTCGAGGTTTACGCCACGGAGGTTGTGTTCCCGGGCGCCCCGCACGGTGATGATTTGGCTGTCCATGGCGTCCGTCCGCCCCTCCTGAGTGCGGGCCGAGCAGGGTACTGGCGAAAAGTATACCAACAGGGCCGGTCCGGGTCAGTGTCAGGTGACGCCGGTTAGAGGGCGATCGATCACAGACCGGTGCGGGCGGCTGACTTCCGGCCGGCGGCGCGGTATGTTTTCCTCACCAGGTCAGGGAATTCGTCGGAACCCCGGTCCCGGCTTGTGCGTCCAACCGACAGGGTGCCGTGAACCAGGACGACCGCCGGCTGATCGCGGACACCCTCGCCGGTCGGACTGCCGCCTACGGCGATCTGGTCCGCCGGTATCAGGACCGGCTATTCAACACGGTCGTTCGGGTGGTCGATAACCCGGACGACGCGCATGATATCGTTCAGGAGACATTCGTAAGTGCCTACGTCTCCCTGGGGTCGTTCAAGGGCGAGTCCGAGTTCTATACCTGGCTGTACCGGATCGCCTTTAACACCGCGGTGAGCTGGCGGCGGAAGCGGCGACCGATGGTCAGCCTGGATGCCGGCCGGGACGTGGATAGCCCGGCACACCCCCAGGACTGTTCGGACGTGGCAGACCCAGGGGCGACGCTCGAGCGGACGGAAGAGGCGACCCGGTTACGGACGGCCCTGGCCCGGTTGTCGCCGGAACACCGCGAAGTATTGGTCTTGAAGGACATCGACGGGTTGAAGTACGAGGAGATCGCCGACGTGGCCGGGATCCCGATCGGCACCGTCCGCAGCCGGATCCACAGGGCACGCCTGGAGTTGCGAGACCTGCTCGAATCGGGGGGTGGTGAATAGGCCAGTGGCCCGGACGCCTGTGCGAAGAAAGGGCAGGGGGGTGTCCCCCGACCGCCATGCTCGGTGAGTCTGACCGTGAACTCGTGGCCGGTGCCGTGGACGGCGAACTTCCGGACGACCGGGAGTCCCTGTTCCGTCGGCTGCTCGCCGACTCGTCCGACGCCCGGGATCTGTTCCACCGGCTCCTGGCCGATCGGCAGGCTCTCCAATCACTCCCGTTCATCCCAGCCCCGGCCAACACCGCGGATATCGTCCTCCGTCGGATCGGTCGGTTGCCGCGCGTCATGCCAACTGGACCGAACCGCGGCCTCGGCCGCTGGACCGGGTACATCGTCGCCGCGTCCGTGTTCTTCGCTGCGGGGGGGGCCGCGTATTTTGCCGCCAGACAGACGGGCGGCGACCGCACCCAGCCTCCGAACTTGGCCCAGGGCCGTCAGCGGCACAACAACCGACTCGACCCGCCGGTTTTGGCAACGGAGACGCCTACCGAACTCCTCCCACCCCCGCGGCTCGGGGAAAATCTGACACACGGCCAGGCGATTGCCAGCACGCCACGCGAGAACGCGCAGCTAGAGCTTGCACCGTCCCCTCGGGCTACCGGATCCGGTTCCGTAGTCGGTTTCAGCCCGGAGAAGGGGGGGGTGAGCATCCTGGAGGTGGACGTGCGGCTGCCGTTCCTGGTTCAGGCCGGCGACCTGGATCGGCCGGCGAGCCGTGACCGGTTGCTGGCCGACCTGTCCGCCGAACCGGCGACCCGGATCGACCTCTTCTGCAGCGACCTGTTCAAAGCGGGCGAGCTGTTCGAGGCCGCGGCCCGGAAGGCGGGGTTGAACCTCAGCGTCGATGCCGCCACCGGTCAGTTGGCCCGGAACCGGTTGGTGACCGGGTTCTGCGTCTACACGGAATCGCTCACACCGGAAGCGGCGGTCGCCCTCCTGAATGACCTGGCGGGGCAAGTGAGAGAGGCGGGCGGGTCGGTGATCGGGGCGTGTCACGTTTACCCCGCCGGGGCCGCGGATCAGCGGGAGCTACGCGAACTGCTCGGCGTAGACCCCGGGCCGTGGCTGCGGTCGAAGCCGAAGCCCGCCGCGCCTCACCCGCTGTCGGCCGGGACCGGCGACCAGATCGCGGCCCGTCTCGGGGCTGGCAAGGTCGCCATCGAGCTGACCCACTCCCCGGTCAACATCCGCACGGTCCCGGGCGTGTCGAAGGAGGTGCGTTCGTTCCTGGCCATCCGCGGGGAGCGGAAGCCCGGGACCGTGGCGCTGTACATGGTCTTCCGGGTCGCCAACTAACCCCTCACGCAAGCAGTTCTTGCTGGCGTTCGCCCCAGCGGTCGGACAGAATGCCCCGGTGTTCTACTGACCCCGAGGCCGTCAATGACGTCGTGCCCGCTCTCCCGCCGCAGTTTCCTCGCCGCGTCGCTCGCCCTCGCCGCCGGCCCACGCCGCAGCTTTGCCGCCGACCCGTACGGCGGCCTCCGCGTCGGCGTGCAGTCGTACAGCTTCCGCAAGTTCTCTCTGGAACAGGCGCTGAAGAGAACCCAGGAACTGGGCCTCGGGTACGCCGAGTTCTATCGGGGCCACGTGCCGACCGACAGCAGCCCGGAGAAGCTGGCGGCGATCAAGGCGCTCTGCAAGGAGTACGGGGTGACGCCGATCGCGTTCGGCGTCGAGTCGTTCACCAAGGACGCCGCGGCCAATAAGAAGTTGTTCGACTTCGCCGCCGGTCTGGGGGTGAAGTACCTGAGCGCGGACCCGACCCCGGACAGCTTCGACAGCCTGGACAAGCTGGTCGACGAGTACAAGATCGGCATCGCCATCCACCCGCACGGCCCGTCGGGGAAGGGGCGGCACCGGTGGTACTCGGCCGAGGTCATCCTGGCCGCGGTCAAGGACCACCACCCGCTGATCGGCACCTGCCTGGACACCGGCCACCTGATCCGCATGGCCCAGCTCGGCCAGCCGCTCGACCCGGCCCAGCAGATCCGGGTGATGGGGCCGCGGAACTTCGGCCTGCACCTGAAGGACCACGACAACAAGCGGAAGGAGGACGTGCCCTACGGCGACCCGGCCGGCGTGCTCGACGTGACCGGGGTGCTGAAGGCGCTCAAGGAGGTCAAGTTCGACGGGTACATCAGCATCGAGTACGAGGCCCACCCGGACGACCCCTCGCCGGACATGCGGAAGTGCGTGGCGTACCTGAAAGACGCGGTCGCCAAGTCCGGCTGACCGTCCCCGTCGGCAGTCGCTATAATCCCTGCGAGCGTTCGTCCCCCCGCCCGGCCCCCGCGCCTGACGGGGGGCTTCCGTTGACCGGGGTGCCGTGGATGTCGCCCGAAGAGATCGCAGCTCTCCGCGAGCGCCGGTACAACGCCACCGTCGTACACCTGGACCGCCTCCACTCCGACCTGATGGTCATGCGGGTGCGGCCGGACTTCCCCCGCCCGCCGCACAAGCCAGGCCAGTACTGCACGCTCGGCCTCGGTTACTGGGAGGCACGGGTCGAGGGCTGTCAGGCCGAATCGTTGACCCCGGACGACCGGACGAAGGTGGTTCGCCGGTCGTACTCGCTGAGCTGCTCGATCTACGCCGCCCCCCAGTCGGACCGGCTCCGCGACCTGGCCACGGACGACTGGGTGGAGTTCTACGTGGTGCTCGTCCGGGAGAACGCGGACGGCGGGCGGGTGCCGGCCCTGACCCCGCGGCTGTTCAACCTGAAGGTCGGCGACCGCCTCCAGATGGGCGAGAAGATCGTCGGCCACTTCAATCTGGACCCGGTCTCGCCCGGCGACTCGGTGGTCTTCCTCGGCACCGGGACCGGGGAGGCGCCTCACAATTACATGCTCTGGGAGCTGCTCCGCCGCGGGCACACCGGCCACATCCTGTCCGCCTGCTGCGTGCGGTACACCCGCGACCTGGGCTACCTCGACACCCACCGCCGGCTGATGGCCCAGTTCCCGAACTACCACTACCTGCCGCTCACCACCCGGGAGCCGGGGCAGACCCAGAAGGCGTACATCCAGGACGTGATCGCCAACGGCGAGCTGGAGACCGCCCTCGGGGCGAAGCTGGACCCGGCGAACACTCACGTGTTCCTGTGCGGCAACCCGAAGATGATCGGCGTCCCGGTCAAGGATCCGCAGACCGGGGAGCGGACCTATCCGACGCCCGTCGGGGTGATCGAGCTGTTGGAGCGCCGCGGGTTCAAGGCGGACCAGGCGGCGGCCAAGGTGAAGGGGAACGTCCACTTCGAAGAGTACTGGTGAACCGGGTTACTCCCGGCCGGGGGGCGGGTGCATGGCGGACATCAACGAGGTGGTCGGCGGGTACAGGCTCCGCTCGATGCTCCAGACCAGTCAGAAGACCCAGGTGTTCGAGGTGGTGGAGACGGGCAGCAACCGGCACTTCGCCATGAAGATCCTGCTGCCCGAGTACGCCGCCGACGAGGACGCCCGGCGGGAGCTGTTCAACGACGCCGAGGTCGGCATCAAGATGCGGCACCCGAACGTGATCAACATCATCAAGGTGAACAAGTCGGCCACCCCGTACTTCATCATGGAGTTCTTCCCGTCCGGCAGCCTCCGCACCCGGTTGATGTCCAAGGACGCGTCGCAGAAGCAGTTCCTGAAGGAGAAGGCGAAGACCATCTTCAAGCAGGCGGCGACCGGGCTGGCGTACATGAACGCCAGCGGGTTCGTCCACTGCGACGTGAAGCCGGACAACATCCTGTCGAACGCCCTCGGGCAGACCAAGATCATCGACTTCGCCATCACCAAGCGGATCAAGACCGGGCTGTTCGCCAAGCTGTTCGGCAAGAAGCTGATCCAGGGGTCGGCGACGTTCATGGCCCCGGAGCAGATCCTCGGCCAGCCGCTCGACGGGCGGACGGACGTGTACAGCTTCGGGGCGACCATGTACGAGGTGACGACCGGCCGGCCGCCGTTCCGGGCCGCGTCCAAGAACGAGCTGTACCAGAAGCACATCCGGGAGAAGCCGACGACGCCCCAGACGTTCAACCCGGACGTGACCGACGAGTTCGCCTCCCTGGTGCTGAAGTGTTTGGAGAAGAAGCGGGAGGAACGGCCGCAGTCCTTCCACCAGGTGATGATCGAGTTGCAAAAGATCAAGGTGTTCAAGTCGGTCGTGGACGCCGAGGAAGAGCCGATCTGACGGCGAAATGGAGCGGGATCCCCGATGCCAGTCGCACCACTGCCGTTCGAAGACGACCTCCACGAGCTGGAGCTGCGGCTCGCCGAGGCCGAGGCCGCGGAGGGGCCGCACGCCCCGGCCGGGGAAGAGGTGAAACGGCTCCGCCGCGAGGTGGCGGCGGCGCTGAAGGCCCGGTACGGGGCGCTCGCCCCGTGGGAGACGATCCTGGTGTCCCGGCACCCGGCCCGGCCCCAGACGCTGGATTACATCCGCGACGTGTTCGACGAGTTCGTCGAGTTGCACGGCGACCGGGCGTTCGGCGACGACCGTGCCATCCGGACCGGGTTCGCCCGGCTGGGCGACTTCAAGCTCATGCTGGTCGGCCACCAAAAGGGGCGGACCCTGGCCGAGCGGACGCAGTGCTTCTACGGATGCGCCCACCCCGAGGGCTATCGCAAGGCGTTGTCCAAAATGCAACTGGCCGCCAAGTACGGGCTGCCGGTGGTCTGCCTGATCGACACCCCCGGCGCGTACCCGGGGATCGGCGCCGAGGAGCGTGGCCAGTCCCAACTGATTGCGACCAGCATCTACGAAATGACCCGGTTGGCGACACCGGTGGTGTGCGTGGTCATCGGCGAGGGCGGCTCCGGCGGTGCCCTCGGAATCGGGGTAGGGGATCGGGTGAGCATGCTGCAGAACGCCTACTACTCGGTGATCAGCCCCGAGGGGTGTGCCGGCATCTTGTGGAAGCAGGCGAACGAGGAGACCAAGCCGCGGGCCGCTGGCGCACTGAAGCTGACGGCCGCAGACCTGGGCCGGGTCGGCGTGATCGACGATGTCATTCCCGAACCCGTCGGCGGCGCCCACCGGTCGCCGCGTGAGACGGGGAACACGCTCAAATCGTACCTGACGCGATACCTCCGCGAGCTGAGCGGGGTGCCGGTCGATCAGCTACTCCAGTCGCGGTACGAGAAGTATCGGCGGATGGGCCAATTCGTCGGCAATTGAAGGCAAAACGCGGGCGGTAACAGCGGACAGGTGTGAGGCCATTTCTTTACATAATATACGTTATCGGACGCAATTCGCACGACACAGTCACTGCCCAGGAAATGGCGTTCGAGCTGGCTGTGTCCGATAACAGAGATTATGTAATAAAGAGCGGCTGTCCCGGGCTGCCCCTCGACCTTGCTCCCCGGCCGTGTCCGGCCTGTCGCACCGAACCGGCAATCGCCCTTCGGGCGTATGCTATCGCAAGAGGCTCCGCTAGCTCGACCGAGGGGGGATCGTGTTCGAGTCGATCGATCAACTCCTGTTCGACCTCGCCCACCGGCTCGGGGTCATGACCATTTACCTCAACCCGCTGCTGGCCATCACCATGGTCGGCCTCACGTGCGGGATGGTCGGGTCACTGGTCATCGGCAACCGGATGGCGTTCTTCAGTGACGCCATGGCCCACACCGCGTTCGCCGGCATCGGGCTGGCACTGCTCGGCATCGTTCTGGCCGTCGGGGCGACCAGTGCCCGCCAGGCCGAGCCGTACCTCTGGCTCGTCCCGTGGGTGACGGCGGCCGTGGGGGTCGCCGCCGGCCTGGCGATCGTCGGCGTCCGCTCCCGCACCGGACTGAGCAACGACACGGTCATCGGCGTGTTCTTCGCCCTCGCCACCGGCATCGGCGGGATGCTGCTCCCGGAGGTCCGCAAGCAAATCGGCCTCGACCCGGACCAGTTCCTGTTCGGGTCGATCACGTACACCACCGGCTCGGACCTGTTCACCCTGTTCGTGCTGACGGCCCTGACGGCGGTCGTCGTCTCCCTGCGGTACAACGCCCTGGTGTTCGCCAGCTTCAACCCGAGCCTGGCCCGGTCGCGGGGCGTGCCGGTCGCGGTGAATGACTACGTGCTCGTCGTCCTGCTGGCCCTGGTCGTCAACCTGTCCGTCAAGGTGGTCGGCGTGTTGCTGATCAACGCGATGCTGGTCGTCCCGGCGGCGGCGGCGGTGAACCTGGCCCGCAACCTCCGCCAGGTGTTCTGGCTGACCGTGGCCAGCAGCGTGATCGTCGGGCTGGTCGGGGTCCAGCTCAGCCACCGCCTGGCGATCCCGTTGCGGGGCCGCGAGCCGCTCACGTTCGGGCCGAGCGGGACGATCGTGGTCGTCGCCGTCGGCTGGTTCTTTCTGACAATGCTCTTTTCCCGCGGCCGTGCGGCCGGTCGGGCCGGGTGAGGGTGGCGCCCTTGCTCGGGCGGCCCGCCGGATCGACAATAGACCCGCCAGGTTGAACCCCACCCGTCGTCCGGGCGTACTCCCGGTGTGGCGGCGTACACACCCCCTGCCCGGCGGTCCGACCCGTGTTCCGAGAAGTCCAAGATTTCGTCGTCACCTTCAGTTCGATCCTCTGGGAGGCCATGCCGTTCATCGTCCTCGGGGCGGTGGTGGCCGGCGTCCTGGAAGAACTCCTGCCGCAACAGGTGATGAGCCGGATCGTCCCCCGGTCGGCGATCCCGGCGGCGGTCCTCGGCGGGCTGCTCGGGCTGGTGTTCCCGATGTGCGAGTGCGGGATCGTGGTGGTGATGCGGCGGCTGCTCCGCAAAGGGCTGCCGCTCGCCTGCTGCATCGCGTACATGCTGGCCGGGCCGATCGTCAACGTGGTGGTCATGCTCAGCACCTACGTCGCGTTCGGCGGGCTGAACCCGCTCTCCCGGGACGCCGCCTGGACCATGCTCGGGCTGCGGGTCGGCCTCGGGTTCGTGACCGCGGTGGTCACCGGGTGTGCTGTCCACCTGCTCCAGCGGACGTACCCGGTCACGGCCCTACTCACCCCGATCGCCGTCCCACTGGCCCCGGCCAAGGGCGGGCTGTCGCTCAACGTGGTGGACGAGGAGGAGGCCAAGGCCGAACGGCGGTCGCCGTTCAAGCGGCTGGCCAACATCTCCGAAACGGCCCTGCACGACTTTCTCGACATCACCGTGTTCCTGATCCTCGGGGCGGCCCTGGCGGCCGTCGTCAAGCTGTACATCGACCCGGCGGACCTGACCGCCCTCTCCCGGGACATGCCGTACCTGGCCATCCCGGCGATGATGGTGATGGCCGTGCTGATGTGCCTGTGCAGCGAGGCGGACGCGTTCGTCGCGGCCAGCTTCACCGAGATGACCCTGGCCCCGAAGCTGGCCTTCCTGGTGCTGGGGCCGATGTTCGACCTCAAGCTGCTGCTCATGTACACCCGGGTGTTCCGCCCCCGGCTGATCGGCGTCATCGTGGTCTGTACGGTGATCCAGGTCATGGCGTACACGATGCTGGTTCACACCTTCTACACCGCTCCGCCGGCGGCCGGAGGGGCAACCGCCCCAGCCACCACCGCGACCGGCAAATGACCGCCCGACCTCCCGTGAGGAGTGACGAATGGACCACGGACACGAGCACCATGCCCATGGGCACGGCCACGATCACGACCACGGGGTCGGTGACTATTACCTCGAACAACTGCTGACCCTGTTCATGTGCGGGGCGTTCGGCCTGGTCGCCGTGCTCATGAACCAGTACCGGATGCTCAACCTGATCCTGGCCCCGGAGTTCCACAACTGGGTGTTGGCGGGCGGTATCGTGCTGCTGGCGTTCACGGCAATCCGCGCGATCGCGCTGTGGCAGTCGGCCGGAAAACAGGCCCATCATGGCCACGCCCACGCTCACCACGAACACGGTCCCGAGTGCGACCACGGGCATCACCACCACAGCCACAGCCACGCCCACGGTCACGCCCACGACGACGGGCACAGTCACGGGAACATCTTCTGGCGGCTGGTGGTACTCGCCTTCCCTCTCATGCTGTTCCTGCTCGGCCTGCCGAACGAGGGGTTCAGCAAGGAGTGGGTCGAGCGGCGGCTGGGCAAGGACAGCGCGATCGAGGTGGCGGACGTGGAGGGCAAGGGCGGGTCGACCGTGCCGATGGAGTTCCACACCCTGAACGAGATCGCCGCCGACCCGGACAAACGGGCCGCCAACGAGGGCCGGACGGTCCGCGTAAAGGGGCAGTTGCGGAAAGTGACCGACCGTCAGTTCACCCTGTTCCGCCTGAAGATGAACTGCTGCGCGGCCGACACCATCCCGCTCAAGGCGGTCATCAAGACCTCGTTCGCCACCACCTTCAACGACCACGAGTGGGTGACGGCCGAGGGGGTGTTGCAGTTCGTCGAGTCGGCGGATAAGAAGTCGCACATCCCGGTCATCCGGGTGAAGGACGGGGCCGGCCTTCAGAAGGCCCAGCCGGAGTGAGTCCACTCTGCCGCGCCGGCCCCCGCCACGGCAGGTATCGCCAGACCAGCGCCCCGAGCAGCACGGCCCCGCCGACCCACGTCCAGACGGTCGGCGTCTCCTTGTCCGGGGCGATCAGGTACGCCCAGATCGGGTTCAGCACCGGCTCCAGCAGGGTGATGATGCCGGCCTCCTGCGGGCTGATCGTCCGCAGCCCGTAGGAGAACATCAGGTACGGCAGGGCCATCTGCACCGCCCCGAACACGGCGACGAACGCCAACTGCTCACGGGTCGGGGTCGCCAGCCAGTCCCCTGCCCCGGCCGCCCCGCGACCGGCCAGCACGTACAGCCCGATCACGCCGGCACTGCCGAACAGGTTGAATACCGTCAGCCAGACGCTCGACTCCGTCCGCAGCCACCTCAGGAACAGGATGACGCCGGCGTAAGTCACCCCGCTGCCGGTCGCCATGAGCAGGATCTCCACCTGCGCCGCCTGCTCGGCTGGGGGCAACCCCCGCGGCCAGTTGCCGGCGACGATCACCCCCGCCCCGGTCATGCCGAGCAGGATGGCCCGCCAGCTCCGACGGTCCGGCGGGTCGCCGAGCAGGTGGACGCCGATCAGGTACACCCAGAACGGGGCGGTGTTCTGGAGCAGGATGGCGTTGGCCGCCGGGCCGAGGCTCAGGGCCGACAGGTACAGCCCGCTCATCGTGCCGAAGCAGGCCACCATCCCGAGCATGACCGGTCTTACCCGCACATGGGACGGGCGGAGCAGCGGCAGGAGGGCGGCCCCGGCGAACAGGCCGCGGTAGAAGGCCATCAACAGCGGGTCGAGCCTGGGGTGGTGCAGGTCCAACTGGGTCGGCTCGGCGAGCACCCGGGTGAACACGCTGCTCGTGCTCCAGAGCACGGCGGCGGCGACGAGGCAGAGCCGTGCGACGGCCGGGGACGGGGGCGGGCTTGTCACGGGGCGGTAGCCGGTCGCACGGTGTCGGAGGATGGCAGCCCGCCCGCCGAGGCCATCTTGCCGCGACTCGGTGCCGGGCCAGCGGCGGGGCACGGCAGGGTGCTGCCGGCCACGGCCACCAGCCCGATCCCGGTCACGAAGGCCGACACGCCGAGCAGCGGTCGCCGCCTCGGCTCAGGCACGTCCCGGCTTGCAGCCGGCTCTGACGATGGCGGCACGCCTTTGCCGGGGGCGTGCGGATCGGCGTGCGTGCGGGCCGCCTCCGTCTCCGGGGATGACCCGTTGCCCGTCGCCGGCGCGTGCGGGGTCGGCCACCCGGCGGGCAAGCCGGACGCCGCGACCCCGGTGGCTGCCAGCGCCGCGACCAGCGCCCCGGCGGTCTGGAAGCGGTCCCGGGGGTCGTTCGCGAGCGTCCGGGCGAGGATCGCTTCCAGGGCCGCCGGGACGTCCGGACGCAGCTCCCGGGCCGGCGGGTACGCCCCCCGGGCCTTCTCCGTGACGAGTTCGTCGGGGGTCGCCCCGTGGAACGGCACCCGCCCGGTGAGCAGGTGGTAGAGAGTGGCCCCGAGCGCGAACAGGTCGCTCCGACCGTCCACGAGGGCGCCGTTCACCGACTGCTCGTACGGCATGTAATGCGGGGTGCCGACCCCCTGCTGGGAGGCGGTCAGCGAGCCGTCCGTCGCCTGCCGCTTGGCCAGGCCGAGGTCGCCGAGCTTGGCCGACCCGTCCGGGTCGAGCAGGATGTTGTCCGGCTTCACGTCCCGGTGGATCAGGTTGCGGGAGTGCAGGAACCGGAGGGCCTGGGCGGTGTCGATCCCGATGCGGGCGACCACGGCCAGCGGGAGGGGGCCGAGCCGGCTGACGGCGACCAGGGCGTTCGGCCCGTCCACGTACTCCAACATCAGGTAGTGCTTGCCGGCGTCCGGGTCGAACCCGTGCGTCAGCCCGCGGATCAGGTTCGGGTGGGCCAGCCGCTCCCCGAGCCGGGCCTCCCGGTAGAACCGGGTGACGAACTCCTTGCTGCCGGCCAGGTGGTCGGCCAGCAGTTTGACGGCGACGGGGCTTAGGGCGCGGGGGTCGTACCCGTGGTAGACCGCGCTCATGGCCCCGTCCCCGATCGGCCGGAGCAGGTGAACGCCCGCAATCACACGCGGGACCGGCGGCGGGCCGGCCGGCGGCCGGTCGTGATCTGGCCGCATCGCGATCCCTCCGCGGGCAGCAAGCGGAACGGGCAGGCCTCACCCGCGGCGGTCGGCAGGGCGGGGTGGACGGGAGCCTTTCCACGTGAGTTTAGCAAACCGTCCGGCGGGCCGACGCCGATTCCCGAAAATCCGCCCGCACGGGGGTCAGGATAAGTGGTCCCGGCGGAGCGCGGCGAGCCGGGCCGTAAGCCCGTCCGCGGCGTCGGCTGCCAGCCCGGCGCCGCGGAGGCGGTCGGCGGCCCCGCCGTCCCACGCCTCCCACCCGACGTAGCGAACGTGGGGCATGGCGGCCGCGACCCGGGCGACCGCCTCCGCCCACCCGGCGGGGCCGGCCCCGGGCTGACTGCCGACCGTGGCTTCGAGCGGCACCCCGAGCACGCCGAACAGCTCCAGCACCCGGATCGTGTCGAGCGGGTCGCGGGGCCGGCTCGCCCGCCCCCCTTCCCCGCACAGCAGTTCCAGGTCGATGGCGGCGAACCCGAACCCGGCCCGCATCAGTGTGTCCGCGAACACGAGCGGCGAGTACGTGTGGTCCTCCGACCCCATGTAGTCGCCCCACGGCTGGGCCACCCCGATCACCCACTCGGCCGACGGGTCGGTGTGCCGGGTCGCCTCCAACAGCCGGGCGGCCAGCCGGACCCGGTCGTCCTCCCCGAGTCCGACCGCGTCGGCGTGGTTGAACCCGGCGAACACCTGCCACGTCCGGACCCGGTTCTGATACCGGCGGACCACGGTCTCGGCGAAGTCGCACATGAATGCGGCCAGGCTCGGCAGGTCGCCGTCCCACTGCCGCAGCCACTCGGGGAAGGCCCCGCCGGTCAGGTCGACGAGCGGCCCGACGGACACCTCCAGCCCGGCCCCTTCGGCCCACCGCAGCAGATCCTCGAACGGCTCCCAGTTGTACCCGGACTCGGTCGGCTCGATCTGCGACCAGTCGGGCACCAGCCGGGCGGCCGAGAACGTGTCCAGGAACCGGGCCTCGTCCGTCCGGCCCGGGCGGGAGGTGAGCCGGCACCCGAGTTTCGTCGGAAGCCGGTCGGCGTCACCCTTCCGGGTGCGGAACAGCAGGTCCGCAAGCTGCCGGCCCATCCGGTCGGCAAGCCGGTAGCCCCGGGCGAGTAGGTCTTCGGCGACCGGCCGGACGTCCGCCCCCGCCGGGTCGAGGGCGACCCGGCCGAACTGCCGAGTCATGTAGGACAGTTCGGTCCGGTCGTCGTCCGAAAGGGAAAGCCCGAACCCGGACCACTCGGCGGCCCGACTGCGGAGCTGGTTCACCCGGCCGCGGGCCAGTTCGACGAGCAGGTGATACGGCTCCGCCCGCTCGCGGAGGGTGGCCGTGGCCGTGACCACCGGTCCGACACCCGGGACCGGCCAGCCGACCAACACCGGCCCGCTCTCGTTCGCCTCTTTGGACAGGGTGAGCCGGCCGGCGGCGAGGTGGGTTCGGGTCGGGACCGGGGCCAGGTCGTACCCCCCCGCGAAGCACGCCCGGTCGGCGGCCCGGTGAGCGTCGGCGGGTAGCGGGTCGGGGAGAACGAAGCTGACGGTGCCCATGTCCCGTCCGGGGCGTCGTGGGGGCGCCACACGGCGCTAAGACCATCATATCAACCCCCGGCGACCCGGGCATCTCGTCAGGAGATGTCGGCCAGGGAGACGATCGCGATCCCGTGCCGGTCGGCGGCGGCGATGGTGTCCGCCTCGTCGATGAGGATGGTCCGGGCGGCCTCGACGCCCAACGCGGTCGCCCCGGCCTGGCGCATCGTCTCGATCGTCGCGGGGCCGACCGTCGGCACGTCGAACCGCATGTCCTGCTGCGGCTTGGCCACCTTGACCACCACGAACCCGGACCGCCGGCACAGCCCGCCGGCCCGGCGGATGGCCTCGTCGGTCCCTTCGATGGCTTCGACGGCCAGGGCGGTCCCTTCCCGGATCATCACGCTCTGGCCGACGTCCAGCCGGCCCATTTCCTTGGCCAGCCCCCAGCCGAACCGGATGTCCCGCTCCTCGGCGGCGGTCGGCGGGCGGCGGGTCAGCACTCCGGGTCGCACGAGCAGCTCCGGGCACAGGTCCAGGGCGGACACACACTCGAACCCTTCCGCCCGAAACTCGTCGATCAGCCCGAGCAGCAGGTTGTCGTCCCGGTTGTCCGGCCGGCGGCGGAAGAAGAAGAACCGGACGGCCCGCCAGTCCGGGACGAGTCGGACCCACCGCCACGGCTGGAAGAGCAGATGTTTGTGGAACTTGCCGGCCATCGTCCACTGCCGCACCCCGCCCGACCGGAAGGCGCGAAGCACGGCCCCGAGGGACATCCGCCGCAGCCAGTGGAACCGGGTGCAGACCTGGGCCAGGGCCGGGTCGGCCATGCCGGCGACGCCGACGCAGACGACCGGGATGCCGCACTGCTTAGCCTTCTCGGCGAACGCGATCGGGAACCGCCCGGCCCCGGCGAGCAGCCCGACCGGGGCGGTCATTCCTTGCCCCGGGTCAGGCCGAGGTGTTTCTTGATGTTCCGGACGTCGCGGAGGAGTTCGGGCAGCTTCTCCCAGGCGAGCATGATCCGCCAGGCGTCCTTGTCCGGCCGGGCCGGGGAGCCGAGCACCCGCCCGCCGGCCGGCACGTCCTGCGGCACCCCGCTCTGGGCGCCGATCACGGCTTTGTCCCCGACGGAGATGTGGTCCGCCACCCCGACTTGGCCGGCCATCACCACGTAATCGCCGGTCACACACGACCCGGCCACGCCGACCTGGCTACAGATCATGTTGTGCCGGCCGATCTGGCAGTTGTGGGCGATCATCACCAGGTTGTCCATCTTCGTCCCGGCCCCGACCCGGGTCGGCCCGAAGGTGCCCCGGTCGATGGTGCTGCACGCCCCGATCTCCACGTCGTCGCCGATCTCCACGTTCCCGAGCTGCGGCCCCTTCACGTGCTTGCCGCCCTGCATCCGATACCCGAACCCGTCCGCCCCGATCACCGCGTTGGCGTGCAGGATCACCCGGTCGCCGAGGACGCACCCGTCGTACAAGACGACGTTCGGGTACAGGACGCAGTCGGCCCCGATGACGCAGTTGCGGCCGACGACCACCCCGGGGTGGATGCGGGTGCCGGCCCCGACCGCCGTCCCCTCCCCCACCACGGCGTTCGGGCCGACGGTCACGTCCGGCCCGAGCCGTGCGGTCGGGTGGATGTGGGCGGCCGGGTCGATCCGGAATCGTTCGGGCACCGGGGCGGTCCGGCCCTGGAGTTCGAGCAGGATGGTGGTGAACGCGGCCAGCGGGTCGCGGACCCGGATCAGCGGCCGGCCGTTCAGCGGGACGCTGGCGCCGACCACGGCCGCCGCGGCCGGCGAGTTGTGCCAGGCCGGCAGGTAGCGGTCGCCGTCGACGAACGTCAGGTCGCCCGGGCCGGCCTCGGACAGCGGCCGGGCCGCCCCGATCGACAGGTCGCCGTCCCCGAGCAGTTCGCCGCCGACCAGGTCGGCCAGTTGCCGGACGGTCAGGTTCACGGTCGGCCCTCACCCGCGGCGGAAATGGGATCGCCTCTCGGACGGCGGAAGATAGCGAAGCGGCGTCCGGCGAGCAAGGGCAACGGGGTCCGGGAAGGGGCACCAGACGCGGCAACTTGCAAAGCTACCAGAACGTCAGGATCCGCCCGGCCCGCTGTCCGTACCGGCGCTCGCCTCCGCCCAGGCCCGAAAGCACAGATCTTGCGAGCGCATCAATGCCGGGTCGTCGGTCCCCCAGGTGACGCACCGGACGCCATCAGCCGTCCGACGGACGGTCACCATTCCGCCGGCCAGCCCGAGCCGAATCTCTTGCCAGTCGGCCGGCGGCTGTTCGTCCGGAAAGGCCGGCAACCCGTCGATCATCCGGACCGCCGGCGGGTCGCCGAGGGCGGTTAATCGGGCGGCCACGCTCGGCCAGTCCGGGGTGGCCCCGGGTGCGAACCGGACGACTCGCTCCACTCCCACGGGTTACGCCTCCAACTCGCTCGGGTCGAGCTTGGCTTCCTCCGCCTCGGCCAGCCGGTCGAGGATTCCTTGAATCTCGCTCATCCGCTCCGGCCGCTTGTGGGCGTTGAAGCTCAGGCAGCGGTGGACCAGGTCGCAGAACTCCGGCGGCGCCTGCTTGTTCAGCTCTTGGACCGGGACGAGCTGCGACTTGTACAGCTTGGAAGTGACCTCCACCCCTTCCAGTGGTGACAGCACGGACGGCGGCAGTTGCAGGGTGGCGAGCCGGTACATGGTCGCCCCGAAGTTGAAGATGTCCGTCCGCTCGTTGATCAGCTTGTGCTGGGCCGTCTCCGGGGCCATGTACTCGGGGGTGCCCTGCACCCGGTTCTTCGGCTCGCCCTTGATCCAGGCCAGCCCGTAGTCGATGATTTTGACGTTCGTGCCGCGGCCGAGCATGATGTTGTTCGGCTTCAGGTCGGCGTGCAAGACGCCCTGCTTGTGCATGTGGACGAGACCGCTCGCCGCCTTCTCCAGCACCCGCAACAGCTTGGCCAGTTTGACCAGCGGCACCATGTCGAGCGTCTGGCCGGGGACGTACTCGACGAGCAGCTTCGCCTTCTTCACCCGGAACAGCCAGTCCGACTCGGTTTCTAGGCAGTAGACTTTGATGAGGTTCGGGTGGTCGAGCATCTGCCCGACCCGCAGTTCGTGCTTGGCCTGCTCCAGAAACTTCTTGTGGTCGGCCTCGGCGATGTCCACCAGCTTGAGGGCGTACTCCCGGCCGTCGTCGGCCCGGCGGACGTGTAAAATGCTGCTGTGGGCGCCGGCCCCGAGGGTGGCGAGTACCTGAAATCGGCCGATCCGGTCGATGGTCATGGCGCCGCCGGTCCTCGTATCTTAAAGAGCGGATAGGCGGCATCTTAACCGGTCCGGCCGCCGACGCCAACCGCCCACGGGCGATAACCTCATGTCCGCCAACGACCTCGAAGCCCGCGCCCAGGCGATCGGCCGGGACATCTTCTCCCGGCTCGACCGGGGCGGCCCGTCCATCCTCACCCGGGCCTGGGTAGACGACCGGCTCATGCGGCTGACGATGGACCACGAGCCGCTCAAGGTGCAGCTCTTCCGGTTCGTCGACACCCTCCCCTACCTGATCGACTCGCCGACCGAGATCAGCCGGCACCTGCGGGAGTACCTCGGCGAAGCCCGGAACGACCTGCCCTGGTGGGTGCGTGCCGGGATGAAGGTGTTGCCCCGGAAGGGGATCGGTAGTCGCCTCCTGGCGAAGGCGGCCCGGTCGAACGCCACCCAGATGGCCCGCAAGTTCATCGCCGGGTCGAACGTCGAGGAGGCGGTGGCCGCCGTCCGCCGGCTGCGGGACAACGGGCTGACGTTCACCATCGACCTGCTCGGCGAAGCGACCATCACCGAGGCCGAGGCCGACCACGTCCTGAAACAGTACCTCGACCTCTTGGCCGGGCTGACCCGGCAGGTGAACGACTGGCCGGAGGTGCCGGGCATCGACCGGGACGACCGCGGGCCGATCCCCCGGGTGAACGTGTCGGTCAAGCTGTCCGGGCTGTACAGCCAGTTCGACCCGATCGACCCGGTGGGTACGAGCCGGGCGGTCTGCGCCCGGCTGCGGCCGATCCTGTCGCTGGCTAAGAAGACCGGGGCGTTCGTCAACTTCGACATGGAGCAGTACAGCTTCAAGGACACCACCCTCCGCATCTTCCGGGACGTCCTGACCGAGCCGGAGTTCCGCGACTGGCCGCACGTCGGCATCGCCATCCAGGCGTACCTGCGGGACACGGAGGACGACCTCAAGCAGTTGCTCGACTGGGTGAAGAACGCCCGCAAGACGCCGGCCTGGGTGCGGCTGGTGAAGGGGGCGTACTGGGACTACGAGACGGTGCTGGCCGCCCAGCACGGCTGGCCGGTGCCGGTGTGGACGCAGAAGTGGCAGAGCGACGCCTGCTACGAGCGCTGCACCCGCCTGCTGCTGGAGAACTACGACTGGCTCACCCCGGCGTTCGGTAGCCACAACATCCGGAGCATCTCGAACGCCCTCGCCGTCGCCGAGCAACTGAAGGTGCCCGAGCGGCGGATCGAGTTCCAGATGCTGTACGGCATGGCCGACCCGATCAAGGAGGCGTTGAAAGGGCTGGGCCAGCGGGTCCGCATCTATACCCCCTACGGCCAACTGCTGCCGGGGATGGCGTACCTGGTCCGCCGGCTGCTGGAGAACACGTCGAACGACTCGTTCCTGCGGCAAGGGTTCGCCGAGGGGCGGGCGGTGGACGAGCTGTTGAAAAACCCGGCGTACCGTGACGCGGTCGCCCCTTCGCCCCCGGATGCTGCCATGACCCGCCCTGCCCCGACGCCGGCCGCCGCCCCGCAACGGTTTCGCAACGAGCCGCTGAAGGACTTCGCCCGGGAGGAGAACCGCCGGGCGATGGCCGACGCCCTGGCCGCCATCAAGCCGCAGCTCGGCCGCAGCTACCCGCCGGTGATCGACAACAAGCCGGTCCAGCCGCCGGCGTTCGGCGACTCGGTCAACCCGTCTCACAAGTCGCAGGTCGTCGGCAAGTGGGGTATGGCGTCCGTCGAGCAGGCGAACCAGGCGGTCGCTTCGTGCCTGAAGGCGTTCGACGGCTGGCGGGACACACCGGTCGAGGAGCGGGCCGCGTTCCTGCGCCGGGCGGCCGAGGTGATGCGGACCCGGCGATGGGAGCTCTCCGCCTGGATCGTCACCGAGACCGGCAAGCCGTGGCGGGAGGCGGACGCCGACGTCGCCGAGGCCATCGACTTCTGTGACTACTACGCCGTCGAAGCGGTCCAACTCCAGGGGACGGCCGCCCAGACCCGGGACGTGCCGGGGGAGGCGAACGCCTACTTCTACGAGCCGCGGGGGGTGGCCGTCGTCATCGCCCCGTGGAACTTCCCGCTGGCCATCCTGTGCGGCATGACGGCGGCGGCGGTCGCGACCGGCAACACGGCCGTCATGAAGCCGGCCGAGCAGTCGAGCGTGGTGGCGGCCAAGCTGATGGAGGTGTGGCAGGCGGCCGGGCTGCCGCCGGGGGTCATCAACTTCCTGCCGGGGGTGGGCGAGGAAATCGGGCCGGTGCTGACCGGCCACCCGGACGTGGCCCTGATCGCCTTCACCGGGTCGCTCAAGGTGGCCCTGGCGATCAACGAGGCGGCGGCCAAGACGCCGGCCAGTGCCACCCACGTCAAGAAGGTGATCGCCGAGATGGGCGGCAAGAACGCCGTCATCGTGGACAGCGACGCCGACCTGGACGAGGCGGTCAAGGGGGTGGTCGATTCGGCGTTCGGGTACGGCGGGCAGAAGTGCTCGGCCGGCAGCCGGGCGATCGTGCTGGAGTCGATCTACGACCAGTTCCTGAACCGGCTGGTGGAGGCGACCCGGTCGCTGACCGTGGCCCCGGCCGAGGAGCCGGGGGCGTCGCTCGGGCCGGTGATCGACGCCGAGAGCCGGGACCGCATCCGCGGGTTCGTCGACAAGGGCAAGGCCGAGGCCCGGCTCGCGTTCCAGTACGACGTGGGCCGGCTGGCGGACGAAGGCTACTTCGTCGGCCCGACCGTTTTCGCCGACGTGCCAGAGACCGCGGCCATCGCACAGGACGAGATCTTCGGGCCGGTGCTGGCGGTGCTGAAGGCTAAGGATTTGGACGATGCCCTGCGGATCGCCAACGGCACCAAGTACGCCCTGACCGGCGGCGTCTACAGCCGCAGCCCGGAGCACCTGGCGACGGTCAAGCGGCGGTTCCGCGTGGGCAACCTGTACGTGAACCGCAAGTGCACCGGGGCGCTGGTGGATCGGCAGCCGTTCGGCGGGTTCAAGCTGAGTGGGATCGGTTCGAAGGCCGGCGGCCCGGACTACCTGCTCCAGTTCGTGCTGCCGCGGACCGTGACCGAGAATACGATGCGTCGCGGGTTCGCACCGGAAGTGAGCGAGGGGGAGTAACCCGAAGAACGCCCACCCGTCGCGACGGGTGGGCGTTGTGACTGCCTCACACCTTCGGTTCCCACCCCTTTTCGTACTCCTTCGTCCACAGCTTGAGTGCCGCCGGGTCGTTCGACGGCCGGCCGATCTTCGGCTCACACAGCACCCGCCGGCCGACCCGGTAGGCGATGTTGCCCAGGTGGCAAAGCATCGTACTTGCCGCCGCCACCTCGATCGGCGCGTTCAGCTTCGCCGTGCCGCGGACCGCCGCCACGAAGTTGCCCGTGTGACCCGCATCGCCGCCGGTGCCGCTCCCCTTGCCCACCTCTTTGCCCTTCTTGTCGAAGACCGTGTACCCGCCGCCGTGGATCGCCAGGCTGCCGGTCTCGCCCTGGAACAGAACGTCGAACGGCTTCGGGTACGGGATGGTGTTGCAGCTGAACCCCTCCCAGGTGATCGTCTTGCCGTCGGCGAAGTCGTAGCTGACGACCTGGGTGTCCGGCGTCTCCTGGTCGTCCTGGAAGCGGTACTTGCCGCCGGCCACGCTCACGGCGGCCGGCAGGTCGATGCCCAGCCCCCACCGCATCAGGTCGATGTAGTGGACCCCGTTGTTGCCGAGTTCGCCGTTACCCGTACTCCTCGGAGAACAACTGCTCGCCTATTACCCGATCTCGTAGCCACCAGGAAAAGAAGAACCCCGCCGGAGAGCGGCGGGGTCGAGCAGCCCATCAGTCGGTCACTTCGACGTTCACGAAGAGCGAGATACCGAGTATCCGCCCCCTCAAGGCCAGGCTGAACTGAGAGACCGACTTACGAACGACGATCTGCAGACGAGCCATCTGCTGGCTCCCCGCTCGCTACATCACCACTCCCAGACGAAGTACCTGGGATAGCGGTGCCCACACGAGCTACCAAGGCGGGTAGAGGGTTCACATCGGTACGCTCCGACGAGGTAGTTCCCACTCTACCGCTGCGTTGGCGGCGGTTATGTGGGTTGCGAGGAGAGAGTCGGAACCCCGCCACTAGATAATACGCCTCAACCGCGGCCAGATTTGAACTGTCGCAAAAGTTCACGCCGACTCGTAGCCGTCGCACTTCCCCGGCCCGCACTGGCTCGCCCCCGACCCGCAGCCCCGGCAGTCCGTCACCGGCAGCGAGAACCGCCGGTGGCCCTCCCGCTCGCACACCACCCACTTCCGCCGGTGATCCAAACCCGCCTTCTGCCGCTCCGCCCCGCCCAGTTCTGCCCCCTGGTGCACGCACGGCGGCAGCGGCACCGGCTCCCGCCCGTAAAGCTCCCGCACCTTCGCCCGCAGCCGCTCCCCCCGCAGCCGCTCCCCCGCCAGGTGCCAGACCTTCACCCCCTCGACCTTCTCACGGGCCGGGTCGATGAACGGGTGCCAGTGCAGCCCCCAGGGTAGCTCGAAGTGAGCCACCCCCTGCTCCCGGAAGAGCAGGTTCGTCCAGTGTTGCTCGGTGCAGTGCAGGACCGGCACCGGCACCGCCGGGGGCAGGAACAAGTCGGTGACAGCGGGAGGCGACGATCACCCCGGTGTTCAGGCACATCCCGATCGGCCCGCGGTCAGGCAGCCCCGCCGCCACCCGGATCGCCTCCACCTCCGGCTCGACCCACGCCGTCCGGGCCAGGTGCGGCAGGTCGTCCGCAAGCCCACCCGGTCCGCCGGCACGACCTGGAACGGGTCCGGAGCAGTCGGACTCAACACCGTCGCGTCCAGGAACAGCACCCGGTCGAACTCGTCCAGCAG
This sequence comes from Gemmataceae bacterium, assembly GCA_046350115.1. Taxonomy (GTDB): domain Bacteria; phylum Planctomycetota; class Planctomycetia; order Gemmatales; family Gemmataceae; genus JAXMAZ01. The sequence continues at coordinate 216,085 of JAXMAZ010000008.1, forward strand.
TTCGGCCAGCCGCCGCCCAGGCCGCAGCGGGAACGGGTCGCGCTGTCGTCCTCGGCACTCCCCAGGACCCGGAACTCAGCCCCGACCCGCCGGGCGTAGTCGAGCATCACCCCGCCGGTGGCGGCCAGCCAGTCTCGCCCCGTCGGCCCGGCCGCGAGGGTGGCCGCACAGGCCCCCGCGGTAGGCCCGCCGCTCGACCGGCGGGACCTCGACCAGCCCGCGGTTCGGCTTCGGGGTGCCCCGCCGCTTGGCGTCCCGGATCATCGCCCCCGGGGCCAGCTTGTCCTTCTCGGACAGGTTGACCGCCATCACCTTGAACGGGCTGAGGACCGCCTCCAGCTTGATCCGGACGTCGATCGCCCCGCCGCGGCAGTGGTCACTCCCCAGGGCCTGGCCGTTCAGGACCAGGCTGCCGGTAGCCGTGCTGTCCACGTAGGTCGGCATCAGCACTCGCAGTTGAAGAGGGTCCCCTCGATCACCCGCGGGGTCTTGTCCGCGGAGATCTGACGGTGAGGAAGGACGGCCCGGAGTCACGAGGGGTCCCTGCCCCGGCGGACGAAGTCGCCCAGCCCGACGTGCGTGTAGGTGCCGCTACCCGACGAGCAGTTCGGGAACTCGATCTTAGTCAGGGATTCGGCCACCCAGACCCCGCCGCCGCTGTCGTACACCAAAGCCACTCGGCGGTCGTCCGACCGATGAGCTTGCGGGTGTACCCGCACGTAGCTCGCCTCGTTCGTGCTCTGGTCCCCGCCGGACAGGCTGGCGGTGTGCAAGCTCGCGTAGAAGCTGGTCGGCAGGGTGAACGGCACCCCGTTGAAGTGGAGCTTGAGCAAGTCCCGCTTGTGGATCGGTCCGATGGTGCTGGGCACGGTTCACCTTTTATGCGGCGGTGCAGGTCTGGGGGTCGGTGAAGTGGGCCTCCTCGCCCGGCTCGGGCAGGAGGACGGTGAATCACCCCGCCCTCGGTCCCCTCGCCCCCGCAGTCCGAGTGAGTCCGTCCGCACGTTCACCTCCCAGTTGCCGCTTCCCAGGCACCGGGCAGTAGGCGATGATGTCCAGGCACTGGCCGGAGGTGGAGGACAGCGACCAGGTACCTCGCCAGGTGCACTCGCCCGGCTCAGCGTCCAGGTAGACCTCGATCCGTCCCAGTCGCAGCCGAAGGCGTCCAGGGTGATCTTGAGACTGTCCGGCCAGGCGTAGGCACAGCACGGGCAGACCGGGCAGCACGCGGTCGTGACCTTGGTGATGCCCCCTGGTCAGCGACCCCGCCAACCTCGCCGTCGAGCACAGGGCACAGCCGAGTTCGCCGACGGTGCTGATCCGCAGGCCGTGGATGATCCGGTTGTCCGACGGGCCGCGGCGGGCAGTGCCACGTCCTCGTCGAAGTAGATGTTGAACGGGCAGAAGGTGGGGTACCAACTCGTCGTGCCGCCCCCCGGCCCCGCCGGCAGGGACCAGGGCCTGGACCTTCCCGGTCTCGGAAGTCGCACTGCAGGTAGACGGTGGTGGCCCCGTCGGACGACGAGCACGGGGTCCACTCGTAGGGATAGACGCCCGGCAGGCCGGCCAGTCCGCCGCATCGGCCCGTGACCACGCTCCCGCACGTCCTCGATCCGCCAGCACAGTTCGTCCGGGATGAGGCAGCGGTGGACGCACTTCGTCTCGTCGCCCCAGGCGTAGAACTTCTGGACGATCCGGGTGCCGGCGGTGTTGACCAGTTCGGTGACGGTGGCCACGATCAGCCCCCGATCCGGAGTCGGGGCAGTCCTCCTTGGCCACCTCCAGGATCTTCAGGTCCCGGCTCTTCACCGTCACCACCAGGCTCTTCTCGGTGACGAGCAGGTACAGCCCGTCCGGGTCGCAGTTCAGGTCCACGTCGTCCACGATGCACACCGAGTCGGAGATCTCGAACATGGCCCCCCACGGGTGACACTCGTACTGGGTCCCCTCGGTCCCGGTGTCGGTCGCGTTCAGGGTCTCCCAGAACTCGACGTGCTGCCCCACGTCGATGTCCGGCGTGCTCAGGTTCGACAGGTGCCGGTAGACCGGGTAGACGGTGACGGGCGGGTCCAGGTCCTCGAAGACCCCGCCGCCGACGTGCTCGACCTCGGTCAGGGTGTACGGGCCGGGGTCCGCCCCGCCCGTCACCCGGCCGTACCGCTTGACCACGGACACGTCCATGGCCGGGGTGCCGGCCAGCCGGATCTGGGTCCGCCCGTTGAAGTTCTGCTTCTGTAGCGGGGCGGCCACGTCGATCTCGGCCCGGTTCAGGGCGTCGATGATCTCGTTCAGCTTGGCCGCGGTGACGGTCTCGCCGGGGGCGATGCGACGGATCGGCATCAGTAGTCCGCCACAAAGAGGTCGTGGAGGTCGCCCGTCTCGTACAGCTTCCGGCCGGAGGCCGTCCCGTCACTGGTCGGCGGGTCCCAGCCGTTCGGGGTCGAGGGCAGAGCAGGTTGTAGATGAACTGCCAGCCGACCGCGTCACCGGGGGTGTACGGGTTCGACAGGCCCGTCTGGTCCTTGATGGCCAGGTGGTAGGTCAGGTCCCAGAAGTACCCGTTCAGGGTGTTCGTGCCCGGCAGCACCCGCTTCACCTCGACGCTGGTGAACAGGACCGAGCCGGGCCGGTTGCCGTTGAAGGTGGTCGAGTTCACCTTCCCCAAGAGCCGCTTGCAGGTGTCCAGCATCGGCGGGGTGACGAAGGTCGGGCCGTACCCGGTCTCCAGGGCCGGTAGCTGGTGCCAGGTCCACTTCTGGCGGATGCACGGGACGGTGATCCCGTACCCCTGCTCAACTGCGTGACCCCGTCGCTGACCAGGGTCATCTGGGTCTGACGGTGGTCAGGTAGTCGGACTGGACCTCGGTATCGACGGTGGTGAACCGCTCGTACTCGTAGGTGTACCCGGCGTCGTCCTCCAGCACCGCGTAGCTCGGTGCCGGAACACCACCTTGACCGCCGCCTTCGACCAGATCGGCAGGTTGTTGATGTCCTCGGTCGGGTTGTTCACCTCGTCGTCCGCCCCCAGCAGCTCGACCTCCGCCGACACCGCGTAGAAGTTGAACGTGTGCGGGTGCCGCTCCGGCAGCAGGCCGTCCGGGTACGAGCGGAACAGGGTGTCGCCGCCGGTCCCGCCACGGGCGGTGAAGCCGAGGACGGCGACCAGGAACTCGCGGTAGTAGTTGAACTCACAGATGTACGTGATGGCGGCCTGGGAGCCGTCGGGCATGAAGGTGCCGAACCCGCTGCCGTGGCCCTTGCCCAGGATGCGGTACTCGTTCACCGCCCACGGCTCGTAGGCCGCTTTGGTGGTGACGACGAACCCCTGCTCTTCGAGTGCCACTGCCCCACCCCTTACCCGTACTGGGCGACGGTCGGCCGCTTGCGGATGGTGTCCCGGAGGTCTTTGAGGTGGGCGTTGCCCTCCTCCTGAAGCCGGTTGGTCCGCTGGTTCACCTTCAGGTTCTGCTCGGCGATCTTGGCCGGGTCGATGGCCCCGTTGATGGCCTGCTGGGCACGGCGGTTGACCTCCTCCAGGCCGAGCGTCTCGACCTTGGAGGGCATCCGCATCGGCCCCATCTCCGTCTCCCCCTGGCCCTTCACGGTGGCCGTGTACTTCGGCCGGTTGGAGCGGGTCAGGTCGGGGGCACTGAGCCGGCCGTACTTCTCGAACTGGATCGGCTGCAGCGTGTTGAGGATGTCGATCAGGTCGTTGACCGTGTCGATCACCGTGTTCAGGTTGTCCACCATCCGGGTGGTGAACGAGTCGAACGCCTGGCCCGCCATCTCGACCGCGGCGGCCAGGTACGGGCCGATCCTCTCGTACAGGTCGGCGGCCAGTTCCGCCCCGTAGGCCAGGTAGTCGGCCAGCTTGCCGAAGGCGGTCTCGACGGCGTCCCCGAAGTAGTCCCCGATGACCCCGCCGATCCGCGCGACCTCGGCCCCCCGCTTGGCCAGCACCGGGGCCCGGGCGGCGGCGACCCTGGCCCCGGCCGCCCGCACCCGCTCGAACGCCGGGGCCAGCCGCTCGCCCACCCGCTGGGCCAGGGCCTGGAACCGCTCGTAGAGGGTCTGCAGGATCGGGCCGATGAACCGCCACGCCCTGGTGGCCGCGGAGGAGATCCCGTCCCAGATCCGCCGCAGCCCGGCCAGCACGTCCCCCTTGCCGGCGACCGCCGCGAACGCCGCCCCCACGGCAGCGACCACCGCCACCAGGGCGACCAGCTTCACGCCGACGACGGCCACGATGGCGGCGACCTTGGCGAACACCGCCAGGCCCACCCCGAACGCGGCCACCGCCCCCAGCATCACCCCGCCCAGCAGGGTGATCTGGCGGACCAGGGCCTTCGTCTCCGGGGTCAGGTCCTTGAACCACTTGATGAGGGCGGTTAGCTGCCGGTTGGCGAACGCCAGGACCGGGATGAAGATCGTCCCGATCTCCTGGGCCAGGATGAGAAGCTGCTGCTTGAAGACGGTGAACCGGACCGGGTCCGCGGCGGCAACGAAGGCGGTCAGGCTACCCGTGAGGGCGGCGAACCCGCCGGCCGCCGCGTTGGTCAGCGGGGCGAGCCGCTGCTGCACCGCGTTGAGCCGGGTGGACACGCCGGTGGCCAGCTTCTCGACGGACAGAAGCTGGGACCGGGCCGCCTCCAGGCCGGAGGTGGCGATCTTGATGAACGCTTCGGTCAGGACGGTGGCCACGGTCACTCCTTACCGGCAGAGCTTCGCTTTCCACCTCGCGAGTTCCGCTTTTTGCGAGGGCGAGAGGGCGGCGAGCAGTCGTCGCCGCTCCAGCACCCGGTACTCGGCCCGGACGGCGGCGATGGCGTTGTCGGCGGAGGCGGACGGCTCCCCCCGCTGCAGGTAGCAGGACAGTTCCCGGACGCTGAGGCCCCAGGCGTGGTCGGGGGTGGTGTGGCCGGCCGCGACCACTCCGCGAACCAGATCGTCCAGAAGAACGGGGTCATTCGGCCGGTACCGTGGGGCCACCAGCCCGACGGCCGCGAAAGTACTCGGCCTCGACCTGTTCCTCCGTCGCGGGGGTCCGGGTCTGGCGGAACACCGGCTCGAACACCGACTCGCCGTGCTCGGCGATGGCGTCGAGCACCACCTGCAGGGCCTGCTCCTGGGTCAGGGTCGGGTGGTGCCGGGTGAGCAGCAGCCACACCAGCCGGGCGACCGCCGGCAGGGTCTGGGCGAAGGACTGGACGGCCGGGTCGTTGAGGGCACCGCGGAGGCTCTTCTTCTCGACGGCCGCGTCGATCCGCTCGGCGATGAACGTCTCCCGCATCCCCT
>JAXMAZ010000009.1:0-206353 GCA_046350115.1 Gemmataceae bacterium
CCCTTCCACGGCGGAGCCGCTCGGGGACTTCCGGATCGTCCGGGAGATCGGCCGGGGCGGGATGGGGGTGGTGTACGAGGCGGTGCAACTGTCGCTCGGCCGGCGGGTGGCGCTAAAGGTGCTGCCGTTCGCCGCCGCCCTGGACGCCAAACACCTGCAACGGTTCAAGACCGAGGCCCACGCCGCGGCCCAACTCCACCACTCGAACATCGTGCCGGTGTATGCCGTTGGATGCGAGCGGGGGGTCCACTTCTACGCCATGCAGTTGATCGAAGGGCGACCGCTCGACCTGGTCATCCGGGAGTTGCGGGGCGACCCGGCGGCCCGGCCGGGCGGCAACACCACCACCGAGTACCGGGCCGGCGGGTCCACCCTCCCGACCGGCCCGACCCCGCCCGTCGGGTCCAGCACCCGCGGCAGCCGTGGCCGGGACGCCTACCGGACGACGGCCGCCTTGATCGCCCAGGTGGCGGACGCCCTGGAGTACGCCCACGACGCCGGGGTCGTCCACCGGGACATCAAGCCGGCCAACCTGCTGCTCGACCCCAAGGGGGCCGTCTGGGTGACGGACTTCGGGCTGGCCCAGGTGACGGCCGACGCCGGCCTGACCCGCACCGGGGACGTGTTCGGCACCCTGCGGTACAGCAGCCCGGAGCAGGCGTCCGGCCGGCGGGTGCTGGTGGACCACCGTACCGACGTGTACTCCCTCGGGGCCACCCTGTACGAGCTGCTCACCCTGGAGCCGATCTTCCCCGGGGAGGACCGGCACACCCTGCTCAAGCAGATCCTCTCCGACGACCCCCGGCCGCCGCGGCAGATCGACCGGGGCATCCCGCCGGAGCTGGAGACGATCATCCTGAAGGCGACGGCCAAGGCGCCGGAGGACCGGTACGCGACGGCCGGCGAGTTCGCCGCCGACCTGCGGCGGTTCCTGGACGAGTTGCCGATCCTGGCCCGCCGGCCGTCCGCCTGGGACCACGCCCGGAAGTGGCTCCGCCGGCACCCGGCCTACGTCGGGGCGGCGGTGGTGGTGCTGCTGCTCGGGGTGGTCGGGCTGGCGGTCAGCACCGCCCTCGTCGCCCGAGAAAAAGACCGCACCGAACAGGCACTGCACAACGAGCGGGACCGGGCGCAGGAGGCGGAACAGCGGTTCCAGCTCGCCCGCCGGTCGGCCGACGAGATGATCCGCATCGCCGACGAGGAGCAGGCGGACGGCCCGATGGGGCAAGAGTCCCTCCGCCGCCGGCTGCTGGAAGCGGCCCTGACCTACTACCAGGAGTTCATCGAGCTGCGCCGCGACGACCCATCCGCCCAGGCCGAGCTTGAACTCACCCGGAAGAAGGCGGAAGACCTCATCGCCGACCTGGCGGTCATGCAGGCGTCGTGGCGACACGGGCTGGTCAAAATGGGCAAGGCCGTCGAGGACGACTTGGGGCTGACCCCTACTCAACGCGACCGGTTGCGTGACATCGGACCCGACGGGAAGGACGTGCCCGGGTCGCCCACCGGCGGCCGGCAGGCACTGGTCGCCCGGGTCAAAGCTCACGAGGCGATCCTGGCCGCTACCCTCACGCCCGAGCAGTTCCAGCGACTCGACCAGATCGCGCTCCAGGTTAGCGGCCCGATGGCGTTTCGCCAGCCGGAGGTGATTGCCGCCCTGTCCCTCACCCCCGAGCAGCAGGACCGCATCCGGAAGATCGACGTCTTCATGCCGAAAGGGCCGAAGGGACCACGCCCCGGCCCCCGCAAGTTCGACAAAGGGCCGGCCCCGAACACGGACTGGCAAGACCCGACCGACCGCATCCTGACCGTCCTCACAGATGAGCAGAGACAGAGATGGCGTCAGCTAACAGGTAAGAAGTTCGAGTTCTGGCCCCGTGACCGCCACTTCGGCCCGTTCGGGCCGGGCGAACCACCCCGTTAATCGGTGAACCCTGACCGCACTCGTTTCCCCATTCACGCCCGGAGTGTGAAGAAATGATGAGCAGAATGTTAAGAACCGCCGGCCCGCCGACCGTGCTCGGCTTGGCCTTGGCCGTCACGCCACTCATCGCCCAGCCGCCGGGCGGACCGGGCGGGTTCGGCGGCGGCCCCCCCGGGTTCGGACCACCTGGCGGACAAACGCGAAAGCTGGTCGCCCAGTTCGACAAGGATGGCGACGGCCGGCTGAACAACGAGGAGCGGAAGGCCGCCCGCGAGTTCCTCAAGAAGAACCCGCAGGGCGGTAAGGGGTTCATGGGCAAGGGGCCGAAGGGCGGCGGGCCGGGTGGCAAGGGGATGCGGTTCGGCCCCGGGGCGATGATGGCCAAGCCGGTGACGGACGCCGCCGACACGAACAAGGACGGCAAGCTGTCCCGGAGTGAAGTCGCCGACGGTGCCCGGAAGCTGTTCGCGGCCGCCGACCCGAAAAAGACCGGCGCCCTCGACCAAGAGCAACTCGCCGAAGTGATTAACAAGCTCCTGCCGCGGCCGCAAGGGTTCCCCGGCGGGCCGCCAGGTGGTGGCCCGGGTGGGCCGCCCGGCGGCCCGGGTGGCCCTCCGGTGGCTGGACCGGGCGGCCCTCCTGTTGTGGGCGGGCCTCCGGGCGGCCCGCCGGGCGGTGGTTTCGGTCCGCCGCCGGGGTTCGGCCCGCCGGGTGGGTTCGGACCGGGGATGTTCTTGGCCGAGGCGATTGTCCGCCGGGCGGACGCGAACAAGGACGAGAAGGTGACGGCCGACGAGTTGGTCGCCGCCGCCGACAAGCTGTTCACCGAGGCGGACAAAGATAAGGACGGACAGCTCGACGGGGATGAGGTCGAGGCGGCCATCGGGCTGCTGATGCCCGAGCCGAAGTTCGGCCCCCCCGGGTTCGGCCGCGGCAAACAGGAGCCGGCCAAGCCCGGCCCCAAAATGTCCGTCGGGGACGCGAAGACCTACCCGGACAAGCCGCTGTTCGAGCCGACCGTCCTGCGGACCCTGTTCTTCGAGTTCGAGAACAGCGACTGGGAGATGGAGCTTCAGGACTTCCACGGCACCGACGTGGAGGTGCCGGCGACGCTTGTCGTGGACGGCAAGCGGTATCCGAACGTCGGCGTCCACTTCCGCGGCATGTCGTCCTACGGGATGGTGCCGGCCGGGTACAAGCGGTCGCTCAACGTGTCCCTGGACTTCGCCGACCCGAAGCAGCGGCTGTACGGGGCCAAGACGCTCAACCTGCTCAACGCCCACGAGGACGCCAGCTTCCTGAGCAGCGTGCTGTACTCGCACGTCGCCCGGCAGTACATCCCGGCCCCGAAGGCGAACGTGGTCAAGGTGGTCATCAACGGCGAGAGCTGGGGCATCTACACCGACGTCCAGCAGTTCGACAAGGTGTTCCTGAAGGAGAACTTCAAGACCGACAAGGGCACCCGGTGGAAGGTCCGCGGCAGCCCCGGCGGGGGCGGCGGGCTGGACTACCTCGGGGACGACGTGGAACAGTACAAGCGGCGGTACGAGATCAAGTCCGGGGACGACGCCAAGGCGTGGAAGAAGCTGATCGCCTTGTGCAAAACGCTCAGCCAGACCCCGGCCGACCAACTGGAAGCCGCCCTCACGCCCATGATGGACATCGACGGGCTGCTCTGGTTCCTGGCCCTGGACGTGGCCCTCATCAACTGCGACGGGTACTGGATCCGGGCCAGCGACTACAGCCTGTACCTGGACGAGAAGGGCAAGTTCCACGTCCTGCCGCACGACATGAACGAGGCGTTCCGGCCGCCGATGGGGCCGGGGTTCGGCGGCATGGGCGGGTTCGGCGGGAAGGGGCCGAAGGGCGGGGGTCGCCCGGGGGCCGGGGGCGGGGGCGGCCAACAGTCGCCGCTCGCCCTGGACCCGCTGGTCGGGCTGGACGACGCCCGCAAGCCGCTCCGCAGCAAGGTGCTGGCGGTGCCGAAGTTCCGGGCCGCCTATCTGGAGCACGTCAAGCGGATCGCCGCCGAGTCGCTCGACTGGGCCAAGCTCGGGCCGGTGGTGGCGAACTACCGGACGCTGATCGAAAAGGAGATCGAACAGGACACCCGCAAGCTGGAGCCGTATGAGGCGTTCCTGACCGTCACCGCGGACAACCCGCCGGGCGGCGGCCGGGGCCGGGAGATGCCGCTGCGGACGTTCGCCGACCAGCGGCGGAAGTACCTGCTCGACTACAAGGCGCCGACCGCCCCGGCGAAACCCGGGAACGAGCGGTAAGGTATCAACGGCATACTGTGTATTCCGCTAGGTCGGTCCCGCCCGCGGGCGGGGCCGACCGCTGATCCGCTCGGGAGACCTCCGGTGATCCGCCGACCTGTCCCACTCGGGGTGCTGACACTCGCCCTCGCCCCGGCCGTCGCGGTCGCCGCCGACCCGGCCGCCGCCGTGTTCGCCCCGGGCAAGGTGTGGGACGTGCGGGTCACGCTCTCGGCCAAGGAGTACGAGGCCATGCAGCCCCGCGGGAAGGCCGCGTTCCCGGGGTTCGGGCAGTCCCCGCCGCCGCCCAAAAAGGTGGACGACACCGGCCGGGATCAGCACCGCAACACCTTTGGCATGGACCTGCCGTGGGCCACCGGCAGCATTACCATCGGTGGCGAAACGTTCCAGAACGTCGGCATCCGGTACAAGGGAAACGGCACCATCGGGGACGCCGCCAACACCATCAAGAAGTCGCTCAAGATCGACCTGGACCACTTCGGCGAAGCGGCCGAGTTCCACGGGCTGAAGACGCTCAACCTGCACTGCGGCGTCACCGACCCGTCCAAGCTGCGGGAGGCGCTGGCCTACGACGTGTACCGGGCGGCCGGGGTGCCGGCCCCGCGGACCGCCTGGGCCGAGGTCCGGCTGACCGTCCCGGGCAAGCACGACAACGCGCTGCTCGGCCTGTACACCCTGGTCGAGCCGGTGGACAAGGGCTTCCTGAAGGACCGGTTCGGCACCGGCGCCGGCCTGCTGATGAAGCCGGAGCAGGTGCGGGAGGTCGAGTACCTGGGAGACGACTGGGCGAAGTACACCAAGCGGTACGCCCCCCGCCGGGACGCCACCCCGGCCGAGGCCAAACGGGTGATCGCGTTCGCCAAGCTGGTCCACAAGGCGGACGACGCCACCTTCCGCAAGGAGATCGGGTCGTACCTCGACCCGGACGCCTACCTGCGGTTCCTGGCCGCCACGATGTTCGTCGCCAACTCGGACAGCTTCTTCGCCCTGGGGCACAACTACTACCTGTACCTGCACCCGACGACCGGCCGGTTCCACTTCATCCCGTGGGACGTGGACCGGGCGCTGGCCAACTTCCCGATCCACGGGTCGAACAACCGGCAGATGGACCAGAGCTTCACCAAGCCGTACGCCACCCATAAGCTGACGGACCGGCTGCTGGCGACGCCCGGGATGGCCGATCAGTACCGCCGGCTGCTCACCGAGCTGGCCGCCGCCAAGCTCGGCAGGGACGCCCTGCAAGCCAGGCTGGCCGCGTTCGAGGCGGCCACCAAGGACGCGTTCGACCGGGACGCCAAGGCGGCGGCCGCCCGCAAGGACGGGGTGAGTGCGTTCATGGCCATGTCGGCCAAGCCACCGGCGCTCAGAACGTTCATCGAGAAGCGGTCCGCGTCCCTGGCCGCCCAGCTCGCCGGCAAGTCCCCGGGTCACGTCCCCGGTGGGATGTTCCGCATCGGCGATTTTATGGCCGAGCCGGTGGTCGAGGGGTGGGACGCGGACAAGGACGGCAAGCTGTCCCGGGCCGAGTGGGACGCCCTGGTCAACCGGGTGTGGGCCGCCTGCAAACCGGACGACAAGGGGCGGGTGACGGAGAAGGCGCTCTCGGACGGGCTGAACACGATGTTCCCCGCCCCGCCGCCCGGCTCCCCGCCGAACCCCGGAATGGGGGCGTTCATGGCCGGGCTGATCGTCAAGCGGGCGGACGCCGACAACGACGGCTCCCTCACCCGGGCCGAGCTGACGGCCGCCGCCGGCAAGCTGTTCGCCGAGTTCGACAAGGCCAAGGCCGGGGCGCTGGCCGAGCCGGTCGTCGCCGACCTGTTCAACCAGTTGTTCCTGCCGGTCGCCCCGCCCCCGCCGGCGGCCAAGAAGTGACCGACCCCGAGGGACTCAGTACGCCATGACCGCCCGACCGCACCCCGCCTGGACCTCGCCCGCCCTGCTCGCCGAGCCGGCCGGCCAGACCCCGGCTTACGAGACCAAGTTCCTCGTCCCGCCGTCGGTGGCCGCCGAGGTGGAGGCGTGGGCGGCCGGCCACCTGGTGCGCGACCCGCACGGCGACCCGGACCGGAACCACCGGTATCAGGTGACCAGCCTGTACTTCGACACCCCGACGTTCGACGTCTGCCTGCGGACCGAGGGGTTCCGCCGGCACAAGCACCGGGTCCGCCGGTACGGGGCCGACCCGGTCGTTCACCTGGAGCGGAAGTCGAAGCGGGACGGCCAGGTGTGGAAGGTCCGCACCCCGCTGCCCGTGGCCGGCTTGACCCGACTGGCCGGCGGGAGCGTGCCCGAACCGGCGGCTTGGTTCGCGCAACAGTTGGCGGAACGCGGGTTGCGGCCGGTGTGCCGGATCAGTTACGACCGGACCGCGTTCGTCGGGGCCGGGCCGGCCGGCCCGATCCGGCTCACCCTGGACCGGTCGGCGGTCGGGGCGATGACGGCGGACCCGGTGTCCGACCCGGTGACGGACGGCGTCCCGTTACTGACCGACGGGGTGATCCTGGAGATGAAGTACCTGACCGTCATGCCGGCGGTGTTCAAAGACGTGGTCGAGCGGCACCGCCTGGCCCCCGCGACGGTGTCGAAGTACCGGCGGTTCGCGGCCGCGGCGGGGCTGGTGCCGGAGGGGTCGGACGATGTTTGACGGGTTTCCTGGGGCGGTTGCGGCAACCAGTTCGCCGCCGGAGGTCTCGGTCCTGGTCCTCCGGATCACGCTGGCGATGCTCTGCGGGTTCCTGGTGGCCGGGGTCCACGTCCTGACCCTCGGTCGGAGCCGCGAGGACAGCCGCACCCTGCCGACCACCCTCGTCCTTCTGGCCGTACTCGTCGCCCTCATCACGATGGTGATCGGGGACAGCACGGCCCGGGCGTTCGGGCTTGTCGGGGCGCTGTCCATCGTCCGCTTCCGGTCGGTGGTCGAGGACACCCGGGACACGGCGTTCGTCATCTTCGCGGTGGCCGTCGGGATGGCGGTCGGGGCCGGGTACGCGGTGCTGGCCGCGGTCGGCCTGCCGGCCGTCACGATAGCGGCCGCCATCATGGCCCGGATCGACCGGCCGCGGGCGAACGGCCAGCCGCTGGTCGTCACCGTCCGGCTCGGCCTCGGCCACGACCCGGACACCCTGCTCAACGGTCCGTTCGCCAAGTTCTTGACCGGTGCACGGTTGACCGCCGTGAGCACGGCCAAGCAGGGGACGGCGGTCGATTACACCTTCGCCGGCCGGCTCAAAGGGGTGACAGCGACCGCCCTGGTCGCCGACCTGAACCGCCTGGATGGGGTGCAAGGGATCGAGCTGAAGCTGACCGGCCAGTGACGCCGCCCGGCCCGGCGGATGCGCACGGCCGGGCGCGCCAGTAGGAACTCGACTCTCCACCCCTGCGGTGTCACCAGCCGGCCGGCGAAATACAGGCGGCCAAATCGCTGTCGGAACCGCGTTTGCTTAACTCGCAGTCTCACTACGACCAGGGCCGTTCGGCCCTGGTCGCGACCGGAGACTGCCATGTCCACCGCAACTGAACCGATCCCGCACCGGGTGAAAACCAATCTCCCGGCGGAGTACCAGCCCCAGTCGGACGACGACGGCGAGCCGCTGGCCACCTTCCTCGGGGTGTTCAGCCTCGGGCTGGGGTTCGCGGAGCTGTTCGCCCCCGGGACCGTCAGCCGGCTGTCCGGCGTCCGCTACCCCGGGCTGCTCCGCGCCTACGGGCTGCGGGAGGTGACGAGCGGGATGGGCATCCTGTTGAACCGCCGGCCGACCGGGTGGCTGTGGTCCCGGGTGGCCGGCGACGTGATGGACCTGGCCACGCTCGGGGTGGCTTACGCCGAGGGCGACCGCCGGGACCGCGGGCGGGTGCTGGCCGCCGCCGGGGCCGTCGCCGGGGTGACGGCCCTGGACATCGTCTGCGCCCTCGACCACAGCCGGTCGTCCGACTGACTCGTTCGACTCACACCCTGCTCACCTCAGGAGGCGGCCGATGGAAGCACTCGTCTGGCACGGCAAGGGCGACGTCCGGTGCGACACTGTCCCGGACCCGAAGATCGAAGACCCCCGGGACGTGATCATCCGGGTCACGTCCACCTGCATCTGCGGGTCCGACCTGCACCTGTACGACCTGTACAACCCTGCCATGCACCCGGGGGACGTCCTCGGCCACGAGCCGATGGGCGAGGTGGTCGAGGTCGGCACCAAGGTGACACGGCTGAAGAAGGGCGACCGGGTGGTCGTCCCGTTCGACATCGCCTGCGGCGAGTGCTGGTTCTGCCAGAAGGGGTACTACTCGTGCTGTGACACCACCAACCGGAACGCGAAGGAGGCGGCTCTGATGATGGGCCACGCCCCGGCCGGGCTGTACGGGTACAGCCACCTGACCGGCGGGTACGCCGGCGGCCAGGCCGAGTACATGCGGGTGGTCCACGCCGAGGCCAACGTGCAGGTGATCCCGGACGGCCTCCCGGACGAGAAGGTGGTGTTCCTGTCGGACATCTTCCCGACCGGGTACATGGCGGCCGAGAACGCCGACATCCAGCCGGGCGACACGGTGGCGGTGTGGGGGTGCGGGCCGGTCGGCCAGTTCTGCATCCAGAGCGCCTGGATGTTCGGGGCCGGCCGGGTGATCGCCATCGACCGGGTGCCGGAGCGGCTGGAGATGGCCCGCCTGTACGGTCGGGCGGAGACGGTCAACTTCGACGAGGTGACGGTGTACGACCAGCTCCAGGAGATGACCCAGGGGCGGGGGCCGGACCGGTGCATCGAAGCGGTCGGGTGCGAGGCCCACTACGCCGGGTACACGGACGCCGTGCTGGACAAGGCGAAAGCACTCATCGGGGCGACCACCGACCGGGCGCACGCACTGCGGGAGGCGATCATGTGCTGCCGCAAGGCCGGCACCGTCTCCGTCCCCGGGGTGTACATCGGGTTCCCGGACAAGATCCCGTTCGGGGCGTTCATGAACAAGGGGCTGACCATGAAGACCGGTCAGACCCACACCCAGCGGTACACCAAGCCGCTTCTGGAGAAGGTGCAGAAGGGGGAAATCGACCCGTCGTTCGTGATCACCCACAAGCTCAAGCTGGAAGACGGGCCGGGGGCGTACAAGATGTTCCGCGACAAGAAGGACGGGTGCGTCAAGGTGGTGCTCAAGCCGTGACGCCGCGTCGTCAGGGGCGGGCCGTAGTCGGCCCGCCCTGTGTCCGCGATCTTACTTCTTCTCCTTTACCCATACCTCGCAGAAGCACTCGCTCCCGGCAGTCGTGGCGAACGTCGTCGGCCGGGGCTTTTCTGCGGGGCCGTAGCAGACAGTCAGCTTGTCGCCCTTCACCTCGTAGATGCCGTGCCGCTTCTCCCCCTTCTTCTGGCCGTCCTTGACGGTCAGGGCGAACGTCTTGGTCGCCGGGTCGAGGGCCAGGTCGGCGGTGAACAGCCGGAAGTGCAGGTCTTTGGCCGGGTCGCTGACGTAAAACATCCGGTACTCGGCGTCCTTGATCCACAGGGTGAGCGCCTGCTTCGCCTTGGCGTCGAGCTGCTCCTTGCCGTCGAACTGGACTGACTCCGGCTTCCAGTGCCCTTCTAACTGTTTCAGGTGCGGGGAAACGGCCGGGGTCTGGGCCGCAGCCGTCACCCCGCCGATCAGGCACGCCAGCATCGCCGCACGCATGGGTCAACCCTCCGAGACGGGCCGGGCAATTTACCGGGCTTATGCCGTCGGGCGAAGTGGGCGTCAACCTCACCCGCGGCGGGCGGGGTTTTGCTCCTCCCCGCTTCGGGGAGGGGCCGGGGGTGGGTTAAATCATCGACCCATCGCGGTGACTTCAATGCCCCTGAGTCGGGTCGCAGGCTTTACCCCACCTCTCGACCCCTCCCCGAAGCGGAGAGGGGAGCAAGAGTCGGGCAGTCCCCGCGACAGGTGTATAACGCCAGTATGGGATCGCATCCGGACGTGCTGGTGATCGGCGGCGGCATCATCGGGCTGACCTCCGCGTACTTCCTGGCGAAAGCCGGGCTGTCGGTCGAGGTGATCGACAAGGGCGAGATGGGCAAGGAGGCGTCGTGGGCCGGGGCAGGGATCATCCCGCCAGGCAACCCGGCCGGGGCGAAGACGCCGATTGACAAACTCCGGGCACGAAGCGTTAGCCAGTTCCCGCGGTTGTCCGACGAGTTGCGGACGGCGACCGGCATCGATAACGGGTTCCGTGTCTGTGGTGGCGTAGAGTTCCTGACTCCGGAGGACGAGTACGCGGTCGAGCTATGGAGGGGCGAGGGCATCCGATTCGAGCAGGTCGGGCAACTGGAACCGGGAGTGCTTTCGCCGTCTGGGGCTACGCCGTACATGCTGCCGGGCTGTGCTCAGGTGCGGAATCCGTGGCACTTGCGAGCGTTGATCGCGGCATGTCGCCACAACGGTGTCGAGCTAACGCCGTTCACCTCGGGCATCTCGGCAGATCCTGTGTCGGGGGCGTTTGGCGAAAACACGAACATGGAAGTGGTATTCAACTGGCAAGCTCGCAACTACTTGATCGCAGCAGGAGCTTGGACTGGGCAGGTATATCTTGAACCTGACTACACCATCTCCAACATCGCCCCTGTACGCGGGCAGATCGTCCTGTTTAACCCCAGCCGCCGGCTATTCTCCCATGTCCTGATGTACGGCAAGCGGTATCTCGTCCCCCGCGAGGACGGTCGGGTGCTGGTCGGCTCGACCGAAGAGCCGGAGGCCGGGTTCGACAAGTCGAACACGCCGGAGGGGGTACAAGGGTTGATCGACTTCGCCTGCTCGCTCGTCCCGGAACTGCGGAACGCCCCGGTTGAGAAGACCTGGGCCGGCCTCCGCCCCGGGACGCCGGACGGGTTGCCGTACATCGGCCGGGTGCCGGGGTGGGACAACGTGTTTGTCGCCGCCGGCCACTTCCGGGCCGGGGTGCAGCTCTCCGTCGGCACCGCCGAGGTGGTCCGCGACCTGATCCTCGGCCGGGAGCCGCCGGTGCCGGTCGATGCCTTCCGCCTGGACCGGGTGCCGGACGCGACGGCCCGGCCGGCGTTCCGGTCGTAGTCCGCTCGCTCCGCGAGCGGAAGCAAGACAGCTTGCCACATTATCGTCCTGAACGGGTCGGAGCGCCCGTTCCGCTCGCGGAGCGAGCGGACCACACGTTTCGGGTTTGTCGCAAACCCCCGAATCTGCTGAAATGCCGGCTATGGACCCGCACGCCCATCGCGCCACCGTCCGCCAACTGGCGGACGACCTGAGCTGGCTGGAGGACCACTGCCGGCGGCAGCCGGACCTGGCCGTCCACGCCGCCCACCTGCGGCTGAGCGCGGCCCTGACCCGCAACGTGGTCGGCCCGGCCGCGGACGGCCAGCCGCCGGTGCCGCTGTTCGTCGCCGTGGTCGGCGGGGCCGGGGCGGGCAAGAGCACCGTCGTCAACTTCCTGTGCGGGTCGGTGGTCGCGGAGGCCAACCCGCAGGCCGGGTACACCCGCCACCCGACCGCCTACCTGCCGGCCGGCCTGTCCGCCCCGTGGCCGGCCGCGGCCGGGTTCCTCGGCCCGCTCCAGCGGCTCACCGCCGACCAGCCGGCCAATCTGGACGAGGACGTGTACCAGGTGCGGAAGCTGGCCCCGGCCGCCGGCCCCGACCCGCTCGGCGAGTGCGTCGTCTGGGACTGCCCGGACATGACTGCCTGGGCGTCCGCCGGGTACGTCGGCCGACTGATGGAGGTGGTCGCGCTCGCCGACGTGATCGTCTACGTGGCGTCCGACGAGCGGTACAACGACGAGGTGCCGACCCAGTTCCTGCACCTGCTGGTGAAGGCCGGCAAGGCGGTCGTCGTCTGCCTGACCAAGGTCCGCGAGACGGACGCGGCTTCGATGACCGAGCACTTCAAGCGGGAGGTCCTCGGCCAACTACCGACCGCGGCCGGTGAGATCCCTCCGGTCCCCGTGGTCGTCCTGCCGCAACTGCCGGCCGACGTCCGCAGCGACCCGGCCGGCAAAGGGGCGTCGTACCGCGTCCAGTTGTTGAACCAGTTGCTCGCCCTCTGCCCGTCGGCCGCCGACGCCCGGCAGCGGACCGTGACGAACGCGGTCCGCTACCTGGAAACGGCCGGCCACGGGCTGTTGGACGTGGCCCGCAAAGACCTGGCCGAGATCGACGCCTGGCGGGCGGCCGTCGCTGACGGGCGGGCGGTGTTTGAGCAGCGCTACCGGCACGAGTTCCTCGGCGGGGAGCCGTTCCGGCGGTTCGACCGCACCCGGGAGCAGGTGCTCGAAATGCTGGAGCTGTCCGGCCCGGGGAAGGCGGTCAGCGCCACCCTGTACTACCTCCGCTGGCCGCTCGCCACGCTCCGTGATCTGATCGCCAAGTCGCTGACGCGACCGCTGCCGCCCAGCCAGTCCGAGCAGGCCGTCTGCTCCGCCGCCCTGGCCGCGTGGCTGGACGGGTTACAGGCGGAGAGCCTCCGCCGGGCCGGCGCACATCCGGTCTGGCGGCAGATCGCCCAGGCGTTCGACGCCGGGCTGAAGGGACAGGCCCAGGACCGGTTCGCCCACGTGTTCCGCAACTTCGAGCTGAAAGAGACGGACGAACTCGACCAGGCGGCGAAGGCCATCCCGGAGCGACTGGCGAACAGCCCGGCCCTACTGAACACTTACCGGCTCGGGGTGGTCGGGCTGGACCTGGCGGCGGCCGGGGCGGCCGTGTACCTCACCTGGCCGCCGAACTGGTACTTGTTGCTCGCGGTGCCGGCCGCCGTCTTCGTCTCCCGGCAGGGGGCCGAGCTGGTCGTCCGCGGGGCCGTCGATCGGAACCGGAACCGGCTCCGCGCCCAGCGGGAGGCGCTGGTCGCCGAGCACCTGAGCGGGCCGCTGGCCGGCTGGCTGGCGGACGCCCCGGTGTCCGGCGGGTCGTCGCTGGAGCGGCTGCAACAGGTGCTCCGCCGGGTGCCGGCCGCCATCCGCGAGCTGGCCGTCGCCGTCCGCCCGCCCGCCCCCCAACCGGCCGCTGCCGCATGAGTAACGTCGAGCCGCAGCCGTTCCTCCGCACCCTGGCCCCCCTGCTCCGCGGGCTGGACAAGCACCTCCGCGGCTGGCTCGACGCCCGCCGGCGGTACGCCGCGTCCGCCGTCGCCCGGGCCGAGGTGGAGGGGATCGCCGACGACCTCCGCCGCAAGGCCGACGCCCTGGACGTGGACCGGCCGCTGCTCGTCGTCATGCTGATGGGCGGCACCGGGGTCGGCAAATCGACCCTGCTGAACGCCCTGGCCGGGGCGCCGGTCGCCCAGGCGTCGTTCACCCGGCCGACCACCCGCGACCCGGTCGTTTACCTGCACCAGAGCGTCCACCCGGACCGGCTCGACCCGGCCCTGCGGCTCTGCCGGCTGGCCCCGCACGACCGGGACACCCTCGCCCAGAAGGTGCTGGTCGACACCCCGGACCTGGACAGCAACGACCTGGCCAACCGGGACCGGCTCGTCGAACTCCTTCCCATCGCCGACGTGGTGCTGTACGTCGGCTCCCAGGAGAAGTATCACGACCGGCTCGGCTGGGAGCTGTTCAAGGAGCAGCGGAAGCGGCGGGCGTTCGCGTTCGTGCTGAACAAGTGGGACCGGTGCCAGCTCGACCCCGGGGCCGCCGGGCTGCGGCCGGACGACGACCTGATCCACGACCTGACGGCCGAGGGGTTCGACAACCCGCGGCTGTTCCGCACCACCGCCCAACTTTGGGTCGACGCCGCCAGGGCCGGCCAACAGTCGCCGCCGGGTCTGCCGGCCGGGGAGCAGTTCGCCGCCCTGCGGGACTGGCTGGAACAGGGGCTGACGCGACTGGAGATCGAGGCGGTCAAGGCCCGGGGGGTGGGCCAACTGCTGGCCCAGACCGAGCGGGCCGTGGCGGCCGTCCGCCCGCCCGACCTGACGTCCGCCGCCGGCAAGGCGCTGGACGCCTGGGAGACCATTCTGGACGACGAGGCGGACGCCCAGACGGACGTGCTGGTCGGCACCCTGGACCCGTACCAGCACGAAGTCGAGCACCACTTCAGCGTCCGCGGCCAGCAGCGGTTCCGCGGGCTGATGGCCGGCTACCTGCGGCTGACCACAAAGCTCCGGTACGCCGGCACCGGGCTGCGGGACCGGCTCTCGGTCGTGCCCCGGCTCCGCGGCAAGGGGGACGCGTCCGACGACTGGGACCTGAGCGAGTTCGCCCTTTCTGCCGCCCGCGTCGCCGGGGAGCGTGTGCTCGGCCAGCGGATGACCGCGCTCACCAACCGGCTGCTCGTGGAAGCCGACCAGAAGGGGCTGCCGCTCACCCTGCTCAACGAGCGGACCGCCGAGACGGCCAAGCTCGGCTGGGAGGACCGCGTCACCCGGGCGGTGGTCGAGGCGCTGACCGAGGTGGAGCGGGAGGCGACCGCCCCGACCGGCTGGCGGCGGTACGTCCGCGGCGGGGTCGGTATCCTGGGCAACGTGCTGCCGGAACTGGTGCTCGTCGGGTCGATCATCGTCCTGCTGTACTCCTTCTTCGTCAACCAGCAGGTGCCGTCGCTCGGCCAGGTGCTCCTGCCGCTGGTCATGACGCTGGGCGCCTGCGTCGTCCTGCACTTCCTCATCCTGATGGCGTTGCCGATCCGCTGGGGGGCGATCCGGGGCGAGTTCCGGTCCCGCCTCGAAGGGAAGCTGAAGGACGAGTTCCGCCGGGCGTTCCTGCCGCTGCCGGACGAGCTGGCGGCGGCGGTGGCGGCCGAGCGGCGGGAGGTCGAACACCTGCTGACCGAAACCCGGCAGGTGGCCGACTGGCTCCGCGAGCGGGAGGACGCGGCCCACGTCGCCGAGCTGTACGGCCGGGGCGAAACCCCATGAGCGACGGCAAGTGGATCACCGGGCTGGGGCCGGGCACCCCGGCGGACGCGGCCGCCCGGACCGTGCTGGCGGTCCGTCTGCCGGCCGTCGTCCCGCACCTGGCCCCCGCCGCCGCCGGCCACCCGGACCCCGAGCACGTCCACCAATTGCGGGTGGCCGCCCGCCGGGCCAACGCCGCGGTCGCCGTGTTCCGAGGCCTGCTGCCGGAGAAGGCCGCGAGGCGGGCGAAAAAGGTGCTCCGGTCGGTCCGCCGGGCGGCCGGTGACGCCCGCGACTGGGACGTGTTCCTGCTTGCGTTGAACGCGGCCAAGCGGACGGCCCGAAGTCACCCCGGGCTGGACTACCTGGCCGGGTACGCGGCCGGCCGGCGGGCGGCCGCCCAGGCCGACCTCGCCGCCCTCCCGTCCGAACGGGCGGCCGCGCTCGGCGAACTGGTCGAAACCCTGCCCGCCCAGGCGCGGCCGGACCCGGATCACCCGGGGGACACGTTCGGCGCCCTCGCCCGGCGGGTGCTCGGGGAGTTATTCGACGACTTCACCGGGCGGCTCGCCGTCGCCGGCTCCGACCCGTCCGCCTTACACCAACTCCGGATCGCCGGGAAGAAGCTGCGATACGCGATGGAGGTGTTCTCGGACTGTTTCCACCCCGCGTTCCGCGGGGAGCTGTACCCGGCGGTGGAGGACCTGCAAGAGGCGCTCGGCCGGGTCCAGGACGGGCATGTCGCGGCCGAACGGTTGGCCGCGATCCTGGCCCGGCTGCCCGACCTCGTTCCGGACCGGGCGGCCGCTATCGGGTTCGGGGTGAAC
This sequence comes from Gemmataceae bacterium, assembly GCA_046350115.1. Classification (GTDB taxonomy): domain Bacteria; phylum Planctomycetota; class Planctomycetia; order Gemmatales; family Gemmataceae; genus JAXMAZ01. The sequence goes on from JAXMAZ010000009.1 coordinate 15,858, forward strand.
GTGCTGTTACTCGGTCACGAGCGGCAGAGCCGGGACGGGGAGCAGGCGTTCCAGGCGTGGAAGCAGCGGTGGGCAGGGCTGATGGCCGCCCACCCGTTGGCCACGCTGGTGGCCATTCAACGGCCGGGCGAGACCGACGGCGGGACGGGATCTGACAGGCCGGACGGCGGCGGCAGCGGGTCGAGCCGGTCCCGCGGCGGGTCCGGCGCTCGCACCCGGTCCCGCGGGGCGTCCGGCCCGACGCGGCTCGGGCGGACGTAATCCAGGAACCCGGCGATCGGGGCGGTGCTGCACCCGGCCAGCCCGACCACCCCCACGGCAATCAGCCGCCTCATGACTCACCCCCCGGGCAGCGTATAGCCGACCGGGAACCCCCTGACAACGCCACCCGGTCGCGGCTATCGGCCGCAAACCCGGTCCGCGAGCGACTCGACCACCAGCACCAGTTGCACCCGGCGGTCGATCTGCCGGTCGGCTTCGGCACAGGCGTCGAGCAGGTCGGCGAGCCGGTCTGGCCCGTACCGTTCGGCCAGTCGGCGGACAGCGGCCTCGTCCGGCCCATCGATCCCCCCGCCGACGGCCGACCGCAACGCCGCCTGGAGCACGTCCATCGCCAGCCGCACGAACACGGACGCCCGCGGTCGCTGGGCGGCCCCGTCCTTCCCCGCCTCCTCGACGAACCGCATGGCCGACGCCGCCAGCCCGACCGGGTCCGGCTTCGCCGTGGCCAAAGCCGCCACCAGCGCTTGACGGAACGCCCACACCCCCTCGTCCGCCAGAGCGAGCGCCTGACCCGGGCTGCCGTTCGCCAGCCGTACCAATTGCTCCACCCGGGCCGGGTCGCTGACATCGTGGTCCGCCAGCACCGCGCGCAGGTCGGCGGGCGCCAGCGGTCGGAACCGCACCACCTGACAGCGGGACAGGATGGTCGGCAGTTGCCGCTCGGTGGTGGTCGCCAACAGGATCAGTGTCGATCCCGGAGGCGGCTCCTCGAGCGTCTTCAGGAAGCAGTTGGCCGACTCCTCGTTGAACTCGTCCGCGTCCTCGACCACGCCCACCTTCCGGCTTCCGCGTGCCGGCTTCAGCCCGAGCTGGGTGCAGAACGCCCGCATCACCTCGACCGGCAGTTCGTGCTTGTCCTCCGGCTTGCGGGCGGCGAAAAAGTCCGGGTGGGTGCCGGCGGCCACCTGGGCACACGCCGGGCATCGGTCGCACGCCGTCAGCAGGGCCGGCGGCGATTCGCACAGCAGGGCTTTGGCCAACTCGGTGGCGAACAGGTGCTTGCCGACCCCGGGCGGGCCGGCGAACAGGTACGCGTGGGCCAGCCGGCCCCGCTCGAACGCGGACAGAAGTTGCTGACGGGCGGCGTCGTGGCCGCGGATGCGGTCCCAGCCCATCGCGTCACCCGTCCTGGGTCAGATGCCCGCGGGCCTGGAGTACGGGCGAAACGGCCCGACGGACCGCCTGCGCCACAGTCTCCGCGTCGGGCGTGGCGTCGAGCACGGTGATCCGCTCCGGCCGGCGGCGAGCTTCCGTCAGAAACCCGTCCCGCACTTTGCGGTGGTAGTCGTCGCTCCGCCGCTCCATCCGGTCGGCCGGCCGCCCGCGCCGCCGGGCCGCCGCCTCGATCGGCAGGTCGAACAGCACCGTCAGGTCCGGTTCCAGCCCGGCGGTCGCAAACCGCCCGACGGCCCACAGTTCGTCCACGTCCGCCCCGCCGGCGTGCCCCTGGTAGACGACGTTGGCCAAGGTGAAGCGGTCGGACACCACCACCTCGCCCCGGTCCAGGGCTGGGCGGATCACCCGGTCGCACAGCTCCGCCCGGCTGGCCATGAACAGCAGCGCCTCCGCCCGCATGTGCATCAGCCTGTCCCGACCGCTAAGCACGATCTTCCGCAGTTCGGCCCCGAGCTCGGTGCCGCCCGGGTCGATGCAGTGGGTGACGGCTAACCCCCGCCCGATGAGCCAATCAACGAGCAGCCGGCACTGCGTTGACTTGCCGGTGCCGTCGATCCCGTCCAGGGAGATGAACACGCCGGTGGCCACGGTCAGTCGTCCGGGTCGGGGTCGAGGGTGCCGAGCGTCTGCCCGGCGGCCAGCGAAGCGTTCGGACCGACCAGTGCCTCCCGCAAGACGCCGGTCGCTGGGGCCGGCACGTCGACCGTCGCCCCGGGAATGAGCACCTCGGCCACCCGGTCCCCCTCGTACACCCGCTCCCCCGGGTGGGCGTACCAGACACTCAGGGTGGCCCGTGGGCTGCCCAACTCAGGCAGCGTGATCGGCACCGGCTCATGCCGGTGACACGGTGACGGGGTGAGGGGGTGGCAAGGTGACAACAATGGATCCTTATTCTGGGGGTGATGTCAAGTAGGTCGGCTCACCTTGCCACCCCCTCACCCCGTCACCGTGTCATCGGACGAAGGGACCATCTCGTCCGCGTGGTAGCTGGACCGGACGTACGGCCCGGCCACCACCTGCCGGAACCCGAGCAGCCGAGCCTTCGCCGCCAGCTCGTCGAACTCGGCCGGCGGAACGAACCTGGCGACCGGGATGTGCTTCAGCGTCGGGGCCAGGTACTGCCCCAGGGTGAGCACGTCACACCCGACCGCCCGCAGGTCGGCGAACACGTCGAACAGTTCGGGCACCGTCTCGCCGATACCGAGCATCAGCCCGGCCTTCGTGACCAGGTGCGGGGCTTTGGCCTTCACCCGGCCGAGCAGGTCGAGGCTCCGCTGGTAGTCGGCCCGGCCGCGGACCTTGCGGTACAGCCGGGGGACCGTCTCCAGGTTGTGGTTGAACACCTCCGGGGCGGCGGCGATCACCGCGTCGATGGCCGCCAGGTCGCCCAGGAAGTCCGGGGTCAGCACCTCGACAGCCGCCCCGGGCAGCCGCCGGCGGACCGCCTCGATGCAGCGGACGAAGTGGCCCGCCCCGCCGTCCGGCAGGTCATCCCGAGTGACGCTGGTGATGACGACGTGTTTCAGCCCGAGCCGGGCGGCGGCCTCGGCGACCCGCTCCGGCTCGTCCCCCTCGACCGCCTCCGGCGCCCCCTTCGGCACCGAGCAGAACCCGCACGGCCGGGTGCAGACGTTGCCCAGGACCATGAACGTGGCGGACCGCCGGGACCAGCAGTCCGGCCGGTTCGGGCACTTGGCGCTCTCGCAGACGGTCTCCAGCCGCAGGTCGCTGATCAGGTTCTGGGTGAAGAAGTTGGCGTTCCCGGCCGGCAGGTCGCGCTTCAGCCAGTCGGGCAGCCGGCGGGCCGGGGCGGGCTTGTCAATGACGGGCAGGGCTTGCATGTCGCGTGGCACGCGGGAGGGTGGTCGGGTGGGTGTGGAACACGCTCAGCCGGCCGAGCCGGAACCGGGCGGTCAGGGCGTCGAGCAGCCGTTGCCGGACCGACTGCACCCGCACCCGGACCGGACACTCCCGTTGTACGGAGGTCATCGGCACCGGGTCAGCGTCGCAGTCCACGTCCCGGAACGGTTTCAGGTCCGGGCAGACGTTTAAAACGACCCCGCCGGTCGTCACCCCGTTGCGGACGGCGACGCCGACGGTCGCCACCCGCCGGCCGTTCACGCGAATAGCCACAGCGTCCGGCTCGACGACGGCCGGCGGCCCGAAGCCCGACACGACCTCGGCGACCAGTTCACACAGCCCGGTGACGTAGCCAGCCGGGGTTAGCCCGAGCGGCAGGAGCGGCAGAACGGGGTAAAAGGCAACCTGTCCGGGCAGGTGAAGTGTGACCCCGCCGCCGCGGGCCACCCAGCGGACCGGCCACCGCCGGGCGGCCAGCTCGTCCGGCGTGAGGCGGACGTGAGCGATGCTGCCGGCGCGGCCGATGGTGAGTCCCGACGGGTGGTCGCAGAGCACCACGGCCGCGGACGGCGGGGCGTCGCCGGCCTCGTAGGCCAGCCGCCGCTGGACCGCCCAGGCCGCGTCGTGATCGAGGGTTCCGAGCAGGTACGCCCGGAGCGGCAGTGCGGTCGGGTCGGTCTGCTCCGTCACGCTCGCGCCCCACAGGTCGGCACGGCCGCGGGTGTTCCCCGCCCGTGTGGTGTGTACTTTACCACGCGGCGGGCGGGTCCGAGAACCTGAGTTGCCGAACCCGAGGGGGTGCCGTGAGCGGGCGAGCGTGGCGACCCGGTCCGCTGTTCTGGGCGGCAGTGCTCACCCTGGGCAACGCGGCCAAGCCGGCCGTGGTGGACGACACCGCGTACCTGCTGTTCGCCCGGCAGATCGCCGCCCGCCCGGCCGACCCTTACGGGTTCGAGCTGTTCTGGTATCGCCAACCCGACCCCGCGATGCACATCCTCGCCCCGCCCGTCGTGCCGTACTGGCTCGGGGCCGGGGTCGCCCTGTTCGGCGAGCACCTCTTCCTGTTGAAGCTCTGGTTGTTCCCGTTCGCCTGGCTGTTCTGCCGGTCGGTGTGGGCGCTGCTCCGGCGGTTCGCCCGCGGGCAGGAGGACGTCGGCACCGCGCTTTTTGCCCTGTCCCCGACGGTGCTACCCCTGTTCAACTTCATGCTCGACCTGCCGGCCGTCGCGCTCGGGCTGGCGGCGGTGGCCGCGTTCGTCCGCGGGTGCGACGGGGGTGGATGGCGATCGGTCATCGCCGCCGGGCTGCTTGCCGGGCTGGCAGCTCAGACCAAATACACGATGGCGACGGTCCCGGTGGTGTTCGCCCTGTACGGCACGATCCACCGTCAGTTCCGGGCCGTGGCGATCGCCTGCGTGCTGACGGCCGCAGTCTTCGTCTCGTGGGAGGCGTGGCTGTACTGGCGGTACGGGGTGAGCCATTTCCTTTGGCACCTGGCCGACCAGTCCGCCGGGAGCAAGCCGCCGCTGTTCAACCCGCTGCTCGCCGGCTTGGGTGGGCTGGCCGCCGGGTGGGCGCTGTATGTCGGCCGGGCCGTCGGGTTCGGCCGCTGGGTGGTGCGGGCAGCCGGCGTCGCCGCCGTGATCGGCTACGCGGCCGTTTGCCGGACGCCCGGCGAAGACGCGGTGTTGCTCCGCAGCGAACGGACCGGGACGGTCCGGCTCGACCTGCCCGGGCTAGTGTTCCTCGGCCTCGGCTGGGCGGCGTTGACGACGACCGTACTGGCTCTGTTTCGGACCGGCTTTCGCAGCACCGGTCGGCCGCGCAAGTCTGCCGACGGCTGGTTCCTGGTCGGGTGGGTGGCCATCGAGGTGGCGGCCTACTTCGCCCTCACGCCGTTCCCCGCCGCCCGCCGGCTGATGCCGCTGTCCGTAGCCCTCGGGCTGCTCTGCTGTCGACTCACCGGCCTTGCCGCACGAGCCGGGGTTCGGCCGGAGCGGTGGGTGATCGGCTTTGTCGCCGCCTGTGGGATCGGCCTGTTGGCCCTGGACGTCTGGGACGCTCAGGCGGAGAAGCAACTCGTCCGACAGGCGGCGGACGTGATCGGCGACCCCGGCTCGCACCGGGTCTGGACCCAGGGGCACTGGGGCTGGCAGTACTACGCCGACCGGGCCGGGATGGTACTCACCGTTCCGGTGCGGTCACACCTGCGGGCCGGAGACTGGTTGGTGCTCCCCGTCACCCCGGACGAGGTCGGCTTCTACCGCCCGTACCACGGGGAGGCGATCGTCCAGGTCGAGCCGGCCGCCGTGCAGTTCGTCGCCCGGCTGATCTGGGACGACCGGCTGCCGGCCCAGACCATTCCGCCGCTTTACGGTGGCGGGTTCCCGGTCACCGGTCGAGATCACCCGCGGCTTACTGTGGACGTGTTCCGGGTCGCCCGGGACTGGGTGCCGCCGGCCGAGTGAGTCACCGCCGGTACGCCCGCCACACCTGCATCCCGGCCCCCTTCCCGTTCGGGTCGGGCGGGGTGAACGACCACACCTCCTCGCCGGACGGGGCCACCTCGACCACCCGGTTGCTGGGCGAGGCCGTCTCGACGAAAAGGGTGTTCCCGTTCGCCAGCCGCTCGGCACACCGCGGCTGGGCGGCCGGCCGGGTCCAGACCGCCTTGCCGGCCTTCAGGTCGTACTCGGCCAGCCGGCCCGGCTCGGTGAGCAGCACCCGGTCCGGGCCGGTCGCCGTGGCCATCGCCGCGTAGTCCGCGGCCGCCACCTTCACCGGCCGGTCCGGCAGCTCCTGGCCGGACTTGTCGAGCAGCGTCATGTGCTCCGCGTTCCCCCCCTGGCTGTTGTCGAACAGGTACAGGAAGGTCCGCCCGTCCGGCAGCCGGCAGGCGGCGGCGATGTCGTAGTTCATCCGGGTGTGGACCAGCACCACCTTGTCCGACCGGCCGGTGTACTCGACCAGCAGGTTGCGGCAGACGACCAGCAGGTTGCCCGTATCCAGCAGGTGGATCTGCTGGGGCACGCCGGTCGCCGGGTTCGGCCCCTGGACCCCGACAAACCGGGCGGCGAGTAACCGGTTGGCCGGGGTCCGGAAAGTAAGCGAGTTGCTAATCTGCTCGGCGATCACCACCCCCTCCGGCACAATCCGGGCGTCGAGCGGGCTGCCCAGGCCGGCCAGCCGCCACCGCTCCGTCAGGTCCGGCCCGTACTCGATGACGGCTCCCACGCTCCCGACCCCGCCGCCGAACCGCGGGTCGGCCTTCGCGTCGACTTGCACCGTGACCAGGCACCCGGCCGTCCGCGGGGTGTACTTGAAGCTGATCAGGTCGGTCTTCGCCTCGGCCGCTTTCCACCACTCGGCCCAGGCGGCGGTGGCCGCCCGCTTCGCCTCCGGGGTGCGGCCGAACACCGCCTTCGGGGCGTTCGGGCCGGCGAGCTGCAACAGGAAGTCCTCGGCCTGCCAGAACCGCCCCCGCGGCAGATCGGGCAGTAGGCCGATGAGCGAGGCGACGGCGGTTTTCTCCCCGGCCGCTGACGCCAGCGCGAATAGCACCTGGAACCGGGCGTCAGGGTCAGTCTCAGCCTGGGCGGACTGCCGTAGCCTGGTGACCACGTTCGCCTGCTTAACCCCACCGGTCAGAAGGGCGACCGCGGCGGCGGCTCGCCGGGCGGGTGCCGGGTCGGCCAGCCCGGCGACGAGTTCGGGGTTCGGCGTACCGTCCCGGACGGCCAGTTTGGCCAGCACCGCCCGGATGTCGTCGGCCATCGGCACGTCGTCCGCCGACGGCAGGAACCCGAGGAGGGCCGCCGCCGCCCCGGGCGGGTTCTTGGCGGCCAGCGCCCGGACGACGGCTGCGGCCACCGCCGGGTGCGGGACGGTCTGGAGCCGCTGGAGGCACTCGCCGGCCCGGAACGCGATCTCCGGGTCCGAATCGGAGAGCGCGGCCCGCAGCGGGGCGACGGCCGCCGGCCCGATCCGCACCAACTCCCCGGCCGCCTTCACCCGCTCGTCGAACGGCTCCGCCCCGAGTCGACGGATGACCGCGTTCATCCGGGTCAGGTCGGTGTCGGTCAGGGTCCGCTGCTTCAGGTACGCGATCAGCCCGTCCGGGTCGTCCGGGGAGAGTCGGGCGGCGGCGAGCGCCGTCTTGTCCGCCTTGGCCTGGTCCTGGGCGACCGGCGGCGGCACGGCCGGCACGCTGCCGGGACCGGCCTGCGGGAACAGCGGCTGGGCGACCGCGACCGAGACGGCGACCAGCCCGGCGACCGGGCACCAGCGGCGGACCATCGGGAACCCCCGGGCGGGACGGAACGACGCCCCATCTTACCGCCGACCGGTGCGGACCGTCGCCCCGGATTCTCCACCTTACCGCCGCCCCGGCCCGGCCGCCGGCCGCCGTTGACAGGCCGCCCCGCGGACGGCATACCGCCGTCGATCCCGGCCAGGGACGGCCGGGCGGGGGGACGGTCTGATGCGAAAGCTGGTCCGCGGCGGGTGCCTGCTCGCGGTCGGGTGGACCGGGTGCGCGTCCGTCCCGCCGCTGGAGAACCCGGTCCTGGTCCGACCGGACGAGGGGGTCGAAAACCCCGTCCTGGTCTCCCCCGGCCTGCCGACCCCGGGCGGGTACGCCGCCGTCTGGGAGAAGGTGCTGGACGCCGTCGACGACTACTTCGAACTGAACCCGGGCACCCGGTACGGCGGCCAGGTCGAGACGCTGCCCCGGGTCGCCCCCGGGTACGAACAGCCGTGGAAGCCCGGCTCCCCGGACGCCCGCGAGCGGCTGCTCGCCACCTTCCAGTCGATCCGCCACTACGCCCGGATCGAGGTCCAGCCCGGGGAACACGGCGGCTACCGGGTGTACGTCGAGGTGTACAAGCAGTTGGAGGACGTGCCGCGGCCCAGCCAGGCGCTGGTCGGCGGGGCGGCGTTCCGGGAGGCGCCGACGGTCGACCGGCGGCTGGAGGCGGCGACCGTCACTTCGGCCCCGGGCCGGGGCTGGATCGACGCCGGCCGCGACCCGGCGTTCGAGCAGGTGCTGCTGCGGAAGATTCAGCTCAAGTGCCGGTAACCCGAAGTCTTCAAGTCATCAGGTCGTCAAGTCTTCAAGTCGTGCTTGGTGCCCGACTTGAAGACTTGACGACCTGATGACTTGAAGACTTACTCGCCTTGTTTCGGCAGCTTGACGATGAACGCGGACCCCTTGCCGACCACGCTCTCCACCCGAATCCGGCCGTGGTGCTGCTCGATGATCTGACGACACACGCTCAGCCCGAGGCCGGTGCCGCCACGGCCGTACTCGTCCGGCTGTTTGGTGGTGAAGAACGGCTCGAAGATCTGCCGCAGGTTCTCCGGCGGGATGCCACACCCGGTGTCGGCGATCTTGATTTCAGCGGTGTCCCCGGCCGCGTTCTCCCGCACCTCGACCCGCAGCCGCCCGCCGGCCGGCATCGCCTGCCGGGCGTTGATCACCAGGTTGACCAGAATCTGCTCGATCTGACCGGGCACCACCGACGCCGTCGGCCGGCCGTGGAACCGCTTGTCCACCTGGATGCGGTGCTTGCTCAGATCCTTCTCCGTGAGAAGTAGCACCTCTTCGACCAGGCTGACGAGGTCGGTCGTCTCCCGGTGGGACGAGTGGTTGCGAGCGAACCCGAGCATGCTGTTGACGATCGCGGACGCCCGCTGCCCGCCCCGCAGGATCTTCTCGAACGCCTGGGTCTGGGCCGCCGGGGTGCCGCCCCGCACCCCCATCTTGGCGTAGTTGATGATGGTGGTCAGGATGTTGTTGAACTCGTGGGCCACGCTCGACGCCAGCTCCCCGACGCTGCTCAGCCGCTGGGCCTGGAGCAGTTGCTGCCGGAGGGCGTCCAACTCGCTCGCGATCGCCAGCTCGTCTTGGCCGGTCATGTAGGCGGTCCCTCCGCGGTCCCGGGGGGTGGGCGGGCGGCCCGGGCGGGTCCGCCGTCACCGCGAGTCCACCCAGGGGTGCCGCTGGGAAGAGGTATCGGTCGCGCCGTCTCTGACACTTCATCCGAACAAGTAGCCGCAAGCGTCCGTTGCAAGCCCAGTTTGGCTCAAGCCTCGGACCGGACCCCCAGCTTACCTACCCCGGTCGGTTGCCCCGCCGTCAGGGCGGCGACCGGGTCCGGGACCACCAAGAGTTGGTGAGCCTGCCAGCCCGACACGGAGGACGCCAGCTCACTCACCGCCAGGTTTGCCACCCGCCCGATCCGCTGCCAGTCGCCGACGCCCCACTCGTCCAACAAGGTAAGCAGCAGCACCTTGCAGACCACCCCGTGGGCGACGACCACCACACGGTCCCCGGGGTGGGCCGCAACCACCCGGTCCCACGCCGCCCGCACGCGGTCGCGGAGGTCGTCGAACGACTCCGCCCCCGGGGTGGTATAAGCGGTGTCCCCGGCCGTCCAGCGACGGACCGTGTCCGCCCACGGCCCCCGGTCGGGGTCGAACGTAGTCCCGCCGAGCGCCCCGACCCGCCGTTCGTGCAGCCCCGGCTCGGCGAGTAGCGGCAGCCCGCACGCGGCGGCGATCGGGGCAGCCGTGTCCACGGCCCGCCTCATCCCGGACGAGACGACCGCGGTCGGCCGCAGGGGCCGGAACCACTCCGCGGCTGCGTCAGCCTGGCGGTGGCCGAGGGCGCTCAGTCCGACGTCCGACTCGGCCCCGTGGAACACGGCCGGGTCCGCCGACTCCGCGTGCCGCACCAGCCACACCCGCTCGGGAACGCCCATCGCCCGCCCTCGTCCGGAACCCCGTGTCGGCCGCACCCGCCGCGGTTTACCATGGGAGGGGGGCCGGGTTCTTCAACCTGGGGGCGCGAGGATGACCGGTGCTGTACTCGGGGTGGCGTTGGCCGTGTGCGGCACCCCGGCCGACCCGCTCCCGTCCCAGGAGGCCGACGCCTTCGGCGCTGTCTTTGGCAGCCTGACCGCCGAGATCGCTTCGCAAACGGTGTACCCGGTGTCCGCCGGGGATCTCGCCGCGGCCGGCCTGGAGGAGCTGTTCCGGGCCGCCGGCCAGTCGGTCCCCGCCGACCTGGCCGAACGGGCAAAGGCGGCCCGCGGGCCGGTCGAGCTGGGCCGGCTGTTCACCGACGCCCGGCTGCGGGTCGGGCCGGCCCCGGGGCTGGACGGGTTCGGCGCACACCTCGTGGTTGCAGCGGGGTTCGCTCGAAAGACGGATTCGTACAGCGGGTTCGTCTGGCAGCGGCTGGGTCATGAGATGGCGTCGTCCGAGAACGACTTCGGCCTCGGGTTGGAACTGGACGGGGCGACCGGCTCACGGTGGGTGGCGTACATGGCCGAGTTGTCGGGGGTGGTGCCGCGGCCGACCGGCGGGGAGCCGGCCCCGCCGGTCGGCCGCCCCGTGGCGGGTGCGGCGGGTGCTGCCCGGGTCGGCGGCCGCGGTCGCCGGGCTGCGGGTCGGCGACCTCATCACTCGGTTCGACGGCCTACCGGTGACGGCTGCCGGCTACGCCGTCGCGTTCCGGAAGCTGATGGCCGTCGGCTCTCCACAGTTCCTCGACGTGGACGCCCCGCTGGCGGCGACTCGGGCGATCCCGATCACCGTCACCCGTCCGGGGGCGGCCGAGCTGATCGAACTCCGGTTGGACCCGTCGAACCGCGGGCTGGAGACGGTGTTCGGGGTGTCGCGGCTGGAGAACGGCCAGTGGGACCACTGGCTCGATCCGGCCGACAAGATCGGGTACGTCCGGCTGGCGGCGGCGGAGTCCGGGTCCGAACTCGCGTTCTCCCGGGCGATCCAGTCACTCAACAGCCGTGGGGCGAAGGGGTTAGTCCTTGATCTGCGGTGGTGCCCGGGGGGGTACTTGGAGCCGCTGTTCCGGATCGCGGGGACGCTCCTGCCGGCGGGGAAGCCGGCCGCCCTCGTCCAGACCCGGGCGACGGCCAACCCCAGCCGCGGGTCACGGAGCCGACGGCCCTCCGCTGGCGGGGCGGCACATCCTGGTACTGGTGAACGGCCAGACGACCGGCGGCGGGGAACTGCTTGCGGCCGCCCTCCAGGACAGCGGGAGTCAGGTGGTGGTCGCCGGCCAGCGGACCTACGGCAAGGCGATCTCGTCCCTCGCGGTGCGGGTGCTCACCGCCCCGGGGCTGGTGTACCGGACGACTGCTGGGTTCACCCTCCGGCCGACCGGCCTGAACCGCCACCGGTTCCCGGACAGCAAGCCGTCCGACCCGTGGGGTGTGAAGCCGGACCGCGGGTTCGAGATCCCGACCACGCCCGAGGCGGCCGACAGGCTGCGGGAGCAGTACGAGGCGGCGGCCGTCCGGGGCACGGCCGACCCGGCCGCGGCCGGGTTCGACCCGTTCGATGACCCGCAACTGCTGGTCGCCGTGAAGCTGTTCAAGGAGCGGCTGGCGAAGAAGTGATGGCGGTCACTTCTTCGCCGCAGGCACGAACACCCCGGGGACGCCGAGCTTCGCCGCCTGGTCGTTCAGCCTGGCCACGTCCTCCTTCATCAGCTTGTCGAACTCGGCGATCAGCCCGGCGAGCTGTTTGCCGTACTCCTCGGCGTAACGCGTCTGGGCGGCGTTCGGCGGCCCGTCCCCGTCGCACACCAGGGCCAGCAGCCAGACGAGCTGCGAGTACAGCATCGCGCCCCCACGAGCCGCGAAAATGTCGTAGCTCACCTTCGCCTTCGGGTTGTGCAGTTTCTCCTCCAGGGCGGTGAGCTTGTGGCCCAGCTCCTCACTCGCTTTCAGCAAGTCCTTGGCGTCGGTGTTGTCCTTCAGCAGCTCTTTGCGGAACGCGATCTGCTTCTGCACCGCCCGTAGCCGGGCCACCGCCCGGCTTAGGGCGGTGATGTCGTCGCGGACCTTGAGTCCGAGCGCTCCTGCTCGGTGCCGGTGACTTTCGTCAGCCGCGGGTCCGGCTTGATCTCGACCTTCTGCTCGACCGTTTTGCCACCGGCGGTCAACTTGACCGTGTACGACCCTGGAACGGCTGACACCGGCATGCCCGGGCTGCCGCCGTCCACGAACGCGCCGGGGATGGTCTCCGCTCCGTCGTGCGTGACGTCCCAGACGAACCGGTTCAGCCCCGGCTTGGCATCCAGCGGCCGGTCCTTCTTGCCCGGCGGCGGGGAGTCCTCGTCGCCCTCGTCGTCGGCCCCCTTCTCGCCGGCCTTCCCCTTCGCCTTGGCCACCACCTTGCCGGCCGCGGACAGCACCTCCAGCGTCACGTCCCCCTTCACCTTGTCCCCGAGGTGATACCACACGACCGCCCCCGTCGGCGGGTTCGCGGTAGTTGAGGCGCGGTGGTGGCCGGACACCGGGCCGCTGCCGTAAGCCCACTTCACCGCCGGGGCGACCGGGTACAGGTGGACGGCAGCGTCGGCCGGCTTGGTCCGGACCGGGGTCAGGTCGTCGAGGATCCAGATCGACCGCCCGTGGGTGCCGACCACCAGATCGTCCCCCTTCACCACCAGGTCATGGACCGGCACCGTCGGCAGGTTCAGTTGCAGGCTCTTCCAGGTCTTGCCGCCGTCCGGCGAGGTCATCACGCCCCGCTCGGTGCCCAGGTGAAGCCGCCCCTTCGCCTTCGGGTCTTCGCGGACGACGTGGCAGTGGACGCCGCGGTCCAGCCCGTCGGTGATCGGCTCCCACGTCTTGCCGGAGTCGGTCGTCTTCCAGACGTGCGGCCGGTAGTCGTCCATCCGGTGGTTGTCCACGACCAGGTACGCGGTGCCGGCGTCGAACGGGGACGGCTCGATGCACTTCACCGTCCCCCAGTCCGGCAGGTCGGGGACGGTGGCCGTCAGGTCGGTCCAGGTCTTGCAGTCGTCCTTGGTGACCCACACCTTGCCGTCGTCGGTGCCGGCCCAGAGCAGCCCTTTCTGCTTGGGCGACTCGGCCAGCGCGAAGATGGTGCAGTACACCTCGGCCCCGGTGTTGTCCCCGGTGATCGGCCCGCCGCTCCACCCCTGCTTCTGCTTGTCGTCCCGGGTCAGATCTTTGCTCACCGCCTCCCAGGTCCGGCCGGCGTCCCGGGTGCGGAACAGCACGTTGGCCGCGTGGTAAACCGTCTTCGAGTCGTGCTGGGAGATGAGGATCGGGGCGGTCCACTGGAACCGCCGGGGCATCTTGGCCGGGTCGATCCCGGTCGGGTTGTTGGCGTTCACGCTGACGTTGCGGGCCTGGCCGGTCCGCCGGTCGAACCGGGTCAGGATGCCGCCGTACTCGCCCGCGTAGACGACGTCCGGGTCGGACGGGTCGCTGACCGCGAACCCGGCCTCCCCGCCGCCCACCCCGTGCCAGTCGCTCAGGGCGATCTGGCCGGTCAGCGACCGGCTCGGGCCGGCGGCGCTGCCCAGGTCTTGCATGCACCCCATCACCCGGTACGGGACGGCGTTGTCCGCGTGGACGTGGTAGAACTGGGTGATCGGCAGCGGCGGGGCGAACCACGTCTTGCCCCCGTCGGCGGTGATGTCCACCCCGCCGTCGTTGCTGTTGATCATCCGCAGCGGGTTGGTCGGGTCGATCCACAGGTCGTGGTGGTCGCCGTGGTGCGGCCCTCGGACGCTCTTGAACGTCCGCCCGCCGTCGGTGCTCTTGAGCAGCGGGACGTTGGGCGCGTACACCTCGTCCGGGTTGGTCGGGTGGACGGTCAGGGTGTGGTAGTACCAGGCCCGCTGGCGGATCGGCCGGCCGTCGTTCACCAGAGTCCACGACTTGCCGCCGTCGTCCGACCGGAACAGACCGCCCTTGTCCGCCTCAATCAGCGCAAACACCCGCTGTCCGTTACTCGGGGCGACGGCCACCCCGACCCGGCCCCACACCCCGGCCGGCAACCCGTTCTCCTTCGCCCCTTTCTTGAGGGACTCCCACGTCTCCCCGCCGTCCCGGGAGACGACCAGGTCCGACCCGGGGCCGCCGCTGGTCAGATCCCACGGGCGGCGGCGGGCCTGCCACAGGCCGGCGAACACCACCCGCGGGTTGGTCGGGTCGATGGCCACGTCCGACGCCCCGGTCTGCTCGTCCTTGAAGTACACCCGCTTCCAGGTCTTGCCGCCGTCGGAAGTGCGGTAGACGCCCCGCTCCGGGTTCGGGCCGAAGGCGTGACCGAGAACCGCGGCGAAGGCGACATCAGCATTCTTCGGGTGGACCGCGACGGTGCCGATCTGGCCGACCTGCTTCCAGACGTGCTTCCAGGTCTTGCCGCCGTCCTCGCTCTTGAAAATGCCCGCCCCGGGCGAGACGTTCCCGCGGATGTTCGCCTCCCCGCTGCCAACGTAAACCACATTCCGGTCGCTCGGGGCGACGGCGATGCTGCCGATCGAGGACGTAGGCTGGTCGTCGAACACGCTGGCCCAGGTCAGCCCGCCGTCGCCGGACTTCCACACCCCGCCGGACGCGGTGGCGGCGAAGTAGGTGAGCGGGTCGCCCGGCACCCCACACGCCCGGCTCACCCGCCCCCCAGCAAACGGGCCGATCAGCCGGTACTTGGCCGCGGCCAGATCCTTCGGCGGGTCAGCGGCTGGCATGAACGGGGTATGGATCGCCAACAAGCCAAGGACGAGTGCTCGGCGCATGCGCGCTGCTCCCAGCGGTCGGACGTACTGAATGCGTAAAGATGGGGAAATGATACCGACGGCGGGAGCGCGCCCGCACTGCCTATACAACCGGAAAAGTCGCGGTTCCTGGGTCGGCCGGCGGCACGATCGGAACTGGGAGTTGAACCGCCCGGGGTGGGCTGGGGCTTGTCACTTGCCCATGACGGTGTCGAACGCCTGCCGGAGTTCGTCGTAGCTCTGCGGCCGCTCGTCCGCGGCTTTGGCCAGCATCCACAGGCACAGGTCGGACACCAGCGGGGGCAGCCCGGGCACCCGCTCGGCGGGGGGAACCGGCGGGGTGTTCAGGTGCTGGAAGATGACCTGCATCCGGTTGCGGCCCTCGAACGGCAGCCGGCCGGTCAGCAGCTCGTAGAACGTCACCCCGAGCGAGTAGATGTCCGCCCGCAGGTCGACCACGCTGGCGTCCTTCGCCTGCTCCGGGGCCAGGTAGCCGGCCGTCCCGGCCAGCTCCGGCCCGGTCTGCCCGCTCGACTTCTGCAGCACCGCCGCCTTCGCCAGCCCGAAGTCGATCAGCTTGCACCCGCCGTCCGCCCCGACCAGCACGTTGTCCGGCTTGACGTCCCGGTGGACCAGCCCGGCCCGCCACACCGCCCCCAGCGCCTCCACCACCTGACTGGTCAGGCAGACGGCCCAGTCCGCCGGCAGCGCCCCGCCGTCGCGGATCAGCTCGCCGACCGGCCGGCCGTTCACGTACTCGGTGACCAGGTACGGCCAGCGGGGGTCGTACCCGAAGTCGATGAACCGGACCACCCGCGGGTGCTTGACCCGGGCCAGGCAGGACGACTCCACCCGCATCTGCCGCATGGCCGCCGGCCGGTCGTACACGTTCGCCCAGTTGACGATCTTGACCGCGACCGACGTGGCGGTCATCACGTCCCAGCCGCGGAACACGATACAGGACACCCCGGTTCCCAGTTTGCCCTGGAGGGTGTACGGGCCGATCACGTCCCCCGTTTCGGGCAGGACCGGGTCGGCCGGATGGTCGTCCGGGTCGGCCGTCACCTGCCGTTCGGCCGGGTGGGAAACGGTGGTCGTTGGTCCGGACAGGGCGGACGTGGTGTCCACCACCTCATCGATGACCGGGCGATCGTCCACGGGAGGGGTCGGGGTCATGGCAGTCGGGCGAAAGTTCGGTGCGTCCGAGCGGTCGCCCCAACTCTAGCACATCCGGCACAACCCGCAGGGTTTTTCACACCCTCCCAATTTTCCCGCTGAGGTATGACAGGAACCGCCCACTCGACAACGCCTCGCCCGTAGCTCGGCGGCACAATTCCCCCGACCGGTGCTTTCGTCCCGAGCCGTGAACGTGTCGCCGAAGCCATCCGAGCAACGACTCGAAGTTACCGCCGCGAAACTCCGACTGGAGCGATTCTTGCCCTAGCTGAGAGCTGGCGGAATGCATGAGCTGAGCGGCGAGCAGGTTGCCTAAGGTGTACGTCGGAAAGTACCCGACCCCGCCGAAACTCCAGTGAATGTCTTGCAAACACCCCTCTTTGTCTGACGGCACTGTCAGCCCGAGCAAGGCTTTGAACCGGTCGTTCCACGCCCCCGGAAGGTCGGCCACGGCCAAATCGCCGGCCAGAAGGGCGAGTTCGAGCTCGAACCGCAAGGCGATGTGCAGGTTATACGTCGCCTCGTCCGCCTCAACGCGGATGAAGGACGGCCTGACGACATTGATTGCTGTGAGCCACTCCTCGACCGTCACGTCGCTCAGGGTGCCGGGGAACGCCTGCTTTAGTCGGGGGAAGAAGTGCTCCCAGAACGGCCGGCCGCGGCCGACCTGGTTCTCCCATAACCGGGACTGGGACTCGTGGACCCCGAGCGAGCAGTACGAGCCGGCCGGGGTGCCGAAATGTTCGGCCGGTAGCCCTTGCTCGTACATCCCGTGGCCGGCTTCGTGCAGGACGCCGAAGAACGCCTCGGGGAAGAACCGCGGGTTGTACCGGGTGGTCAGCCGGCAGTCGCCGGGGCCGAACGCGGAGCAGAACGGGTGGGCCGTGGTGTCCAGCCGGCCGGCGGTGAAGTCGAACCCGATCGCTGCGGCGGCGGATTCGGCGAACAGCTTCTGCCGGTCCACCGGGAAGTCGCGGGCGAGGATGTCGGTGCGAGTCCCCTTCCCCGCCTCGGCCGCGGCCCCGACGAGCGGCACCAGCTCGGCCGTCAGGCCGGCGAACAGTACCGTCACCTCGGCCGCGGTCATCCCCGGCTCGTACTCGTCGAGTAGGGCGTCGTACCGGTGGCCGGTCCAGCCGACCGCGTCCGCCTCCTCGCGTTTCAACTCCAGCACCCGTTCCAGGTGCGGCCGAAAGGTCGGGAAGTGGTTCTTCGCCCGGGCCTCCTGCCACGCCTCCTGGGCGGCGGTGGTCACACGGGCCAGCTCCTCGACCAGCCGCTGCGGCAGTTTGGTCGCCCGGTCGTAGCCGTGCCGCAGTTCGCGGACGTTGGCCGTCTCGACCGAATCCGGATCGCGGACCACCTCCGACCCCTCGCATTCCGACAACAGCTCGCCGATGCGGGGGTCGGTCGCTTTTTGGTGGGACAGCCCGGCGAGCAGGGCCAGTTGCTCGCCGCGGAACGCCGCCCCGGCCTTGGGCATGTACGTCTGCTGGTCCCACCCGAGCACGGCCGAGCAGGACTGCAGGACGGCCGTCTCCTTCGAGCGGCGGACCAGTTCGGCGTAGGCGTCGGTCGGGGTCATCGCGGATTCCCGGAGGCGGACGGCGGATCACCCGGTTAGAGTAGCAGGCGGCCCCGCGACCGCTCTCCCAGGCTCCGAACCATGTCCCGCCCCACACTCGTTTCGGCACTGCTCGTCGGCCTGTCTCAGCTCACCCTGGGGGCGGACGACTGGACCCGGTTCCGCGGCCCGAACGGCCAGGGGGTCACGCCGACCCCGGCCCCGGTGACGTGGTCCGCGACAGAGAACGTCCGCTGGGCGGTGGACGTGCCGGCCGAGGGGTGGTCGTCCCCGGTCGTCGCCGACGGCCGGGTGTTCCTGACCGGCGCCACCGACGGCGGCAAGGGGTGTCACGTCCTGGCCTTCGACGCCGCCACCGGCAAGCGGCTCTGGGACACGCACGTGTTCGACCAGGCGACCCTCCGCAAGGAGGGGAAGAACAGCTACGCCACCCCGACCCCGGTGGTCGCCGACGGGGCCGTGTACGCGGTGTTCGGCGAGGGCGGCATCGCGGCGGTGAACGCCGCCGACGGCCAGGTCCGGTGGACCTTCCAGGAGGTGAAGTTTTACAGCCAGCACGGCCTCGGCGCGTCCCCGGTCGTCTGGCAGAACCTGCTCGTCATGCCGTTCGACGGCAGCAGCCCGGGGCCGGACAAGAAGGTCGGCTGGCAGACCCCGTGGGACGGGGCGTTCGTCCTGGCCCTGGACCGGGCCACCGGCCGGGAGGTGTGGCGGGCGAAGCGGGGGCCGTCCCGGATCGGCCACTCGACCCCGGCCGTCCTGACGGTCGGCGGCCGGGACGTGCTGGTCAGCCAGGGCGGCGACGTGGTCCAGGGGTTCGACCCGGCGACCGGCGAGCGGCTGTGGTCGGTGAAGAACACCGGCGAGGGGCTGGTGCCGTCCCCGGTGATCGGCGGCGGCAAGCTGTTCACCACCCCCGGCTGGCCGACCCCGGCCCTGCGGGCCTGGACCGTCGCCACCGGCGGGCCGCCGGCCCAGGCGTGGCAAGTGACCAAGAACGTCCCGATGATGCCGTCCGCGGTGCACGTCAACGGGCTTCTGTTCACCGTCTCCGAGAAGGGGTTCGCCGCCTGTCTCGACCCGGCGACCGGGGAGGCCCAGTGGGAGGAGCGGCTGCCCGGCAGTTACTCCGCCTCGCTGATCGCCGCGGGAGGCAAAGTGTACGCGGTGTCCGAGCAGGGGGAGGCCACTGTCTTCGACGCCGGGCCGGTCTTCAACGTGGTGAGCCGGAACAAACTGCCCGGGGTGTTTCAGGCCACCCCGGCACCGGCCGACGGCTCCCTGTACCTGCGGTCCGACAAGCGGCTGTACTGCATCGCCCAGCCGGCGAGGTGAGCCATGACACCGACCGTGCGGGTGGAGCTGCGGGTTCTCGACTGTCCGGTCGCGGCCGAGGTGCCAACCCCGCCGCCGCGGGTACGCCTGGACGCCGTGCTGCCACTGTTGCGAGCGCTCGACGATCAGGTGATCGCGATTTCCGCGGAAACGGCCGTCGCGGAGCGGGGCCAGCCGGTCTCCTGCCGGAAGGGGTGCTCGGCCTGCTGCCGGGCACAGCCGGTCCACATCGCGCCCCAGGAGGCGTATGCCCTCGCCCGCTTGGTGGACGCCCTTCCGGAGCCGTGGCGGACGGCTGTGCGGGAGCGGTTCGCGGCGAACGTAGCCGCCCTCAACGCCGCCGGGCTTTACGAGCTGTATTTAACACGGGAGCGGCCGACCGACGGCCCGGCCCCGCTGGACGTCTGGCGACAATATCACGCCCTGCGGCTGGCTTGCCCGTTCTTGGAAGACGACGCGTGCGGCATTCACCCGGACCGCCCGTTCATCTGCCGCCAGTTCCTGGTGACGACACCGGCCGAGTGGTGCGACGACCCGTTCGACCCGCGGATCCGGTCGGTGCCGACGCTGATGCCGTTCGTGACCGGGGCGCTGCGGACGGCCGGCCAGTTCCTCGGCCCGCCATGGGTGACGGTGCCGCTCACACTGGCACTGGAGTACGTGGCGAAGTACCGGCCGGAGTTGGAACGGGAGTTCCCGGCCGAGGCGGTCTTCCGGGCCGCTCTCACAGAGTCAACGGCGGGGCCGGCCGACTGACCGCTCGGCCCGCACGCGATTAGCACTCGGCGATCTCGGCCGGGTCTGGCTGCTCGGCGTCGGCCCGTTTGTCCACCCCCAGCCAGCGGATCAAGAGCGGCAGCGTCAGCCCCTGCCCGACCAGGGTGGCGAAGATGACCCAGAAGGTCAGGAACTGGATCAGCCCCCGGTCCGGGAACAGCTCGCCGTTCGCCTTCTCCCGCGGGATAGCCAGGGCCGCCGCCAGCGACACCACCCCCCGCATCCCGGTCCACGCCACCACCGACACGTTCTGCCACGGCGGGTACGGGTCGCCCTTGCCGAACAGCCGGCGGTCCAGCCACCGTGGCACGTAAGCACCGGGGAACATCCACAGGAATCGGGTCAGGATGACCACCGCCGCGACCAGTGCCGCCGCCCCGGCCAGGAAGCCCGGGGTGTGGTCGCCCCGCAGGTCCGACAGCACGGCCGGCAGTTGGAACCCGATCAGACGAAGATGGCCGCGTTCAACAGAACTCGACCATCGCCCACACCGACCGGGCCTCGGCGTACAGGTCCTCGGTGAACACCGCCTGCACCGCCAGCCGACCGACATCCCAGGGCGGCCACCACCGCCAGCACTTCAACGCAGGTGCTCGGCCGGCAGGTACACCGCATACGGGGTCAATAGGGTCAGGGCGATGGTCAGCTTGGCGTCGGCCAGCCCGGCCCGGTTCAGCCACCGGTGCATACGCACGGCCAGGCCAGGCCGCCGGCCAGCCCGACGGCGACTCCCCGGCCGCCACCAGCAGGAACCAGGCGGTGGCGTCGGCCAGGAGAACGCCCCGGTGACGGACGGCCGCCACCGCCATCCGGTACGCGAGATCAGGCGGCGGGGTGTCGTTCACCAGGCTCTCCCCTTCGAGCAGGGTGATGACTACCCGCGGCACCCGCACCCGCTGGGTGATGGCCGTTGCCGCGCTACTGGCAACTGGCGGGGCGACGATCGCCCCGAGTACGAACGCCGGCCCCCACTGCAGGTTGAGGAACTGGTGGGCCGCCCACGCCACCCCGACCGTGCTGAACAGCACAAGCCCGACGGCCAGAAGTGAGATCGCCTGAGCTGGTGCGCGGAAGGCCGGCCAGTGTGTGTTGAACGCGGCCGCGTACAGCAGCGGCGGCAGGAACGCCAGGAACACCAGGTCCGGCGGCAGGGTGTACGTCGGGGAACTGGGCTGCAGGCTGAGCAACAGGCCGGCCAGCACCAGCAGGATCGGGTACGCCACCCCGAGCCAGCGGCGACGATCCCCAGCCCGACCGCCACGGCCAACAGAAGAACGATCGCCTCGAACGGCTGCACGCGGCCTCCGGGTTGACGCACGGGAGAGCGGCCATGTCGATGGGCGCGTTGACCGGCCGACCCGGGGCCGTTACCTTCCAGCCACCGACACCCGTCCCGGGGCTTCACGCCATGCTCAGGTTTACCGGCCGCCTGCTCGCCGCCGTCTCTACCGTCTCGCCGCTGCGCCGCTACCGGGGCGGCGGCGGGTCCTCGTCGCCGGCGGCGGACGCCTGGATTTACCCCGGCCGTATCGGCGAAGCCGGCAGCCGTTCGGGTGGATATGTTCGCGGCCGACGGCAGCCTGCTGTTCGTCGAAATGACCGGCGGGAGAGGCTTCGCAAGATCGCCCCGACGGCACCCTGACCACTCTCGCCGGCACTGGCCAGCGGGGGACAGCGGGGACGGGTACTGGCCCTCCGCGACGCTCAACGGCCCGCACGACCTGCTCGTCCTGCCGGACGGCGCGGTGCTGATCGCGGACACGTTCAACCACCGGGTCCGCAAGTACGACCCGCACGCCAAGACCATCGCCGCGTTCGCCGGGACCGGCAAGAAGGGGAATGCCGGGGATGACGGGCCGGCCCTGGCCGCCGGCTTCGACCAGATGTACGCCCTGGCCCTCGACCGCACCCGCGGCCTGCTCTACCTCTGCGACCTGGGCAACCGCCGGGTGCGGTCCGTCTCGCTGACCACCGGCGTCCTCCGCAACCACGCCGGCACCGGCAAGAAGGGCGAGCCGAAGGACGGGGAGCCGGCCGCGTCCGAGCCGCTGACCGACCCGCGGGCCATCGCCCTGGACGACCACGGCAACCTGTACGTCCTGGAGCGGAGCGGGCACCGGCTGCGGGTGGTCCGCCCGGACGGCACCATCAAGACCGTCGCCGGCACCGGCAAGGCGGGCCGGGGCGGGGACGGCGGCCCGGCCCGCCTTGCCGCGTTCAACGGGCCGAAGTACCTGGCCGTGGGCAGGGACGGGTCGGTGCTGATCGCGGACACGGAGAACCACCAGATCCGCCGTTACGTTCCCGGCAAGGAGACGGTCGAACTGGTGGCCGGCAGCGGCAAAAAGGGGAAAGCCGGCGTCGGCGGCGACCCGCTCAAGCTGGAGCTGAGTCGTCCGCACGGGGTGACGGTTCATCCCACGACCGGCGAGCTGTACATCGCCGACAGCGACAACGGGCGGATCGTAAAGATCGTCAAAGACTGACCGCTGACATCGACGCCGTGCCGCCGGCCGCGGCACAATGGCCGGATGCGACTTCCCGACTTCGAGCAGTTCTGCGGCGTCGATTTCAGCGGGGCGAAGCAGGCCGGCCGGGCCATCTGGGTCGCCCGGCTGGTGCCGCGGCGGAAGCGGTCGGGACCGCCGCTCGCCCTTATCTCTCTCGACCGGATGGACGCCCTCTGCGGCACCGCCGACCGCACCGCCGCCCACGCCCACCTGGTCGGTCTGGTGCTCGCCTCCGAGAAGACGCTGTGGGGCTTCGACTTCCCGTTCGGGCTGCCGGTGGAACTGTTCCCGGAGACGGCGACCTGGGACGACCAGTTCGCGTTCCTCGGCGAATGGGACGAGCGGGCGTACGATTGCGGGCTGGAGTGCGTGGCCCGGGCGAAGCGGCTGGCCGTCGCCCACCACCGCACCGCCCTGCACTGCCGCCGACTGACCGACGTGGTCGCCAAAGCCCCGTTCGACACCTTCCACTACCGCATCATCTACCAGACCTTCTTCGGCATACGGGACGTGATCGGCCGGCTGCGGCGGACCTCGGGCACGGCCGTCCTGCCGTTCCAGTACCGCAAACTGCCTCTGGCACGGCGGGTGGTAGTCGAGTGCTGCCCATCGAGCGTGTTGAAACGGCTCGGGCTGCCCCACCAGAACTACAAGCAGCCGACCGGCGGGCCGCTCGCCCGCAAGCGGCGGCTCACCCGGCACGCCCTCCTGGGGTGGCTCGGCGGCCAGGTGCAAATCAGCGACCGGCACCGGCGGGTGATGATGCGGAACCCCGGCGGCGACGCCCTCGACGCGGTGATCGCGGCCGTCGGGGCCGCCAAGGCGGTCGCGGCCGCCGACCACCGGGCCATCGCCCGACACCCCCGCTACCGGCGCGAGGGGCACCTTTTCGTGTGAGCTGGCAGCAGCCCTGCCTAATCCTACAGCCGTAGATGGTCAGTTGGGCGGTCTGGCCCCGCGGCGGCGGTAGTGGCACGCCCGGGCGCGGTACTGGTGGCGGCGACGCCATCGGGACCACGCCAGCACCCGCTCGGCCAGCGGGGCGGCGGCCCACACGAGCCGGAGGAGCAGCGTCCGCACCTCCGGCACGCTCAGCCGGATCAACCGCTCGCCCCCTTTTCCCGCTTCGCCGGGCTCGGCAGCCGGGCGCGGATGGCCGCGACCACGGCCAGGGCGAGCAGGCTGAGGGTGACGTGCCGGTGCCAGCCGGTCCAGCTCCGCACCTCGTACTCGTCGAGGCCGCACTCCCCCTTGGCCAGCTCGAAGCACTCCTCGACGGCCCACCGCGCCCCGGCCACCCGCACCAGCTCGGCCAGCGGGGTCCGCGGCGGCCCGCCGCACAGGAAGTAGGCCACCTCGGCCGGGTCGGCCACGCTCCGGCGGACGAGCAGCCACCGGGCGTACCGGCGGGGTGCCGGGCTGTTCGTCGGGAGGAGCGCCCAGTCGTAGAGCCGCGGCCCCTTGGCCCCGGCCCCGCAACTGAGCCGGTGCCAGCCGGCGGTCGGCACCTCGGCCAGCAGGGCCCGCACCCGCACCTGCCGCCACCCGACGCACACGGCCTGGTCGGTCCGCACGCCCACCACGGACCCCAGCCCGGCGTCCTCGACCGCCTTGCGGAAGGCGTAGTCGGACCCGTACACGGCGTCCGCCGTCACCCACCTCGCCGGCACCCCGGCGGCCATCGCCCGCTCGACCATCCGCCGGGCCAGGACGAGCTTGGTGGCGAACCGGATGCCCGCCGGCACCTTGGCCTCGGCCCGCCGGCCGGCGTCCTCGGCCCACTCCTTCGGCAGGTACAGCGCGCGGTCCAGAAGGGCCCGCCCCTTGGGAGAGGCGTATCCGAGGAACACCCCCACCTGGCAGTTCTCGATGCGGCCGGCGGTGCCCGAGTACTGGCGGGCCACCCCGCACGACTTGGCCCCCTTCTTGAGGAACCCGGTCTCGTCCACCACCAGCACGCCGTCCGCCGCCCCGAGGTGTTCGGCCACGTACCGGGTCAGGTCGTCCCGGACGGCGTCGGCGTCCCACCCGGCCCGGGCCAGCAGGTGCTGCACCCCGTCCGGGGTGGCCTCCCCCAGCGCCTCGGCCAGGTGCCAGCCGTTCTTCCGCTCGGCATTACCGAGTAGGCCGCGGATGTAGCCCGCCGCCCGCCGCCGCGGCTCGCGCCGGGCGAAGTGCCGGCCGATCCGCTCGGCCACCGCGTCCAACTCGCCCGCCCACCCGGCCACCTGCCGGCCCGTCGGTCGCACAGCCATGACCTGCCCTCGCCACATCTCTGCGCCACCGATGAACTACGGCTGCAGGACTAAGTACTGTCGCAGTTCGGGCTTGGTCCCCTCCCCCCGTGGGGAGGGTGAGGGTGGGGGGTCGCTCCCCGCCGCCGCGCCCGCGGCTCCACCTCGGCAGTACTGTCGCAGTTCGGGGCTTGGTCCCCTCCCCCCTTGTGGGGGAGGGGACCAATCAGAGACGCTACCCCCCGCCTGCTGACCTCGACATTCCCGGCGCGCGCTGGTTTACTCCGGCCCTCACAGAGGGGAGGCAGGCATGCCACGCGGCGTCGTCACACAGCTCATGTTCGAGGGGACGGCCGAGGCGGCGATGACGCTTTACGTCTCGCTGTTCAACGGCACCGTCACCGCGGTCCAGAAGTACGGGCCGGGCGAGCACGGCAAGGAGGGGAGCATCAAGCGGGCCGAATTCACCGTCGGCGGCCACCGGCTGGCGTGCATCGACAGCCCGATCCCCCACCAGTTCACCTTCACCCCGTCGGCGTCACTGTTCGTCGAGTGTGCCGACGACGCCGAGTTCGACCGGGCGTTCGCCGCCCTGTCGGACGCCGGGGCGGTGCTCATGCCGCCGGGCGACTACGGGTTCAGCCGGAAGTTCGCCTGGGTGAACGACCGGTTCGGCGTGTCCTGGCAGCTCAACCTCGCGTAACCGATTCCTCCGGAGGTCGACATGTTCGCGGAACCGCAGGCCGAGCACAAGTGGCTGGAGCAGTTGGTCGGGGAGTGGGAGTCCGAGATGGAAGGGAGCGGCGGCCCGGACCAGCCGCCGGTCAAACACACCGGCACCGAAACGGTCCGGTCGCTCACCGTCTGGGTGCTGTGCGAGAGCACCATGCCCGGCGACGTGACGATGAGGACGGTGATGACGCTCGGGTACGACCCGGCCAAGAAGAAGTTCGTCGGCACCTTCATCGGGTCGATGATGACCAACCTGTGGGTGTACGAGGGCGAGCTGGACGCCGGCGGCAAGGTGCTGACGCTGGACGCCGACGGGCCGAGCTTCACCGACCCGGGGAAAACCACGAAGTACAAGGACACGATCGAGTTCCTGACGCCCGACCACCGCACCCTGTCGTCCCGGTTCCTCGGCGACGACGGCCAGTGGCACCGCTTCATGACCGCCCACTACCGCCGCAAGAAGTGACCGCCCCCGGAAAGGACGCCTTTACGCCCGGCCGGCGGTACGGTATGCCCCGCGGATGGCCCAGACCCGGGGGTGCGTATGCGCCGGCTCTTGTTCCTGTCCGCCACCATCAGCCTCCTGCCCGGTTGCCTGTCGGACGACGCCCCCAAACCGACCATCGAGAACAAAGCCGTCGACGTGACCGTGGCCAAGGAGGCACCCGTCGGGCTGGCCGCCAGGGTGGACCAGATCGGCCGGCAGATCATCGGGGCCAACCCGTTTCTCGGCGTCGATCCGGTATTCCACACCCTCGGCCGGGCCGAGCCGGAGGTCTGCCACCCGGACGTGCACGGGCTGTTCGTCACCTCCGGGCTGGTCGAGCGGTGCAAGTCGGACGACGAGGTGGCCGCCGTGCTGGCCAGCGAGCTAGCGAAGATGACCGCCGAGCGGCGGGCGTCCGACCGGATGGTCAGGCCCGAGCCGCTGCGGCAGGTCGCGGTCGGCGGCAACCTGAACTCCGGCGGCGACACGTCCGACCTGAACCAGCTCGGCACGCAAGCGGTGTTCGACCAGACGCTCACCCCGCCGGGGCGAAAGAAATCTGCGCCAGCGGCGGACAACCGCAAGGCGGCCGAGGACATGATGAAGGCGGCCGGGTACGACCCGAAGGCGCTGGCCGCAGTCGAGCCGCTGCTCGCGGAGGCCGGGCGGAACAACGTGGTCGCCCGGTCCTTCGGCGGCGGATCCAACCGGCCGCAGTGGTCGAACTGAATTCCACAACCATACAGCCCACCCGACGACGGGAGGTCGTCGGACCGTGGGCTATTGCCCTATGACGTAGAAAAGGTCCGTTCGGCGGAAGTGACCAGACTGAACGACGACACCCTCTAGCTCGACGACATATACCAGCTCACCTCCGGCCTCGACTGCAGACACGACACCCTTCGTCCCAACAGGGACGAGTTCTGCGAGTTCATCAGGGACCGTGCGAACCGCGACCCGGTGGCCCGGCTGCAGGTCTATCCAACACCGAGCACAGAGACCAGGAACATCATCACCAAACCGGACGTCCGGCCAGTGGCGTCGATACCACTCTTCTACTGGCACGCTCACGCTCAGGTGGTACACTGCTTCACACACCGGACATCGGCCGTATGGCATCTATGCTCCTGTCGTGGCACTCGGCAGCGCCCAACGAGACGATTTCGCCTACCGGCCGCTTCGTAGCGGGTTGCTCCGACTGAACTCGGTCGGCTTCACGTTCCCGATCTCTAGCCACGAACGGTACGGCGAGCCGCTCTGACCAGCGCTGGCGAAATCGCACAGCCGAACGGTCCGCCCGTCCCGGGACGGCATTTCGAGCAGCAGAATCGGTTTCAGAGACCCCGGCCACTGCACCACCTTCCCCGGCAAGGCGTCCGCGTCCAGCGGCGCTATTTCGGCCGGGTCCATGTCGTTGAACCGGCGGTCCCAGGTCAGCAGCAGCGGCCCGCGGTACGCCGACACCTTGCCCTGACACTCCCGCTCCCCGGCCCAGAAGTGCGGCGAGAAGTCGAGCACCAGTTCGACCACGTCGCCCGGTTTCCAGGTGTGGGACAGCGTGAGGTACGTACCCGGCGTCGGAGCAGGTTGGGCCGCGCCGTTGAGCGTCACCGTCGTTCGGGCAGACCACGCCGGGATGCGGAGCTTGAGAGCGAACTCGGCCGGCTTGGCGGGATCGACCACGATCCGCACCCGGCCGTCACGCGGATAGTCGGTGTCCTGGGTGAGCTTCACCGACACGCCCGACGGAAGCGGCGTCGTCAAGGTGCCAGGGCCGTACCAGTTGAGAACCAGCCCGTCCGCGTCCCGCATCAGTGCCCAGTCGGAGATCAGGCCGAACCCGCGGGCGCTGTTCACGCTGCAACAGTTCAGCTCCGGCGTCCCTTCACGGGCCTGGAACACGATGTCGTGGGCGCTCGCCTTGCGGACCCCGTCCATCGGCGTGTTATACGTCGCCCACCGGCCGGTCGGGGAGTGCATCCCGAGTACCGAGTTGAGCGTACTCAGCTCCAGCTCGTCCGCCACGATCGGGTTGCCGGTGAATCGCAACATCTCGACGCCCATCGCCAGCCAGGCGATGGTGCAGCACGTCTCGATCGCCCCGGGGTGGTACGGGTTCCCCTGGGCCTGCTCGCCGGACGAAAAGCCGCCGTTGTTGTGCCGGTCCAGTTTGGCGATGCTCCACCAGTGCTGCTCGAACGCCCGACGGTACGACTCGTCGCCGGTGAGCAGGTACAGTTCTGCGAGGCCGAGGATCGGGTGCAGGCTTTCCCACCGCGGCTTCGTGGTGGCGAAGAACTCCTTACCGGCCAGGCCAGCACGCAGGTAGTCGCCGGCCAGCGGCTTGCCGTCCGGGCCGACAGCCGCGAACTCACTGACGAGTTGCTTCGCGAGGGCTAGGTGCCGGGGGTCGCGGGTCTTGCGGTAGAGCAGGCAGAGGCCGTGGACCGGGGCCAGGTTCATCTCGGTCGAGCCGGTGTCCACCAGCCGCGGCTTCTTGTCGCCGAGGAACCGATTGCACAGCAGGTCGCCGATCCGCTTCGCGGCCGTCATGGCGCGTTCGTCGCCGGTGTCGTCGTGCCAGAGCAACAGGCCGACGAGGGCATGGTAGTGGCCCCAGGCGTCCCAGGTGTCGCCGGGGTGGCCCTTGCCGACGTTCGGCGCCTTGCCGGTCAGCCGGGACGCCTTCGGCCACGGGCCGAGGTAGCCGTCGTCCGCCTGGAGCGACACCCACTCGCGGACGAACCCGGTCAGTTGGGCTCTCAGTTCCGGGTCGCCGGTCAGCCGTAACACCTGCACGGCAGCGGTCAGGTACTTGCCGGCGAACTCCCCGGCCCACGGCTCCAGGGCGCGGGCCGGCTTGCGGTCCCGGTCGCGGAACATCTCCAGCATCCCCGGGTTGGCCGCCGGGGCGACCTTCAGCCATTGGTCGCTGACGCCACGGAGGTAATCGGCCAGCACCCCACGGGGGTCGTAGGTGGTGTTCACTACCCGGTCGAACCGCGGCGCGCCCTCTTTTACCGGGTCATCGGCCTGGAGAGTGGGCGGGACCGACACGAGCAATCCGACGAGAGCAATCCACCCTCGTTCCCACGCTCGGCGTGGGAACGCACAGAGGCGACGCTCCGCGTCGCGGACTGAGGGGGTGGCAGGCAGCGTCCCCGGGCAACCAGCTCGCGACGCGGAGCGTCCCCCGTGCGTTCCCACGCCGAGCGTGGGAACGAGGGCGGGGGTGAATCGAGAGCGGATGAGGAATGAGACAGAGCAAGCGACGGATCGAAGCATTGGTGTCGGCCTGACGGAGGGGGATGGCGGGGAGCCGCATCGTCCGGGTTGGATGGGTCCGCGTCAACCCGTCGCCCCGCTTCGCGCTTGCCCCGGCCGGGGAAGCGTGTACTTTGTGAGGGAACTTTAGGAAGTCTCAACCTCCCCCTTCCGAAAGCGGGCGTGCCATGCGGGCATGGGTGCGAACGGCGGCCGTCGTTGCGGTCGCGGCCGGGCTGGTGACGCTCTCGGCGTGCGGGTCCGGCGGCAGCGGCGGCGGAGCCGGCAAGGGCGGCAAGCCGCGGATCGCGGTCGTCACCAACACCACCGACCCGTTCTGGGACTTGTGCGAGGCCGGGGCCAAGAAGGCCGCACAAGATCTGAACGTCGATCTCTTGTTCCGCCAGCCGGAGAAGCTGGACGCCTCCATCCAGACGCCGATCATCGAGAGCTTCATCAAGCAGGGCGTGGACGGGATCGCCATCAGCGTGATCGACCCGAAGGGCCAGGGGGAAGACCTGACCCGGTGGGCCAAGAAGCTGCCGCTGGTGACGATGGACAACGACGCCGACCCGGCCACCGGCCGGCGGTGCTACATCGGTGTCGACAACAAACTGGCCGGCCGGGCGGCCGGGCGGCTGGTCCGGCAGACCATCCCGAACGGGGGCACCATCGGCCTGTTCATCGGCAACAATTCGTCGGCCAACGCCATCGGCCGTATCTCCGGGGTGCTGGAGGAACTGGCCACCCCGGACGCCAACGGCAAGCCCGGAACCCACCCGCAGAAGCCGAACGTGTCCGGCAAGTGGTACGGCAAGTACTTCCTGGTAGACGGCGAGGCCAAGACGGACGGCGGCCCCGGCCCGGTCGCCCTGAGCAACGCCCAGTCGATGCTCGGCCGGCTGGAGGGGGTGAACGACATCTGCCTGGTCGGGCTGTACGCCTACAACCCGCCGGCCATCCTGGAAGCGGTGAAGAGCAAGTCGCTCACCGGCAAAGTGAAGATCGTCGGGTTCGACGAGCAACTGCCGACCCTGGAGGCGGTGGCGGCCGGGGAGATCGTCGGGACGGTGGTGCAAGACCCGTACAACTACGGGTACAAGTCGGTCGAGGTGCTCGCCGCCCTAGCCAAGAAGGACGACTCCAAGCTGGTCAAGGGGTCGATGCCGTACCAGGTGGTGACGCAGAACGGCGGCCCGGACCAGACGGTGGACGGGCTAACTATCAAGCACCCGAAGGGGGCCGACTACGCGGCCACGGTGAAGGCCCAGCTTGCGTCCGTCCGGAAGTAGCAAGCCTCCCCGGGTTATGGACCCGGGTTCGGGATTGGTGGGGCAGGCATTTATGCCTGCCCCACATCAAAACCGGCCGGCAGAAATGCCTGCCCCACCAGACTCAGACCCGGGCTTTCCCCCCTCCTCCCTCATGCCCCCTCGCCTCCGTGCTACCGGCGTCCGCAAGCAGTTCCCCGGGGTGCTGGCCCTGGACGGGGTGTCGCTCGACCTCGCCCCCGGCGAGGTCGTGGCCGTCGTCGGCGAGAACGGGGCCGGCAAGTCCACGCTCATGAAGGTGGTGGCCGGCGTCTATACCCCGGACGCCGGCACCGTTGAACTCGACGGCCGAGTGGTGTCGTTCGACGGCCCGGCGGACGCCATCGCCGCCGGGGTCAGCCTGATCCACCAAGAGTTGAACCTCGCAGAGAACCTGTCGGTCGCGGACAACCTGTTCCTCGGCCGGGAGTTGACCGCCGCCGGCCCGCTGCGGGTGCTGAGCCGCGGGGCGATGGCGGCGAAAGCCGGGGAGTTGCTCGCCAAGGTCGGGTTCCCGGCGACACACGCCCATCGGCGGGTCGGCGACCTGCCGCCGGGGAGAAGCAGCTCATCGAGATCGCCCGGGCGGCTCGGCCTGGACGCCCGCGTCCTCATCATGGACGAGCCGACTTCGAGCCTCACCCAGCGGGAGACGGAGCGGCTGTACCTGGTGATCGACGCCCTGAAGGCGGCCGGGGTGTCGGTGCTGTACATCTCGCACCGGCTGGCCGAGGTGAAGCGGGTGGCCGACCGGGCGGTGGTGCTGCGGGACGGCCGCAACGCCGGCGAGCTGGCCAAGGGTGAGATCACCCACGACAACCTGGTCCGGCTGATGGTCGGCCGCGACTTGAAGCAGTTCTACCCCCGCACCCACCGCACCGGGGTCGGCGGCGAGCCGGTGTTGCAGGTCCGCGGGCTGACCTACGCCGGCGGCCCGCCGATCCCGGCGTCGTTCGAGGTGCGGGCCGGCGAAATCCTCGGCATGGCCGGGCTGGTCGGGGCCGGGCGGACCGAGCTGTCCGAAGCGGTGTTCGGCGTCCGCCCGATCACCGGCGGCGAGCTGATACTGGACGGCAAGCCGTTGCGCGTCGGCCGACCGCGGGACGCGATCAAGGCCGGGCTGCTGCTCGTCCCCGAGGACCGCCGGCACCACGGGCTGACGACCGACGCGTCCGTCGGGTTCAACCTGAGCCTGCCGAACCTGGACCGGCTCGGCGGCCTGTTTGGGGTCCGCGGCAGGGCCGAGCGGGAGCTGCACCGCACCTGGATCGACAAGCTGCGGGTGAAGACACCGTCCGCGTCCCAGACGGTCGGCCTGCTCTCCGGCGGCAACCAGCAGAAGGTGGTGTACGGCAAGTGGCTGGCCCGCACCCCGCGGGTGCTGATCCTCGACGAGCCGACCCGCGGCGTCGACGTCGGGGCGAAGGCGGAGATTTACGCCCTCGTCGACGAGCTGGCCGGCCGCGGCGTGGCGGTGTGGATGATTACGTCCGATATGGAAGAGCTGCTCGGCATGGCCGACCGGGTGGTGGTGCTGCACGAGGGGCGGGTGGCCGGCGAGCTGCCGAAAGACAAGCTGACCGAACAGGCCGTCATGACACTGGCGACGGGGGGGTAGCCGGCGATGGTCCGCATCCTCGGGGTTCTCGGCCTGCTGGTCGGGCTGTACGGCGTGTTGATCGCCACCGACCCGGCCGCCAGTAAGGCGGACAACCTGTTCCTGGTGGCCAACGACCAGGGGCGGTACGGGGTCATCACCCTCGGGGCCGCCTTGGTCATCATCGTCGGCGGGATCGACCTGTCCATCGGGTCGGTGGTCGGGGCGGCGGCGGTGCTGTTCGGGGTGCTGATGGAGAAGGGCGTCCACCCGTTCGCGGCCGTCCCGCTGGTGGTGCTGTTCGGGTGCGCGGTCGGGCTGCTCAACGGGCTGCTTATCACCAAACTCCGGCTTCAGCCGTTCCTGGTGACGCTGTGTGGGATGTTTGTCTATCGCGGCCTGGCCCGGGTGCTCGGCGGGGTGGTCAGCCGGTCCCGGGTGACGGACCCGGCCAATCACCCGGAGTTCACCGAGCCGCTGCGGACCGTCCGTTACCTGCTCGTTGGCAAGGACCAGACCGGCGAGCTAGTGTTCCCGGCCGAGTTCGTGCTGCTCCTGATCCTGGCCGCGGTCATCGGCTTCTTCCTGCACCGCACCGCCTACGGCCGGTACTGGTACGCCATCGGGTACAACGACCAGGCGGCCCGGTACGCCGGGGTGAACGTGGACCGGCAGCGGATCATCGTGTACACAGCCTGCTCGGCCCTGGCCGCCCTGACCGGGGTGCTGATCTTCCTCGACCTGCCGTCGATCCAGGCGGACAGCGCCGGCTCGTCCTGGGAGCTGTACGCCATCCTCGGGGCGGTGCTCGGCGGGTGCAGCCTGCGGGGCGGCGAGGGGACGGCCGTCGGGATGGTACTCGGAGCCATGGTCCTGCCGGTGCTACAGAACGTGCTCGACTTCAACGGCATCAAGAGCGACGTGATCCCGGCGGTGATCGGGTTCACGCTGCTGCTCGGGGTGCTCGCCGACGAGCTGTTCCGCCGGGGGTCCGGCGGGTTCCGCCGGTGGTTCAAGCCCGGCGGGTAGCGCTCAGTTGACCTCGTCCCCCCGCCGCCCCGGCGGCCGGCCCCGCTTCGGCCGGCCGGGCGGGCGGTACAGGGTGCGGGCGAACCCGGCGAGCTGGCCCAGCCGGTCGCCGAATGTGGTGTACGGCACCGCCACCCGCACGGCCTCCGTCAGCCCCCGCCCGCCGACCGCCACCGCCACCCCCTGCCCTTCGCAGTAGCGGTACAGATCCCGGTACTCGGCGACGAACCGGTCGGCGTCGACGAGATGGGAGACGGCCACCCACACCAGCCGCGGGGCCAACTCCCGCACCGCCGACCGCAGGGCGTGCATCGGGGTGTGCGGGCCGAGGTTGACCGCATCCCACCCGGCGTCCACCAGCACCAGTTTGGCCAGCAGGCTCGGCAGCACGTAGTGGTCGTGCTCCGGGGCCGCCCCGACGGCCACCGGCCGGCCCCGGCCGGCGTTCGCCTTCAGCCCCCCCTCGATCTCGTACAGGGCGGCGATGCACGCCTGGGTGACCCGGTGCTCGTGCTGGACGTCCACCCGGCCGGTCTCCCAGTCGTGCCCGAGTCCGGCCATCCCCGGGGCGATCACCCGGTCGGCCAGCCCGCCCAGCCCGACCCCGGCGCGGTACGCCCCGAGCAGCAGGCTGCGGATCAGGTCGTCGTCGGCCGCGGTCGCCGCGTCGGCGAACTGGCGGGCGAGAAGTGACAAGTCGGCGGACGACAGGGCGGCCGGCGGCAGCAGCTTGGACAGGTCCGCCCGCGGCAGGTGGCCGTCCCGGACCATCCGCAGCACGTCTGCGGTTAAAAGCTTGCGGTGCCCGCCGGCGGTCTTGTGGGCCGGCAGCACCCCCTCGTCCACCCACCGCTTGACCGTGGTCACGCTCACGCCGACCGCCCGGGCGACCTGGGCGGTGCTCAGGTAGCCGGCGGCCACCAGCGGAGCGTTTGCGGGCGACTCGTCGGTCACGGCCGTATCGGGGCAAGAGTGCGTTGACCCGAAGCACGTGGGGTCACTACTTCTTTATACGTGCAAATCGTCCTCATTTTCAACAAGATTACCCTTCCAAAACAGCGACCTGGAGGCAACAATTCGTCCACATCGTGTTAAATCGTCCAAAACGACCAGTAATATCTGTCGGAACCACGCCGCGGCATAACCCGGGGAGCCTGTCATGTACGAGCCGGTCGCCTCACCTACCCGTCGCGTCCATCGCACCGCAGGCCTTCCGGGGTACGTGTACCACCCGGACTTCGCCGGCCGGGGAGCGGCCCGGGCGTTCGACCCGGCGGGGCTGATCGACCGGCCGGCCAGCTACGACCGGTACATGCCCGACGAGGTGACACGGGAACACACCAAGCGGATGCACTACGCGGCCTACCGGATGCACAAGGCCCGGACGGCGGCCGACGTGGCCGCCTGGCAGGACCGGTATCACCGGCTCCGCGACCTGGTGGTGATCGGCAACCGCAAGCTGGTGTACCGGGCGGTCCGCCGGCGGATGGCCGTGTCGAACCTGGCCGACGACCTGATCGGCGACTGCCACATCGTGCTCATCCAGGCGGTGGCCGCGTTCAACCCGTGGCTCGGCATCCGGTTCAGCACCTACGCGTACACCTGCCTGGTGCGGGCGCTGGCCCGGCAGGCCCAGCGGCTGAGCACCGACCGGCTGGCCCGGTCCCTGTCCCTGACCGCCCTGCCGGACGGCGAGCCGGCCCCGCGGATCGCCTCGGAGTCGTCGTCGACCGGCAGCCTCCGGCTGGACCTCTTCCTTCGGGCCGAGCACCCGCTCCTGTCCGCCCGGGAGAAGGCGATCATCAGCCGCCGGTTCTGCTTCGACGATGCTCCGGCCGGGAGCACCCTGGAGACGGTCGGCCGGGCGGTCGGGCTGTCCAAGGAGCGGGTCCGACAGGTCCAGGCGTCCGCCCTGAGCAAGCTACGGAAGGCGTTAACCAACCAATCCCTGGCTCTGGCCTGAACGGTTCCCCGCCCCACTCTCTACACGGTGTGACATGCAAGTTCGCCGCCTGACCGCCGCTCTGCTGTTCACGTTCGCGACCGCCGCCAGTGCCGCCGACCCGGCCGTCTGGCCGCAATGGCGGGGGCCCGACCGGGACGGGGTGCTGCGGCACGCCGCCCCGTGGCCGGACACCCTCGACGGGCTGATCCCGGTCTGGCGGGCGGCCGACCTGGGGCCGAGCTACTCCGGGCCAGTCGTCACTGCGGACCGTGTGTTCACCACCGCCACCGTGGACAAGAAGACCGAGGTCGTCCTCGCCTTCGACCGGGCGACCGGCCGGAAGCTGTGGTCGGCGTCCTGGCCGGGGTCGATGGAGGTGCCGTTCTTCGCGGCCAAGAACGGCAGTTGGGTACGGTCTACGCCGGCGACCGACGGTGAGCGGCTGTACGTGGCCGGGATGCGGGACGTGCTGGTCGCCCTCGACGTTGCCACGGGCAAGGAGGTGTGGCGGGTCGACTTCATGGACAAGCTCAAGGCTCCACTACCCCAGTTCGGGTTCGTGTGCTCCCCGCTGGTGGACGCGGACGGGGTGTACGCCCAGGCCGGGGCGTCGTTCGTGAAGGTGGACAAGCGGACCGGAACCGTCCTGTGGCGGACCCTGGTCGACTCCGGCGGGATGTGGGGGAGTGCGTTCTCCTCCCCCGTGTTCGCCGCCCTGGCCGGGGTCGATCAGGTGCTAGTCCAGACCCGCACCGATCTGGCCGGGGTGGACCGCAAGACCGGAGAGGTGTTGTGGAAACGGCCGGTGCCGGCGTTCCGCGGGATGAACATCCTCACCCCGCAGCCGGTCGGGGCCGACGGAGTGTTCACCAGCACCTACGGCGGCACCACCCAACTGGTAAAGTTGACCGCCTCCGGCAGCCGGCTGGCGGCCGCGGACGGGTGGGCGTTCAAGTACGAGGGGAACATGACCAGCCCGGTGGTCGTGGGGGGGCACGCCTACCTGCTGGGCAAGGACCGGCGGCTGATCTGCGTGGACCTGGCCTCGGGCAAGGAGACGTGGCGGAGCGAGAAGCGGTTCGGCGAGTACTGGAGCCTGGTGGCCAACGGGGACAAGCTGCTCGGCCTGGACAACCGCGGGGTGTTGTACCTGCTCCGGGCCAACCCGAACGAGTTCGACCTGCTGGCCGAGAAGAAGGTCGCCGACGCCGAGTCGTGGGCACACTTGGCCGTCTGCGGGGACACACTTTTCATCCGTGATCTCACCGGGCTGACCGCTCTTCGCTGGGGCAAGTGATGAGTGTCCGTGCGGCTACTTGCTCCGGTCCCGGGCGGCCCCTACCATCATGCCCATCCCCCGGCGGCCGCACGGACCCGCGCTCCGCCGGGCGACTGGACTTGCCCGACCGCCGCCGCACGGACGCGCCCCGGCCCGGCACCCGCCCACCGGCAGGAGGCGCGACGATGGCGAGAACCCGCCGGACGGACCCGGCCCCGGCCGTGACCGCCGCCCGGGCCGCCCGCCTGTACCGGCTGCTCGCCCAGATCGCCGATTCCGCCCGCACCCGCCCCGTCCTGCTCCGCCGCCTGCGGGTCGATCTGCGGGGGTTCTACCGCGACCTGGAGCTGGTCCGCGAGCTGGGCATCCGTGTGGACTCGGACGGCGACCGGTACAAGCTGTCCGGCACCCTCGACGACGCCCTGACCCGGCTCCCCTTCCCGGACCCCGGCCTGAGCCTGCGGGAGGCGCTCCTCCTGGCTAACGGCCGGACCGACGCCCACAAAAAGTTGCGGACCCGGATCAACACCTTCATCGGCACGAACGGCCATCACCCGGGCGGTGAGTAAGCTGTATTGACCGCAGAGGGTGCGGAGGGCGCAGAGAGAAGACATAAGAGAGGTTGATCACCGGCTGGTCCGAATTGCTAGGGGCCAACTCTGGCTTGAACTCGGCGCCCTCCGCGCCCTCTGCGGTGAAATCGGTTTCGTCTTGTCCGCACGCGGCACGCCTGCTTCAATCCCCGCTTAGTCCCGCCCG
Organism: Gemmataceae bacterium; assembly: GCA_046350115.1. GTDB lineage: Bacteria > Planctomycetota > Planctomycetia > Gemmatales > Gemmataceae > JAXMAZ01. Next base: position 52,758 of record JAXMAZ010000009.1, read on the forward strand.
GCCGACAGGAGGTCTCCCGCGTGCGCGCCGCCATCGTCATCCCGGCCCGGTACGGGTCCACGCGGCTGCCCGGCAAGCCGCTTCTGCGGGCCACCGGCAAGTACCTGATTCAGCACGTGTACGAGCAGGCCGCCCGGGCCACGGCGGCCGAACGGGTCGTGGTCGCCACGGACGACAGCCGGATCATGGCCGCGGTCCAGAGCTTCGGCGGGACGGCCGTGATGACCCGGGCCGACCACCCGAGCGGGACCGACCGGATCGCCGAGGTGGCCGCCGGGCTGGACGTCGACGCGGTCATCAACCTGCAAGGCGACGAGCCACTCTTTGACCCGGCCGAGCTGGACAAGCTGGCCGGCCTGCTGGCGGCGGACCCGACGGTGGAAGTCGCCACCCTGGCCACCCCGATCCGCGAGCGGGCGACTTACCAAAGCCCGAACTGCGTGAAGGTGGTGCGGGACGCGGGCGGGCGGGCGCTCTACTTCAGCCGGTCACCGATCCCGTTCGTCCGCGACGCTGACCCGGACTTCGCCGCCGACCCGGCCCGGTTCCTGCTCCACCTCGGGGTGTACGCCTACCGCCGGGAGACACTCCTGCGGCTGGCCGCCCTGCCGCCCCACCCGCTGGAACAGGCGGAAAAGTTGGAACAGCTCCGCTGGCTCGGCAACGGGGTGCGGATCGCCGTCGGGGTGGCCGCGGCCGCCCACCGGGGCGTGGACACCCCGGCCGATTATGACGCCTTTGTCGCCGCCTGCCGGTCCGGCCGGTCGTGTCGGGCCGCCTGACCCCGGTGTGTACCCCGGTTCACCGGTTTCGGCCGGTGGACCGGTCCGGCGTGGGCGATATACTACCCTCGGGCGACCGCGATTTCTCCGCCCGGCCCCGCTAGCCCAGTCCGAACACCCCGCAGGGCCATCCGGCATGGCGAAGCATATTTTCGTGACCGGAGGCGTGGTCAGCTCGCTCGGTAAGGGGCTGACTTCGGCGTCCATCGGGATGCTGCTGGAGAGCCGCGGGCTGACCGTCCGGATGCAGAAGTTCGACCCGTACCTGAACGTCGACCCCGGGACCATGTCGCCGTACCAGCACGGCGAAGTGTACGTGCTGGACGACGGGTCCGAGACCGACCTGGACCTCGGCCACTACGAGCGGTTCACCCACGCCCCGCTCAACCGGGACAGCAACACCACCACCGGCAAGATCTACCTGTCGGTGATCGAGAAGGAGCGGAACGGGTTCTACAAGGGGAAGACGGTCCAGGTCATCCCGCACATCACCGACGAGATCAAGAGCTGCATCCGCCGGCTGGCCACCCCGGACGTGGACGTGGTCATCACCGAGATCGGCGGCACCGTCGGCGACATCGAGGGGATGCCGTACTTCGAGGCGATCCGCCAGTACGCTCTGGAGGTGGGTAAAGCCAACTGCCTGTTCATCCACCTCACCCTGGTCCCGTACCTGAAGGCCGCCGGCGAGCTGAAGACCAAGCCGACCCAGCACAGCGTGATGGAACTCCGGAAGATCGGCATCCAGCCGGACGTGCTGATCTGCCGGACCGAGCGGGAGATCCCCGAGTCCGAGTGCGAGAAGATCGCCCTCTTCTGCAACGTCGAGCGGAAGGCGGTGATCGAGGAGAAGGACCGGGAGTTCAGCATCTACGAGGTGCCGCTCTCCCTGCACTCGAACAAGCTGGACGAGCTGATCGTCGAGCGGCTGCACCTGACGCACGCCACCCCGCCGCGGCTGGACGACTGGCGGGCCATGCTCGACCGGATGCGGACCCCGGCCCACGAGGTGACGATCGCCCTGGTCGGCAAGTACGTCAAGCACCGGGACGCGTACAAGTCGGTGTACGAGTCGCTCGACCACGCCGGCATCGCCCACCACGCCAAGGTCCGCATCCAGCGGTTCGAGAGCGAGGTGATCGAGCGGGACGGGGCGGCCCGCCACCTGGCCGGGGTGGACGGGGTGCTGGTGCCCGGCGGGTTCGACAAGCGGGGCATCCCCGGGAAGGTGGAGGCCATCCGGTTCGCCCGGGAGAACAGCGTCCCGTTCTTCGGCATCTGCCTCGGGCTGCAGTGTGCCACCATCGAGTACGCCCGGAACGTGGCCGGGCTGGACGGGGCCAACAGCACCGAGTTCGACAAGGACGCCCCGCACCCGGTCGTCTGCCTTCAGGACGCCCAGCGGAAGATCACCCGGGTCGGCGGGACGATGCGGCTCGGGGCGTTCGACTGCACGCTCACCCCGGGGACGGCGGCGTTCGCCGCGTTCGGCTCGCCGGTCATCTCCGAGCGGCACCGCCACCGGTACGAGGTGAACAACGACTACCGCCGACGGCTGGAGGAGGCCGGGCTGGTCATCTCCGGCACTAGCCCCGACGGCAGTCTGGTGGAGGTGATCGAGTTGCCGAGCCACCCGTGGTTCGTCGGCATCCAGAGCCACCCGGAGTTCAAGTCGAAGCCGACCGAGCCGCACCCGCTGTTCCGCGACTTCATCGGGGCGGCGCTGACCCACCGGCAGGGGCGGAAGGACGAGGCCCGGGGCCGGCAGGTGATCGCCGCCGGGAGCTGACCGGGCCGGAATACGAAGAAGGCCCGCGGACGAGCGTCCGCGGGCCTTCTTCATTTCGTACCACTGACCGTACTTCGAAAAACAGGGGAGTCCTCAGCCCTCGTTCCCACGCTCTGCGTGGGAACGCTCTTGTCGACGCTCCGCGTCGAGTCGCAGACTGCACGCGGAGCGTGCAGAAAACCGTTCCCACGCAGAGCGTGGGAACGAGGAGGGCCGGCCAACGAAGAAGGCCCGCGGGCGAGCGCCCGCGGGCCTTCTGCTTTACCACACCCGACGGTCAGTTCCCTTTCGGGACCTCGTAGCTGATCGCCGGCACCTCGGTGGTGCCGCCGGCCTTCACCTCAACCGGGAACCCGAGCGCCCCCTTCGCCCCCTGGTGGTAGCCGTTCTCGTGGGCGTACACGATCCGCCACTTGCCGGCCGGGGCGTTCTTGATCTCGAACTTGCCGGTCGCGTCGGTGACGGCGAAGTACGGGTGGTCGAACACCCGCACCTGGCCCTTCATCCACGGGTGGATGTTGCAGGCGATGGTGATCGGCGCCCGCTGGGCGGCCAGCGGCTGGGACACCTTGTTCTGGTTCGGCGGGAGCAGCACGTTAAAGCTCTCGGCGTCGCTCTGCCAGTTGACGTTGTGGTTGGCCGGCGACGTGTTCTTCACGTCCACCGTGTCCCCGGCCCGTGCGGCCAGAATCCGCGGGATGAACTGGCAGCACGGCTGGTCGATGACGTGCTGCTTCGGGGCGGCTTTCGCCAGGTCCGGGTGGACCTTGTCCTTCGGGAAGGTGGACTTCCGGTCGGTGTTGTCCGGCCGCAGCCAGACGACCACGTACCGCAGCCCGCCGTCCTTGCTGGCGATGACGTCCTCTTGCACCAGGTCGCACTTCTGGCAGGCCGGGTCGTTCACGTTCTCGATCTTCTTCGCGGCCGGGGCGTTCGGCAGCTTGACGACACCGGTGATGGTGCCCCAGCCGTCTTCGGCCGGCCGGGCCGGGGAAGGAGCGCTCAGCCCGGCGACCAGGGTGAACACCCCGGCCAGCAGGGCGGCAAGACGAACCCGTCGCATCGGAGAGTCCTCGGTTGTGGCGGAAGTCAGACCGCAGGCGGGACCAACGGGGATATTCTCCGGAAGTGGTTGTCGGAAGGCAACGGCGATGGGAGTGTAGGGCGGGTCAAGCGTCGCCTTGGACGCGCCGACCCGCCGCGAACGGCAACCGGTCCCCGCCCGCTCCGGCGGGCCTCGCAGACTCGGCACCGCCCTACGGGTCCGGTGGAGGGCGGTGCCGAGTCTGCGAGGCCCGCCGGAGCGGCAACGAGTCCTTGCCCGGGCCGGCGGGTCGGCGCCGCCGAGCCGGCTTGACCCGCCCTACGAGATCGAAGCTTACTTCAGCGGCTGGACGAACTCGGCCCGCAGCCACAGCTTCAGCCGGCCGTCGGCGGCGGAGTGCCGGAGTTCGAGCCGGTCGAGGGCGGACAGGCTGGCCCCGAAGGCGAACACCTCGGCCGCCACCTGCTCCTTCGGCTTGCCCGTCCATCGGGCCATCGCGACGGTCACTTCCGCAGAGTTGTCGGCGAGGTAACGGCGGAGGCGGGTGGCCGAGACGCTCAGCAGCGGCTGGTCCACAACCGGCGGGGTCGGCTGGCCGAAGCGGGACACCGTCTCCGGTGAGTCGGCGATCACCAGCCGCCCGCCGTTCAGCCCGAACGACGGCCGGAACCCGGTCGGAAATGCGACCTCGTTCGCCAGCGTGCGGACGCTCCCGCCGTCCGCCGGGCCGAGCAGCTCGATCTGGTCGGCGTGCTTGCGGTTGTAGTCGAGCCGCAGGAGTTGAGTGGCGAAGTCGAGCATCTGAAGGACCGGCACCCGGGCCGGTTCGGCCAGCTCCACGGCGACGGCCCAGTGGGGTATCCACACGTCTTTGCCGGCCGGGGGCGAGGCCCAGGCCACCCACCCCGGCCCGACCCCGGCCAGCACCGCCGCCAGTTTGCCCTTTCCGACCAGGGGGCCGAGGCCGTCCGCGACCGCCGCCCGCAGCCCGGCCTTCCCCTCGGCCGGCAGGAACGTCTCGACGACGGCGAGCAGTTTCGGCACGTTGACCCGCCCGCCGAAGGCAATCATGGCATCCGCCGGCACCGCACCCCACAGACCCGGGTTGACCCTGGCCGGAAACAACACGTCACGGACGGCGGGCGGAAGCTTCCCCGGGTCCGCGGCCACTGCCAGCCCCAGTTCCAACCCCCGGTCCGGGTGTGCATATACGGCCACCCCGTCAGTCGCGGCCCACACCTTCTGGAACTCGGTCAGGAACGCCCGCTCGCCCGGGTCGGCGGCGGCCTCGGCCTTGGCCCGCAGGTCGGCGTCGAACCGCCGCGGGGCGAACCAGCAGACGGCCAGCTTGTCCGCCAGCCCGAGCCGGCCGATCCCGTCGGCCACCGCCGACTGCCGGTCGGACGCCTGCTCGCGGTCGATCACCGCCCGGATCGCCGCCTCCTGGCCGGAAAACGCCAGCACCCCGTCGCGGTGGTAGACGTACTCCCGCCCGCCCACCGCCTTCTCCCGCTCCAAGTACGTCCGGTCCCGGTACGCGCGATCCCGCACGGCGGCCAGCTCGCCGCTCCCCCGCTGGAGCCGGTTCACCGCCTCCACCAACTTCGCCAGCGACTCCGGGTTGCGGGCGCGGACCAGGATGACGCCGCTCTCCTGCTCCGGTTTGCCGGCCGGCCCCGGTTGGTAGGCGAGCACCAGGGCGTCACCGAACACGTCGGCCAGCAGTTGCTCGGCGGTCAGTCCGATCTGCTCGGCCAGCAGCTTCTCGACCGCCGCCAGTTTCTGCCGGGCCTGCGGGTCCGCGAGCTGGCGGCCGATGGGCGACTCGGCCAGCCACCGGGCGAACGGCGACCCGGCGACGGCCTTCGCGTGCGTCTTCAAGTCGCGGACGACGAAGGTGACGGCCGCGTCCGGCGGGGCGAGCCGGAGCAGGTCGTCGGCCGGGTCGGCGCGAAGGGGCCACGACCCCGTCAGCACGACGATCAGGCTCAGGACGAGGGGATGACGGCCGTGCATAAGCGGGTCACAGCTTCGGTTTGCCGGCGGCCAGCCCGGTGTCGCGGAGGAACAGGTTGACGGCCCGGCGGGCGGTCGAGGTCATCGGTTCCAGCCCGGCCTTGGCCGCCGACGGCATCCCGGCCAAGGCGTCGGCCGCCGGCTCGACGGCCGGCGGGTCCACGTTCGCAAAACTGACCACTTCCGGCTGCGGCAACAGTCGGACCGGGGCCGTCACCGGCTCGGTCGCCGTCCGGGTGAGTGATGCGAGCGCCGCTCCGGCTTCTTGAAGCTGGTCGCCGACCCGCGGTGCCGGGGTGACGGCCGGCGCTCGGGCCACCTCCGGCCGGTCCGGGTTCGCCGGTCGCGGCAGGGCGAGGTAGCCGGCCGCCAGCACCCCCGCGGCCACCAGCGCGGACGACCCGGCCCAGGCCAGCCGCCGGCGCCGCCGGTCCCGCACGGCAGCGACCACGATCTGGTCGGCCAGTTGGTCCGGGAACAGCGGCGTGACAACCGGCGTGGCCTGCAGCAAGCCGCGGGCGAGCGAGGCCATCCCGGCACACTCCGGACAGCCGGCGGTGTGCCCGTCTGCGAGCCGGACGGGCGGCAGGTCGCCGTCCAGCACCCGGTTGAGCGTCGCCCGGTAGGCGACACACCCCGGCGGGGCAGCGGTCGGGCTGGCGTCGAACGGGGTCATGCTCGTGTGATCGGTGTGGGGGGGTCCGGGGCCAGCCCGCGGCGGGTCAGCTCGGTCAGCAGTTCCAGCCGGGCTCGGTGCAGCCACGTTTTGACCGTCCCGACCGGCCGGCCGACGATCTCCGCGATCTCCTCATAGCTCCGGGCCTGCTCGTGGAACAGCACGAACACCTCCCGGTACTCGGGTCGTAGCTCGTCCACCGCCTCCCGGATGGCGGTCGTCAGCTCGGCGTTCGGGGCGTCCGCCGGCCGGCCGGGGACGTCCTGGAGGTACTCGGTCGGCTCCGGCACGGCCCGCCGCTTGCCGATCCAGGTGCGGCACCGGTTGACGGTGATGGCCAGCACCCACGGCCGCAGCGGCCGGGTCGAGTCCCACCGGCGGAGGCTGCGGAACACCCGGAGGAACACCTCCTGGGTGACGTCCTCGGCGTCGTGCCGGTGGTTGAGCAGCCGGACGCTCAGGGCGAACACGTCCGTCCGGAACCGGTCCACCAGCTCCCGCAGGGCGTCGGGCCGGCCGCGGAGACAGCGGCGGACGAGGTCGGCGTCGGCGGACACGCGGCCCCCGTGTGTGAGACTCTACCCGCCGGCCGGGGTGGGGGTTTCAGACCGGGTGATTCGTTTCCCGGGACGACGGATTTCGGCCGCTCAGCCGGTCCGCTCCCTGGCCTCCCGGAGCAGGTCGATCACCTCCCGGATGGACGCCTCGGGGAGCGTCTTGCCCCGCTTCTCCAACCCCTCGCTGAACTTGATCGCCGTCTCCTGCATCCGCTCGTGGGTGTCCCGGGAGCCGCCGACGAGGAGCATCTCGTCGGTCCGGGTCACCCGCTTCTGGCCGTCGTCCGTGTCCAGCCCGAGGCCGAGGATGCCGGCCACCCGGGCCGGCTCGGCTGCGGGCCTGTCGGTCTGTTTCCGCTTCATCGGGGGTCCGCTCCGGGTCCGGTTAGGGTTACAGTATTATCCGCTACGAACCGGCGGACAGGGCCGGCCGACGCCGGCCTGGTTGCTTGCGTCCGGGCGGACCGGCCGGTATGATTCGACCGTCGCTAAGATGACGCGCGGCGGCGGCCGGGCCAGGCTGTCGCCGGCCCTACGACCCGCGTGACCCGTATGCCGTCCCTGATCCTGATGAAAGCTCCTGGTGGTTCGTCCACCGGGCAGGCGTACCCGCTGGACGGCGACGCCCTGGTTATCGGCCGGGACGCCGAGCAGTGCCAGATCGCCATCCCGAACACCGCCGTCAGCCGCAAGCACGCGGTCATCACCCGGGCCAACGGCCGCTACCTGATCGACGACCTGGGCAGCCGCAACGGCACGTTCGTCAACCAGGCGAAGGTGGTCGGCCCGACCCAGCTCAAGAACGACGACCGGGTCAAGATCTGCGACTTCCTGTTCCGGTTCTTCGACGAGCTACACCCGCCCAGGCCGCCGGTGTCCGGGGAGGAGGACACGGACCCGGAAACGGGCGACGAGCCGCCGACCGTCCAGCACACGGTCAACCGGGCGGCCGCCCAACAGTTCCTGGAGGTCCAGCCGAGCGACCGGCTGCGGGCGCTCCTGGACATCAGCACCAGCCTGTCCAAGACGCTGGAGATGCCGGCCCTGTTCCAGCAGGTGGCGGACATCCTGTTCGGGGTGTTCCGGCAGGCCGACCGGTGTTTCGTCATCCAGACGGACGACGGCAAGCGGCTGCTGCCGGTGGTGCGGAAGACCCGCCGCGGGGACGCGACCGAGGCGGCGTTCAGCCGGACCATCGTCCGCCGGTGCCTGGACTCGCTGGCCTCGTACCTGAGCGAGGACGCGGCCAACGACGCCGCCCTCGGCCCGGCCCAGTCGATCGCCGAGTTCCGCATCCGGTCGGTGATGTGCGTCCCGCTGGCGACCGCCGACGGGAAGCGGCTGGGGGCCATCCAACTGGACACCCAGGACGTGGGCAAGAAGTTCCGGGAGGACGACCTGAAGCTGCTCACCATCGTCGCCAACCTGGCGTCGGTGGCGATCGAGAAGGCGCAGGTGGTCACCGAACTGCTGGCCCGGGAGAAGGAGCGGAAAGAGATCGAGGTGGCCCGCAAGGTGCAGGTCGGGTTCCTGCCCAAGACGTTCCCGGAGCTGGCCGCCTACGAGTTCTTCGCCTTCTACAGCCCGGCCCAGTCGGTCGGCGGGGACTACTACGACTTCATCACCCTGCCCCACGGGCGGGTGGCGGTGGTGCTCGGGGACGTGGCCGGCAAGGGGGTGGCGGCGGCCCTCTTGATGGCCAAGCTGAGTGCCGAGGTGCGGTACTCGATGCTCACCGAGCCGGACCCGGCCAAGGCGGTCAGCTTGCTCAACGACCAGCTCATCCGCGGCGGGATCGGGGACCGGTTCGTGACGCTCGCCGCCCTGGTGATCGACCCGGCCGCCCACCAGGTGACGGTGGTGAACGCCGGCCACATCAACCCGATCCGGCTGCGGCACGCCGGCAGTGATATGGTTGAGGTGATCAGCAACGCCGAGAGCGGGCTGCCGCTCGGGCTGGTCCCCGGGCTGCCGTACCAGGCCAAGGTGTTGCCGCTGGAGGTCGGGGACACCCTGATGGTGTACACCGACGGGGTGACGGACGCCGAGCGGCCGGACGGGCGGATGTTCAAGGACGTGGACGGGGTGCGGACCGCCCTGCAGACCGACGTGGTGACGGCCGAGGGCCGGCCGGGCGCCCTGGGGGACCGGCTGGTCCGGGCGGTCCAGCGGCACGCCGACGGCCGCGCCCAGAGCGACGACATCGCCCTGGTCTGCTTCGGCCGGACGGACGGCTCCCCCCAGACCGGCAGCTCCCTCTCGCCCCGGCTGGTGGACCTACCGCCCGGCCCCCGCGCCCGGCCCTGACCTGCCCCGCCCGCGGATGGAGACCGACCGCATGAGCGACACCGCCACCCTGCCGGACGTCGAGACGGAAGCCGGGCAGAAGCTCAAGTACCAGCCGCCGTACCACGTCGTCCTGCTGAACGACGACGACCACTCGTACCTGTACGTGGTGGCGATGCTGAAAGAGCTGTTCGCCCACCCGGTCGAGACCGGGTGGAAGATGGCCGAGACGGTGGACAAGACCGGCCGGGTGATCGTGCTCACCACGACCAAAGAACACGCCGAGCTGAAGCAGGAGCAGATCCACGCCTACGGCCCGGACCTGACCATCGAGCGGTGCAAGGGGTCGATGTCCGCCGAGATCGAGCCGGCCGAGTGACCCGGCAGGGGGCACCGATGGGCGACGCGACCGATCCGCCGTTCGGCAGCTTCCGCGAGTTCTACCCGTACTACCTGGCCGAGCACAGCAACCGGTGGAACCGCCGGCTCCACTTCGCCGGCCAGGTGCTGGCGGTGTCCCTGCTCGTCGGGTTCGCGGCCACGCTCGACTGGTGGCTGCTGCTGGCCGCCCCGCTGGCCGGGTACGGCGTCTCATGGGTCGGGCACTTTCTGGTCGAGGGGAACCGGCCGGCCACGTTCCGCCACCCGCTGTACAGCCTCCGCGGGGACGTGACGATGTGTTGGGACATGCTCACCGGGCGGGTGCCGTTCTGACCCGCCGCGGCCGGTCAGAACGGCCCTGCGGGTACTAGTTGGCCGCCCGCTTGACCGACTTGATGACCACGTCCTCGACCGGCACGTCCCCGTGCCCGCCCTTGTTGGCCGTCTTCACCCCTTTGATCTTGTCCACCACCTCCGTCCCCTCGACCACCCGGCCGAACACGCAGTAGCCGAACTGGGCCGGCCCCTTGTGGTTCAGGAAGTCGTTGTCCTTGACGTTGATGAAGAACTGGGCGGTGGCGGTGTCCGGGGCCGACGTGCGGGCCATGGCCAGGGTGTACTTGGTGTTGGTCAGCCCGTTGGTCGCCTCGTTCTTGATCGCCCCCTTGGTCGGCTTCTGCTTCATCCCCGGCTCGAACCCGCCGCCCTGGATCATGAACCCGTCAATCACCCGGTGGAAGACGGTGCCGTCGTAGTGCTTGCTGTCCACGTAGTCGAGGAAGTTCTTGACCGTGATCGGGGCCTTGTCCTCGAACAGCTCGATCTTGATGGTCCCCATGCTGGTTTCCATCACCACCGTCGGGTTGGCCGGGCGGACGGCCCCGACCGACGGGGAGGCCATGGCCAGCATGGTCAGCCCGAGCACACACACGGCGATCAGCTTCAGCGTCATCGGTCCCTCCTGGGAGAGTGCGGCCCGGCCCGGGGTCGGGCGAGGCGTCCGGCCATTCTATCCGCGGCAGCCGCTTGCGGCCGGCCGGTCCGGGGGGTAGGTTCGGGCGATCCCACCCGCCGCAGGCTCCCGCCATGACCCACCTCGGACTCCTCGCCCTCGGCCTCATCGCTGCCCAGTCGAAGGCCGACGCCGCGAAGCTGTTCCCGCCAGACCCCGCGACGATGAAGAAGATCGTGGCGAAGACGGCCGAGTTGCGGGCCGCCGTCGCCGGGCTGCCTGAGAAGACGCCGGATGACATCCGGGCCGATGTCGAGGTCTACCTGAAGGCGGCCGAGTGGGTCGTGCGGCACGGCGAGTGGTTCGCCAAGGACTCGGGGCAACAGGCGCTCCGGGTGTTAGACGCCGGCTTGACGCGGGCGACGGCGGCGAAGGGCGGCAAAGCCCCGTGGCGGGACGTGCGCGGCCGGCCGGTAGTCCGCGGGTATCGGTCCAGCGTGGACGGGTCGGTGCAGCCGTATTCGGTGACGATCCCGCCGGGCTTCCCGGACCCGGCCAACCCGCGACGACTGGACACCGTGTTGCACGGCCGGGACCAGACGCTCACCGAGGTCAAGTTCATCGCCGCCCGGGAGGCCGCCCGGCCGCGTCAGACGTTGGGCGACGCGATCGTGCTGGAGCCGTACGGCCGGGGGAACAACGCCTACCGGTGGGCCGGCGAGACGGACGTATTTGAGGCCGCTAGTGACTTCACTTCTGGCATGTTGAACGCCCTTGACCCGAAGCAGTATCAGGACTCGGATCGGTTGCCGATCTCCCCGTTTCGCCACGTCCTCCGCGGGTTCTCGATGGGCGGGGCCGGCACCTGGCACATCGGGCTACACCGTCCGAGCGGGTTCGCCGTCATCGGCCCCGGGGCTGGATTCACAACCACCCGCGGGTACGTCGGCAACCTGCCGGCGAAGCTGCCCGACTACGTCGAGCGGTGTTTGCACATCTACGACGCGGTCGATTACGCCGAAAACGCCTTCGACGTGCCGGTGGTGGCGTACAGCGGGGAGAAGGACAAGCAGAAGGCGGCGGCCGACAACATCGAGCGCGCGCTGAAGGACTTTCCCGAGCCGGTGCGATTCACGCACCTGGTCGCGCCCGGGCTGGAGCACAAGATGCCGCCGGAGTGGGAGGCGAAGGCGGAGGCCGAGTACGCCAGGTACGCCGGCCCGGGCAAGGGGCGGTCGCGGGTGCCTCAGCGGGTGCGGTTCGTCACCTACACCACCCGCTACTCCCAGTGCGACTGGGTGAGCGTGCTCGGCCTGGACCGGCACTACGACAAGGCGGTGATCGACGCCCGGCTCGACGGCGACCTGATCCGCGTCGACACCCGGAACGTCCGGCTGTTTCGGGTGGGCGACCCCGACGAACAGGTCAAGGCGGTGGTGATCGATGGCCAGCGGCTGGACGGCCGGCCCGGGGTCCAGGTGTACGAGAAGCGGGACGGCAAGTGGGGGGTGCGGCCCCCCGGTGCGGAGTTCCGGGTCGTTGTCCGGGGCGGTGACCGGTTCCGGTTCGAGGATCGGATGAAGCGACCCGGGCTGCAGGGGCCGATCGACGACGCCTTCATGGGCCGGTTCACGGTCGTGCCGCCGGCCGGCGACGGTTGGCACCCTTCCGCGGCGAAGCTGGCCGCCGACCGGCTGGCGAGCTTCGGCCGGGAGTGGGACAGGTACTTCCGCGGCACGTTGCCGACCACGGCTAACCCGTCCCTGGTCACAGGCGGCCATCAAGTCTTGTTCGGCGACCCGGGCAACAACCCGACGCTGGCCAAGGTGGTCGAGAAGCTGCCGATCACCTGGACCCGGGACAAGCTGGTGGTGAACGGCGTCGAATACGAGCCGGCAACGCACCTACCGGTGCTGATCTACCCGGACCCGCTGAACCCAGCGCGATATGTGGTCATCAACAGCGGTCACACGTTCGGCGAGGCCGACCTGAAGGGGACGAACGCCCTGCTCTACCCGCGGCTCGGCGACTGGGCGGTGCTCGAAGCGGGGACCGGCAAGGTGGTCGCCGCCGGGCTGTTCGACGAGAGCTGGCGGTTCGAGAAGAAGTGAGACAGCGGCCCTCAGTTTCGTAGGGCGGTGCCGAGTCTGCGAGGCCCGCCGTCCGGGGCGGGGAGCGGTTGCCACTTACGGCGGGCCTCCCAAAGCGTCGGCACCGCCCTACAAGCGCCATGTCACCGCCCTTCGGCTAGCTTCAACCCCTCTTCGACGGCCGCGACCAGCTTCGGGTCGCGACCGCGGACCGCCTCCACGAACCGCTTCGCCTCGTCCCGCGGGCAGCTCAGGGCGTAACGGACGATGCCGCGGCGGACGAGCGTGCCGGCGTGGGTCGGCCGGTCGAACGCTGCCAGCACGTCCTGGGTCAGCTCCCACCACTTCCACCGCCGCAGGTCTTCGATCACCAGATCGGCAATATCCCCGTGGGCCAGGACACCGCGGTAACAAGCCAGGATACGGTCCCTGTTTTCGGCCGGGCGGGTGGCCTGGAAGAACCGCACCGCTCCGAGCGCCGACAGCCGTTGGTCGAACGGCCGCGCCGGGTCGGTGAGGGCCGCGGTCGCCCGCCGCCAGCCGGCCTCCTGGTCCTGCAGAGCGAGAGCGGTCAGGTAGCCGCCGAGGTTCTCGCGCACCCGGACGGTGAGCGGCCGGCGGTCGAGTTCGGCCGCCAGGAACCGGGCGTCGTCGGCCGACCCGCACAGCCCGAGCAACAGGGCGAAGACGCCGAGCCGTTCAGCCGGCGTCGCCTGATCAGTCAGGAGCTTGCGGACGGTCTGCGGGTCGAAGCCGGCCTTCGCCTTCACCAGCTCGGCGTCCGGGGTTTTGGCCAGTTCCAAAAAGGCGTCGGACGCGACCGTCGGCTCCCGGTCGCCGAGCCGCTTGAAGAAGAAGGCCAGCCGGGCCGACGAGTCCGCGTCGGCGACTTTGGCTGTGTCCGTCAGATACCGGGCGACGGCCGGCGGGCAGGGGGCGCCGTGGAACGGGTCGAGAGTGCCGTCAGCGGCCCGGCCGCAGAACAGCACGAAGTCCGGCGGGGTGTCGCCGATCACCGGCAGGTACTGGCGGACGGTGACGAGCGGGGGGACCGTGCCCCGGTCGGCCTTCACCGTCGTGCGGACCTGGAACTCGGTGGTGCCGCCGCCGGCCGGGTCGAACCGGGGGTTGCGGAGGGTGCCGACGAGGACGACGGCGGCCGTGCGGTGGTGCTCCCGCAGCGTCTGTCGGCCGGCCAGACTGCCCCCGCAGAACGTGCAAGCGGCCACCGGCTGGCCGGCGACGAGGAGTGCGACCACCCACGCGATCCGTCGCATCGGGCACCCTCGCTCGCGCGCCGGGCTGGTGGGAAGGACGCCTACTTGCCGGCGGCCGGCGGCGTGAGCGGCTTGTCGTCGGCCAGCGTCTGCTCGACGAACTTCACCCGCTCCGGGTCTTCCTTGCGGGCCTGTTCGACGTACTGCTTGGCCGCCGCGTGCGAGGCCGGGGCGGACAGGGCGAACCGCAGGATCGCCCGGCGGATGATCGGCGTCTTGTTGTGCGACTCCTTCGCCGCGAAGCCGAGGACGTAGTCGGTCTGGTCCCAGCAGCCCCACTTGCGGAGGTCTTCGATCGGCAGGTCGGCCAGATCCTTCAGGGCGACCAGATCCCGCATCCCGGCCAGCACCTTGTCCTTGCCGATCACGTCCGGCCGAAACTCCCAAAAGAACCGCAGCGTCCGCAGGCAGGCGTAGTGGGTGGCGAACTCCTGGTTCGGGTCTTTGATGAGCGCCGTCAGGTGGTCCCAGCCGAGCTTCGGGTCGAGCAGGATGAGGCCGGCCATCAGCCCGTCCACCCCGCTGCTCTTGGCCCGGGCGGGGTCGTCCAGCAGCGCCCGCAGCTTGACCGCGTCCTCCTTCTTGGCGCAGTGGCCGACCATCAGCCCGTACAGCCCGTACCGGCTGGGCGGGGTGTTCGGATCCTGGAGCCACTTCAGCACCTTCTCGCCGGGCAGCTTCTCGGCCAGCGCCCGGACGTCCTTGTACTCGGTGTTGCCGAACTCCATCATCGCGTCGGTGCTGATCTCCAGGTCCGGGTTCTCCAGGTAGTCGAAGAAGTACCGCAGCCGGGCTGGGGTGTCCTTCTCGCGGACGGCGATGGCCCCCTGGAGGTACAGCGGCAGGGCGCTGTCGGACCGCATCGGCACCCCGCGGTATGGGTCGAACACGACCGTCTCCGGCCGGGTCAGCAGCCACCCGCCGGTCAGCCCGGCGGCGGTCAGGTCGGCCGGCTTGGTGTACACCGCCCCGTACACCAGGAACTTGGTGTCCCCGGCCCGGGCGGCGTCCGGCAAGTAGCGGGGGATGACCAGCACCTTCTTGCCGGCCAGGTAGCCGTGCGGCTTGATCACCGACTCGATCACCAGGTCGGTCGTCCCCTTGGTGATGTCCGCCGGGTCCGGCTTGGCGTTGGTCAGGGTGCCGAGGACGATCAGGTCGGCGGTGGCGATCTCCCCGGACAGGGTTTGCCCTTGGGTGGAGCAGAACGGGCAGGCGACGGCCGCCACGGTCGTGGCGGCCAGGGCGAGGAGGGCGAGCAGCGAACGGGACATCGGCCACCTCGGCGGATGCGACGGGGGTGTGTCCGGGTATTATCGCACCCGCCAGGTCGGGCCGACAAGCCGCGTCTCGCATTCAATCGCCCCGACGGGCCTCTGCCAGCTTCGCCTCCACACACTCGAACGCGGTCGCGGCCTTCGAGGACGGGTTGCGTGATAGCACCGCCAGGTACTCGGCCGACCGCTGCACGGTCCGCGCCCGTTTCTCCGGAGGCAGGTGGCCGCTGTCCGTCAGGTTGTCGAAAATGTCAGCCAGCTTGCACACCACCACCGGCCAGGGGGCCGACGCCAGAACCGCGTGATACGCCGCCTCCCGGTCCGGCTCCGGCAGCCGCATGTCCTTGGTCAGCGCGGCCACCCACCCGGCGACCTCCGGGCCGAACCGCTCGGCCAGGTCGTCGTAGTCGGTCGGGGTGTCCTCGACGGTGTCGTGCAGCACCGCGGCCGTCAGCACCCGCGGGTCATCGATCCCGAACACATGCCGCACCACGAGGCAGACGCGGAACGGGTGAGCGGCGTAGGGCGTCGCCCCGTCCTTGCGGGTCTGGTGCCGATGGGCGCGGGCGGCGAACGAGATCGCGTCCAGCAGGGCGGTCGTCGGGTCGGGCGTCATGGCGGCTCCTGGTACGGCTACCCGGGATATTCACTGTGCCCGGGGCGGCCCGGTTCGCACAATCCCATTAGCACACCACACCACGGGAGGACAGCCCATGCGAAGGGGGATCGGCGTCGCGGCGGTCGTGGCCGCGGCCGGAATCGGGCTGGCGGTGGCCGACGACCCGAAGCCGGCGGCCAAGCCGGCGGCCCGCGAGCGGGTGCTGCCGGGGCTGCGGAAGGACGGGTTCGTCCAACTGCCGAACCAGTGGAAGCTGAATCCGGTCGGCAAGCAGATCGAGGTCGGCGACCTGCCGGTGAACATCCAGTTCCACCCGTCCGGCCAGTACGCGGCCGTCTTCCACTGCGGGTTCAAGGACCACGAGGTGGCCATCCTGGACACCAACCCGAAGGGGCAGAAGGTCATCAGCCGGGCGACCATCGATCAAGGGTTCTACGGGCTGGCCTTCTCCCCGGACGGCAAGCAGTTGTACGCCAGCGGCGGGGAGTTCGACGTCGTCCACGTGTGGGACTTCGACAAGGGCTACCTGCACAACCGGCGGTCGCTGGACGTGTCCGGGCCGGCCAAGCGGACGGTCACGGCCGGGCTGGCGTTCGGCCCCGGCGGCCGCGACCTGTTCGCCTGCGGGTTGTGGGCCAACGCCGTCGTCCGGGTGCCGTTGGACAACCCGGACAACAAGGTCGTCATCCCGCTCACCCCGCCCGCCCCGAAGCCGGCCCCCAAAGACCAGGGCGCCCCGCCCAGCCCGCCGGACGGCCGCAAGGAGAACGCCCCGCCCAAGGACGCGGTGGCGATCAACGACGACGACCCCGGGCTGCGGGCGGCGGCGGACAACGGCTACCCGTATGCGGTGCTGGTCGAGCCGACCGGCAAGCGGGCGTTCGTCACCCTGTGGGCCAAGGCGGCGGTGGCGGTGGTGGACCTGGAGTCCAACAAGGTGGTGGCCGGGTGGCCGACCGCCGAGCACCCGACCGAACTGGCCCTGTCCCCGGACGGCCAGGCGCTGTACGTGGCGTGCGCCAACTCGACCAAGGTGAGCGTCCTCGACCCGGCGTCCGGGGAGGTGTTGCAAACGATCGTCGCCGCCCTCTACCCGCTGGCCCCGGCCGGGAACACCCCGAACAGCCTGGCCCTGACCCCGGACGGGCAGATGCTGTTCGTGGCCAACGCGGACGCCAACAACCTGGCCGTGTTCAACGTCGCCGACCGCAAGCAGGCCAAGCCCCTCGGCTTCATCCCGACCGGCTGGTATCCGACGTCGGTGCGGTTCAACCCGCTTGACAAGAGCCTGTACATCGCCAACGGCAAGGGGGTGTCGTCCCGGCCGAACCCGGCCGGCCCGAACCCGGATTTGCCGGGCAAGAACCTGACCCGCGAGTACATCGGCTCGATGTTCCAGGGGACGGTCGGGGTGCTGCCGGTGCCCACCCCGGGGCAGATGGCCCGGTACAGCAAGCAGGCATACGACTGTAGCCCTCTGCTGAAGGGGGACGCGGTCCGGACCGCCGGCCGGTCGGCGGACAACCCGATCCCGGCCAAGGTCGGCGACCCGTCGCCGATCAAGTACGTCATCTACGTGATCAAGGAGAACCGCACCTACGACCAGGTGTTCGGGGACATGAAGGAGGGGAACGGCGAGCCGGACCTGTGCCTGTTCCCGGAGCCGGTGACGCCCAACCACCACAAGCTGGCCCGGGAGTTCGTGCTGCTGGACAACACCTACGTGGACGGCGAGGTGTCCGCCGACGGGCACGAGTGGAGCATGGGGGCGTACGCCACCGACTTCGTCGAGAAGCTGTGGCCGCTCAGCTACCGGGGGAGCAAGCGGGAGACGTTCGGCTACCCCGGGGAGGCGACCTACGACCCGCAGGCCCGGCCGGCCGGCGGCTACCTGTGGGACCGGGCGATCGAGGCCAAGGTGAGCGTCCGCAGCTACGGCGAGTGGGTCACGAATTTCCCCCGGAACAAGGACGGCAGCTACCCGGACGTGAAGCCGTCCGTCCCCGCTCTGGTCGGGCGGATCGACCCGAAGTTCCGCGGGTACGACCTGGAATACCCGGACGTAAAGCGAACCGAGCGGTTCCTGAGCGAGCTGAAGCGGTTCGAGGGCGAGGGGGAGATGCCCCGGCTGCAGATCGTCAAGCTGCCGAACGACCACACGTCTGGCACCCGGGTCGGCAAGCCGACGCCCCGCGCCCAGGTGGCGGACAACGACCTGGCCCTCGGCCTGCTGGTCGAGGGGGTGAGCAAGAGCAAGTTCTGGAAGGAGACGGCCATCTTCGTGATCGAGGACGACGCCCAGAACGGCCCGGACCACGTCGACGCCCACCGGGTGGTGGCCCTGGTCGTCTCGCCGTACACGAAACGGAAGTTCGTGGACAGCGACCTGTACTCGACCACCAGCCTGCTGCGGACGATGGAGCTGATCCTCGGGCTGAAGCCGATGAGTCAGTTCGACGCCGCCGCCCGGCCGATGTTCAACAGCTTCCAGGCCAAGCCGGACACGCGGCCGTACACCCACGTCGTCCCCCAGGTGGACCTGAACGAGTTGAACAAGCCGGGCGCCTTCGGGGCGAAGCTGAGCGAGTCGTTCGACCTGACCAAGGAGGACCAGGCGGACGACCTGCTGTTCAACGAGGTGATCTGGCGGAGCGTGAAGGGGCCGACGAGCAAGATGCCGGCCCCGGTCCGGGCGGCGTTCTTCGTCCCGGTGAAGGCGAGCAAGAAGGACGACGACGACTGATTGACGCCGCCGCGCCGAGTTGGGAACCTGCCGAAGCCCACCCGTTGCAACGGGTGGGCTTTCTTAGTGGGACCACGTCATGTACCTGGGCATCGAGATCGGCGGCACCAAGCTCCAGCTCGGGGTTGGCCGCGGGGACGGCCAGGTGCTCGCCCTGTGGCGGGGCACCGTGGACGCCGCCGCCGGGGGCGAGGGGATCCGCCGGCAGATCGTCGCCGCCGTCCCGGAACTGCTCACCCAAGCAAGCCTGTCCCGGTCCGACCTGCGAGGCGTCGGCGTGGGGTTCGGCGGGCCGACCGATGACGACACCCAGTCGGTCATCAAGTCGCACCACATCGCCGGGTGGGACGGGTTCCCGCTCGCCGCCTGGCTGACCGAGGTGGTCGGGCTGCCGACGGTCATCTGCAACGACGCCGACGTGGCCGGGCTGGCGGAAGCCCTCCACGGGGCCGGCCGGGGGCTGTCGCCGATCTTCTACATCACCGCCGGCAGCGGGATCGGCGGCGGCCTCGTCATTGACGGCCAGATTTACCGCGGTGTCGGCAAGGGGGCGGCGGAGGTCGGCCACATGCGGCCGGTGTTCCCGCTCGACGACCCGCGGCGGGGGTCCATCCTCGAAGACTTCGCCTCCGGCTGGGGCATCGGCCGGGCTGCGGGGACGACCGGGCTGGCGGTCGCCGACGCCGCCCGCCGGGGCGAGCCGGAGTCGCTGCGGATCCTCGACGCGGCGGCGCAGGCTTTGGCCGAGGGCATCTGCTCGGTGATCAAGCTGCTCTGCCCGCGGCGGGTCATCGTCGGCGGCGGGGTGTCGCTGATCGGCGAGGACTTGCTGTTCGCCCCGGTCCGGCGGTACGTCGCCGAGCGGGGGTTCGCCGCCTTCGCCGGGCTGACCGACATCGTGCCCGCGGCGCTCGGTGAGGAAGTGGTGCTCCACGGGGCGTTGGCCTTGGCCCGCCAGAAGTTCGGCCGGTAAACTGCCGCGAAGGAGGCGACCATGACCCCGACCAGCGCGACCCCGGCGGCCGGCAAGAAGCTGATGACCGCCGACGAGTTCTGGGAGTTCGTCCACCGCCCAGAGAACGAGCCGAGGTTCTTCGTCCTGATCCGCGGGGAGGTGCAGGAAGTGCCACGGCCGACCAAGATTCATGGCATCGTGCAAATCCGCATCGGGCGATCCATCGAAGAATGGGCCGAGAAGGTCGGCCGGGGGTATGTCGCCGCCGAATCGGGTGTCGTCTTGCGCGAGAACCCCGATACCGTCGCTGGGCCGGATGTCGCGTACTACACCGACGCCGACACGTTCGACGAGGTGCCCCCGAAGTGGGGCGAAGTGGCTCCGGTGCTCGCGGTCGAAATCCTGTCACCGAACGACAAGATGACCCGGGTCAACGCACGTATCAGCGAGTATCTGTCGAGTGGCAGCCGGGTCGTCTGGCTGGTGGACTACGAGGAACGGAAGGTGACGGTTTACCGGCCCGACAAAAGCCACACGGTCATCGGCGAGGACGGCGAACTGACCGGCGGCGACGCCCTACCCGGCCTAACGATCCGGCTCGCCGACCTGTTCCGACTTCCGGGACAGAAGCCGTCCCCGCCCCAGCAGCCGCAGGCCACCTGATGTCGCACGTCCGAGTCAAAATCTGCGGCGTCACCACCCCG
The DNA here is from genome assembly GCA_046350115.1 of Gemmataceae bacterium. GTDB lineage: Bacteria > Planctomycetota > Planctomycetia > Gemmatales > Gemmataceae > JAXMAZ01. The sequence continues at coordinate 72,907 of JAXMAZ010000009.1, forward strand.
GCGGACGCGACCATCGCCGCCGACTGCGGGGCGGACGCGGTCGGGTTGAACTTCTACCCCAAGTCGCCACGGTTCCTTACGGCCGAGCAGGCCGAAGCCATCGTCCGCGAACTGCCGGCGTTCACGGCCGCGGTCGGGGTGTTCGTGGACCTGCCGGACGACGGCATCCGCGGCCTCGCCCAACGGCTCGGGTTAAGGGCCGTCCAGACTTACTCGGCCGAACCACCGACTAACTCCTTCTTCCCGGCCGCCCACATCCCGGCATTTCGGGTAAAAGACACCGCCGACCTGGGCAGCGTTCGCCGGTTCGTCGCCACGTGCCGGCCGGCCGCGGTGCTTATCGACTCGTTCGTCCAGGGTGAGATGGGCGGGACCGGACACCGCGCCCCGTGGCACCTGTTGGCCGGGTTCGCCCCCGGGGTGCCGGTCATCCTGGCCGGCGGGCTGACCCCGGACAACGTCGCGGACGCCATCCGGCTCGTCCGGCCGTGGGGGGTCGATGTGGCCAGCGGCGTGGAATCCGTGCCGGGGCGAAAAGACCCGGGTCGGGTTCACGCGTTCGTGCAGGCGGCGCGAAGCGTGACACCCTGACGCCGTCTCCCGCCGGCCGAATCCGGTTGAGGCCGCCCCCGGCCCACCTAAAATGACCGCACCATGCCTCTGACTGCCACCCGCCCTCCCGGCCACCGCGGAGCCGAGCGATGACCGACGGGTACTGGATCGGGGTCGACCTCGGCGGCACCAAGGTGCTGGCCGGGCTGTTCGACGACAACCTCAACCTGCTCGCCCGGGTCAAGCACCCGACCGGGGCCGAGGGGGGACCGGCCGGGGTATTCGCCCGGATCGGCCAGGCGGTCGACGCCGTCGTCCGGGAGGCCAAGATCGACCCGGCCCAGGTCCGAGGCCTCGGGTTCGGCATCCCCGGCCAGATCGAGCCGGCCGGCACCGTCGTCCGGTTCGCCCCCAACCTGGACTGGCGGAACGTCGACGTGGCCCCGCTGCTGCCCAGGGACTGGACCTGGCCGGTGGTGCTGGAGAACGATGTCCGCATGGGCACCTACGGCGAGTTCGCCCACGGGGCGGCCAAGGGCGCCCGGCAAGTGTTCGGCATCTTCGTCGGCACCGGGGTCGGCGGCGGGTTCATCCTGAACGGCGACCTGTACACCGGCTTCAACGGCCACGCCGGCGAGATCGGGCACCTGGTCATCCACTGGCGACGGGGCACCACCCTGGAGAGCGTGGCCGGCCGCCGGTATCAGATGAAGCGGGCCAAGGAGATTCTGGACGACGCCCCGAAACGGGTCCGCAAGGAGTGGAAGGGGGTCGACCTGGAGCGGGTGAAAAGCAGCCAGCTCGCCGATTTCTACGGAAAGGACGACCCGGTCGCCGTGCAGATCGTAGACGACGCCGCCCGGGCGTTGGGCGCCGCCATAGGCGGGATGGTCAACCTGCTCAGCCCGGAAGTGGTGGTAGTCGGCGGCGGGGTGAGCGGGGCGCTCGGGGAAACCTTCATCGAGCGGATCTGGGACTTCGCCCAGCGGTACACCCTGCCCGGGGCGGCGGACAAGGTGCGGTGCGTCCCGGCCGCCCTCGGCGACGATTCCGGGATCGTCGGCTGCGCCGCCTTCGCCCGCAACAAGCTGGCCGCCCGGCCCGACGTCCTGCCCTTGCCCCAGACCTCTCACCAGCCGACGGAAGCGACTGCATGACGAGCACCGACCTGCGGACCCGAACCGACCTGGCCGTTGAGGCCGCCCGCAAAGCCGGCGACCTGGCCAACGACATCTTCCACTCGACGTTCGACGTGGAGGTCAAAGCGGACCAAAGCCCGGTGACGGTGGCCGACAAGAAGGCCGAGCAACTCATCCGCGAGCTGGTCGGTAAGCACTTCCCGGCCGACGGGTTCCTCGGCGAGGAGTTCGGCGACCAGCCTGGCACGTCCGGGTTCCGGTGGGTGATCGACCCGATCGACGGGACCAAGTCGTTCATCCGCAAGCTGCCGCTGTGGGGCACGCTGGTCGGGCTGGAGTACCGCGGTGACCCGGTGGCCGGGGCGGTGTACGTGCCGGGGATGCACCAACTCTTCCACGCCAGCCGCGGCAACGGAGCGTACCGTGACGGGCACCGCATCCACGTCTCGACGATTGACACCCTGACCGACTCGCTCCTCTGTTACAGCAGCATCAGTTGGTTCCGCAAGAACGGCCGGGAGGCGGCGTTCCTGGACCTGGCCGCGAAGACCGACCGGCAGCGGGGGTACGGGGACTTCCTCGGGTTCCTGTTCGTGGCCCAGGGGTCGGCCGAGTTGATGATCGACCACGGGGTTCACCCGTGGGACGTGGTGGCGCTGGTGCCGATCGTGGAGGAGGCCGGCGGGGTGATGACTGCCTGGGACAACACCCGCACCACCCAGCGCCCGGACGTGATCGCCAGCAACGGCCGCCTGCACGCCGAGGCGCTGCGGGTGTTGAACAGGTAGCAACTACGGGGCGGTCATCAGACCTGCGGCAGTGTGATCCGCCGGCCGTTGTCCGTGACCGTCGAGGTCGGGCAACCGCCGCAGCCCGACCCGCATCCGGCTTTCGGCCGGCCGACCCACGTCCGCCACGCCGACCGGGCCAGATAACCGGCCGCCGCGAACACCACGCCGCCGACCGTCAGCAGTTGCCAGTCCATGTTAATGCGCTCGGTGTAGGGTGCGTGGAGGCTTTGCGAAACGCACCGCTGAGGATACCGGAAAGCGAACACCCACATTTTTGCCCGCGACGGCCCCGGGGGAGGGCGAGGCTCCTGCCGAGCCGGGAGCCGCGTCCGCAACCGTTGCCCCGTGACCGGTAGTAGCCACCGGTATGGAACTGCCGTTGCTCGCGGGCTGACGGCTCGGCAGGAGCCTCGCCCTCCCCCGGCCAAGGTCACGGGCCTGGGTGCGCTCGCCAGGGCTGGTGCGTTTCGTCGCAGAGCCTCCTCAACGCACCCTACGGGAACTGTCACCCGCCCAGGTCAGTAATCAGCCGCCCGACCTGGAACGTCACCATTGCCGCCCCGAGGTACGCCAAACGCCGCGGCCATGTACCCGAAGGTGAATGCCGGCCACGCCCAGCTCCGCGTTTCCCGGCGGATCACCGCCAGCGTCGACGCGCACTGGCAGCACAGGGCGAAGAACACCAGCACCGATAACGCCGTCGCCACCGCGTACCGGCCGCGGGCCGGGTCGGCGGTCCACTCCTTCGACACGGCATCGCGCAACCCCTTCTGCCCCTCGTCGCCGTCCGCCTCGCCCACGTCGTAGATGATCGCCAGGGTGCCGACGATCACCTCGCGGGCCGGGAAGCTCGCAAGGGCCGCCATGCCGATCTTCCAGTCCCAGCCGAGCGGGGTGAACGCCGGCTCCAGCCCCCGCCCGACCCGGCCGAGCAGGCTGTCCCGCTTCCACTCGCCGACGAGCCGCACCGCCTCCTGCTCCCCGGCCTCACCCCCCTGCTCTTTCGCTGCCGCGATCCGCTCCTCGTACCGCGCGCCAGCCGGGTCGCGGTCGGGGAAGTACAGCAGCGCCCAGACGATCACCATCGACGCCAGGATCAGCGTCCCGGCCCGCCGCAGGAACGCCCACCCGGCGTCGGCCATCCGCCGCAACACGCCCCGCAGCGACGGCCGCTTGTACGCCGGCAGTTCCATCACGAACAGCGGCGGGTCGCCCTTCAGCACCGTCCGCTTGAGCAGGAGGGCCACCAGCGGGGCGACCACGAACCCGATCAGGTACAGCCCGAACAGTACCAGCCCCGGCACCCACACCGGGAACCCGACGGTCAGGAACGCCCCGATCAGGAGGGCGTACACCGGCAACCGGGCGGAACAGCTCATCAGCGGGGCGACGACGATGGTGGCGACCCGGTCCCGGCGGTTCTCGATCACCCGCGTCGCCATGATCCCCGGCACCGCACACGCCACGCTGGACAGCAGCGGGATGAACGACTTGCCGCTCAGCCCGCACCGGCTCATCAGGCGGTCCATGAGGAACGCCGCCCGGGCCATGTACCCGCAGTCTTCCAGTACGGCAATGAACCCGAACAGGATGAGGATCTGTGGCAGGAACTTCACCACCCCGCCGACCCCGGTGACGATCCCGTCGGCCAGCAGCGACCGCCCCGGCCCGGCCGGCAGGGCGTCCCGGACCGCGTCGGCCACCGCCTTGGTCCCGTCGTCGATCAGCCCCATCAGCGGCTCGGCCGCGACGAAGATCGACTGGAACATCAGGAACATGACGGCCAGGAAGGCGAGCGTCCCCCACACCCGGTGGGTGAGGACGCGGTCGATCCGGTCGGTCCAGGTGGTCGGCCGGGCGACCGGTTTCGTCACCGCCTTGCCGACCACGCCGCGGACCCAGGCGAATCGGGCGCGGGCCTCGGCCGCCGGCACCGGGGCGCCGGCCTCGGCCAGCCGCCGCCGGGCCGCCTCCACGTGCTGCTTGAGTTCCGGCCCGTGGACACCGGTCAGCCACTGCTCGGTGTACCCGCCTACGTCCAGCAGCAGTCGGCGGGCCAGGAACGGTGGCACCTCGCCGGCCAGTTCCGTGTGCAGGGCGGCGGCCTCCTTCTCGACCGCGTCCGGCAGGCTCGGCCCGGTCGCCGCCCGTCGTCGTCCGCGGCGGCCAGGATGGCATCCTTCAGGCTCGCCAGCCCCACGCCCTTGTGCCGCTGCAGGGCGATCACCCCGCAGCCGGTCTCCTTGGCCAGCGTGCCGACATCAATCCGCAGCCCCTGGCCTTCGGCCAGGTCGAGCATGTTGACCGCCGGGGCGACCGGCCGGCCGAGTTCGAGCAGTTGCGTAGTCAGGTACAGGTGGCGGTCCAGGTTGGATGCGTCGACCACGGAGACGATCACGTCGGCCGCGGAGTGCTCCGGGCCGGCGGCCGAGGAGCAGATCGACCGCCACCATTTCGTCCGGGCTGCGAGGGCCAGGGCTGTATGTCCCCGGCAGGTCGATGACCGTCACCTCGGTGCCGCCATGGGCGAACCGGCCGGTCTTCATTTCAACCGTGACGCCCGGGTAGTTGCCGACGTACTGGCGGAGGCCGGACAGGGCGTTGAACAGGGTCGACTTGCCGGCGTTCAGGTTGCCGACCAGGGCGACGGTGAGGGCTGAGACGGCAGGCATCAGCGGCCGGGAAGAGGGCGGGCGATCAGCCGAGGAGAAGTGACGGCGGAGGCTTCGCGGCGACGAAGGCTCAGCCGGGTGCCGCCGATCCGCACCTCGATCGGGTCGCCGAGCGGGGCCACCCCGATCACTTCGACCGTGTCCCCTTCCAACAGGCCCATCTCGTACAGCCGCTGGACCAGGGCTGGGTCGCCGGCCACCGCCTCGACCCGGGCGGACTGACCGACCCCAAGCTGGTCCAGGGTGGGCACGTCAACCGGCCACGGGGCGGACGAGGATTTGCGACGAGTCACCGCCGCGGAGGCGGAGCCGGCAGCCGGCGATGTCGAGCAGGCACGGAGAGCCGGGCTGCAAAACCTGGAGCCGGCAACCTTCGCGGATGCCGAGTTCGGCCAAGCGGCCGACCCAGCACGGATCGCCGCTCACGTCGGCGACATCGGCCACGTCGCCGGCCCCAAGGAAATCTAACGGCATGAGCATGTGCGAACCCGTCACTGCCAGCCTGTTGAGATTGCGTCTCACTAGCAGTGTAAGACCCGGGCCAATTATGTCAAGGGGTTCGCGCGAAAACGGACTCGGCCAGGGCACTTTAGTTGGACGCGACGTACTACCTCGGACCCTGGAGACGGGCAGATCGTTCCGTGAGATAGGCGGCCAACCCCTCCTGCCACGGCCGAGGTCGGGAAACACCAACGGTTTGCAGCTTGCCGCAGTCGAGCACGCTGTACGGCGGCCGCTGAGCGGCGGCCTTGAACTCGGCCGACGTGATCGGGGTCAGGTCGGCTTGCACCCCGGCCTGCCGGAAGATCTCGGCGGCCAGTTCGTACCAGGTGCAGACGCCGGCGCTGGTGGCGTGGAACAGGCCGTGAGCGGCCGCGGCGATCAGCCCGGCGGCCGCGGTCGCCACGTCCACGGTGTAGCTCGGGGTGCAGTGCTGGTCGTTGACCACCCGCAGCGGCTTGCCCTGCCCGGCGACCCGCAGCATCGTCTCGACGAAGTTGCCCCCCTTCCCGCCGCTGCCCCAGACGCCGTACAGGCCGCACGTCCGGATCACCAGGTGACGGGGGCAGGTGGACCGCACCAGGTATTCGCCGGCCAGCTTGCTCAGCCCGTACACGCTCACCGGGCCGGGCGGGTCGTCCTCCCGCAGCGGGGTGGTGCGGATCGCGTCCAGGCCGTACACGTAATCGGTGCTGAAGTGGACCAGCCTGGCCCCGAGATCGCGGCAGGCCCGGGCCAGTTCCCGCACCCCCCAGGCATTCGCCCGGAAGGCGGCGTCCGGTTCGCTCTCAGCCTTGTCCACGAAGTTGTACGCGGCGCAGTTCACCACCACGGCCGGCTTGTGGGCGGTCAACGCCGGGGCGATCGTCTCCGGCTTGTCCAGGTCCAGGTCGGCCCGGGTGAACGGGACGACGGCCCCCGGCAGTCGTGGGCAGAGGTCGCGGCCGAGTTGCCCGTTGGCCCCGATCACAACCGTCGTCATGGGCGTGCTCCCCTAAAAACGAACAGCCCGGCAGGCCGCGGCCGCCGGGCTGTCAGTCGTGTCGTCGGACACCGCTTACTGCTTTTTCGGCAGCAGCGAGGCGTCGGCGGAGTCCAGCTCGGTCTTCTGGTCCTGCACCAGGTCGACGGTCGCGTCGGTGCCGGCCACGGTCACGGTGAGCTGGCCGTTCAGGATCAGGTTCAGCCGGACCGAGTCCACCCGCCCGGCCTTCGGGTTGTACAGGGCGACGCCCTGCTTCACCTCTTTGGTGTCCAGCTTGCCGCTCTTGATCTGGAACGGCAGCCCGCCGCCCGGGGTGGCCGCCGGCTTGAAGCTGATGGTCGGCTTCACCTCGACCCGGTCCAGCTCCTTCTTCTCCGGATCCTTGCCCTTGTAGGTGTAGGTGAAGGTGCGGTCGTAGCTGCCGACTGCACCCAGGTTCAGGGTGCCCTTCTTCTCCCAGCTCTCGTTCACCCCCTTCGGCTCGGGCGGGGTGATGCCGGCGGCCGGGTCGGCCATCTCCTTGAGCGTCTCGTCGGACATCACCTGGCGGAGGATGGCTTCGACCTGGGGGTTCACCCCGGCCAGCTTCTTGAGCACCTCCTCCTTGCCGTCCACCTTCTCGACCGCCCCGTTCTTGCCGAAGGTGACGGTGAACTCGGTGCCGACCAGGGTCTTGAAGAACTCGGTCAGCCCCGGGTTGCCGGCCGCCCCGGACGGGTTCGGGTCGGCCGAGTCGAAGTCGACCGTCTGGCCGGCGATGTCCATCTTGAACTTCAGCCCCTCGATGGTCTGCTTGGCGACCACCTTGTCCTTGTCCACGCTGACCGGGGTCCACTTGAAGTAGTACGTCTGCTCGTGCTTGAGCGGCACGTCCGCCCCGCCGCCCTGCACCTTGAGCGTCTGCTCCACCTTGGTGGTCAGCTTCTGGTAGAAGCTCTTGTCCTTCTCGAACTTGGTGACGAACGCCTGCTTGTCCGTGGCGGCCGGGGCCGGCTGGGCGGGCGTGGGGGCCGGCTGGCCGGCGGCCGGCTTGGCGGGGGGCTGGCCGGTAGCGACCGTGGCCACACAGGCCATCAGCCCGAAGACGATCCCGAGGCGAGCGCGCCGCACGTGGTCCCCTCCGCGATAAAAGCGGGCCGACCGAAGCGGCCCGCGTGAAGGTCAGGTTCGCGTGACGGTCGTTGTACCGGCCGGCCGGGCGGGAACAAGGGGCGGCACAACTTCCCCTTCCGTTACGACCGGCCGGCGGGGTAAGTTCGTGCCCGCCCCAGGGATCACGGATGACCCCGACCCGCCCCGCCACCGCCCCCGTCGCCGCCCCACGGCTACCCGCCGGCCCCAAAGTCGGGGCGGTCGCGGTGGTCGAATCCCGCCCCACGCCCGCACCCCGACGGTCCCGGTGGCGGCCGGTCCTCGGGCTGCTCGCCGGGCTGGCGGCCCTCGACCTCGGCGTCTACGCCACGGCCGACACCTGGCGGCGGTACTCGCCGGACGACTACGCCGAACGGCTGGCCGGGTGCCGCAGCCGGCCGCAGGACTTCGTCCTGGTCGGCGGCTCGCCGGTCAGCGAGGGGCTGGACCCGGCGGTGATCGCCGGCGTCGGCCGGCGCGGCTCGCCGCTGGCCCACGGCTACGCCCTGGGATTACCCGGTGGGACTGTCTCGGACTGCTTCTTCGCCGTGAAGAACGGTTGCCCGACCCCGCCGAAGCTGCTCGTCTACGGGGCGACGGCCAGCGACTGGAACGACAGCCGGCACGAACCACACGGCCCGTACTCGCTGATGACCCCGGGCGACGTCTGTGACTGGGTGACGACGCGGCCGGAAGCGGGCGAGTGGGTGGCCCGGCATTACGTCAACGGGATCTGCGGGAAAGCGTGGGGCGTGTTCCGCTACCGGCACGGCCTCCGCATGTGGGCGGCGGATCAGGCCGCGAGCCTGGCCCCCGGAGCCTCCCCGGAGGCGGCGAAGGAGGCGGCCGGCAACCGCGCCTATTCCGACGCCCTGCGGTCCGGCGACGGGTACTCCCCGGCCGCCTGGTTCGTGAACCGCCGGTACGACCACATGAAGCAGTCCGGCTGGGTGGCACCGCCGTTCGACTACCTGGCCCGCTACCGCACCGGCTCGCACCTGAAGTACCTGCACCGGCTGGCCGACTGGTGCGAGGAGCGGGGGACGGAACTGGTGATCGTGGACATGCCTGTGACTGCCGACCTAGAGGCCCGATACCCGGCCGAGTTCGCCGAGTTCCGCCGGCGGCTGGCCGAGGTCGAAACGGCTCGCGGGCTGACAATTCTGCGGGCCACACGGGAGGCCGTCGGCGTGGACGACTCGCACTTCGCCGACCTGATCCACCTGAACGGCGCGGGGGCGAAGCGGCTGTCGGCGTGGGTGCGGGACCGGCTCGCGGACCGGGGGGCGACTGTCTTGACCCCCTCCCCCCTTGTGGGGGTGGGACGGGGTGGGGGGTCAGGAGAGCATCCCGCTTCGGAGTCACCGATTCGGCAACGGTTCGTGCCCCCCCACCCTAACCCTCCCCCACAAGGGGGGAGGGGACAAAAGACGGGGGTGACGCCGTGACCGTGGCCAGCAAGCCGTTCTTCCTGTTCCTGGCCGTCACCCTGGTCGTGTACCACCTGCTCCGCCGGCGGCGGGACAAGTACCTGTTCCTGACCGCCGCGAGCTGGGTCTTCTACGCCTGGGCGGCCCCGCAGTACCTGTGGGTACTGCTTCTGCTCACCGGCATCGACTACGCCGCCGGGCTGAAGATCGCCGCCGCCGAGGACGAGCGGACCCGCCACCGCTGGCTGACCCTCAGCGTCGTCTCGAACCTGGGACTGCTCGCCGCGTTCAAATACACTGCGTTCGTCTACGACAGCGGGCTGTCACTGGCCCGGCTGTTGGGCGCGGACGTCCCGGACCGGGCCTGGAGCATCCTGCTTCCGCTGGGTATCAGCTTCCACACGTTCCAGGGGATCAGCTACACGGTGGACGTGTACCGGCGTCAGATCCCGGCCGTCCGCAGCTTCGTCGATTACGCCTTCTTCGTCGCCTTCTTCCCGCAACTGGCCGCCGGGCCGATCGTCCGGGCGGTCGAGTTCTTGCCGCAGATGGCCGAGCCGCCGGCCGTCACCGCCCGGCAAGTGACCGACGGGATCGCCCTGTTCGTGTGCGGGCTGTTCAAGAAGCTGGTGATCGCCGACCAGTTGGACGCCCTGTTCGTGACGCCGGTGTTCGCCGACCCGGGGGCGTTCGACCCGGCCGCCCACCGGTGGGCCGTCGCCGCGTGGGCGGTGCAGATCTACTGCGACTTCTCGGGGTACTCGGACATCGCCGTCGGGACGGCCAAGTGGTTCGGGTTCGAGCTGCCGGGGAACTTCAACCTGCCGTACCTGGCGACCAGCATCCCCGACTTCTGGCGGCGGTGGCACCTGTCGCTCTCGACGTGGCTGCGGGACTACCTGTACTTCCCGCTCGGCGGCAGCCGCGGGTCCGAGGCCCGGACGTACCTGAACCTGACGCTGGTGTTCGTGCTGTGCGGGCTGTGGCACGGGGCGGCGTGGAACTGGCTGGTGTACGGGCTGTTCAACGGACTATTGATGTGCGCCCACCGCTGGTACGACCGCTTGCTGTCCGGCGTCGGTTGGGCTTCTGCGATGCGGGCGTCGGCCGGGTGGAAGGTCGTCGCCTGGGCCGGGACGGCGGTGCTGTTCCTGGTCGGCCTCATCCTGATTCGCATGGACTCCTGGGCCGGCGGCTGGGTGCTGATGCAGTCGCTCGTCGGCCTGGGCGATCAGGGCACGAGCGTGGCCGCAATCCCGCCGGCCGTGCCGCTGCTGGTCGCGCTCGGCTTGGCCGGGCACGTGATCGGGCTGCTTCGTGAGGTGGTGAGGGTGGGTGAGTGGCGATTGCCGGACGCGGTACGAACGGCCGGTGTGGCGGTCGGGCTGGCGGCGGTCGTGGTGTTCAGCCCGGGGGTCGGGAAGACGTTCATCTACATCCAGTTTTAGTAGGGCGGGTCAAGCCGGCTCTGCGGCGCCGACCCGCCGAAACGGCAACGAGCGGCTGCCCGAGCCGGCGGGCCTCGAAGACTCGGCACCGCCCTACGTGATTCCTGTAGGGCGGTGCCGAGCTTCGAGGCCCGCCGACGGTGGCGAGAGGCGGTCGCCCGGGTCGGCGCCGCAAAGCCTCCTCGACCCGCCCTACACCGTTGACCGTCCCGGGTACACTGAAGGATATCCGCCTCACCGGGGAACCCGATGGCCCGGCTCCGCTGGCCGCTCTTGGTGCTGCTCATCTGTGCCCCGGTGGCCGTGCTGGCGACCGGGGTGCCGCTGCCGTTCCTGGACCGGCCGTCCGGCCTGCCGCGGCCGCTGACGGTGCCGGCCGGGGACCAGGAATTGGCCTGGCTGCACACCTCCACCAACGCCACCACCTGGGAGCGGTACGTCGCCGGGATGGTGCGGGCGCAGATGCTCGTCCCGGGCCTACGGGTGGACGACTCGGCCGCCTTCCTCGACCCGACCAACTCCGTCCCGGAGGTCGTCTTGTCGATGCCCGGCCGGCCGGGCAGCCTGCGGGTGCGGTGGTACAAGCTGACCAACGAGGCGACGACCGACCAGTGGGTGCGGGCGCTGGCCCGCCGCAGCCCGGCCCCGCTGGCGCTGGTCGGCGGCGGGTCGAGCGACCGCGCGGTCGACCTGGCCACCGCCCTCGCCGCCCAGTCCGCCTGGAAGGGGGACCGGCCGCTCCTGTTCATCACCACCGCCACCGCCGACGAGATCGCCGCCGACGGCAACGCCCGCGGGAACAACCTGATCGACCTGTACGACGACCGCTCGTTCCGCTTCTGCTTCACCAACCGGCAGATGGCCGACGCGGTCGTCGATTTCGTGTACGCCCACCCGCGGCTGCGGCCGGAGACTTTCGCCGGCACCGCCCGGGCGGCGATCGGGTCGGCGATGGCCGTCGTCCTCGACCCGCCGGACAAGCCGACCGCGTTCAGCGCGGTGTGGGAGGACGACCCGTTCAGCCGCGACCTGCACGAGCGGTTCGCCGACGCCCTCGGGGACAAGGCCCACCTGATCACCTCCCGGGTGGCGTACAGCGTCGGCGGGTTTTCCCGGCCGAACCAGGACGAGGCCCGGGTCGCGGAACAGGTGCTCAAGGACTTCAACACGTTGCCGCCGCAGCGGTCGCTGCTGGTGCTGCCGACCATCACCTCGCCGGCCCGCCGGCTGCTGCGGACGCTGGCCGAATCGGCCCCGCAGCTCGGCCAGCGGATGGTGGCGATCACCGGGGACGGCATCCCGGTGAACGCCCTGTACCGGGACGGGGAGTTCGCCTGGCCGGTCCACGCCCTGCCGGTGCCGCTGGTCCTGTTCTGCCACCACGACCCGGTCGGCTGGGACGACGACTCGCCGACCGTCCCGCCGGCCCTGGCCCTGACCCGGCCGAACAGCACCGAAGACGTGTTGCACTTCGCCGAGCTGACCCGGGTGGTGGTGGAGGCCGCCTTCCCCGGGGCGGAGACACCTGCCGACCCGCCGCCGGCCGTGGGGCCGGTGGGCCGGGCGGACGAGCTGGCCGTCCGGCTCCGCGGCCGGTGTCCGGCGTTCTTCGACCCGGACGGCAACCGGCTCGGCGGCACCGGGGAGTACGTGGCCGTCCTGTGGCCGCAGACCGAGGAGGGGACGGCCGTCACCCGCACCCTGCCGGTGGCCAAGCTGGCGGTGTGGAAGCGGGCCGGGGGCAAGGCGTGGGAACACGTCCGGACGGTGGACGTGGACCAGCGGCGTAACAGGGCCGCCGCCCCCGCCCCGGCCCCCGTCCGGGCGGACGCCGCCCCGTCGGGGGGCCGCCGCGGATGACGCCACCACCCGACACCCGCCGGTCCCTGTGGCTGTTCGCCGAGGGCATGGCCCCGGTCGTCATCGTCTGGCTGATCCTGGTCGGCTGGCTGGCCACGGTCCTGCACTCCCGGGCCGGGTGGTCCGAACAGGCGGACGAGGCGACCGTCCGGGAGTGGCTGGACGAGGCCCGCAACTTCCGCAAGACGCTCCCCGAGCTGGTCCGCGACTACGTCCATCTGCGACAGGAACCGGGCGCCCAGCCGGAGCAGATCCAGACCAAGCGGGACGAGATCGCCGCCCACATGTACGGGCTGGCCGAGCCGACCCGGACGTACCTGAACCAGCTCCCGTCCTTCCCGGTCATCTACCGGATCGAGGTGGCCGTCGCCGCCGTCCCAGGCGGCCCGCCGGCCGACCAGGTCGCCTGGGTGTCGCCGTTGCCCGGCCCCCAGCACCGGACCCAGAACCCGGTCCGGGTGCTCGAGTACCGCCCGTTCGGGGAGGCCGACCCGCGGGCGGCCATCCGGTGCGAGTACCAGCTCCACGCGTTCAACAAACTGCAGTTGCGGGAGCAGGCCCGGCAACGAGACTCACTGGTGGCGGCGGCCGTGCTGGTCGCAGCCACGCTCATCGCCGGGCTGTCCGTCACCCGGTTCCTCCGCCGGGAGCGGGCCAGGGAAGTGCAACGGCTGACCGCCGTCGCGGAGGCCGAGCACCACGAGCGGGAGCTGCTCGAAACCCGGCTCCTGCAGCAGCAAGCGGAAATGGCCCGGGAGGAGCTGGACCGCAAACTGTTGGAGCAGCGGCTCGAAGCGGCCAGTCTGGAGAAGCGGGCCGACCAGGCGGAGAAGACCGCCCTGGAGATGAAGTCCCAACTGTACGCCAGCATCGGCATCATGGCCGGCAGCTACGCCCACAACATCAAGAACCTGCTGGTCCGGCCGAACGACCTGCTCGCCCGGTGCATCGAGTCGGACGGGCTGCCGAACAGCCAGGCCGGGATGCTGGAAGAGGTGCGGTCCACCCTCGGCACCGTGACCGAGCGGCTCCAGCAGATCCTCCGGACCGTTCGCCGCGACCCGGCCAAGGCCGAACTCACCCGGCTCGACCTGGCCGCCCTGGCCCGGGACACGGTCGCCACCTGGGCGGACATGGCCCGGGACAAGTGGAAGCTGCGGGTGACGGCCGCCCTGCCGGCCGGCCCGGTCTGGTTCCGTGGCGACCACTCCCACCTCCAGCAGGCGGTCGAGAACCTGCTGTTCAACGCCCGGGACGCCACCTTCGAGATGCGGAACCACCTCCGCGAGGACGCCCGGAAAGACCCCGCCCCGGACCCGGCGACCCGCCGTCAGCGGCTCATCGACGCGGCGTCCTGGAAGGGGGAGGTCGGGCTGACCGTCCGCGACGACGGCGGGTCAGTAGTGCTGGAGGTGAGGGACAACGGGATCGGGATGACCGAGGAGGTCCGGCAGAACTGCCTCAAAACGCACTTCACCACCAAACGGGACAACGCCCTGTACGAGGGGTACAGCGCCGGCATGGGCCTCGGGCTGTCGTTCGTGGCGATGGTGCTCGACCACCACGGGGCGACGCTGGACATCGACTCCGCCCCGCTCGCCGGCACCACCTTCCGCGTCCGCTTCCCGGCCTCAGTGTAGGGTGCGTGGAGGCTCTGCGAAACGCACCGGCCCGGCAACCGCTCCCCGCCCGGGCCGGTACGTTTCGCAGAGCCTCCACGCACCCTACTCCACTCGCCAATCGATCGGCTTCTGCCCTAGCCTCGTCAGTGCCTCGTTCACCTTGGAGAACGGCCGGCTGCCGAAGAACCCGTTCCTCGCCGACAGCGGGGACGGGTGGGCGGACGCGATCAGGACGTGCCGGTCCGGGTCGATCAGCCGGGCCTTCTTCTGGGCATACGCCCCCCACAACACGAACACCACCGGGTGCGGCAGGGCGTTCACCGCCGCCAGCACGGCGTCCGTGAGCCGTTCCCACCCCTTGTTGGCGTGCGACGCCGCCGCCCCGGACCGGACGGTGAGTACACTGTTCAGCAGCAGCACCCCCTGCTCCGCCCACCGGGTCAGGTGGCCGTGCTTGGCCGGCGGGATGCCGAGGTCGGACTGAAGCTCCTTGTAAATGTTCCGCAGCGATCCCGGCAGCTTGACGCCCGGCTGGACCGAGAACGCCAACCCGTGGGCGTGACCCGGGGTCGGGTACGGGTCTTGGCCGAGGATCACCACCCGGACCGCCGTCAGCGGGGTGAGCCGTAAGGCGGCGAAGACGTCCGGTTCGGCGGGAAACACGTCTCCGGCGGCCCGTTCGGCGGCGACGAACCGGGACAGCTCGGCGTATTCGGGGGAAGCGAACTCGACCGCCAAGGCGGCCCGCCAGTCGGCCGGAAGGTCCGGCAGGAGGGCGGGGGCTGACGGGTCCGGGGGCGGACTTGACCGGCGCGACATGGCTCGGCCCAATGTGGGGTGATTCGGTCCGGTCAGAGGATACCAGGATGTGGGCGGCCTCGCCCTTGTCAGTAGCGGCCGGACGGGTATAGTGTTCCCAGCGACCTGTGCCCGTAGCTCAACTGGATAGAGCGTCGGCCTCCGGAGCCGAAGGTTAGAGGTTCAAATCCTCTCGGGCATACTCCCCTTACCTGCTCTCTTGAGTCCTCAACAGCACTCAACTCTCTGCAATTAGCGGGAGTTGCGTCGGTCTGTGCTGTACCTCCCGTTTCGTCAGTCGTCATCAGCCGCAATCCCGGGCGATCACCGGTTGGGGCCAGTTTTGGGCCAGTGGCGGGGCCAGCGGGATCGGTCCCGGTCGCCCTCAACACCTGCGACTCGGCGTCGGGTTGGTTGGACGGCAGGCTCAATTTCGCAACCGCCGCCGCCGTGTCCCGGATGCCCACGTGGGCATAGCGGTCCATCGTCATCGTGATGCTGCTGTGCCGGGCCAGCTCCATCGCGTCCTTCGGCTGCACCCCGCTGTTGACCAGGTCCGTCACAAACCGGTGCCGCAAGCTGTGGAAGTCCGCGGTGGTTCCGTCGGCGGCCGTGTACGCCAGGAAATCAGTCTTGTCGCGGTCGGCCCGCTCGGATGGGCTACGGGCCTCGGCCAGCCACGCCCGGCGGGCGGCCTCAAGGTCGAACTTGATGAGCTTGAACGCGGCGTTGTCGGCCGCCCAGCGGCCGGGCCAGAGCGGCTGCCCGCCGGGGCGAGCGGCCACCCACGGGCGGAGCAAGGCGACCAGCTCCGGGTGAAGGGGAACGACGTCCTCCCGGCGGGACTTCGAGCACGCCGCCTCGACGGTCAGGGTCGGTGGGGTCGCCACTAGCGCTAACGACTCCGGGGTCAGGCTGGCCAACTCGCTCGCCCGCAGGCCGGTGTAAGCGGCGACGGTGTACAACACCGCCCGGTCCGGTCCCGACAGCCGCAGCTTCGGACGGCCCACCCGGGCGGCCGCCAACACCCACTCGAACTCGGCCTCGGTGAGCGGCCGCCGCTCCTTCCGCACGTCCACCGCGGCGTTCACCTTGGTCATGTTCCGGAACGGGTTCTCGGCCGCCTTGCGGGCCTTCACAAGCCAGTTCCCGAAGGTCTTGAGCGCCCGCACGTAGCCGTTGCTGGTCGACGGCCCGAACCGGATCTGTGTCCGGCGGGCTTCGGCCAGCCACGCCTCCGCGGCAGTGGCCTCCAGCTGCCGCATCAGGACGAACCCGGCCCCCGCGAACGTCTTCTCGCAGCGGCTGACGACCTGGGCGGTCTGCTTGGCGGTGATCTCCCGGGCCGCCTGGTAGGCCGCGAACTCGACCAGGAGGTCGGCCAGCGGGGCGGTCAGGTGCTCGGCGTACGGATTGACCAACCCTGCCCGCCCCCGCTCGGCCTGCTCAACCAGCGCGTTCAACTTTGTCTGAGCCGCAACCCGATTGGCGACGAGCGGAACCCGACGGGTGACCCCGTCCGCGTCGACATACTTGCCGTGCCACTTCGAGGTTTTCTTCCGCCGCCCGGTAGCCGGGTCGATGTAAGTCCGACGGAACAGGCTCGCCATGACAATCCTCCGTGAAACCCCGGTCCACTGATCGTACCCGGCCCGGGGGCCGCTGGAAGCGGCGTAGTTAGTGACGACGACAGGAGACCGCCAGGTCAGCGGCCTCGCGGCCGAGGGCGGTCCCCGTGCTTCAGGAAGCCGCACAGGTCGATGAGCGACTGCTGGACCCAACAGATCCGGTCGAACACCCGTTTGTGGTCCGTGACCTTCGTCTCCGGGGCAGCCAGCAACTGTCGGAGCCAGCCCACCTGCTCCTCCAGCTCGTGGACTTTGTGGTGCGACTTCGTCGCCCACACCGCGTTCCGGCGGCGCTTCTCTTCGGGCGACTTTTCCAAACTCATGATCGACCCCCTCGTGATGAAGAAAGTCCGGCCGCCACAACGGCGGCCGGTCAGACCAGGGCGAGTTCGGCTTCGGGTTCCGGGCGTGGGGCGAGGGACCCGGCCGGCACGCTCACCAGCCGGTAGACGGAGGCGCCCGACTTCTGGCTTCCCTTGCGGACCAGCTCCAGCGTGCCGGCCGCGACCAGGTCGTTCAGCCGGGACGCGGCCGTGACGTGCGTCCCGAACCCGCACTCCCGGGCCGCCGTCCGGCCCGACAGGAAAAACTCACCCTTCGACGACGATCTCGCCAGTTCATGGCACAACCCGACGAGGAGCTGCGACGGGCGGTCGCGGATCGGCCGCCGGCCCGGCACGTCGGGGAACAACAGCGGGACCGCCGCTGCAGCTGCCGCCCTGATCCCACGGCCGTGCGGCACCTGGACCCGCTGCCACGCACTGACAAAGGCGGTGAACGACTCCCGGAACGACTGGGTCGTGATGACCGGGAGTGCGAGCTGGAACCAGAACCGGACGTGCGGCTCCAGATCCCGGGGGTCGGCGTCCGCCAGATGGGGCGTCGCTTTAAGCCGCCGGGCGAGGCTCCAGATGGCGTCGTTCCGCTGCCCCGGTCCGGACGGGACACTGGCCAGTATCGCTTCCCGCCCCATCGCCTCCGGGATGTCGCTCGGCTCCGGGCTAGAATGTTTAACACATGCTGGGTGTATTACTGCATTCCCGGCCTGACGCCGCTGGTTCGGCCCGTCCTCGGCTGCCGGGCGGGTGGTTTGCGTGTCCGGTCTCTTCCGCAGGCCGTAGCCAGTGCAAAAACCCGCGTCGGCGGGCGCGATGACCGGGAAGTCGTCCAGCCGCGGCGGGCGGCCGACCCAGCGGTAGGTGCCCCCGGACGGGTGCCGACTCGGCGGGACGACGACCAAGTGCCGGTGGTCGGCGATCAACTCGCCGTCGCCGAGCCGGTCTCGGCCGACGTGGACGAGCCGGTGCGGGACGGGCAGGCGAACGTAGACGTGATACCCCCGGCCCGTTTTGACCGTGGGGCAGACCCGGGCCAAGTCCGGGAACCGGTCCACCCACCGGGAGTAGGCGTCCGGGTCGTCAAAGTCGCGGACCGCCAGCCGCGCCGATCCTGGGATCAGCCCGACCCCGGCGACGGTCGTGTTCCGTGCCCGGGCGCGGCGGGCCGCCTCGGCGAACATGGCGGAGATGTCCTGGTCGTCCGGGGCCTCCGTCTGCCACCTCTTCCAGTCGCACAGCGGCCGCTTGCGGTCGTCCAGCGGGATGAGCACGGCGCCCCGCGGCCGCACCATCAGGGCGAGCTGGAGTAGCTCGCCGGCCGCCCAGTCGGCATCACCGGACCACCGGCGGAGCGTTTCCGCGATGGGATCGAACTTCGACCCTTGCTCCGGCCGTTCGTTGGCCGAAGATGTTAGCGTGAGCATGAACGGGCGTCCTCCACAACAGGACGGCCACTGAGTACGGCCCCGGGTAGCGACCGGGGCCGTCTCACTTCTCGGACTCCTTCCGCCACCCGCATCCTGCGGTGACGGTTACCGGCCCTTCCGGACTCTCAGCGTCCGCCAGACGGCTTCCCAGGCCGACCGCGGCGGCGCCCCGTGGTCGAGCCAGCTCTGGATCTCCCGCCGGTTCCAGATCAGCAGCCCGCCCAGCCGGATCGGCCGGGGGATGAGGCCGGCGCTGTTCGCCCGGTCGAGACTCGGGACGGACAGCGACAGCAGCTCGGCCAGGGACTCCCGCCGCAGACCCAGAAGGGGCACCCGGCGGGAGCCGTTCCGCTGAGCGGTCCTCGGGTCGGCGATAGAGTCGATCGGATCATCCCGCGATTCAGATCGCATGGGCCGCGGCCCTCCGTTCCTGCGTCGGCGCGGTGATGGCCCCCCGCACCGGGGCGAGCAACGTGCCGGTCTCGGCAGCGTCCTCGGCCAGCCGGAGCAGCCGACGGAGCAGCCGTACCTCCGCAAGTGCGGTCGCTAGCTGCCGACGAACCTCGTCGGCCGGCGGAACGGTAACGGTCTTGGAATCGGCCATCGTCACCCCCAGTCAGAAGCTGGGAGCGACGATATCGAACTGGCAGGGAGCGTTGAGGGAGAGCGAGGGAGAGTTCGGGAGAAGACGGCCGGCGTTCAGGCAGCCGGCTCTTCCAGGATTAGCTTTCCCGTAGCGAACGAAACACTGAGCCTCAGCCGGATGGGCCGCGGCTTCGCCGCCAAGAACACGTCCTTTGTACCAAGTACGAGCTTCTTGAACGCGGCGTCCGTCTTGTTGTGGTCGTGGCCGTACACCGCCTCCATCGTCACGGTTATCGTAGTCTCGCTGTAAACACGCCCTCCCCACTTGCGTCCCTTCCTCCGCTGCTTCCAGACGAAGCCCACCAACCTGGCCCGATCGGAGGACTTCCCGAAAGTACAGACGTTTCCGTCGAAACGGAACCGGTTCCCTTCGCATGGCCCGTCCGGGGCGACAGGCTCCGTCGGCGTAACTGCCGGTCCGATCCGTTCGTTCGTCTCGAAGTTAGACGCCTCGGCTGCGTACGGCACTGCGTGAGCCGGTCCGACACTCCCGTCCGATGAGATACACGCCACGGCCAGGGGGGCTGGTGCACCATCTGGCAACCTGGCGCATCCCGACATCACCACCGCCGAGGTGACGGCGTGCAAGGCGATCGTGGGCGGCGGGACCGCTGACTCGGCTTCTCCTGTGCTCGCATTCATGCCGTCACTCAGTGGCTCTGCAGTGCGGGCCTCCTGTGTGCTGCCGAGAGGCGGCGCTGACCGACTCGTATCGGCTTGCCCCGAAAGCAGGCGCCGAACAGCTTCGTCGTGCTCCGATTCGATCGCCGCCCGCACCAGCTCCCCGAGTGGGCCCTCCGGCCCGCCCCCCACTCGACGGCCACTGACCGCCTCATCCTCGGTCACCGTCTTTATCTGCCGGTCCACGAAGCCCACGTCATATTCGCGAGCCACCGTCTTGAGCACGTAAACGGTTTCCCCTCTCGGCGGTGACGAGGTACAGCACCCCATTGATACTCCCGACGAAGAACCCGGTCCCGCCATAGCCGCCCCCCTCGTCGGCCGTCATGCTGCCCCATGCCACCACCTGACGCGGTCCCAAGCAGCGCGCGTCGAGCAGCCGTCCAGGGTCAGCTCGTCGTCCGGTTCGGTGCTGAGGCCGTTGAACCCGTCGAGGCCGCCGCCATCGTTGCCCTGCACTTCCTCGCCCACTGCTCCTCGTGGCCGTCCGGCCGGCTGATGGTCTCTGATGATCGCCGCCGGATTCCAGATAAGTCCATCGGCCAACGCGAATCAAGCCCGAACCTGAATCGAAGCACGTCGGTGCGCGTCGGTTTCCGGGAATCCCGTAGACCGATGTACTTTGAGAGTGTTAAGGGGCGTTTACAACGGGCAGGTCTGCCCTTTGAGGGTGACGCTAATACGCCCGATCCCGTTCCGATGACGCGCCGGCTATTGGGCGAGCGAGGGGACTCCATGCTCAACCTGGGCGGTCACCGCGGGGCGGTCCGGGCCGTCGAGTTCCTGGCCGACGGCCGGCTGGTCTCCGCCGGCCAGGACGGGCGGGTGCTCCTCCACCCGCCGGGTGGCGGACCTGCCGTGCGGCGGTTCAAGTCCCCTCGCCCGGTGTACGCCCTGGCCGCCCACCCGGGCGGGGATCAGTTCGCCCTCGCCGGCCGGCCCGCCGCCGGGGACGTCGCCAACCCGGTCACGGTCCTCGACCTCACCCCGGGCAGCCGACCGACCACCCTGCCCTGCACCGTCGAGGACCAGGTGCCGGTCGGCCCAGGGTGGCCGCCCCGGTTCGAGCAGCGGCCGGTCGCCCGGACCGTCTGGTCGGTGGCCTGGTCGGCCGACGGCCGGTTCCTGGCCGCCGCCGTCCGCCGGCCGGGCAGGGCGAACATCCCGGAGGGCGGCGGCGGGCGGTGGTGGGAGCTGACGACCGGGGCCAGCAGCCCGCTGCCGGACGACGCCTACGCCGTCCGGTTCGCCCCGGCCGGGCACGAGGTGGCGGTGTCCCGGCGGCAGGCGGTCGAGGGGTTCGCCCACCCCGCGGACGACACCCCGGCGTGGCGGCTGCCGACTTCGGCCGCGTGGGCGGCGATGGCGTTCGGGCCGGCCGGCGGGCCGGTGGTGGCGGCGGCCGGGGCCTTCCTGTACCCGCGGGGCGGCAAGCGGGTGAAGACCGGGCTGCGGGCGGTAACCGCGGTGGCTGTCACCACAGACGGGTCGGCGGTGCTGGCCGGCGGGGTGCCGGGCGGGGTGGAGGTGTACGACGCCGACTCCCGGACCCGCCGGGCGACCTTCGACTTCGGGGTGGGGTCGGTCCACGCCCTGGCGGTCGCCCCGGACGGGCTGACGACGGCCGTCGCCGGGGACGCCGGGCTGGCCGTGTTCGACCTGTGACCCGGGTCACGGCGGGGCGTTCCGGTCATAGGCCGGGCGTTCGTCTGGCCGAATCGCTCAGCCAACCGGGTTGCGAGTACGCACTCAGGGTTTGGGCGAGACCGGCAGCGGACGTAGTGTACAGGCCGCCAGATCGCAGGTTAGGGGACGGTTTGACCCGAGATCGGCCCGCAGCGGGGCGGCCAGCGGCCTTTGCTGGGCAGCAGGCGATGGTAGGGCTGGGCGGCGTGCTGGCGGGGGAGCGCTGGCCGCCGCTTGCTACCGGCAGGCTCGGTGCAACCGATACGACCGGCAGGGTTTATGTTAGGCGAGACTAATATGTACCAGTTGAAAGGCGAGTGTAGGGCGGAAGGGGTGAGAGGTGGGAGAGCGGGGATCAGCTTACGCTTTCACGGTCGGATTATGCCGACCCTCTCCGGCCATAGGCACGCTGCCGCAGCCACCGGATGTGAGTGATTAACCGCGCCAGTGGTTATACTCGCCCCATGACCCCCCAGCCCCTAGCACGCTACATCCAGACGATCCGAGCTGCCCTGTGGTCCGATCGTGCGGCCGTCATGATCGGTTCCGGGTTCAGCCGCAATGCCCGGCCGGTCTCTCGGGCCGCCGGCCCGTTCCCGGTCTGGAGCCAGTTGACCGCCCGGCTGTTCGACGAGATGTTCCCACCTGGGACAGGCGGGGCGGACGACACGCGGCACAAGCAAGTGGCCCTGAGTGATCCCCTCAAGCTGGCCGAGCAGTACCAAGCGTCGTTCGGCCGGCAACGGCTCGAAGATCTCGCTCAGGCCGCCATCCCCGATCCCGATTACCTGCCCGGGCCGCTCCACCACCGACTCCTTCGGCTGCCTTGGGCGGACGTACTGACCACCAACTATGACACCCTGCTGGAGCGGGCCGCCGACGAGGTGTACGAGCGGCGGTACGACGTGGTCCGGACGGTCGCCGACATCCCCCGGGCGATCCGCCCACGGATCGTCAAGCTGCACGGCAGCTTCCCGTCCCACCGCCCGTACATCCTGACCGCCGAGGACTTCCGCACCTACACCCGGGCGTTTGCCGGGTTCGTCAACCTGGCCCAGCAGGTGGCGATGGAGGCCGTCCTCTGCCTGATCGGGTTCAGCGGGGACGACCCGAACTTTTTGGAGTGGACCGGGTGGGTGCGGGACCACCTACGAGCGGACGCCCCCCGGATCTACCTATGCGGCGTGCTGGACGCCGACGAGGCCACCCGGCTGCTGCTCGACCGCCGGAACGTGACCCCGGTGGACCTGGCGGCTATCTTCCCCTCGGCCGCGTACCCTGACCGCGATGCCCGGCACAGGTTGGCCGCCGACTGGCTGTTCCGCTGCCTCGAACTGGGCCGGGCGTACGACCCGTTCGCCTGGCCCGAGCCGCCGCCCCCGCCAGACCCGCCACCCGATCTCCCAGATCTCGTACCCGACACCCGGTCGTTTCCAGACCGGCCTGTTCGCGGGGACGGACAACCAGGCCGCCCGGTCGTCCCAGTCGAGGCCTGGTGTCGCAATCGACTCCTCTACCCCGGCTGGGTGATCGCCCCACGTCAGGTTCGTCGGCGCGAGCAGAGCCACCTCCGGGACGACTTCGAACTCGTCCGCCAAACCGCGCCGGGCCTCAGCAGTTGCGAGCGGCTACGGCTGTTGGCCGAGTACGACTGGCGGCTCGAAACCTGTCTCCTACCGCTGTGGGAGGACCTGGCTCCCCTGTACCGACGCACGCTGGATGAGATCAACCCGTTTCCGGCCGCGCTTGGCAGCCGGGCGTCTGACCGGATGGTCTATGGTCGTGATGAGCCGCCCTCGCCGCACACGTGGGCGACCGCCCGGGAGGACTGGATGCGGCTGGCCGCGGGCCTTCTCAGGCACTATCGGGAGGAGCGGCGGGACGCCGAGTTTGACGCCCTGGCTACGGAACTCTTGAAGATCCGTGAGCTATTGCCTGAACGGCGGGCATTCGTGCTGTATCAGCGGTGCCTGTTCGCGATGGAGCGGCTGGACGACCCGGCGGCGCATGCGGCGCTGGCCGGGTGGCCGGCGGATGCCGCCGATCCCATGTGGACCATCCGCCGGGCGGCTGCGATGGCCGAGCTAGGTGACCGGGAGGCGGCCCGGGATCTGGCGCAAACGGCGGTCGTGGCCACCCGCGCCCGAAGCCGGGTCGGACTCGATCGCGTCCCCGACCTGTCCCGGGAGGGGTGGGCCATGCGTCTGGCCCACGCATTGAATCGCCAGCCATTTGAGCCGCATGACCAGGCGGAACGGGACCGCTACCGGGTGCTGAACACTTTCGGATGCGACCCTCGGAGTCTACTCGCCGACCTCGATGTGGTCCGCGCCGACGCAGTGCCGACGCGCCCGGAGCCGATCAGGGAGCGGGTTCACTTCCAGCCCGGACAGGTGTCGGTCGTGACCTCTGGGTACGACCGGTTTGACGACCTGGTCCCGGCGTACGAGGCGATACGGCTGGCCGAGGAAGCAGGTTACCCGCCGAGTGACGGCAATGTCCGGTATGGCTTGCTCGCAGCCGCGGCCATTTGGCTGCAGCCTCACGACCCGGTGCGGACCCAGTCCCTCATCGGGCGGCTCCGGCAGGATAAGCTCATCGAGCAGTATCTGAACCGTCATCGGGTCGCCGCCCTCCCGGCCGACACGGCAGCGGCGATGGCCGCCCACGCGGAGCGGGCCGTTCGGTCTGTCCTGGCGGCCGGTGGCCGGATTGACCGGCGAGACCAAACTCCGGCCGTCGTGCGGACTGTGGAGCGCTTAGAGGCCGCGGTCGCCATCTTGTCCCGCGTGCTGGTCCGCCTCCCCCCGGAGAGGATTGAGCCACTCTGGCCGTTGGCGTGTGAACTGTACTCGTCGGCGTACGTGCGGGACGACCTCGTGTTCCCGGACGAGCTGAAGGAGATGTTCGCCAGCCTGATGGTCGCCACGGATAGGAACGCCTTAGAGACCAAGTTGATTTTGCTGGCCCGCTTACCAATCCCGGGCACGCCCGAGTTCCCGGTCAAGCCGCACAGTCAATGGCCCGACCTCCTCGGCCAGCTCCGAGAACGGGTGCCATCCTTGACTGCCCCGCCGCCAACCGACCAGGTCCGGCCGGTAGTGGGGCGGTTATTAGAGTCCCTTGGGAGCACGGAACCCCTCCCGCGGCAAGAGGCCGCGACACGACTTCTCCACCTCCGAGATCTCGGACTACTGTTGCCGAGGGAGTGGAATCGCCTGGTTGAAGTGTTCTGGGCGCCGGTCCGGGACAAGCTCGCCCTGCCAGAGGGTTGGCAGTTCTACACCTGGGTGTGGCTTACCCTCCCGCCGGATCGCCGACAGGTCACCGATTTGGTCCGAAAGAAACTCCTGCCGCCGGAGTCGGCCGCGGGTGACGAGGCGGAGTTGAACGAAGACCGGTTACTCGGCTGGCTCCATGCCCCCCGGCTGAAGGAGGTCGAGTCCCAAGTTGGGGCCGTGGCCCCGGTCCAGTGGGGCGCTCGCGACGCCCGAGTGATGCTACGACATGTCCGCAACTGGTGGCAGACCAAAGGGAAGGAGGAGGCGAGTCGGCTTCGTTCCTATAGCCCGTTCGGTCTTTGGGTGGCCCCGCGCGCCCGCCCGATACACCACCGCGTCATGTCGGTGTTGTCGCAGGTGGTGATCCCCTTGCTCCGAAGACAGCAGAAGTCGCGCTCCGAAATTGTTTCCCTCGTTCACGAGATGGCGGGCGAGGGGGTGGCGGTCGGGGAGATACTACCGTGGCTCGCCGGGATCGATCCGACCGGCCCGCACTTGGAGCAACTGAGCCAACTTCTTGCCGACCCCGACCCGGACCAGTTCTCATCGGCGGTCCGTGGCCTCAGTTGGTGGGTCCAAGCGAAATCGAACCAATCGGTTAACTCCTCGTTCCTCCCGGATGTCCCGCCGAGGCTCCTACAAGAACTCGGACAGCTTGTCGGCGCCCGCAAGTGGCCGGGGCTGACTATCGCGTTGAACGCGGTGGCCGATGTGGTTTCCAGCCCCGGGTTCGCGCGCACCGCCGACTTTAACCGGGCCGTCTTGACCGGGTTAAAACACCTGCTGGACGAGACCGCATATAGGCTCACTGAGTCGTCCCGTGCTGGCGGCATCCCATACGACTACATTCCGCGCTGTCGACAGCTGGCTGGCCGGGTGGCAGCCAAGCTATACAGACACGGTCACAAGACGGATCCGATCGTCCGGAAATGGCTGGAGACGTTGAAAAACGACCCGCTGCCCGAGGCCAGACGGCTTTCGCAGGAACTAGATGGACAAGAAGAGTAAAGCTCCGCCATCGGTGGCGAATCTGCCGTAGGGGCGGGGCCGCGGGCGTGGAAAACAAAAGAGATACCGACGGCCGAGCAGGGCAGGGTGTGGGGTTACTGACTCAGCAGGTTGCCGCCCAGGTCGTACTTCCGCTTGCCCAGCGTCACCGTCACCCCGGCCGCCGTGGCGATCGCGTTCACCTCCTGGTACTCAGCCTTGTGGGCCGCACAGACCGGCTCGACGGCCTTCCGGACGAGCGCCTTCTTGTCATGCAGGCTGGCGGCCGCCTCGTCCGGCTGCGCCTTGTTGAGAGCCGCCCGGACCGCGGCGGCGATCGCCATCTTGTCCAGCGGCGGGCGGCTCTTGCGGCGGGCCGCGACCAGCTTGGCGTATGCGGGGTCGACCTGGCGGAGGAACGGGCGGTAGGTGTACACCGTCTTCCCCTTCAGCTTCCCGTCGAGGATCCGCACCCCGAACAGGACCGGCGGGGTCCGAACGGGATCTCCTCCACGACCTGGGCCGCCGTGCCGGGGTCGACCTCGGCCACCTGCGGGTTCTGGGCGATCGCTTCATAGCTGTCGTCGATGTCCCCGACGGCGTAGTCCTTGAACCCCATCGCCGAGCCGGAGTCCTTCACCACCATCACCCGGCGGCCGGGCTCGTCCCGGGCGAGCACCACCTTGTCGCCCACCTTCGGCCGGTACCCGGCGACGTACAGCGGAGGGTCGGCCAAGGCGGCGAGCGCGACGAGGAGCGTGAGCATGGGTTCGACTCGGGATGGTGCCGTGTCCGATAGCAGTTCGATCGGTTCGAGCTCTAGCAGCCGTGGCCAGGAGTCGGTGGGAAGAACCCCGGCGGGTTGATTCTCGCCCCCAGTCTAGCCACCCACCCAGGGGATCACCACCCCCGGGACTTTCCCGCGATTATGGAAGCGGACGCCGGCATTCGGGTCTTCCGGAACGGATCGCAACCGGCCGTCGTCGCCTTCGCCGGTTGCGAGACGGCGTACCCCGGCCCCGGCACGGTCGCAACGGCCGGGCCGGGGTGAGGCGATGCGCATCATTGATGCAACATGTGTGATATATGCTCATTCATTGTGTGGCAGTGCTCCATGCGTTTATATGGCTGCGATTTGAGCCTTGCCGGAATCGAGTTTAAAATCCGGGAGGGGTAGGTGCTGCCGTACCGGTGGCGGCTGGGGGGCCACTACCCCGGGCACTCCTCCTCCCCCACGCCCCGGCCTGTCGCAATCGCCTACGTTTTCCGACACTTTATGCCGATCCAACCGCCGTCTCGCGTGCCGTCCGTCGCCCCTCACCCGCGCTCGCTTGGCCCCGGACGGGTCCGCCCGTCGTCGGCCCCGGGGCCGTCTTGTTCCCGCCCGCTCCGGCACCATGTCATACACGAATGTCACACTCGACTTCCAACATTTTATACAGATCGACTTGACATGATCAACACGCGGGTCATGATGGGCCTGCCGATCACGCCGGACGCGCCGGCCGTGACGATCCCCCCGAACCGGAGCCGACCATGTCGACCGACGCCACTCCCGCCGTGACCCCCGCCCCGACCACCGACGCCGCCCGGCGGCGGGCGTACTGGATGCCGCCCCGGCGGACCGCCGGCCAGTCGTTCGGGAGCTGGCTCGCCGGACTGGCCCAACTCAACCGCCGGCCGCACGTCCGCCGTCTGCGGGAAGTGGTCCGGCGGTCGGACGAGCTGGAGCGGCTCACCCGGGCCGTCCTCCGGCGGGACGGGGACGCGCTGACGGCCGACATGCGGGCCGAACTGGTCCGCATCTACCGGGCGGTGCGGGCCAGCGCCCTGGGGACGGACCTGCCGCCCCGGGCGGGCGAGTTCTTGGACCTCCGGGCCGCGGCCGAAGCCGGGGCGACGGACGCCCCCCGCTGACCGCCCCTCCCCGCCGAGCGGCCCCCGGGTGCAAGCCCCGGGCGGGGAGCTGACCGACCGACCACCCCGACACCCCGCCCGGAGCCGGCCATGCCCGCGCTCGCCGACCGCGTCCGCACCGTGATGACCGCCGACGGGAAGCTCGTCCGCCGGTCCGGAGACGTCCGCGTGACCAGTTGGGACGGCCGGACCTGGCAACCCGAGTACCTGCAGGACGGCGGCTGGCACGCCTTCCCGGCGGCCGGGGGCGATGAACTGGCCGGGGAGGGCCGGCGTGTCCTCCGCCACCTCCGCCCGGCCGGTCGTGTCTGACCCCACCCGCTGACGAGTCCCGGCGGCACGGGACGAAACGGCGGACCGCCCGCCGTCCGGGAAGCCAACGACTCGCATCCCAGGGGGTTCACCATGACCGCCGTCGAACTGGAAACCGCCGTCGAACAGCTCGTCGACGGCGCCTCGCTCGCCCGGGTCGTCGAAGCGCTGCAAGCCGTCTGCTACGCGAAGGAAGAGCACCTGTCCGCTACCTGGCAGGACGCGCGGTCCGCCAAGGTCTGGCTGCGGGCGGCTCGCGCGCTCGACCACTGCCGCGGGTTCGAGGTCTGACCCGCTGACGAGACCCGGGGCGCCGGGTCGAAACCGCTCCGGCGGTCCGGGACGCACGCCACACACGCCTTGAACCCTTGGCAGGGGGACACCGTGAGCAAACAGGCCAACAAGCGGGTACGCCGGGCGCTGGGGCTGGACGCGAGCCGGGAGCCGCTACCCGCGTTCGCGTGGCCGGGCGGGTACCCGCTGGTGTACGTGTTCGCCGACGGCGGCGCGTGCTGCCCCGACTGCGTCAATCGCAACGTCGGGCTGATCGACCGGGCGAACCGGGGCGAGCCGGCCCGCAACTCGCACGGCGGGTGGGTGATCGACGGAGTTGAGCCGAACTACGAAGACGCCGACCTCTCGTGCGACCACTGAGGTAAGCCCATCCCGGCCGCCTACGTCGACTGATCCGCCCCGCTGACGAGTGCCGGCTTGCGACCGGCCGAAACGCGCCCCGCGGCGCGTCCGGGGAAGCTTCGCGCCTCAACAGGGGTTCACACCATGACCAGTCACATCGCCCGCGACGGGCAGACGGAAATCGGCCTCGTCGTCGGCCCGACCGGGCGGCCGTTCGCCGCACTCGGGGCCAGCGTCCGCGGCCGGCACGTCACCGGGTACACGAGCGCCCGGGGCGAGCTGACCACCTGGGACGGCCGGGTGATGCTGGCGTGCCGATCGGAGTCCGTCCGCCGGTTCCGCGACGGGGCGGAGGCGGTCGTCTACCGGCTGACCGGCGGCCGGTTCATCGCCGGTTACTCGCTCGGAACGGGGATGCTGTTCCGGGGCGAGCTGGTGACGGCCGACGACGGCCGGACCGGGGCGGAGGTGGCCGAACAGTTGGCTGGCCACTGGCGGGAAGCGGACGCCGACGACGAGCGGGACTGGGACGGGGCGTTCGCCAACGACGAGGCGGACGGGCTTTGCGACTGGCCGGGGGCGGACTGACCCGCGGCCCCCGGGCCTTCCCCGCGTGGCGGCGGGGCGGGTCCGGCGGCCGGGGGATTCCCCGGGCCACGAGCCACACCCACCCGCGAGGCACCGACGGCGATGAGCGTTCAACACACGGTCGAGTTCCTGGCGGCGGAAGCCGGCCACTGGCTCACCCGGATCACGCGGGACAACGGCCGGTCCGTCGTTGTCGCCAAGGACGGGGCGCCGACCTGGATCGGCGACCTTTGCCAGGCGGCCCACGCCAGCGGCGGGGAGCTGCTGTTCCCGGACGACTGGCGGTACGAGTTCACCCAGGACGCGCTGTCCGCCCTGGCCGACGGGGCGGAGGACCCGCCCGACCGGGACGACGTCTACCCGTACACCGCCGACCGGCTCCGCTGGCTCGCGTCCCGGTCGGACCGGTCCGGCTACTGCGACGACGCGGCCGAGGAGTACGGGGTACAGACCGGCAGCGTCCTGGACCTGATCGCGCTGGGCATGGCCCGGGAGCTGGACGACGTGTTCCAGGCGGTGCGGTCGTTCCTGGCCGACCGGGTCGAGCACCTGGACGCGGAGGCGACCGGCGACGACGCCGGCGACTGACCGCCCACCGGCGGCACAGCATCTTCCGATCACCCCCACCCGCCCCGGGCCGGCCGCGGCGGGTGGGGTCGTTTCCCGGCCGGCGTGGGAGGTCCGACGATGACCCCGCGGGAGCAGTTCCGGGCGGAGGCGGTGCCGATCCTGTTCGCCGACAAGGCGAGTGGGGCGACGGTGGCCGTCCGGCCGAAGGAGTGGCACTCCGGCCCGGTGGGCTGGGGCGGGTCGGCCACGGTGTACGTCCGGGTCGGCGGCCGGTTCGTGAAGGCGACGGCCGTGGTCCGGCTGACGGTCGAGGGGTCCGGCCGCTGGGAGTGAGCCGGCGCCCCGCAGGAGGCACCGGCAGCCGGGACACGAACCGCTCGGGCCGCGAGTGGCCGAGTGGCCGCGGCCCGTGGTCGGGGCGGCCCTCGCGCTGGCGGGTGCTGCGGCCGGTCGGCCGACCGCGGGCCGGGGGTCGGGTTGATGCCGCGGCCTTTGCTGCCGGGTCGATAAAGTCGGCACACCCGGCACGAGGCGACGATGGAGTACCCCCAGCGGCCGAAGCTGTTCGCCCTGAAGTTCGCCCGCCTTCTCCTCGGGACGCACGCCGCCACTGATCTCGGCCAGGACGTGTTCACCCTGCTGATCGCCGTCGCCTGGGCCGAGGACGAGACCGGGTACGCCGGGGCGGTGTCCTTCTTCAACGAGCAGGCCCAGCGGGTCACCGGCCACCGGTCCGTCGGTGCTCTCATCCGCACCCGGGACCGGGCGATCTCGGCCGGCTGGCTGCGGTACGAGCCGGGTCACCGCGGGTCGCCGGGGCGGTACTGCGTGGTGGTGCCCGATCGGTACGCCGGCCTGCTCGGAAGGGCCGCCGGTTTCCTTCCACCAGCGGCAGAGAAACCGGAAGGAAACCGGAAGGAAAGCGACAGTTTCCTTCCACCTGGGGAAGGGAAACCGGAAGGAAAGCGGAAGGTATCCGGAAGGAAACCGGAAGGAAAGCGGAAGGAAACGTCTTCCCACCATATAGAGGATTTCCCTGGTACTTCCCTTAACCCTTCCCTTCCCCAAGAAATTGCCGAGTCCGCGGAGCGTCCTCGGCGAGAGATTTCCGGACCGGCCCCGGACAGGACCGCCGGCGAGGGCCAGAAACCCCGCCCCCGGAACGAGCTGTTCGACGCCGTCGCGGAGGTGTGCGGGGCGGACCCGACGCTGAACGGGTCGCAGGTCGGGAAGGCGGCGGCGGACCTGGCCCGCGCCGGGTACACGCCGGCCGACGTCCGGGCGTTCGCCGCCCGGCGGGTCGCGTTCGGCCCGTGGGAGTCGTGGCGGTCTGGGCAAGCCGTCCGGGTCGGGCAGGTCGTGCGGACCGGCGGTCCGACCGGCCCACCCGGAACCGTCGGTCCATCGTCAGTCTGGCCCGGGCGGGCGGATACCCTGTACGGGTGGGCACTCGCCCGCCCGGAGGTCCGACATGGCCATCCTCCCGTACAGCTTCGGCACCCCCGGCAACGCCCCCGGCTCGTACGGGTTCGGGCTGACGAACACCGCCATCGACGAGATCGCCGCCCAGGGCAAGGTGCAGGGCCGGCTGCAGGACAACGCCCTGGCCAACCAGCTCGCCCTGGCCGACCGGCAGCACGCCGCCGACCGGGACGTGGCCGGCCTCCAGGCGGACGTCTCCCGCCGCGGCCAGGACCTCCAGTTCCAGGCCAGCACCGCCCCCGTCAACTTCGCCCGGGACCGGTTCAACTCCGTCTTCCCGGTCATCCAGGCCCAGCTCCAGGCGAACGGCCAGTCCGGCGGGTCGGCCCCGGCCGCGACCCCGCCGGCCGACCTCGGCCCGGTGTACGCCCCCGGCCAGGTCGACCAGCAGGTGAACGCCGCCCGCGCCGGGATCGACCAGCAGGTGGCCACCCAGCAGCGGCAGAACGCCGCCAGCGCGGCCGGCCGGGGGTTCGGGGCCGCCTCCCCGCTGCTGGCCGCCCTGAACGGCAACGCCGCCGCCAGGGGGACGGCGGCCGGGGCGGACGCCGAGCGGGAGATCCGGTTCGGGGCGGCCGGTCAGGAGGCCGAGCAGCGGGCGACCGCCGGCCAGCAGGCCACCCAGCGGTACCAGGCCGAGCTGGACGCCGAGTCCCGCCGCCGGCAGATCGCCGCGTCCGTCCAGGCCAACCTGCTGAACGCCCTGTCTGGCCTCGCCTAAAGGGGACCCCGATGAGCCGCCTGCTCAGCCGGCCGACGCTGCCCGAGGACGAGTTCGCCCGGAAGTTCCGGACCGGGCCGTCCGCCAACCCGCTGGCCGACGCCCTGGAGCGGCCGATCGTCACCGCCTACCAGCCGCCGGCGGCCGCGGACGTGGCCCGGACGGCGATGGCGACCAGCCCCCACGCCGCCCAGGACCGGGCGACCGCGGGCGGGGACGACTCGACCTACCTGCCGCCGGCCCTGAGGGCGAGCGGCGGGCGATACGGCCGGCCGCTCGCCCCAATCCCGGTCGCCCCGGTCCTGCCGGCCGGCGGCCCCGCCCCCAAGCCGTTCGACGAGCCGGCGGCGACGCCCGAGCCGGTGTACGCCCCGCCCGGCCCGGAGGCGGCGGCCCGGACGGCGATGGCCGCCAGCCCGGCCCACGCCGCCATCGGCGGGGCGGCGATCACCGGCGGGCGGGTGGCCGACCGGGCCGGGCGGTCCATCACCGACGCCGAGGCGGTCGCCAGGCTGCGGAGCCTGGACGCCCAGACGGTCCAGGCCGGCGGCGGCGACTTCCCGGGCCAGCTCCTGGCCGCCTTCACCGCCCCGGTCCAGTCGCGCCGCCCGGACCGACCATCGCCACCCCGGCCGGCGGGCAGGGCGACCCGGCCCTGATGCAGCCCGCAGCCTGTGGGAGATCATGAACACCAAGCCGGAGGGCGGCGGACTCACCCCGGCCGAGCGGCTGCAGAAGATGACCGGGGTGGCCTACGGCCAGTCCCCGCTCCACTTCGACCCGAAGGTAATCGACCAGGTCACCGCCCAGCAGCACCGGGACGAGAACCAGCTCCTGGCCAAGCAGCGGCTGGCCAACGACGCCCGGCAGACCGAGCTGCAGTTCAGCCCGGACCGGGTGCGGACCGACCAGCAGGACCGGTTCCTCGGGTCGCTCCTGGCGGCCGGCAAGACGCCGGCGGAGACGGCCCAGATCTTCCAGCAGTACAACGCCCTCCGCAAGATGCTGATGCCGGCCGACCCGACCGCCGTCCCGTCCCGCGGCCCGTACCCGGCCCAAAGCCCACCCCCGATCATGGGTGGGCTTCCGGCCCCAGGCCCGGCAGCCGGCGGCGGCAACCCGTACGCCATCCCGGAGGGCGACCTGGCGGCGGCCAACCAGCTCGTCGGGGAGACCCGGGCGGTCTTCGATCAGCGGGCCAAGGAGAAGGAGTCGCAGCTCACCCGGACGGACGCCGAGCGGGTGATGGACGCGATCGCCAGCCGGAACCTCAACCCGAACGCCCAGGCCGCCTTCCTGGAGAGCCTGTTCGGGGACGTGGTCAAGAACGTGCCCCAGTTCCAGGACGCGGTCATCAAGGCCGCCGCCAAGGCCGGAACGAACACGTTCACCGGGGCCGACTACCCCGGCCGGCTGGACGTGGCCGGGGTGCCCGGCCTGTCCCTGCGGCAGGCCGAGTCCCCGATCACCGGGGCGTACCGGTCCCTGCTCGGCGGGTTCGACGACGCCTCCGCCTACCGGTACGCCGACTTCGGCGGCCGGTCGGTCCCGCTGGAGGACGTGGGCGACGTGTCCACCCCGGTGCTCGGCAACTCGGCGGCCGACCGCCAGCGGTACGCCGGCCGGCTCAGCGCGGCGAAGCTGCTGCTGGGGGCGATGCAGAAGCGGGGGCTGGCCGCCCAACTGCCGCCGCAACCCCTGCGGTGACCGTCCCCGTCCCGTCCCCTTCCGGACACCTCCCATGCCCACAGCCCAGCGCGTCCGACGGTGGCGGCGGTGCCTGCCCCGGTTCACCAGCCCGGCCCCGGTGGCCACGTCGGCGGCCGAGCTGGCGGCCGTGCTGGCCCCGGACGCGGCGGCGGTGCTGGCCGCGGCCGGCCCGATCGGGGTCGGGGCCAAGCTGTACGGCCGCCCGCCCAAGGGGCTGCGGGACCGGCTGCCGGAGGAGCTGCTCGACGCGCTGGAAGACGCCGGCCTCCCGGCGATGTCGTGGGTCGAGGGCGGGCCGTGGCTGGCCGTCCACGTGTACTGCGGGCGGGAGGCGACCGGCCGCTCGTCGGTGCCGGTCGAGGTCGAGCTGTTCCTGTCCGTCCCGGCGGAGGTCACCGTACCGGCCACCCGCCGGAAGCCGGCCGCCACCAGGCCGGGGCGGCGGACGCTGGCCCGAATGCGGACCAAGTGGCGGTTCCTGAAGCGGGAACTGGGGTGGGTGCCCGGGTGCATCACCACCGCCTGGATCGACGTGCTCGGCGACCTGCTGGCCCGCCAGCGGGCGTCCGCCGCCTCCCCCGTCCCGTCCGCCTGACCCGTCGTCGACCCCCACCCCGCTCACTCGCCCGGCCCATCTCCAAGCACCGCCCGCAGGTGGTCCATCGCCCGGGCGACCAGCGCCCGGGCGGTGGCCCCGTGTACTCCCAGCCGCTCGCCGACCGCGTCCCAGCTCAGCCCCTCGGTGTCCCCCAGCCCGAACCGCAGGGTGACCGCCTGCCGCTCGCGGTCCGGCAGGCCGCCGACCGCCTCCCGCAGCCGGGCCACCTGCTCCCCGTCGGCCGCCAGGTCCGCCGGCTCCGGCCCCGCCCCGGCCGCCGGCCCGACCCGGTCGTCGTCCGGCCCGGCCTGCTCGGTCGGCACCGACCGGGTGGGCCGCAGCCGGGCCAGGGCCGGCCGCAGCCACAGGGCGGCGAACGCCTCCGGCCGCCCGCGGGCCGGGTCGTACGCCCCCGCGTTGGCCAGCAGCAGGGCGGCCATCTCGTTGAACAGCTCGTCCGGGTCCAACTTGTACCGCCGGCCGACCCGGTGGGAGATCGCCCCCAGGTACCGGCGGGCGTGGGCGAACAGCTCGTGCGGGCCGGTGGCCGGGTGCAGGTGGTGGGCGGTGACGCTCATGCGGCGGCCTCGGGCGGTACGGGCGATGGAGTATTATTCCTTCCCCCGCTACCCCGCGCGGTGTTGCCACGTTCGAGATTGCCCCTGGTGGCTACGACCGACACGGTGCATCACGACCCTGTGCGGAAGGCGTCTCCGCCGTCCGGCCGAGCCGACACGCGACCCCGGCGACGACGTGCTGGGCCAGGTTGTACACCAGGAGCGGAAGCAGGACCTCGGTTGGCGCCCCGATCGCCGTGGCCACCACCAGCCCTGTTCCATTGTTGCTCATCCCCAGCCCGAACATCAGGGCCGCAGCCTCCGCCCGCCCGGCCCCGAACCATCGGGCCACCACCCAGCCGGCGGCGAACGAGGCGACGCAGAGGCCGACCGCCACGCCGGCCACCAGGACCAGGAAGTCCCAGTCCGGATCGACAGTCACCTGCGGGAGGGCGGCCGCCGCGTTGGCGTAGCACAGCACCAGGACTGCCGCCGTCCCCCATCCCTTGAGCGCCGCCCGGTTCCGGTCCGGCCACCCCGCCCCGATCGCCGCCCGGACCAGCACCCCGGCGACGGTCGGCAGGACGACGTACCCGGCCAGGATCCCACCAGCCTGCTGCCCCGCCGCGGCCGCCAGCGCGTTCTCGGTCGGGCCGCCGACGACGATATGAGCGGTAGCGAGCGACACCGGGGTGGTGAGCGGACTGAGCAGGGTGGACCCGAGGACCAGGCCGAGGCTGACGCCCATGTCCCCGTCCGCCCGCTGTGCCCACGCGGTCGCCGACCCGGCGACCGGCATGGCGGCGACCATCGCCAGCCCGGCCACCAGGCACCCGGCCTCGTACGGGTCGTGCCACACCCGCAGCCCGACGGCGGCGGCCACAACGTACACGAGCGGTAGGAGCAGGTTGGCGAGCAGACCGGCGGTCAACAGCCCCGGCCGTCGGGCGACCGCCCACAGCCGGCCGGGGGGGACGGCCAGCCCGGCGTTGAACAGCAGGGCGGCGAGCAGCAGGCCCGGCAGCGGCAGAGCCAACCCGCAGTCCGGGACCAGGCCGCCTATGTCGCACCGCCGGACCGCCAGCCCGGCGGTCGGCCAGAGGGCGGCCAGGACGTAGGCCGCCAAGACCAGCCCGAGGAACGGACTGGCGACCAGACTGCTGGCCCTTACACCCCAAGAATTCCTGCGCCGCATCGGCTGCCCTCCCTGTCGTGTCCGATCACCGGCAGGAGGATAGCCGAGGCGGGTGCGCGGCCCGTGAACCCTGGCTAAGATGTCCCTCATCGTCACCGGCTCCGGTCGGCCGACTGTTGCCGGCCGGACCACCGTTCCGCTCAAGGCGTGCGGCGATCGAGGAGGGTGGCCTGCCGGGTCTATCCCCCCCTCCGGGCAGTCGGTGGCGTGGGGATGAGGAACTGTTTATCTGCCGCTCACGGACGGCTTATCCGCCCGGCGTATCATCCGGTCGCCGCGGGTGGGACCGCGGCGTCACCCCCGACCCCCGGAGATCGGCCATGCGAGGACTGCTCTGTGTGCTGACGGCTTCGTTCGTGACGGCGTTCGCCGTCCGGGCGGGCGAGGAGAAGGTGCCGCTGGACAAGGTGCCGGCGGCCATCAGGGACGCGGTCGCGAAGCGGTTCCCGAAGGCGAAAATGAAGGGGGCGGCGAAGGAACAGGACGACGCCAAGAAGTGGGTGTACGAGATCACCCTCAGGCAAGACAAGCTGAACATCGACGTGACCGTCACCCCGGAGGGGGCGATCAGCCTGATCGAACAGGAGCTGGCATTCAAGGACTTGCCGACGGCGGTGGCCGCCACGTTCGAGGCCAGGTACCCGAAGGCGACGTACAAGATCGTCGAGTCGGTGACCAAGGTGAAGGACGGCAAAGAGACGCTGGAGTACTACGAGGCGCTGCTGACGGCGGCGGACAAGAAGGCGTACGAGGTGGAGGTGCTGCCGGACGGCAAGTTCAAGGCGGCGACCGAGAAGAAGCCCGGGGACAAGGATTGAACTGCGACCGAGGGGCCGGGGCGTGTCCTACAAGATTCTGGTCATCGAGGACGAAGACGCCATCGCCGACTTCCTGGTCCGCGGGCTGCGGGAGGAGGGGTTCGCCGTCGCCCGGGCGGCCGACGGCGACGACGGCTGGCACCGGCTGGCCGACGGCGGGTGGGACGCGGTCGTCCTCGACTGGTGGCTGCCCGGGGCCGACGGGCTGACCCTGCTCCGCCGGTTCCGCCAGGCCGGACACACGAAGCCGGTCCGCATGCTGACCGCCCGGGACGCCGTGTCCGACCGGGTCCGCGGGCTGGGCAACGGGGCCGACGACTACCTGTGCAAGCCGTTCGCGTTCGACGAGCTGCTCGCCCGGCTGCGGGTCATCACCCGCCGGCGGGCCGACGCCGCCGAGCCGGTGCTGGCTCATCTCGACGTGCGGATCGACCTGACCGCCCAGCGGGCCGAGCGGGCCGGCCGGCGGCTCGACCTGACCCCGCGGGAGTACGCTCTGCTGCTGTTCTTCCTCCGCCACCCGGGGGAGGTGCTGACCCGCACCCGCATCTACGAGCACGTCTGGGACGAGCGGTACGACGGGCTGTCGAACACGCTCGAAGTCCACGTGATGGAGCTGCGGAAGGAGTTGGAGGCGCACGGCCCGCGGCTGATCCACACCCTCCGCCACCGCGGCTACCGGTTCGGGGCCGACCCGGGGGACGGGGCATGACCATCACCACCCGGCTCACCCTGTTCGTCCTGGCCGCCCTGGGGGTAGTGCTGGCCGGGTTTTCGACGGCCCTGTTGCTGCTCGCCCGGGAGTACCTGCACCGGCAGACCGCCGACCGCCTGGAGGCAGCGGCAAACACCCTGGTCGCCGCCTGTGAGGTCGGGCCGGAGGGGGTGGAGTGGGAGCCGCGGGAACGATCCCTGGCGTTCGCCAGCGGGCCGGCCGGGGACCGCGTCGCCTGGCTGGTGACGAACGACGCCGGGCGAATGATCGGTAAGTCCGACAACCCGGCGGCCGATGACCTGCTCACCGAAGCCGCCGTCCGCCTGACCGGGCGGCAGCGGCCGACCGCCCGGGTAGCTGGCACGGGAAGCGGTGGCAAGTCCGTCAGCAATGGTTGATCGCGCCGCCGGCCGACGGCCCGACCCCGAAGCCGGCCGCCGGGGAGACGCGGTATCCGGCCGTGGCCGTCACCGTCGGGGTGCCGGTCGGGCCGGTGCGGGCGGCCCTGGCCCGGCTCGGGGCCGTATTGGCCGGCCTGTCGGTCGCCGTTTGGCTGTTGGCCGCGGTCGCCGGCCGGGCCGTCTGCCGGCGGGCGCTGCGGCCGCTCACCCGGATGGCGGAGGCGGCCCGCGGGATGTCCGTCGACGAACCCCGCGTCCGGCTGCCGGTCGGCCCGGCGGCGGACGAGCCGGGCGAATTGGGGCGGGCGTTCAACGGGCTGCTCGACCGGCTCAACGAGGCCCACGAGCGGCAGCGGCGGTTCACCGCCGAGGCGTCCCACCAGCTCCGCACCCCGCTGGCCGCCATGCTCGGGCAGGTGGAGGTCGCCCTCCGCCGGGACCGCCCGGCCGACGAATACCGACTGGCTCTGGAGGCCGTCCGTAGCCAGGCCGGCCGACTCAGACAGGTGACGGACGCACTGCTGTTCCTGGCCCGCTCGGACGCCGACGCCGGCCCGCCGACCCGAGAACCGGTGGACCTCGGGGCGTGGCTGAGAGACCAACTGACGGTGTGGGCCGACCACCCGCGGGCGGCCGACCTGAAACTGATCCCGGAGGCGGCCGGTCCGGTGACGGTCGCGGTGCATCCGGTGATGCTCGGCGAGGTGGTCAACAACCTGATCGACAACGCGCTGAAGTACAGCCAGCCCGGCACGCCGGTGACGGTGGGGTTCGGGAACTGCTGGGTGGCGGTGGAGGACGTGGGGTGCGGCATCGACCCGGCCGACCGGACGTACCTGTTTCAGCCGTTCTATCGTTCGGCGGACGCCCGCCGGCTCGGCGTCCCCGGGCTGGGACTGGGGCTGGCGATCGCCGGCCGGCTCGCCGCCGCGCTCGGCGCGACTGTTGACGTGAGCAGTGCGGTCGGGAGAGGGAGCCGATTCACGATCCGTTGGCTTTGACCCCCGCCCGGATGAAGGCAAGCATGACGGTCGCGCTAGCCCAGGAGGTCGGCGACCTCGCCCACGTTCCCGTGTACCGAAGTCCTAATAGGCTTGCCCCCTACGGCCCGGCCGCGTCAAGCAGGACCAGCTTGTCCGCAGCCTGGTCCGCCCCCTCCCACGGCTGCACCGGCTCGGCCGCCGCCACCCGGGCCGGCAGGTGCGCGGCCTCCGCATACCGGCGACGGGCCAGCACCCACCGCACCCGCCCGGTTCGCACCGCGTCCGCCAAGGCGTCGGAGGTCGGGTAGTCCGGGGCGAGCCGGCCGAGGTCGAACACCGCGTCCCGGGCGTGGTACACGGCCAGCCGGTCCGGGTCGGGGGCGGTCAGCTGCCGCACCTCGGCGGTGAACGCCTTGCGGGTGCGGAGGCCGTCCGCGGCCGGCAGGGCGACCCCGAACGTGTACCCCAGCCCCGCCGCCACCACCGCCGTCGCCACCCCCGGCAACCGCCGCTGAGAGCGAACCGCCCAGCCGAGGGCGACCAGACCGACTAACCAGCCGGCAGCGAACATCCAGAGGGCCGGCAGCTCCGGCAACCGGCTGTACGGCCCGGACAGCCACGCCGGCGGCACCAACACCGCCCCGGCCCCGATGACCGCCGCGCCGAATGCCACCCAGCCCACAGCTCGCAACGTCCGGGCGACCGGCCGGAGCGACTCCGCCGGGGCGGCCAGCGTCCGTGCCACCAGCAGGGCGACGCCCGGCAGCACAGGCAGGAGGTAGTAGCTCCGCCGGGACGCCGACAGGGTGAAGAACACGAACACCGCCCAGAACAACGCCCGGGCCAGCCGGTCCCCGTCGGTCCGGGCCGGCCGCGGCGGGGGAACGACGGCGGCCGGCAGGAACACCGCCCACGGGGCGGCCAGCACCCAGATCACCCCGAGGTACAGGTACACCGGCCCGGCGTGGTTGTGCGGGTTGACGAACCGCCGGACGTTCTCCCGCCACACCATCGCCAGCCCGTCGGTCGCCCCGGTGTGCCAGACCGACAGCACGAACGGCAACAGGTACGCCATCACTCCGACCGGGGCGGCGACCAGCGTCCACCGGTTGAGCAGCCACCGGTTCCCCCGCACCACGCCAACCAGCCTCTCCTGGAGGCTGATCCCGTCGGCGTCGGCCAGCCCGGCCCAGGTGCCGTGGACGGCCAGCACCACCCCCGGCAGAGCGAACCCGAGCAGCCCCTTGGTCAGCGAGGTGGCGGCCATCAGCAGCCACAGTCCGACCACCCACGGCGCAGCCGGCCTGTCCCGGTTCACGGCGTACAGGTAGACGGCGGCCAGCACCCCCGTCACCGTCTCCGCGTCGGCGGTCGCCCGCCGGCTGTAGAACGCGAACCCCCACGCCGTCGCCAGCACCGCCCCGGCCAGGACGCCGGTCGGCGGGTCGTACAGGCGCCGGCCGAGGAGCATCACCAGCAGCACGCCGGTCCACCCGGCGACGGCGGCCGGCAACCGGGCGGCCGTCTCGTCGACCTCGCCGGTCAGGTGCGAGGCGGCGACGATCAGCCAGTACGAGCCGACCGGCTTGTCGTAGTAGGTGTGGTCGTTGAGGGTCGGGTGCAGGTAGTCGCCGGTGGCCCGCATCTCCCGGGCGACCTCGGCCCACCGCACCTCCTCGGACACCACCGCCCGGTCCCCGAGCCGGACCCCGAACAGCACCGCGGCCGCGGCCAATACCGCTACCGCCCACACCCGATTCCGTTCGGCCATGCGGCGAGACTCCTTTCCGCGAACCCTGCGTCGGCCGCCAGGGTGGGCGGTGCCGAGCCTTCGAGGCCCGCCGACAGCCTCAGCCATTGCTCGGCGGACGCCCACTGCGTGGACCCGCCCGACACCGGCTCACGCCTCCGCCTTCGGCCCGACCGGCCGACCGAACGTGGCGTACAGTGGGGGCAGCAGGAACAGGTTCAGCACCGTCGACGTCACCAGCCCGCCGAGGATGACCACCGCCAGCGGGTACTCGATCTCCTGCCCGGGCTTGTTCCCAGTGATCGCCAGCGGCAGCAGCGCGAGGCCCGTCGCCAACGCGGTCATCAGGATCGGGGCGAGGCGTTCTTCAGCCCCCCGCAGGACTAGCCCGACCCCGAACGGGGCACCCTCGTCCGCCTCCAGGTGGCGGAAGTGGGACACCAGCATGATCCCGTTCCGGGCGGCGATGCCCAGAACT
The DNA here is from genome assembly GCA_046350115.1 of Gemmataceae bacterium. GTDB lineage: Bacteria > Planctomycetota > Planctomycetia > Gemmatales > Gemmataceae > JAXMAZ01. The sequence goes on from JAXMAZ010000009.1 coordinate 113,940, forward strand.
GTCACGAACCCGACCAGCGACCCGAGCGACAGCACGCCCCCGGTCAACAGCACCGCCGCCACCCCGCCGATCAGGGCGAACGGGATGGTCAGCGCCACCAGGAACGTCGGCCGCCAGGCGCCGAAGTCGACGAACAGTAACAGAACGATGCCCACCAGGGAAAGCCCGGCCAGGGCGTACAGCCGGCGGGTCGACTCCTGCCGGGCGGCGTACTCGCCCAGGATCTCCGGGTGGTACTCCCGGTCGAACGGGATTTGCTTCACCTTCTCCTCGATCGCCCGGGCGACGGACCCCAGGTCGCGGCCGGCGACGTTGCACGTGACATCGAGCCGGCGGCTGGCGTTCTCCCGCTTCACCTCGTTGGCCGCCGGCACCACCGCCACCTCGGCCACGTCCCCGAGCCGGACCTGCACCCCGGCCGGGGTGTCGATCGGCAGCGCCCGGACCGCGGTCAGGTCGGCCCGGGTGCTCGGCACCCCCCACACCATGACCGCGAACTTCTTCTGCCCCTCGAACACCTCCCCGACCTTCTGCCCCTTCAGCAGCGTGGTCGCCGCCCGGCGGACGTGCCCGGAGGTTAAGCCGTACCGCTCGGCCGCGTCCGGCCGCAGCCGGACCTCGATCTGCGGGATGAGCACCTGCGGCTCGACCTTCAGGTTGGTGACGCCCGGCACCTCCTTCATCGCCGCCTCCACCTCCTTCGCCTTCGCCCGCAGCACCTCCTGCTCCGGCCCGTACAGCCGGACGACGACCGTCGCCCCGGTCCCGGTCAGCACCTCCTTGATCCGCTCCCGCAGGTACGTGAGTACGTCCCGGTACAGCCCGGGGTAGGCGTACACCACCTCCTCGATCTTCTTCACAGTCGTGGCGTGGTCCGCATTCGGGTCGATGCTGATCCACAGCTCGGTGAAGTTCGGCCCGACCGGCTCGTCGGCGACTTCGGCCCGGCCGACGTGGGAGCCGAAGTTCCGCACCCCGGGGACGGCCCGCAAGTCTTTGCTCGCTTGGATCGTCACTCGGTCCATCGCTTCAATCGAAGTGCCCGGCTTCTCGACGAAGTGCATCAGGAAGTCGGTCTCCTGGAAGTGCGGCAGGAACTCCTGGCCGAGCCGGCTGGCGGCCACCCCGGACAGGCCGAACGCCAGCGCCAGGGCCAGGACGCACAGGTACGGCCGGGCGACCAGCGGCGGCAGCAGTGGCCGATACAGGTTTTTCAACAGCCGGGCGAGCGGCGCTTCTTCGCGGTGTCCGGTGCGGCCGGTGAGCAACATGTACGACAGGGCCGGCGTCACCGTCAGGGCGACCAAGAGCGACGCCAGGATCGCCACCACATACGCCAGGGCGAGCGGCCGGAAGAAGGCGCCGGCCAGCCCGTCCAGGAAGAACACCGGCAGGAACACCAGCACCACGATCAGGCTGGCGTACACCACCGCGCTGCGGACTTCGAGACTCGCGTCCAACACGATGTGGAACGGGGAGCGGGCCGCCAGTTGCGGGTCGTCGCCCGCCTGTCGTAGCCTTCGCGCGATGTTCTCCACGTCGATGATCGCGTCGTCGACGACTTCGCCGAGCGCGATCACTAACCCGGCCAGGACCATCGTGTTGATCGTCGCCCCGGAGTAGGTGAACGCCAGGATGGCCGCGACGAGCGAGAGCGGGATGGCCGTCAGGCTGATGACCGCCGTCCGCCAGTCGAATAGGAACGCGACCAGGATGACCGCCACCAGCCCGCACCCGACCACCAGCGCGTGGGTCAGGTTGTCGATGGCCCGCTCGATGAACGTCGCCGGGCGGAAGATGGTCGGGTCCACCTCCACGTCCTTCAGCCCGGGGCGGAGCGCCTCGATGGCCGCCTCGACGTGGTGGGTCAGCTCCAGCGTGTTCGCCTGCGGCTGCTTCTCGACGATGAGCAGCAGGCCGGGGCCGTCGTTGATGATCGCGTCCCCGATGGGCGGCGGGGAGTCGATGCGGACATCGGCCACGTCCCCGAGCCGGACCGGGGCGCCGCCGCGGAAGTCGACCACCGTCCGGGCCAGGTCGTCCGCGTCCCGGACCGGCGGCAGGTGGCGGACGGCGAACCGCTGGTTCGGGGTGTCCACGAACCCGCCGGCGTCCAGCGACACCGCGTCCGTGCCGGCCCGGGTGATCTGGTCGAGCGACACCCCGTTGGCCCGCAGCCGGTCGGGGTCGACGAGGATCTGGAACTGCCGGTCCCGCTGGCCCCAGACGGCCACGTTCGCCACCCCGGGGACGCTCATCAGCTTCGGCCGGACCGTCCACATGACGATCTCGGACAGGTCGCGCTGGGAGAGGGTCTTGGACCAGATGCCGATCTTCATCACCCGGCTGGTGGTGGACAGCGGCTGCAAAATGACCGGCGGGCGGGCAACGACCGGCAGCCGGGGCGTCTCGAACGCCACCCGCTCCTGGACCATCTGCCGGACCCGCATCGGGTCGGCGGCGGTGTCCAGGATCAGCACCACCTGGGACAGCCCGAGGACCGACTTCGACCGGACGGTTTTGACCCCCGGCAGCCCGGTGAGTCCGTTCTCGATGGGGACCGTGACCAGGCTCTCGACCTCCTCCGTCGAGAGGCCGGGGGCTTCGGTCTGGACCTCGACCACCGGCGGGGCGAACTCGGGGAACACGTCCAAGGGCGCCCGGCGGATCGACCGCGACCCGATGACGATCAGCACCACACAAAGGGCGAGAACGACCACCCGCAGCCGGACGGACGTGGAGATGAGCCAGGTGAGCATGGGGCGTGTGGGTTAGAGGCGAGCCGGGAGCGTGAACGACCAAGCGTCGCCGCAACAACACCATCCAGCGAGGGAGCCGTGGAGCGGCGGCCGTGTCTAGCCCACGGCAGGAGCCGTGGGCTCCCGCGACAACAATATGGTTAGCCCCGGCAGGGGCGTTCGTCGGGCGCCCCTACCGGGGCTACGGGCGTGGGGTGGGGCAGTTCCCACGGCTCCCGCCGTGGGCTAGACACGGCCGCCGCTCCGCGGCTCCCCCGACCCGGGCCGCGGTCGTTGCCGCTCGCCCGGTCGCTCGCGCTCCCGGCTCGGCTACTTGCTGAACCCGGTTTCCGTCCCGAACAGCTCGGCCGCGCCGGCGGTCACGACGGCGGTCCCGGGGACCGGGCCGGACGCCAGCACGGCGGTGTCCCCGACCACGTACCGGACCACCACCCGCCGGCGGGCGTAGGCGCGGTCGCCGGTCTTCTCGTACACCCACCCGCCGCCGTGGATGTCGTACACCACCGCCGGCCACGGCACCGTCAGCGCGTCCGCCGGCCCCTTGAGGGCGAGCGTCGCCCCGACCCGCTGGCCCGGGGCGTACTTGGTCTCCCGGTTGTCCAGGGCGTAGAACCGGTCGGCGGTGCCGGCGGCCGGGTTGGCGGCCGGCGGGGCGGTCACGGGGGCGGCCGGGCGGGTCGGGTCGCCGGGCCGGGCGGTCAGCGGGCCGACTGCCGCCCGGGCGGCCGGGTCCAGGTCCGGCAGGTCGCCGACGTACACCGGCACCCGCACCCACACCCGGTCCAGGTTGACCACCTCGAACAGCGCCGCCCCGGCCGGCACCGTCTGGCCCGGCAGGGCGGACACGGCCCGCAGTTCGCCGTCGTCCGGGGCGTCCACCGGGACCGGGGCGGTGGTCCCACTCTCCGCCTGGCCGACCACCTTGTTCAGCAGGTCGCGGCGGGCGGTCGCCGCTCCGACTGCCTTGGTGGTGATGTCCACCTGGGCCTGGGCCTCGTCCACCGTCCGTTGGCTGCCGGCCCCGCCGGCGAGCACCTTACGGGCGCGATCGAGCGCGACGTTCGCCGCTCGCTGCTGCTCCAGGGCCGACTCCACCTGACCGTCGGCGTCCACCTTGGCGGCGGTCAGGTTGGCCCGTCCGACCGGATCGAGCAGCGGCAACAGGTGAAACACCGGCTGCCCTCGTTTGACCGCCTGCCCCGGGGCCGGGACGACGCCGGCCAGCTTGAGCACACCCGCCAGCGGCGCCGACACGACGACCGCCCGACCGGGCGGGAGCGTCACCTCCCCGCCGTACACCCGCACCCGGCCGGCTGACTTCCGTTCGACGGTCGCCGTGCGAACGGCCAGCCGTGCCTCGGCCTCGGGGGTGAGGGTGACGCCGGTCGCCTGCTCCTCCTTGAACGGCTTCGGCACCGTCGCCGGGATGGCGTGCGAGTCGGCCTTCGCCGTCGCGCCGGGGCCGTTAGTCAACAGCCACCACCCACCGACGGCCGCCGCGGCGAGCAGGAGCGTCGCGACAACCCCGGTGACGACGCCGCTGCGGTAGGACATAGGGCTTGCAATCAGGGGGGAGATGCCATCGGTATAAACGAGCCGGAGAAGGAAGGGAATAGCCGTACAGATAAGACTTTGCTCATAACTCGCAGCGTTCACTGCGGCTTCACGGGGATGCCGCCAGCGTCTTGACTGACAGTCGGGATCAGCGCCCCCAACCTCCGCCCGACCCCGCGCTCCAGTTCGGCCCACGCCCGCCGCAGGTCGGCGGCGAGTTGCGCCTCCCTGGCGTAAGTGGCGATTAGTTGGCGGTTCGCCTCCAGAACGATCAGGAAAGTCGCGTTCCCGTCCCGGAACGCCGACTCCGCCCGGCGGATGTTCGCCTCCACCTCCGGCCGGGTCTTGGTCCGCAGCAGGTCCAGCTCGGCCCGGGCCTGCTGATACCGGGCGTACGCCGTCCGCACGTCCTGGACGATCAGGTCGTGCACCGTCTGCCGCCGGCGGGACAGTTGCTCGAACTCGGCGTCCGCCCGGGCGGTCAGCCCCTGACCGTGGTTGAACAACGGGACGGTCAGCCGGACGGCCGGGCCGAACTCGTGCCCAGACGCCCGCCCGCTGGTGGCGTCCAGGATGCCGAGTACCCGGAACCAACTGAGCCGGGCCACCCGTGCTCGCTCGCCTGCGGCCGCGGCGGCGGCGACAGCGGCAGCGGCGTCCGGCCGGCTCGATATCGCCTCCGATACCAGCCGATCGACCGTGGCGTCCGTTCGCGGGTCGAACGGGACGTCGTCCGGAACAAGTGGCTGGGGGAACCGGGACAGCCCGGTCAGGTTGCGCAGCCGCTCCTGCACGGCCGCCACCTCGTACCGGGCACGGGTCAGTTCCTGGGCCGCCTGCAAAGTGTCGATCTGGGCGGTGGACAACTCCAGGGCGCTGGCGTCCCCGGCCTTCAACCGGGTCTCGACCAGCCCGGCCACGCGCTCCCGCAGCTCGACCGACAGCGTCGTCACCTTCAGTTGGTCGTGGGCCAGCCGCAGGTCGGCGTAGGCGGTGCGGGTGTCCCGGATCAGATCGAGGGCCAGTTGCGTAACCCGGTCGCACGCCCGAGCGTTCTCGGCCGCCGCCACCTTCAGCCGGACCGGGCGGAGCCAAATGGCCTCGATCGGGAAGTCGATCAGGTACTTGAGCGGCTTGTTCGGTTCCCCCCAAAAGTAGACGAACTCGGGGTTCGGCAGCAGTCCGGCCTGAAGCAGGTCGGCCCGGGTCAGGTCGAGTTCGACGAGAGCCTCATGGAAGGCGGCGTTGTTGTACAAGGCGACGAGTACAGCTTGGTCCTCGGCCATCGGTTTGCCGGTCTCGAACCCTTCTGGCACCAGTGCCCGGTCGGGACACGGCCCCGTGCCGACCGGCCGGCCGAACCGTTCCTGCACCTTCTGGGAAACGGTAGCCCGGTCGCACTCCGGTGCGGTGGTGCACCCGGCCGCGACCAGGACGGTGAGGGCAGTCGCGAGGAGCCGGGCGACGGGAGTTCGACCGGGGCGCGGCTCCATCCGATGACCCCGTGGGTAGACGGTTCAAGACAGTTCTGATTTCGGCCGGGAGATGGGATGAGTTGAGCGGATGAGGGGGTTCTTATAATTGCGCCGAGTCACACCCCGTTTGTCGATCAACTTCTTACACTTTGGTAGAAGCCCAGAGTGCAGACCGGAGCAACCACCAGTTTACATCGGCGCCAGATCCCACCCGCATTCCGGCCGGACTCGGCGGCCACTGGAGGATCCCAGCAGGACACCCTGTACTTTGGCGACCACGTAAGCAATTCAGGAAGCCGCGACCAGCGGCTCGCCGCAAGAGACTTCTGAACGAAGTGAGGAAGTCTCTGAAGGGTTAGGATTAGGATCAAGAGGGATGGAGGGTTGGACTTTTCCCTGGACCGATCCCCCGAGCGATCCCTGGACTTTTCCCTTGGGTTTTCCCTGGACATATCCCTGGACTTGGCCAGCGGCCTCCGGTCGCAACCCGTTGCCGGACCGGTCGATGACGTGGATCTGTCGGCCGCCAATGACCCCTCGGTTGTCTCGCCGATTGCTCCCCTGTTTCATCGCCGTTGTCTCGCCGTTCGACCGCCCGGCTTGTCAGTAACGCCCTGTCGGTTCCAACGTTGACGGAAGCCCATTCTTCCCCAACTCACACCTCAGTCGTGCTCCCGGCGGAGGTCAGTTTGCCCCGGGAGCGGAGGTGACCGAGTTGCTGGGCTGACAGCCGGCACACCGGCCGGGTACGACCGCTCGGCCCGGGCGAGGCCCGGCACCGTTAGCCCATCGACGATCGCGACGGCCGGTCCGGTTTCCGTGCGGGTGCGTACGGCTCGCCGATTAGTCTGTTAGCGGGGTGGCGCCCTCCGGACCGGCTTGCGGTCTCACTCCGGCATCGCGATCCCGCCCGAATCACCCAACGGAGCCGGCAAATGGGGTTCACGTACACGACCGCGAACGTGGTCGAGTGGCTGAAGGCCGACATGACCTCCAGCGGCACCTGGCCGTGGGTCATCGACCGGCTGCGGAACAGCGGCCACACGTTCGAGGTCACCAACATGCACCCGTCGAAGCCGTTTACCGGCTACGCCAAGACGGCCTACGTCGGCAACACCGCGAGGGACCAGATCGAGGCGACGAACTGGGCCAAGGAGGCCCTCCGCGAGTGGGCCGGGGCGGGCGTGGAGGAGGCGGGGAACTACTTCCCGCTGATCGCCCGCGACTACGCCATCAACGGGCCGGGCAAGGGACACACGGCCAAGTCCCTCGGCACCACCCTCGACTTCATCACCCTGCTCGCCAAGTTCGGCAGCTCCTGGGCCAACGGCAACATGCTGGAGACCAACGCGGTCCTGGGCAAGGACGTGCCGGAGGTGTTCTGCTTCGCCTACACCGGCGTCTACAGCCCGACCGGGCGGTTCTGGGCGAAGGTCGGGCTGGGGGACGCCGACAACGAGAAGGCCCCGATCGAGGGGACGGGCGGTGACGGGCCGAACGGGCTGAACGAGCAGTTCTTCGATTCGAACGGAAAGGGCTACGATCAGACCCACCACTTCGCCGCCTTCTTCTGCCACGGCGCGTCGCACGGGCTTCACGAGTCGGAGATGGAGGTCGCCCTCTCGGCCACCGGCGACTGGTCGATCGTTCACCGGAAGGTGACCAACCAGGGGGACTACGACCTGGGCTGGCTGGGCGCCAAGTGGGGGGCGTCGTTCAAGGGCCGGCCGCGGCTCATCGGCAAGGAGGTCGAGGCGGCCCTGCTCGCCGGGGACAAGGACCTCCGGGCGAAGGTCCCGGACCCGAAGGCGTGACCGGCGGGGGACGCAATCCGCCGAGTGCTCCTCGGTTCGACCGCCCACCCCCGCATGCCCGCCGCGAAGGCCTCGGCGCGACCGGCCCTCGCGGCTGCGGTGGCAACGCCGCCCCGAGCGACCGCCCGAGCGCGGGGCGGTCGCTCGGGGCCGACCCCGCACTCAAGGCCTCATTCCGAATGGAGCCGTCCGTCAAATCGAGCGTGACGGACCACTGGTCGCCGTCCTACCGGTTGCAGGAAGGCATTGTGTGGGGTTTCTCGTCAGTTTTGTGTGAGGTTCGGGGTCCAACTCGTTGCTGCGTCGGATGATGTGGGCCAGAAGAATGGGCCGGCGGAACGGCATGCGGAGGGCGGCCGGTGAACAGCCCACGGCCCATCGATCGGGCCGTGGGCTGCGACGGGAGGAGGACGACAAGCTCGTCGGTCGACACCGTTGACTGATCGTGGGGAACGACCTTGGTCATCAGCCACTGGTTCCCGAGCTGAACGAGTCGACCAGCGCCAGCACCGCCCGGCGAATCGGCTCGGGAAGGGTCGGCCATGCGTTTACCACACGGGCCAGTTCTGCGTCGATCGGATCAGACTGGGCCAGTGGGAGGGCCAGTGAGACAGGAGCCGCTTCGGAAGTGCCTTTCCCAGAAGGAGTTGTAGCGTCTTCAATTCGGCCTCCGGAGCCGAAGGTTAGAGGTTCAAATCCTCTCGGGCATACTCCACTCTCTTGCATACCGCGCCGCACTCAACTCTCTGTAGACTGCGGAGTTGCGCCGGCCTCTGCCGCCTCGCCCGTCGTCGGCCCACACCTGTCCGGCGGGGCAACTGCCGCTGAACTTCAGATCCGGCGAATCCGCCTGAAGAAGCCATCCCCAGGATGGCCCATCACGCAATCGGCGGGCACACGACCCCTTGCACTGGAGCTCGGTGCCCTGCGGTGTGTGGTGTCACTTCCCACCGACCAGCCGCACCCGGGCCGGCGACCCCGGCACGTCGGCCAGCTCCACCCGCACCGGTGCCGACCGCCGGCCCGGCTCGACGCCGACTGTGATCGTCCGTACCCCGGCGGTCAGGTCGAGTACCACCTCCTTCGCCGCCTCCACCGGCACCCCGTCCGCCCACAGGGCCAGGCCGGTCGGGTCCGGGATCACCAGCCGCGCCCTTCCGGGCGTTGTCACCTCGACCCGGAACCGGACGGCCGCCTGCTTCGGCGACTCGCGGTTCACCTGCACCGTCGGCAGGTCGGCGGCCGGCAGGTCGCCGGACACCAGGCTGTACGCCGGCGCCCAGGTCAGCCCCGGCTCGGTCGCGATCGCCCCGAACCCCTTGCGGCCGAGCAGGGCGAATGCCTCCCGGGTCGGTTGCAACACTTCCCAGGTGCGGACCGTCTGCCCCGGCTTGGCCGCGAACGCCCCCTTGCCGAGTTCGGACAGGAACCGGGTCAGGTCGAGCAACTCCTGCCGGGTGAGCGAATCGACCAGCCCGTCCGGCATGAGCGACTTGCCGTCCTTGCGCGAGGCGATGTCGGCCTTCGGGATCGTCACCAGCTTGTCGTCGGCGTCCCGCAGCACCAGTTCGGTGTCCGACTCCCGGGCCTTGATCCCGGTGACGACCTTGCCGTCCTCGGTGGCGACGGTGAGCGAGTTGTACCCCTCCTTGATCTTGGCGCTCGGGTTGAGCAGCGACTCGACCAGGTAGTCCGGCTGGGCGCTGGCCCCGATGCTGGTCATCTCCGCCCCGACCTGGCCGCCGGCCCCGGCGACGGCGTGGCACTTCTGACACTGCAGGTCGGCCCGGCGGAACAGCTTTTCGCCGCGGGCCGGGTCGGCGGTCGGCAGGTCGGCGAGGAACTTGTCGAGGTCGGCTCCGGCGAGCGTCCAGCGGGTAATGGTGAGCTTACCCGCCTTCGTGAACGCCGCGGCCAGGGCTTCGCCGTCCTTGCCGGCCGCCTTCGCCACCCGCACCCCGATCCGGGCCGCGTCCGGGCTGACCTGGGCCTGGCCCGGAACCGCCGCGGTCAGCGCCATCGACCCGCCAGACCGGCCGAGGATGGCGGTCAGCAGTTCGGACAGGTCGGCCGGGTCGAGCGTGTTGAGCAGTCCGGCGGCCTTGGCCGCACCTTGCTTCAGGTCGAGCCGGGCGAGGGCGGCCACCGCCCAGGCCCGGTGTTTCGGCAGCGCGTAGTCCGTGAAGCCGGCCAGGAACGCGATGCCCTTCGGCCCGCCGAGTGACGCCAATCCGTCGAACGCGGCCCGGCGGTCGTCGTCCGACACCGGCTTCACCTGCGGCTTGCCGTTGGCCAGGTGTTCGAGCATCGGCCGCATCCCCTCCACCTTCCACAACCCGACGAGGCGGGCGGCGGCCTGGCGGGTCGGGCCGGTGTGATTGTCGAGGAAGAAATAGAGCGCGCCGGTGCTGGCCGGGGGGCCGACCTTCCGGGTGCGGGCCGCTTCCTCAGCAGCGGCCAACAGCCGGGCGGCAACGGGTTCCTGGTCGTGCCGGACGTTGGCCTGCTCGACGACGCGGCCGAGGTCGGCCGGCCCGCCGTATTTGGCCAGCAGGGTATACACCTCGACCTCACGGTCGCCCGTCACCTTGCCGGTGTCGAGCAACCGCCGCAGCGGGCCGACGATGTCCGCTGACCCGGCCGCCTGTAGGGCGAACACCAACTTCTTCGGGTCGCCGCCGAAGTCGAGCTTGCCGGACTGGACTTCGGGCAGCCAGTGCGGGGCGAGTTCCCGCAGCGTCAGCCAGAGGGCGTAGTCGAGCCACTTGTCCATAGGTTTTTCCAGGACAGAGGTGGCTACATCGGCCGCGAGGGTGGCTTGCGAGTCGAGTACCTCCCGAGTCATCGCCAGGCCGCGAACCGCTTCCAGCCGGACCCGGGGGTGTTCGTCCGCCGCCCCCGCCTTCAGCACCGGGAGGATGTTCGGTCGGGTGATGTAGTCCGTCGCGGAAGCAACCAGACGGGCGGCAGCGGCCCGGGCGTTCGGGTCGCCACACTTGACGAGCGATTCCACCGGGAACGGGTCAACGACCCCGATCGAATGGCCCACCCAGGCCGCCTCCAGGCGGGCGCGATCGGCCTCGGCAGGTAGTGAGGCGACCCATCGCTTCAGCTCGGGCTGAACGGCTTCACGCCCGCGTTCCGCCAACACCCGCCGCGTCATCTGCCGGGTCCAGTCCTCGGATGCCTTCAGCTGCTCCAGTAGTTCGGCCACACTCGCACCGGCCAGCTTCGGCCGTTGTACCAGCGGCCGGCCCTTGGCGGTGATCCGCCAGATGCGGCCGTGGGTCTTGTCCCGCCGGGGGTCGCGGAAGTCTACCTCGCCGTGCTGGATGATCGGGTTGTACCAGTCGGCCACGTACACCGCCCCGTCCGGCCCCATCGCCACGTCGATCGGCCGGAACGCCGGGTGGCTGCTGCGGATCAGTTCCGGTAGCTCGACGCTGGCGAACCCGGCCCCGTCCGGCACCACCTTGAACCGGCAGACCCGGTGCCCGCGGAAGTCGTTCGTCACCAGGTTGCCGTCGTACTCCGGCGGCAGGTGCCGGCCGCTCAGCACGGCCAGCCCGCAGAACTTCGGGCTGCCCGGGTTCAGCCCCGGCAGCGGCCGCGTCACCTTGTACCCGGCCTCGTACTCGGCCCCCCGCCACAGCTGGTTGATACCAGTGAACCCGGCCCCGTCAGTGGCGAAGGCGTTGCCCCACTTATCCCAGGCGGTGCCCCACGGGTTCCAGAACCCGCGGGCGAACACGTCCAGCTTGCCGGTCTTCGGCTCGAACCGCCACACCCCGCCGGCGTTCAGCCGGCGGACCCCGTGCGGGGTCTCGACGTGGCTGTGGATGTACACCGACTGGTTCATGTACAGCCCGCCGTCCGGCCCCCACTTGAGGGTGTGCAGGATGTGGTGGGTGTCCTCGGTGCCAAAGCCGCTCAGCACGATCCGCTTCGTGCGGGCCTTGCCGGTGGCCGGGTCCGGATCGCTGAAGTGAACCAGGTCGGTGCTGTCGGCGACGTAGGCGCCGCCGTCACCGGGGGCGACGCCGGTCGGGATGAGCAGCCCGTCGGCGAACACCGTCGTCTTGTCCGCCTTGCCGTCCCCGTCGGTGTCTTCGAGGATGAGCACCTTGTCGTTGGCCTTCTGGCCCGGCTTGATCTGCGGGTACGTCTCGCTGGCGGCGATCCAGAGCCGGCCCTGTGGGTCGAAGTTCATCTGGATCGGCTTGGCGAGCATCGGGTCGGCGGCGAACAGGTTGACCTCGAACCCGTCCGGGACGACGAACGTCTTGCGCTCGAGTTCCGGGTCCGGGTCCGGCACCTTGGCGTCCCGCTGGGCGAACGCCGGGGCGGCGACAAACAGGCTAGCGAACAGAGCGAGGGTGCGCAGGGGGTGGGATCGGGGGTAGGGTCCGCTGTGCGGACCGGGGAAGCGCTCGACGGTCCGCACAGCGGACCCTACGTGGGTTGGGTTTTCAGTTCTTGGATCCGCTTTTCGGCTTCGGCGACGAGCGGGTCGAACGCCACCACCTCGGCCGCGTTCTTACCCTGCTCATGCTTGCGGAACCCGAACAGGTACGTCTCGTTCTGCGGCCGCCAGCGGTGGAAGAACAGCTCGTTCTTCCGAGCGATTGCGGCGAGTAGTGAGGCGTTCTCGGTGGTTCGCCCAGGGCCGAACACCGCCGCCGTTCGCCTGTATCCGTCGGGGGTCAAATGCAACCCGTTGTCCGTCAGCGCACCCTCCCCCGGCGGCATGACGGCCCACATGTCCAACAGTCCGTGCTGGCGCTTGGTTGCCGCATCCCGAATGACCTGGCAATACGCCGTCAGCGTGACGTTCTTCTCGCCCGCGTCCGTCACCGGTGGAGTGTTCTCGAAGGGCGTCGGGGTCATCAGTACGATCCGGGCTTGGGTCGGGGCGAGGGCGTCGAGCAGTTTGTTCAGCCCGTCCGCAAACTTCGCCACCCCGGCCGGCCCGGCGAACGACTCGTTGTGCCCGTAGCAGACGATGATCACCGTCGGCTTCAACTCCTTGGTCAGCATCACCAGCCGCTCGAACCCCTTTGGCGACTCGTCGAACCCGTTGCGGGCCTCGCCCCAGACTGTGTCCCCGCTCCACCCCAGGTTGCGGAACGTGACGTTTACGTCCGCGTTCTTGGCGGTCAGGGCGTACTCCCAGTGGCCGGTCTTCTGCTCTCGTTCGATTAGGGTGCTGCCGAGGAACACGACCCGGTCCCCGTCCTTGAACCGAAAGGGGTCGGCGGCGAACGTCGGCCCGGCCGCGACCAGGGCCGCGGCGGCGAGAGCAACAAGACGAGCGGTCACGGTCGTTCCCTTCCCAGGTGTGCCCCCTCATTGACGCGGGAACCGGCCGGGGAATCAAGCGGAAAACCGCCCGGCCGGGCGGTACAGTAGCGGCGGTCAATCGGAGGGGTTGTCGTGAGCCGACTGCTGCTCGTCGCCGCGTTCGCCGCAGTGGGGGCCGTCCCTGGCGGCGGGGTTCAGCCCCGCCCCTCGCCCGAGACGCATCAGGTCGCGCTCAACGGCCACAACTTCACGCTGCCGGAGGGGTTCACGGTCGAGCTGATAGCCGGGCCGGGGGTGGTGCGCTTCCCGGTGGCGGCTGCGTTCGACGACGTTGGCCATCTGTACGTGACCGAGGCGTCCGGCACCAACGACAACGTGAAGAAGCAGCTCGCGGAACTGCCGCACCGATTGCTGAAGCTGACCGACGCCGACCGCGACGGACGGTTCGAGAAATCGGAAGTGTTCGCCGACGGGTTCATGCTGCCGCAGGGGGTGATGTGGAAGGACGGGGCAGTGTACGTCGGGGCGCCGCCGACCATCACCAAGCTGACCCCCGGGTCGGACGGCAAGCTGGCGAAGCGGGAGACGTGGTTCGACGGCAAGACACTGACCGGCTGCGCCAACGACCTGCACGGCCCCTACGCCGGGCCGGACGGCTGGATTTACTGGACCAAGGGGGCGTTCGCCGAACAGCGGTACACTGTGAACGGCAAGCCGTTCGTCACAAAGGCGGCCCACGTCTTCCGCGCCCGGCCGGACGGCACCGGGGTCGAGCCGGTGATGACCGGCGGCATGGACAACCCGGTGGATGTCGCGTTCACCCCGACCGGCGACCGCCTCTTCACGACCACCTTCTTCCAGCACCCGGGCAAAGGCCGGCGGGACGGGCTGATCCACGCGGTCTACGGCGGGGTGTGGGGCAAGGACCACGCACCCGTGTACGCCCACCCGTGGACCGGTCCGGACCTGATGCCGGTGATGACGCACCTGGGTGCCGCCGCCCCGTGCGGGCTGCACCGGTACGAGCACACCCAGTTCGGTCATGCGTATGAGGACAACCTATTCGCCTGCTGCTTCAACCAGCGGCGGGTGACACGGCACGTCCTCGTCCCGAACGGGGCGACGTACAAGACACTCGACAGCGACTTCCTTACTTCGGACAACCTCGACTTCCACCCGACGGACGTGATCGAGGACCGCGACGGGTCGCTGCTGGTGGTTGACACCGGCGGCTGGTACAAGCTCTGCTGCCCGACCTCGCAGCTGGTCAAGCCGGACATCGGCGGGGCGATCTACCGGTTGCGGAAGGTGAACCCGAGTCCCGCGCCGACGAAGCCGGACCCGATCCGGCAGCGGCGGGAGGCGGTATGGGCGGCCAGCCGGCAGGAGTTGCAAGCGACTGGCACAGGGCTACCGACGGCCCGCCAGGCGCTCACCGACCCGGACGAATCGGTCCGCCACGTCGCCGCCCACGTCGTCGGGCTGTATCGGGACAAAGCTGCCGTGCCAGCGCTCACCAAGCTGGCCTCGTCCGACCCGCCGCACGTCCGCCGGGTGGCGGCTGAGGCGCTCGGCCGGATCGGCGACCCGGCCGCGGCGCCGGTCCTGCTCACGGCCCACGCCGGCGTCACCGATCGGGCGTTGCAACATGCCCTCACCTTCGCCCTGATCGAGATCGGCGACCCGAAGGCGACCGCCGTCGGTCTGTCCTCCCCGGACTCGCTGATTCAACGGGCGGCCATCACCGCCCTCGATCAGATGCGAGACGGCGGGCTGAAGCCGGAGCCGGTGCTGGCCGCCCTCGACTCGCCTAGTTCGGAGTTGAAGGCCACCGCGTGGTGGGTGCTCGGTAAACACCCGGGCTGGGCGTCGGCCCTGGCCCCCGGCCTCCGCGACCGGCTGGCCAAGCCGGTGACGAACCTGGAACACGACGAGCTGGTCAACCGGCTGGCGAAACTGTCCGCCAACCCGGCCGTCCAACAGGTGATCGCCGACGCGGCCCGGAACACCGGCAAGCCGACCCCGCAGAACAACCAGGTCGCCCTCCAGGCGATGGCCCGGTCCGGGCTGAAGGAGATTCCGCCCGCCTGGCAGGACGCCCTGATCGAAGCCCTGCGGCACGGGAACACGCCCATTGCGGTGGCCGCCATCAAGGCGTTCCCGGCCGGCCGGTCGTTCCCGTCAAGGCTGGCCGATGAGCTGCGCCGGGTCGGCGAGTCTGACATCGCCACCGGGGTTGCGATGGCCGCCCTGACGGCCATCCCCGGCGGGCTACCCGAAGTGAACGACAAGCTGTTCGACTTCTTGATCGGTCGGTTCGACGCCGCCGAGGACCGACCCACCTACATCCCCGAGGCGGTCGAAATCCTGTCCCGGGCGAAGCTCACCCCGGCCCAACTCCGCACCCTGGCCGAGCGGCAGCCGCGGGCCGGCCCGATCCACCTGCCGAAGCTGCTCAACGCCTTCACCCGCTCGGCCGACCCGGAGGTCGGCCGGGCACTCGTCGCCGCCCTCTCGGACCCGAAGGTGCGGCCCGGGGTGCGGGCGGAGGTCGTGCGACCGATCCTGGATAAATACCCGGAGGCCGTCCGGGGCGAGGCCGCCAAATTGTACGCGGCCCTGGACGCCGACCGTGGCGGCGAGCGGGAGAAGTTGACCGCCATCCTGGCCGACCTGCCGACGGGGGACATTCGCCGCGGGCAGGTGGTGTTCAACGGCCCGAAGGCGGCGTGCATCACCTGCCACCAGATGGGGTACGTCGGCGGCAAGGTCGGCCCGGACCTGACCCGGATCGGCGGCATCCGGTCCGACCGCGACCTGCTCGAAGCGATCGTCTTTCCGAATGCCAGCTTCGTCCGCAGCTACGAGCCGGTGGCGGTGACGACGGCCGACGGGCGGACGGTCAGCGGGGTGCTCCGGGACGACCGGCCGGACGAGGTGGTGTTGGCGGTGAGCGCGACCGAGGAGGTCCGCATCCCCCGGCGGGACATCGAGGAGGTGAAGCCGGGAACCGTGTCCGTCATGCCCAGCGGGTTCGACCAGCAGTTGTCGAAGCAGGAGTTGGCCGACCTGGTGGCGTTCCTGAAGGCATCGAAGTAGGGTCCGCTGTGCGGACCGTTCGGCCGCTCGAACGGTCCGCACAGCGGACCGCACGCCGCACCATCTACCTTCCCGCGGACCTTGTCCGTCGCCCACTGGATGGCCAGGAAGAACACCGGCGTCAGGAAGATGCCGAACTCCGTCACCCCGATCATGCCGGCGAACACGGCCGTGCCGAGCAGCCGCCGCATCTCCGCCCCCGCCCCCTCGGCCACGATCAGCGGAACCACCCCAAGGATAAACGCCACGCTGGTCATCACGATGGGGCGAAGACGCAGCTTGCACGCCTCGACCGTGGCTGCGAACCGGGTCGCCCCGGCCTCCCGCCGGGTGCGGGCGAACTCGACGATGAGGATGGCGTTCTTGCACGCCAGCCCGATCAGCACCACGAACCCCACCTGGGTGAAGATGTTCACGTCCTGGTTGGCCATCAGCACCCCGGCGGCGGCGGACAGCAGGCACATCGGCACCACCAGGATGACGGCCAGCGGCAGCGCCCAGCTCTCGTACTGCGCGGCCAGCACCAGGAACACCAGCACCACGGACAGCAGGAACGCCCACATCGCCGTCCGCCCGGACTGGAGCTGGAGCAGGGCCAACTCGGTCCACTCGGCCTTCATCTCCGTCCCGCACGCCCGGTCGGCGACCGCGGCCAGGGTCGAGATCGCCTGCCCGGAGCTGACCCCCGGGGCCGGCCCGCCGGTGACGGCCGCCGCCGGGTACAGGTTGTACCGGGTGATCATCACCGGCCCCGTCACCTCCCGCACCTCGGTGAACGACGCCAACTGAACCATCCCGCCGGTCCGGGTGTGGACGGTGATCTTCCGCGGGTCGGACACGTCGTCCCGGAACCGCGGATCGGCCTGCACGTTCACCTGCCAGGTCCGGCCGAACCGGTTGAAGTCGTTCACGTACAGGGAGCCGAACAGCACCTGCAGCTCGCCGATCACCTCGGCCACGGACACCCCGGTCGCCTCCGCCTGCTCCCGGTCGAGCCGCAGCTCCAGCCAGGGGGTGTCGGCCCGGAACCCGGTGAACACGCCCTTCAGCACGGGCTGGTCGTTCCCGTCCCGGACGGCGTCCTCGGCCGCCGCCTGGAGCCGCTTCGGGTCCGGGTCGCCGCGGTCTTCCAGCATGATTTTGAACCCGCCGGTCGCTCCCAGCCCGTCCACCGGCGGGGCGCCGAACACGTGGACCACCGCCCCGGCGATCCGCTCGTCGCACGCCTCCTGAAGCCGGGCGGCGATCACCTCGGCGGTGGCGTCCGGCCCGGGCCTATCGGCGAAGTCGGCCAGCATCACGTACACGGTGCCGAAGTTGGCCGCGTTCGCCCCGAGCAGTTGCGACTGGCCGGCGACGGCGATGGTGTGGCTCACCCCGGGCAACCCCCGGGCGATCACGTCCACCTCCTTCACCGCTCGGTCGGTCCGGGCCAGGGACGCCGAGTCCGGCAGTTGGACGTTCACCAACAGGTAGCCCTTGTCCTGCGTTGGGATGAACCCGACCGGAGCCTTACTCACCGTGTCGAACGTCAGATACACCAGCCCGACGTACCCGAGCAGGACCAGCGGCGTCACCCGGAGCAGCCAGCGAACCAGCAGCAGATAACCACCGGTGGCCGCGTCGAACCCGAGGTTGAACACCCGGAAGACCCAGCCGAGCAGCCGGTTCACCACCACCCGCACCAGCCAGCCGACGGCCAGTCCGAGGGTCGCCCCGATCGCCGGCAGCACCCACGGCCACACGGCCGACGCGTACCAGGAGAGATCAGCCGGCACCTGCCGTTGCAGCCACTCGGCCGCCGGGGTCAGCTCGACAGCGTAGTGCCGGACGGCCAGGAACCCGGCGGCGGCGAACAGCAGGGCAATCAACAGCCTCGGCAGCGGCTCCCGGGTCCGCCCCTCCTTCGGCTTAAGCAGCAGGGCGCACAGGGCCGGGCTGAGGGTGAGCGAGTTGAACGCCGAGATCAGCGTGGAGACGGCGATGGTGACGGCGAACTGGCGGTAGAACTGACCAACGATGCCGGTGATGAACAGGCACGGCACGAACACCGCGGCCAGCACTAGCCCGACGGCGATCACCGGCCCGGCCACCTCGTTCACCGCCGCGACGGTCGCCTCCCGCGGCGTCAGCCCGTGCTCGATGTGGTGCTCGACTGCCTCGACCACCACGATCGCGTCGTCCACCACGATCCCGACGGCGAGGACCAAGCCGAACAGGGTGAGGGCGTTCAGGCTGAACCCGGCCACCGCCATCGCCCCGAACGTGCCGACGATGGCCACCGGCACGGCCGCCAGCGGGATGATCGCGCTCCGCCAGCTCTGGAGGAACACGAGCATCACGATCGCCACGAGGATGACCGCATCCCGCAGGGTGGTGAACACCTCCGACACCGACTCCTCGATGAACGGGGTGGTGTCGTACACGATGGCGTAGTCCAGCCAGCCGGGGAAACGGCCCTTCAGTTCGGCCATTTTTGACTTCACCCGGCGGGCCGTCTCCAGGGCGTTGCTGCCGGGCAACTGGTACACGCTCAGCGCGACCGACGGCTTGCCGTCCAGGGTACACACCTGGTCGTACCCGACGGCCCCCAGCTCCACCTTGGTGGCCACGTCCCGCAGCCGGACCAGCCGGCCGTCCGGGTCGGCCTTGAGCACGATCTCCGAGAACTGTTCCGGCCGTCTTGCAGCCGGCCGAGGGTGTTGATCGTGTACTGGAAGGTCTGCCCGGCCGGGGCCGGCGGCTGGCCGATCGACCCGGCCGCCACCTGGGCGTTCTGCTGGGTGACGGCCTGCACCACCGACTGCCCGGTCAGCCCCCGGCCGGCCAGCTTGTCCGGGTCCAGCCACACCCGCATCGAGTAGTCCCGCTGGCCGAGGAACTGGATGTCCCCGACCCCTTCCAGCCGGCTCAGCTCGTCCCGGAGCTGGATGGTGGCGTAGTTCGACAGGTCCACGTCGCTCCGGCTGCCGTCCGGGCTGACTAGGTTGATGATCATCAACTGGCCGGTGGACTTCTTCTTCACCGTCACCCCGCGGCGGCGGACGATCTCCGGCAGCACTCGCTCGGCCAGGTTGACCCGGTTCTGCACCAGGACCTGAGCGACGTTCAGGTCGGTGCCCGGCTTGAAGGTGACGGTTAGCGCGTAGGAGCCGTCGTTCCCGGACGTGGAGGACATGTACATCATGCCCTCGACCCCGTTGATCTGCTGTTCGAGCGGGGCGGCGACGGCGTTCACCACGTCCCGGGCGTTCGCCCCGGGGTAGGCGGCGGACACCTCGACCGTCGGCGGGGTGATCTCCGGGTACAGGGCGACCGGCAGCCGGACCAGCCCGACCACCCCGCCCAGGGTGATCATGATGGACAGCACCGCGGCGGCGATCGGCCGGCCGATGAAGAACCGTGCGAACACATCGCCCCCTTCGTCTTCCCCGTAGGGCGGTCAAGCCGGCTCTGCGGCGCCGACCCGCCGCACCCGGCTACGAGCGATTGCCATCACGGCGGGTCGGACGCCGCAGAGCCGGCTTGATGACGCTAGTACACCTTCCGGCCTCATTTGCGGCACACGGACCGACGCCGCCTTCCGCACCAGCGGGCCGACAAACCCGAGCGCGACCGCCCACCGCAGCCCGTCGGCCGCCCGCCGCACCCACGGCCGGTGGAACAGCCGGCCCTCGGTCAGCCGGTCCACCACCACGAAGAACACCGGCGTCAGAAACACCCCGAACACCGTCACCCCGATCATCCCGGCGAACACGGCCGTGCCCAGGGCGATTCGCATCTCCGCCCCGGCCCCGTGGGCCAGCACCAGCGGCAGCACCCCGAGGATGAACGCGATCGAGGTCATCAGGATCGGCCGCAGCCGCAGGTCGCAGGCGGCCAGCACCGCCGCCCGCCGGTCCAGCCCTTCGGCACGCTTCCGCTTGGCGAACTCGACGATCAGGATGGCGTTCTTGCACGCCAGCCCGATCAGCACCACGAACCCCACCTGGGTGAAGATGTTCACGTCCTGCTTGCCGGCCCACACCCCGACCAGCGACGCCGACACGCACAGCGGCACCACCAGGATGACGGCCAGCGGCAGCGCCCAGCTCTCGTACAGGAAGGCCAGGATCAGGAACACCGCCACCACCGCCGCCGCGAACACGCTCAGCCCGGTGTCCCGGCTGCGGTTCTCGATGAACGCCAGTTCGGTCCACTCGGTCGCCATCCGGTCCGGCAGCTCCTGGGCGGCCAGCCGCTCCAGCACCGCCAGCCCGTCCCCGCTACTCGTCCCCGGGCTAACGTTCCCGCTGATCGCCGCCGCCGGGTACATGTTGTACCGGGACAAGACGAGCGGGCCGGCCACCTCCTTCACGTCCGCCACCGCACCGATCGGCACCAACTGGCCGCGGGCGTTCCGCACCTTCAGCTTGCGGATGTCGTCCGGGCTGTTCCGGAACCGCTGGTCCGCCTGGACGCTCACCTGCCAGGTCCGGCCGAACCGGTTGAAGTCGTTCACGTACCGGGCGCCGAGCGTCGCCTGCATGGTGGCGTACAGGTCGAGCGGGTTCACCCCCTGGGAGGCGCACGCGGCCGGGTCCACGTCCACGTACACCTGCGGGGACTTGACATTGAACGAGGTGAACAGCCCGGTCAGGGACGGCTGCTGGTTGCCCTTCTCGACCAGATTATCCGTCTGCCCGGCCAGCGCCCGGGGGCCGAGGTCGCCCCGGTCCTCGACCATCAGCTTGACCCCACCAGCCCGGCCCAGCCCGGACACCGCCGGGGCCGGGAACACGTTCACCTGGGCGGCCGGCACCCCCCGGGCGAACCGCGCCCGCAGGTTGGCCGCGATCACGTCCGCGTGCAGGTCTTTGGACCGCCGCTTGTCGAACCCGTCCAGGATGATGAACATCGACCCGAAGTTCGACCCGTAGGCGCTGAGCACGAACGAGTTGCCGGCGATGGCGTTCACGTGGGCCACCCCGGGGGTGTCCAGGGCGATGGCCGACACCTGGTCGATCACCGCCCGGGTCCGCTCGGCCGCCGCCGCGTCCGGAAGCTGGATGCTAGCGATCAAATACCCCTTGTCCTGCTGGGGGATGAACCCGGTCGGCAGTCGCAGGTAGCCCCAGTAGGTCAGCCCGAGCAGCCCGGCGTACACCAGCACGACCAGCAGCGGCACCCGGATCAGCTTGCCGACCGCCCACACGTACCCACGGCCGGCGAGGCCGAAGGCCGAAAGGAAAAAGGAAAAAGGAAAAAGGAAAAAGTTGAGCAGGGTCTGGATCGTACTTTTTCCTTTTTCCTTTTTCCTTTTTCCTTTGAGCAGCAACGCTGCGAGGGCCGGGCTGAGGCTGAGCGAGCTGAACGTGGAGATGACGGCCGACACGGTGATGGTCAGGGCGAACTGGCGGAAGAAGCTGCCGACGATCCCGGAGAAGAACGCGCACGGCAGGAACACCGCCACCAGCACCGCCCCGACGGCGACGATCGGCCCGGACACCTCGCCCATGGCGATGACCGTCGCCTCCCGGGGTGGGTGGCCGAGGTCCATCTGGTGCTGCACCGCTTCGACCACCACGATGGCGTCGTCCACCACGATGCCGACCGCCAGCACCAGCCCGAACAGGGTCAGGTTGTTCAGCCCGAACCCGAACGCCCACATGGCGGCGAACGTGCCGACGATCGCCACCGGCACGGCCGCCAGCGGGATCAGGGCGGCCCGCCAGCTCTGCAGGAACACCAGCACCACGATCGCCACCAGGATGATCGAGTCCCGCAGCGACTTGAGCACCTCGCCGATCGACTCCCGGATGAACGGGGTGGTGTCGTACCCGATCTCGTACCGCATCCCGTCCGGGAAGTCCTTGCTCAGCTCGGCCACCTTCGCCTTCACCTCGTCGGCCACGGCCAGGGCGTTGGCGTCCGGCAGCAGGAAGATGGCCAGCCCGATGGTCGGCTTGCGGTCGAACCGGTTGGCCACGTCCTCCGCCTTGGCCCCCAGCTCCACCCGCGCCACGTCCCGCAAGCGGACCAGCTTCCCGTCCTTCGTCCCCTTCACCACGATGTCGCCGAACTCGGCCTCGTCGGTCAGCCGGCCGACGACGGACAGCGGCACCTGGGTCGGCTGGCCGGCGGCCCCGTTCGGCTGGCCGACGTGCCCGACCGACACCTGGGCGTTCTGCCCGCGGACCGCGCTCACGACGTCCAGCGGGGTCAGCTCCCGGGCGGCCAGCTTGTCCGGGTCGATCCACACCCGCATGGCGTAGTCGCGCTGGCCGAAGATGGTCACGTCGCTGATCCCCTCCACCCGGGACAGCTCGTCCTTGATCCGGGTCAGGGCGTAGTTGCTCAGGTACAACTGGTCGTACTTGCCGTCCGGCGAGTTCAGGCTGGCGGTCAGGGTCAGCTCGGGGGACCGCTTGCGGATCGTCACCCCGGTCGCCCGGACCACGTCCGGCAGCTCCGGCTGGGCCAGGTTGAGCCGGTTCTGCACCCGGATCTGGGCCAGGTTCAGGTCGGTCCCCGGCTCGAACGTGACGGACAGGGTGTACGACCCGTCGCTGGTCGACTGGGAGGACATGTACATCATGCCCTCCACCCCGTTCACCCGCTGCTCGATCGGGGCGGCGACCGTCTCGGCCACCACCTTCGAGCTGGCCCCGGGGTACTGGCAGTCCACCTGGACGGTGGGCGGGGTGACGACCGGGTACTGGGCGAGCGGCAGGGTGCCGACGGCCAGCCCGCCGGCCAGGGTGATGAGGACCGACAGGACGGTGGCGAAGATCGGCCGGTCGATGAAGAAGGACGCCATGTCGCAGCGGCGGGAGAGTGAGCGGGAGGGGTCAGCCGGCCACCTTCGGCGGGGGCAGCGGGGACGGCCGCTGGGCGGGCGGGGCCTTCGCCTTGGCGGCGGCGGCCGGCTCTTTGGGCGTCACCTTCGCCCCGGGCCGCACCCGCTGCTGGCCGCTGACGATCACCCGGTCGGCGTCCGTCACCCCGGACTCGATCACCCGCAGCGGCCCGAACGCCTGACCCACCTTGACCGGCCGGTACGCCACCTCGTGGGCCTTCTCCCCCTTGTCGGTCGTCACCTCCCGGACCAGGCACACGAACTTCTGCCCCTGGTCGGTGCCGAGCGCCTCCTCCGGGACGAGGACCGCCTTCCGCGGCACCCCGATCGGCAGCCGCACCCGGACGAACTGGCCCGGCGTGAGCAGCCGGTTGTTGTTCACCGACTCGTTCTTGACCGTCGCCCGCACCCGCAGGGTGCCGGTGCCGGGGTCCAGCTTGTTGTCCGCGAAGTCGATCACCCCGGTGAACGAGAACCCGTCCTCGTCCGGCAGGCCGATCTGGAGCTGGGCCTGCCGCTCCCGGGCGCTGGTCACCTTCCCCTCGCGGATCAGCCGGCGGATGCGGAGCAGGGTGCGGTCGTCCACGTCGAAGTTGGCGTAGATCGGGTCGGTGGCGACGATCGAGGTGAGGACCGTGTCGTCCGCCTTGACCAGGTTCCCCGGGTCGATGGACCGGCGGCTGAGCCGGCCGGACAGCGGGGCGGTGATCCGGCACCAGGCCAGGTTCTGCTCGGCCGTCCGCAGGGACGCCTGGGCCACCCCGACGGCCGCCTCCGCGGCGGTCAGGGCGGCCGCCGCCTTCGCCTTCTCCCCGGTGATCCGGTCCACCTCCTCCCGGCTGACCGCCTGCGACCCGATCACCCGGGCGAAGTCCTTGCTCGCCCGGTCCAGCTCCGCCTCCGCCTGCTTGACCAGCGCCTTCGTCTGGGCGAGGGTGGCTTTGGACCGGTCCACCTCGGCCTGGTAGAGCGTCGGGTCGATCTGGAACAGCGGGGCGCCCTGCCGGACGTCGGCCCCGTCCTTGAACTCGATCTTGGTCAGATACCCCGTCACCCGGGCGCGGATGTCCACCGCCTCGAACGCCTCCGTCCGGCCGGTGAAGTCCTCGTAGTCGTTGACCTCCTGGACGGTCGGGGAGGCGACCACCACGTCGGGCGGTTTGGTCGGGGCGAGCGCCGGCTGGGGGCGGGCGCACCCGGCGGCAAGGACGAAAAGCGGGACGGCGGCCCGGAGAACGGGGAGCGGTCGGAAGGTCATTGCGGTTTTCGGGCGGCAGGTTGGTGGGAGTGCGGCCGCACAGCTAATCTTACCCAAGGGTGGGGCGGTTCTAACCCCGAAATCCGGGAGAACGGGATGCCTGTTTGGACTCCGGCCGGCGGAACCCCGGCGATCGCGTACACCGACTCCGGGGACGGGCCGCCGCTGGTGCTGCTGCACGCCTTCCCGCTGTGCCGGGAGATGTGGGCGCCGCAGCTCGGGCTGGCCGACCGATACCGGGTGATCGCCCCCGACCTGTACGGGTTCGGCGAAAGCGGCCTGCCGGCCGCAGGATGGTCGGTCGACTCGATGGCCGACGCGGTCGCCGACCTACTGGCCGGGATCGGCGCGTCCGGGCCGGTCGTCCTCGGCGGCCTGTCGATGGGTGGGTACGTGGCCCTGGCGTTCGCCCGCCGACACCCCGATCGGCTACGGGCGCTGATCCTGGCCGACACCAAGGCCGAGCCGGACACCGAGGAAGGGAAGACGGGACGGGCGGCGATGATCGAGCTGGCCCGGACCGGCGGGGCCGCCGCTGTGGCCGACAAGATGCTGCCGAACCTGCTCGGCGAGGCCACCCGTGAACGGCGGCCGGAGGTGACCGCCGAGGTGCGACGGGTCGCTACCGGGCAATCGGTCGCCGGGGTGAAGGCCGGGCTGGCCGCGCTGCGGGACCGGCCCGACGCCCGGCCCGGATTGGCCGGCATCCGGGTGCCGACACTGGTGCTGGTTGGATCGGAGGACAAAGTCACGCCGCCGGCCGGGGCGAAGGCGATGGCCGCCGCGATCCCCGGGGCCGAGTACATGGAGATTCCAGCCGCCGGGCACCTGAGCAACCTGGAGACCCCGCCCGAGTTCACGACCGCCGTAAGGATGTTCCTGACCGGGGTGTAAGATGGGACGGGGCCGCACGCCGCGGCCCGGAGGGGGAGTCATGGCGACCGGTCCGGCCCGCGAGGTGGCGACGTTCGGTGGCGGCTGCTTCTGGTGTACCGAGGCGGTGTTCGAGCAGATGCGGGGGGTCGAGTCCGTGGTGTCCGGGTACACCGGCGGGCACGTCCCGAACCCGACTTACGAGCAGGTGTGCGGGAAGGACACCGGCCACGCCGAGGTGGTCCAGGTCACGTTCGACCCGGCCGCCGTGTCGTACCGGGAGTTGCTGGAGGTGTTCTTCGCCACCCACGACCCGACCACGCTGAACCGGCAAGGGAACGACGTCGGCCCGCAGTACCGGTCGGCGGTTTATTACCACTCGCCGGAGCAGAAGGCGACCGCCGAACAGGTGATCGCCGACCTGACCGCGGAGGGCGTGTTCCCGAACCCGATCGTCACCGAAGTAGCCGCGGCTACCACGTTCTACCCGGCCGAGGGCTACCACCAGGGGTTCTACCGCGGCAACCCGGCCCAGCCGTACTGCGCGTTCGTGGTCAGCCCGAAGGTGGCCAAGTTCCGCAAGCAATACGCGGCAAGGCTGAAAGCGTAGGGCGGGTCAAGCTGGCTCTGCAGCGCCGACCCGCCGGACCGGCAATCGCGTCCTGCCCGGTCCGGCGGGTCGGCGCTGCAGAGCCAGCTTCTACCTGCCCTACGGGGTTACAGCCCCTCTTCCTCCCAGCCCTTCCGCCGCTCCCGGCGGACGAACCGGTTGGCCTCTTCATGGTTCGTCACCTTCATCCGCTTCGGATCCCACGTCAGCGAGACGTTCGGGAACCGGGTGGCCAGGCAGCCGAGCAGCACCATCTCCGTCAGCGGCCCGGCGTAGCTGAACGGGGCGGACGTGGTCCCGTTCCCGCGGACGGCCTCCACCCACTCCAGGTAGTGGTTCTTGCCGCCCGGGTTCGGCAGCTTGTGCCCGGCGTACTTGTCCGCCGGCAGCAGGATCGGCATCCCGATGTACGGGGAGAACATCACCCCGTCCGTGCCGATGTAGATCGACCCCTGGCTCGGCAGCTTGTGCGGGGCCACCAGCCTGGCCACGCTCTCCGGCGGCCGGCGGTCCCCGTTGTACCAGGTGAGCGACACCGGGTCGGTGGTGAACTGCGTCCCCGGGAAGACGAACTCGACCTGGCAGTTCAGCCCCCAGCTCACGTCCACCGGGGCGTCCCCGACGGACGTGACCGAGGTCGGGTTACCGACCCCGAGCGAGCCGAACACCGGGTCGAGGATGTGGCACCCCATGTCCCCGAACGTGCCGGTGCCGAAGTCCAAACGCTTCCGCCAGTTGCCCGGGTGGTAGTACCCGTTGCCGATGAACGGCCGGTCGGCCGCCACCCCGAGCCACAGGTCCCAGTGCAGGTTCGCCGGCACCGGGTCGGTCCGGGTCGGCTTCGGCTTGTTGTCGCCCCAGTCCTTGCCGCTCCAACTGTGGACCGCCTTCACCTTCCCGATCGCCCCGCTCTGGATGGTGGCGACCACGGACCGGTGTTCGGCCGCCGAGTGGACCTGGATGCCCATCTGGGTGACGGCCTTCTTGGCGGCCGCGGCCTCGGTCAGCTTGCGGGCCTCGTACACCGTTTGGGTCAGCGGCTTCTGGCCGTAGACGTGCTTGCCCATCCGGATGGCCCGCATCATCGGGGCGGCGTGCATGTGGTCCGGGCAGGAGACGTTGACCGTGTCGAACTGCTCCTTCTCGAACATCTCCCGCCAATCGGCGTACACCTTGGCGTCCGGGAACGCCTTGCGGACGTCGGCCGTGCGGTTGTCGTCCACGTCGGCAACGGCGACGATCTTGACGTGCTTGCTGGCTTTGGTCAGTGAGCTGATGTCCGACCAGGCCATGCCGGACGCCCCGACGCTGACGTGCCGCAGCGTCTCGACCGGGGCGGCGGTGGCGTAGTTGCGGACGAACAGCGGGGCGGCCAGGCCGGCGGCGGCCGTTTTGAGCGCGGACCGGCGGGTGATACGTTGGGTCATGGGTGGTGTCGGGTGGGGGGAGTGAATGGAAGAAAGCCCACCCACGATCGTGGGTGGGCTTTGTGAGTGGTTAGTTCAGCTTCTTGATCCGCACGTTGCGGAACTCGACCGGGTCGTTGTGCCCGAGGAACCCGAAGTACCCGCTGGTGCGGTCCTTGCCCGGGTGCGGCGAGTTGGCCATGTACTGCGTCACCTTCGACAGATCCGTGTCGAGGATCAGGTTGCCATTCAGCTCGACCTGGATGGTCGGCCCCTTCACCGTCACCAGTTGGAAGTTCCACTCGCCGATCGGCCGCTGGTAGCCGCGGGCGGCGGCCGCCATCCCGTAGGCCGACCCGTGCGCCTGCCGCGGGTCGATCTTGTGCGAGTAGTTGTCGTCCAGCACCTGCAGCTCACACATCCCGGAGTACGCCCCGTCCCCCTTGCCCGGGTAGCGGATGCCCAGCCCGTTGTTCCCGTCCTTCGGCAGCTTGATCTCCAGCGCCACCTGGAAGTCGGCGTACTCGTCCTTGGTGAACAGCACGCCCCCCTTCCCCTTCTTGCACCGCAGCGCCCCGTCCACCACCTCGTAGTTGGCGGTCGCCCCCTGCCAGCCGTCGAAGTCTTTGCCGTTGAACACGGTGGCGAACCCGTCCCCGACCTTGTCGGCCAGGATCTTGTTCGCCTCGTCCGCCGGGATCTCCCGGACGAAGATGTTCCGCCAGCGGATCTCGAGTTCCGGGGCGTGGGTCTGGAGGATGATCGGCGCCTTGACCGGCAACGGGTTCGCGGCCCCCTTCGTCCGCTTCCAGAAGTTCTCCATCCGGGCGTGGTCGACCACCAGCTTGTCGTTCAGGAAGACGGTGGTCCGCTCCCCGACCATGAGGATGCGGAACTTGTTCCACTGGCCCGGCGGGTTGTCCGCCCGGACGAGCGGGTCCTTGCCCGGCGACCCGGCGCTGTTGTTCCACAGCCCGCCGCTCCCCTTCGCCTTGCCGAGGTTGCCCGGGTCGGCCTGAGTTGGATCCCACACCTGCACCTGCGGCATCGTCTTCAGGTAGATGCCGCTGTCCACCGTCGGGGCGATCTTCCACTCGATCAGCAGCTCGAAGTCGCCGTACTCCTTCTCGGTGGTCAGGTACGCCCCCTTCCCGTGGTTCACCAGCTCGCCGTTGTCGATCTGCCAGTTCTTCTTGGCGTCCGCCGTCCACTCCGCCTTCTTCGCCTGGAGCTGCTCGGCGGACATCCTGGCGACGTCCGCCGGGGCGGCCCCCTTGGCGTGGATCGGCCAGCCGTACCAGCCGGTGAAGTCCTTGCCGTTGAAGGCGGCGGTGAACCCGGGCGGCGGGGTCGGGTCGGCGGCCGCGAGCGGAGCGGCCAGCACGGCGGCGGCCAGGGCCGTGGTGCGGAGCAATGTGCGGGGCATCGGTGAGTGTTCCTCGGGGAGGCGAGTGGGCGGCGGCCGCTGGGGTGGGATTTCGCTTCGCAGCCGGACCGCGGGCGATCATAATAGCTCCCCGACCGACCTGCCAGTGGCAACTTGCCATCCCGCCGACCGCCCCCTCCCCACCCCGGGCGCCCGATGCTCTCACTTCACGCCGACCCTGCCGCGCTTTGTGACGGCCTATCCCGCCGGGAGTGGCTCCGCGTCGGCGGGCTGGGGGCGTTCGGCCTGACCCTGCCGCGACTGCTCCAGGCCCGGGCCGCCAACCCACCGGCGAAGCCGAAGGCGTGCATCCAACTGTTCCTGCTCGGCGGCCCGCCGCAGCACGAGACCTGGGATCCGAAGCCGGACGCCCCGCCCGAAATCCGCGGCGACCTCGGGGTGATCCGCACCGCCACCCCGGGGCTGATCGTCGGCGAGTACATGCCCCAAACCGCGAAGCGGACCGGCCGGATCGCCGTCCTGCGGGCGGTCCAGACCGGCGACCCGGCCCACTCGTCCAGCGGGTACTACATGACCACCGGCCGGCCGCACGCCCCGGCCGGGGTGGAGAACGCCAAGCCCGGCGCCCCGAACGACTGGCCGAGCCTCGGCGGGCTGGTCCGCCGCTTACTGCCCGGCCGCGGGTCGTTGCCGGCCGCGATCACCCTGCCGGAGCAGGCGGCCAACGACGGCAACCTCACCTGGCCGGGGCAGGACGCCGGGTTCCTCGGCCGGACGTTCGACCCGTGGCTGCTGACCGGCGACCCGTCGGCGGCCGGGTTTCAGGTGCCGGGGCTGGGGCTGCCGGATGATGTCCCGCCGGCCCGGTTCGACGGCCGCCGCACCCTCCGGGACGCGGTGGACGCCCACTTCGCCAAGCTCGACCGCACCGGCCCGCCCGCCGCCTACGACGGCCACACCCGCCGGGCCTACGACCTGATCGCGTCCGCCGCCGCCCGCAAGGCGTTCGACCTGGGGGCCGAGCCGGCCGCCGTTCGTGACCGGTACGGCCGGCACCGCTTCGGCCAGGCGTGCCTGCTCGCCCGTCGGCTGGTCGAGGCCGGGGTGCCGCTCGTCCGGGTGAACTGGACCCGGGTGCCGGATGCCCCGAACAACGGCCACTGGGACACCCACACCCAGAACGGCCCGGCGGTGAAGAAGCTGCTCCCTCTGCTCGACGCTTCGTACACCGCCCTGCTCGACGACCTGACTGACCGCGGCCTGCTGGACTCGACCCTGGTCGTCTGGACCGGCGAGTTCGGGCGGACCCCCCGGCTGAACCCGGCCGGCGGGCGGGACCACTGGGGGAACGTGTTCTCGGTGGCGCTGGCCGGCGGCGGGGTTCGCGGCGGGGCGGTGGTCGGGGCGAGCGACAAGCAGGCCGCCTTCCCGAAGGATGGCCGGGTCCGGCCGGAAGACCTGACGGCAACGATCCTGGACACCCTGGGCGTATCGCCGGACGCCGAGATTCACGACACTTTGGGCCGCCCGTTCCCGGCGAGCCGGGGCCGCGTCCTCCGAGAACTCTTCTGATCGGCACACCGGTTGCAACCAGTCAGGGTACACCGGCCGGGACGGCCCGACCGGTTCACTGTCAGCCCGGGTCGTCCGGGCCGGTAGACCCTGGCAGGCCCCGCGCCGCACGCCGGCGCGAATCGCGGCCTGCAACCGGAGTTTAGTCGTGTTTCGGACCATCATTGGGGTGGCGGCGTTCGCCGCCGCAGGGGCGGTGTACGCGCAGCCTGCCCTCCCCCAAGCGACCGACGGCCGGCTGTACGAACTCCGCACCTATTACGCGGCCCCGGGTAAATTGGAGGCGCTTCACGCCCGGTTCCGCGACCACACTGTCCGCCTCATGGAGCGGCACGGCGTCACCTGCCACGGGTTCTGGGTGCCCGGGGACGACGAGCCGGACCGGGTCGTCAGCCTGGTCTCCTACCCGTCGGCGGCGGCCCGCACCACCACCTGGGCCGGGTTCGCCACGGACCGCGAGTGGCTCCAGGTGAAGCGGTCCTCCGAGCGGCAGGGCCGGCTGGTCGAACACATCGCCGACTTCCCGCTGGTCGGGTCGCTCGGGACGGACAAAGCCGTGGAAGCGGCCGGCCGGCGGGTGTTCGAAGTCAAGACGCTCAAACACGGGGAACCGATCGGGTCTGGCGAGCAAGTCGGGGTGTGGGTGCCGGCAACCCGGCACGCCGAGATCGCCCGAGTCGTGCTGGTCGCCCGGCCGAAGGTGACGGCCCGCGGGCAAGCCCCAGACGCTTCGCCGGCTCTCGGGTTCGTGTCGGCGATCGTCGCGCTGACTGAGACCCCGGCCCCACGGACCCAGCTCCTCGTCCCGACCGATTACTCGCCGCTCAAGTAACACGACACGCCATCCGAAGCCGGGCCGCGGGGGTAACTCCGCGGCCCGCCCATTTTCTGCGCCGCCTGTCCGCCGACAGTCCGGTCGGTATCCTTCCCGCTGGCCGACCCCGATCCCCGACAGGAGCCGCCCGATGCACCTCGCCGCCGCCGCTGCGGTCGCCCTCACCGCCGCCGCCGCTTCCGCCGCCGAGAAAGACACCCGGCTATTCGAGCTGCGGGTGTACACCGCCGCCCCCGGTAAGCTGGACGCGTTAAACGCCCGGTTCCGGGACCACACGGTGAAGCTGTTCGCCAAGCACGGCATGACCAACCTGTGGTACGCGACGCCGGTGCCCAACCCGGAGAACAAGCTGTACTACGTGCTGGCCCACAAGGACCGGGCGGCCCGGGACGCCTCGTTCAAGGCGTTCGTCGCCGACCCCGAGTGGAAGAAGGCGTCGTCGGCGTCGGAGAAGGACGGGAAGCTGGTGGCCAAGATCGAGGAAGTGTTCATGACCGCCACCGACTACTCGCCGGCCGTCGAGACGACCCAGTCGCCCACCCCGCGGACGTTCGAGCTGCGGACGTACACCACCAGCCCGGGCAACCTGGACGCGCTGAACGCCCGGTTCCGGGACCACACGGTGAAGCTGTTCGCCAAGCACGGCATGACCAACCTGTGGTATTGGACGCTGGCCGAGGGGAGCAAGGGCCGGGACGTGACGCTCGTCTACCTGCTCGCCCACCCGTCGAAGGAGGCCCGGGATAAGGCGTTCGCCGCGTTCCGGGACGACCCGGACTGGAACGCCGCGCGGACCGCGTCCGAGAAGAAGGCCGGCGGGTCGCTGACCGCCAAGGACGGGGTGAAGTCGATCCTCCTGGCGCCGACCGACTACTCGCCGCTGAAGTAACTGGGTAGGGTCCGCTGTGCGGACCGTTGGGCGTGCCCAACGGTCCGCACAGCGGACCCTACGCAAAACCGGCTCGCCTTACTTGCAGTCCACCAGCCACTGGCGGACGGTCCCGTCCCGGCCGCCGGTCACCAGCGTGTTCCCGTCGTGGCTGTACCGCAGGGTGTGGACCGTCCCGCGGTGCCGGCCCAACTCCGTCAGCATGGTCCCGGTGTCCGCGTTCCAGATGCGGGTTCTGCCGTCCTGGCTGGCCGTCGCGAGCATCTTGCCGCACGGGGAGAACTGGACGGCCGTCATCCCGTCCTCGTCCCCGCGGATGGTCCGCTGCGGGGTGCCGGACTTCACGTCCCAGACGATCACCGTCCCGTCCCAACTGGCCGTCGCCAGTTGCCCGCCGTCCGGCGAGAACGCCACCCCGTACACCGGCCCGGTGTGCCCCTGGAGCGTCACCCGCTTCCGCTGCTGCTGGTTCTGGGGGATCTCCCACAGCACCACCGACCCGTCGGTCCCGACCGAGGCGACGCTCATCGAGTCCGGGGCGAACGCGACGGCGTTGATCGTCGTGTCCTGTTGGAAGTCGACGATCAGCTTGTCCATGCTCAGGTCGAACACCCGGACGGTGCCGTACCGGTCGCCCAGCACCACCCACTTGCCGTTCGGGGAGATGGCCGCGGACCGCAGCGGGCTGCCGATCGGCACCGACTGGACCTGCCGGAAGGTGTCCATGTCCCACACCTTCACCGTCCCGTCGTCGCTGGCGGACATCATCACCTTGCCGTCGGCGCTGAAATCGACCGCCCAGACCGGCCCCTTGTGGGCCGGCGCCGTCTCGCTCTTGTCGGGGTGCAGGTCGAACTGGAGCCGCTGGGCGGCCACGTCCCAGATGCCGATCCGGCCGTTCTCGGTGCCCATCGCCAGGGTGCCGCCGTCCTTCGACAGGCCGACCGCCCAGACCGCCCCGGACCGCCCCGGGAACACCCCCCGCGGGGCCGGCCCGCCCTCCCCCGCCCGCCGGAGGGGGGGGAACTCCCACATCCCGAACCCGCCGGCCGCAGCCCCCAGGGGCGACCGCCCGGACACGGACTCGGGAGCCATCAGCGCCCCGCCGACCGGGGCCACGTGGGCGGCGTTCCCGGGGCACGGCGGGGCGAACATCCACGCCCCGACCCCGCCGAACACGCTCCCCCCGATGAACGCCGCCGCGACCGTGGCCAGCGACCGGTAGCAGATGTGCCGCCGCGACCGGCGGGTGTGGGCCACCCCGGACGCGGTGCCGCACGCCGCCGGGGCGTCGAGCGGGGACATCAGGGCCAGGTGCTGGGCCAGGATGTCTGCCACCTCGGCCGCCGTCTGGATGCGGTCCTTCGGCTCCTTGGCCAACAGCTCGTCGATCAGCTCTTCCAGCCAGTCCGGCACGTCCCGGTTCAGCCGCCGCAGCCGGGGGTGGGCCTCGTCCGCCACCCGGCGGAGGACGGCCAGCGGGGTCTTGCCGTCGAACGGCGGCTTGCCGGCCAGCGCCTCGTACAGCACCGACCCGAGGCTGAACAGGTCGGCCCGGTGGTCGATCTCGTCCCCGCGGGCCTGCTCCGGGGCCATGTACAGCGGGGTGCCGGCCACGAACCCGGTCTTGGTCAGCTTCAGGTCTTCGGTCGCCCGGGCCAGCCCGAAGTCGGTCAGCTTCACCTTCTCGGTGCCGGACTCGATCAGGATGTTGCCCGGCTTCACGTCCCGGTGGATGAGCCCCTGGGCGTGGGCGGCGGCCAGCCCGGCGGCCGCCTGCATGCCGACCTTCACCGCCTCCGTCACGGTCAGCCGGCCGACCCGCCGCAGCCGCTGCTCCAGCGACTCCCCGTTGACCAACTGCATGACCAGGAACGGCAGCCCGCTGGCCGGGGGGGCGGGCCCCCGGGGGGCGCCGACGATGTTCTCGTGGCTGACCGCGGCGGCCGCCCGGGACTCCCGGCAGAACCGCTGCTTGGCCAGGTCGTTGTGGGCCAACTGGGGGTCGAGGATCTTGACCGCCACGTCCCGGGACAGGTACGGGTCGGTGGCCTGGAGTACCACCCCCATCCCGCCCCGGCCGATCACCCGCTTGACGTCGAACGTGCTGATCCGCCCGAGTACCCCCGGGGTGTCGGACGGCTGGAGGAAGTCGAGCTTCATGTCGGCCGGCGGGGCGGCGGCCGGGAAGGCGGTGGTGACGGCCGCCTCGGCGTTCCCCAGCGCCTGCCAGAAGGCCGAGTCGGACGGCGGGTCGGACTTGTCGATGTGGCGGATCACGTCCGACAGCTTGGGGTCGCCGGCGGTGGCGATCGCGTCCAGCCGGGTCTGACAGCCGACGCACCCGCCGACATGCTCGGCCAGGTCGGCCTGGCGGTCGTCCGGCAGGTCGCCGTGAACCAGCCCGGACAGCGCCTGGCCGCTCGGGCACCCGGTCTTGTTACCGTTGGCAGAGGGTATCACTCAGTCACCACGCTTCGGCCTCGGCTTGCAGCCGTTGAACCTCGTCCCGCAACCGGGCCAGCACCCGGCTCTTGGCCACGTACACCGCCCCGGCGGTCATCTTCAGCTCGTGCCCGACCTCCTGGGCCGGCCGGCCGTCCACCGCCGTCCCCCAGAACGCCTGCCAGGTGTTCGGCTGGAACTCGTGCTTCACCCGGTCCATCGCCTTGGCGGACAGCCGCCGCTCGTACTCGATGTCCCAGTCGTCGTCCTTGTCGGCCGCCCGGTCGGGGATCGCGTCCAGCCGTTCGACCGCCCCGGAGTCCCCGCTCCCCCGGGGGCGGTTCTTCTGGGCGGTCAGGAAGTTGTAAATCTTGTTCCGGGTGATGGTGTACAGCCACCCGCGGAACGTCCCCCGCTTCGGGTCGTAGTCCAGCTTGACGGCGTTCCGGGCGACGCTCCGCAGCACCTCCTGCATGAGGTCCGCCGCGTCCGCGTCCTGGAGGCCCCGCTTGCGGGCGAACCCGTACACGACCGGGCCGTACAACCGGACGAACTCCACCCACGCGTCCGTGTCGGACCCGTCCTTCAGACGGTTCAGAAGGGTGACACGGGTTTGGGGCGGCTCGGCCATGCGGCGCGAATCCAGTGGTAACTACCGGCGGCCCGGGGGAGGGCTAACACGGACACGACCTGAACGCCGATTCGGCCAGACTAGTCTACGAACCCGCCCCGGGGGTCGGCCGTCCCTCGCACGGTCCGGGTGCGAATCAACAGGACAGGCGACACGCCCGGAGGTTCGCTGCCCGGGCCACACCCTACCGGCGTGCGGGGCTGGTGTACAATCTCGGTGGCCCGCGGTCCCCGTCCAGAGGTGCCGTCATGTCCGCCGAGTTATCCCCCGTCGATCACTCTAACCGCATCCGTCGCTGGTGGTTGCCGACGATTGCCGTCGCCGTCCCGGTCGCCCTCCGGGGTCTGCTGGTAGTGATGAACCGGTACGAGATCGGGCTGGAGTTCCTCTTCCCGGTGATGATGGCGTTCCAGTTCTCGGCGGTTCTGGCGGGGCTGGTGATCGGCGTCTGGTTCCTGTTCTTCGCCGGATTTTCAACCTTCACCCGGGTCAGTGTCAGTATCGCCGTCCTGGCCCTGATCGCCACCGGGTTCGCATCCGTGCGGAAGGTGGAGTTCGACGGCCAAATGACCCCTCGGCTGTGGTTCCGCTGGGAGCCGAGCGAGGAGCAGTTGCTCGGCGAGCACCTGGCCGGCGCGGCGAAGGCGACGGATGCCACCGACCTGACGGTCGGACCGACTGACAGCCCGGCGTTCCGCGGCCCGGCCGGCAACGGCGCTACCCCGGGCGTCACCCTCGCCGACTGGGCGGCCCCGCCGAAGGTGCTGTGGAAGCACCCGGTCGGCGGCGGACATGCCGGGATCGCAGTGGCCGGCAACTCGGCCGTCACCGTCGAGCAGCGGGGGGACCAGGAGGTAATCGTCTGCTACGACCGGGCGAGCGGCCGGGAGCGGTGGGCGTTCGGCTATCCGGCCCGTTTCCGGCAGAGCGAGCCGATGGGCGGGGACGGGCCGCGGACCACGCCGGCCGTCGTCGGCGGGCTGGTCTACTCGCTCGGCGGGGCCGGCGAGCTGGTCTGCCTGGACGGGGCGACCGGCAAGCCGGGGTGGCAGGTGAACGTGATCGTCGATAACGGGGCGGTGCCGGCCGAATGGGGGGTGTCCGGGTCGCCGCTGGTGGTCGGGGAGAGGGTGTTCGTCAACCCCGGGGTGAACCCGGCGGACAACAAGGGCCAGGCGGTGGCCGCCTACGACCGGCTCACCGGGAAGAAGCTGTGGGCGGCCGGCAGGCACCCGGCGGCCTACGCCTCGCCGGTCCGGGCGACGTTCGCAGGAGTGGAGAAGGTGCTGGTGTTCGACGCGGCCGGGCTGGGGGCGCACGACCCGGCGACCGGGGCCGAGCTGTGGCGGTTCCCGTGGAAGACCGACATGGGCATGAACAGCGCCCAACCGGTGCTGCTGCCCGGCGACCGGGTGTTCGTCTCGTCCGAGCGGTCCAACGGCGGGGCCGTGGTCGAGGTCACGAAGGCCGGGGAGAAGTGGCAGGCCAAGGAGGTCTGGCGGAACCGCTCGCTGTCCGCCCGGTTCTGCTGCCCGGTGTTCGCCGCCGGCCACCTGTACGGGCTGTCGGAGGGCCGGCTGGTCTGCGTGGACGCGGCGACCGGCAAACGGAAGTGGGCGGAAGGGGACTTCGGCAACGGGCAGATCGTCCTCGCCGGGGACAAGCTGGTCGTCACCGGCGAGAAGGGCAAGGTGGTGCTCGTCGCCGCCGACCCGGCCGAGTACCGCGAGTTGGGATCGGTCCCGCTGTTCGACGCCCGGACATGGAACGTGCCGGCCCTGGCCGGCAAGCAACTGTTCGCCCGCAACCACCGGGAGATGGCCTGCCTGGAGCTGCCGTAGCCGGCCGGACCGGGCCGGTCACCCGATCGGGTGGTACACGAGCACCGGCCCGGCCGCCCTGCGGATCACCTCGTCGGCGACGCTGCCGTGGACCAGCCGGCTGACCCCGGACCGGCCGTGCGTGGCCAGGGCGATGACGGTGGTCGGCGAATTGCCGGCGAACTCCAGGATGGCGGACGCCGGCGAGGCGTTGTGGACCACCTCTACCCGGGCGACGCCGGTCTTCGCGGCCAGCGCGG
Organism: Gemmataceae bacterium; assembly: GCA_046350115.1. Taxonomy (GTDB): domain Bacteria; phylum Planctomycetota; class Planctomycetia; order Gemmatales; family Gemmataceae; genus JAXMAZ01. The sequence continues at coordinate 150,766 of JAXMAZ010000009.1, forward strand.
CGGTCGCCCGCTCCAGGTGCGGCTCGCCGGTCCCCGCCGCCTGCCCCGACGGCACGCACATCAGCAGGGTGAACTCGGACGTGAACACGCCGCCCAGCCGGGCCGCGTATGGCAGCACGGCCTCGGCCAGTGACGACCCGTCCAGCGGGATGACCACCCGCTCGACGTGCCGCCGGGCGGTCAGGTCCAGGGCGTCCCCGTCCGCCGCGCGGACCGTGAGCACCGGGACCGGGGACGACCGGACCAGTTCGTCCGTCGTGCTGCCCAGCCAGAACCGGGCGAACCGCCCCCGGCCGTGGGTGGCCATCACCACCAGCTCGCTCCCGGTGGCGGTCACGGCCGCCGCCAAGGCGTCGGCCGGCGGGTCGTCGGTGTCCAGGTTGCGGGCGTCGACCGTCACCCCCGGGGCGGCCGTCCGCGCCCGAGAGACCAGGTCGGTCAGGTACTCCACCTCGGACTCCCGGAGCGTCTGGTCCAGGGTCGGGTCGGCCATCACCACCCCCTCGACCATGAGCGGGGCCGGGGGCACATGGCAGTGGGCCAGGTGGACCGTCCCGCCCGGCCCGGCCGCGGCCACCGCCCACGGGATGGCGTGCTCGGCGATCGGCGTCCCGTCCACGGGCACCAGCACAGTTCGGAACATGGCCCGCCCTCCAGGTGTTAACCGGACCCACACGTCCATATTACCCGACCGATCGGGCGGGTGCGATTCGGCGGCCGCCCGAATCGCGTGCTACGGTGCATACGAACCGCAACGCTGCCGCGTCGGCTCCGGCCGGAATCGTCAGCCCGGGTCGCATCCGAGGGTGGGTGATGAAGCAGTTGTACGCCGCCGGGCCGCTCATGGGTCGAGAGCCGCAAGTCGGGCTGTCCGCGGTCCGGGCCACATCCGCCGGGGTCAAGCCGGACGAGCTGGTGGCCGCCCTGTCCGCCGCCGGATACACCCCGCCGCCGGCGAACACGACCGACCGTAAGCTGCCGGTCCGGCTGGCCTTGCTCAACACCCCGGCGGGCCGACTACTGACCCACATCGCCCCGAACGGCGGCACCTACTTCGCCCACACCCTGCTGGACGTGCCGGCGTCCGCCGACGCCCAGCTCGCCATCCAGACCTGGGGCAGCCCGCAGTGGCAGCGGCACGACCCGGACTCGCCGGCCGACCTGCCGGACCTGCCGTACCTGCCGGTGGCCGACGTGCTGGACGACGCCGCGGTGCAGAAGTGGCTCGACGCCCCGGCCCGCCGCGACCTGCTGGAGTTCGTGCTGACCGCCCTCCTGGGCACCCCGCCGACCACCCGCGTCATCGTCGCCGCCCCCGCCGACGACGTGGCCCGGGTGGTGTACGCCGTCACCCGGTCGCTGCCGCCGGGGCTGCTCGACGACTTCACCTTCAGCACCTACGAGCCGGACCCACTCGCCTGCCCGGCCCGGCTGGTCGGGTACGACGCCGGGGCGGACGACTTGGAGCTGCCGGCCGGCTGCTACGCCGACGGCTGCGTCGGGTTCAACCCGGCCACCGGGAAGCGGTCCGAGCTGGCCGCCACGGTCCCGTTCGCCGGGTTCGCGGCCGACTGCCTGGCGACCGGCGAGTGCGGCCCGCTGGACGAGGTGAAGGCGACCTGGCAGCGGCTCGGGCTGACCGACCGCACGAAGTTCGACCTGGTGTTCCGGCTGGCCCGCGGGACCGGGGTGTGGACCAAGGAGGAGGCGGCCGAGGCGCTCCAGCACCCGACCCTGGCCGCCTGGGTGTCGAGCAAGACGGACGCGGTCAAGCAGTTCCTCGACTGGGCGATGGACGACCGGGAGTTCGCCACCGGGTCGTTCACCAAGGTGGTACAGACCCTGCGGCAGAAGCCGGACCACATCGCCAAGGTCGGCCCGGCGGTCCGCGAACTCGGGCTGAAGATGGTCCGCACCGGCGACCTGGTGCGGACGGCGAACGCCCTGGAGGTGGTGCTGCCGATGGTCGCCCCGGCTAAGGCGACGGCCGTCTGGGGCGAGCTGCTGGCCCAACTCGGCGACCCCACCCCGCTCGCCTGGCCGACCCGCTGGTATCTGCTCCCGCGGTTCGTCCGGTTCAAGCAGCAGCAGGGGGCGTCCGGCATCGACCCGGCCCTGGCCCGGTGGGTGGACGTGCCGGCGGACAAGCTGGGCGAACTCCTCGCCCTGGACCTGCCGCGGGCGTACCAGTTGGCGGCCGGCTGGGCCTGCCTGAACCAGCCGGGCGAGCCGTCCGCCGAGCTGGCCCGCACCATCGGCCGACACCCCGGGCTGACCCTCACCCTGCTCCAGCCGGACGAGCACGGGCTGACCGACGACCGGTCGGTGCAACTGTTCGAGCGGCTGCTCGCGGAGGCGCCCGAACACCCGTGGTTCGAGGACCTTCTCAGGGCCGCGGGCAAGTTCCCGGCCGACCTGCTCAACCGCTTCTTCGAGGCCACCCTCGCGTCCGGCAAGCTGGACGCGGACCGGGTGATCCGCACCCAGGGGCCGCAACTGTTGGAGCTGTTCGCCGGGCAGTCCGGCCTCGACCGGCTGGGGACTCAGTTCCTGGCGAACCCGCCGGCCGACCTGCTCCACAACCCGTCCCTGCTCGGGTTCCTCGACCGGCTCCGGGACGAGCCGCAGGTCGGGGACGCGCTCCAATCCCGGATCGCGGCCGTGAAGGCCGTCCGCGGCTACCTGGACGAACCGGCGTTCGCCCCCGAGCCGATGACTGCCGCGGCCGAAGCCCTGCGGCTGACCCCGCCGGCGGTCCCGGCATCGGCGAAAAACGAGGTGTTCGCTGCCGTCTCCGGGGCGCTGGCCGGGCGAGCGACATCGGAGTCGCTGCAAGCCGACCTGGAAGCCGTCCTCGTCCGCTTCGGTGACGTGCTGGCGAATGACCCGGCTGACCTGTCCGAGAACCTGCTCCGCGACCTCCGCGGGCGGACCGACTTCGCCCGCCGGCCGGGGCTGGTTCACGCCTTCCTGGCGGTCGCCCTCGGGGCCGCAAAGTCGCCGGAGCTGGTCGGCAAGCTGGACGGGCTGGACGTGCAGGCGTTCGCCATCGCCACGGAATCGGCGAAGGCGGGCGGCCGGCGACTGCTGGCCGAAATCGACGCCCGCACCAGTGACTGGCCGAAAGCAGCGAAGACGCAGTGGGGCTTCCTGAAGGCGGCGGTGCAGCCGCGGAGCCGGCTGCTGCGGGACGTGGCAGTATTCGTTGCCGGGGCGGCAGTCGCGTCGGTCGGGTGGGCGGTGATGCGGTTCGTGGGCTAGCCACCCAGCCGCTCGACGATCGCGCTGGTGAACTCGGCGGTGCCGGCCGCCCCGCCCAGGTCGCTCGGGCGGGGCGTTCCGGCGGTCAGTACGGCCTCCACCGCCGCCACGATCCGCCCGGCCGCCGCCGGCTCGCCCATCCCCTTCAACATCTCGACCGCCGGCAGGAGGAGCGGCAGCGGGTTCGCCCGGTCCGGCTGGACGGCCTCGTACCCGGACCCGTACACCGCCTCGTACACCGTCACCCCGTCCCCGTGGTTGACCGCCGCCGTCGCGCTGATCCCGCCGACCAGCCCGGCCCCCAGGTCGCTCAGCAGGTCGCCGTACAGGTTGCCGGCCGCCATCACCTCGAACTGCTGCGGCTTGCTCACCAACTGCATGCAGGTGTTGTCCACGATCATCTCTTTCGGCGCGATCTCCGGGAACTCCTTGGCCACCCGCCGGAAGCAGTCCAGGTACAGCCCGTCGGCCAGTTTCAGGATGTTCGCCTTGTGGATGCAGTGGACCGACTTCCGCCCCTCCCGCCGGGCCAGCTCGAAGGCGAACCGGAAGAACCGCAGGCAGGCCGCCTCGGTCACCACCTTGAAGCTCTGCACCACGCCGGGGACGATCTCGTGTTCGCTGGACGCGTACAGATCCTCGGTGATCTCCCGGACGAGCAGGAAGTTGACCCCGGCAAACCGGCCCGGCAGCCCGGCCAGGTTGTGCACCGGGCGGACGGACGCGAACAGCCCGAGCCGGCGGCGGAACTCGACGTTGTAGTTGTGCGGCACGCTCGGCCCGTGGGCCGTCGGGGTGCCGGCCCCCTTCGGTTGGAGCAGCTTGGTTTTCAGGACGACGCCGTGCCGGCGGACCGCGGCCAGGGCGTCGGCCGGGATGGCGTCTTTGCCCTGCTCGATCGCGGCCCGGCCGGCGGCGAACACCTCGAACTCGACCGGCACGCCGGCCGCCGCCAGCACCCTACGGACGGCCTGTTCCTGATCGTACCCGACCCCGCCGCCCTGGATGAACACCGCCGTCCGCATGGCCCGCCCTCGCCGGAGAATGTCCCGGCTACTGTACGATTCGCGGACCCACTCGCCGCCGGTCCGGGGTATACTCGCCGCCACCCTCGCCCGCGGGGAACAGGTCATGGCCGAGCCGTTCGCATATGACGCCGTCGCGTACCGCACCCACGCGCTGCCGACCGCCCACCCAGACAACTTCTACGTCATCGGGTCGCTGTACGGCCTGTCCCCGGCCCCGGCCGAGCGGTGCCGGTATCTGGAGGTGGGGTGCGGGACCGGCACCCACCTGATCGCCGCCGCCCTCGCCCTGCCGGCCGCCCGGTTCGTCGGCGTCGATCTTTCTGCGGCGGCTGTCGAACGAGGGTGGCAGGTCGTCCGCGACCTGGGGCTGCCGAACGTGGAGTTGGTTCACGCCGACCTGCTGGCCTGGAACCCCGGGCCGGAGCCGTTCGACTACATCGCCGCCCACGGCGTCTACTCCTGGGTGCCGGCCCCCGTCCGCGACCGCCTGCTCGCTTTGTGCCAGGAGAAGCTGGCCCCCGACGGGCTGGCGTACATCAGTTACAACGCCCTCCCCGGGTCGCACTTCCGCCGGGTGATCTGGGACATGCTGAAGCTGCATACCCGCGGCACGGCCGACCCCGGCGAGCAGATCGCCGAGGCCCGCGGCTGTCTGCAATTCCTGCACGACGGTCTGTCCACCTCCGGGGACGTGTGGGCGGCGGCCATCCGGTCGGACGTGGAAAAGGCGATCGACCCGGAGGACTCGTACCTCCTGTACCACGACGACCTGTCCCCGACGAACGACCCGATGTACCTGACCGACTTCGTCGCCCACGCCGGCCGGTACGGGCTGGGGTACGTCGCCGACTCGCAGCCGCAGACCCAGTCGACCGCCGGGTTCCCGCCGGCCATCGCCCGCCAACTGGCCGCGATGCAGAAGCAAGACCCGCTTTTGCGGGAGCAGTACCTCGACTTCCTGAAGCTGCGGCGGTTCCACCGGACCATCCTGTGCCGGGCGGACCGCGCCCCGCTGGCCGTACCGTCCGCGGAGGCCATCCCTGATCTGCACGTATCCACGATGGCCAGCCGGGTGACGGAGAGCGTGGACCTGTCCCCGGGCACGGCCATGGCGTTCGGCACCCCGACCGGCCGGAAGGTGACGGTGGACCAACCGCTCCCGAAGGCCGTGCTGACGACCCTGTGCGACCGCAGCCCCGAGCGGATCCCGTTTTCCGAACTGGTCGAGGCGGTCGCCGGCCGGCTCGGTGGCTCGGCCCAGGTCAACGCCTGGGAACTGGCGAACATGGTGTTGGACGGGTACTCGAACGGGTTCTGTGACCTGCACGGGCACCGGCCGGCGATCGCGTTCACCCCCGGGGAACGGCCGGCCGCCAGCCCGCTCGCCCGGCGGGAGGCGGCGACCGGCAACCACGTCACCACCCTGCTCCACACCACCCTGCGGCTGGACGACGAGCCGAGCCGCCGGCTGGTCCAACTGATGGACGGCACCCGGGACCGGGCGGCCCTGGCCGCCGGGCTGGCCGGGCTGGTGCCGGCCGACCAGGTCGCCGCCGGGGTGGAAAACTCCCTCGCCTGGCTGGCCAAGGCGGGGCTGCTGATGGGCTAGCGGTGTGGTGTGGTTGCCTTGTAGGGTGCGTTGAGGCTCTGCGAAACGCACCGCGAGACTTCCGCCCACGCACGTCGTCGTTGCGGGGCCGGTGCCTTTCGTCGCCGAGCCTCCTCAACGCACCCCACAGGGCGGATGGCCGGCCGCCGGTTCGGATAGCTCGCCCGGGAGGGGTTCCGATGACCGCCGCGTTCGCCTACGACGCCGTCGCCTACCGCACCCGGCCGATGGGCCAGTTCCACCCGGACCGGCTGGACGTGGTCGGCCGCTTGTTCGGCCTGTCCCCGGCGCCGGCCGAGCGGTGCCGGTATCTGGAGGTGGGGTGCGGGACCGGCACCCACCTGATCGCCGCCGCCCTCGCCCTGCCGGCCGCCCGGTTCGTCGGCATCGACCTGTCCCGGACGGCGATCGAAGCGGGCCGGGCCGCGGTCGCCGAGCTGGGGCTAGCGAACGTCGAGTTAGCCCACGCCGACCTGACGAGTTGGAACCCCGGGCCGGAGCCGTTCGACTACATCGCCGCCCACGGCGTCTACTCCTGGGTGCCGGCCCCCGTCCGCGACCGCCTGCTCGCCCTGTGCGGCCGGGCACTCGCCCCCAACGGCCTCGCCTACATCAGCTACAACACGTACCCCGGCTGCCGATTCCGGGAGGCGGTGTGGGACATGCTCAAGTTCCACACCCGGGAGGCCACCGACCCGCCGGCCCGGATCTCCGCGGCGAAGGAGTTCATCACCTTCCTGACCGCCGCCCAGACGGACTCCGACGACCCGGCCGCCCGGCTGGTGATGAACTGGGCCAAGAAGGCGAGCGACCCGGACCGGGTCCACTGGCTGTACCACGACGACCTGTCCGAAGTGAACGACCCGGTGTACCTGCTCGACTTCGTCCGCCACGCCGGCGAACACGGGCTGCGGTTCGCGGCCGAGGCGGTGGTGATGGACATGTACCCGGTCGGTCTGCCGCCGCTGGTCTGCCAGGTGCTCGCCGGGCTGGCCGACCAGGATTTACTGCTGAAGGAGCAGTACCTCGACTTCGTCCGGCTGCGGTCGTTCCGCCAGACGGTCCTCTGCCGGGCGGGCCTGGAACCGCGACCGGAGCCGAACCCGACCCGGGTGCGGGAGCTGTTCGTCACCACCGCGGCCAAGCAAGTCTGCGAGCCGGGGCCAGGGGTGGCGTTCGAGCTGCGGCCCGGGGTCCGCGGCCGGATCGACCAGCCGCTCCCGGCCGCCGTCCTCGACGCGCTCATCGACCGCAGCCCAGGCCGGCTCTCGTTCACCGAACTGTCGCACGCGTGCCAGGCGAAGGCTGGCAGTGAGGGGAGCGATGCCGGCCTCGTCGGCGTGCTGTTCGACCTGTACACCACGGGGCTGATCGACCTGCACGGCTTCCGCCCGGCCGTCCCGGGCGCCCCCGGGGAGCGGCCCACCGCCAGCCCGCTCGCCCGCCGGGAGGCGGCGGCCGGGGCCGCCGTCACCACCCTCTACCACACGACGGTGACGCTGGACGAGCCTATCCGCCGGCTGGTCCGCCTGCTCGACGGAACGCGAGACCGGGCGGCGATTGCGAACGAAATGCGGTCGGTCGTGCCGGCGGACCAGCTCGACGCCAACATCGACAAGTCGCTGGCGTGGTTGGCGAAGGCGGGGCTGCTGGTTTCGTAGGGTGCGTTGAGGCTCTGAAAAACGCACCGCGGCGATCGCATTCGTCGGCTGCTTCCTCCAACCATCGGCTTCGACGGGGAGGGCGAGGCTCCTGCCGAGCCGGCCGCGGGGCAAGCAGGATGCCACACCGGTGACGTCCACCGGTGCGGCTACCGGCCGTTGCCACGCCGGCTCCCCGGCTCGGCAGGAGCCTCGCCCTCCCCCGGACTACGCGCCCGACGTGGGACGATGTCAGTGCCGGTTACGATCGCTCACGCCACTTGCCATGCCCGCTCACCCCGCCAGGTGCTTGACGATCTGCTCGGTGATGGTGGCCGTCGTCCCGTCCCCGCCCAGGTCGCGGGTCAGCCCGACCCGCTCCTGCAGCGTCCGGGCCACGGCACGCTCGATCCGCTCGGCCGCCGCCCGCTCGCCCACGTGGTCGAGCATCATGGCCGCGCTGCGGACCACCGCGATCGGGTTGGCCAGCCCCTTGCCGGCGATGTCCGGGGCCGACCCGTGGACCGCCTCGAACACGGCGTACTTGGCCCCCAGGTTGGCCCCCGGCACCACCCCCAGCCCGCCGACCAGCCCGGCGCACAGGTCGGAGATCACGTCCCCGAACAGGTTCTCCGTCACCAGCACGTCGTACCGGGCCGGGTCGAGGGCCAGGTCCAGGCAGACGGTGTCGATCGGCCTCTCCTCGAATCGGATGAACGGGTACTCGTCGGCCACCGCCCGGGCGCACTCCAGGAACAGCCCGTCGGACAGCCGCATCACGTCCGCCTTGTGGCAGAACGTGACCCGGTGCCGGCCGTGGTGGCGGGCCAGCTCGAACGCGAACCGGGTGATCCGCTCGCACGCCGGTCGGGTGATGACCCGCAGGCTCTCCACCACCCCGGGGACGACCACGTGTTCCAGCCCGGCGTACAGCCCCTCGGTGTTCTCCCGCACGACCACCAAATCGACCTTTTCATAGGGCGTCGCCACCCCCGGCAGGGTGCGGACCGGGCGGACGCTGGCGTACAGATCCAGCCCCTGGCGCAATCGCACGTTGATCGACCGGAACCCCTTGCCGACCGGGGTGGTGCACGGCCCCTTGAGGGCGACCCGGTGCCGGCGGATCAGGTCCAGGGTTTCGTCCGGCAGCGGCTCCCCGAGCCGCTCGGCCGCCCCCAGTCCGGCCTCGGCCCGGACCCAATCGACGCCGACCCCGGCGGCGGCGATGATGCGGCAGGCGGCTGCCGTCACCTCCGGACCGATCCCGTCACCCTCGATCAGCACCACCTTCATCGGCCGCCCCTCCCGCGGTGTCGGACTGTAGTCAACATCGGCCGCAGAGGCGCGGGCGGCAAGCACGGCCGAACCCCGCTGCCCCGCCGCACCGCGTGGGGTAAGATACCCACGAGCCGGACCCGCCCGGCCGGCCTGTGAGGTCCGCCCGATGTCCGAGACGGTTCGTGCCACCTGCCCCGGCTGCTCGGCGTCGCTGCGGATTCCAGCCGACTGGGCCGGGCGGCCGGTCCGGTGCAAGAAGTGCGGGGCGACGGTCCGGGCGAAGTCCGGCGGCCGTCCGGCGGCCGCGCCACCGGCCCCGGTGGCGAAACGGGCCGCCCCGCCGACACCCGCGCCCGCCGACCCGCCGGCCGCGATCCCGGTCGCCGTACCGGCCCCGGTCGCCGACCCGATCCCGGTGCCGCAGGCGATCCCGGTCGCCGCGGAGCCGGCGGGTGCAGAGTTGATCGTCGGCGACCTGCCCCTCGCCTACGTCCGCCGTCGGTCAGCCCGCCGCGGACCAGTCGCCTGGATCGCCGTCGCTCTGCTGCTGGCCGCCGTGACCGCGGGGGCAGTATTCGGACTGCCGTACCTGCAGAAGCAGAAAGGCGGCACGGCGGTCGTGACCCCGCCGACGATTCCGACTCAGTCCACGCTCCCCGCCCCAACCGCGGCCAGGGCCGGCTTCCCCCGACGGATGCTGGTCATCTCGGCCACCCGCTACCTGTACTGCAACCGGCTGGCCGGCGGGACGGACCGAAGCGGCGACCCGGTCGGGGCGGTCGCCCGGCGGGTGGCGTTCGACTGGCGGGTGCCGCTCGACCCGGCGAACAGCCAGCTCTACGTCCTGAGCGACACCGCGACCAAAGACCCCCGCCCCTTGCTCAAACCTGTCATTCTGGAGACGCTGGCCGGGTTCTGCGACACCAGCCGGCCGCAGGACCGGGTGGTGATCTATTTCGGCGGGCACGCGGCCGAGGTGGACGGCAAGCCGTACCTGGTGCCGGCCGAGGGCGATCTGACCGACGCCGCGTCGCTCATTCCGCTGGACGACTTCTGGGCCAAGGTGAAGGCGTGCAAGGCGGCCCAGCGGGTGGTGCTTTTCGACGTGTGTCGGCTGAACGAGGACGACGACCGGGTCCGTCCCGGCAGCGACCCGATGACCCCGGGGCTGGAGAAGGCGCTGCTAGCCGCCCCGCCGGGGGTGGAGGTGGTGATCTCGTGCTCGGCCGGGCAGACGGCGGCCGAGTTTCGCCGCCCCCCGGCCTCAGATGTTAGCGGCAGCCTGTTCCTCAGTTCGCTGAAGCAGGCGCAGACCAAAAAGACCGAGCCGGCGAAGCCGGACGACCTGCTGCCGATCGCCGAGTGGGTGAAGGCGACCTCCGCCCGAATCAAAGAGGTGGCCGATGCGACCGGCCGCCCGGTCCAGACGCCCAAACGGGCCGGGGAACCGCCGGCCAGCCCGCCGCCGGCCGACCCGACCGAGCCGCCGGCCCGGTTCGACTTGCCCGCCCCGCCGAAGGGGGCGTCCCGGGCCGAGGTGGAACAGATCCTCAAGCGGCTGCACCTGCCGCCGATCCGCGAGGCGTCGTCGGCCGACGACGACCAGACGGAGCTGCTTCTCCCCTTCCCCGCTGAGGTGATGAAGGACTACCGCCCGGACGGCGAAGCGGACGGGGACAAGCAGCCGCACCGCAAGGCGGCGGTCGACGCACTCGCCACGATCGACAAGGAGTGGGGGCGGACGTCCACCGCCGGCGTCCGGGGCGGGCTGCGGTACGAGTTCTCCGGCGAGACGAACGACCGGGTGAAGAAGACCATCGAGCGGGAGCAGGAGGTGCCGGCCCGGGTCATCATCCGGATGGAGCAGACCGTCCGCCGGCTGGACGAGCTGGCCGACACGCTCGACCAGGAGCCGAGCAAGTACTGGCGGGCGACCTTCCAGTACGCCCGGGCGCAGGCCAAGGCCCGGCTGGCGTTCATGCACGAGTACAACGTCGCCCTCGGGCTGATCCGCACCGACTCGCTGCCGACGGTGGACGCGAGCAAGGGCCAGGACGGGCTACAGCTCGTTTCCGTTGAGAAGATGAAGAGCAAGAAGAAGGAGGTCGCGGACGAGGCCAAGGAGCTGTTCGGCAAGATCGCCACGGACCACAAGGGGACGCCGTGGGCGGTGGCCGCGGCGGCGGGCGCAGGCGGTCGCTCTGGGGCTGGAGTGGCGGCCGTTCGCCCCGGGTAAGAAGGGCGACTGAGTTGGTTTTGCGTAGGGCGGGTCAAGCCGGCTCTGCGGCGCCGACCCGCCGGCCCGGGCAGGGACGGGGGAGGGCGAGGCTCCTGCCGAGCCGCCCGCCCGCGGCAATTGCCGCCACACCGGCCCGGTGGCCGCCACCGGCCTGGCGGGCCACGCCGGCACACACGCTCCCCGGCTCGGCAGGAGCCTCGCCCTCCCCTCGGGAACCCACCGGCCCGGGTGGGGAGCGGTTGCCGGTCACGGCGGGTCGGCGCCGCAGAGCCGGCTTGACCCGCCCTACACCGTCACTGCCGCCGTTTCACCACCAGCGTTTCCCGACCCCGGAACGTTTCGGCCACGACCCCGGTGCGGTGACACCGGACCGTCACCGCACCGTGTGTGAACGTGTCCCAGACCGCTGCCCCGGTGGCGTCCGCCGGGCCGACCGAGTTCCCCGGGCCGGCCCGCGGCTCACCACCACCAGCCCCGGCGACGCCCACTCGACCAGCCGTCGGGGCAGGGCCGCCCGGCTGCCGTGATGCGGGGCGAGCAGCACGTCTACCGGGACCGGCGGCCGGTCGAGCACCCAGGCGGTGCCGACTTTCTCCAGGTCTCCGGTCAGCAGCAGGTTCCGCCCCGCGTACCGGACGTGCAGTACCAGGCTCCGTTCGTTCTCCGTCCCCGGCGGGCCGGCCGGCGGCGGGTGCAGAACCTCCAGTTCCACGCCCCCGGCCGTGAACCGCTGACCAACGGACGCCACCCGCCGCGGCACCCCAGCTTTTTCCAGCGCGTCCAATGTCACGGCCACTTCGACTGTCGGCTTGTCCGCGAACGACGGGGTGAGCGTCACCTGCCCGACGGGGAACCGGCGAACCAGCTCCGCCACCCCGTTGAAGTGGTCGGCGTCGGCGTGCGACACGAACAGCTCGTCAATCCGACGGATGCCGCTGTGCCACAGGTACGGGGCGACCACCCGCCGGACGACGGCCGGCCCCGCGGTACTGCCGGCGTCGTAGAGCAGGCACCGGCCGTCTGGCGTCTCCAGCACCGCACACCCGCCGTGCCCGACGGACAGGAACGTGACCCGCAACTCGTCCGGCGTGCCCGACCTCGGCCACAGAACTGCGACCGCCACCCACGCCGCCAGCCCAGCCGCGGCTTTCAGCCGAACCGACGGCCCGACGAGAACGACAACGGACACGCCGAAGTAGAAGCCAATTAGCCACCACAGCGGCGGCCCGGGCAGGTAGACCGCGCCGCCGGGCAGGGCGTCCGCGAATCGGACCAGCCGCCCGCACCCGTCCAGCGACAGACCAGTGAGGAGGGCGAACGGAGCGGCCACCGGCCCGAGCGGTGACACCAGGATGAGCAGGAACCCGGCGACCAGGGCGACGGACGTGAGCAGCACGACCGGCGGGCCGATCAGCACGGCCACCGGGGAGACGATGTTCTGCTCGGCGAGCAGCAGCGGCAGGTTCGCCGCCCAGATGACGAGAGACACCAGGTAGGCAACGGCCACCGCCCGTCCCGCCGCCCGGATCAGCCGTACCGGGATCGGCCGGCTCTCCTCCACGAGTTGTTCCAGCGGGGTCAGAAGCCGCGGCCGGACCCACCGGCCCACGCCCCAGACCAAGACGAACACGGAGAGGAAGCTCAGCTTGCACCCGAGGGAGAACGGGTCGGCCGGGTTCAGGACGAGCACCGTGAGCCAGCCGAGGGCGAAGGCGTTCGCCGGCAAGTTCCGTCGGTGCAGGACGAGCGCCCCGCAGACGGCCACCGTCATCGCCGCCGCCCGCACGCCGCTCGGCCGCAGCCCGGTCAGCACCGCGTACCCCACCACCAGCCCGACCACCAGCCACGCCCCGCGCGCCCGCCGGACATCGGCCGCCCGCAACAGCAGCCAGACGAACCCACCGAGGACGGCCAGGTGCTGCCCCGAGATGGCGAGCGCGTGGACCACCCCGGTGCGGATGTATGCATCCCATTCGGCCCGGTCCATCGCCGTTCCGTCTCCGAGCAGCAGGGCGGCCGCCGGGCCGACCTGCCGGTCCGGCAGGTGGTCGGCGAGCGCGGCTAGGGCGTTCCGCCGGGCCGCGAACACGACCCCGTCCGCCGACCAATCAGCGCCGCCGACCCGGGTCACGCCGGCCGCCGTGTCGGTGATGCGAACCTCCGCCCGGATGCGCTGGTCGAGCAGGGCACCGGCGTAGTCAGGCTCACCCGGGTTGCCCGGCGACCTTGGGCGGGAGAGCAGGCCTACGAGTTCGACGGAATCGCCCGCCCGCAGCCCGAGCAGGGGCGGCGAGCCGGACACGTCCGCCGGCCGCTCGACCGTGAGCCGCGCCAGCCCGGAGGCCGGCAGCCAGCCGCCGTCCTTCCCTTCGATGCCAGTGGCCCGCAGCGTCGCCGCATCCCGGTCGTGCCGGGCGGCCGGACCGGCGAGCGGGTCGGCCTTCGGGGCGTATCGGGTCACCGGGTCGTCGGTGAGTGTGGCTCGCAGTCGGCACAGTCGCGGCTCCGGCGTGGCGTACTCGCCGACGTCGTCGGGCGGGAAGTCGCACCGGTGGGCGTGGTGGTGGGCCGCGGCCAGACCGGCGACCGCGAGCCAAACGGGCAACGGGGACCGCCGAGATACGGCCCACACGACCACGCCGACACCGGCCGCCGCCAGCCCGGTGGTGGTGGTGACGCCGACGTACCGGTCGGCGATCAGCCCCAGTGTCGCGGCCAAGGCGACCGGAATCAGTGGCGCCCGGGCGAACTCCGTCCACGGCGGGGCGGGGCGCGGCGGGTCGTCCGGGTCGGGCGGGGGCATCGGACCGGTCATCATGCCCGGTAGCCGGTAGTGTCTCAGTTTGGTGTTTGGTCCCCTCCCCCCTTGTGGGGGAGGGTGAGGGTGGGGGGTCGGGACGGCCTGCCACTCCGCTGACTCCGGACCGGGCGGGAGCGCTGACCCCCACCCTCACCCTCCCCCTCAAGGGGGGAGGGGACCAAACGGAGACACTACCCGGTCGCCGGTCGGGTCGCAACTGGCGGCCGGTTCCCCCTGGGCGATTCGCCCTCGCATCGCTCAAATGCCGACATGGCTTCCGTTCGCGTCAACCTCGGCCCGCGGTCTTACCCCATCGCCCTGGCGTCCGGCGACACGACCGCGGTCGGCCCGTTCGCCCGGCAGGTGGCCCCGCGGGCGAACGCCGCCCTGGTCGTCACCGATACCAACGTCGAACCCCACGCCGCCGCGGTCGGCCGGTCCCTGCTCCAGACCGGGGTGCGGGTCGGGTTCGCGGTGGTCCCGGCCGGAGAAGGGTCCAAGTCGCTCGACCTGGCCGGGCAGCTCTACGACTCCCTGGCCGACGTGCCGGCCGACCGCAACACCCTGGTGGTGGCCGTCGGCGGCGGGGTGGTCGGGGATCTGGCCGGGTTCGCCGCCGCCACCTACAACCGCGGCCTGCCGCTGCTGATGGTGCCGACCACCCTGCTGGCGATGGTCGACTCGTCGGTCGGCGGGAAGGTCGGGATCAACCACCCGAAGGGGAAGAACCTGATCGGGGCGTTCCACCAGCCGGCCGGGGTGTGGGTGGACACCGGCTACCTGGCCACCCTGCCGGACCGGGAGTACCGGAGCGGGCTGGCCGAGGTGGTCAAGTACGGGGTCATCCTGGACGACGAGTTCTTCCGGTTCGTCGAGTCCAACCCGGACGCTGTGCTGGCCCGCAACCCGGCCCATCTGGACCACGTGGTCGCCCGGTCGTGCCGGCTCAAGGCGGACGTCGTGGAGCAGGACGAGCGGGAGGAGACCGGGCAGCGGGCCGTCCTGAACTACGGGCACACGTTCGCCCACGCCTTCGAGACGGTGGCCGGGTACGGGGCGTGGCTGCACGGCGAGGCGGTGGCCGCCGGCATGGTGTGCGCCAGCCGGCTGGCCGAGAAGCTGGGGCTGGTGCCGGCGGGCGTCACCGAGCGGCAGGTGGCTGTGCTCGCACGGCTCGGGCTGCCGACCGCCCCTCTGGCCGGTTGGCCGGAGGACGACCTCGTCGAGGTGATGCGGCGGGACAAGAAGGCGAAGGCCGGCCGGCTGCGGTTCGTCCTGCCCCGGCGGATCGGATTCGTCGAGCTGATCGACGACGTACCGGAGGCGCTGGTCCGTGAGGTGCTCCGGCCGTGACCGAGTGGCTGGCCGGGTGGCTATACCGGCGGCGGAAGTGGGGGGCCGTGGCCGCCGCTCTGGTCTGGGCGACCTGGGCCGGCAGCCTGCTCCTCGGCGACGGCACGTTCGACGTGACCGGCCGGCTGATCCACACCGACCACCTCGCCTTCTACACCCCCGCCCGGCTGATCCGCGAGGGGCGGTCCGCCGACGTGTACGACCACGCGGCGGTGGCCGAGTACCAGGCCAGGCTGTTCCCGCCGGGGAAATGGGCCGGGCTGGAGGCGTTCCGCAACCCGCCGTTCTACGCGCTGTTGTACCGGCCGACGGCCGGCTGGTCCTACCCGGCCAGCGCCTGGTTCTGGACCGGGGTTTCTGCAGTCGCCTTAGTGCTCGGCGTTCACTGGCTGGGGGCGTCCAGGCCGTGGGCCGCGATCGGCTGGGCGGTGTGTTTCGTGCCCGTGTTCGCGGTCTTCAACTACGGGCAGAACAGCCTCCTCAGCTTCGCCGTGCTGGCCGCAACGTATCGGCTGCTGAACCGCGGACACCGGTTCGCCGCCGGGCTGGTCGCCGGACTGCTCTGGTTCAAGCCGCCGCTACTGCTAGGGCTGGTCATCTGGGGGCTGCTCGACCTCCGGCGGCTGTGGCCGGCGGCGGCCGGGGTGATGGTCACGGGCGCCGCCCTGACGGCCGGCACCTACCCGCTGCTGCCCGAAGCGTGGCGGGCGTTCTTCGCCACCCTGCGGGACAACGCCGCGTTCAGCGACTTCGACCAGTGGAAGGTGCACACCCCGCGGGCGTTCTGGCGGATGCTTCTCCCCGGGCTTGGGGCGGCGGCGACCGGCTTATGGCTCGTCACGTCTATGGCCGGGATGCTGCTGTTCGTCCGGGTGTGGCGGGCCAACCGCGACGACGCGCCGGTGCTGTTCGGGGCCGCTACCCTGCTCATGCTGTGGGTCTCCCCGCACGCCCTCATCTACGAGTGGGCGGTCGCCTTCATCCCCGCCGTCCTCTGGTGGCAGGCCCGGCCGGCCTTGCGGGACCGCTGGCTGGTGTTATTCGCGGCCGGGTGGGCGGTACTCTTTATGAGCACCGACGCCGGCATGTGGCAGGAGTGGGTGCAGACGCGATGGCTCGGGGTCGAGCGGCCGGTGATCCTGCAACTGAGCGTGCCGGTGGTCGGCTGGATCGGGTGGCGGGCGGCAGGTCTGCTCGCCACGGGGGTCGGATCGCGCGGCCAGACCGACGTCGAACTGACTGCGGCGACGTCTCCGGCTCCTTGACCGTATCGCCGGCCGGCCTGACAATAGCGGTATAGGTTGACAGCACTCCCGCCCCGGCCTCCCGTTTCGGTCCGTCCCAAGGTTTCCATGTCCGAATCGCGCGTCGGTCTGTGGCTGGTCGGGGCGTTCGGCGGGGTCGGGAGCACCACCGCCCTCGGCCTGGCGGCCACCGCCCGGGGGCTGGCCCCGCCGACCGGGCTGGTCACGGCCCTGCCCCGGTTCGCCGCCGTCCCGTTCGATTCGCCGGCCGCGTTCGTCCTCGGTGGGCACGACATCCGCCAGACCAGCTTCGCCCGCAGCGTCGCCGAGCTGCACGCACGGTCGAACGTGTTCACCGGTCATCTGCTCGCCGAGTGCAAGCCGACGCTGGACGCCTGGTCGGCGAACGTCCGCCCCGGGGTGGTGTACCGCACGGACCCGGTCATCGCCGCCCTGGCCGACCGGCCCGACATCCGCCCGGCCGCCACCCCGTTGGCTGCCGTCGAGCAGGTGCAAGCCGACCTGCGGCAGTTCCAGCGGGAGCAGAAGCTCGACCAGGTGGTGGTGGTGAACGTGGCGTCCACCGAGCCGCCGTTCGAGCCGACCGCCGACCACGACACGCCCGAGTCGCTGATGGCCGCCCTGGGGAGCGGGGCGTCGCTACCGGCGAGCGCCCTCTACGCCCTGGCGGCCGTGGACGCCGGGTTCCCGTATGTGAACGCGACGCCGTCCCTCGGGGCCGGGCTGCCGGCGATCGAACAGCTCGCCGGGCGGCGCGGGGTGCCACTCGGCGGGAAGGATTTGAAGACCGGGGAGACGCTCCTCAAGTCGGTCCTGGCCCCGCTGTTCGCCCGGCGGAACCTGAAAGTGCTGAGCTGGGTCGGGCACAACATCCTGGGCAACCGGGACGGGCTGGTCCTGGCCGACCCGCACAACAAGCAGTCCAAGGTCCGCAGCAAGGACGCGTTGCTGGCCGAGCTGCTCGGCTACAAGCCGCAGTCGCTCGTCTCCATCGAGTACATCGAGAGCCTGGACGACTGGAAGACGGCCTGGGACCACGTCCACTTCGAGGGGTTCCTCGGGACGAAAATGTCCCTGCAGTTCACCTGGCAGGGGTGCGACTCGGCGCTGGCCGCCCCGCTGGCGATCGACCTGGCCCGGCTGGCGGCCCTGGCCCAGCGGCGGGGCGAAAAGGGGACGGTCCGGGAGTGGGCGGCGTTCTTCAAAAGCCCGGCCGGGGTGGCCGAGCACGATTTCGGCAAACAGTTCGAGCTGCTGGGGGGGTATTTGGGCGAACGGCCGGCGTGAGCCGGCTAGTCCCGCCTGCCCGGTGCGGCAGCAAGAACAACCGCCGGCAGCGCACCCCGGTACACGGCAGTATCACCCCCGGCACGCTGAACCAGCCGGCTTACGCCGGCCGTTCGCCAGAGGACACGATGAAGCTCGCGTTCAGCTCCAACGCCTACCTCAACTTCTCCTTCCCGGAGGCGGTCCGGCGGATCGCCGCGGCCGGGTACGCCGGCGTGGAGGTGATGGCCGACGTGCCGCACGCCTGGCCGGCGTACATGCTCCCGGAGCAGAAGGCGGCCGTCCGGGACGCGGTGGCGGCCCACGGCCTCCGCATCTCGAACGTGAACGCCTTCATGATGCACGCGGTGGACGACCGCCGGCAGAAGTACTGGCACCCGTCCTGGATCGAGCCGGACACCCACTACCGGCAGGTCCGCATCGAGCACACCAAGCGGGCGCTGACGCTGGCCAAGGAGATCGGCGCCCCGTGCGTCACCACCGAACCGGGCGGCCCGGTCGAGGGGCGGAAGTGGAGCGACTGCCTGACGCTCTTCGTCGAGATGCTGAAGCCGGTGGTCGAACACGCGGAGAAAGTCGGGGTGCCGCTGCTGGTCGAGCCGGAGCCGGACCTGCTCATCGAAACCGCCGATCAGTACGAGGAGTTCGCAGGCAAGATTCGGTCGCCGATGCTCGGGCTGAACTTCGACATCGGCCACTTCTACTGCGTCAAGGACGAGCCGGCCCCGACCGTCCACCGGCTGAAGGAACACATCCGGCACGTCCACCTGGAGGACATCGCCGCCACCCGGGTACACCACCACCTGATCCCCGGCGAAGGCGTGATCGACTTCGCCAGCACGCTGACGGCGTTGAAGGACGTGGGCTACGACGGGTGGGTGACGGTCGAGCTGTACACTTGCCACGAGAACCCAGACCACGCGGCGAAGCTGGCCCGGGAGCGGGTGGTGAAGATCGCAGACGGGGTGGGGATCCGGTTTTGACCCGCGAAGCGGTGCGGCCGCCGGCCGCACCGCGAACCGCTCCGATCACGTCGCTTGCTCCAGCCGACGGGCGCTCACGTCCGCCCGGTCTTCGAGCCACGCCACCTCGCCGCTGTCGGCGAACCGCTTCACCCCGACCTGCTTGATCGCCGCGTCCGGCACCACCTTCAGCGGCGTGTACCGCGGGTGGTGGCTGTCCTTGTACGGGTCGTTCCGGGCGGCGTTGTAACAGCAGATCATCGACCACCGCGGGTTGTCGCTCTTGTTCTGGTCGCTGCGGTGCAGCAGGTTGCTGTGGAAGAACAGGGCGTCCCCCGGGTCCATCTCGACGTACACCAGCTCCAGCCGCTTCATCAGCTCGTCCACGTGCTCCCGGTCGGCCCCGGCCTGGTCGCCGGTGAGGACGTGGTTGATCCGCCCGCAGTGGTGCGACCCCTTCAGCACCTGCAGGCAGCCGTTCTCCTTCCGGCTCGGGTCGACGGCGATGAACACGCTGGTGAGCAGCGGGAACAGCACCCCGTTCTGATACCAGTACCCGTAGTCCTGGTGCCAGGCCCACGCCCCGCCGACTTTCGCATCCTTGAGAACCATTTTCGAGTGGTAGTGGTACACCTCCCCGCCGAGCAACCGTTCGCAACTCCGCACCACTCGCTCACACCGGGCGAACATGCCGTAGATGCCGTCCCCCGGGTGGTTCCACAGGCTGAGGCGGACCACCCCGCCCTCCCCGTCGGCCCGGCCGAAGGACCGCTTGTCCAGCTCGTTGTCCTCCTTCGCCGCCCGGGCCAGCAGGCCGATCTCCTCGGCGTCAAACAGCCCCTTCGCCAACACGTAGCCGTCGTCGTGGTACTGCTTCACCTCGGCGTCGGTGAGGATGTGCGCGGGCATCGGCTCGGCTCCCGGAGAGGGTTCGATTCCGGACGGAACTCCGGTTACGATACCCGAACCGACCGAACTCTCCCACCTGTCACCGGAATCCCGTGATGCGCCGATTCCTGTCCCTGACCCTGCTTCTTGGTTTGGCGTACCCCGCCCCCGCGGCCGACAAGCCGGCCCCGACGGCCGACGCCGCGGCCCGGATGACGGTCCCGGAGGGGTTCCGGGTGACGCTGTTCGCCGGCGAGCCGGATGTCGTTCAGCCGATCGCGTTCACCTTCGACGACCGCGGCCGGATGTGGGTGGTCGAGTGCCTGAGCTACCCGAAGTGGCGGGCCGACGGCAAGGGGGGCGACCGGGTGGTGATCCTCGAAGACACCGACGGCGACGGCAAGTTCGACAAGAAGACGGTGTTCCTGGACAACGGCTCGAACCTGTCGGCCATCGCCCTCGGGTTCGGCGGGGTGTGGCTCTGCTCGCTGCCGAACTTCATCTTCATCCCGACCGACGGGGACAAGCCGACCGGCCCGCCGCAGGTGCTGCTCGACGGCTGGAACCTGAAGGACACCAAACACAACGTCTTCAACTCGCTGATGTGGGGGCCGGACGGCTGGCTGTACGGG
This sequence comes from Gemmataceae bacterium, assembly GCA_046350115.1. GTDB lineage: Bacteria > Planctomycetota > Planctomycetia > Gemmatales > Gemmataceae > JAXMAZ01. The sequence goes on from JAXMAZ010000009.1 coordinate 171,008, forward strand.
TGCAACGGCATCCAGGCCAAGTCGATGGTCGGCAAGCCGGGGACGCCGGACAAGGACCGGGTGTACCTGGACTGCGGGGTGTGGCGGTATCACCCGACCCGGCACCTGTTCGAGCCGTATGCGTGGGGCACGACCAACCCGTTCGGCCTGGACTGGGACGATTACGGGCAGATGGTGTTCACCAACTGCGTGATCGACCACCTGTGGCACGTCGTCCCCGGCGGGCACTACCAGCGGATGTACGGCACCGACCCGAACCCGTTCGTGTACGCCCCGATGCGGAGCGCGTCCGACCACAAGCACTGGGCCGGCGGGCACTGGACCGACAGCCGGGCGGACCGAAAATCCGGAGCGGTGCGCCCGAACCACGGGGACGCCGGCGGCGGGCACGCCCACAGCGGCTGTGCCGTCTACCTGGGGGACAACTTCCCGCCGGAGTACCGGAACAGCGCGTTCATGTGCAACATCCACGGCAACCGGCTGAACCGGGACGCCCTGAGCCGCACCGCCGGCGGGATCGTCGGCAAGCACGCCCCGGACTTCCTGTTCGCCAACGACCCGTGGTTCCGCGGCATCTGCGTCAAGCAGGGGCCGGAGGGCGGGCTGTACGTGTCCGACTGGTGCGACACCGGCGAGTGCCATAACTACGACGTGGCCGACACCACCAACGGCCGCATTTACCGGGTGACGTACGGCTCCCCGAAGCAGTGGCGGGGGGACGTGTCGAAGCTGTCCGACGCCGAGCTGGTGAAGGCCCAGACCTCGGCGAACGAGTGGCTGGTGCGGCAAGCCCGGCGAGTGCTGCAAGAGCGGGCGGCGGCCGGCCAACTCGCTGCGGAGACACCGGCCGCGCTCCGTTCCGCACTCGTCACGACGGCCGACGATCGTCACGCCCTCCGCGCGGCATGGACGTTGGCCGCGACCGGACAGCTCACGGCGGCTGACGCGATGCACCTGTTGGCCCACAAGTCGGACGCGCTTCGCGCGTGGGGCGTACAGTTGGCCGCTCAGCAGCCCGACCCCGGACCGGTTGTGACCCGCCAACTCGCCCGACTGGCGGCCGACGACCCGTCCCAGTTCGTCCGGCTCCAACTCGCCGCCGGACTGCAACGGATGCCGGTCAAGGAGCGGCTGCCACTCGCGGCGAAGCTGCTCACCCGGGCCGAGGATAATGCCGACGTGAACCTGGCCCTCATGTACTGGTACGCGGTCCAGCCGACGGTCATCGCCGACCCGGATGGGGCAGCCGCCGTGGCGGCCAAGACGCCGATCCGCGTGGTGCGTCAGTACGTCGCCCGGCACCTGATCGACCAGCCCGGAAACGATGAGTCCGGCCGGATCGCCCGGGCGGTCAAGCTGCTCGCCGCCGCGACCGACGACGACGCCCGCCAGGACGTGCTGACCGGGCTGCGGGATGCGCTGGCCGGCCGCCGCAAGCTGACCCCGCCCGCCGGGTGGCTGGGCCTATACACCCGTCTCGGGACCGGACCTTCCGAACCGGTCGCAGACCTCGCAGACGAAGTGGCGCTCCTGTTCGGTGACGAACGGGCGGTGGCTCGGCTGATGGTATTCGCGAACGACGACACGTTGCCGGCCGAACGTCGCCGACGTGCCATCGACCGGTTGGCGACTGTTCGTCCGCCTGCGGCAGTTGAGGGGTTGAAGAAGTGGCTAGCTGACCCGGCGGTCCGCGGGGCGGCGGTGCGGGCGCTGGCCGCCTACCCGGACGCCGACACCCCGGCCGCAGTCCTGGCGGCCTACCCGTCGCTGACCCCGGCCGAGAAGGCGGACGCGGTGCAGACACTCGCCACCCGGCCGGCGTTCGCCCTGGCGCTGCTCACCGCGGTCGAGTCGGGGGCGGTGGCGAAGGCCGACCTGACCGCGTTCACCGCCCGCCAGCTTCAGGCGTTGAACGACAAGGCGGTGTCTCAGAAGCTGAGCCAGGTGTGGGGCACCGTCCGCGCAGGCGGCAAGGACAAGGCGGTGTTCGAGAAGTACCGGGCGATACTCGCACCGGACGCGGTGAAGGCGGCCGACAAGTCACTCGGCCGGACGGTGTTCACCCGCCAGTGCGCCGCCTGCCACAAGCTGTTCGGCGAGGGCGGGGAGGTCGGCCCCGAGCTGACCGGCAGCCAGCGGGCCAACCTCGACTACGTGCTAGACAACATCCTTGACCCGAGCGCGGTGGTGCCGTTCGACTACAAGATGACGGCGTTCAGCCTGGCCGACGGCCGGGTGCTGACAGGGCTGGTCCGCAAGGAGACGCCGACCGCGGTGACGGTCCGGACGGTGAACGAGGAGGTGACGGTACCGAAGGCGGACATCGACAGCCGCAAGCCGACCGACCTGAGCGTCATGCCGGAAGGGCTGCTCGACCAGCTCACCCCGGCCGAGGTGCGGGCGCTGGTCGCGTACCTGGCCAGCCCGGAGCAGGTGCCGCTGAAAGTAGGGTTGAGGCTCTGCGAAACGCACCGGCCCGGGCGAACGCCGTCGCCGGGCCGGTGCGTTCGCAGAGCCTCAACGCACCCTACAAAGATCACCCCGAACAGCTTCGTCACCGGGTCGGCCTGGACCAGCTCCCGCGGCTGGTTCAGGTGGTTGTTCACCAGCGTCCGCGGGTCGATCCCGAACGCGTGGTAGATGGTGGCCAGCAGCTCGCCCGGGTGGACGGCGTCGGACTTCGGGCTGCTAGCCGTCTTGTCCGACTCGCCGTGGACATACCGGCTTGATCCCGGCCCCGGCGATCACCGCCGTGTAGCAGTACGGCCAGTGGTCCCGGCCGTCGGCCGAGTTGCCGTTGCCGGACGTACTCACGCCCTTCTGCGGGCTGCGGCCGAACTCGCCGACCGCCACCACCAGCGTCTCTTTAAGTAGCCCCCGCTGGTCCAGATCGGTGATGAGGCCGGACAGCCCGCCGTCGAGCATCGGGCCGCTCTGGGTTTTCATCCGCTTGGTCAGCTCGACGTGGTGGTCCCACGAGTGGTTGTCGCTGTTGGCCACCTTCGGCCACACCACCTCGACCACCCGCGTCCCCGCCTCGACCAGCCGGCGGGCGAGCAACAGGCTCTGGCCGAACGTGTTCTTGCCGTACAGCTCCTTGGTCGCGGCCGACTCTTTCGACAGGTCGAACGCCTCCCGCGCCCGGCCGGACAGCACCAGGTCGAGCGCCCGGCCGTAGTAGCTGTTCAGGTTGTACTCGCTCACCGCCTTCTCGACGGCCGGCATCCCGGCGGCGATCTGGTCTCGTAGCTTGGCCCGCCGTTCCAGCCGGCTGGCGAACACCTCCGGCCGCAGCTTCAGGTCGTCCACGGAGACGCGGGACATCTTGTCCATGTCCATGTCGTCGCCCGGCGGGTACAGGGTGTACGGGTCGTAGGCTTTGCCCAGGAACCCGGCCGCCCCGCCCTTGCCGACCACGTTCGACTCCTGCAGCGGTCGCGGCAGCATGACGAACGGCAGCATGGGCACGTCGGCCGGCTTCAGCCGGACGATCTGCGACCCGAAGTTCGGGAAGTCCTTCGGGTCGGGCGGCTCCAGCTGGCCGGACGCGCTCACCTTGTCGGTGGTGTACCCGGTCATCATCTGGTAGATGGCCGCGGTGTGGTTGAAGAGGCCGTTCGGGGTGTAGCCCATCGCCCGCAGCAGGGTGAACTTGTCGTTCACCTGGGCCAGCTTCGGCAGGATCTCGGTGAACTTGACCCCCGGCACCTTGGTCGAGGTGTTCGAGAAGGCGCTGCGGACGTTGTCCGGCACGTTCTCCTTCGGGTCCCACAGGTCGAGGTGGCTCGGCCCGCCCTGGAGGTAGTCGAGGATGATGCTCTTGGCCTTCCCCCACCCGGGGCCGCCGCCGGCGGGGGTCGGGTAGGCCTTCGCCTGCATCTCGAACATCGACCCGAGGGACAGGCCGAACAGCCCGGACCCGCCGACCCGCAGCAGGTCGCGGCGGGAGACGTTCAGGGCCGGGTCGCAGGTGTCGCTGCCCTGTCGGCCGGGGATGACCAGCATGGGAGAGCCTCTTGCGGAGTAGGGCCCGCTGTGCGGACCGTTGGAGCGCGACCGGTCCGCACAGCGGACCCTACCAGCTAGCGGTTGAACAAAAACGCCGGGCTGTTGATGAGCGCCCAGGCGATGTCCTGGGCGCCGGTCAGCCGGGCGGCCTTGGCCTGGAGCGTACTGTACTCGACATCCTTGCGAAGCTGCACCAGCTTCGCGTCCTCCGACAGCGGCTTCGACAGCGCCGCTGCAATCCCTTGTAGTTCGATCAGCTTCGGGTCGGGAGGCAACGGTTGCCGGGCCGCCGCAGCAGCCTGCGTCCGCTTGGTGTACTCCGGATCCTGGGTCTTGATGTACTTGGCCAGGGCGGCGGCCTGCTTGGCGTCCCGCTTGTCGGCCGGGGTGGCGAGGATGGCCTTGTAGTCGTCGGCCAGCCCGAGGGCGACCGGCGGCTTGGCCGAGGCGACCGACACGCGGAACTTGCCGACGGTGTGGTCGGCCAGGCTGAAGCTGTGCGACAGGGTGACGGTCAGCGTGGTGCCGGCCGAGCCGAACGGTTGCTTGGCCTCGAACACCGCCCAGTGGGTGACGCCGGTGTGCGGCACCACCGCCCACCCCTTGCCGCCGTTCGGGCTGCCGTCCGACGCCCCCTTCACGTCGAACCCCTCCTGGCTGAAGTCGGCCACCGCGTTGCCGAACAGCACCGGCACCCCCGGCCCGTCCTTCGGCTTAGCGGACACGGTGAACTGGTTGAGGACGAAGTTGCCGTTCGGCGCCCGACCGGGGCCGCCGCCGGGCAGCTTCTCGTCGGCCAACACTTCGAGGCGGATCGCGGTGATCCCGGTCAGGTCGGTCGGGAAGGTGACGACGTAGTTCCCCTTGCCGTTCTTTTCGGACGCGACGATCGACCCGTCCGGCTGCGCGACCAGCTTGGCCCCGCCGGTGGTCTTCAGGGTCGCCGGCTTCAGCACGGTCCACTTGACCGCGTCGGCGGCGTGGGCCTTCTCGAAGGCCGCGACCCGGGCCGGCAGTCGCGTCTTGTCGTAGTCGGCGACCGCCTTGTCCGCCGCCGCGACGCGCGCCTGCCGCTGCTTCTCGGCCTCGGCCCGCTTCGGGGCCAACTCCTTCTCGTAGGCGGCCAGCACCCCTTTCGCCCGGGCCAGCGCCCACCGCCGCTCGGTCTCCTGCTTGCGGCGGAGCGGGGCGACCTCGTCCTCCCGGGCCTTGAGTGCCGCCGTCAGCCGGTCGTGGTCGGCCTGGGCGGCCCGGAGCATCGGCTTGCAGGCGGCGATCTGCGCCCGGGTCGCCGGGCGGTTGAGGACGCGGAGGAACAGCTCGTTGACCAGCTTGTCGTCGTCGGTGACGTCGGCGGCCAGTTTGGCGACGGCGTTCGCCGGGTCGTTGATCGCGTCAGCTACCGTCTGGCCGTTGACCAGGGCCATGACCGGGCCGAGTTGGAGCCCGCCGGTCCGCTCGCACTCGCACGCGCTCTCCCGTACCGGCCGGCCGAACTCGCCCAGGAACCGGCTCGGCAGGTCGATGCCGGCGTCCGGCAGTTCGGCCGCCCGGGTGCCGGCCGGCACGCCCGGAATCTTGCTCACCGCCCCGACCGCCTTGTGGACCGCGTCGTACAGCACCTCGGCCGGCAGCCGGCGGGCGGTGGCGTGGCTGAAGTTGGTCTTGTCGTCCGCGTTCCACCGGTTCGGCTCGACGCTCAGTTGATACGTCCGCGACTTGCAGATCAGCCGGTGCAGGTGCCGCACGTCGAACCCTGACTTCACGAACTCACTTGTCAGGAAGTCGAGCAACTCCGGATTGGTCGCCGGGTTGCCGGCCCGGATGTCGTCGATCGGCTCGATGATGCCGACCCCGAACAGGTAGCCCCAGGTGCGGTTGGCATAGCTGCGGGCGAAGTACGGGTTAGCCGCGGACGTCAGCCAGTCGGCCAGTTCGGCCCGACGGGACGGGGCCGGGGTGATCTTCTTGTCCGGGGTCGTCAGCGGGTACGGGAACTTCGGCGGGGTGACGGCCCCGGTCCGGTCGTGCTTCACCTCCCCGGTCGGTACGTCGGCCACCACTTCGTACAGCGGCTTGGCCCCCTCGACAGCGGTCCCGCCGATCTTCTGCCCCTTCGCCTTCGGGTCCTCCTTCAGCCCGACCCGGGCGAAATACGCCGCCAGATGGTAGTACTGGTCCTGGGTCCACCGCTCGAACGGGTGGTCGTGGCACTTGTTGCAGTTGAACCGCACCCCGAGGAACAGGTGGGTGGTGTTCTCCATCGTGGCCGCCGGGTCGCGGAGGATCTTGAAGTACGCCGCCGCCGGGTTGTCCTTGTTCGACCCGGCCGCCGTCAGCACCTCCCGGACGAACCGGTCGTAGGGGGTGTTCTTCTCGACGTGCTCCCGGATCCACTTGCGGAAGAGCACCGCCCCCTCGGCCCCGAGGAACTTGCGGTTTACCTGGAGCAGATCGGCCCACTTGTTCGTCCAGAACTCGACGTACTCCTTGCTGCCGATCAGCTTGTCCACCAGGGCGTCCCGCTTGATCTGCGAGTCCCGGTCGTCGGCCAGGAACGCCCGCACGTCGTCGGCCGAGGGCGGCAGGCCGGTCAGGTCCAGGTACACCCGGCGGACGATCTCCAGGTCGCTGCACAGGTCGCTCGGCAGGGTCTTGAGCCGCTTCCACTTGGCGGCGGTCAGCTCGTCGATCCGGTTGAACTTCGGCGGCTCGACCCAGGCAAAACCGGACCGGTCGCCCATGACGGTGATCGTGGTCGCCGCATACGCCCCCTCGTACCGGGCCAGCACCGGCGCCTCCCCGCGGCGGGCGGCGGTGAGCACCCCGCCCCGCGGGCTGGCGGCGGCCACGTCGGCGTTGCCGCTCTCGATGAACGCCTCCTTGGTCACGTCCCGGGTGGTGCCGTCGGTGTAGCTGGCGACCACCTTGAACTGCTGCTTCTCGCCCGGCTTCTCGACCGTCGGGTTGGCCGGGGTCAGGTCGATCCTGGCCACCCGGGCGGCGGTCGGGTTCAGCTTCGCCCCGGCCGCGACCCAGGCCCGCATCAGCTTGTAGTACGGGTCGTCGGCCGTCACCAGTTGGCCGCCGGCGTGCGGCACCGCCCCGGTCGTCTTGAGCAGCATCAGGCTGTCGTCCGGGGCGGCCACGTTCACCCGCCGGCTGGCCAGGTCGTCGGTCAGCGCCCGGATGTCGAAGATGGCGTCGTACCCCCGCAGCGACAGCTTGAACCCGTTCTTCCCGGCCTGCGCCCCGTGGCAGGTGCCGGCGTTGCACCCGAGCCGGCTGAGCACCGGGGCCACGTCCCTGATGAAGTCCGGGGCGGACGCGACGGCCGCGGCCGTCGCCGTCGTGACGGGGGCCGGGGAGAACTCCTTAAGCGTCTTCCCGGTGGCCGCGTCGATCACCCGGACCCGCCCGTCCGACCCGGCGGCGGCGACCGCCTTGCCGTCCGGCCGGAAGGCGACCGCGTACACCCCGGCGGCCGGCAGGTTGACCGTCACCGGCTTGTCCAGGGCCGGGTTGGCGGCCCGCAGCTTGGCCAACTCCTCCCGCTCGGCCGGGGTGCGGTAGAAGACCTCCTTGCCCTCGATCGCCTGGATTCGGGCCTCGGCCTTCTTGTCGAACTCGGCCGGGTACGGGGCGATCAACAGTTGCCCGGCGTTGTCCAGGGCCGACCCGGCGACGACGTGCTTGCCGTCCCGGCTGACCGCCACGCCGAACACCCGGCCGGTCAGGGCGGGGAGTTGCTTGATCAGGTTGGCGTCGTCGCCGATCTTGCGGGCGGAGGTGCGGAACAGCCGGTACACCTTCGGCGTGCCGTCCGACCCGCCGACCACCACCTCGTCCCGGTCCGGGTGCCGGGCGACGGCCTGGACCCCGCCCTTGAGCGCCCCCGGCGTAATACTGGTCACGTTGTCGATGAACCGCTGGGTCGCGACCTCCGTCAGCTTCACCGTCATGTCCCGGCCGACCGAGACGACGTGCGTCCCCTTCGGGTTGAACGTGGTGCCGAGCACCCAGTCGGAGTGCGTCCCCTGCTGCAACACCTGCTCACCGGTGGAGGCGTCGAACGCCCGGACGGTGTTGTCCGGGCAGCCGACCGCGAGCAGCTTGCCGTCCGGCGACCAGCTCGCCCCGTACACGGTGTCGAACCCGACCGCCTTCGACAGTAGCAGCTTCCCCTTGGCCACGTCCCACACCTGCAGCTCGCCGAACCGCCCCGGGCTGCCGCCGGCGACCGCCAGCCGCTTGCCGTCCGGCGAGAAGCTGACCGACTGCACCCGTTCGCTCAGCCCGACCAGCCGGCCGGCCAGCTTGCCGGTCTCCGGGTCGGTGAGCAGCACCTCGTGGAACCCGGCGACGGCCAGCCGCTTGCCGTTCGGCGAGTAGTCCACCGCAGTGATGACCGGCGGCCGGGTGTACACCGGCGGGTGGTCGGCGTCGTACTTGTTCGCAGCGGACGGCGGGCTGTCGTCCTTCGCCCCCTCCTTCACCCACCGGACGATCAGCTCCACTTCGGTCGGGTGCAGGGCCGGGCCGCTCTTAGGCATCAACGCCTTGCCGTCTTTGCCGGGGGTGATCTGTTTCACCAGCTCGCTGTCGGCCGGCTTGCCCGGGGCGACGGCGACCGCCCCGGAGTCGCCGGCCGCGAGCAGCTTGGCGAACTCGGTCATCACGTACCCGCCCTGGGCCTTGGCCGGCTGGTGGCAGCCCTGGCACTTGGCCTGGAGGACGGGGCGGACCTGCTTGGAGAAGCTGACCGGGTCGGCGGCGACGGCGGGGGCGGCCAGCGCAACGACGAGCAAACCGGGGAGAGATCGGGTCAACGGCACGGGGAGGCTCCGGAGCGGCGGTCCACGGCCCAGGCGGGATGTTGCGGGCCGAGTTCAACTTGCGGTCGGCGGGGCGGTCGTCTTAGCCCCTCAATGATGCCCGATGGGCAGGCGGATGGGAAGTGAAAAATGAGGACAACGCGAAGGCCCACGGACGACTGTCCGTGGGCGACTTTGATTCGCCGACAGAGTCGCAGGGATTAACATCGGGCGGTTGCCGCGGGCTGCCGGGCCGCCACGGAGGGCGGCCCACACCCCGTAGGGGCCGCCCGGACGTGGCCCGCGAATGGTCGTCCGCTGCGTCCCGCACCAACAACTGGACCGTCACCCCTTCCTCAACACCGGCACCGGGTCGAACCTCGCCCCCAGCACGGTCCGGCTGTCGCAGCCGAGCCAGCCGTCGAGGAGCGTCGCATAAACCCGGCGGAAGTCGGTGTGGTGCTTCAGGTCGCCGTTGTCCAGGTCGCTCAGGCTGGGGTGCTTGCCGACCGCCCCGCCCTTCGCCCCCGGGCCGACCACGAACAGACACGACCCTGCCCCGTGGTCCGTCCCCTTGCTGCCGTTCTCCTGCACCCGCCGGCCGAACTCGCTGAACGTCATCAGCAGCACCCGGTCGGCGTTCCCCGCGGTCTTGAGTGTTTCGAAGAAGGTGGCGACCGCGGTGCCGATCTGGTTGAGCAGCTGCTCGTGCTGGCGGAGTTGGTCGGAGTGGGTGTCGAACCCGCCAATCGTCAGGTAGAAGACCCGGGTGCCGAAGTCAGCGTTGACCATCTGGGCGACCAGCCCGAGGTTGCGGGCCAGCTCCCCGTTGCCTCCGTTCGGGAAGTTCACCCGCCCCTGCCGCTGGGCCTTCAGGTCTTCTTCGAGAATCTTCCGCAGCCGCTCGATGTTGGCGTAGGTCTGGAGCTGCGTCCGCTGCACGAACGGCCGCAGGTCGCCGGCCGCAGCCGGACTGGTCGGCAGGGCGGCCAGTTCCTCGATCAGCTTCCGCCGGGCCTCGTGCTGCGGCTCGGGGCTACCTGTAGCCGGCGTGCCGTCCGGTCGGACCCGCTGGAATGGGGCGTACTGGTTCTGGTAGCCGGCCGGTTTGAGGTCCAGCTCCAGGTCGAACGGCCGGGTCGGGTGGACGCTCGGCACGCCGGTGGGGGCGCCGCTCATGGCCAGCGGGAACTGCTCGACACCGATGTGCGCCGCCGGCACCGCCCCAGGCTGGAACTTCATGCCCCCCAGCCCGCGGCCGAGCCACCCGCTGCGGGTCTGCCGCTTCGGGTCGGCCGACTGCCAGACGTCCATGCTCTCGAAGTGCGAGCGGTCCGGGTTCGGGTAGCCGACCCCCTGCACCACCGCCACCTGGCCCTGCTGGATCAGCCGGTCGAGCGACCGCAGCCCGGGGTTCAGACCGACGTGGTCGTCCACCCGGACGACCTGCTCCTTGGTCAGCCGGAGCGTCGGCCGGGCCTTGTGGTACAGGTCGTCGGCATAAGGGATGACGGTGTTCAGCCCGTCGTTCCCGCCGGTCATCTCTAGCACGACGAGGACGGTATCTTTGCCCGGGGCGGCGGCCCGGGCGGTGCGGGCGACGAACCCCGGCGCGGTGGCCGCCAGCGCCACCAGCGGCGACGACTTCAGGAACCGGCGGCGGTCGAACATGGCGGACTCCTGTGTAGTCCGCTCGCTCCGCGAGCGGTCTGGACGGCATCCCGAATCGAAGCGTGCCGAGGGGCGAAGCCGATCCGCTCGCGGAGCGAGCGGGCTACGCCATCTGGAACAGCGGCAAGGTCGCAATCGCGTGGGCCGCCTCCCGCACCCGGCGGTCGCCGCCCGGCCCGACAAACTCCGTTAGCCTCGCCCGCACCCGGCCGTCCACCTCGCCGGGCATCGGCTGAAGCATCAGGTCCAGCAAGTACCCGACCCGGTCCGCCCCGGCCGGCCCGGACGGGTTCAGCCGGACGGCGTGCGGCCCGCTCGCCCCCTGGAGCAGCCGCCAGGCCAGGTTGTGCCGGGCCAGGACGGTCGCGGTGTTCAGCCACGCCTCGCCGCCGTCCCACCCTTTCACGCTCGGCGGGGCGAACAGGTTCTGCCCGAGTTCCTGCAGCGCCGCCGACAGCGACTGGCCGACCGGCTCGGCCGGCAGCCGGGCGTCGAACATCCGCAGCAGGCCGACCGTGAACTCGGCCGGCCCCTTCACCCGCTGTCGCATCGCAAACCGCGAGTAGAAGTGCCGGGACCGGAAGATCACCTTCAGCACGTCGCCGACGTCCAGGTCCGTATCGCGGAGACGGTCGGCCAGCGGCTGCAACAGTGCGTCCGGCGGTGTCACCGCCTCGCCGACGAACCCGCGGTACAGCTTGCGGGCCAAGAACCGTGGGCAGGCCGGCCGGGCGAGCACGACCCGCACCACGTCCGCCCCGTCCCACTTGCCGGTCTGGCCGAGGACTGTCTTCGGCCCGTCGTCGTGCAGCGACCGGGCGAACACGAACGCCGGCTTGACCTGCGGGTTGTACCCCCGGTTCGGGTCCACCTCGGCGTTGGTGTGCCAGCCGGTGAACGCCCGCGCCGCCTCCCGCACGTCCGCCTCGGAGTAGTTACCCACCCCGAGGCAGAACAACTCCATCAGCTCGCGGGCGTAGTTCTCGTTCGGCTTGCCGCGGACGTTGCTGTTCGAGTCCAGCCAGACGAGCATGGCCGGGTCTTTGCTCACCGCCTGAACGAGCGGGCCGAACTTGCCGAGGGCGTGCGTGCGGAACAACTGGTTCTGGTCCCGCATCAGGTCCGGCCGCTTCACCTTGCTGATGCTGGTGGCGAAGTGGTTGTGCCAGAACAGGGTCATCCGCTCCCGCAGCGGGTGCGGGGAGAGAACCATCCGGTGGACCCACCACCCTTCCAGGTCCACCCCGAGCGGGTCGGTCGGCTGGCCGGGCTGGCGGACCGTGCTGGCGGCCGGGGCAACCGCGTCCATCACGCGATCGAACTCGTCCGCCCCGGGGCCGCCGGCGAAAAGCCGGGCGACGGCCGCTTCAGGCCCGGCGGCCACTGCAGCTTGCAGATCGGCCCAGTTCCCGGCGAACGCCGCGCGGCGGAGTAAGTGGCCGGCTTTGGGCAGATCCCACCTGTCGGACGCGGACGGCTGCCAGGCGGCCCACTCCCGGGTCGGGTCGAGGGCGGCCAGTTCGGCGGCGAGGTCGGTCACGGCCGGCCCTCCGGTTGGGCGGAACGGATGCGCTTCAGGGCGTCGGCCGCCGCAGCCCGCACGACCGGATCCCAGTCGCGCGTGGCCAGTTCCAGTGCCGGAACCACGTGGGTGACCGGTCGACCGATCTCGCCGAGGGTCTGAATCATCAGCCGTCGCATCGTCCGCACGTCGTACCCGTTCCAGGCGGCGGGAGCCAGGCTCTCGGGCACAAACACCCAGCCGCCCCGACTGCTCTTCACGGCGTCCGGCTGCGGGTCGGCGAACTCGGCCAACAGTTCTGCCAAGACGGGCACTACTCGGCCCCCGTCGCCGCTCACCCGCCAAAGCGCGACCGCCGCCTGGGAGCGGAGCCAAACGTCGTCGGTCGTCAGTGCCGAGCGGAGGGCCGCGGCGGACCGGGCGGCCGGCGGGCCGATGCGGCCGAGCGCCTCGGCCGCCTTGATCCGGGTGAAGCTGTCCCGGCCGGCGAGCAGAGGCGTGAGGGTCTGTACGGCGTCGGCCGCCGCCGGCCCGAACCGCCCGACGGCGTCGACCAGTTCGGCAAGGGTCGGTGTGCTGCGGTTGCCTGCGGCCAACCGGAGCGCGGTTCGCAGCTCGGCGTATGCCTCCTCCCGGCCCTCCGGGCAGCCGACCTGGGCGATCGCCACCGCGGCGTACCGCCGGGCGTCCGGGTCCGCCAACAAGGCTGCCAGGGCCGGGCCGGCAGCCCGGCCGGCGGGTCCGGCCAGCCCCACCGCCCGCAGCTCGTCGGACCGGCCGAAGTCGCCGGCGGTGTGCAGTTGTTCGACGAGGACCGGCACGACCGACGGGTCATCGGCCGCCGCCCGGCCGAGTTCGGCAAGGGCGGCCGACCGGAGCGGGGCGCCGGCCGGGGTTAGGGCCAAGGATCGGACCACCGCCATCCCCTCCGCACCGGAAGCCCGGAGGGCAGCGAGGTGAGCCGACCCGATGTCCTGCGGGCGGCCCGATTTGACAGTGCCGGCCAGGAACCGGCCGAGGTCCGGGCAGTCGAACGCCCGCAGGGTGGCGACGGCCTGGCCGGTCAGGTGCCAGTACACCCCCGGCGGCGGGTTGGCGACCACCGCCTTCAGGTCCGGGATCAGCTCCCGCAGCCGACCCGGTTTCGGCCCCGGGGTGGTGACGACGGTTAGAGCCTGCACCCGTAGCACCGGGTCGCGAACCGCCGCGATCAGAACGCCCGCCGCCGCGTCCGCCGACACCGGGTCGGCCTGCAGGGCGGACGCGGCGGCCACCCGCACCGGCCCGGATGTATCGGCCAGGGCGGCGCGAAGAGCGGCAGCGACCAGCTCCGGGATCGGCCCCGGCCCGAGGACCGCCGAGGTCGCCTCCTGACGGGATGTCTCGTCTCCCGTCCGGATCGCGTTCGCCACCTCACGGACTACGGCTACGGTCCGAGACTTGCCACGGTACGCGGCCCGGGCGGCGGCCCTGCGAACCTCGGCGTCCGCGTCACCGGTCGCGGCCTCCAGGGCGGACAGAGTCGCCCGGTCGAGGGGCGACAACCGGCCGAGCAGCCGGGCGGCGTGCCGGCGGTCGTCGGCCGCCCCGCCGGCCAACATCTTCAGCAGCGCGGGTACCGCCTCGGCCTTGAACCGTTTCAACAGGGACTCGCCGTTCTGCCGGGTCGTGCGGTCGTCCGACCTGGCCATTGCAATCAGCTTTGGCACAACCGTCGGGCCGACCGCCTCGGCCGCCTGTAACCCCCAGACGGCCGCGGCCCCCTCCGGGCCGGGCCGGTCGAGGGCGGCGACGAGGAGTTTCACCCCGGGTTCGCCCATCGCCGCCAGCGCGGCCGCGGCCGGCCCGCCGGTGCCGAAGTCGGCCATCAACTCGGCCAGGTTGGTGGCGAGGTCGGCCAACTGTGGGGCGAACCGGTGGGCAAGTTGGACCCCGGCGTACCGGGCCGCCCGGTCCGGGTCGCGGAGCAGATCCCGGGCGGCGGGGAGTAAGGCCGCGTCGTGCTCCGGCCCGAGCTTTGTGAGCGCGGCCGCCGCGTGGCTGCGGGCCTGCCGGTCGGCGAGCATCTGCCGGAGGATCCCGACGGCCTCCGCGGCTGTGGCCGGGTCGGCTTGCAGGAGCAGTTCGGCCGCCTGCGCCCGCTCGTGCGGCTGTCCCTGCCGGGTCAGTTCTCGGACGACGGGGACGATCGGCCGGCGGTCTTCGGCGCGGTCCCGTAGCAGTTCGCGTGCGGCGGCCAGGCGTGTCGAGTTCTGTTCGGCGGTGAGCAGGGTCCGGACGACCGGTTTCGCCCGGTCCGCCCACGGCGGGCCGAGCTTGCGGAGGGCGGTCACGGCTACCGTGCGAACGCCCTCGGGACCGTCCTTCGCCAGCGTCATCAGGGTCTTTCCGGCCGCCTCCACGTCCGCCGGGTCGCCGACCCGGGCGAGGGCCATCGCCACCTGCGATCGGACGAGCGGGGTCGGGTCGGTGAGCAGCTCCCGCAGGGCTGGTAATGCCTGACCGGCCGCCACACGGGACAGCCGACCGACTTCCTGGATCGCCTGCAGCCGGGTGGCGGGGTCGCCCAGGAGCTGAGCGGTCAGCACCTCGGCCAACGCGGCGTCCGGGCTTAGCTCTCGCAGCCCGGTCATCGCCTGCATGCGGATATACTCGTTGCGGTCGGCAGCCAGGTCGGCGTACAGCCGGACGGCCTGCTCTCGCCCGTCCGGTCCGATCCGGGTCAAAACCCGGGCGGCCGACAGGCGAATGTTCGCGTCGGGGTCGGCGGCAGCCGCCACCAGCCCGTCGCGGGCGGCCGATACATGCTCGGGGTCGGCCGTCAGTAGGGCCGCCAAGGCGACGGGCCGCCGATTCGTCGGGCCGTCAGTCAGCACCTTGTTGATGACCGCGACGGCCGCCGCCTTGTCCTCGGCTGTCACCGGCGCGAGCACGGCCGCCTCACCGCGTGGGGCCGGGGCCGGCTGGAGGAGCTGCCGGGCCGCTTCCAACCGCTGCCCCGGGTCGCCGTCGGCGAGCACGGCTCGCAGGGCGACCAGTGCCGACTTCGCTCCGGCCTCGCCCTGTCGTCGCAGGACGTCGGCCACACGCAGCCGGAAGGCCACGTCTTTGGCCCCCAACACTTCGATCAGGGCATTTGTGATGGCCTCGCGTTCGCCCGCCCCGGCCTGGTCGAGCAGCGTGGCCGCCTGGAGCCGGACGTCCGGGTTCTTGTCGGCCAACATCTGTTTGAACGCGGCCCGCACCTCCGGCCCGCCCGCCTCGCCCGCCCGGGCGAGCGCCGACCCGGCCATCGCCCGGAGCGATGGGTCGGGGGAGCGCACGGCTTCGAGCAACGCCGGGATGACCGTCTTCGGAGGCCGGGTGCCGAACTCGTACAGGAGCTGGACGGCCTGCATCTGCGCCCGGCGGTCCGGTGACTTGAGCAACTCCGCCAGAGCCGGGCCGGCGCCACCCAGGTCGTCCGGGCTGACCCGGAGCAGTACCCGGATCGCGTGAACGCGGGCGAGCGGGGGACCGTCTTTGGCCAGTGCGACCAGAGCGGGCACCCCTTCCCGGGCGTCCGGGCCGAGGCCGCGGAGAAGCTCGGCGACCTGCTGCCGGCTGTAGTCGTTGGCCGCCCGCATCCCCTCGACCAGATCGGGCACCGCCTCCTTCGTCACCCCGATCATCCGCAGGGTGCTGACCGCCTGCTGCCGGGTGCCGTCGTCCCCGGCTCTCAGCAACCGGGCCACTGACACGGACGCCGGCCGGCTGGCCGTGCCGATCCGCTGGAGCACGGTCAGCAGTTGCTGCCGGGCGGCCGGCGGGGCGTCCGCCAGCGCGGCGCCGAGGGCCGTCACGACCGCGGCCGTTTGCGGGCCGTTCGGCGGGACGCGTTGGAGGAGGGCCGCCGCGACCCCGCTCGCCGACCCGTCCGGGCTACCGAGGGCGGCGACGACCGACGGCATCGCGTCCTCGACCCGGCCCGCCTCCCACAGCCCCTCTGCCGCCCCGACCCGAACGCCGGCCGATTCGTCCACCAGCAGGCCATTGAGAGTCGCGATCCCGGCCGCAGCGTCCTCACCGCCGAGCCGGGCCAGCGCCCGACCGGCGTACACCCGGGCCATCGGGTCGCGGTCCCGGGTCATGGCTCGCAGCGCGGGGGCCGCCGGCTTCGCCCGGGCCGCTACGGATTCGAGCACCTGGCCGGCGGCGGCCCGGGTGAGGTTATCCCGGGTGCGGAGTTCCGCGACGAGTGTCACCAACGCGGCCGGGAGCGGCGGGTCGAGCTTACACAACAGCTCGGCCGCCGCCACCCTCACGCCCGGTTCCGGGTCGTCGAGCGCCGCGACGAGCGCCGGCTTCACCGGCTCCGCGGTGGGGTCCGCCCCTTTCAGCGCCGTGACCGCGGCCCGGCGGACGGCCGGATCACGGTGGGCCAGGGCGGCGGCAAGCGCCGGGACCGTGGCGGGGGTCGCCGTCCCGATCTGACCGACCGCCTCGGCCGCCCGTTGCCGCACCCCCGGGTCCGGGTCGCGGAACCGGGCGATGAGGGCGGGAAGCGTCGGCCGCAGGGCGTCTGTCAACTCCCGGGGCCGGGCGTCACGGGGTGAGGGCGGGGTCGCCATCCGGCCGATGACCGTCGCCGCCACCTCGCGGACGACCGGGTTGTCGTCGGCCAGCGCCTCGGTCAGCGTCGGGATCGCCGGCGGGCCGAGCGCGACGAACGTCAGGGCGACCGCTTCGGTCAACCGGGACGCCCCGCCTGACGGCCCGCTCACGGGGCGGGCCAGGGGCGTGACCCGAAGCCGCGGCGAGACGAACGCGCCCGCCTGGGTCGGCTTCTCGTCGGCCAGAGCATCAAGCAGCCCCGGCACCGCGTCCAGCCCGGCCTTGGCGAAGCCGTCCGCCGCCTTCTTTGCCCCCTGCGGGTCGGCGCCCGCAGCCAGCGACCGGCGGACGAACGGCAGCGACGCCCGTACCCCCGGCCCGATCCCGGCCCAGGCAGCGTCGGCCGCCGCCCGGACCGCCGGGTCCGAGTCGCTGCGGCCGGCGAGCAGCCCCGGCAGCAGGTCGGCGACGGGTGCCCCCTGTGACCGGAACAGTTCGACGGCCGCCTTGGCCCGGACGCTCCGGCTTTCATCCTTCAGAGCCGCACGAAGCTCCGCCGGGGCTGGTGGGTCGATGGCGAAGGCCAGGACGAAGGCGGCGAGGGGGACGAACACGGCTGCCTCCGGCTATCGGCGCGACGGGCGGTACAGCTAGTACGACGAACCAGACAGGGACGTTTGACGAGCGACCGGACTATTTCATCGAGTCTACCCGCCACCGTCCCGCCTCGGCAAGCGCCGAGGCGGGACGTGACAGGGTTGTTACGGTCGTTGTTTGTCGGCGGCCGGTAGTTCGCGGAGGAAGATGTCCTTGTACAGAACTTTGGCCTTCGCCCCGCCGTGGACCTGGAGGGCGATCACCCCGGACCGATCAACCTTCGGGTCCGGCTCGGTGTAATCGACGGTCGGCACCCCGTTCAGCCACAGGCGGATGCGTGGCCCTTCGGCCCGGATGCGGTACTCGTTCCAGCCGTCGTGCTTGACCACGACCGGGAGCAGTTCCTTGGGCGGCCCGGCCAGCACCTTGTTCCGCCGACTCTCGTCGTAGAGCGCGCCCCAGTACGCCTGGCCGATGTCCGCCTGGTAGCCGATGACTTCGTGATGGTTCGGAATGCGGCGGGTGCGGAACTGGACCCCAGCGTTCGCCTTCGCCGGGTCGCCGATCAGCTTGAACCGCAGTGACAGGTCGAAGTCAGTATACGTCATAATGGTGGACAAAAACTCATTTCTCGGCACCACTGCGTCGAGCGAGCCGCCGACGATGGCCCCGTCCTCGACCCGCCACGTCTTCGCCGTGTCGCCCGCCCACCCGGCCAGCGTCGCGCCGTCGAACAGGGGCACGGCCGGCGGCTCCTGCTTGTCCGCGTCGGCGATGCAGTAGAGGAACTTCTGGCCGCGGAGGAACAGCTCCCGGCCAACGGCCACCGGTGAGGCGTCCACCCCGTCCCCGAGTTTGTTGGTGGCCAGCACCTCGACCGCGTCGCCGGGCGCGAGGACGACACAGGTGCCCTGCCGGTCCACGAAGTAAACCCGGCCGCCGGCGTACACCGGGGAGGCGTAGAGGCTGCCGACACCGGGTAGCCGCTCGCGGTCGATCACCGGCTTGCCGGTGGCCGCGTCCAACACGGTCAGGGTGCCGGTGTTCGCCTCGGTGAAGTACAGCCGGGTGCCGACCCGCACCGGGGACGGGACGTAGGGCGTGCCCTTCCCGTACCGCCAGTTGACGCGGCCGCTGTCGCCCAGGTCGCCGGTCGCGGCCAGCGGCACCGACACCGCCCCGGCCCCACGGTAGCCGCTCATCACCACCGCCGAGTCACCGACCCGGACCGCCGACGGGATCGGGTTCACCGTCATCCCGCCGCAGCTCCAGATCACTTCACCGGTCTTGAGGTCGTGACTGCGGATACGAGTGGTGCCGTTGAGGATCACCTGCGTCCGCCCGGCGTACTCGGCGATGAGCGGCGTCGTCCAGGTGCTCCGCTCGTCCCGGTCGGCCTTCCACTTCGTCGCCCCGGTGGCCGCATCCAGGCAGTACAGGGCGGAGCCGGCCTCCTGGTCCCAGTTGAGGAGCAGGTCGTCCCCGTGGATGACCGGCGTGACCGCCTCGCCCCAGCCGAGCCGGCTGTTGATCCGGCCCAGGTCGCGGGTCCAGAGGAGCTTGCCGGCGAGGTCGTAACAGTAGACGCCGAACGAACCGAAAGAGACGTACAGCCGCTTCCCGTCGGTGGTCGGCGACCCGCCGGCGTAGGTGTGGGTTTCGTGGTGCCCCTCGTGAGGCACTTTCTCCGCGGCGACCTGCCGCCAACGGACGGCCCCGGTGGCGCGGTCGTAGCTGGTCACCAGGAAGCGGTAGAAGCGGTCCGGCGGGGTGGTCTTGCGGTCCAGCCCGGGGGTCGGTTTGGGCAGCTCGGCCGGCGTCGCCTTACGGTCGGTCGGCTCGGCCGACACGACGAACACCTGATCGACCCAGACGATCGGGGTGGCGCTCCCCTTCCCGACGAGCGGCGCCTTCCAGCGGACGTTCTTGCCACTGCCCCCGTCCCAGGAGAGCGGCGGGTCGGCAGTCGCCGCCGCGGCCCCGTCGGCCGACGGCCCCCGCCAGTGCGGCCAGTTCGCCGTCGGGTCAGCCGCGGCAGTCAACAGCAGGGCAACCAGGGAGGCATTCATATGGCATTCGTCCCAGGGTAACGGCGGCCACCCCGCCCATGATGACGGGTCCGGACGAGGGTACAAGCCCCGGCCCGCACCGGGTGTGAAAGTGTGCCGTGCGTACCGGCGGATTCGGTCGCCGGAACGCACGACCGTCGTCCTTTCGTCCGCCCAACTCGACCCTCTGGTCCGAAATAACCACTACACCGGCCCAGGACGGGCCGCCGGCAGTCCGCTTCCCGGCGGACGCGAAGCAACGGAGTTGCGTTCCCATGTCTGCACGCTCACCAGCGACGGGCCGCTGGCTCGCCGCGATCTCGTCCGGGATCTCCCTCGGCCTCGCCGGCCCGGCCGTCGCTCAGTCGCCGGCCCCGGAGCCGGGGGCGCCGGTCGTCAGCCTGACCGACCCGGCCCCGGCGGCCGTCGCGGCTCAGCCGGCCGGGCCGAACGACGCCCGCCAGGTGCCCGGCGGTAGCCTGACCGGCGGTCAGGCGGCCGGCCCGGCGACCGGGCAAACCGCCTGTCCCGACCCGTTCGCCAAGGTGCCGCCGGTCCGGGCGTTCCCCCGGCCCGGCCACTTCCCGATCCTGCCGACCGGACCGGGGTATTACTCGCTGGCCGACGCCCTGACCGGCAACTGTCTGGAGAAGCCGCCCAAGTACCCGTACCCGCGGTTCGGGCTGATGCAGCCGTCGTTCTTCGACGCCGACTTCCGCTACCTGGACGACCCGAAGAACACCGAGCACGACTTCTTCGACCCGCTCAAGCGGGTGCGGCTCGGGGACGACTGGTTGTTCAGCACCGGCGGGTCGGTGTGGCACCGGTATCACAACGAGTACAACAGCCGGCTGACCAACACCAACAACGTGTACGACCTGACCCGGGCGCGGGTGTACGGCGACCTGTGGTACAAGGACCAGTTCCGGGTGTACGCCGAGTTCATCGGGGCGTGGACCCAGTTCCAGGACCTGGCCCCGCTGCCGATCGACCAGACCGGGCCGGACTTCCTCAACCTGTTCTTCGACGCCAAGCTGTTCGACGTGGCCGGCAAGCCGGTGTACGCCCGGGTCGGCCGGCAGGAGCTGCTGTTCGGCTCCCAGCGGCTGGTCTCCCCGCTGGAGTGGGCGAACACCCGGCGGACGTTCCAGGGGGTGCGGGCGTTCCGGGCGAGTGAGAAGTTCGACATCGACGCCTTTTGGGTGCAGCCCGTCGTCACCCAGGTGAACAAGCTGGACTGGGCGGACAACCAGATCAACTTCGCCGGGGTGTGGGGCACCTACAAGCCGAAGGCCGGCACCACCCTGGACGGGTACGCCCTGTTCCTGGACAACGGCAACCCGATCGTCCAGCAGGGGATCACCCGGGCGCCGTACAGCATCGCCACGTTCGGCAGCCGGTTCGCCGGGGACAAGGACAACCGGTTCCTGTGGGACTTCGAGGGGGCGCTGCAGTTCGGCAACACGAACGCCCCCGGCGGCCGGGAGTCGGTGTTCGCCGGGATGGCCACCGCCGGCCTCGGCTACCACTGGAAGGACGCACCGCTCCGCCCGACCCTGTGGATGTACTACGACTACGCCAGCGGCGACCACTCGCCGAACAACGGGACGCTGAACACGTTCAACCCGCTGTTCCCGTTCGGCCACTACTACCTGGGGTGGGCGGACGTGGTCGGCCGGCAGAACATCCACGACATCAACCTGCAGTGCTACCTGTACCCGGCCAAGTGGCTGACCGTGTACCTGCAGTACCACCGGTTCTACTTGGACAGCGCGACGGACGCCCTGTACAACCCGGCCGGGGTGGCCTCCCGCCGCGACCCGACCGGGGCGGCCGGGACCGACGTCGGGCGGGAGTTCGACACGGTGCTGAACTTCCACGTCACCAAGCACGCGGACGTGCTGGTCGGGTACTCGTACCTGTTCGGCGGGGACTTCCTGAAGCGGACCGCCTCCCCGACCCGCGGGGTGGACACGAGCGTGTTCTTCCTGCAGACGAGCTACCGGTGGTGATCCCGTAGGGCGGGTCAAGCGTCGCGTTGGACGCGCGACCCGCCGGCCCGGCAAGTACCGCTTGCCGCTCCGGCGGGCCTCGAAGACTCGGCACCGCCCTACGGGTCCGGCCCGGTGTAGGGCGGAGCCGACGCTTTGGGAGGCCCGCCGGCCCGGGCAGGACGCGATGGCCGTTCGCGGCGGGTCGGCGCCGCAGAGCCGGCTTGACCCGCCCTACGTTCGATCTGCCTTCGGGAACAGGGCCGCGAACGCCGGGTCGATCCGCTTCGGCCGGCCGGTGACGGCGTCGATCAGCACCCACACCGTCCGGGCGGTGACGAGGACCGCCCCGTCACCCGCCCGGACGATCTCGGTGAACCGCTCCCAGGTGGCGGCGGTCGGCGTCCCGACCCACGTCCGCACCTCCAGCTCGTCCCCGAGGACGGCCGGCTTGTGGTAGTCCACCTCGTGCCGGCGGACCACCCACGACACGACCGCCCGCACCTCGTCCGGGGCGATCACCCGCCAGTGGGCGACGGCCGCGTCCTGGATGATCCGCAGGTAGGCCACGTTGTTCACGTGGTTCTGCCGGTCGATGTCCGCCGGCTCGACCGGCACCCGGAACCGGTGGACCGCCTCGGCCATACCCGCCCCCTTCGGTCGCAATTCATCGGCCTCTCACCGCTCCCCCCACCCGGCAGAGTATAACGGCCTCCGCCCCCGGCCACAGTCGGAGCGGATCCGCCGACGGGGGACAAAGGGGGACGACATGTTCCGAACCGTGTTCGCGGGGTTGGCGATCGTCGGGCTGTCCGCCGCCGACTGGCCGCAGTGGCGGGGGCCGGACCGGACCGGCGTCTCGAAGGAAACGGGGCTACTCCAGGCGTGGCCGCCGGACGGCCCGCCGTTGAAGTGGAAGGCGACCGGCCTCGGCACCGGGTACTCGACCCCGAGCGTGGCCGGCGGCCGGGTGTACCTGCAGACCACCCGCGGCCAGGAGGAGTTCGCCCTCGCTCTGGACGAGGCGACTGGCAAACAGCTCTGGCAGACGGCAATCGGCAAGGTCGGGCCGAACAAGGGGCCACAGTACCCCGGCACCCGGTCCACCCCGACGGTGGCCGGGGACAAGTTGTACTGCCTTGCGTCCGACGGCGAGCTGGTCTGCCTGGACACGGCCGGGAAGACGGTCTGGCAGAAGAACCTGCGGAAGGACTTCGGCGGCGAAGTCGGCAACTGGGCGTACTCCGAGTCCGTGCTGGTGGACGGGGACGCGGTCGTCTGCACTCCGGGCGGTCCGACGGCCACCCTGGCGGCACTCCACAAGGACACCGGCGAGGTGATCTGGAAGGCGGCCGTGCCGGGCGGGGACATCGCCGACTACGCGTCCGTCATGCCGGTCGAGGCGGGCGGCCGGAAGGAGTACGTGCAGTACATGCGGAAGGCGCTGGTCGGGGTGGACGCCAAGACCGGCAAGTTCCTGTGGAAGTACTCGCGGGTGCAGGACCCCGGGGCGAGCATCCTGACCCCGGTGGTGTTCGGCAACCGGGTGTTCGTGGCCGGCTCCCGGGCCGGCGGCGGGCTGGTCGAACTCACCCCGGACGGGGACGGGGTGGCGGCCAAGGAGGTGTACATGGAGAAGCCGATCGCCCCGAGCATCGGCGGGGCGGTCCTGGTGGACGGCCACCTTTACGGGGCTGCCGGGACCGGGCTGTTTTGTGCCGACTTCGCCACCGGCAAGGTGAAGTGGACCGACCGGTCTGTCGGCCCGGCGTCGGTGTGTGCGGCGGACGGCCGGCTGTACGCCCGGGGCCACAACTCGGCCGAAGTCGCGCTGATCGAGCTGAGCCCGACCGGCTACCGCGAGACGGGCCGGTTCAAGGTGCCGGAGAAGGGGAAGTACCCGGGCTGGCCGCACCCGATCATGGCGAACGGCAACCTTTACCTGCGGGAGCAGGGGACGCTGTTCTGTTACAACGTCAAGGCCGGCAAGTGAGGCGGTTTCGGCCGGTCGTCCGGCACTTGAGGGCGAATGTACACGGCCGGTTTGTACAGTTTCTCTCAAGTAGTAGAAGTTGCAGCCTGGGAGTCAGTCCGGCCCGGCCCGAGTAGCCGTTTATGGGGCGTTTTCAGGCTATTTTCGGGCCTCGGCGGCCAAATCCTGGGTTCGGCACGGCGGGTGCATTAGGTGTGTCCTTCGTCAACGGACCCAACGCACGGAGGCAACCATGACCGCGACCCAAACCGCCCGCCCGACCCAGACCGCCGAGAGCCTGCTGCGTGAGATGGCCTTCGTCCTGAAGATGGCCCAACTGGTCAAGGGCCAAGTGCTGGCCGACGTCCGCCTGCGGGACGCCGCCGTCCGCCGGGCCGCGGCCCGACGGGCGGCCGGCCGGCAACCGGTCGCCGTCGGCTGAACGACGTGACCGCCTAACACGAAACGCCCCCGGCCATTGCCGG
The DNA here is from genome assembly GCA_046350115.1 of Gemmataceae bacterium. GTDB lineage: Bacteria > Planctomycetota > Planctomycetia > Gemmatales > Gemmataceae > JAXMAZ01. Next base: position 194,709 of record JAXMAZ010000009.1, read on the forward strand.
GGGCGTTCGTCGTTTCAAGAACCCGGGCCTCACCAGCGGTGATGATGCCCGTGGGGGTGGCCGTAGTACGGCCGATACCAGCCGGAATACCCGCCGTAATACGGACGGTAATACCCGGGCCAGTACCCGCCCCAGCCGATCGCCGGCTGAACGACGACCGGGCGATACACCGGGTAAGCCGGGTAGGTGGAGTAGAAGCCGCCGACGCCGAACCCGCCGTTCGTGAACCCGACGCCGACGCTCACCCGCGGGGCCGTGTACACCCCACCGCCGACGACGAACTGGGCCGGGGCCGAACCGGCGGTGGCCGCCACCAGACCGGCGGCCGCGACCCCGAGTACTCCTGCTTTCATGGCTGCGGTTCCCTGGAGAGTCGCGGGCAACTCCCGTCGTCGCCCACATCCAGGGAACACCGGAATTCGCTCAACTTGCGCCGGCCGATGGCCGACACGTCACCGTCGCGGACGTGCCGATTGCTTCTTCCACTTCGACCCGCAGCACCTCCGGGACGAACCCGTGCCGGTCCCGCAGGGCGTCCAGCAGTCGGCCAGCGATATACCGGGCGAGCAGCTCCGCGGTGGTGTTCTCGATCGGCAACAACACACAGTCGCCGCGGGGAAACACCCACTCCCGGTCCCGGTACGTCACCCGCACCCGTACCGGCGACTCCTCGACACGGATCACCGGGTTTCGCGTCGCCAGCAGCATGTGGTGGTCGAGTTCGTCGGTGATTTCCTTGGCCCGCTGTTTAAGCGCGACGAAGTCGACCACGTAGAAGTCGGCCGGGTCGAGCGGCCCCTCCACCTCGACGCTGGCCCGGTAGTTGTGGCCGTGCAGCCGCTCGCACTGGTGGCCGGCGTAGCTGATGAAGTGGCCGGACGCGAAGACCAGGTGGTCGCGGGTGATGCGGACGGAGAACCGCTCGCCGGTCATGGGGGTCACAGCCAGTCGGGGGTGTTCCAGCGGAACGGGGCGGACGGCGGAATCTTACCCTCCCGCAGGGCGACGAACAGGCAGGCCGTCACCAGATCGGCGGTGGTGCCGGGGTTGAGCTTGTTGCCGTCCGACCGCAGGTGCCGGTCGAGCGCCACGCCGGCGGCCCGCCCCTCCGGTGTCTCCAGCCCGCCCAGTTCAAGGACGTGCTCCACCCGTTGCTGAACGTCCGCGGCGACGTCCGGTCCACACTTGCGGGCGATCAAGCTATCGGGGAAGGCGGCCATCCACCGCAACTGACAGTCGATGACCGCGGCCTCCACGCAGCCGAACCGGGCGAACGCCTCCAGGAACGCCGGCACCCCGAGGTCGAACACGTCGGCGAACCCGTTGGCGTACTGCCGGGCGATCAGGTCGCGGTCGGCCGCCAGCTTCATCGCTTCGAGCAGGGTGACGGTCGGCTCCTCGCGGACATCCTGTTCCGGGGCGTCCCCGAGGCCGCCGGGGGCGGCACGGCGGATGGCCTCATACAGATACTCAGCGTCTTCAACGGTCGTGGTGGACAACAGTTCGCGGACCGACTTGCGGAGGTCGTAGACGCCCCCACTCGGCGGGTTGGTGAGAGCTTGGAACTGTGGAAGCGGCAGGCACAGCGGTTCCAGCAGTAGGATCATCCCGAGGTTGGTGTTGCTGCGAATCACGCCACCCATTCTGAAGCAGGCCATGTCGATCCACCGGCCCAACCCCCACCTCGCCTCCCGCCGGCCCGAGTTCTGTGTGTGAAACTCGCCCAGCGCGACCGCACTGAGCAGAAAGTCCATGTACGAGGTGTTCTTAAAGTCAGCCTTCGGATGCACGTTGCCGACCTTCCGGGCCGTCACTTCCCACACACACGCGGTCGCGACCATCATCCCGTCGAAGTCACGGAGCGAGTCTTGAGCGGCGGCGAAGTTCCGATTGTCAAAGTCCATACGCCCCTCCGACCAGATACCGCACTACCGCCGCCGCCACGTCCAGCCGGCAGGCTTCGCTCAGCGCCCGCCAGCCGGGTACGGCGTTCACCTCGATCACGTACCACTGGCCGCTCGGCCCGGGGAGCAAGTCTACGCCGGCGACCAGCGCCCCGACCGCCTCAGCGGCTCGAAGGGCCAACCGGCGCTCGGCCGCCCCGATCTCGAACGGCTCAACCGTTCCGCCCTGGGCGACGTTGGTCCGCCAGTCGCCGCGGGCCGACCGCTTCATCGCCGCCACCACCCGGCCTCCGATTACGAACGCCCGCACGTCCCACCCCGGGTGCCGGACGAACCGTTGCAGGTACAGCACGCCGCCGGTCTGCTCGATCGCCCGGAACGTCCGCCAGGCCAGTTCCCGGTCCGTCACCCGGACCATGCCGCGGCCCTCGGCCCCGAACAGCGGCTTCACCACCACGTCCCCGCCGAGCGCCTCGAACCCGGCCAGCGCGTCGTCCGCCGTCTGACACACCACCGTGTCTGGCACCGGCAGCCCGGCGGCCCGCAGGCGAACGTCGGTCAGGTGTTTGTCCACGCAGGTTTCGACGGCCCGCGGCGGGTTCAGCACTGGCCGACCGGTCGCGGCGAAGGCGTGCAGCACGTCCATGCGGAAGACGATCTGCTCCAGCGACCCGGCCGGGATGGTGCGGACCAACGCCGCGTCGTACCCGGCGAGGGAATCGGCCGTCAGCCGGCGGAAGTCGACCGGCTGCGCGTCCAGCCCCTGTTCACGGGCAGCACGCACCAGGTCTTGGACGTGCCAGCCGGTGCCGCCAGAGAGGATGGCAAGCCGCCTCACGACCGGGCCGGCGGCGACGGGAACAGGTCGGCCACCCGCACGCGGAAGCCCGGCAGCACCGGGTCGCCGGTCAACTCGTCGGTGTCGGACAACTCACGGATCACGCCGCCGGCTGCCCGCACCTGAACCGTCCGGCTCTCCGGATACACGATCCAGATGAGCGGCACCGACACCGAGAGGAAATCCCGGACCTTCGCGTCCAACTGGTAGGCCTTCTCTTGGGGGGACACGACCTCTACGGCCAGATCGGGGGGAATGGTAATGTCCCCCTGTGGAGGCCGGCCACCGGGTATACGACCCGCGAGGACGAACGACACGTCCGGCTTGCGGACGCGGTTCCCACGGAAGCAGGCGTACCCGCACTCGGACTCGAACACGATGCCCAGGTCGTGGGTCCGGACAAAGGCCCGTAGCACGTCCCCGATCCAACCTTGGATCCAGCTCGCTTCGGCACCCATTGGTTTCCTCACGAGTCGGCCGTCGATCAGCTCATACCCTTCCGAATCCATCCGCCCGAACCGCTCGGGGGTGATCGGCGGCCGTGCGGCCTGTGTCGTCATGGGTCGTCTCCGTCGGTGTCCCAGTCAGCTTACGCCCCGAGGAACGACTTCCGCAACAGCCCCGGCTCGACCCGGCCGAACGTGTGGCACCGGCCGGTCCGCAGGTTGACGAACGTCACCTCGGCCGGGGAGAACAGCAGCGGGTCGATCTGGTAGAAGTCGCCGTACCGGTCGAACAGGTCGGCGAACAGCGACCCGTGGTCCTTCGACCCGCTGGACGGCACCTTCGGCCCGAGGGCGGCAAGCTGGTCGTCGTCCGCCCGCACCCACAGCGTCACCCGGCCGCCGTACAGGATGGCGTCGTTCGTCCGGCCGATGGCGGACAGCTCGTCCGGCGTGACCGGCGGCAGCGGGGCCACCCCGTACCCGCTCACCACCTGGGCGACGTCGAACTTCAGCTCGTGCAGCTTGTGCAGGGCCGTCTCGACCGACCGCGCGACGACCTGCACCGTGCCGGCCAGGCTGGACGCCGGGGCGACCAACAGGGTGAGCCGGTCCACGGTCGTCGGCAGCTTCGCCACCAGGGAGGCGACCACGTCTTCGGTCGGGTGGGACCGGGCCTCCAGCCCGCCGACCGCGACCCGCGCCTCCTCCTTGCCCGGGATGTGCTGGAACAGCTCCTCCCGGGCGGACAGCGCCCGCATCGGCCCGGACCCCATGGCGAAGAACTGGCCCACCTTGATCTGCCAGCCGGCGTACTGGGACGCCAGGCAGGCCCGCACCGGGTCGTCCGTCCGCACCTGCACGGCCGGGCCGGGCAGGTCGGCGAACGGGGACGGCACGAACCGCACGTCGGCCAGGTCCGCCAGGCAGGCCCGGGCCAGGTGCCGGCCGGCGTCCAGCGACCCGGTGACGCCGCCGCCGCAGTCGATCACCCGGGCGCCGGCCACCCGACCGACGGCCACCCGGTACAGAGCGGCGTTCGCTTCCAGTTCGTTTGCGACGAGGTTGGCCCGGTCGTTCATCGTGAGCACGGATCGTCCTCCGGGGTGGGGAACCCGAACAGGCGGTCCAGCTCGGCCGCCCGTACTTTCAGTTTACCCCGGCACTCGGCTTCGGTGGCGGCGTCGGTCAGGATGGTGAGCACCGGCTGCCCGGGTTCGATCACCTCACCCGGGTGCGGGAGGTCGGCGAAGTCCGGCCGCCGCCACACGTCGGAGACGTGAGCGAGGGACTCGTCCCACGGGCCGGACGCCGGGACGACGAGCCGGGCGGGGGTGAAGTAGATCGCTTTGCCGACCGCCCGGCTCGCCGGCGGTGGTCGCCCGGTACAGCGAAGGAGGCTGGCACCGGTCGCCAGTTCCAGGACTTCGACGGAGGCGACGTACCGCGGGTTCACATCGACCACCTGGCCGCCGTCGCCGATGTAGTCCAACCCGAATACGCATCGCAATCCGGTGGCCGCGACCAAGTCACCGGCCCACCCGCTGACCAGGGGCTCCACCCCCGGCCGGCTGATACTGCCGGCGTACTGGAAACCGGAGACATGGAGCCACCGCGGGCCGATCAGTTGGGTTGTGACGCCGAAGGCGACCAAGTGGCCGGCATCCGACGTGGCGAAGACTGCCGACCGGGGTTCGCCCTCGACGAACTCCTGGTAGTAGAAGTCCGGGTGCGGCGAATCTCCCGGCTCGGCCCGTCGGACTCCGCCCCCGCCGGACCCGCGCAGCGGCTTCCGGACGGCCGCGACGTTGGGCACCACCACTTCGGCGAACCCGGCGACGTGCTTAGGCAAGCGGTCCAAAAAGTACGGGTCACGCACCAAGCTTAATACGTCCGGCCCGTTGCCCCACAGTTCCCGCTCGCGGGCCAGCTCGCCGACCAGGTCCGGATAGCTCTCCAGCCCGCCGGTGTACATCCACGGCATCGGCGGGTACCGCCTCGCCCGGTCGAACAGCCCCCGCGGGTACTCGTCGAACGGGCACCGCTCGACCCGCTCGCACAGGAGTTGGGTGTCCCGGTCGGCGAACAGGTCGACGGCGAACGGGGTCAGCCCGGCCCGGCGGGCGCTGGCCGCCGCCGCCCGGGCCGACGCCCCCAGGATCAGGATGCGGTCGGACAACGGCCGTCCTCAGTCGTCCCGCGTCGGCGGGACGGGCAGGCCGAACAGCCGCCGCAGCTTGCGGATCTCGGACACCCGCATCACACGCATCACGTCCGAGTAGTCGTCCGTCCAGGCCGGCACCTCGTCATACACCTTCATCCGCTGCCACGGGTGGTCATAGGGAACAGTGAAGTCGGCCAGGTAGTACGGCCCCCCGCCGCCGACCGCCCCGGCCCGCTCCGGGAAGTTCGGCGGGGCCAGCTCGTCCCCCAGGTCGGCCTCAGACTTCGCCAGGGCCACCCAGCTCGACCGGGTCTTGCCCGGCTCGGACTCGCGCTCGTCGCTGAACAGCCGGCACACCAGCCCGCACTCCTTGGCCAGCCGGGACACCACCGGCTCCAGCCCGATGTACCGGTTGGAGATGTGAATCGCCAACAGCCCGTGCTCGGTCAGCCGGTCCTTGTAAAGCGTCACAGCCTCCTTGGTCAGCAGGTGGACCGGGATCGAGTCGGAACTGAACGCATCGACCAGGATCATCCCGTACTTGCGGTCGGTCTGCCCGGCCAGTTGCAGCCGGGCGTCGCCGAGGACGAAATCGACCGTCGCCCCTCGCTTGCGGGCGTCGTCCACGTAGCTGAAGTACTTCGGCTTCTCCACCAGACGGATGACCGACGGGTCGATCTCGAAGAAGGTCAGTTTCTCGCCGGGGCGGGCGTAGCACGCCACCGACCCGGTGCCCAGGCCGATCATGGCGAACCCGGTCTTGTTCTCCGGGTCGAGTTCGCGGAACCGGTGGAACATGTGCCCGACCGGCCCGGTGCGGTGGTAGTACGTCAGCGGCTCCTGCTTCGGGTCGAACGCCGTCTGGGCGAGCAGCGGCACCGCCGCCTCCCACGGGTTCAGGGCGGCGAAGAAGGACGGCAGCACGTCGGCCAGCGGGGCGGCGCCGATGGCGGCCGTCTGCTGGCCGTGCAGGGTGGTCCCGTGGGACAGCTTGAGGAACGTGTCACGGGAGGTCACGCGGGCCAGCCGCTTCGTCTCCCCCGTCTCGGGGTCGCGGAGCCGCAGCTTGTACTCGATCCGGTAACGGTCGGTCTCCACGTCGTCCGGCTCGTCCACCCCGTCCGGGAACGGGTACATGAACCACATCCGCCCGGACTCCTCAGACCGCTCCACCTTCAGGATGCCGAAGAAGCTCCGCTCCGCGTCCAGCGTGCTGCCCCGGTTCTCCGCCCGGTAGTAGTGGACGCCGAGGATGGCCGCCACGCACAGCCCGAACCGGACCGGCCGGTCGACGAACAGGAAGCAGACGATGCACGGCAGGGCGTACACCAGCATCAGCCCGACCATCCGCCAGTCGCCGATCGCCTTCTCCCCCCAGACGATCGGCAGCTTCAGCCCGAGGTACTCCAGCCCGGCCTTCACCTTGTTCGCCGACCAGTGGCCGGCCGAGTCCGTCCACCAGGCGACCAAGCCGAGGAACAGCACGGGGATCACCAGGTCCCACACCCACGACGGGCCGAACCGCCCGGCGGCCGGTGCGGCGGCCGGCTGCGAGGCCGCAGCTGACGGCGAGTCGAACACGTCAGAGATGCCGGGGATCAGCATGGCCCCGATGGCGATGGCGATCGGGTACTCGTAGGCGCCGGTGAACGCGACCGGTGCCACCAGGGCGTTGAACACCCCGCCGAGCATCCCGCCGACCGACATCCACAGGTAGTACTCGGTCAAGTAATCGACGTTCTTCGGCCGCGACCGGGCCAGTTCGGAGTGCATCAGCAGGGCAGTGAAGAAGTACACGACCAGGTGGACGCCGAGGGCCATGAAGTGTTTTCCGCTGAGCACCCCGGACGACAGGACGAACACCAGCAGCAGGGTCAGCACCGGGCTGAGGTTGGCCAGCACCGGCCGATACCAGCTCGGCAGCAGACTGGAGTAGGCGATGATGAACGTGAGCAGGTACAGCGCGAGCGGGATCACCCACAGGAGCGGCACTGAGGCGATGTCCGTGGTCATGTGGAACGTCACCCCGAGCATCAGGCTGCTCGGGACGAACGCCAGCCCCAGCCACCGCATCTTGTTCATCAGCGTCGGGCCGGGTTCGGCCGGCGGCGCCCCCTTCCCCGCCGTCGCATGCTTCGGGACGTTCCTCGTCGGCCGCAGCGGCGACCCGACCGCCTGCCCGCAGGCATACGCCAGGGCGAACAGCACGACGAACCCGCCAGCCCACACCCACGCCTGGGACGCCAGGGTCAGGCTCGGCTCGATCAGCAGCGGGTAGCCGAGGAGCGAGATCAGGCTGCCGGCGTTGCTGGCCGCGTACAGGAAGTACGGGTCGGCGGCCGCCGGATGGCCGGTGTCCGCGAACCACTTCTGGAACAGTGGGGCGCTGGTGCTGACCACGAAGAACGGCAGCCCGATGGCCACGGCCAACAGGGCCAGCACGCCGAACATCGGGTACGACTGGCCCTGCGGGGCGAGCGACTCGAACACCGCCACCGGGTGCCCCTTCGGGGACAGCACCGCGGCCGCCACCAGCCACGCGATCGTCACCCCGAGGACGGTCAGGTGGACGGACACCTGCCGGCGGGACGGCAGCCGGGTGGTCAGGTGGTGGGCGTACAGGTAGCCGAGCAGCAGCAGCGCCTGGAAGAACACCATGCACGTGTTCCACGCGGCCGGGCTACCGCCGAGCAGCGGCAGGATCATCTTCCCGACCATCGGCTGGACCATGAACAGCAGGGTCGCGCTGACGAACAGGGTGACGGCGAACAGCAGCGGCACGGCAGTACCCGGGTGCGAGACGGGGGCGGGATGACGGAGGGCGCCCGAGGACGGGTTTTATCACCGCCGGGCGGGGCAGGACAGTAACGAAGTGTGAGAAGCGTCAGACCGGAACAACGGTGGGCGGTCAGCACGGTGAAGCGGGGCCGCCACCGGCGGCCCCGGTCCGGCCGGAGGCCGGACCGCTAAACGCCCCTGTGTGCTACCGGAGTGTCACAAACTCGTGGTGGTTGAGCAGCACGTGAACGAGGTTCTGCCGACCCCGGCCCTTCTGCTCGTTCAAAAACTCGGCGCACGTTTTCGCTTCCGCATCGGTCGGTCCGCGGCCCAACACCCGGCGGAACGCAGCCGCCACGAACGCAGCCGACTCCTTCTCTTTGACCGCCTCGGCAATCGCCTTCGCCGCATCCAATGCGAGCGGGCTGTTGGCCAGGGCGAGCGCCTGCTGTGGCACGATGGTCGGGTGCCGGCGGTAGCACTCGGTCGGGCTGGCGGCGTCGAACACGTCCAAAAACGTCATCACCTTCTCGGGCGCGTGCCGGTAGTACAGGCTGCGGCGGAACGGGGCGCCGGCCGCCGGGTCGAGGTCCGGGCCACCGGCCGTCAGATCGAGCTTGCCGGCCACCGCCAGCACCGCGTCCCGGACCGCCTCGGCCTCCAGCCGCCGGGCGTTGGCCCGCCACAGGGAAACGTTGTCCGGGTCGGCCGTGCGGTCCGCGTCGAACGCCGGGCCGGACGGGGCGGACGCCATCTTGTACGCCTTGCTGGTGACGATCAGCCGGTGCAGCCGCTTCATCGACCAGCCGTTGTCCATCAGGTCGACGGCCAGCCAGTCGAGCAACTGCGGGTGGGTCGGCGGTTGGCCGTTGCGTCCGAAGTCGAACACGGTCGGCACAAGTGGTTGACCGAAATGCCGCAGCCAGATGTGGTTCACCGCCACCCGGGCGGTGAGCGGGTTCCGCCGGTCGGTGATCCACTCGGCCAGCGCCGTTCGCCGGCCGGTGCTGGTAGCCGGGTTGCTCGGAACGACCGGGGGGTAATCGGTGCCGGGGGTGTCGGCGGCCTTGCGGGCGGCGGCCCACCCCTTCGCCGCGGTCGCCGCTTTCTTTTCCGCCGCCGCCACCGCCTTCGGGTCCGGCTTGGCCGCCTTCTCGGCCGCGGACAGGGCGTCCGTCGCGGCCGCGAGGTCGGCTTCTGCCGTAAGCAGGTTCGCACGGCCGACCGCAGTGTGAGCCGCCTTCGCGAGGTCGGCGGCGTCCTTCGCCGGCGGGTCGCTGAACCTGGCCCGGTCGGCGGCGATGCGGGCTTGCAGGGCGGCCAGGCTCGCCTCGGCGGCCGTTCTCCGCAACGGCTCCTTCGCCGCCTTCACCGTTTCGTTGGCCGCTTTCAGCAGCGCATCGGCAACGTGCGGGATCAGGACCGGATGAGCCACGGCTGCAGGCAGCTTCAGGGAACGGACCGTCAGCCCACTTCGGTCCACCGCTTTCGGCACGCCGGGGGACAGCGGCTTGTCTTTCACCGGCCGTTTGTCGTCGCCCCGCTCGAACAGGTACGTCGGGACGGCAGGGTCGGCGTCGAACACGCAGGCCAGCCCGCCCACTTCCGGATCGGCTGAGCCGGGCACACGGTCCAGCCGCACCTGGTGCGGCTCGAAGACGGCCCGGAACCGATAGTACTCCTCCTGGCTAACCGGGTCGTACATGTGGTCGTGGCACTTGGCGCAGTTGAGTGTCCGCCCGAGCAGCGCCTTGCCGGTGTGCTCGACGGTGCTGTCGAGCCAGACGTTCCGGTTGAACTTGTAGTAGTTGCGGGCCAGGAAACCGGTCGCCCGCAGGGCGTCCGGGTCGGCCGGGGCGACCTCGTCGGCGGCCAGCATCAGCCGGGCCATGCGGTCGTAGCCGGCGTCTGCGTTCAGGCTCTCGACCACCCAGTCCCGCCACCGCCAGATGTGCTTCTGGCTGTTCCGCAGTTCGCCGCCGAACCCGTACCAGTCGGCGTACCGCCAGATGTCCAGCCAGTGCCGGCCCCACCGCTCGCCGTGACGCGGCGAAGCGAGCAACCGGTCCACGGCCCGCTCGTAAGCATCCGGCGATCTGTCCGCCAGGAACGCGACCAGTTCGGCATCGGTCGGCGGCAGGCCGGTCAGGTCGAACGTCACCCGTCGGAGCAGCACCTCGGGCGGCGCTTCCGGGGCGGCCGTCAGCCCACGTTTGGTCCGCTCGGCGGCCAGGAAGGCATCGACCGGGTTGGCCTCCCCAGGCGGCGGCGTCACCTTGGCCGGCGGCTGGAAGGCCCAGTGGTCGGACGCGCTTGCGGGGCGTGGCTCGTCCTTCGGGACCGTCGCCCCTTGGACGATCCACGCCTTCAACGTGTCGATCTGCTCGGCGGACAGCGGCGTGGCGTCGAGCGGCATCCGCTCCCCTTCGCCGGTGCCGCGGACGGCGTGCAGCAGCCGGCTCTCGTCCGGCTTGCCCGGCACGACCACCGCCCCGCCGTCGTCCCCCTTTCGCACCCCAACCCCGGAGTCGAGCCGTAGCCCGGCTTTTTGGCGGTTGGGGCCGTGGCAGTTGACGCAGTGCCGGGCGAACACCGGCTTGACGGCGGTGAGGTAATCGACCTTCTCGGCCGGCGCGGCGGGGACGGCCGTCAGCAGCAGGGTCAGGAGCATCAGGCGGAACCCGGGGAGGCTCGGGTGGAACTCCGGTCGGAGCGGAGTTCGGCGGGGAAGCCAATGCTACCAGACGGGCCGGCGGGCGGGCAAGAATGAACTCTGGCGTCGGGGCGTCAAATCGCGTAGGCTGCTGGATCGTTGCCCGTCGTGCGGGTGGCACGACTGGCCCCTCTCCCAACTCGCTGGGTTCTGGCCGCCCCGGGCGTCGGGTTTGCGGCAGAACTCGAACGCCGGGCAAGACCCGGTCCCGTCAACCCCCACTCGCGAGGGCCAGTGCATGCAGACCGCGATTCTCACGGACTGCGACGACTTCCGCCCGCCCGTCGACAACTACTCGCCCCCCCCAGACCCTGACGACGACCTCGCAACCCTGTGGCTCGACATCGGTGACGGTGACTGAGTGGTCACAAGCTAGGCAAACTGAGCAAAAGTGAACGACAGAGGTTCGAAAAAGACCCCGGGCGGGTGCGAACAGACCCGCCCGGGTGTAGGAGGATGGGTGCTCACCCTTTCCGAACATCCACCGTTATAGCCCGCCCCGCCTATCCAATTCGCCAGTCCCGTCTTCCGTAGGGTGCGTTGAGGTTTTGCGAAACGCACCGTTACGACTCCACGCCCGGGGTTGGTTGGTGTCATTGCTGGGCTGGTCTTCGTAGGGTGCGTGGAGGCTTGGCGCAACGCACCGCCGAGACTCCGCGCCCCGGCACCTGTCACAGTCGGGCCGGTGCGTTCCGGTCGCAGAGCCTCCCTCCACGCACCCTACGCCGGACCTGACTTCGTAGGGTGCGTGGAGGCTTTGCGGAACGCACCGTTGCGCTTCGCCTCGGGGCGGGCACCGTTACGG
>JAXMAZ010000010.1:0-199953 GCA_046350115.1 Gemmataceae bacterium
GTCAAGGAGATCGCCCTGGCCGACCTGTGACCCGCGACGGGTGAACGGCCGGCGGCAATGAGTTGCCGTCGGCCTCCCCTCTGCCCGATAAATTCTCCTATTCCCGTCAACAAACTGTTCCAGACGGCCGGCGGAGTGTAGCACACGCGCCCTGCCGGACGGTATCGCTTCGCCTTTTTCCCCATTTTTCGGTGTCCGGCTCTCGGACACCCGAATCGTGTTCTAAGCTCCATTCGATACGACCGGAAAACTCAACGGGCTTCGCCCATGCCCCGCCCGGTTTCCGCCCCCGAGGTGCTTGCCCTGGTCCGCCGCAGCGGGCTGGTGTCCGAGGCCGCGCTAGACCTGTTGCCGGCCGACGAGCTGGACACGGCGTCGGTGTTGGCCCGGCTGGTCGAGGCCGGGCGGCTGACCCGGTTCCAGGCCGAGCAGTTGGCGGCCGGCCGGTGGAAGGGGTTCACCCTCGGCCCGTACCGGCTGCTGGACCGGCTCGGGGCCGGCGGCATGGGGACGGTGTACCTGGCCGAGCACCGGGCGACCGCCGACCGGGTGGCGGTCAAGGTGCTGAACCCGCGGCTGGCGTCCGACCCGACCTCGCTGGCCCGGTTCGCCCGGGAGGCGGCCGCCGCCGCCCGGCTGAGCCACCCGCACGTCGTCCCGGTGATCGACCTGGCCCCGGACCACAGCCCGCCGTACCTGGTGATGGATCACGTGGACGGGCTGAGCCTGCAGGCGGCGGTCGCCGCCGCCGGCCCGTTCCCCCCGGCCGACGCCGCCCACTGCGGCCGCCAAGCGTTGCTCGGCCTGCAACACGCCCACGAGGCCGGGCTGGTCCACCGGGACGTGAAGCCGGCCAACCTGATGCTCGACCGGGCCGGGGTGGTCCGGGTGCTGGACCTCGGGGTGGTGCGGGTGGCGGCCGACGACACCATCAGCCGGCCGGGCGGGGCGGACCGGCTGATCCTGGGGACGGCCGACTACCTGGCCCCGGAGCAGGCGGTGGACAGCTCGGCGGTGGACACCCGGGCGGACGTGTACGGACTGGGCTGCACCCTGTACTTCCTGCTCGCCGGCCACCCGCCGTTCGGGCACGTCCCGGCGGCCGAGAAGCTGGCCGCCAAGCAGGCGCGCGACCCGCGGCCGATCGAGAGCGTCCGGCCGGACGTGCCGCCGGGTCTGGCGGCGGTCATCCGGCGGATGCTCGCCCGGAACCCGGCCGACCGATACCCCACCCCGCAGGCGGCGGCCGCCGCCCTGGCTCCGTTCGCCGTCCCGACGGCCGGGTTCCCCCGGCAGGTGTTCGCCGGCCGGTCGGCGGCCGCCCCGACCACGCCGACCGTGGCCGGCCAGGTGGACGAGACGGCCGCCCCGACCGACGTGGTCCGGGTGGTCCCGCTGGACGGGTCGGACCTGCACCTGCCGACCGGCTCGTTCCTTCTCCCGCCGACCGGCCGGTTCGGGGTCCGGCCGGTCCGCCCGACCCGGCCCGGCCGGACGCTGGGACCGGTCGCCCGGGCCGCCGGCCTCCTCCTGTTGGCGGTGGTGTCGGCCGGGGTCGGGCGCAGCCGTCTTGCGGGCCGTCGGCCTGCCCGTCCTGCCGGCCATCATCGGGCGGAAGATCTGAGGCTCCGCCGCACTTCCGCAGCGGCCGGGAATCCGCTCTATAGTCGCGTGTCCGATCGGAAACGGACTGCCCAGCCGCGCGTGGGCCGCGACGTTGTCCTCGTTCACCACCGCCGACCCGCTGCTCGACCGCGTCCGCCGGTCCGGGCTGGTCCTGCCGGCCGAGCTGGACGCCTTCCTGGCGACCCGCCCCGCGGGCGGCGACCTGCTGGCCGGGCTGGTGGCCGAGCGGCACCTCACCCCGTTCCAGGCCGCGCAGTTGGCGGCCGGCAAGTACAAGGGGTTCCGGCTCGGCCAGTACGTCATCCTGGCCCCGCTCGGGGCCGGCGGGGCGGGGCAGGTGTTCCTGGCCGAACACTCGGCGATGCGGCGGCTGGTCGCCCTGAAGGTGCTGCTGGTGCCCCGGGCGGCCGACTCCGTCAACCTGGAGCGGTTCCTGCGGGAGGCCCGGGCGGCGGCCACGCTCAACCACCCGAACATCGTCCGGGTGTTCGACCTGAACCAGGACGGGCGGGTGCATTACCTGGTGATGGAGTACGTGGAGGGGGTGAACCTGGACGAGTTGGTCCGGGCGGCCGGGCCGGTGCCGCCGGCCGCCGCCGCCGACTACGCCCGGCAGGTGGCGGCCGGCCTGCAGCACGCCCACCAGCGGAGCCTGGTCCACCGGGACGTGAAGCCGGCCAACGTGCTGGTCGACCGGGCCGGCGGGGTGCAGTTGCTCGACCTCGGGCTGGTCCGGTACGACTCCGAACACGACTCCCAACTGACGTTCCGGTCCGGGGACAAGTCGATCCTGGGGACGGCCGACTTTTTGGCCCCGGAGCAGGCGGTGGACAGCTCGGCGGTGGACACCCGGGCGGACGTGTACGGGCTGGGCGCCACCCTGTACTACATGCTGGCCGGGCGGACCCTGTTCCCGGACGGGCGGACGTCGCAAAAGCTGATGTGGCAGCAGTGGCGGACGCCGGACCCGATCCAACTGGTGCGGCCGGAGGTGCCGGACGGGCTGGCCGCGGTGGTCGCCAAGGCGCTGGCCAAGTGGCCGGACGACCGGTTCCAGACGCCGGGCGAGTTCGAGGGCGGGCGTTGGCCCCGTTCGTCGCCGGCCCGTGCCCGCCGCCGGCCGAGCGTCCCGCCCGTCCCGCCGCGGCGGTGGCCGGTGGCCAAGGCGTCGGGGCTGACCCCGTCCGCCCCGCGGGCCGAGTTCCGCACCCCGCCGCCCAGCCGGTTCGACCTGCCCGCCGGGGTGGCGGTTCCGGCGGCGAGCAGCCCGGTGGTGCCGCCGACCCGCCCGCGGGCCGTGCTCTGGGTTGTCGCAGGTGCGCTGCTCCTGGCCGCGGCGGCTGTCTTGTTCTGGCGGTGAACCCGTCCGGTTGCGCGTCGGACCGCTCTTAAAGGGCGTTTGAAACCTCGTGGACGGATCGGTGTAGGGTGCGTGGAGGCTTTGCGGAACGCACCGCGGGACTTCACGTGTCGGGTGCGGTCACTGCCGGGCCGGTGCGTTTCGTCGCCGAGCCTCCTCCACACACCCTACGACCGACCGGTCACGAACGGTCTCAAGACACCCTCTTACGCCCCCAGCTCGCCTACTCTCTGGTGATGAACTCGTCCAGGTTCAACAACACCCGGCCGACCCGCGCCCAGGCAGTCGCCGGGTCCGCTTTGCGTTGCGCCGCCAGGTACGCCAGCACCCGATCCCGCTCCTCGGCCGACGGCTCCCGGGCGAAGCCCAGCCGGAACGCATAAGCCACCCGCCCAGCGTCGTCCTTCGGCCCTTCGGCCTCGACGCGCTTGCCGAGCGCCGCGGCCAGCTCGACGAACGCCGGGTCGTTGGCCAGGTGCAGCGCTTGCAGCGGGGTGGTGGTGCGGTTGCGGCGGGTGCAGGCGGTCTGGGCGTCGGCCCCGTCGAACGTCGTCAGCAGCGGGTGCTGGGCCTGCCGCCAGATGTAGGTGTACAGCCCCCGCCGATACCGGTCCGGCCCCTTGCTCTCCGGCCAGGTCCGCTTGCTCTGGGTGAAGCTGAACACCTCGGCCGGCTGCGGCGGGTAGACCGGCGGGCCGCCGACGGCCGGGGTCAGCTTGCCGCTGGCCGACAGGGCCGCGTCCCGGATCACCTCGGCCTCCAGCCGCAGCCGGTTCTGCCGGGCGAGCATCTTGTTCAGCGGGTCGCGTTCACGGAGCGAAACCGGAGCGACCGACGACCGGCGGTACACGGCCGACGTGACGATCAGCCGGTGCAGCCGCTTCAGCGACCAGTCGGTCTGGAACTCGGTGGCCAGCCAGTCGAGCAGCTCGGGGTGGGTCGGCGGGCTGCCCTGCATGCCGAAGTCGTTCTCGGTCTCGACGAGGCCGCGGCCGAAGAACTTCTGCCACTCCCGGTTGACCGTCACCCGGGCGGTGAGCGGGTTCGATGCCGATGTTAACCAGTTCGCCAGGTCGAGACGGGTGAGGCGCCCCGAACGCCCACCCACGATCATGGGTGGGCTTTGCCCGGCAAGCGCGCCGGGGAAAGCGGGGGACACCAAATCGCCCTTCCGCAGGAAGTCCCCCCGCACATGGACGTAGCTCTGCCGCGGCACCTTCCGCTCCCGCAGCACCAGCGTCGACGGCGTCTTCCGGGTCAGCCCCTGGACCTCCTTCTCCAGCTTGACCGCGTCGTCCAGCTTGCCGGCCGCCTTCAGCCGGTCCACCTGGGCGTTCAGCTCGTTCACCCGCTGTTCCAGGCTCGGGTCGCCGCCGACCGGCAGCGACGGCTCGTCCACGCTGTCGAAGAAGGCGTACAGCCGGTAGTAGTCGGCCTGTGGGAGCGGGTCGTACTTGTGGTCGTGGCACTGGGAGCAGTTGAAGGTCAGCCCGAGCCAGACGGCGGCGGTGGTGTTGGTCCGGTCGATGGTCCGCTCCACCCGGAACTGCTCCGGGTCGGCCCCGCCCTCCTCGTTGAACGGGGTGTTGCGGTGGAACCCCGTGGCGATGCGTTGATCCCGGGTGGCGTTCGGCAGCAGGTCGCCGGCCAGTTGGTCGCGGGTGAACCGGTCGAAGGGGAGGTCGGCGTTGAGTGCCCGGACCACCCAGTCGCGGTACGGCCACATGGTCCGCGGGCTGTCCACCGTGAACCCGTTGCTGTCCGCGTACCGGGCCAGGTCGAGCCAGTGCCGGGCCTGCCGCTCGCCGTAGTGCGGGGACGCCAACAGCCGGTCCACGACGTTCTCGTAGGCGTCGGGCGCCCGGTCCGTGACGAACGCCTCGACCTCGGCCGGGGCGGGCAGCAGGCCGGTCAGGTCGAGGGACACCCGGCGGATGAGCGTCGGCCGGTCCGCTTCCGGCAGCGGCGTGAGCTTGGCCGCATCGAGCTTCGCCTGGACGAACAGGTCAATGGCGGTGTGGACCGCCGCCCGCCCGCCCACCACCGGCAGTGTCGGCCGGACCGGCGGGACGAACGCCCAGTGCGGCGCGTACTTCGCCCCGTCCGTGACCCACCGTTTTAGCACGTCGATCTGGGCCGGGGTCAGCCGCGGGCCGGCCTCCGGCGGCGGCATCCGGTCGGCGTCGTCTTCGGCCGTCACCCGGGCCAGCACCTCGGCGAAGTCCGTTTTGCCCGCCGCGTCCAGCCGCAGTTTCCCCTTCTGGGAGGCCGGCCCGTGGCACTTGAAGCACCGGTCGGACAGCAGCGGCCGGACCTCCCGGGCGAAGTCCGGCGGGGCGGCGGTCAGTCGTGTGGCGCCGCCGACAAATACGGCCGCCAGGGTGAGCGCGAGACGGGACGGCATAGCGGCTCCGGGAGGGCGAGACGTCTATTCTGCCGGCCGTTCGGCCCGACCGCAATCGGCAAGCCGCGGAGATCGGTGCCGGACGGCTCTGCGCTGTTAGCCGAGAAGTGAGCCGACGGATCACTCGCGATTCACACACGGTGTCAGACGGTGGCAAAACCACCCCTCGAATCGTTCGATACTTGGCGTCAGTTTTTCACCCCGGACGCAGGCCCCCGGCCGGCAGGCTCCGGCCAGCCCGAAAACTCGTCACAACCGTTTGCATCACCCGAGGGGGGTGCTAAGGGAGAGTTGCTCCTGTACGCACTGAGCCGGCCGGCGACCTCGCCCTCGTCAGCCGTTCCGTCACGGACGATCCGCCCGCGCGGCCTGGGCCGCGCACGCCCCCCGCCCACGCCGCTCATGGACCGCACCGAGCACGTCTCCGTCGGCATCGCCACCCCCGCCCCGGTCCGGGCGACCCCGCCCCACTTGCGACCGCTGGCGGACGTCGTCCAGGGGGACCTGGCCCGCCAGTTGGCGGCCGGACTCCCGACCCGGCTGGACGACTACGCGACCGACCTGCCCGAGCTGTTCGCCGACCCGGCGGCGGCCCGGAGCTTGGCCCGGTTCGAGGCCCGGCTGCACGCCGGAGCGGGCGACCCGGCGGGCAACTTGGCCGTCGCCGCCCCGGTGCCGGCCGGTCGGGTCGCCCGGACCTGGGTCGACTCGGTCGGCCGGACCCGCGGGACCGAGATCGGGTCCGAGCCGACCCCGCTGTCCGTCCCGACCGCCCCCGGGGCCACCCGGCCGTCGGCCGACCGGCCGGCCCGGACGTCCTTCCCGAAGGTCGGCGACCGGTTCCTCGGGTTCGCCTTGAAGGAGGAACTCGGCCGGGGGGCGTTCGCCCGGGTGTTCCTGGCCGAGCAGCTCGACCTGGCCGACCGGCTGGTGGCCCTGAAGGTGACGGTCCGGCCGACCCGGGAGCCGCAGCGGCTGGCCCGGCTGCGGCACACCAACATCGTCCCCATCTACTCGGTCCACGACCGCGCCCCGCTCCAGGCGGTGTGCATGCCGTTCCTCGGCCGGCGGACCCTGGCCGACCTGATCAAGTCGTACCGGGCGACCGGCAGCCTGCCGTTCGAGTCCCACCACAGCACGGTGGCCGAGGCCCACCGGAGCACCCTGCGGTCGCTGCCCAGCGGCCCGGCCCCGGCCGACGCCCCGCCGATCCCGGACCCGGCCCACATGACCGCCGCCTGGGAGGCGCTGGCCAAGCTGTCCCACCCGGACCGGGTGCTGTGGATCGTCACCCGGCTGGCGGACGGGCTGGCCCACGCCCACGAGGCCGGCATCCTGCACCTGGACCTGAAGCCGGCCAACGTCCTGTTCGGGGACGACGGCCAGCCGCTCTTGCTCGACTTCAACCTGTCCTACGACGTGGCCGCCGGCGACCGGGAGCGGGCCGGCGGGACGCTCCCGTACATGGCCCCGGAGCAGTTGGAGGAGTACCGGGACGGCGGCCCCACCCGGGTCGACACCCGCACCGACCTGTACGGGCTGGGGGTGATCTTCTTCGAGCTGCTGACCGGCAAGCACCCGTTCCCGCTGCCCAAGGGGCGAACCGACCTGACCCGGCTGGCGGCCGACCGGCGGGCGGGCGCCCCCGGCCCCCGGGCGGTCGCCCGGACCGTCTCGCCGGCCGTCGACGCGATCGTCCGCAAGTTGCTCGCCCCGGAGCCGGCGGACCGGTATCAGTCGGCCCGCGACCTGCTGTGCGACCTGGAGCGGCAGCGGGACCACCGGCCGCTCCGGTTCGCCGCCGACCGGTCGGTCGTCGAGCGGGCGGGCAAGTGGCGGCGGCGGCACCCGCGGGCGGCCCTGCACCTGGCCCTGGCCGGGCTGGTGCTGGCGACCGGCGGGGCCGGGGTGACGGCCGTCCGGGCGTCGGCCGCCCGCGCCCACGCCGCCGCCGTCACGCAGGCCGACCGCACCCGGAACGAGCTGACCCGGCTGCGGGCCGACCTGGTCTCCCGGGACGACGCCGTCCGCCAGGCCGCGCAGGCCCGCGGGGCCGGGTTGCTGGCCGCCTACGGGCTGCCGGCCGACCCGGACTGGGCCGCCGCCCCGGCCGCCCGCCCGCTGTCGGACGCCGACCGGGCGGCCCTCGGCGACCGGCTCGGCGAGCTGGCCCTGCTGCTGGCCCACTCCGAGCGGCTGGACGACTGGGGCCGGACGACCGCCGGCCGGGCCGACCGGGCGCTGGCCTGGAACCGGGTGGCGGAGGCGTGCTTCGCCGGCCGGCCGGTCCCCGCCGTGGTGGCCGAGCAGCGGAAGGCGATCGACCCGGCCGCCCTGCCGCCGGCCGTCGTGGACGACACCCCGACCCCGCTGGCCCTGTACTTCCGCGGCCTGGTGGCGGCCGCGGCCGGCCGGTTCCGGGACGCCAGCAACCTTCTGGACGAGCTGGCCGACCGCGACCCCGGCCACTTCGCCGGCCAGCTCGCGCTGGGCACCTGCCTGATGGAGCTGCGGGACTTCCCCCGGGCGGCCGAGCGGTTCCGGATGGCCAACGCCATCGTCCCGGCCGACCACCGCCCGACCTACCACCGCGGGCAGGTGCTGCTCATGCAAGGCAAGTACCGGGAGGCGGAGAAGGCGTTCGCCGACGCGATCGGCAAGGACGAGACGTTCGCCGACGGCTACCGGCACCGGGGGATCGCCCGGCTGAAGCAGGCCGACCACCGCGGGGCGGTCGCCGACTTCACGAAGGCGCTCGACCTGGGGGCGTCCGAGATCGAGATCCGGCTGCTCCGGGCGGAGGCGCACCGGGGGCTGAAGGACGCGGCCGCCGAGGCCGCCGACCTGGCCGCCGCCGACACCCTCACCCCGGCCCAGCCGAGCGAGTACCACGCCCGAGCCTTGCACCGGCGGACGGCGGACCCGAAGGCCGCCCTGGCCGACGTGGAGAAGGCGGTCGAGGCGCACCCCGGGTTCACCCAGGCGCTGCAGACGCAGGCCCACCTGCTGTCCGAGCGGCTGGGCCGCCCGGCCGAGGCGCTGGCCGCCCTGGACCGGGCGATCGAGTCGTCCCCGGAGTACGCCCTGGCGTGGGCCGGGCGGGCGGTCGTCCACGCCCGGCTGGGCCGGCGGGCGGAGGCCCACCGGGACGCCGAGAAGGCGATGCTGCTGTCCGGCGGGGCGCTCATCACCTACCAGGCCGGGTGCGCCTACGCCCTGACCGCCAAGGACCACCCGGCCGACCAGGACCGGGCGGTGGACCTGATCCGCAAGGCGCTGCGGGACGGGTTCCGTCGGTTCGACGAGATGAAGGCCGACGCGGACATCGAAGCCGTCCGCGACCTGCCTGCCGTCCGGGACGCGATCGCCGCCGCCGAGACGCTGGTGAAGTAGGTTCAACACCCGCCCGACGCGCCAGCGCGGGGGACTTTTCAGCGCCCTCGCTGGCGCGTCGGGCGGGTGAGTGCGTCGGCCGCCACCCGGTAGAATCGGGGGGATGACCGACCGCGACGCGCTGCTCGCCGCCGCACTGGCCGACCCCGACGACGACCTCCCCCGGCTGGCCCTGGCCGACGCCGTCGAGGAGGCCGGCGACCCGGACTACGCCGGCTTCGTCCGCGGCCAGTGTGCGCTAGCCGCGGCCCCCGACTGGGAGCCGGTCGCGGTTGCGATCAAGCACCGCCGGCCGGACTGGGTGTCCGGTCAGCCGTGGCGCCACCTCCTTCCGCCCCTCCCCCCGATCGCCGCCGAGTGGCACCCGGACCGGCCGTTCCGCCGCGGCCTCGGCTGGTGCGTGGTCGTCCGCGACCTGACCGCCTTCCTCCAAATCGCCGACGCCTTGTTCGACGCCGCCCAGGTCGGGGAATTGCATCTGCCGACGGCCGCCCGGAGCGAGTGGCAGCGGTTCGCCGCCCGGCCGTGGCTGCCGCGGGTGCGGGCGGTCCGGTTCTACGGCCTGGGGCTGCCGATCGAGCCGGTCCGGGTGCTGGCGGAAGCGGACCGGGCGACCGGGCTGGAGGCGGTGACGTTCGACCACACGGCCAGCCCGGCGGCCGGCGAGCTGATCGGCGACTTCCTCCGTTCCCTGGTCGGCAAGCGGCTGAAGCGGCTCGACCTGCGGAGCGGGTACGCCCGGTGGACCGCCGACCTGGCCGACGCCCTGGCTGACCTCCCCGACCCGCCCCGGCTGGACCGGCTCGGGCTGGGCATGGCCGGCCTGACCCCGCCCGCGGCCGAGCGGCTGGCCGACTCCCCGTTCCTGGATTCCGTGACCGACCTCGACCTGACCCTCTCCACCGAGCTGACGGCGGCCGGGTTCAAGAGCCTGTTCCCGCGGGACGGCCGGCCGCGGCTGCGGCGGCTGACGCTGGCCGGGGCGGGGCTGGCGGGCCGGGCCAGTCGGACGATCGCCGCCGGCGAACCGTTCGCCGGGCTGAAGGCGCTCGACCTGAGCGACAACCCGCGGGTTCGCCCCGGGCTGGGATCATTGTTTCGACGGCTGACCGAACTGCGGAGCCTGAAGCTGTGGCGGTGCGGGATCGGCGACGGCGGGCTGGCCGAGCTGGTGCGGTCGCCGGTCTGGCCGGGGCTGGTCGAACTGGATCTTCGGCAGAACGGGCTGACGGACGCCGGCGGCCGAAGTCTGGTGGCGGCCGGCGGCCCGCAACTGGCGTCGCTGCGGCTCGGCGGGAACCCGATCGGCGACGGGGTGAAAGCGAACCTGCGGGCCACGTTCGGCGACGCGGTGGATTTCACCGCGTCGCCGTGACCAGCGCTCCACTCCGGGCATTTACGCTACGAACGTCCGCGGGTCTTCGATCACCCCGGTCAGGGCGCTGGCGGCCACCGTCAGCGGGCTGGCCAGGAACACCTCCGCCTGCTTGTGCCCCATCCGCCCGGGGAAGTTCCGGTTCGTCGTGCTGATGCACCGGATGGCCGCGTTCAGCCGGCCGAACGTGTCCGACGGCCCGCCCAGGCACGCCGCACAACTCGCGTCCCCGATCTTCGCCCCGGCGTTCAGGAAGATGTCCCGCAGCGACTTGCCGTTCAGCGTCTCCGTGTCCAGCCCGCGGGCCACCTCGGTCGTCGCCGGGACGACGAAGGTGTCGATCTTCACCTCCTTGCCGGCCAGGATGGCGGCGGCGGCCCGGAAGTCGGTCAGCTTGCCGCCGGTGCAGGAGCCGATGTAGGCGCGGTCCAGCTTGGTCCCCTTCACCTGGCTGACCGTCGCCTTGTTGTCCGGGCTATGCGGCTTGGCGATCACCGGCTCCAGCTTGGTCACGTCGTACACCTTCTCGAAGATGTACGGGGCGCCGGGGTCGGCTTTCATCACTGTGAACGGCTTGCTCCCGGTCTTCCGGCCGCGGTCGTTGACGTACTTCAGGGTCACGTCGTCCGGCTCGATGCAGCCGTTCTTGCCGCCCGCCTCGATGGCCATGTTGCACAGTGTCATCCGCTCTTCGATGTTCAGCGCGAATACTCCATCCCCGTCGAACTGCATGGCCCGGTAGGTGGCCCCGTCCACCCCGATGTCGCCGATGACGGCCAGGATCAGGTCTTTGGCCATCAGGTACGGCGGCAGGTTCCCGTGGAACACGAACCGCATGGTCGGCGGCACCTTCAGCCAGGTCTTGCCGGTGCCCATCGTGAACCCGGCGTCGGTGTTGCCGATGCCGGTCGCAAATTGCCCGAACGCCCCCGCGGTGCAGGTGTGGCTGTCGGTGCCGAGCAACACCTCGCCCGGCCGGGTGTGCCCTTCCTCCGGCAGCGCGATGTGGCAGACGCCCTTGTACCGGTCGGTGCCCACGTCGTAGTAGTACGGCAGGTTCTGCTCTTTCGCGAACGCCCGGAGCACGTCCACGTTGCGGTTGGCCATCGCGTCCGTGGTGAAGATGTAGTGGTCCGGGATGATGACCACCTTCTCCCGGTCCCACACCTTGGCGTGCTCGCCGAAGTGCTTCTTGAACACCCCGATGGTGCCGGGGCCGCACACGTCGTGGGTCATCAGGACGTCGACGTTCACCCACACGTTCTGGCCGGGGGCGACGTGGTCCCGGCCGGCGGCCTTGGCCAACACCTTCTCGGTCAGGGTCATCGGCGGCATTATGGATTCCTCGCGGGGCGGGGGTTGAGTTGGGGGGCGTTGAACAGGTCGGCCAAGGGTAGCACGAACCCCGGTAGCACCGGATCGCCGGTCAGGGTGTCGGCCGCGGTCAGTATGGTGTGCGTGGTCGGGTCGGTGTAAACCGTCACCGTCCGGTCGTCCGGGTCGATCTCCCACACCACCTGGGTGCCGGAGCCGAAATAGTCCCGCCGCTTCTGTGCCATCTCCCGACGGGAGTTGTCGGCCGACAAGATTTCGACCGCCAAGTCCGGGGCGAAATCGGCGCACGGCTGGAGGTGGGCGTCGTCCGAAGGCAGGTTCGCCCAGGCGGTGAACGACAGGTCCGGAAGCCGTCGCCCGTTCCGGAACTGCATCAGGGCGTCCGGGGTGCCGACCACTCCCAGGTTGCGCGGGGTGACGAAATTGCCGACGAACAGCCCGAGCGTGTGGGCGAACAGGGACTCGCGGTGGCCCATCGGCTTCTCCACCAGGATGCCGTCGATCAGCTCCACCAGCCGCTTCGGCTCGCGGTCCAGTAGCCGGAGTTGATCTTCCTCGGTCGCGGTCCCCGGGTACGGGGTCCAGAGGATGCGATGGGGCGGTACGTCGCCGACCGCGGCCAGAACGTCCGCTACGGTGTCGAACCGGGGTCGGGCGGCTGCGGCCGTACTCATCGGGTGCCCTCGGGGCGTGAGGTCGTCATACCGATTTTACACCCCACCGCCCGCCGCCGCGCGGGCGGCCGGATAGGTTATCCGCACCCGCCCGCGGAGCCTGTCCATGCCACGCCTGCTCGCCGTCCCCCTCCTGCTCGCTGCCCTCCCCGCCCCCGCCCCCGCCGCCGACCCGCCGACCGGGCCGAAGGTGAAGCTGGCCGTCGTCGTCTTCTTCGACCAGATGCGGGGCGACTATCTGCAGCGGTGGCGGCCGCTGTTCGGCGACGGCGGGTTCAAGCGGCTGACCGCCGACGGCGCCTGGTTCGCCGACTGCCACTACCCCTACGCCACCACCACCACCGGCCCGGGGCACGCCTCCGTCCTGTCCGGGACCGGCGGGGCCAAGCACGGGATCATCAACAACGAGTGGTACGACCGGGCCGCCGGGGACGAGGTGTACTGTGCGGCCAGCACCCGCTACCAACTCGTCCCGCCGCCGGCGGTCGCCCCGGCCGCCGTCACCACCAAGGCGGACACCCCGGCCACCGCCAAACCGGTGACGGCCGGCAACCCGGACAAGATGCTCAGCCCGAACGTGGCCGACGTGTTCAAGGCGGTGACGGCCGGCCGCGGGCGGGTGTTCGGGCTGTCCCTCAAGGACCGGTCGGCCATCTTCCCCAGCGGGCACAAGCCGGACGGGGCGTACTGGTTCAACGGCCAGTGGGTCACGTCCACCTACTACCGGGACAGCCTGCCGGGCTGGGTCCAGGAGTTCAACAAGTCCGGGCTGGCGGACAGCTACTTCGGTAAGAACTGGGTGCGGTTCCGGCCGGACCTGGACTACGACACCTGGGCCGGCCCGGACGACGGCCCCGGCGAGGGGACCGGCAAGAAGCAGGGCAAGACGTTCCCCCACCCGACCACCGGCGGGCTGGACCGGCCGGGCAAGGAGTATTACGAGGCGGTGGCCACCTCCCCGTTCGGCAACGAACTGCTGCTGGCGTTCGCCAAGACGTGCATCCAGGCCGAACAGCTCGGCAAGCGGGACACCCCGGACCTGCTCACCATCAGCTTCTCGTCGAACGACCTGGTCGGCCACGCCTGGGGGCCGGACTCCCAGGAGGTGCTGGACGTCACCCTCCGGTCGGACGCCCTGATGGCTGATATCTTGCGGTTCCTGGACGCCCGGGTCGGGGCCGGCAACTACAGCGTGGTGCTGACCGCCGACCACGGGGTCAGCCCGACCCCGGAGGCGGCGGCGGCGGCCGGCAAGGACGCCCGGCGGGCGTCCCCGAAGCCGATGATCCTGGCCGCCGAGCGGTTCCTCCAGGAGACGTTCGGCAAGCCCCCGGGCGACGACCCGGCCGACCTGCCGGACCTGGTCCGGCCGAAGCGGTCGCTGTGGATCGAGGCCGTGTCCCCGCCGTACCTGTACCTGAACCACCGCCTCCTGAAGGCGAAGAACCTGGACCCGGACGCGGTGGCCGCCGCCCTGGCCAAGTGGGCCGCCGCCCAGCCGGGCATCCTGAAGGCGTACACCCATAAGGAGCTGCGGGAGCCGGTCCCGGCCGGCGACCCGATCCGGCTGGCCGCCCAGAAGTGCTTCCGCCCGGACCGATCCGGGGATGTGGCGGTGGTGCTCAAGCCGTACTGGCTGCTCGACACCTACGAGAGCGGCACCGGCCACGGCACCCCGCACCCGTATGACACCCACGTCCCGCTGGTGGTGTTCGGCCCCGGGGTGCCGGGCGGCAAGCGGACGGAGAAGGTGACGCCGCTGCACGCGGCGGCGATCGTCGCCGACTTCCTCGGGGTGCCGCCGCCCCGGGACGCCGCCTACGGGCTGCCGACCACCCTGCACCAGAAGTAACCCCCTACACCCCCGACCGCCCAGGATCCGCCCCCATGCCCACGGACCACCGACTGATGACCGACCAGGCCGTCGCCCGACTGATGCGGTTCCTGGCGGTCGAGGGCGTCACCGGCCAGGAGGCCCGGATCGCCAAGGAGGTGAAGGCCGCCCTGATCGAAGCCGGGGTGCCGGCCCGGCACATCAAGTTCGACGACGCCCACACCCGCATCCCGCTGCCGACCCAGACCGGCAACCTGATCGCCACCCTGCCCGGGACGGTCAAGGACGCCCCCCGGCTGCTGTTCATGACCCACCTGGACACCGTCCCGCTGTGCGCCGGGGCGAAGCCGCGGCTAGCCGGCAAGAAGGTGGTGAACGACGCGGCCACCGCCCTGGGCGGGGACAACCGGACCGGGTGCGCGGTGCTGGTCACGCTGGCCGCCGAGCTGCTCCGCCGGAACCTGCCGCACCCGCCGATCACCCTGCTGTTCACCGTCCGCGAGGAGAGCGGGCTGTTCGGCGCCCGTCACCTGGACCCGGCCGCCCTCGGGAACCCGGCGTTCGGCTTCAACTTCGACGGCCGCAGCGCCTCCGACGTGATCGTCGGGGCGGTCGGGGCGGACCGGTGGGAGGTGGAGATCCGGGGCAAGGCCAGCCACGCCGGGGTGGCCCCGGAGCGGGGCGTCTCCGCGACGATGATCCTGGCCCTGGCCCTGGCCGAGGTCCGGGCCGGCGGGTGGTGGGGCAAGGTGGTGAAGGGGGACAAGACGGGCACCAGCAACGTCGGGGTGGTCGGGGACGCCACCGGCAAGTCGGCCGGGGACGCCACCAACGTGGTCACGGACTTCGTGCTGGTGAAGGGGGAGAGCCGCAGCCACGACATGGGGTTCGTCAAGGAGATCACGGCCGCGTACAAGGCGGCGTTCGCCGCCGCGGCCGCGGCCGTCACCGACCACGAGGGGAAGCCGGGCAAGGTGAAGTTCACCAGCCGCCCGGACTACCACCCGTTCCGGCTGAAGGACGACGCCCCGGTGGTGAAGCGGGCGTCGGCGGCGGTCCGGGCGATCGGCCGGGAGCCGAACGTCCGGGTGGCGAACGGCGGGCTGGACGCCAACTGGGTGGTCAGGCACGGCGTCCCGGTGGCCACCTTCGGGGCCGGGCAGAACGACATCCACACGGTCAAGGAGTGGGTGGACCTGACCGAGTTCGAGGCCGGCTGCCGGCTGGCCGTCGAGCTGGCCGCCGGCGGGTGACGGGCGGTCGGTCCGACCGCCGCGGGCCGGCGGCTCGGACCGGGCGGCCCGAACCGCCGGCCGACACACCTGTTCCGGTTATCATGGCATTTTCTCTTGCGTCTGCCGGCCATCTCGAACAAACTCCTCGCCGACGAGCCGATCCCCGGCTCGCACATCTCGTTCGGAGCCTGTCATGTCCGATCGTCGTCCACAAGCCGCCGCGCCGCCGGGGGCGGGGCGGTGGGGGTTCACCCTGATCGAGCTGCTGGTGGTGATCGCGATCATCGCCATCCTGATCGGCCTCCTGCTGCCGGCCGTGCAGAAGGTGCGGGAGGCCGCCGCCCGGGCCACCTGCAGCAACAACCTGAAGCAGTTGGCCACCGCCGCCCACAACTACCACAGCAGCTTCGGCAAGTTCCCGTACGGCATGTACCGGCACCAGCCGAACGCCAACCCGCAGACCAACTGGCCGGTGCCCGACCTGCCGCCGGCCGGCCAGCCGGTCCGCCGGTTCGCCCTGTTCCACCAGCTGCTCCCGTTCATCGAGCAGGAGAACCTGGAGAAGCAGTGGGACTACTACGTGTTCGGCAACAACCAGAAGGACCCGGTGACCGCAGCGGCCGGCGGGCCGAACGCGTTCATGGCCCAGCGGGTGAAGACGATGGTCTGCCCGTCCAACGCGATCGCCAGCAAGCCGGTGGACGACTTCAGCTCCCTGCCGGTCATCTACTTCATCACCAGCTACCACGGGAACGCCGGCACCCGCGGCTACCCCCGCGGGTTCACCAGCGGCCGGCCCAGCCTGTACGACTACCAGGACGGGATGTTCAACCAGAACAAGCAGTACTCGGTGGAGGGGGTGATCGACGGGTCGAGCAACACCCTGCTGTTCGGCGAGCGGCACCACTTCGACCCGGTGTTCGACACCGACCCGTCGGTCGACGACAAGATCGCCGCCTGGGGGTGGGTGTGGTTCGGCGCCCAGGGGGACGTGTTCCTCGGCACCTCGGTGCCGATCAACTTCAAGCTGTCGGCCGCCAACATCACCCAGCTCACCTACGAGGACCGGATCAACGCGTACGGCAGCGGGCACACCGGCGGGGCCAACTTCGCCCTGGCCGACGGGTCCGTCCGGTTCATCGTCAACTCCATCTCCCCCGTCACCTACCGGGCGCTGGGCACCCGGGCCGGCGGCGAGGTGGTGGCCGGGGACTACTAACAGGGGGGCGGGATGCGTTTCGTGCGACAGGCGGCCGGCCTGCTGGCCCTGGCCGCGGCGGTCGGGTGCGGCGGCGGTGGACCCCCGATGGCCGAGGTCGAGGGGGTCATCACCAGCGGCGGCAAGCCGCTCGACAAGATCCAGGTGGAGTTCTGGCCGGAGGCGTCCGGGCCGCGGTCCTTCGGCAAGACGGACGCCAACGGCCGGTACACCCTGACCACCGACGACGGGTCCAAGACCGGGGCGGTGGTCGGCCAGCACCGGATCGTGCTCCGCGACCTCACCCAGTACGGGGACAAGATCGTCGGCCGGGGCGGCGAGAACAAGGATCTGTCCGGCGGTAAGAAGAACCGCATCCCCGGCCCTTACAGCGACACGGAAAAGACCCCGGCGCGTAAGGCTGTGGCCGCCGGGACGAAGAACAAGATCGACGTGGAGGTGAAGCCGTAGGGAGTCGGGGGCGAACCGCTTCCCCGACCCCGTGCCGGATGTGCCGGCCGCCGGGCACCCGGCGGCCGGGCGAATTTCGTGAACCTGGCACGACGTTCGCTTGCTCCATGTTCTAGGGTGTGGCATACAGTCACACCCTCCGTTGGAGCGGCCATGAGCTGGAGCCGAGTGACCGTCGCCGGGTTGGCCGTGTTCGCGGCCCTGAGCGCGACCGATTTCATGCAGACGTTCGCCCTGGTCGAGACTACCGGCGGGCGGGTGGTGGAAGGGAACCCGGTCGCGGCCGAGTGGCTGGACCGGTACGGGTGGGCCGGGCTGGCGGCGTTCAAGGCCGCCTCCGTGCTGGTCGTCTGCGGGGTGATCTTCCTGCTGGCCCGCCACCGCCCGCCGGCCGGGGCGCTGGTCACCGCGGTCGGGTGCCTGGCCTTGATCAGCGTGACCACCTACAGCCACAACCTGCTGGCCAGCACCCCGCCGGCCGACGAGGTGGACCTGGTCGCCGTCTGCCCCGGGTGCGGCCCCTCCGGCCCGCGGCCCGCCTCGTCCCGCCGCCCGCTGCCGCCCCCGGACCTGGACGGGCCGGTCGCGCCGGTGTCCTGACCGCTCATTTTGCTATCCGCCGCGCCGCAGTTCGCTACAATCGGGTTCCCACCTGACCGGGAGCCTCTCCATGCGGACTGCGGTTTCGTGTCTTTTCCTCGCCGCCCTTTCGGCCCCCCTTCTCGCCCAATCCCACGTCGCCCCGACCGACGCCAAGACCCCGGCCGAGGAGCGGGCCACGTTCAAGCTGCCGCCCGGGTTCGAGGCGCAACTCGTCGCGTCCGAACCGGACATCGGCAAGCCGATCCAGATGGCCTTCGACGCCAGGGGCCGGCTGTGGGTGACGACCAGCCGCCACTACCCGTTCCCGGCGGCCAAGGGGGAGAAGCCGAGCGACCGGCTGTTCGTGCTGAGCGACTTCGCCCCGGACGGCAAGGCCCGCAAGGTGGAGACGTTCGCCGCCGACCTGAACATCCCGATCGGGGTGCTGCCGCTGCCGGACGGCAAGTCGTGCCTGGTGTCGCACGTCGGCAGCATCCTCAAGCTGACCGACACCGACGGCGACGGCAAAGCCGACCAGCGGGAGACGATCCTCACCGGGTTCGGCACCCGGGACACGCACGGGATGATGAACTCGTTCGTGCTGCGGCCGGACGGCTGGGTGTACGCCTGCCACGGCTACCTGAACAGCTCGACGGTGGTCGCCAAAGACGGGTCGAAGGTGACGATGCAGAGCGGGCACACGTTCCGCTTCCGGCCGGACGGCAGCCGGGTCGAGCCGTGGACCTACGGGCAGGTGAACCCGTTCGGCATGACCACCGACCCGTGGGGCAACCTGTACACGGCCGACTGCCACTCGAAGCCGATCACGCAACTGATCCGCGGCGCCTACTACGACAGCTTCGGCAAGCCGCACGACGGCCTCGGGTACGCCCCGCACGTCACCCAGCACGACCACAAGAGCACCGCCCTGTGCGGCCTCGCCTGGTACGACGCCGACCAGTTCCCGAAGGAGTGGAACGGCGTGATGTTCCTCGGCAACGTGACGGCCAACCGGGTGAACGCCGACCGGATCGTCTGGAAAGGGGCGACGCCGGTGGCCGAGGAGCTGCCTGACTTCCTGGTCAGCAGCGACCTGTGGTTCCGGCCGACGGACATCAAGCTCGGGCCGGACGGGGCGCTGTACGTGGCCGACTTTTACAACAAGATCATCGGCCACTACGAGGTGGACCTGAAGCACCCCGGCCGGGACAAGGACCGCGGCCGGGTGTGGCGGATCGTGTACAAGGGGGACGGCGGCGGGGGGAAGGCGGACAAGCCGGCGGTGCCGTACCAAGCTGAGGTGCTGCGGCTGAATGAGCTGGGGTCACAGGCCAAGCTGCGGCGAGCCGAGTTGAGCGAGGTTCGGGCGGCGCTGGCTGGTCCACCGATGGTGGCGAAGGCGGCGGCCGAGGCGCTGATCGCGCACGCATGGGAGGAGAACATCGGGCCGTTGGTGGAGTTGCTGAGGAAGACCCCGGCCGAGGACACCCACTTGCGGCACGCGGCTCGGGTCGCGCTGCGGAACAGCTTCGCCCGGCTGTCGGGAAGTGAAATGAAACCCGCCGACGAGCGGATTCTTGCGGATGTCGCCCTCGGCATTCCGACCGTCTCTGCTGGTGACTTCCTGGCCCGGCACCTGGAGCTTGGCTCGCCCGACCAAGCCCGGGTACCGGAGTTTGCCTACCACATCGGCCGGTACTGCCCGCAGCGGGAGGGGGTCGTTGCCGGGTACGTCCGCGGCAAGTTGGCCGGCGATCCGACGGCGGCGGTGGCGACGTTGCGGCAGCTCGTCCGAGCGGCCCAGGCCCGCGGCGGTCGGGTCGGCCCGGCTGCCGCCGATGTGGTATTGGCGGTTGCCGCCGCGGCGGTCGTGAGCGGCCCTGCCACGGCCGGGGTCGAACTGGCGAAGGAGGCCATGCCTCGGATGCCCGGCGGCCGGGGCGAAGACAGCGCCCAGCGGCGGCTGTTCGACGCAGTCGTCGCCGCCACCAAGGATACCCCGCTGCCGGTCCGGATCGCCGCCTGCGACGCGGTGGCGACCGACCCCGAATGGGGCCAGCCGATCCTCCGCAAGCTGTGCGAAGATGGTGCCGCACCGGCCGCAGTCCGCGAGCGGGCGGCCGTCGGGCTGGCGAACCTCGGCCGGCCGGAAGCGACCACCGTGGCCGTCACGTTCCTGGAAGCTGCCCCCGCCAAATCAGCGACTGCGGTCGCTGTCACGCTCGCCGGGAACAAGGCGGGGGCGTCCGCATTGCTCACGTCCGTCAAGCTCGGCAAGGCGTCGCCGCGGCTGCTCCAGGACAAGCAAATCCGCGAACGGCTCGACCGGGCCGGGGTGCCGGACCTGGCCGCCAAGGTCGCCGAGCTGACCAAAGACCTGCCGGCCCCGGAAGCCCGGCTGGAGGCGGTCCTCCGCGACCGCGCGGCCGGGTTCCGCAAAGCCAAGCCGGACGAGGCCAAGGGGAAGGCACTGTTCACCCAGCACTGTGCCGTCTGCCACCAGCTCGGCGGGGCCGGGGCGAAGGTCGGGCCGCAGTTGGACGGCGTCGGCAGCCGCGGCCTCGACCGGCTGCTCGAAGACGTGCTCGACCCGAACCGGAACGTGGACGAGGCGTTCCGCACCCGGGTGGTGGAGCTGAAGGACGGGCGGACGGTGAGCGGGGCGTTCCTGCGGGTGGACGGCCAGGTGTGGGTGCTGGCCGACCAGCAGGGCAAGGACGTGCGGGTGCCGCTGGCCGAGGTGGAGTCGTGGAAGCTGTCCCCGCTGTCGCCGATGCCGGCCACGTTCGACACGGCGATGCCGGCGGAGGACTTCTACCACCTGATGGGCTACCTGCTCCAGCAGCGGGCGAAGTGACGGTCAATCCGGGAGTGTGACGGCCTCCCCGCCGGCCCGGGTGGCCAGGGCGGGGAGGATCGGATCAGCCTCGTACCGGAGGAAGCGGACTGCCCCGTCACAGAAAGCAAAGTTGGCCCCGCCGGGGTGCAGAGACCAGAAGTGAAACGCCCCGCAAGGATCGTCTGTCCTTCGGGACCTAAACGCAAACGGGCCGACACCGCAGCCCCTGTAGGACGGATACGTGGACCGGTTCCGTTCTCGAGCTCCCAACGCCGAGTCCAACGTGCCCATGCCGTCCTGGCCAGAGCCGGCATACCACCAGCCGTATTTCAGGTCGGCACTTGGCGGTCGCTCCCCTACGAGCAAGGTGTTCGAGCTACCGTCCACGATCTGTAGAACCGAAGTCCGAGAACTGGGGTAAATAACCCCATCACGGCGGTCCGTCCGGGTTCCCGAGTTAGCCAGGTACGACATCATCGCCACCCGTCGCCGGTCAACCCTCCAAGACACCTGCCCCCTCCAATCGCTCGGACAAGTCACTACCGGGACGATTCGGTCTTGAAGTACGTGTGGCCGTCCGACGAACGGGTTCCGGCTAGCAGTATAATCGGTCTCGACCTGCCGCCACATACCTTCCTGCTCCAGATGAGGCAGGAGACGAACGTCCCACTGAAGGTAGGGCATCGGTTCTGCCGGTCCGGCCGGGCGGATCGAGGGGGGAAACCCTCCGCTCAGGTCGCAGTATTGATGGACCGCCAGCCCGATCTGCTTCAGGTTGTTCTGGCACTGGGTCCGGGCGGCCGCCTCCCGCACCTTCTGGACGGCCGGCAGGAGCAGGCCGATCAGGACGGCGATGATGGCAATCACCACCAGCAGTTCGATCAGCGTGAACCCCCGGCGTCGTGTCGGCATGGGAGTCGGGCTCAGGGGATCGTGCGGCGGCGTGCGGCGACAGCGACCGCAATCCCGCCGGCGAGAGCGAGGACGGTCGCTCCAACGAAATACGCCCACCGCCCTCGTGGCTCGGAGGAGGCGGGGACCGGGGGCTCAGTCTGCTGAAGATGGTGGTAGGACTCCGCAGCCTGTTGCCCCCGTGTGCGAGTGCGGTCCACTTTACCCTTTTGCCAGGTCGGTTGGTTTTCGACCTTCGTCGCCTCAGGAACCTCGATCGGCGTGCCGTCTTTCAGCCCGAAACTGACTAACGTGAACACCTCGGCCGGTACCGGGCGGTTGATCTCCGCCTTTTCGATTACAAGCCGTTGATCGAGTATCCGTTTCCCGTCGACTATCCTCGTGTGATTGACGGCTGAGGGGAACCACACCCCAGCGGCTTCGTGCCGGGTGTACTCGATCACCGTCTCTTGGCCTCCACGAAGCATCGGGGCTACAGTCTCAAACTTAACCGGATTCATACCCAGATCGGGGCGAAGCCAGCAAGACGACCCGGCCCCGTTAGGTCCGGTCACGACCACACGAACGGCTGAGTGGCCGTCGAGAGCTACTCGCTCGGCGGTCACCCTCGGAGCCTTCTCGAAGGCGAGAAGGGTAGCATCAGAAGTTTGAACGGTGTACTGACTCAGGTCAGCGTGGAGGAGGCCGAGCCTGCGCCAATCAATCCGATATGCGTCATCCGTGTCGAATTGAGCATCAATCCGGTTATACTTAACTGGGGTAATCGACTTCGGGCTGATGGTTGTGTCGAGTGCGAATCCCGGCCGCTCACAGTTCCGGCAGACGATCCGCCGTCTATCAACCCCCTGCGGGTCGTAGGTACTCTCGGTTTTGACAACGTCCGTTCTGACCTTGTCGCCATCCCGCCAAACTTCGTAACGGGTGGATTCCTGGTCAATCTTGGACGGGTCGGCCATTGAAAGGGCGATCCGCATGGAGCTTGTCACGACGAGGTGATAGCCCCGGATCGCGTCACGAGATCCCCGGGCCTGGCCGAGGACGGCCATTGCTTTGAGCGACTCACCCTCCTGACCCGCCATATAAGCCAGGAGGCAGAGTAAGACTGTGTTGCCCAAGGCGCACCCTCGTTAGTGATCACCGTGATTCAAACGCCTTGCTCCCAGCGGGCACAGTTACCCGGTTAGGCATCGGTTGACGTTGATCCGCTGTGGCCCCCGCAGTGGCCCCGATTACAGTGGTCAACTTTGATCAACACTCGGGAAGCACGGCACAGATATCTTGGTCTGCTTGAGCGTGTTCGAGTTTGCCGCCCCGGAGGCGCAGTATGGAGCCCCGAAGACGTCGAAGAACAGGAAGCAAGGCTTCCGGTCCTCGCAGTTGGCCTCGACCGGATAGGTCTGACCGTTCTGAGTGACGGTTTCATCGACGCACTTGGCGTAAGCTTGCGGTAGAGGCGGATCGAGGGTCTGACACCCGAAGTTGCTGGTGTACACCTTGATGATACGGAAGTTCGGGGCGCATCCAATCGGCTGACCCTGATCGTTGTAAACAATCCCCTTCGGGTCACAATTGTTCGGGGTGTTGAGAGTGCAGGGCTGATTTT
This sequence comes from Gemmataceae bacterium, assembly GCA_046350115.1. Classification (GTDB taxonomy): domain Bacteria; phylum Planctomycetota; class Planctomycetia; order Gemmatales; family Gemmataceae; genus JAXMAZ01. The sequence goes on from JAXMAZ010000010.1 coordinate 22,842, forward strand.
TGGGCGTGTCGTATGTGGTACAATCGTCGGCATGCGACCACGACGACAATAGGGCCGTCACCACGACCAGGAAGAACATTCCGCCGACGCCCGACTTTCGCATGAGTTACTCCGAACGGAGATAAAGGGGGTCACGACTCAACCCCCAGCGGACACCCGGACCCGGACTTCCCGCTCCTCGGGAACGTCTGTAACGACCGAGATATACAACGCCCCCGACTCCCAACCCGAAACAGACGGGTCGAAGGTTGCCTGAACAACCCGGCCGCCAGGCCCAATCGAAGCTTTCAACGAGGGGTGGTTCGTAGCCACTCCCAGCAATTTGAAATCGCGGCCGTCTCTTGCCCGCAGAGTGACACACGCCATCCGAGTCCCTTGTGTGGCATTGAACTCAATGAGGTCTCGGTCTGGTTCGATAGCTGCTCTTACGTTGGCGGTTACCTGAACGCCGATCTGGCCACATTTGCCGTCAGACGTATAGGTCAGCGAAACGCTCTCATTTACCCTGCCTCGCTTGCCGCTTACTTTCCACACCACCCGCAGTTCGGCCACACCCCCAGCCGAGATGACCGGTGGTTCGATACTCGCCTCGGAACAATTACAGCCCTTGTTGATTGTCCCGATCTCGGCCGGTGCGTCGGAGTTATTGGCGATCTCGTACCTTGCGATAAGTGGGCGATCTGACGGTACGTCGCCGAAATCGTGAACTGGCGGGGTAACGATTAGCAAGTTCGACCTAGTCGTATTCGGCCCAGAGATACGAACGCCTGTGACGAGTAAATAGCCGGCTCCGCAAAGCGATAGTATGCCGACATACAAGATGGCAAGGCGAGCCATAGCCAGATCCTCTAGCATGCACTTTCACTGATTCCCACAAACATTGCAGACGACGAGACGACTAGACGACACTCTCGCATCGAGAGGGAGACGTGTCAATACTTTTTCAAGACGGTTGCGCGGATTTTTCCGAAGATCAGTCGTCGACTGAGTAATGCACCGCCGAGGCGGCCACCCCGGGGAGGGCGTCGATCACCCGCACCGCCGCCCGAAACTTGCCCGTCTCGGCCGTGTGGGTCATGATCACCAGCGGCACCGTCTGCTCCGGGTGCCCCTCCACCGCTTCATGCTGGATCACCGACGAGATGCTGATCCCCTGGTCGGCCAGCGCCCGGCACACATCCGCCAGCACCCCGGGCTGGTCCCGCACCAGCAGCCGCAGGTAGAACCGGCTCCGCACCCGCTCGGACGGCTCCACCGTGTACCCCCGGCCGCGGCCGTCCCACAGCTTGGCCGCCGCGAACGTCCGCTGCGCCCGGCCGACCGCCAGGTCGATGACGTCGGCCACGACCGCGCTGGCGGTCGGCATCATCCCGGCCCCCGGCCCCTGGTACAGCGTCTCCCCGACCACGTCCCCGACCACCTGCACCGCGTTGAACGCCCCCCGCACCTGCGCCAGCATGTCCGTCTTCCGGAGGAGCACCGGGGCGACGTGCAGTGCGACTTGCTGGTGGTGGGTCCAGGCTTCCGCCAGCAGCTTGATGGTGTACCCGAGTTCGGCCGCGAACCGCACGTCCAGCGGGTCCACCCGGTCGATCCCGACCCGCTCGATCTGGTCCGGCCGGGCCGTCACCCCGAACGCGATCTGGGCCAGCACCGCCAACTTGTGGGCGGCGTCCGAGCCGTCCACGTCCAGCGTCGGGTCGGCCTCCGCGTACCCCAGCCGCTGGGCCTCGGTTAGCGCCGCCGCGTAGCTCATCCCGTCCTCGGCCATCCGGGTGAGGATGAAGTTGGACGTGCCGTTCAGGATGCCCTGGATGGCCGTCACCTGGTTGGCCGCGAGCGATTCGGCCAGCGCCCGGATGATCGGCACCCCGCCGGCGACGGCCGCCTCGAAGCAGATCGCCCGGCCGGCCTTGCGGGCGGCCTCGAACAGCTCCGGCCCGTGGGCCGCCAGCAGCGCCTTGTTGGCGGTGACGACGTGCTTGCCGGCGGCCAAGGCGTCCAGCACCAGCCGGCGGGCGGTGGTGGTGCCGCCGATCAGCTCGACCGCCACGTCCACCGCCGGGTCGGCGAGGACGGCGTGCGGGTCGGCGGTGAGCAGCCCGGCCGGCAGTTCGGCCGGTCGCGGTTTCGCCAGATCGCGGACGGCCACCCGGCGAAGGGCGACCGGCCGGCCGGCCCGGGCGGTGAGACGGTCGGGGTGTTGAAGCAGGAGGGTGGCGACCCCGGCCCCGACCGTCCCGCACCCGACCAGACCGACCCCGAGCGGCTCGGACATGCGACCCTCCCCTGGCGACCCCGGCGGGGGAGAGGATAGCGGCCGGGCGGGCGGGGGCAAGCCGGCCGCCGGGTAAGCCGGACAAGCCGGTTGATCGCGGCCGGGCCACGGGCCATACTGCAGCCGCGGCCGGGGATTCGCCCTGGCCCATACCCGACACCGTGCCGGAGCACCGATGCGCACCCGCCTCCCCTTAGCCGCCGGACTCCTCGTCCTGTCCGCCGCCGGCCTGCCCGCCCAGGACGCCACCGACAACAACCCGGCCGTCAAAAAGCTGAACCGGGACATCCCCCGGCACAAGAAGTTCCTGGAGGTGGTGGCCAAGGGGGACGCCGACGTGGTGTTCATCGGCGACTCCATCACCCAGGGGTGGGAGGGGAACGGGAAGAAGGCGTGGGAGACCCACTTCGCCCCGCTCAAGGCGGTCAACCTGGGCATCGGCGGGGACCAGACCGGGCACGTCCTGTGGCGGATCACCGACGGGAACGAGTTGGACCCGATCAACCCCAAGGTGGCGGTGGTCATGATTGGCACCAACAACATGCGGACGCACGCCCCGGACCAGATCGCCGGCGGGGTGAAGGCGATCGTCAACGAGCTGAAGCGGCAGAAGCCGCAGATGAAGATCCTGCTGCTCGGCATCTTCCCCCGGTCGGCCAAGCCGACGGACGAGGTGCGGGAGAAGGTGGCGGCGACGAACGTCCTGCTGGCCAAGCTGGGGGACGGCAAGATGGTCGTCTACCGGGACATCGGGGCCAAGTTCCTGGAGCCGGACGGGACGCTGGAGAAGAAGATCATGCCGGACCTCTTGCACCTCAGCCCGGCCGGGTACGACATCTGGGCCGAGGCCATCACCCCGGACCTGAAGAAGCTGCTCAAGTGACCACACGCCGGTACTCCCTCGGCACGGCGGGAGCGGCACTTGAGCGGTAGCCGGGACTGGCGCGCCGGTCTCAAGCCGCCCCGTCCGGACAACCGATACCCCTACAAGGCCGCGCACGCGGGTGGGGGTGGTCCAGTATGGGGCATCGGGGCATATCGGGCCGACGAATCGTCGGCTGGCTGGCGGCCGGGGCCGCCGGATGTGCCCCGTTGCCGCCCCTGCCCGCCCCGCCGCCGGCCGCGCCCGCCGCCTTGCCGGCCGCGAGCGAACCGTCACTCCCGCCGACCCCGCCGGCCGCCGACGCCGGCCAGCCGCTGCCCATCGACCTGCCAACCGCATTGCGGCTCGCCGGCTCGAACCCACTGGACATCGCCGTGGCGGCCGAGCGGGTCCGGGTGGCCGGTGCCCAGCTCGATCGGGCGAACGTGCTGTGGGTGCCGACGCTCAACCTCGGGGTCGACTACTTCCGGCACGACGGCAGGTTGCAAGACATCGTGGGCACCGTGTTCACCACCAGCAAGTCGGCCATCCTGTTCGGGGCCGGGCCGCAGGCGGTGGTACCGACGGCCGACGCTTGGTACGTCCCGCTGGCCGCCCGGCAGGTGGCCCGCGCCCGGCAGGCGGAGGTGATCGCCGCCCGCAACGACAGCACACTCGCCGTAGCCGAGGCGTACTTCAACGTGCAGCAGGCCCGGGGCGAGGTGGCCGGGGCGGCGGAGGCGACCCGCCGGGCGGCGGAGTTGGTCCGCCGGGCCGAGCAGCTCGCCCCCGGTCTGGTGCCGACGGTCGAGGTGAACCGGGCCAAGGCGGAACTCGCCCGCCGTAAGCAGGCGGTGGAAGCCGCTTACGAGCGGTGGCAGACGGCCAGCGCCGACCTGACCCGGTTGTTGCGGCTGGAACCCGGAACCGTCGTCGAGCCGGCCGAGCCGCCGCACCTGCGGGTGCCGCTCATCGACCCGGCCGCCACGGTCGGCGACCTGATGCCGGTCGCCCTCACCCGCCGGCCGGAGCTGGCCGCCAACCAGGCGGTCATTCAGGCGGCGCTGGCTCGGGTGAAGCAGGAGAAGGCCCGGCCGTTCCTGCCGGTGCTGGCCGTCCGCGGGGTCGGGTCGAACACCCCGGGGCTGGCCGGCGGGGCGTTCGGCGGCGGGGTGAACGACGACGTGTCCAACTTCGGCGGCCGGTTCAGCGTGAACATCCAGGCGGTGTGGGAATTCCAGAACCTCGGGCTGGGCAACCGGGCGCTGGTCCGGGAGCGGGAGGCCGAGAACCGCGTGGCCCTGCTGGAGTTGTTGCGGACCCAGGACCGGGTCGCCGCCGAGGTGACGCAGGCGCTGGCCCAGGTGCGGCGGGCGACGGCCCGGGTGACGGCGGCCGAGGACGGGCTGCGGGACGCCGTCGAGTCCGCGGACAAGAACCTCCAGGGGCTGGGCCAGACCAAGCGCGCCGGCGAGCAGTTGCTGCTGGTCATCCGGCCACAGGAGGCGGTGGCCGCCGTCACGGCCTTGGACCAGGCGTACCGCGACTTCTACGCCGCCGTCGGGGACGCGAACCGCGCCCACTTCCGGCTGTACCGGGCGCTCGGCCACCCGGCCGACTGCCTGCCGCAGGCGGTGGGTACACCCTCGCAGTGAGCCGCGTCCGTTTGCGGGGCAGGCATTTCTGCCTGCCCGGTTCACATTCGGGCAGGCAGAAATGCCTGCCCCACCGATCCCAACCGGCCGCCGATTCTTGGTACACTTCCCGTACCGCCCGCCCCTCGCAGGCCGCCCCATGAACCCGATCGCGTTCGCCCTCCGCCACCCGGTCACGGTCCTCGTCGGGGTGGTCGGGGTGGTGGCCGCCGGCGGGCTGGCCTACGCCCGCATGAAGGCGGACATCTTCCCCGCCCTCAACCTGCCGGTCATCTACGTCTGTCAGCCCTACGGCGGCATGGACCCGCAGCAGATGGAGGGGCTGATCGCCAACTATTACGAGTACCACTTCCTGTACATCAACAACATCCGCCAGGTGGAGAGCAAGAACACCCAGGGCGTGTCCCTGATGAAGCTCACCTTCCACCCGGGCACCGACATGGCCCAGGCGATGGCCGAGACGGTCGGGTACGTGAACCGCAGCCGGGCGTTCATGCCGCCGGGCACCGTCAACCCGTTCATCATGCGGTTCGACACCGGCAGCGTGCCGGTCGGCTACCTGGTGCTGTCCAGCGAATCGAAGACCATCGGCCAGATTCAGGACCAGGCGCTGTTCAAGGTCCGGCCGATGTTCGCCGCCATCGAGGGGGTGTCCGCCCCGCCGCCGTTCGGCGGCAGCCAGCGGACGGTGGTGGTGCGGGCGGACCCGGACCGGCTGCGGGCTTACGGCCTGTCCGCCGACGACGTGGCCAAGGCGCTGACCGAGGGGAACACCATCGCCCCGTCCGGCCAGATCCGCATCCAGGAGCGGATGCCGCTCGTGCCGACGAACGCGATGGTGGTGCAGCCGGCCGAGCTGGGCAACATCGAGGTGAAGGCCGGCGTCTACCTGCGGGACGTGGTCCGCCGCGACCCGGTGACGGCCAAGCCGCTGATCGAGGACGCCAGCGACATCCCGACCGGGTACGCCCTGGTGAACGGCAAGCGGGCGGTGTACATCCTGGTGACGAAGCGGGCCAACGCCTCCACCCTGGACGTGGTCCACAACGTCCGGGCGAACCTGCCGAAGATGCAGGCCGAGCTGCCGGACGACATCCAGGTGGCGTTCGAGTTCGACCAGTCCCCGTATGTGACGAACGCCATGACCGGGGTGGCGGTCGAGGGGGCGCTCGCGGCCGGGCTGGTCGGGCTGATGGTGCTGCTGTTCCTGCGGGACTGGCGGTCCGTCATCGTCGTCGTGCTGAACATCCCGCTGGCCCTGACGGCTGCTCTCGTCGGGCTGTGGCTGTCCGGCCACACGGTCAACCTGATGACCCTCGGCGGGCTGGCCCTGGCGGTCGGCATCCTGGTGGACGAGGCGACGGTCGAGGTGGAGAACATCCACGCCCAACTGCGGCACACGAACTCCGTCGCTCTGGCCGTCCGCCGCGGCAACCAGGAGACGGCGGTACCGCGGTTGCTGGCCATGTTGTGCATCCTGGCGGTGTTCATCCCGGCCCTGTTCATGACCGGGGCGGCCCGCGGACTGTTCCTGCCGCTGGCCCTGGCCGTCGGGTTCGCGATGATCGCCAGCTACCTGCTGTCCAGCACCCTCGTCCCGGTGCTGTGCGTCTGGCTTCTGCGGAGGGATGAGGGAGGAGGGATGAATGATGAATCCCGATCCGGGTTGCTGCAATTCATCGTTCATCGCTCATCGTTCCTCGTTCGGACCCGCTGGGTACTCGTACCCGTTTACTTGACCCTGACCACAACGGTGGTCCTGCTGGTCGGACCGCGGCTCGGGGTGGACATCTTCCCGGCGGTGGACGCCGGGCAGTTCCAGTTCCGGCTGCGGGCGCCGACCGGCACCCGGATCGAGCAGACGGAGGCGCTCACCCAGGAGGCGTTGCGGCGGATCGACGAGGAGGTGCGGGCGGCCGGCGGGGCGGTGGCCCTGTCCCTCGGGTACGTCGGCGTCGTCCCGTCCAGCTACCCGATCAACACCGTCTACCTGTGGATGGGCGGGCCGCACGAGTCCGTCATCCGGGTGGCGACGAAACCCGGACCGGTGCGGATGGAGGCGCTCAAGGCCCGGCTCCGCGAGGTGCTGCCGGCCCACCTGACCGCATGGGCCGCTCGCAAGTGGAAGGAGGAGGGCGTCCCGGCGGACGTGGCCGAGCGGCGGGCCGGCGACATCCGGCTGTCGTTCGAGCCGGCGGACATCGTGAACGAGGTGATGAGCTTCGGCTCCCCGACCCCGATCGAGGTGCAGGTGTCCGGGGCGAACATGGCGAACAACCGGGCGTTCGCCGAGACGCTGCGGACGGAGTTGACGAAGTTGCCGGCCCTCCGCGACCTGCAGTACGGCCAGCCGCTCGACTACCCGACGGTCGAGGTGGCGGTGGACCGGGAGAAGCTGGCCCGGGCCGGGGCGACTGCCGCGGACGTGGCCCGGGCGGTGACGCCGTTCAAGCATCGTCCAGCCGGTTCACCGTGCCGAACTACTGGCGGGACCCGGCCAGCGGGGTCGGGTATCAGGTGCAGGTGGAGGTACCGTTCGCCCTGGTGAACGCGGCCCGCGACCTGGAGACGGCCCCGGTCGCCAAACACGGGGACGACCGGGTGCTGGTGCGGGACGTGGCGGCCGTGCGGGAAGGGACCATGCCGGGTGAGGTAGACCGGTACAACATGAAGCGGCTGGTCAGCCTGACGGCGAACGTCGAGGGGAGCGACCTGGGCAGCGTCGCCCGGCAGGTGTCGGCCGCCATCGCCGCCGCCGGCCCGCCGCCGAAGGGGGTGACGGTGGACGTCCGCGGCCAGGTGACGCCGCTGTACGAGTTGCTCCAGGGGTTGGGGTTCGGGCTGGCCGCGGCTGTGGTGGTCATCGCCCTGCTGCTGACCGCGTACTTCCAGTCGGTCCGGCTGGCGCTGGTGGCGGTCGCCCCGGTGCCGGCGGCCCTGGCCGGGGTGGTTCTGGCGCTCCTCCTCACCGGGACGACGCTCAACCTGCAGTCGTTCATGGGGGCGATCATGGCCGTCGGGGTGGGGACGGCGAACGCCATCCTGTTCGTCACCTTCGCCGCCCGCTCGCTGGGCCAGGGGCGAACCGCCCGGGAGGCTGGACTTGAAGCGGCCCGCGGCCGGGTGCGGCCGATCGTCATGACGACGGCCGCGATGATCGCCGGGATGTTGCCGATGGCCGTCGGCTTCGGCGACGCCGGCGACCAGACGGCCCTGCTCGGCCGGGCGTGGTCGTCGGCGGCTTGCTCGCCGCCACCTTGACCACCCTGTTCGTGCTGCCGTCCGTGTTCGCCCTGGTGATGGGCGGGCGGGAACTGCGGTCGGCCTCCCTCGACCCGTTCGACCCGGCCAGCCGGCATTACGTGCCCGAGGCGCCCCATGCGTCGAGTGTTCTGCCGGGTGTGTCGTCCGCCCGCTCCGCGAGCGGACCGGGCGCCTCATCCCAGGGGCATCTTCGACCCGGGTCGGAGCCGCCGGGTCCGCTCGCGGAGCGAGCGGACGACACACCCGCCCGTCGCCCGCTCTTCTACTCGGGGCCGGTGTCCTCCTCGCACTCGCCGGGTGCAACCGCCGCCCCGCCCCAACCGCCGCCGTTGCTCCCACCGGCCCCACGGTCACGGTGCAGGAAGCTGGAGCGGAAGGCGGTCCGCCGGGTGGTCGAGCAGCCGGGGGCGGTGCAGGCGTTCGAGGAGGCGCACCCGGTCGCCAAGGTGCCCGGGTACGTGCGTGCGGTAGCAGGGATATCGGCCAGCGGGTGAGCGGGCCGAAGCGGGGGCCGGACGGGGCGAGATCCTTCCAGCCGGGCCAACTGCTGGCCGGCGCTGGCGGTGCCGGAACTGGTCGAGGAGGGGAAGCAAAAGGAGGCGATGGTCCGCCAGGCGGAGGCGGAACAGGAGCAGGCCCGCAGCAGTGCCGGGCTGCGGCCGACGCCGGGGTGACGGCCGCCGACGCCCTGTCGCCGAGGCGAAGGCCGGGTTGGGCCGGGCGGAGGCGGCCGTACGACCGCTGGCGGTCGGCGCGGACCGCATCGGCGGGCTGGTGAAATCCGGGGTGATCGACAGCCAGACCCGGACGAGACGCAGAACCAGTTCAAGGCCGCCCAGGCCAGCCGGGACGTGACGAGGCCCGGCGAAAGTGACGTCGGCGGACGCGGCCGGGCGGAAGGCCCGGGCCGACCGGGACAAGGCGGCCGCCGACGTGGCCGCCGCCGCCGCCCGGCTGGAGGTGGCGAAGGCCGACAGCCGGCGGGTGCAGGCGCTCATCGGGTACACCCGGATCACCGCCCCGTTCGACGGCGTCGTCACCCGACGGGCGGTGGACCCCGGCGACTACCCCGCCGCCGGCGGGGACCGGGCCGGGTGTTTGCCGTCGCCCGGCTCGACCCGGTGCGGGTGGTGGTGAGCGTGCCGGAAGCGGACGCCGGCTGGTCCGCGAAGGGCTGCCGGTGCGGGTGGCCATGCAGGCGGTGTCCGGGCCGGACCGGGTGGGCAAGGTGGCCCGCACCTCGTGGTCGCTGGAACCCGGCTCCCGCACCCTCCGCACCGAGATCGACCTGCCGAACCCCGACGGGACGGTCCGGCCCGGGATGTACGTGTACGCCCGGATCGCGGTCGAGCTGCCGGAGGCGTGGTGGTGCCGGCGGCGTCGTCGGCAAGGCCGGCGACGACCCGGTGGTTTACTTGGCGGGGTGCGGAAGGCGGTCCGGGTGCCGGTGCAGGTGTGCTTCGCGGGGACGGCCAGGTCACGCAGGTCCGGGCGTACAAGAAGCCGGGGCGGCCGAGGACGGAGTTCACCGGAGCGGAGGCGGTCGCCACCCCGCGGCGGCGATCACGGACGGGCAACCGCTCCCCGGCGGGCGGCGGGTCACCGCTGGCTCTGCGGCGCCGACCCGCCGGCCCCGCAAGCACTCGTTGTTCGGGCCGGCGGGTCGGGCGCCGCCGCAGAGCCGGCTTGACCCGCCCTACACCGGTCGGACCGCCCGCCACGCCGACTGCCCCCAGGCGATGCCCATGTACGCCGCCGGGTACGCCGCCGACGCCCACGCCGTCCACCGCGGCCGCCGTCCCAGGGTTGCAGCACGTCCGCCAGCACCAGCCCCGCCCACGGCAGGCTCAGCACCAGCATCCACCGGTTGAGCCGGCCCGGCTGGGTCGGGTACGGGTAGCGGCTCGGGACGAACGTCAGCGCCGCCAGCCCGAGCACCAGCCCGGCCGCCGGCCAACCGGTGATCGGTAGGGCGTACAGGTAGTAGGCGACCACGTTCCAGTACGACGGGAACCCGAGGAACGCCCCGTCGTCCGTCTTGATGCCGGTCTGGCAGAACCCGTACCCGCTGGCCGCCAGGGCCGCCACCAGCGTCCACCGGGCGTCGGCCGGCAGCAGCCCGGCCCGGTCGATGAGCAGCAGCGGCAGGCAGGTGTACATCAGGAAGTCGACGAGGTCGTCCAGCCGCCGGCCGTCGAACTCGGGGACCGCCTCCTTGATCCGCACCAGCCGGGCCAGGGTGCCGTCGGTGCCGTCCACCACCACGGCCACGAGCATCAGCAGGAAGCAGGTGCGGTAGTCGTCCGGGGTGCGGTCCGGCCGGACCAGCAGGGCCGTCACCCACGCGGCCAGGACCAGCCCGAGGCCGGTGTAGGCGTGGACGCACCAGCCGAGGAACCGCCGGCCGGCCGACACGGGGGGCGTGGGAGCGGTCACCGGGTCTCCTTGCCGCTGTAGAGCACCCGGTAGACCCCGACGCCGGCCAGCACCAGGGCGGCGGTGAACAGCGGGGCGGCGTACAGTTGATACCACTCGCTTCCGTACAACCGCTCCCGCGGCCAGCCGATGTTGATGATCAGGATCACCCCCCAGATCACGGCGGCGGCGTTCACCGCCGACCGCCACCGGCCGAGCACCGGCCCCTTTGCCCACGGCCGGCGGAGCCGGCGGGTGAGCAGCGGGCCGGTGGTCAGCAGGTACGCCAGGTTCGCCCAGACGATGCTGACGCACACCAGGGCCGTCATCACCTTCTCGAAGTTCAGGTTGACCAGCAGCAGCCCGCCGCCCAGCGCCCCGACCAGCAGGGCGGCCGCCCGCGGGGTGTGGTGGACCGGGTGGACCCGGCGGAGCCGCCGGTGCCCCGGCACCGCCCCGTCCCGGGCCATGGCGAACAGCACCCGGGCGGTGTTCGCCTGGACGGCCAGCGTGCAGATGAACACGGCCACCGCCGACGCCCCGACGAACACCGTGCCGACCGGCCCGCCCAGGCTCTGCTTGATCAGGTGCGGCAGCCCGCCGGCGTCGCTGCCGAGCAGCGGGTCGGCCGGGTCCGGGGCGGCCATGACCGCGGTCAGCAGCAGGAGCAGCCCGAGGAAGGCGGCCGCGACCAGCGCCTGCAGGATGGCCCGCGGCGCCCGCCGGCGGGGGTTGACCGTCTCCTCGGCCAGGGTGCCGGCGGTGTCGAACCCGTACATGACGTAGGCGGCCATGACCGCCGCCGCCAGGAACGGGCTGACGGCCAGCACCTCCCCGGTGGCGATCGGCGAGTGCAGTTGGAACACCACCTCCGGCCCGCGGACGGCGTGCATCCCGAGCAGGACGATCAGCAACACCGCGGCCACCAGTTCGAGCACCACCCCGACGTTCATGATGGCCGCCAGCCACCGGGTGCCGACCACGTTCAGCACGGTGCTGACGGCGATCAGCGCCGCCCCGAGGATGGCCGCGTTCTGCGGGGCGGACTCGACGAACTGGAACCCCGGCCAGATGGCCGGCAGGGTGATCTGCCAGGCCAGGGCGACGGCCGCCAGGGTGACGATCAGGGACGCCAGGTACACCCACCCGGTGAGCCAGCCCCAGAACGGCGACCCGGCCCGTCTGGCCCAGGCGTACACCCCGCCGCAGAACGGGTACTCCCGGGCCAGGTCGGCGAAGCACAGGGCCAGGCAGAACTGGCCGGCGAACACCACCGGCCAGGTCCAGACGAACGCCGGCCCGGCCTCCCGGTAGCCGAGGTAGAAGTTCTGGACGATGCCGGTCAGGATGGACAGGTACGAGAACCCGGCGGCGAACGCGGTGAACGCCCCCAGCCCGCGGCGGAACTGGGGGCGGTACCCTTCGCTGAGCAGGTCGTGGTCGTCCGTTGACTGTGGGCGGGCGGTTGGGGCGCTCACGGGGTCGTCCACACCGGCGGCGGGGTGATCTCGTCCGCGGGCCGCTTGCCGGCGTCCGCCCGGCCGCTGCCGGCCAGCCGGGAGGTGGCCCGGACCGTCATGTCGTTGTCGCAGGCGATCTGGCAGCTCAGCCGCACACCGGCCAGCCCCTTGGCGGCCAGGACCGCCTTTTCCGCCTCGGTCATCCGGGCCGGCTCCCCGGCCACGAACTCCACCCGGCAGGTGGTACACCGGGCGTTCCCGCCGCAGGCGTGGAGCTGGTCGATCTTGGCCTCGTCGGTCAGGGCGTTCACCAGCCGCTTGCCGGCTGGCGCCTCCACCGCCCCGACCCCTTCGACCGTCAGCGTCGGCATCGGTCGTCCCCCGGGTTATGGCATACCGGGGATTGTACTCAGGCGGCTACCCTCAGCCGCACCGGACCGACCAGTTGGGCCGGCTCGGCGGCCCCGACCAGGCTCCGCAGCTCCCGCTGGGCCTGCTTGAGCACCAGCCCGACGACCGACTCCGGGCCGGCCTGGCGGATCAGGGCGGCCAGCTCGTCGGCGGCCCAGCGGGCCTCGGCGGGATCGATGGACGGGGACACGGACAGGGTGGGCTGAGCGACCATAGACCCGGAACCTCCATGTTCAGGGGAGAGGCGGCGCCGATTATTGGGCACCGGGAAGCCGGCCGCAACCCCAAACTCGGACCCAGTCCGAGTCTTTCCGTCGGAGTTGCATTCGGCGTGGCGGGCGGAAGGTGCGAAGCCCGCTGGCCGGCCCGGCGCCCGGTCCGCGTCAGGGCGTTAGCTCGCGCCGCCGGTGGGGCCGGTCGGGAGGCGGTCCGGCCGGAATCCGTTTGACCGACCGGTATTCGGCCGATACGGTCGGCCAGAGGCTGGCCGGCGCTAGGCTGTGCCGGCGGATTGGCTCGCGCAACGGGCGCGAGCCAATTACAGGTTCGGCAGCGGAGGGCTACGACGGTGGCAGCGCTTGACCGGGGCAGCGTGCTCAACTGGCTCCGGTCGCTGACGGAGGAGGAGTTCGTCCACCTGCTCGCCGAGGCGTGCCAGGGCCGGGCGTACCGGCATTACGACATCACCGACGTGCGGTACGCCGCCGCCCAGGTGTGGCGGGACGGCGACGAACCGTGGACCGTCGAGTTGGTGGCGGCCGAGGACGCCGCCCGCTACCGGGGCACGCCGTTCGCGGCCGGGTTCCCCACCACCGACCCGATCGTCCGGTCGGCCGAGTGCGGCGGGTGCGGGCAGCGGGTGTGTTCGTGGGCGCGGTGGGTCCGGTGCCCGGTGTGCGGGGCCGAGCTGTCCTGCTCGTAGGTCGCGGACGCCGAACCGGGTCGCGTGTTGTCAAGGGGCGATTCTTGACGCCCATGCGGGGTCGAACGGGGCGCGGTGTTTGAGCACCCCGTAGCAGATCATGACGAGCTTCCGCATGCACGCCCCGATCGCTTGCATCTTCGGCTTCCCGGCCGCCACCAGCCGGTCGAAGAACGCCTCGAGAAGGGGGTTGAAGCGGACCGCCGTGAGGGTCGGCAGGTACAGCCCCTTCCGCAGCCGGGCGTTCCCGGCCTTGCTCAGCCGGGTCCGCCGGCGGACGCTCGCCCCGCTCCGGAACTCCCGCGGGGACAGCCCGCAGTACGCGGCCACCGCCTGAGCCGACGGGATCCGGTCGAGGGCGGGCAGCTCGACCCGCACGGTCGAGGTGGTCTGGGATCCGACGCCGGGGATGGTGGCCAGCAGGTTCCGGTCGGCGGCCCGCCCGGGCCGGGGTGGCCGCGATCCGCTCGTCCGCCGCCTGCATCCGGTCGGCCTCCCGCCCGGGCCGCTTGACGACCCGGGCGACCGACCGGCGGGCGGCCGGGGACCGGAGCGGGGATTCGAGCCGGGCCGTCTCGTGGGCGGCGAGCTGGCGGAGGTCGTCCCGGCGGCGGACCGGGGCCTGCAACTCCCGCACCTCCGCCGCCGGCGTCGACGCCGGGGGAGCCTCGTCCCGGGTGTAGGCGGCGATCCGCTGGGCTGTCGCCTCGACGACCCCTGTACGGTAACATGTGAGCCGCCAAAGCAGACCGCCGCCGCACGGGTACTTTCCCAGGTCAAGCCCCTCGGGCCGCGGCGGCTGAGGTGGCTCGTCGGGCGGCGGAACAGGCTCGTGCGGAAGCAATGGTTCCCGGTGGGCCTTCGGAACCGGAGGGGGCTGGAATGCGGCTGGCCGACTTCATCCGGCATCAGATGGAGTCCATCCTGGCGGACTGGGAGGCGTTCGCCGGCACCCTGCTGCCGGCTGCGGCCGGCCTGACGCCCCTCGCCCTGCGCGACCACGCCCAGCAAATTCTGGAGGCCGTGGCCGACGACCTGACCACCTCGCAGACGCGGGAGGAGCAGGCGGAGAAGTCCAAGGGGCGGGCCGCGGCGGCGGCGGGGGCACCGGAGACGGCGGCGCAAACGCACGCCGTCCTGCGGGCCCAGGGCGGGTTCGACATCATCCAGCTCGTCGCCGAGTACCGCGCGCTTCGGGCCAGCGTCCTGAGGCTGTGGATGGACGCCGGCCCGCTCGATCACACCGGGATGGAGGACGTCGTCCGGTTCAACGAGGCGATCGACCAGGCGGTCGCCGAGTCGGTCGGCCACTTCCACGCCCAGGTGGAGCGGGCCCGCAACCTGCTCCTCGGGATGCTCGGGCACGACATGCGAAACCCGCTCTACGCCATCCAGATGACGGCCGCACACCTGTCCGCCCTGAACGCCGGCGAGCAGGTGACGGTTGCGGCCGACCTCCTGATCCGCAGCGGGCAGGCCATGCAGGCCCTGCTCGACGACCTGATGGACTTCAACCGCACCCGGCTCGGTCTGGGCATCAAGTTGGTGCCGGCCGACGTGGACTTGGCAGGACCGGTGGCCGACGAGGTGGAACTGTTCCGGGGGGCACACCCGCACCGGCGGATCGACCTGGCGGTGACCGGCGACTGCCGCGGGCGGTGGGACGGCCTGCGGGTGAAGCAGTCGCTCCGCAACCTCGTCTCGAACGCGATCAGGTACGGCGCGCCCGACGCGCCCGTCAGTGTGGCGCTCCGGGGCGAGGGGGCGGGCGTTCACCTGGAGGTCACGAACAGCGGGCCGCCCATCGACCCGGCGGTGATGAAACAGATCTTCGACCCGCTCAAGCGGGGTCTCGTCCGAGGGGACCGGGACGACGGGAGCGGCCTCGGGCTGGGCCTGTTCATCGTGCACGAGATCGTCCGTGCGCATGATGGCGATATCGAGGTGCGGTCCGACGGGGGCAAGACTACCTTCGCCGTGCGCCTGCCCCGGTCGCAGGCCGCGCCGCTCTGAGCGGCCCGTCGCCCGGGCGACACCGGACGCCGAGCCAGACGCTACAGCAGACCGCGGTCGCACGGCTGACTTCTCGGACGGCGTTCCCTCTTCAGCGGCCGGGGCTGCTGAGCAGGGCCGTTCGGCGGCGGAGGGTTGGCCGGTGGCCCGTCTACTCGTAATTGTGGCCGCCGCTGCCACCGCGGCGCTCGCCGCCCCGACCCCGATTGCCGCCCAAGCCCGCCCGCCGATCCGCGTCACGGTCGGGTGGGAAACGCGGCTGGTCGAACTGGCCCCGATCTCCCCGGACTCGCCGGCCCGCGCCGGGGGCGTGCCGGAGAACGCCCGGGTGTACTTCGCCTACGACCAGTTGCTCGTCGTCGCCCCGTTCTGGACGACCGACGGGCGGTACGTCGCCCATCTGCCGACGGACGCGGCGGACGACCTCCGGGCCGGGCTGTACGAGTTCACGGAGCAGGATCCGGCCCGGCTGGCGAAGCTGGTCGGGGCGCCCGAGGCGTCGCTCGGCCGGCCGTTCCCCTACTTCGTCCCGTCGGGCTGGCTGGTGGCCGCGGGGCTGGCCGCCGCGGTCGCGCTGCTCGGGCGGAAGCGGACCGGTCCGCACGAGCGGTTCCGGGCCTTGTGGGCCGACCCGCGGTATCGGGCCGGGGCGGCCGTCGCGTTCGGGGCGGCGGGCGAGCCGCCGGCGGAAAGCCAGGGGATACTCCTGGCTCAGCCGCCGGCGGACCTGGACGCCGGCCTGTCGGCAGGGGCCGACCACCTGGCCGACCTGGGGGTGCCGCGGCGCGCGGCCCGCCGGGAGTTGGAGTTCCTGGTGCATTACATGGCTCACCACCAACTGGTGGCGGTCGTCACGCCCCCCGGCCCCGAAGCGGACCGGGGCGGGGCGTCCGACGGTTTCCGGCTTCTCTGCGACTGCGGGGCGACCCTGAGGGTCACGACCGGGATGGCCGGCTCGACCGCCGTGTGCCAGTGCGGGCGGGCGGTGCCGGTGCCCTCGCTGGGCGAGCTGAAGTCGCGGTGACGGGCCGTTGCGGGTGGCGCGGTGCAGCGGCGCGCCGAACCGTGGGGTGCGTCTGACACGCCGAACAGGCGCGACACCAGACCGCGCCGCATGTTCGCTTTTTTCGTGACTCATAGGTCCCTCAGCGGCCCCGGTTGCTGAGCGGAGTCGTTCGGCGGCGGAGCCGCCCCGGTGTCCGTGCCGCACCTGCACGCCCTGGAAGCCGCCCTCGGCCGCCGCGGCTGGCGGGTGGTCGCCGCCCACCCCGGGGACGGCGACCGCACGGCCGCCACCTGGGAGGTGGAGCGCGGGCACGGGGAGCGGTGGCTCATCGACTTCGACGGCCTCGGGCCGGCCGGCGACACCTGCCTACCGCTGGCCGCGAGCTACGGCTGCCAGGCCCGCGGCCGGCCGGCCGCCCGGCTGTACTTCCGGCGGGTCCGCCGCAGCCGGGAGCTGTGGTTGCGGGAGCTGGCCGCGTTCGTCCGCGGCCTCGACGACGCACCTCCGGTCACGCCCGGGGGCTGAAGGCGGCCAGGTGCCGGTCCCGGTACGCCCGCGGGGTGTGCCCCGTCACCGCCCGGAAGGTGTGGCTGAACGCGCTCGGGTCGCAGAACCCGTGCCGCATCGCCACCTCCGTCACCGACCGGTCGGTGTGCGTCAGCTCGTGGGCCGCCGCCTGCACCCGGGACAGGATGACGAACCGCCGGACGGTCATCCCGAACGCCTTGTGGAACAGCCGCTCCAACTGCCGCTCCGAGTACCCGACGGCGTCGGCGATGTCGGCCAGCCGGAGCGGGGCGGCCAGGTGGGACTTGATGTAGTCGGCCGCCCCGCCGACCGGCCCCAGGTGGGCTAACTGCCGCCGCCGCCCCTCCAGGCTCTGCACCGTTCCGATCAGCCCGACCACCCGCCCGGTCCGGTCCCGGACCGGGTACTTGTCCGCCACCACCCAGTCCCGCAGCCGGTGCTCGTTGAACCACGCCTCCACCAGGTTCAACAGCGGCCGGCCGGTCCGCATCACCGTCTCGTCGTCCGCCCGGTACTTGTCCGCCAGGTCGGCCGGCAGGTAGTCGTGCGGGGCCATCCCGACCACGTCGTCCTCGGTCTTGCCGCCCATCCGCCGGACCGACGCCGGGCTGACGGCCATCATCCGGCTGGCCCGGTCCTTGACGAAATACAGCACCCCCGGCACCCGGTCGAACGGCCGGAGCAGGTCGCGGAAGTCCGGCACCGTGCGGGCGAACTCGTCCCGCAGGCGGAACCGGGCGGCGGTACGGCCGGTGGGGGGCATGTCCGGATTTTACAACAGCGTGTCGGCAGAACGCTAGCGGCCGGGCCGGCCGTCGGGGTAGATAGGTGAAGGTTCGCTCATCGGTCGGCCCGTCTCGCCAGCCGGTGCCGCTGCATGTCTCGTCCGTGTCCCTCATCTCCTTTCGGAGGCGCCTGGTATGTCCCGCTCCCCGGCCCGCCCCCGCGGCGGGTTCACACTGATCGAGTTGTTGGTCGTCATCGCCATCATCGCCATCCTGATCGGCCTGCTGCTCCCCGCGGTGCAGAAGGTCCGTGAGGCGGCCGCCCGGGCGAGCTGCCAGAACAACCTGAAGCAGCTCGGCCTGGCCACCCACAACTACCACGACGCCATCGGCACCCTGCCGCCGCTGCGGGTGACCAACCGGACCGTCACCTGGTTCGTCCTCATCCTGCCGTTCATGGAGCAGGACAACCTGCGGAACCTGTGGACCCCGACCTCGGACTACGCATCGGCGGTGAACGCCAACGGGCGGACGTTCTCGGTCAAATCGTACTTCTGCCCGAGCCGGCGGTCGGCCGGCACCCTGCTGAGCGATTCCGTCCAGGTGTTCCCGGGGGACACCACCCCGCCGCCGAACTTCACCCCCAGCGGGTCGGTCGACGCCCGGTTCGGCCCGGCCAACAGCCCGCCCGGGGCGCTGGGCGACTACGCCGGGTGTGTCGGCACGGTGAACAACTACCCGACCAACCTGACGGACATCTCGTGGGCCAGTATCCGGGCGAACGGGGCACTGATCCAGGGCCAGGCACCGGTCGGCGCCAGCTTCCAGGGGCTGACCAAGTTCAGCAGCATCAGCGACGGGCTGAGCAACACCCTCCTGGCCGGGGAGAAGCGGGTGCCGGTGAACATGTTCGGCAAGCTGAAGGTCGGGGACGGGTCGATCTTCAACGGCATCTGGACCACCTACTCCGGGCGGGTGGCCGGGCCGGACGACCCGCTCGGCACCGGCCCGGCGGACGCCTCCCCGAGCACCCAACTGCCGGGCAGCGACGCGGTCTACGCCCGCCGGTTCGGCAGCTGGCACCCCGGGGTGTGCCAGTTCGCCTTCTGCGACGGGAGCGTCAAGGCGGTGCGGACCAGTATCGACGGGGACAACCTGCGGCGGCTGGCCGTGCGGAACGACGGCGAGGTGCTCAGCGCCGACTACTGACGACGGGCGCGGTCGGGACGACGCGGGGGCGGGGCCGGGCAACCGGTCGCCCCCGACCCCCGCAGTGAGTCCGGAACGTGGGCCGGGTTACGCGGTCACAGCCCGGCGGCGGAGCAGGCCGGCCGTCGGCACCACCCCGAGCAGCCCGAGCAGCAGCCCGGCCGGGGCCGGCACCGGGTTCGCCAGCCCCTGCCGGACGATGATGGCCGGGTTATCGCCGTCGAACCGGGCGACCACCAGGGGCGAGGCCACCCCGGACATCGACGCCCCGAACTCGACGCTCGCCGGGTTGTACGGCAGGGTTACGCCGGCCAGGACCGGCGAGCCGACCCCGGCCGGGGTGATGGTGACCGTCCCGCCCGACCCGCCACTCCCGAAGCCGAGCGGCCCGGCCGTGCCCGAGATCAGGCCCAGCGGGCTGAACCCGTTGCCGTTCGCGGTCAGGGCGGCGACCGCCCCGGTGAACTCGCCGACGTACCCGTGCCCGCTGGCCACCGCGAAGTTGGCCGCGTTGGCGAACATCTGCTCGATGTTCGCGTCCCCGGGGATGCCGTCGGCGAAGTCCCCGTTGAACAGCACGACGTTCCCGGTCGCCCCGACGTAGGCGGAGACGTTGGCCGCCGCCGCGGCCGACAGGCCGACCCCGAAGCTGGACCCGTCCCGGGTGTAGACGAACGCGTCGAACCCGCTCAGGAACCCGCCGGTGGCAAGCTGGGCGTCAGTCACCTGTGTGACGGTGTGCCCCTGGGTGGCCAAGTAGCCCCCGATCCCGTTGGTGCCGAACACCGCAATGAGCCCGGCGTCCGCCCGGCCGGCCGTCAGGCCGACGCACAGGATTGCCACTACCCCAGCCAATCTGGCGAATAACGGCTTCATCTTCCCCCCCAATAACATGAGAAACCCCAACGAACCGAGGTCCGCGCGGACCTTCCTAGAATTACTTTTCCGCCGCGAAAATCCGGACGCAACAAGAGAGGAGTCCGGTGACACCGGATTTTCCAACATTATTTCGACAGGTGTAAAGGTGGGTTAGCAGCCTGCCTCCGAGCGTTAACGATGGTCAGAATGATTTGTGCCGGCGACTGCGCCACTCACAATAGAATATCCTGTGCCAGAATAACGTGGCCGTGCCCGGCCCGTGGCCGGTCCGGACCGATCGGGGTGGTGGGACCGGGCGCCCGAAGCAGCCGGCAGCCTTTGCCCCTCTCCCACCCGGTGGGGGCTGAGCCGCCCTGCGGGGGCAGGGAATGCTCGCCCGGCCGTCCGGGTTTTCGCTCGACTCCGCCGGCCGGCCGGGTAGAGTAAGCCCGCCGCCCGCACCCCCCAGCCGCCCCCGCGGCCCCAGTCCCGGCACCCCCCGGAGCCTTGTCATGCGACTGCGTCGCTGCCTGGCCGCGGCCGCCCTGTTGGTCGCCGCCGCCGGCCTGTCCGCCAAACCGATCCTCCGGGCGGACGACACCTGGCTGCTCAGCACCGTCGGCCCGATGGGCGAGACGGCCGTCTGCATCCTGAAAGTGGAGCACAAGGACGGCGGGGTCGGCCTGTCCGTCGTCGCCGCCCAGCCGAACACCGAGGCCGCCGTCCAGGACGTGAAGGTGGCCGGCCAGGACATTACGTTCACCCTGAAGCAGACCCGCAAGCTCACCCTGGCCGACGGGTCCACCCGGGACTCGACCGCCACCCAGTCGGTCGCCCTGACCCTGTCCGAGGGCGGCGCGGCTGCGCTCGGCAACATGGTCGACAACCGGGTGCCGACCCCGACCCGGGTGAAGGCCGCCCGCACCGACCGCACCACCCTGGACGCCAAGGGGCTGCTCGCCCGCGGCCCGGCCGCCGAACTCTGGGGCAAGCTGTCCGGGTCCAAGTCCACCGCCCTGTTCCTGCAGTACCAGAAGGAGAAGGACGCGGACAAGAAGAAGGAGCTGGTGAAGGAGATCAACGCCGCCCAGAAGGAGGCCCAGGACAAGGCCCCGGGCCTGTACCGGGAGATCGTCGCCAAGTTCCCGGACGCCCCGGCCGCCACCGACGCCGCCCTCGGGCTGATCCGGGCCGCCCGGCCGGCCAAGCTGGAGGCGGACGAGGCCGGCAAGCTGGTGGCCGTCATCCGGAAGGGGGCCGAGCCGTACGGCCCGCGGTACACCCGGGCGGTGCTCGGCCAGGCGGCCGACGCGCTGGTCGCGGTGAAGGGGCTGGAGAAGGCCGCCCTGACCGCCGTCGAGCCGGTCGCCGCCGCCCTGACCGACGCCGACCCGGCGGCCACCCGCAGCCGGGTGCTGACCACCTACAAGACCGCCCTGGAGAAGACCGGCAACGCCGACCGGGCGAAGGACGTGGCGGTCAAGCTGGAGAAGATCGAGGCGGTGCTGGACGCCGAGTACCTGAAGACGGTGCCGCCGTTCAAGCCGGCCAAGTACGCCGGCCGGAAGGACAAGGGGGCGACCAAGGTGGCCGTGCTGGAGCTGTTCACCGGCGCCCAGTGCCCGCCGTGCGTGGCCGCCGACGTGGCGTTCGACGCCCTGGCCAAGTCGTACCCGGCGACCGACCTGGTGCTGATCCAGTACCACATGCACATCCCCGGCCCCGACCCGCTGACCAACCCGTCCACCGTCGCCCGGTGGGACTACTACCGGTCCAAGTTCCCGCAGGGCATCCGCGGCACCCCGAGCACCCTGTTCAACGGCAAGCCGGACGCCGGCGGCGGCGGGGCGATGGCCAACGCCGAGAACAAGTACGGCCAGTACGCCAAGCTGATCGACCCGCTGCTGGAGCAGACGGCGGACGTCAAGCTGGCCGGCGAGGCGAAGCGGGCCGGGGACACCGTGACCGTCACCGTGGACGTGTCCGGGATGAAGGAGCCGGGCGACAAGGTGAAGCTGCGGCTGGTGCTGGTGGAGGAGACGGTCAAGTACGTCGGCAGCAACGGGCTGCGGTTCCACCACCAGGTGGTCCGCGACCTGATCGGCGGGGCGGAGGGCGTGGCGGTGGCCAAGCTGGCCGGCGGCAAGCACACCGCGACCGTGGACCTGGCCAAGGTGAAGGCCGGGCTGACCGAGTACCTGGACGACTTCGCCAAGTCCCGGCCGTTCCCGAACCCGAACCGGCCGATGGACCTGAAGGGGCTGAAGGTGATCGCGCTGGTGCAGGACGACGACAGCCGGGAGATCCTGCAGGCCGCCCAGTTCGACGTGGCCGGCCGTTGAAGATGACAAGGTGAGGGGGTGACACGGTGATTGATCCATTCACCGTGTCACCGTGTCACCCCCTCACCTTGTCATTCACGGTCAGCCGACCACCACCCGCAGTTGCACGGTGCCGACCTGGACCACGTCCCCCGGCCGCAGCGGCACCGCCTGGCCGGGGTGGACCCGCTGCCGGTTGACGAACGTCCCGTTCAGGCTGTACAGGTCTTCCACCGTCAGCCCGCCGCGGTCCACGGTGACGACCGCGTGCACCCGGCTGGCCCACACCCGGTCGGCCGGCTCCTGCCCCTCCAGGTCCACGTCCACCGGCTGGTCGGCCGACCGGCCGACGAAGTTCTTGCCGTCCAGCAGCGGGTACTCGGCGTCCAGCCGCTCCCCGCGGACGACCACCAGCTTGACCGGCACCCGGGGCGGGCGGGGGAGGGGGTCGGCCAGGGTGGTCGGGGCGGCGCCGGCCGTCGCCGACGCCGGCACCGTCACCGTGGACGGGGCCGGCAGGGTGGCCGACACCGACACCGACGGCGGGGGCGTCCCGAGCAGATCGGCCACCCCGGCCAGCCCGCCGTCCGGCCCGCCCGTGCGGCGACCGCACCGGGGGCAGCGGTCGGCCCCGGTCGGCAGCGCGGACGAGCAGAACGGGCAGTCGCTCATGAATCGATCCGGTCGCCGGGGTCCGGCCCCGGACAGCAATTCTCACCGTCGAGACTATAGCTCATCACTCGCAGGTTGGCCGGAATGGGGTATCCGAAACCGGCAAAATCGGCCGAACCCCTCCGGCCCGTCCGAACGGCTCAGCCGGCACCTGAACCGGGCGGCGGACGGTTCGACAGTCAGCCGGCGGCCGGGCATACTGGGTGAGAACCCGGCCGCGCGGCCGGCGGTCCGATCACCTCTCACCACGGTGCCGCGATGACGCTGAGCGATTTCTACAACGAGGTGGCCCGGCAGGCCGACACGGCCAAGACGCAGATCGGGGCGGCCGACACCAAGCGGGTGCTGGCGACGGCGTTCACCATCCTGGCCAAGCAGGACGCGGCGACGGCAGCGGACGTGATCGCCAAGGGACTGGCGGCGGCCAAGAAGAAGGCCGGCTGATTTCCCCCTGTAGTCGGCCGGCCCCGCCCTCACACCCGGGCAAGAAGTTCCCGGTAACCCGGGAACTCGTTCTTCCAGTCGCCGTACACCGCCGTCAGCCCGCACGCCGGGCACCGGCCCCCCAGGTACAGCCAGCGGACGTCCTCGGTCCCCTCGTACAGCGACACCCCGACGGCGATCTCGAACGCCTCGCCGCCGCACGGGCAGCCGCACTCGCCGAGTTCGGCGTCGGCCAAGAACTCAGCGCTGTCCCCGACCGGGTGTTCGGCCCCACACGCGACGCAGGTGCGGACCGCCGCCCCCTCGTCGTCGTCCACGGCCAGCCGGAACACGCCCCCGCCGCACGGACAGGCCGCGTCGGCGAAGTGGTGGGCGGGGTACTCGTTCCCCTTGCTGTACCGGACGATCTCGGCCCGGATGTCGGCCGGGCCGTCGCCGTACCGGTACTTGCCGCGTTTCGTCAGCGCCATCCGCACTCCTCCCGTCCGGCGCGGGGCCGACCGCGGCCGTAGGGTAACGCGGCGGCCGGCGCCGGGCAAGCCGCTCACCGGTGGGGTGTGGCCGGCCCCGCCGCGGCCGGGTATCCTCATCCGGCCGGGTCGGCCCCGCGACCCGCCCACCCGCCGGAGGCACCTCATGCTTCGCCCCGCGCTCGTCGCCCTGCTCGTGGCCGCCCCACTCCCCGCCGCGGACGTCGCACCGGCGGTTTATCAGGTCGGCGTCGCCGAGGTGGACATCACCCCGACGCACCCGGTCCGGCTGAACGGGTTCGGCTTCCGCCGCACCGAGTCCGAAGGCGTGAACCACCCGATCCACGCGCGGGCCATCGCCATCAAGCACCCGGACGACCCGCACCCGGTCGTGCTGCTGACCGCGGACGTGCTCGGCATCCCGGCCCCGATCCGGGCGGAGTTGGAGAAGCGGCTGCAAGCCAAACTGAAGCTGCCGCCGGACCGGCTGGCGACGACCGCCACCCACACCCACACCGGGCCGATGCTGAGTGGGGCCAACCCGACCATCTTCGGCGTGCCGATCCCGCCGGAGCACCAGGCGAACATCGACCGGTACACGCCCGTCTTCCTCGACAAGCTGGAGCAGGTGGCCGTCGCCGCGGTGGCGGACGCCAAGCCGGCGAAGCTGTTCTGGGGCGTCGGGTCGGTCGGGTTCGCCAAGAACCGCCGCGGCCGGCCGGTCGCCCCGACCGACCACGACCTGCCGGTGCTGGTGGCCCGGGACGCGGCGACGAACGCCGTCCGGGCGGTGTACACCGCTTACGCCTGCCACTGCGTCACCCTGTCGCACAACAAGGTCGGCGGCGACTGGGCCGGGTACGCGGCCGAGGCGATCCGCGAGGCGACCGGCGGCGTCGGGCTGGTGGCCATCGGCTGCGGGGCGGACCAGAACCCGGACAGCGGCGTCACCGGGGACAAGGTGGAGGTCGCCCAGGTGCAGGGCCGGCAGGTGGCGGCCGAGGTGAAGCGGCTGCTCGCCGGCGGCCTCGCCCCGGTGCAGGGCCGCATCGTCAGCCGGATGAAGGCGCACAGCCTGCCGCTGGCCCCGCTGCCGACCCGGGCCGAGTGGGAAGATAAGGCGAGGCGGACCGACGCCGTCGGCCACCACGCCCGGGTGACGCTGGCCAAGCTGGACCGCGGCGAGCCTCTGCCGACGGCCGTCGAGTACCCGGTGCAGACGTGGGCGTTCGGCGACTCGCTGGCGATGGTCCACCTGCCCGGCGAGGTGGTCGTCGATTACGCCCTGCGACTGAAGTCGGAGCTGGACCGCACCCGGCTGTGGGTGACGGCCTACGCGAACACCAACCCGTGCTACATCCCGAGCGAGCGTGTGCTGAAAGAAGGCGGCTACGAAGGCGGCGGGGCGATGATCTACTACGACCTGCCCGCGGCGTTCCGGCCGGGGCTGGAGCAGGTGATCGTCGACGAGGTGACGGCGCAGCTCGGCCAGCGGTTCGCCCCGAAGTACGACCCGAAGAAGACCGACGGCACGCACCCACTCAGCCCGCAGCAGTCGGCAGCGGCGGTCCGCGTCCGGCCGGGGCTGGCGGTCGATCTGGTGGCCGGCGACCCGCTGGTCGCCGACCCGGTCGCCCTGGCGTTCGGCCCGGACGGCAAGCTGTGGGTCGCCGAGATGGCCGATTACCCGCTCGGGCTGGACGGGAAGTTCAGCCCCGGCGGCCGTGTCCGGCTGCTGACCGACCGCGACGGCGACGGGCGGTTCGACACCGCGACGGTGTTCCTCGACAAGCTGCCAATGCCGACCGGCCTCACCGTCTGGCGGAAGGGCGTGCTGGTGTGCGCCGCCCCGGACATCCTGTACGCCGAGGACACCGACGGGGACGGCCAGGCGGACGTGGTCAAGAAGCTGTTCAGCGGGTTCGGCACCGAGAACTACCAGGCCCGGGTGAACAGCCTGACCTACGGGCTGGACGGCTGGGTGTACGGCTCGTGCGGCCTCTTCGGCGGCAAGATCCTGTCCCACCTCACCGGCCGGACGACCGAGCTGGGCGACCGCGACTTCCGCATCAACCCGGACACCGGGTCGATCGAGCCGGCCACCGGCCGCACCCAGCAGGGCCGCGTGCGGGACGACTGGGGCAACTGGTTCGGGTGCGACAACTCGACCCTCGCCTGGCACCACGCCCTGCCGGACGAGTACCTGCGGCGGAACCCGCACGTCCCGCCGCCGCGGCCGACGACGTTCGTCCCGACCGGGGCCGACCCGAACCGGCTGTTCCCGATCGGCCCGCAGCAGTTGTTCGCCCTGTCCGGCCCGGCCGGGCGGACCACCGGGGCGTGCGGCATCGGCGTCTACCGTGACACCGCGCTCGGCGCCGGGTTCGCCGGCAACACCTTCACGTGTGAGCCGGTCAACCGGATCATCCACCGGCTGACGCTGACGCCCAGCGGCAGCACGTTCCAGGGGGTGCGGCCGAAGGGCGAGGCGGACCGCGAGTTCTTCGCCTCCGCCGACCCGTGGAGCCGGCCGGTGCAGGCGATCACCGGGCCGGACGGCGGGCTGTGGGTGGCCGACATGTACCGGCTGGTCATCGAGCACCCGCGGTGGATCCCGGCCGCCGACCTGGAACGGCTGGACGTGCGGGCCGGGGCCGGCATGGGCCGCATCTACCGGGTGCGGGCGGCCGACCAGCCGGTGAAGCCGTGGCCGCGACTGGACAAGCTGGACGCCGCCGGGCTGGTCGCCGCCCTCGACTCGGCGAACGGCTGGCAGCGGGACACGGCGACGGAGCTGCTCGCCTGGCGGGCCGACCGCGCCGCCGTGCCGCACCTGGCGAAGCTGCTGACGGATTCGCAACGCCCCGAAGCCCGGCTGCACGCCCTGGCCGCCCTCGACCGGCTCGGCGGGCTGACGCCGGAGCACGTCCGCCGCGGGCTGGCCGATTCACACCCCGGCGTCCGCCGGCACGCCGTCCGGCTGAGCGAGCGGTTCCCGCGCGAGTTGGGACCGGAGGTGGCGGGCCAGGCCGACCACCCGAACGCCCAGGTGCGGTTGCAGGTCGCGTTCACCCTCGGCCTGTGGGCGGACCCGGCGGCCGGCGAGGTGCTGGCGGAGCTGGCCACCCGCACCCCGGCCGACCCGCTGCTGCGGGCCGCGGCCGTCAGCAGCCTGACCCGGGCCAACTTCCCCGCCTTCGCCGGCAAGCTGACCGGCAGCCCGCCGCCGCTGCTCGCCGAGCTGATCGCCACCGCCGCCGGGTTCGGCGACGCGGGCCAGCTCGCCGGGCTGCTGAAGCAGGCGGCCGAACCCAAGGGCGGGACGTTCGCCCCGTGGCAGTTCGCCACCGCCGACGCGGTGCTGGTCGCGCTCGACCGGACGAAGGCGACGCACCCGGCGGAGCTGGTCACGCTGGTCGCGGCGGCCCGCGCCGTGGCGATCGACGAGAAGGCCGCCCCGGCGGCGCGGACGGCGGCGGTCAAGCTGCTCGGCCGGGAGCCGACGACCCGCGCCGCCGACATCGGCCGGCTGGCCATGCTGCTCGCCCCGCAAACGCCGGCCGCCGTGCGATCCGCCGCCGTCGCCGCCCTCGGCCACATCCCGGACGACGCGGCCGCGGACGCCCTGCTCGCCGGCTGGGCCGGGTACACGCCGGCCGCCCAGGCCCAGGTGGTGGACGTGCTGCTCGACCGGGACGCCTGGTCGCTCAAGCTGCTGGCCGCCATCACCGCCGGCAGCGTGCCGCCGTCGGCCGTCCCGCCCGGCCCGCGTCAGGGCTTGCTCACCGAACCGGGGAGCGCGGCCATCCGCGAGGCCGCGGCGAAGGCGTTCGGCAGTATCAGCCCGGACCGCCAGCGGGTGCTGGCCGAGTACTTCGCCGCCGTCCCGACGTTGACCGGGGATGCGGCCCGCGGCCGGCAGGTGTTCGCCAAGGTGTGCGGCACCTGCCACAAGCTGGACGGTCAGGGGCACGCGGTCGGCCCGGACCTGGCGGCGCTGGCCAACAAGTCAGCCGCCTACCTGCTCGGCGAAATCCTCGACCCGAACCGCAACCTGGACAGCCGGTACGTCGAGTACGCGACGACCCTGGCCGACGGGCGGACGCTCACCGGCCTGCTGGCCAGCGAGTCGGCCGCGGCCGTGGTGCTGATGGCCCCGGACGGGAAGGAGACGACCGTCCTGCGGGCCGACCTGGAGCGGCTGCGGGCGAGCGGCCGGTCGCTCATGCCGGAGGGGCTGGAGAAGGACGTGCCGCCGCCGGCGATGGCCGACCTGATCGCCTACCTCGGGTCGGTCGGCTCGCCGGCGAAGGCGGTCGCCGGGAACGCCCCGGCCGTCGTCCGCCCGGCGAACGGCCGGCTCGACCTGCCGGCGTCCGCGGCCGAGATTCGCGGCACCGGGATCACGTTCGAGACCGAGTTCGGTAACGTCGGCTACTGGCACGGCCCGCAGGACCACGTCACCTGGCGGGTCGAGTCGCCGGCCGCCGGGAAGTACGACGTGTACCTCGACTACGCCTGCGACGACGGCTCGGCCGGCAACCGGTTCGCGCTGGACGTCGGCGGGCAGGCGGTCCGCGGCACCGTGGCGAGCACCGGCGGGTGGGCCAGCTACCGGCTGGCGAAGGTCGGCACGGTGCCACTGCCGGCCGGCCCGGGCACGGTGACGGTCCGCCCGGACGCCGACCACATCCGCGGGGCGCTCATGGACCTGCGGGCGGTGCGGTTCGTCCCGGCCGGACAGCCGCCGGCCCCGGCGGTCGCCAAGCTGACGCCGGCCGAGGTCGCCCGCAAGCTGCTCGACGACACGCTGAAGCCGGCCGAGCGGGAGGCGGTGCTGCGGGACCACCCGGCCGACCCGGCGGCGGTCATCACGGCGATGGCCGCCGGCCTGCCGCGGGACGCCAAGGAGGAGTACCGCCGCATCCCGTGGATCTGGCGGGTGGCCATCGCGGCCGGCAAGCGGAACGACGCGGCCGAGCTGCGGGCGGTCCTCGACGCCTCGTTGCCGAAGCCCGGCGAGCCGCTTCGCGACTGGCAGGCGGTCGTCATCGGCGGCGGGGTCATCAACGGCATCAGCATGGCCCACGGCTGGCCCGGTCCGCGGCTGGCCGAAGTCGTGGACGCGAGGCTCAAGCCCCGCTGGGACGCGTCACTGAAAGCGGCGGTGGCGATGGCCGACGACCCGAAAGTGCCGACCGGCACCCGGTACGACGCCCTGCGGATGACCCCGCTGCCCGGCTGGGCGACGGCCGGCGGCCAGCTCACCAAGTATCTGGCGAAGGGGACGCACGAGGAGCTACAGCAGGGGGCGGTGAGCGGGCTGGTGGACGTGGACGCCCCGGAGGCGACGGCCGCCCTGGTGGCAGCACTCGCGTACCTGACCGGCGAGAACCGCGAGCTGGCCGCCGTCGGCCTGACCCGCACCCCGGCCCGGGCGGCGGCCCTGCTGGACGCGGTGGAGCGGGGCCAGGTCGCGGCGAACACGGTGCCGCCGGCGGCCGTCGAGAAGCTGCTCACCGCGGGGACAGACGCTACGAAAGCCCGGGCGCGGGCGGTATTCCGCAAGTGACCGGACCGGTCTGCCGCACACACAGTCTCGGCCCGGACCGCACGGGTACAGCCCCGGGGGAGGGCGAGGCTCCTGCCGAGCCGGGGAGCGCGTGGGCAACCGCTGCATCCCGTGCCCGGCAGCTGTCACCGATATCGGTTCCCGTTCCTGCCCACGCGCTCCCCGGCTCGGCAGGAGCCTCGCCCTCCCCCGGCCTAGCACGCCGGTCCGCGAGCCGCTCGTCGGACTGGCGCGATCCCCCGTCGCCGTGCCTCACTTCCCGCGCTTCTTTTGCTCCGCCTGGCGAGCCTGTAGCTCCTTCCCCAGCTTCTCGAACTCGGCCATCAGGTCGGGGCGGTCTTTGAGAACCGGGTTGTTCCACACCTCTGGGGCCAGCCGCCCGAGTTGGTCCGCCAGCTCGGCCGCGTACTGCCCGACGACCCCGGCCCGGTCCGCCCGCCGACCCGGGTTCGTCCGTTTGATCTGCTCCAGTAGCAGCTCGGTTTCCATCTGCCGCAGCCGGGCGATCCGCTCGGCCAGGAAGCGGGCGTCGTCTAGCGCGGCCTTCGCCTCGGCCCCGTCGGCGGGCGTGTCCAGGGCCAGCGCTTCGAACTCGGCCGCCGTCAGCTTGTTGTCCGCCGCGGCCAGCTTCGCCATCTCGGCCGGGGTCAGGTCCGGGCGGAAGGCGGTCGTGGAGTCGTTCACCGGGATCGCGTGCAGCACGTTCCGGAACGGGCCGGTCAGGGTCGGGGGGTTGGCCGGGTCGAACGGCAGATCGTCCGGCTTGGCCCACGGGGTGGGCGGACCGGCCTCGGCCAGCAGCAGCCCGTGGACGGCCGGGGTGCCCCGTACGGTGGGCAAGGCCGGCTCGCGGCCGGGGTCGGACCAGGTGCTGAGGCCGGACAGCCGTCGGACGTGGGTCAGCCCGTACCCGGCGGCGTCGATCATCCGCCCGTCACCGAACCCGCTCGCATACGCCTTGATGAGCACGCTCGCCGGCACCTTGTTCGCCGGGCTGTCCCACGGCTGATCGAGCTTGAACAGGTTGTGCAGCGCCCGCTGCTCCATGTACGGCAGGATCGCCACCCGCCAACTGAGGAGCGGTTTGCCGTCCTTGTCCCGGATGTCCGCCGGCAGTTTGCCCTTGTCCCGGTAGTACGCCCAGACGGCGGTGCGGACGGCGAGCAGCGCCTTGTGGCTCACCGCCCGATCCAGCGGGCCGGCCACCCGGCGGGCGTCGGCCGGCTTGTCCGCCGGCTTCGGCGGCTGGGCCGCGGCCGGCTCCGGGCCGGGCCGGTTCGCCCCGACCGCCACCAGCCCGCCGCCGGCCAGGGCCAGTATCCCGGCGACGACGCCGGCGGCCAGCGTCCGTGATCCCTGATTCATGGCGTGCAACGCTCCCATCGTGAGTGTTTCCACGGTCGGGCACGGCGGCCCGGCGCGGGTCGCCGCCTGCCGCACCAGCCCGGCCGGGGCGGCCCCGGCGGCCATCAGCCCGGCCACCGTCGCCGGGGCGACGACGCCGCGGCGTTCGAGCCGTTCCCGCAAGAACCCCCGCGCCCGGCTGAGCCGGCCGGACACGGTGCCGACCGGCCAGCCGAGCACCCGGGCGGCCTCCGCGTGGGTGTGCCCTTCCAGGTCGCACAGGACGACCGGCAACCGGTACTTGTCCGCCAGCCGGGCCAGCTCCTCGTGGACGACGGCGAACTCGTCGGGCGAGTCGGGGGCGTCAGCCCCCGGGTGTTCGGGCAGCGATTGCCACGGCACCCGGGAGCTGACGCCCCCGGCTCGCCTGGCCTTCAGGCTGGCGTGGTAGGCCACCCGGTACAGCCACCCGGCGACACACCCGCGGACCGCCCCCGCCTTCCAGGCCTGGGCCTGGAACGTCGCCTGTATGGCGTCGTCCGCGTCCTGCCGGGCGACCCGGCGGCAGACCGTCCAGACCGCGTCGGCGTGCCGGCGGACCAGCAGCTCGAACGCCGGCTGGTCCCGGGTGGCGGCGAACCGCCGGAGCAGTTCGGCGTCCGGGGCCGGGTCGCCGACGGCGGTCGCGAACAGTCTGGAGAGCGGGTGTGGCATGGCACCCAGATTGATCCGCCGGGGGCCGGGAGTCATACAAGAAAATGCGATTCAGCAGGCGAGCCGGGCGTCGAGCCGGGCCTTGACCGTTGGCCAGTCGTCGGCCGTGATGCCGAACACCACCGTGTCGCGGACGTGCCCGGTGTGCGTGACCATGTGTTTGCGAAGCACCCCCTCGCGGACCGCCCCGAGCTTGGCGATGGCCGCCTGGGAGCGGGTGTTCCGCAGGTCCGTCTGCAGGGCCGCCCGGTTCACCCCCAGCACCTCGAAGGCGTGGGCCAAGAGCAGCCGCTTGCACGCCGGGTTGACGACCGTGCCCCACACGTCGGGAACGTACCAAGTGTGGCCGACGTCCAGCCGCTTGTGGGCCGGGGCGAGCGCCAGGAAACTGGTGCTGCCGACCAGCCGGTCGTCGGCCAGGGTGCGGACGGCGAACGCCGCCCGGGTGCCGGCCGCCGTCTCGGCCGTGGCCGCGGCGAACCACCCGTCGAAGTGCGGGCCGAACCCGGACGAGACGTTCCACGTCCAGATGCGCTCGTCGTCGGCAGCGGCCCGCAGCGGCTCGCGGTGGGTTTCGGTCAGCGGCTCCAGCCGCACGCGGCCGTCGGTCAGCGGCGGGAAGGTCCAGGGCATGACAACCCTCGATATAGGGTCGGGTCCGGGGGCGGGGTAACGGCGACGCCACCGGCGTCGCCAGCCCGGCCGGAGGCCGGGCCGCTACCCCGCCCCCGAACCCGCTCGACACCGGTCCGCCTCGCCTCACAGCATGCTGAACGGGTCCACGTCCACCTGGAACTCGACCCCGTGCGGCGGCTTGGCCACGGCCAGCACCTCCCGCAGCACGTCGTGCAGGGCGCCGCTGTTCTCCGCCTGCAACTGGAAGTGGAACCGGTAGAAGTTGTTCAGCTTGAACACCGGGCACTCGGCCGGCCCGAGCACCCGCACCGCCGGCCCCCGCCTGGCGTGCCGGGCGACCGCCTCCCGGAACGCCCCGGCCAACTGGTCGGCGAACGCCCCGGCGGCCGGCTCCTTCTCGCTGCGGACGATCAGCCTTGCCAGCCGGTGGTACGGCGGGTAGTCGTGCTGCTTGCGGGTCGCCAGTTCCAGCCGGGCGAACCCCTCGAAGTCGTGTTTGGCCGCCAGCTCGACGCACGGGTGGTCCGGGGTGAACGTCTGGATCATCACCCGCCCGCCGCGGTCCCCCCGGCCGGTCCGCCCCGCGACCTGAGCCAAAAGCTGAAAGGTCCGCTCGGCCGCCCGGAAGTCCGGCAGGTGCAGCCCCACGTCTGCGTTCACCACCCCGACCAGGGTGACGTTCGGGAAGTCCAGCCCCTTGGCGATCATCTGGGTGCCGAGGAGGATGTGGATCAGCCCGTCGCGAAAGGCGTCCAGCACCCGCTGGTGGCTGCCCGGCTTGGACATGGTGTCCGAGTCCATCCGTTGCACTACCTTGCCCGGGAAGGCGGCTTCGATCTCGGCCTGCAGCTTCTCGGTGCCCATCCCCTGGTAGCGGATGGTCGACTTGCCGCACTGCGGGCACTTCAGGATGGGCGGCGTCTCCCACCCGCAGTAGTGGCAGGCCAGCGCGGCTTTGGTGCGGTGGAAGGTGAGGGCCAGGTCGCAGTGCCGACACTGGGCGACGTGCCCGCACCCCGGGCAGTGGACGTGGGTGCTGAACCCCCGGCGGTTGAGGAACAGCATCACCTGGCCGCCCGCTTTGAGCGCCTGCCGCATGGCCGCGTCCAGGGTCGGGCCGATGGCCCCCGGCTTGCCGTTCGTCTTCGGCTCGTGCCGCAGGTCGATCACCTGCACGCCGGGCAGCGGCCGGTCCTCCACCCGCTTCGGCAGGCTCAGCTTGGTGTACGCCCCCCGCTCGACGTTGTGCCAGCTCTCCAGCGACGGCGTCGCCGACCCGAGCAGGATCGGCACGTCGGCCAGCCGCGCCCGCATGACGGCCACGTCCCGGGCGTGGTAGCGGGGCGTCGATTCTTGCTTGAAGCTGGTCTCGTGCTCCTCGTCGATGACGATCAGCCCGAGCTTGCGGGTGGGAGCGAAGACGGCGCTGCGGGCGCCGACCACGACCTGCGCGTGCCCCGCGGCGATCCGCCGCCAGTACCCGCCCCGCTCGGCGTCGGTCAGGTTGCTGTGCAGGACGGCGACGCTGCCGCCCCGGCCGCGGAACCGCTCGATGGTCTGCGGGGTGAGCGAGATCTCGGGGACGAGGACGATCGCCTCCTTCCCCTGCCTGACGACCTCCTCGATGGCCCGCAGGTAAATCTCCGTCTTGCCGCTGCCGGTGACGCCGTGGAGGAGGAAGGCGTGGAACCCGCCGGCCGTCACCGCCGCCCGGACGCTCGCCCAGGCGGCGGCCTGGTCGGCGTTCAGGATCAAGGGCGAGCCGGGGGCGTCAGCCCCGGGTGGCAGCTTCACCCGGGGGCTGACGCCCCCGGCTCGCCCTCGTCGTCGTACTTATCGACCCGCTCGCTGTACTTCCGCACCAGCCCCTTGCCGACCAGCGCGCTGACGGCCGCGGTGCCGCAGTTCTGCACCCGGACGAACCGGCCCAGCTCGACCGCCCCGCCCGCTTTACGGAGGGCTTCCAGGGTCTGCTTCTGCTTGGCGGTGACGGTCGGCAGCGGGTTCGGCAGGTCGTCCCGGGGGACCGCCTCGACGAACGTGACCGCCTTCGTCCCGGCGTTCTCCCGCACCCCGGCCGGCACGACGGCATGAAGCACCTGGCCCCAGCCGCACAGGTAGTAGTCGGCCATCCAGCGGGTGAGCGTCAGCAGGTGGTCGTCGAGCAGGGCGTCGTCGTCCAGCACCCGGGCGATCGCCTTGACCGGCCGGTCCGGCGGCAGGTCGGCGACGCGGATGCAGTACCCGACGGTCCCCTTGTCCGCGCGGCCGAACGGGGCTTCCACCCGCTTGCCGACGCCGACCCGGTCGCGGAGGTTTTCCGGGACGGCGTAGGTGTAGGCGTGGTCGAACGGGCGGTCGAACACCACGTCGGCGAACAGGGCCGGTGGGGCGACGGTGGCGAACAGGGTTTCGGGTGCGGCGGACATGCCCCCACCGTACCTTCGGCCGGGGGTCGGCCGCAAGCACGGTTGGGAGGGTCAACCTAACCCCCCGGCCCCCTTCCCTACGAGGGAAGGGGGAGCAAGCGGGACGACGGTCCGGACAACGACGATTGATTCGGGCCGGGTGACGGCTTTGAAACCTAACCCCCCGGCCCCCTTCCCTACGAGGGAAGGGGGAGCAAGGAGGCGCTCCCACCGACTATACCTGAAGCCGATGCCCGAACTGTCATCCCCCTTGCTCCCCCTTCCCTCGTAGGGAAGGGGCCGAGGGGTTAGGTTGCCTTCAATTCTTCTCCTTCCCCTTCTTCTCCGGCTCCTTCTTCGCCGCGGCGACGGTCAGCTCCACCGGCACCAGCACGCTCACGTCCCGGCCGCCGCGCTTGGCCGTCCCCCGCAGGACCAGCAGCCCCGGCCCGACGGCCGCGTTCCCGGCGGCGGCCACCTCCACCTCGGCCGTCGCCGCCCCCTTTCCGGCCGGCTTCGCCTTGACGGTCACGTTCGCCGGGGCCGCCGCGGCGGTAAACGCCACGTCCTCGTCGAACCCCGCCTCCCGGCCGACGCCCAAGGCCAGCTTCAGAGTCCCGCCGGCCGTGACGGTCGGCTTGTCCGCCTTCACCGTCAGGTCGAACGGCGCCGCCGGGGTGACGGCCACGGCCATGGCCGTGGTCAGTTCCGGCGGCGGGGTCGGGATGCCGGCCAGAGCCGCCTTCACCTGATCCGCCACCGACGCGAACCGCACCAGCGATCCGGCCCGGACCTTCCCGCCGGCCGCCGCCGTCAGGTGGACCGCCCGCGGCCCGGGCCGCGCCCCGCGGCTCGCCCTCACCAGCACGAACGCCGGGGCCGTCGGCGTCGGGTTCGCCCCGGCCGGCAGGGTGAGGGTGCCGGACAGGTCCGGGTCGCCGGCCACGGTCAGGGTGATCGGCTCGCCGAACCCGTTCAGCTTGGTCAGGCCCGTCACCGGGATCAGCCCGACCCCGCCGGCCGGCACGTCCGCCCGGCCCAGGCCGAGCGTCACCGCGAAGTCCGGGGCCAGCGGCGCCACCGACAGGTGGTACACCTCGCTCGGCCCGCTCAGGTAGTTCAGGTGCTCGCACACCGCCACGCAGTCGCCGTCGGCCGGGGCGGTGAACTCGACCCGGGCGGTCGGCTTCTGCGGGTCGGACTGGCCCAGCTCCTTGCCGTCCGGGCCGAGCACCCGCAGGTACACCTCGGCCGGGCTGTTCACCTCCGCTGTCAGCGCGACAGCAGCGTACCGCTGCCCCTTCTTGGTCGGGAACTTGAAGTGGTCCAGGTCGCTCTTGCCTTGGAACCGGGCGGACACCCCGCCGGGCACCGGCAGGATGGTCGCCTGGTCCGGCTTGTCGTTCGGCTCCTGCTCCAGTGTCTCCGGGGTGTCACTGGCCCGGACCGGCACCGGCCACCCGGGCAACCCGCCCGGCCGCCGCGGGACGACGTTCACCGCCAGCACCGCCGGGTCGGCCGGCATCGTCACCCGCACCGGCTCCGTGCCCGTGGCGTCCGGGCCGGTGAACGTCACCTCGGCCGACATGCCCCGCTGGACGAACAGCGGGAACGCGGTCGTCGCCCCGGGGAAGTGGCCGACCCGCAGCCGGTAGTGGAAGTCCGGCCCGCCGCGGTAGGTGGTGTCGCGCACCTCGGCGATCAGCTCGCCGTCCTGCTTCGGCGTGTACGTCAGCCGGCAGTCGGTCTGGAGGCCGGGGGTGTCGTCCGCGTAGGCGCCGCCGAGTTCCCGGCCGGCGGCGTCCGACAGGATGACCACGGGGTCGATCGGCGAACCGATCCGCCGGCCGAGCACTTCGAGCGTGATCGGCTTGCCGGCCGATACCGGGAACCGGAAGTAGTCGGCCGCCTCGGCGTCCGCCCGGCCGGCCACCACGCACGGCACCGGGATCGGCTGCGGGGTGCCCTTCGACCGGTTGTCGGCCGCTTCGGCGATCTGGGGCAACTCGTCCACGACCAGTGGGTGCAGGTTTGACACCCCGACCGGCGTGCCCGCCCGCAGGGCGTACAGGCCGACCGGGGTAGTCGGCGGCAGGGTCAGGGTGGCGAGGAACCCGGCCGGCCCCTTCGGCCCGTCCACGACCAGCGCCACGCCCGGGGCCGACGTCCACACCCCGGTCGGCGTCCCGAGGTTCGTCCCGGCCAGTGACAGCCGGGTGACACTGCCGGGCTTGGCGGACACCGGGCCGCCGGTGAGCGCTGGGTACTCTTTCGGCACGGCGGGCGGGCCGGCCTTCTGCTGGCCGGCGAGCGGCGGAACAGGGAGGAGGGTGACGGACGCCCCGGCGGCGAACAGGAGGGGGGCGACGACGCGACGGGCGGACGGCATCGGGTGACCTCGGCGACGGGCGGGTGGGGTGGGTGCCGAGATGATACCGCACCGGGCGGCCGGAGGGTACAATCGAGTCGATCGTTCGCCCGGCAGAAACCCGGGGGGCGTTATGGGAGCCGCGAAAATGGGCCGGGTCACGGTGGGCGCTAAAGTAGAAAATGCCCAAGACCTGTGGGACGTTCGACAAGGCCGGAAGACGCCGGACCAGGTCCGGTCGGTGGACATCCCCGACGCCCTCGTGGACAGCGGGGCGACCACCCTCGGGCTTCCGGGCAGCCTGATCCAGCAGCTCGGTCTGGCCAAGTCCTATGAGAAGCGGGCCAAGACCGCCGGCGGGACCGTGACGGTCGGGATTTACGATATCGTCAACCTGACCATCCAGGGCCGCGAGTGCAAGGTCGAGGTGATGGAACTGCCGGAGGGCAGCCCGGCGCTGATCGGCCAGATTCCGCTCGAGTTGATGGACTGGGTGATCGACATGCCCGCCCAAAAGCTGATCGGCAACCCACGGCACGGCGGCGAACAGATGTTCGAGGTGTGGACGTTCTGGGAGTGACGCTACAGCCGCTCCCCGTCTCGCCGGCGGTACTCGGCCTCGCCGATCCGCGCGAACCGCACCCGGTCGCCGACCCGCAGCGGGAAGTACCCGTCGGCCACGTCCACCAGGGTCAGCGGCGTCCGCCCGATCAGGCACCACCCGCCCGGCCGCGGCAGCGGGTAAATCCCCGTCTGCTTGCCGGCCACCCCGACGGTACCCGGCTCGACCCGGGTGCGGGGGGACGGCAGCCGCGGCACCCCGCACAGCCGTTCCGGCAGATACCCCAGGTACGGGAACCCGGGCACGAACCCGACCGCGTACACCGTGTACTCGGTGCCGAGGTGTAGTGCGATCACCTCGTCCGCTGGCAAGCCGGTGTGCTCGGCGACGCGGCCGAGGTCCGGGCCGAGTTCGTAGCACACGGGGATCGTCAGGAGCCGCGACCGCACGGCAGCGGCGTCTCCCACCGGCAACCGCTTCAGCCACTCAGACACCTCGCCCGTCGTCACCCGGTCCGGGTCGAAGTGGACGCCGACGCTGGCGTACGCCGGCACCACGTCCTGCAGCCAGCCGGGGGCGGCGGCCCGGACGGCGGCGGCGAACCGGACCGCGGCCGGCTCGTCCGGCAGGTACGCCAACACGGCCGTGTCGCCGAGCGGGGTGAGTATCATGATCTGCGTTCTACGCCGCGGAGCCGCCGATGCCCGTCACCCTGTCGCTCGCCCTGGTCGCCGTCCTCGCCGACCTCCCGGCGTCGGCACTCCAGCCGCCCTACGAGCCGACGCTGGTCCGCCGCATCGTCATCACCCCGGCCGCGGTCCCCACGTCAGCCGTCACCGACCCGCTCCTGCCGCCAGCGACCGACCGCACCCCGGGGAACGCCGCCCTCGACTACCTGCGGGCGTTTCTGACCGTGCCGAAGCAGCCGCGGCTGGTCGGCGACGAGTGGGACGCCCGGAACAAGCGGGAGGAGTTCTGGCGGACCTGCCCCGTGGACCGGACGCCGGTCGCGGAGCTGAAGCAGGAGCTGAACCCGCTCCGGGCGTCCCTCCGCTGGGCCGACCGGGCGGCCCGCCGGGACGGGTGCGACTGGCAGCCGGCCCGGCCGCTCGGTCCGGCGATGGTCGGCGACCTGCTGCCGGAGTTGCAACACATCCGGGAGGTGATGGGCTGGCTGCGGCTGCGGGCCAAGGTGGAACTGGCCGAGGGGCGGTTCGCCGACGCCCGGCGGACGGTCCAGACGCTGTTCCAGTTGGGCAAGCACGTCGGCGAGGGGCCGACCCTGATCCAATCGCTGGTCGGGGTGGCCGGGGTGGCGATTACCCTCGGGGTCGTGGACGAGTGGAACAGCGCCCCCGGTAGCCCGAACCTGTACTGGTCGCTGGCCACCCTGCCGGCCCCGCTGCTCGACCCGCGGCCAATGCTCGCCGGGGAGATGGAGTTCCAGGCCGGGTCGCTCCCCGGGTACGCCGAGCTGGCCGCCGGCCCGGTGTCCGACGCCCGGGCGGGGGAGCTGACCCGCGAGTTGCGCCAGGGGCTCGACCTGGAGGACGCGATCCTCGGCCCCTTCAGGAAGGGCAAGCCGAAGCCGCTCGCCACCCAAGCGGCCGAGTGGGCCGGCGGGTTCGCCACCGTCTGGCAGGCCGACCCGGCCCGAAAGTGGCTCAAGGCCCGTGGCTTCCCGGCCGACAAGATGTCCGCCACGCAAGCCGTCTTCCTGGCCGCCTGGGTGCGGGCACGGGAGTTGAACGAGCTGATGGTGACGCCGTTCCTGCTCCCGCCGGCCGAGGGGCTGGCGGCCCGTCAGGCAGCCGAGCGGACCGTCGCCAAGGTGCAGGCCGAGCACGCCGCCGACCGGACGTTCCAGGCGCTCTCGGCGAGCGCGACGGCGATGGCCAAGGTGTTTGATGCTCACCTGCGGCTGCGGCGGCAGATTGCCATGCAGCAGGCGGTGCAGGCGGTCCGGGCGCACCTGGCGGCGACCGGGACGATGCCGGCGACCTGGGCTGATGTGAAGGTGGTGCCGGTGCCGGCCGACCCGATGACCGGTAAGCCGTTCGGGTACGAGCAGAAAGACGGGGTGGCGAAGGTCATCGCCCCGCCGCCGGCCGGGGAGACCCCGACCCCGTCGAACAACCTGCG
This sequence comes from Gemmataceae bacterium, assembly GCA_046350115.1. GTDB lineage: Bacteria > Planctomycetota > Planctomycetia > Gemmatales > Gemmataceae > JAXMAZ01. The sequence continues at coordinate 62,101 of JAXMAZ010000010.1, forward strand.
GTACGAGTTGCGGGTGAAAAGCCCGTAGGGTGCGTTGAGGAGGCTTTGGGACGAAACGCACCAGCCCCGCGGCGACAAACATGGTTGCCCGCGACAGCCCCGGGGGAGGGCGAGGCTCCTGCCGAGCCGGGGAGCGCGTGGGCAACCACTGGGAGTCACACCGGCGGCTGCTTTCGGGCACGGGTGGCAGCCAGCCGGGCAGGAGGCGCGGCTCGGCAGGAGCCTCGCCCTCCCCCGGCCCGGTTCGTTGCGTCCGTCGGTCGGTTCAGACTCCGGGAGTCGCAGCGGTGCGTTGCGCAAAGCCTCCACGCACCCTACACAAAGCCAATGACCGGCCGGCCCCGGGCCGGTTGGAATCGACGCCGTCGGCCGCCGTCTAGTAGGGTGTGATGGGACCGGACGCACTGGCCCACCTGGTCGACCGACACGCGGCGGCACTGGTGCTGTACGCGCGGCAGTGGTGCGCCACCCCGGAGGACGTGGTCCAGACCGCGTTCCTCAAACTCGCCGGGCAGGCGGTCCCGCCGGATACGGTGTTGCCGTGGCTGTACCGGGTGGTGCGGAACGGGGCCATCGACGCCGCCCGGGCCGCCCGCCGCCGGCAGAAGTACGAGACCCGGGCGGCCGCCGCCGCCAGCCACTGGTTCCTGCCCGCCGACGACCCGACCGGGCTGGACGCCCGGACCGCCGCCGCCGCCCTGGCCGACCTGCCCGTGGACATCCGGGAGGTGCTGGTCGCCCACCTGTGGGGCGGACTGACCTTCGAACAGATCGCCGACGCGATCGGCGGGTCGGCCAGCACCGCCTACCGGCGGTATTCGGCCGGCCTGGACTTGTTGAGGGAGAAGCTGAGAGTGCCATGCCCGATTCCCGCCCGCCGCTGACCGCCGACCCCGGGCCGGCCGACCCGCTGGCCCGGGCGCTGGCCGCCCTCCGACCGTCCCCCTCCGGGCTGGACGAGCGGGCGCTGCTGTACCGGGCCGGGCAGGCCTCCCGGGACGGGCTGCTGGCCGCCTGGCGGTGGGTGGTGCTCGCCCAGTTCGGCCTGCTGCTGGTGGCCGGGGCCGGGGCGGCTGTCCTGTTCGCCCGGCTCGACGCCCTGGACCGCATGACCCCCGCCCCGGTCGCCCAGCCGGCCCCGGGCCGAGTGCCCGACCCCCGCCCGCCGGGGCCGGAGGCCGCCCCGCCGCCGCGGCCGGCCGCAGCCCCGCCGGCGTCCCCGGCCGCACCGCCGGAGTATGCAGGGGCGGACGTCGACCCGGACGAGATCGCCGACTACCTGCGGCGGCGGCGGGAGGTGCTGACGGCCGGGCTGGGGGTGCTGCCCGGCCCCGGGCCGAAGCCGCCACGAACCACCGGCCCGGCCGAGGTCGAGCGGTCGCTCGGCCTGCCGCCGGGGGTGCTGGCGGCCCCGCACCGGCCGACCCTGCCGAAATCTCCGGACTGATCCCATGCCCCGCGCGTTCCTCCTATTTCTGGCCGCCGTCCCGGCCCTGATCGGGGCCGACACGCCCGCCCGGCCGCTGACCGCCACCCCGGCCGCCGCCCCGGACCCGGCCCTGCGGTTCCGGTTCCTGCCGTGGCTGACCGACCGGGTGCCGGGGAACGCCGCCCTGGAGTACTTTCGCGCCATCGCCGACTTCCCCGGGTCGGTGACGGCCGCCGAGAAGGCGGAGGCCGCGGAGGCGGCCGAGCGGTGGGCGGACGGGCCGCCGCCGGCCGCGGTCAAGCGGCTGCTGGACGCCTACGCCAGCCCGCTGCGGACGGCCGCCCGGGCCGCCCGGTGCGACCGGTGCGACTGGGAGCTGGACGCCCGCGCCCGGGAGAACGTCCTGTCCACCCCGAGCGGGGACATCGGCGGCCTCCGCGAGCTCGGGTGGTATCTCGGCTGGCGGGCGCGGGCGGAGATCGCCGACGGGAACTTCGAGGCCGCCGCCCGCTCGTTCGCCACCGCCTTCCAGCTCGCCCGGCACGTCAACCGGGCGCCGCTGCTCATCCACGCCCTGGTGGCCGCCACCATCGCCGAGCAGACGCTCAAGGACGTCGAGCGGTGGGTCGGCCGGCCCGGGTCGCCGAACCTGTACTGGGCGCTGACCGGGCTGCCGACCCCGCTCGTCGACCTGCGGGCCGCGGCCGAACTCGAGGCCGGGTTCCCGGACACCATCCTGCCGGACTACCGACGGCTGGAGCAGGGGCCGGTGACGGCCGCCGAGGCGGAGAAGCTGGTCGGCGGGTGGATCAAGGGGACGATCCGGTCCGGCACCCCGGACGACCTGTGGCGGCTCGGGCTGGATCACCCGCTCGCCGAGATGGGGCTGACCGCGGTGCTGACCCTGCGGTACCCGGCCGCCCGCAAGTTCCTGCTGGCGCACGGCAAGACGCCGGCCGAGCTGGACGCGATGCCGTCGCTCCAGGTGGTGTACCTGCACGACCTGGCCCTGTTCCGGCGGATGCGGGACGACCAGATGAAGTGGATCGGCCAGCCGTACCCGGTGGCCCGGGCGGGTCTGCGGGCGGCGGCCGAGCGGCAGAAGCAGGTGCTGGCCGACCACTGGAACGACCCGCTTTTGAAGACGTTCAGTTACGCCCTGCCGGGGTGGGAGAAGCTGGCCCTGGCCCCGGCCAGGGCGGACCGCCGGCTGGCGGCGCTGCGGGTGGTGGAGGCGGTCCGGCTGCACGCCGCCGGCCACGGCCACCCGCCGCCGACCCTGGACGACCTGGGGGCGGTGCCGGTGCCGGCCGACCCGCTGACCGGCAAGCCGTTCGAGTACGTCGTCACCGGGGACACGTTCACCCTGACGGCCCCGCCGCCGGACGGCGAAGCCGCCAACCCGGGCAACAGCCTGCGGTACACGGTGACGATCAAGGGGTCGTAGTTTTCCGTAGGGTGCGTGGAGGCTTTGCGCAACGCACCGGACGGGCTGCCACTGTCGGAACCGGTCGCACATCTCAGTGGGCGTGCCGGGGGAGGGCGAGGCTCCTGCCGAGCCGGGGAGCGCGTGGCAACGGCCGAAGTCACACCCGCGGCTGCCGCCGGTCATGTGTGCAAGCGGTTGCCGCAGGCGGGCGGCTCGGCAGGAGCCTCGCCCTCCCCAGGCCCCACCCACTGAGCCGGAAGAGGAACACCGACGGGTGAAGTCCCGCGGTGCGTTGCGCAAAGCCTCCACGCACCCTACATCCGGCAGACGGCTCGGGCCTTCGCTTGCAGGATCGCGATCAGATTGCCGGCCGAGATCAGAGCGTCGTAGTCAGCCAACTCGTCCGGGGTGATGGTCCCCTCGGCGTTCTTCTCGGCCAGCAGGTCGAGTCGGGCTTGTACCTCCGGGCTGGCCCGGAGGACAGCGATCTTGGCCGCCACCTCCGGCGTGAAGCAGTCAGTCACCGGATCGAGCAGGCGGTCAAGGGTGTCGAGTTCGGGGATAGCGTTCATGCGGTGATCGTACCCCCCGCGCCGAGCGGGTGTAAAGCGCCGTGGTTAGCTGATGCCCCGACCACGGAGTAGGTTGGGAGCCGCCGAACGGGTGTCGGCGGCCGAAGCCGTCCGCCCGGCAAAATACTCCCGCGCCGCCACGTCCACCATCAGGACCGACCCGCCGGCCACCAGTCGGCCTACTGCCTCTTCGTCCGAGTGAGCGGACAGCCACGGCAGTGCGTACCGGACCACCAGTCCGACCAACTCGTCCAACCGCCCCTGGCCTACCGAGTGATCCTCGAAGTCGAGCAGTTGGATCAGCCGGTTCCGGTCGGGCACCAGCGCGAACAGCCCGTTCCGGACGTGGCACCGGTATTCCGGCGGGCGGTCCTCCGGCCCGAGCGCCCGCAGGTATAAGCCGAGGTTGAGCTGGAAACTGTCCGACCACTGGGATTTCATGGCGTCGAACACGCAGACCACGTCCGGCTCCCGGCGGTGCCAGGTCCGCCGTCGCTTTGTGTAGCCGGCGGCCTTCATCACCGGGGCCAAGGCCGCCTCGATGGGGTGCGTTCTCGGCATCTGCCCGCTCCTAGAAGGATCACACCCTATCGCCACACCGGCAGGATCGCAATCGGGTTTCGTTAGCCCAGACGTTCCCCAAGGGGCTGTCCGCCCGCTGGCCGGCGAAATACGACGGCTCCACGGGCGAATGACCGACGTTCGCCCGGTCCCGTCCCGGTTCACCTCCAGAAAGGGTGCGTCATGCGCCGACTGCTGCCACTGCTGGTCCTCGCCGGGGTCGCCGCCCCGGCCGCCGCCGAGCCGCCACCGCTCATCCCGCGGGACATCCTGTTCGGCAACCCGGAACGTGCCGGCCCGCAAATCTCCCCGGACGGCAAGCATCTCGCCTACCGCAAGCCGGACGACAAGAACGTCATGCAGGTGTGGGTGAAGACGATCGGTAAGGACGACGACCGCGTCCTCACCGCCGACCCGAAGCGGGGCATCAGCCAGTACTTCTGGGCCTACGACGGCAAACACCTGCTGTACCTGCAGGACGCCGACGGGGACGAGAACTTCCACCTGTTCGCCACCGACCTGGCCACCAAGCAGACCCGCGACCTGACCCCGTTCAAGGGGGTCCGGGCACAGGGCGTCGAGACGGACAAGAAGCACCCGAACGAAGTCCTGGTCGGGCTGAACAAGGCGAACAAGGCCGTGTTCGACATGCACCGCATCAAGCTGGACACGGGCGAAGAGGCGCTCGACACCAAGAACCCGGGCATGGCCATCGCCTTCGCCGCCGACGCCGACTTCAAGGTCCGCGGCTGCACCGTCGCCCGGATGGACGGCGGGTACGACCTGAAGGTGCGGTCCGCGGACGGCAAGGAGTGGAAGACGGTCAAGTCGGTGACGGCCGACGAGCAGGCCCAACTGGCCGCCTTCGGCACGAACCCGAACGAGGCGTGGGTGATCCACAACGCCGGGGCGAACGCCCTGCGGCTCATCAAGATGGACGTGGCCACCGGCAAGGAGGAGGTCGTCGCCGAAGACCCCGAGTACGACGTGAGCGGGGCGATGATCGACGACGACCGCCGCGTCCCGCTGGCCGTCGCCTTCACCAAGGCCAGGGCCGAGTGGAAGGTGCTCGACGAGTCGGTGAAAGCGGACTTCGAGAAGCTGGCCACCGTCCAGCGGGGCGACTTCTCCGTCACCAGTCGGACGGCCGACGACAAGACCTGGGTGGTGGCGTTCAACACCGACGACGGCCCGGTCACGTGGTACCTGTACGACCGGGCCAACAAGAAGGCCGACCGGCTGTTCAGCAACAACTCGAAGCTGGAGACGGTGACGCTGGCGCGGACCGAGCCGGTCGAGTTCGGGGCGAAAGACGGGCTGACCATCCGCGGCTACCTGACCACCCCGCCGGGCGTCGAGGCCAAGAACCTGCCGACGGTGCTGCTGGTCCACGGCGGCCCGTGGGCGCGGGACACCTGGGGGTACAACCCGATGGTGCAGTGGCTGGCCAACCGCGGGTACGCGGTGCTCCAGGTGAACTTCCGCGGGAGCACCGGGTACGGCAAGTCGTTCCTGAACGCCGGCAACCGGGAGTGGGCCGGCAAGATGCACCAGGACCTGCTCGACGGCGTCGAGTACTTCTCGCGGCAGGGGAAGATCGACCCGAAGCGGGTGGCCATCATGGGCGGCAGCTACGGCGGGTACGCCACGCTGGTCGGGCTGACGTTCACCCCGGACGTGTTCGCCTGCGGGGTGGACATCGTCGGCCCGAGCAACATCGTGACGCTACTCAAGACGATCCCGCCGTACTGGGCGCCGATGAAGGCGTTGTTCACCAAGCGGGTCGGGGACATTGAGAAGGAGAAGGAGTTCCTGGACAGCCGGTCGCCGCTGACCAAGGCGGACAAGATCACCAAGCCGCTGATGATCGGCCAGGGGGCGAACGACCCGCGGGTGAAGCAGGCGGAGAGCGACCAGATCGTGACCGCGATGCGGAAGAACGGCAAGGAGGTGCAGTACGTGGTGTACCCGGACGAGGGACACGGGTTCCAGCGGCCGGAGAACCGGCTGCACTTTTATGCGCTGGTGGAGCAGTTCCTGGCCAAGCACGTCGGCGGCCGGGCCGAGCCGCTCGGGGACGTTAAGGGGCACAGCGGGCAGATCAAGTGAGGTGGTGACGAGCAGAGGTTCAACGCCCACGGACGATCGTCCGTGGGCGATCGTCGTTTACGACACTCGCTCCGATCGGGTAGGGTCCGCTGTGCGGACCGGTGGGCGCATCCGGTCCGCACAGCGGACCCTACACCAGAGCGCGCTAGTCTGGTTTGGAACCGCTGAGTGCCCGAAGCGCTCGGCCGCCCGGTCGGCCAGTTCTGTCGCAGCGGCGGATTCCAGCCAGACATCGAGCGGCGGCAACATGGAAGGGTGGGCACGGAGACACGACGGAACGCCTCATCGAACGAAGCCAGGCCGCCCGTTCCTCCGGCCCGAACGCCAACGCGAACGCCGGGTCATCCGGGTGGTAAACGTCGCCCGCCCACTGGCAGAACAACTCCGTCGGGACATCCACGGGTACTGCCGCTTGATACGCCCGCTGCTCATCAGCGGACGCGAACGTCCGGAGAACCCCGATCATGGTGATGCGGATCTTCGCGGCCACTTCATGTAGGCTCGCGTCCGTAGACATGGAGCCGACTACAGCCGGCGTAGGGCGGGTCAAGCCGGCTCTGCGGCGCCGACCCGCCGGCGTGGCAACGAGTCCCTGCCCGGGCTGGCGGGTCGGCGCCGCAGAGCCGGCTTGACCCGCCCTACGAAAGCCGCTCACCGCACCTGCTCCAGCACGCCCAGCCCGCCGGTGCCCCGCTTGTACAGCGGCAGGTGCCGGTAGTACACCTCCAGCGTCAGCAGGGCCATCGCCGTCATCCCCACCCGGCCGCAGTGGATGCCGATCCACGGGTCGCCGGCCGGGTCCCAACTGCCGCCGTTCTTCGGGTCCGCCTGCGGCACCTGCCGGTCCATCAGCATCCGCTGCATGGCCGGGTTCCAGTCCCGGTGCCACTCCTGCTGCTCGTAGAAGTGGACTACCTGCGTCGCGTAGTAGTAGTAGTACAGGTCCATTTCCCGGCCCGGCCCCGGCGGGCGGCGCTCCAGCAGGTACTTGACCCCGGCCGCCAGCCCTGGGGACTGCGGCCCCCAGCCCCCCTCGTAGTACTTGCACAGCAGGCCGACGGCGGTCAGGCTGTCCCGCCCCGTCTGCGGCTCCTTGTACCCGAACTGGGCCTTCTGCGGGCCGGCTGCCACCGAGTCCAGGAACCGCATCGCCCGGGCGATCACCCGCTTGTCCACCACCAGCTCCCGGCACAGCTTGGCCGAGTGCAGCGCCTGGAGCTGCCAGCCGACGATGGACGTGTCCCCGCCCGGCTTGCCGTGGGTGTAGTACCACGCCCCGTCCGACCCCTGGCCGGTCAGGATGTAGTTGACCGCCCGCTGGGCCGGCAGGGTCAGCCGGCGGTCGCCGGTCATGCCCAGCGCCTCGCACAGGGCGATGGTGGCGATGGCGTGGCTGTACATGCCGGCCGGGGTCGGGGCCACCTTCCCCTCGTCGTTCCGCATCGGCTGGACGAAGCTGCCGTTCGCCTTCTGCAGCCCGACCAGGAAGTCCAGCCCCTTCTGGACGTTCGCCTGGTACTTGTTGTCCGGGGCCGGGCGGTGGGTCTGGCCGGCGGCCAGGAACGGCAGCAGGGCCATCCCGGTGGCGGCCACCACGTCCAGCTTGCTCTTGCCGAACGGGTCGCGGCTGTCGTCGAACTGCCACCGGCCGTCCGGCTTCTGCTGCTTGCTCAGCCAGGCCATGCCGCGGGCCACCCGGGCCTCCGTCTCGGCGTTCCCGCCGCCGGCCTTGAGCAGGGCGCTGCGGGTGGCGGCCGACCGGCCGGAGAACCCGGGGCTGGCCGTCACCCCGGTGCCGCCGACCCCGGCCCCGCTGAGCAGCGGGCCGTCCGCCCCGATGGCGCCCGGGGCCATGTCCCCGGTGCTGGCCCCCGGCGGCGGGACGAACTCGGTCGGCGGGGCGACGGCCGCGTCCTTCATGCCCGGGTCGTCCTTCGTCACCAGCCCGGCGTCCACGTTCACGTCGGCCACGCTGTCGTTCGGGGCCACCTTGACCAGCGACGGGTCCAGCCCGATGTCCACGTTGGTCAGGTCGGCGGCCGGCGGCGGGGGCGGGGTGTCGTCGGTGACGACGGTGAGTTGCGCTTCCGCCGGGGCGGCGGCGGCCGGCTTCGCCGCGACCGTGTCGATGGCGATCAGGGCGGCGATCAGGGCGACGTGGACCGCCCCGCTGACCACGAACGCGATCACCTGCAGCCGGGCCACCCGCTGGCGGTCCAGGTCGGCCGCGACCGGCCGGCGGATGACGGCCTCTCTCGGGGCGACGGTGCCGTTGCTCATCGTTGTCTCCCGTCGGGACTGACAAGGTGACACGGTGAAGAGGTGACACGGTGAGAAGCGCCTTGAGTCACCGTGTCACCTCTTCACCGTGTCACCTTGTCAGTCCCCCGCAGTGAACGGATTCTCTCGCCGGCTCGCCACCGCCCGCCGGGCGGCCCGGTCGCCGCGGCGGAACCAGACGGTCAGCCCCAGCCCGACCGCGATGATCCCGCCGACCAGCGCCGCCACCCCCGGGGCGAACCCGGTCCGCCACGGCTGGCCCGGCTCCGGCTCCGGCAGCCGGGTGAACCCGCGGGCCATCAAGAGCGGCGCCCGGCGGACGACGTTCCGGTCCGGGTGCTTCGGGTCGGCCGCCCGGCTCTCGTACCGGATCAGCTTGAACGAGTACCCGGCGACCGCCACCGGCACCGGCCGCGGCAGGTCGCCGACCGGCTCCACCCCGGGCGGCGGGTCCGTCACCAGCACGCACAGCGGGTCGCCGCCGACGGCCGGGAACACCCACCCCTCGTACAGGGCCGTCACCCCGGCCTCGGCCAGCGGCTTCGTCGGGGTGAGCTTCCGCAGCCGGGCCAGCCGCCCTTCAAAGTACACCAGCTTGTACCGGAAGTCGCGGCGGACCGGGGCGACCAGATCGCGGAAGCTGACGCCCCGCTCGGCCGCCGCCTCCAATTCCGCCGCCGGGAACTGCCGGGCGTGCAACAGGACGGCATTGTAGGCGTCGAACTCCTGTGGGTTCTCGTCCTCCCCGCGGACCGGGGCGTCGTCCTCGACCGCCTGCAGGAACAGCCGGTCGGCGTCCAGCGCGTACTTGTTCGCCGGCCCCTGCGCCAACGCCGGCCCGGCGAGCAGTGCGAGACAGACGATGACGAGGCGAGGCGGCATACCGGTTGGATGGTTGTCTCGGGAGACTGGTTCCTCACCCTCCTCGTTCCCACGCTCTGCGTGGGAACGCACGGGGGCCACGCTCTGCGTGGCGTCTTCGTGCGTCGGTGGCAGCGTCCCCGGGCGTGCAGGCCGCGACGCGGAGCGTCGCCCCCGCCCGTTCCCACGCAGAGCGTGGGAACGAGGGGGTGGGGTCACTTCTTCGGCTGCGGGTTCAAGAGCGCCGGGCTGACCCGGTCGAACCCGGCCCGCTTGGCCTCGTCCAGCAGCTTGATCACGTACTTGTAGTTCAGCCGGTCGGCGAACTCGAACCGCAGCTTGGGCGCCTTGCCGCCGCCATTTTCCCGGCGGTCCTTCAGGTACTTGAACAGGGCGGCCGGGTCCGCGCCGAGGGACTGCGGGCCGGTCTTCGGGGCGGCCACCACCTCGGCCAGCCCGCCGGTGTCCCCGGCGAACACCTGCACCACCAGCTCCTCGTCGTCGTCCAGCAGGGCCAGGTCGGGCGGGGCGGTGACGGCCGCCGCCCCGCCGTCCGCCCGCGGCAGGGCCAGGGCGATCTGGGCCTCGGTCGGAGTCGGGCGGAAGGTCAGGATGAAGAACGCCATGAGCTGGAACGACATGTCCAGCATCGGGGTGATCGGCAGGTCCGGGGTGACGGCCTCGGCACCCGACCGGCGGCGGCGGAACATGGTGCTTCCTGGTGGGGTCCGCCGTGCGGACCGTGGGAGCGCGTCCGGTCCGCACAGCGGACCCTACTGCACCTGGCCCGGGGCCAGCTTGATCACCCGCAGCTGCACGTCCGTGTACCCGGCCCGGCGGCACGACTGCATCACGTCGTGGACGTGCTTGAACGTGCAGTCCTTGTGCCCGCGGACGATCACCAGTGACCGCCCCCGGCCCTTCGCCCAGTCGGCCGGCCTGGTCCGGGCCTTGTCCAGGTCGAGCAGGTTCTTCATGTGCTCGAAGAGCTGGCCGGCGGTCAGCGCCTGACTGTCGTCCCGGCCGAGCAGCACCCCGCCCTGGGCGTTCACGTTCAGAACGACGTAGCTGTCCTGGGTCTTGTCGAGGGACTTCGCCTCGATCGCCACCGGCAGCTTGATCGACTCGTTCACCTGTTCCATCACGAAGTTGGCGCACAGCATGAAGAACATGACCAGTTGCAGGACCAGGTCCAGCAGCGGGGTCAGGTTCGGCTCGGCCTTGGCGCTGTCACCGATGGCGGCCATGGCGGGTCACTTCGGCGGCTGGGCGACCGCCGGGGCGGCCACGGGGGGGACGGCGGTCGCGGGGGCGGCCACCGCCGGCTTCTTCGAGTTGTGGAACATCTGCGTCAGCAGGTCGTCGGCCACGTGCATCACGTCCAGCGTCACCTGGGTGATGCGGTTGCGGAAGTAGGCGTTGAACGCGATCGCCGGGACGGCGATCGCCACCCCGACCAGGGTCACCGCCAGGGCGTGGGAGATGCCGTCCGCCAACTTGGCCGGGTTCGGGTTGGTGCCGGTGCCCAGTTCCATGAACGCCTCGATCATCCCGAACACCGTCCCGACCAGCCCGAGCAGCGGGCCGAGGGTGCCGATGACCGCCGTGTAGTTGTTCTTCTGCTCCTTGTCCGACCGGATGCTTTCGAGGGCGTTCATGGCCGCCTCCCGGGCGTCCTCTAGCCCGTACTGCAGCCGGGCCATGCCGGCCGTCAGCACCCGACCGAGGTACGACGGGTCCGCCTTGGCCAGGTCGAACGCCTCTTTGAACTTCCGCTTGTTCACCGTGTCCGTGAACTCCTCCACGAACCCGGCCGGGATGGCGGCCGGCATCCGCAGGTCCATGGCCAGCAGCACCACCATGGCGATCAGCCAGATGGACGTCGGCAGCAGGACCAGCCAGAACACCCCGACCGAGCGGATGATGTGGACGAAGATGTTGTCCCCGGAGCGGGCGGTCGGGGCCGGGCTGGCCGGGGCCGCGGCGGCCGGCTGGTCGGCCGGGGCCGGCGGCTCCTGCGCAGCCGCCGGCGGGCCGGCGGCGAGGAGCAGGACGAAGACGAGGGCGGATAGCAGGGCGGCCGTCCGGGCGGACGGCCGGGGAGACGACACGGGAAAGGTCATGGCGGTCCCAGTGGCCGAGCGGTATGGTGTAGCAGACTACTCAAACCTACGCCGGTCAAGCGGAAATCAGCCGGCTGCCACGAGCGTCTTGCGGAAGTGGTCGAGGGTCCGCCGCAGCCCCTCCTCCCGGCCAACCTTCGGCTCCCACCCGAGCAGCTTGCGGGCCAGGCTGATGTCCGGCTTCCGCTGCTTCGGGTCGTCCGGCGGCAGCGGCTTCTCCACGATCTGGCTCTTGCTACCGGTCAGACGCAGGATCTCCTCGGCGAATTCCCGAATCGTGATCTCGGCCGGGTTGCCCACGTTCACCGGCAGGTGGTAGTCGCTGAACAAGAGGCGATAGATGCCGTCCACCAAGTCCGACACGTAGCAGAAGCTGCGGGTCTGGGCGCCGGTCCCGTACACCGTCAGCGGCTCGCCCCGCAGCGCCTGGCCGACGAAGTTCGGCAGCACCCGGCCGTCGTCCAGCCGCATCCGCTCCCCGTAGGTGTTGAAGATGCGGACGATGTGCGTGTTCACCCCGTGCTCCCGGTGGTACGCCATCGTCATCGCCTCGGCGAACCGCTTCGACTCGTCGTACATGCTCCGCTCGCCGACCGGGTTGACGTTCCCCCAGTAACTTTCCGTCTGCGGGTGAACGTGCGGGTCGCCGTACACCTCGGACGTGCTGGCGAGCAGGAACCGCGCCCGGTGGGCCTTGGCGATGCCCAGCGCCACGTGCGTCCCGAGGGAGCCGATCTTGAGCGTCTGGATCGGGGTGTTGACGTAGTCCACCGGGCTGGCCGGGCTGGCGAAGTGCAGGACGTTGTCCACGAGACCGTCGACGAACAGCGGCTGGCTGGCGTCGTGGACGATCATCCGGAACTTCGGGTTGGTCAACAGGTGGCGGACGTTCTCCGGCCGGCCGGTCAGGAAGTTGTCGACGCAGATGACGTCGTGCCCTTCGGCCAGGAACCGCTCACACAGGTGTGACCCGACGAACCCGGCCCCGCCGGTGATGAGCGTCCGCATCGTGCTGACCCTTCGGTGACGTGGCGATGCGGTCGGGATACGGACGCCCGGCCGACGGTTCAAGGGGCCGGGTCACGCCTCCAGCCGGACGGCGCAGAACTTGAACTCGGGGATCTTGCCGAACGGGTCGAGGGCGTCGGTGGTCAACACGTTGGCCGCCGCCTCCCGGAAGTGGAACGGGATGAACACGCTCCCCGGCTGCACCTTGGCCGTCGCCCGGGTCGGTAGCCGGATCGCCCCCCGCTTGCTGCGGACCGTCACCTCCTGCCCGTCCGCGAAGCCGAGCTTCGCCAAATCCTCCGGGTGGACCTCGACGAACGGCCCGGGGCTGAGGGCGTCCAGGGCCGTCGCCCGGCGGGTCATGGTGCCGGTGTGCCAGTGTTCCAGCACCCGGCCGGTGTTCAGCACGAGCGGGAAGTCGGCGTCCGGCAGGTCGGCCGCCTCGGCGAACCGACACGGGACGAACCTGGCCCGCCCGGTCGGGGTCGGGAACCGGTCGCCGAACAGCACCAACTCGCCGATGTACCTGTTTAGCCGCGAGGCGGAGTCTTCGGAGCCGAGCGCGGGGACTCCGTTCTCACCCGACACCGACGAAGTCCCCGCGCTCGGCTCCGAAGACTCCGCCTCGCGGCTAAACGGGTCCGCCGCGCGGCTAACCAGGTACGGCCACACCTTCCCCCCGCCGGCCAGGTCGGCGTAGCTCAGCCCGGCGTAGCTCGGGGACAGGCTGACGTACTCGGCGAACACCTGCTCCGGCGACTCGTACCGCATCGGGTAGCCGAGCCGGTTCGACAGGTCGCACAGCACCTGCCAGTCCAGCCGGGCCTGGCCGGGCGGGGCGACGACCGGCCGGCCGATCTGCACCCGCCGGTCGGTGTTCGAATAGGTGCCCAGCTTCTCGAAGAAGGACGACGCCGGCAGGACCACGTCGGCGAACTCCGCGGTCTCCGTCAGGAAGATGTCCTGCACCGCCAGGAACTCCAGCGAGGAGAGCGCCTTCCGCACCTTGTTAATGTTCGGGTCGCTGAGGAACGGGTTCTCCCCGAGCATGAGCATCCCGCGGACCTCGCCTTTGAGGGACGCGGCCACGATCTCCACGACCGTCAGCCCCCGCTTCGGGTCGAGCGGCACGCCCCACGCCGCCTCGAACCTGGCCCGGATCGCCGGGTCTTCGACCAACTGGTAGTCCGGGTACGCCAGCGGGATGAGGCCGGCGTCGGACGCCCCCTGGACGTTGTTCTGCCCCCGCAGCGGGTGCAGCCCGGTCCCCGGCCGGCCGACATTCCCGGTCAGCAGGCACAGCGCGATGAGGCAGCGGGCGTTGTCCGTGCCGTGGGTGTGCTGGCTGATCCCCATGCCCCAGAAGACCATCATGTTGCCGGCCGTGCCGACCAGCCTCGCCACGGCGCGGATGGTGTCCGCCGGGACGCCGCACACGCCGGCGATGCGGTCCGGCGGGTAGTCGGCGACGGTCGCCTTCAAGGCTTCGACGTTCTCCGTGCGGTCGGCCACGTACCGCTCGTTCACCCACCCGTTGCGGACGATCTCGTGCAGGACGGCGTTGTAGAAGGCCACGTCGGTGCCCGGCCGGATCTGGCAGTAGTGGTCGGCGAAGTCGGCGATCTGCGGCCGGCGGGGGTCCACCACGACCAGCTTCGTCCCCCGCTTGATGGCCCGCTTGAAGAAGGTGGCGGCGACCGGGTGGTTGGCCGTCGGGTTGGAGCCGGTGAGCAGGATCAGGTCCGCCTGGTCGGCGTGCGGGAACACGTCCGTCACCGCCCCGCTGCCGATCCCTTCCAGCAGGGCCGCGACGCTGGAGGCGTGGCACAGGCGGGTGCAGTGGTCGACGTTGTTGGTGCCGAGGGCCGCCCGCATCAGCTTCTGGAACAGGTACGCTTCCTCGTTGCTGCACTTGGCCGACCCGAACCCGGCCAGCGCCCGCGGCCCGTGTTCCCGCTTGATGGCCAGGAACTTGGACGCGATCAGGTCGAGCGCCTCGTCCCAGGTGGCCTCGCGGAAGGCCGGCATCACCTCGGCGTAATCGACCCGCTTGTTCTTCCCGCCCTCGCCCCGCACCTCCCGGGAGAGCGGCCCCTTCGGGTAGAACTCCGGCCGGCGGATGAGCGGGGTCGTGAGCCGTTGTTCGTGGCTGGTGTAGTCCCAGCCGTACCGCCCTTTGACGCATAGGCGGGCGTCGTTCCCGCCGCCGGGCCGGCCTTCCGCCCAGACGATCTTGTTCGCGGTTTCGTCGACGTGGTAGGTGATCGCGCACCCGACCCCGCAGTACGGGCAGACGCTATCGACGGGCTTCGTCTCGGTCCGTGGCACCAGCGGCAGGGTGAGCGGCTTGTTGGTCAGCGCCCCGGTCGGGCAGGCGGCGACGCACTCCCCGCACGATACGCAGGTGGACTTGCCCATCGGGGCGTCGAGGTCGAACCCGATGCGGGTCGGGAACCCCTTGCCGGTGCGGCCGATCACCTCGTTGCACTGGAGATCGTCGCAGGCGCGGACGCACCGGTCGCACAGGATGCAGGCGGCGTGATCGACCGCGATGACAGGACTTGAAACATCTTTCGGCCGGGGCAGGGGGGAGGTCGCAAAGCCCACGGACGATCGTCCGTGGGCGTTCGGGGGCAGCAGCCCGTACTTGCGGCCCAGCGCCTCCAGCTCGCAGTCGCCGGTGGTCCGCTCCTTGGCGCACGGGGCCGGGTGGTCCGCGAGCAGGAGGGCGGTCAGGGTCCGCCGCTGCTTCTCCACCCGGGGGGAGTCGGTCGCCACCGTCATGCCGTTCTCGCACGGCCGGACGCAGCTCGCCGCCAGCACCCGCCCGCCGACGTCGACCACGCACATCCGGCAGACGCCGACCGGGTCGAGCCGCGGCGAGTGGCACAGCACCGGGATGTCGACGCCGGCCGACCGGGCGGCGTCCCAGATGGTGGTGCCGGCCGGGACGGTGACGGGCCGGCCGTCGATGGTCAGCGAGATCATGACTGTTCGCCCAGCAGTTTCAGCACCGACAGCGCCGGCGCCACCGCCACCTGGCCCAGCCCGCAGATCGAGGTCAGCGCCATCGCCTCGGCCAGGTCCGGCAGCGCCCCGAGCGCCTCCCGCGGCGCCGTCCCTGCCGCCGCCGCGTCCAGCAGCTCGACCGCCTTTTGCGACCCGACCCGGCACGGCACGCACTTGCCGCACGACTCGTTCCGGAAGAACCGGGTGACGTTCGCCGCCACCGCCAGCAGGTCGGTCCCCTCGGCCACCACCACCACCGCCCCGGACCCGAGCATCGACCCGGCCTTGGCCAGCTCGTTGAACGCCAGCCGCACCCCGGCCATCGACGCCGGCAGGAAGTTGGACGACGCCCCGCCGGGGGCGAACGCCAACAGCCGCCGCCCGCCGCTCACCCCGCCGGCCAGCGCCAGCAGCTCGCCGAACGGCGTGCCGAGCGGCACCTGATACACCCCCGGCCGCTCGACGTGCCCGGACACGGCGATGAACTTCGGCCCCGGGAACCCGTCGCCCGCCCCGAGCCTCACCCACCAGTCCGCCCCGTTGAGCACGATCCCGGGGATGTTAGCGAACGTCTCCACGTTGTTGATCAGGGTCGGCCGGCCGTGCAGCCCGTGGCTGCCGGGGAACGGCGGCTTGTTCCGCGGCTCCCCTCGCTTGTCTTCCAGGCACTCCAGCAGGGCCGTCTCCTCGCCCAGGATGTACCCGCCGGGGGAGACGAACACCTCGACGCTGAACCCGGCCGCCGGCCCGAGCAGCCCGGCGGCAGTCGCCTCGTCGATGGCGGCTTGTAGCGACTGTCGCTCGGCCTCGTACTCGTGCCGCAGGAAGACGATGCCGGTCTCGGCCCCCACCGTACGCCCGGCCAGGAGCATCCCTTCGATGACGAGGTGCGGCTGGTCCCGCAGGATGAGCGCATCTTTGAACGTGCCCGGCTCGCTCTCGTCGGCGTTGCAGATGACGTACTTCGGCGTCGCCGGCTCTCTGCGAACGAACTCCCACTTGGTCCCGGTCGGGAACCCGGCCCCGCCCATGCCCCGCAGCCCGCTCGCCTTAAGCTGGGTCAGGACATGGTCGGCGGCGTCGGGCCTCGCGGCCATCGCCCGGACGGCCCCGTACCGGTCGGCCGGGGCGTCGTAGGGGTCGTTCAGCCACCGGCGGGGGGGCGGCGGGCGGAACGCCGGCACCGTCTCCGGCTCCCTCACCCAGCCGGCGACCGCGGCCGGGTCGGCCAGCGGGACCGGGGTGCCGTTCAGCAGCCCGGCCGGCGCCCGGTCGCACCGGCCGATGCACGACACCTCGTGCACCTCCACGTCCCCGCCGTGCAGCTCCTTCAGCGCCTTCGCGCACGCCGCCCCGCCGGCCAGGAAGCAGCTCGCGTCCCGGCAGACGGCCAGCTCTACCCGGGACGGCGGGGTGGTGCGGAAGTGCGGGTAGAAGGACACCACCTGCTGGACGCGGTGGAGCGGCACGTTGGCGACGCGGGCCACCGCCCGGAGGGCCGGCTCGGTCAGGTGGCCGTCGGCGTGCTGGGCGGCGGTGAGCAGCGGAATGAGCGGCATGGGTGGGAGTGGATCGTACAGGGCCGGCCGGGCGGACGCCAGTCCCCAGCCGTCGCCCGCAAACTCGCCCCCGATCCCGCCGGCCCGCCACATTAGCCGAATCCTGCCTCATCCCACTTTTCCTTGCTTCCGATTTGCCCCAATCGCTACGACCCGTCCTCGTCGTCTCTCGTGGTCGATTCGTTCAAACCGTGCTGACCCCACCGGTCCGCGGTACACGCTACGATTGGCACATCCGCACCGATTGCCGCATCCCGATCAACCGCTATGAGCCGCACGGAGCGACCCGCATGAGTGCCGCCGCGCCCCGACCCCACTTCCGGGTGGAACAGCTCGAAGACCGGGCCGTCCCGGCCGCCGCGGTCGACCCGTCCCGGGTGCTGGTGACGACGGCCACCTGGGCGAACGGCCCGGCTGTGGCCGCCGTCGTCGAGCGGTCGCCGGCCATCACCGCCGTCACCGCCCTCGGGTTCGGGGTGTACCAGGCGGACCTCGCCCCCGGGGTGTCGCTCGACCAGGGCCGGGCGGCCCTGTCCGGGGTGACGGGGGTGGTGTCGGTCCAGCCGGACTCCAAGCTGACCGTCAACGCGGTGCCGAACGACCCGAGCTACGCCGACCAGTGGGGGCTGACTGTGGCCTCCGCACCGGCCGCCTGGAACGTGTCCACCGGCACCGGGCAGACCATCGTCGCCGTGATCGACAGCGGCGTGGACACGGCCCACCCGGACCTGGCCGCCAACCTGTGGCGGAACGCCCGCGAGGTGGCCGGCAACGGCCGGGACGACGACGGCAACGGGTACGTGGACGACGTGAACGGGTACGACTTCACCGCCAACACCGGCACCCCGACCGACACCCTCGGGCACGGCACCCACGTGGCCGGGATCATCGGGGCGGTCGGCGGGAACGGGGCGGGCGTCACCGGGGTGTCCTGGCACGTCCGGGTCATGGCCCTGAAGTTCATGTCCGGGGCGGACGGCGGGTACACCAGCAACGCCATCCGGGCGATCGACTACGCGATCGCCAACGGGGCCAAGGTGATCAACGAGAGCTGGGGCGGCGGGCCGGCCGACGGGGCGCTGGCCGCCGCCACCGCCCGCGCCCGGGCGGCCGGGGCGGTCATCGTCTCGGCCGCCGGCAACGCCGGGTCGAACACCGACGCCAGCCCGTTCTACCCGGCCAGCTACGTCACCCAGTTCGACAACGTGGTGTCAGTCGCCGCCACCGACCGCACCGACCGGCTGGCCGGCTACTCCAACTTCGGGGCCAACACCGTCACGCTGGCCGCCCCGGGGTCGAGCATCACCAGCACCCTGCCGAACGGGCGGTACGGGACCAAGAGCGGGACGAGCATGGCCGCCCCGTTCGTGTCCGGGGCGCTGGCCCTGCTGTGGGACCAGCACCCGACGTGGACCTACCAGCAGGTGATCGCCAAGCTGAAGGCGTCCGTGGACGTGCTGCCGGCGCTGGCCGGGAAGGTGGCGACCGGCGGCCGGATCGACCTGGCCAAGCTGCTCGACGCCACGACCGTCTCCCCGCCGACAGTGCCGCCACCGGCTCCCACGCCGACGCCGGCCCCATCCGGGCAGGCCCCGCAGGTGACGGGCGCCCTGTTCAGCGGGCCGCGGGCCGGGACGTTCGACCGGGTGCAGGTGACGTTCAGCACGGCCGTCGATCCGGGCACGCTGACCGGCGGCGTCGGCGTCACCGGACCGGCTGGGGCGGTCGGGGTGTCGTTCGTGCAGGCGGTCGCCGGGTCCGAGAACACGCGGTTCAACCTGATCTTCTCCCGCACCCAGACGGCGGCCGGCACGTACACCGTGGCCGTCGGCCCGCAGGTGAAGTCGGCCGGCGGGGTGGCCGCGGCCCCGTTCAGCCAGTCGGCGACCCTCGGCACCGCCACCCCGACCCCGACGCCTACGCCGACCCGCACCTACAGCGTGTCCGGGTTGCCGAAGGCGATCCAGGACCAGCGGACCACCCGGGTCGAGTTGACTGTGCCGGACACGTTCACCATCACAGGGCTGTCGGTGCAGTTGAACCTGACCCACGCCCGGACCAGCGACCTGCAGATCCGGCTGACCGCCCCGGACGGCCGGCGGGTGGTGCTGTTCAACCGCGGGTCGGGGGCGAGCCTGACGAACGCCCTGTTCACCGACGCCGGCGCGGTCCGGCCGGAGCAGCCGCTCGCCGGGCTGCTCGGGACGAGTGCCCGGGGGAAGTGGGTGCTGGAGATCTTCGACCTGGCGGCCGGGGCGACCGGAACGCTGTCCGGGGTGTCGCTGCAGTTCGCCGGCAGCGGGGCGCAGTCGGTGGCCCCGCCGGACGCTGTCTCCGACGCGATGACGAACGGCCGCCCGGACCAGATCAGCGGCGGCAGCGTGCGGCACCGATAGGCGAGCCTACTCGGCCGGTCGCAGGTGGTAGCTGAACGCCCCAAGCAGATCGCCTCGGGTGCCGCCGTGGCACTCGACGCACTGCTTGACCGCCCGCACCGCCCCGACCATCCGCAGCCCGCCCGCCGACGGCTTGACCACGATATCCTCACTGCCCCGCAGCCGGCCCAGGGCGTCCGCCTCGAACGGGTCGAGCGGTCGGGTCGGGGCCGCCTTCAACTCGTCCATCCGGGGCAGGTTTTTCGACACATACGCGACCGGCGTCGGGTGGACCACCAGCCCGATCAGGTCCAGGTCGGTCACCGCCCACCCACGTTCCGGCCCCGGAACCTTACTGAACCGGTGACTCTCGAACCCGGTCACCCGGCCGTCCCGGACCAGCCCGAAACCAGCGGGGTGGACGAAGTCCAGCACCCCGCTCCGGTGCAGCCCGTCGAAGTCGGTCGCCGACCACGCCGGCAGTGTCACCCCCGCGGATCGGTCCGGCCCGGTGTGGACCGGCTTTGGCACCGGCCCGACCACCTGGGTTTTCAGCCACGCCGCCGACGGCCGCGGGATCGCCCGCATGACCCCGAACCCCGGCGTGTCGATGAAGTCCAAAACCCGTTCGTCGTGCAGTCGGCGGAGTGTGTAAGATCGACCGCTGCCTCCCACCCAGACCTCATCCTCGATCAACTTGATCCGGCTTTCATCGACCGGTGTGGTTCCCATCGTGCCGGCCGGCCGTGGCGGCAGCCGGTCGGCGAGTGGTTCAAATCCGTATTGGCCTCGCAGCACCTCGTACTCCCGGCGTTGTTCGACCGCCGCCCACAGGGCGATCAGATAGGCGACCACGGTAACGGCCAACGACAGGCCGAGGTACGCCCGGCGGCCATTCCGGGGAGCGAGCAACAGGCCAGCGGTGACGGCCATGACCGCAGCCGACGCCTGGAACGGAGCGAGGAGCATCGTCAGGCAAAACGGGCCGATCGCAGCCGCCGAACAGACGCCAGCCACCTTCCCAACCGGCGGCGGCGTGCGGAATGCGTACCGAGCCACGACCACCAGCAGGACCACCGATAGGATCAGTGAGAAGACGAACACAGACGGCTCCGGGCGTGCGGGCCAGACCGACGAGAGAGGTCGCGACTCCCACCGTACCTACCGGGCTGCATGGCCGCCAAGTGAAAAGCCCAGGGGGCGTGGGCCACTAACGGTTGGTAGAATGCCGGCGGAGGTGCCGCGATGAGCCGAACCCTGGAACTGCCCGACGCCCTGTACGCCGCCCTGGAGCGGGCCGCCGCCGACCGCGGGCTGGACCCGGTCGGGTGGCTCGCCGCCGCCCTGCCGCCGGCCGCGCCGGATCAGGAGAAGACCTTGGCCGAACGCTTCGCCGGGCGGACCGGGCGGATCACCAGCGGTCGCAGCGACCTGTCTGCGGACACCGGCCGGCAGTTCGCCGAGGGGATGGAGGAGAAGCGGCGAGAGGGCCGGCTGTGACCCTCTGCGACACCGGGCCGATGGTCGCCCTGATCGACGGCGGGGACCGGGACTACGCCCGCTGCCTGATGGCCCTGGAGGGTCTGGGGCGGGAACAACTGGTCACAACCTGGCCCTGTCTGACTGAGGGGATGTACCTGCTCGGCCGGAACGCCGGACCCACGGCCCAGGACGAGCTCTGGGGCTATTTGGCGGACGGGTTGATCCGGCTCGATCTGCCCGCCCCCGGCGAGTGGGCGCGGATGCGGGCGCTGATGGTCCAGTACGCGGACGCCCCGATGGACCTGGCCGACGCCTCCCTGGTCGTCGCCGCGGAGCGGCTCGGCGTCCGCCGGGTGTTCACCCTCGACCGCCACTTCCACGCCTACCGGGCCGACGGCACCGAACCGTTCGAGATCGTGCCGTGACGGCCCCCCGCCGGCGCATCGGGGTTGCTGCCGGCGGCCGTTCTCGCTCTACTAGCCGCTAGCCCCCTCGCCCCGGAGCCGGCCGATGACCCCGACCCTGCCCGCCGTCCGCCCGCCCAAGGTCCGGCCCGGCCGCCTGATCAAGAAGGCGGTCAAGCGGGTCGTCCCGCTCGCCGTCGCCGCCTACTTCATCCCGGTCACCCTGGCCGTGTACGTCGGCCTCGGGCTGCTGGACGTGCTGCGGAACACCCGCCGCAACCTGTCCACCCTGGACCGGTACTTCTTCGGCAACGGGGTGTTCACCTGGCTCTTGGCCCCGTTCAACCTGCTGATGGACGTGCTCTGTCTGCCGTACCGGAACCGCGGCATCTACAAGCTGGAAGACCTGCCGGCCGGCCACCAGGCGGAGATCAAGAAGCTGATCGCCGCCGCCCACGACCGCGACCTGATCGGGATGCTGGCCGCCAAGCTCGGCGAGTCCAAGCGGGCGATGATCTTCTTCAAGTGGTACGGCCGGAACCTGCCGACCACGGTGGACATGCCGGAGTACCACGACAGGTACCGGTACATCCGGACGATCGGGGTGTCGGTGTTCAACAAGCGGCAGTCGACCGGGCTGCACTACGGCCCGCTGCGGGTGACCCTGCGGGTGCTGTACAACGTCAACCCGATCGACGACCCGAACGTGTACATCACCGTCGGCCGGCACACCCACCGGTGGCGGGACCAGCAGTTGTTCATCTTCGACGACACCCTGCAGCACCAGTCGGTGAACGAGTCGGACGGGGTGCGGTACTGCCTGTTCGTGGACATGCTCCGGCCGACCCCGTGGCCGTGGCTGTTGAGCGGCGTCCTGAGCGGGGTGCGGCTGGTGTCGGCCCCGGTCCGGGCGGTGTTCTACAAGCACTGGACGTTCATCAAGTGACGGCCGGCGGGGGAGGCGATGGAGCTGTTCGAGTGGTGGGGCGGCCTCAGCCCGTGGGTGCGGATCGGGGTGGCCCTCTTGTTCCTGCTGGCGTCGACGGGGGCGTGGCTGGCCGGCTACTTCTGGCCGTGGGGCTGGGGGGCCGGGGCGGTCATGCTCCTGTTCTCGTTCCCGTCCCGGGCCGAGCGGAAGGGGTTTCACGACTTCTGACCGCTCTGCGTAGGGGCCGCTGTGCGGACCGGTGGGAGCGCATCCGGTCCGCACAGCGGCCCCTACGCAGAGCGGTCAGCCGGGCCTGCTGGGCTTATTTCCCGAATGACCGGGATCGGGAAAGAACCGGCCCCCCTCAACCCACTTCCCGCCGCACGTCCATCGTCGCCTTGAATCCGAGGTCGCCGATCAGGCACGGCCGCTTGTACTGCTCCGGGCTGCCGCCGGTCGTCGCCAGCCGGCGGCGGTCCCACTCGGCCCACGCCCCGGCCGGCAACACCTCCGCCCGCACCGGCCCGAGCCGGCCGCTCTCCCGCTTGGCCGCGTACTCCACGTTCTGCTCGCCCAAGCAGCGGTCGAACGCCGCCAGGAACCGCGTCACCGCCCCCTCGTCGGCGGCGTCCGGTTCCTCGACGAACAGGCCGTAGAACGGCTGGCGGTCGTCCCACACCGGGGCGACCGTGTACCCGCTGACGGCGAACCCGGTCCGCTTGGCCGCCGCCTCCATCGCCTGGGTGACGTGGTGCTCGCTCAGCTTCTCGCCGGTCAGGTTGGCGAACCGGTGCCCTTTGCCCAGAAACTCGACCAGCGGCGTCTTGCCCAGGAACCCCCGCACCCGCACCAGGTCGCTGATCTGGTAGCGGTACAGGCCGCTGGCCGTCGTCGGCACGATGAAGTAGCTTTGCCCGTCGGCCAGTTCGTGCGCCCCGAGGACGGTCGGCTGCGGCGAGTCCGCTTCGGCCTCCGGGACGAACTCGAAGTAGTGGCTCCAGATGTCGAGCACCCCGGCCGGGGTGCCGTTGGCGAACGGGATGGTCATCCGCCCCTCGGACGCCACCAGCCCCAGGTCGCGGATGGGCGGGTCGCCGAAGTACGTCGGCAGTTGCCGCAGGTACGGCCCCATGCTGCCGCCGGTCCAAACGCCGACGAGGGTGGTGTCGTCCGGCCACACGTCCCGCGGGTAGAGCCGGCCCGCTTGCTCCGCGATCCGTTCCAGTTCGCGTGCCCGCTCGGGGTTCGGCCGCAGCTTCGCCGCCAGGGCCGTTCGCACGTCCGCCGGCAAATCGAGGTCGGCGGTCAGCGTGCCGTCGTGAATGTCCTTGAGCAGCGCCTCCTTGCGGGCGTCCATCACCCGGGCCAGGGCGACGAGCGTGCTCGGGTTGGCGGACAGGAACAGGGCGCACGACCGGGGCAGCGAGAACCGCAGGGCGGCGTAGTAGCGGGCCTGGGCGTCCTTGATCTTGCCGGTGACGGCCGGCACCGCGTACAGCCAGCGGATAAACCGCTTCTGCACCGCGGTGGTGAACCCGCTCAGGTTGCCGCACGGGATGCCGGCGGCGGTGCGGAACTCGTCCGGGTCGCCGACGAGTTGCACGATGGCCCGCAGGAACAGCCGCCGGCCGCGGTGGTCCCGGTACGCCCGGGCGCCCCACATGTTCCAGCCGCGTTTGTAATCCCGCAGGTAGCGGTCGGTGACGGGGATCAGCTTCCGGGCGGCCGTCGTTCCGCTGGTCAGGGCGAACATCCGCACCCGGTCGCCGGCGATGAGCGCGTTCGTCTCCCCGTTCTTCAGCCGCTCGATGTACGGCTCGACGGCTTCATACGGGGCGATCGGCACCTGCCGGCGGTAATCAGCGACGGTGCGGACGTCGGCGAACCCGTGGTCGCGGCCGAACCCGGTGTCGGCCTGCCGGCGGAGGGTGCGGAGGAGGAGGTCGGTCTGGACCCGTTCGGGGTGGTCGCAGTCGCGGACGAAGGCGGCGATCCGGCGGTGGATCGGGTACGCGGCCAGCCGGCCGAGCCGGGTGAGAAGGAAGCGAGCGAGGGACATGGGGTCCAGTTTAGCTGCCGGGCGAACTGGCGGCTTTGCAACCGTTTCCTCGTTCCCACGCTCTGCGTGGGAACGCACGGGGTCGACGCTCCGCGTCGAGTCATCGTCTGTCGGCGACAGCCTCCCGGGCAAGCAGTCCTACGGCACGCGGAGCGTGCAAAAGAACGTTCCCACGCTCTGCGTGGGAACGAGGAGGGCTTTGGGCGGTTGCGCGTGAGTCAGTTCGCCCGGACCGCGGACAGGTGGCCGGGGATCGGGGTCGGGGCGTCCAGCGACGGCATCTCGACCGAGTCGGCGGCCGTGCCCGCCAGGTGGGTGTCGAAGAAGTCCACCAGCCGGCCGTGGTACTCGGCCCCGGCCACGTTCAGCGCCTGGTTGTGCTTCGCCTTCTCCACCAGCCACAGGCTCTTGTCCGGCCCGGTCGCCCGCTTGAACAGGGCGACGGCCATGTCCGGCTTGATGTACGTGTCCGCCTCGCCGTGGATCATCAGCAGCGGCACCCGCACCCGGCCCACCGCCCGCTCGACGCTCAAGTACCGCACCCCCCGCCGGGCGGCCACCCGGCGGACCGCCGCCTTGGCGAGCAGGGCGTAGAACCAGTTGGGGATGTGCCGCCGGACCCGCTGTGCCCGCTTGGTGTAAATCTTCACCCACTGCCGCATGTACGGGACCATCGTGGTCAGCGTGGCGTACGCCCCGTCGGTGACGACGCACCGCACCCACGGGTCGGCGGCGGCGACCACCAGCCCGACGCTCGCCCCCTTGCTGATGCCGAACACGCCCACCCCGTCGGCCGGGGCGTCCGGGCGGCCCTTCAGGTACGCCAGGGCGGCCCGCATGTCCGCCTCGTCCCGGTCCGTCACCCACTGGGCCGGCTCGTACCCGGGATCCTTGTCGCTCTCCCCCTGGTTCCGCGGCTCGTAGGCGAAAATGTCGTACCCCGCGTCCAGCAGGGCCGTCGTATACTGGAGGGCGGCCCACCGGTTCGACCCGAACTCCGGGCCGAACAGGATCACCCCCCGCCGCGGCCGGTGGCCCCGGAGGTAGCAGCCCCGCAGGGTAAGCCCGCCGGCCGTGGGGAACTGGACGTGCTCGGCGCCCGGGACCGGTTTGCCCCGGGGGACGATGAACAGCGGCCGCTCTTCAAAGATGCGGACGACCTGGTCCAGATACTTCCGGCGACAGTACCACTGGCCGCCGACCACCAGCAGGGCGAACGCCCCGCCGGCCGCCAGCAGCCCGATCACCGTCCACCAGGCCAGTACTTCCACAGGCGGAACTCCGCGACACAACCCCAAGTCAAACGATGACCCACGGCCGCGGCTGCGGTCGATGGAAGGGGTTACTTTATGGACGACGCGGGGGGCGAGCAGTCCCTTAACCCGCTATCGTCCGAAAATCCGTTAGAGCCGGCTGGCGATCAGGGTGATGTTCTGTCCCCCGAACCCGAAGCTGTTGCTAAGGACGTGCCGAATCCCGCTTTTCTCCCGGGCGGCGTTCGGCACATAGTCGAGGTCACAGGCGGGGTCGGGCGTCTCGTAGTTAATGGTCGGCGGGAGGACGGCGTTCCGCATGGCCAGCACGGCGATCATCAGCTCGACCACCCCGCCGGCCGCAATCAGGTGGCCCATCATACTCTTAGAGCTGGACACCGGGCACTTGTATGCCCACTCGCCGAGTGCCGCCTTGATCGCCAACGTCTCCGACTCGTCGTTGGCCGCGGTACTCGTCCCGTGGGCGTTGATGTACCCGATGTCCTCCGGTTTTAGCCCCGCGTCCGTCAGCGCCTGCTTCATGCAAGCGATGGCCCCCCGGCCCTCCGGGTGCGGATCGGTCATGCGGAAGGCGTCCCCGGTCGTGCCGTACCCGCTCAACTCCGCATAGATCGGCGCGTTCCTGGCCCTGGCGTGCTCGAATTCCTCCAAAACCACCATCCCGGCCCCTTCGCCGAGCACAAAACCGTCCCGGTTCAGGTCGAACGGCCGGCTCGCCTTGGCCGGGGCGTCGTTCCGGCGGGACAGTGCGGTCAGGAGGTTGAAGCCGGTGACGCCGAACGGGTGGATCATGCTGTGGGAGCCGCCGGCGAGCATCACGTCGGCGTCCCCGTGGCGGATCAGCTCCGTCGCCTCCCCGACCGCCTGGGCGCTTGCCGCGCAGGCGGTCAGGCAGGTCAGATTCGGACCACACAGGTCGAACTCGTCGGCCAGGTGGCCGGCGGTGGTGTGCATCTCCAGCTCGTACTCCCGCTTGCCGTCCAGGTGGCCGAACAGCAGACGGGCGAAGTTGCCGGTGTCCACGGTCCGGCCGTCCTTGGAGCTGGCCCCGATCCCGCTGATGACGCCGACGAAGTCCTCGCTCCCCTCCCCGGACCCGCAGTAGACGCCGTACCGGGTGCGGTCCCCGCCGGCGAGCAGGTGCGAGTCCTCCAACGCCTGCCGGGCGGCGGCCAGCCCGAACCGGGTGTTCGACCCGCTCTTGGCGTACCGCCCGGGGTCCGGGACGAACCGGCCGAGGTCGAAGTTCTTCACCTCGGCGGCGAACGTGGTGGGGAACCGGGAGGCGTCGAAGTGGGTGGTCGGGGCGACCCCGGACTTGCCCTCGAGCAGGGCGGCGAACGTGTCGGCGACGGTGTGCCCCACCGGCGTGACCATGCCCATCCCGGTGATGACGACCCGACGCCGGCTCATGTCGTTCCTCGCCTCGAAGTCGTCAACCTAACCCCCCGGCCCCCTTCCCTAAGAGGGAAGGGGGAGAGTGTTCACACTCGCGGGGAAGAAGCGCCGTTTACCGCCCGTACCCTGTACCCCCTTGCTCCCCCTTCCCTCTTAGGGAAGGGGGCCGGGGGGTTAGGTTTCACACCCCGTCCCACTTCCGCACCACCACCGCCGCCACCTGGCCCAGGTCGGTCGTCGTCACCTTCAGGGCATACGGCTTGGCCACCGGCCGCGGCGGCCCGGTGTGAACGTGTACCGGGCAGTCGGCCCCGGCTTTCGCGTGGTTGAGCGTCCCCGGCAACTGGCCGTGGTGCAAGGCCAGGACGCTGGCCGCCAGTTCGACCAGCCCGCTGGCCGCCCCGGCGGTGCCGACGTGCCCCCGCGGGGCGAACACCGGCACCCCGTTCGGCCCGAACACCTCGGCGATCGCCCGGGCCTCGAACGCGTCCAGCGCGGTGAACCCGCCGGCGCTGCTGTTCACGTGGTCCACGTCGGCCGGCTGAACCCCGGCCTCCTTCAGCGCCTGGCGGATCACCCGGGCGAACAGGGCCGGGTTGAGCTTACGGGCGAACCCGGACGCCACCCCGACCACCTCGGCCAGCACCGTCGCGCCCCGCTTCTGGGCGAACGCCAGGTCTTCCAGCCCGAACACCGCGGCCGCCTCGCCGAGCAGCGTCCCGTCCCGGTCGGCGTCGAACGGGCGGAGGGCGTCGGCCGGGGTGGCGTTCCTGCGGGACAGTTGCTGGAACGAGTTGTGCCGGCAGAACCCGACCGGGCCGAGCTTGCTCTCGCACCCGCCGACCAGGAAGTAGTCGGCCAGCCCCCGGCCGAGGATGCGGTACGCCTCGGTCAGGGCGAGCAGGCCGGCCAGGTCGCCGGCGGTGATGGTGTTGTTCGGCCCGCGGGCGTCGTGCGTCACCGACACGTGGCAGGCCGGCATGTTCGGCAGGTACTTGAGCATCCAGAGGGGCTGGACGGCCCGCAGCCCGTCGGTGCCCCAGACGCCCAGGTCCACCTTGCCCGGGGTGTCCTTGGCGGCCAGCACCGCCCCGCCGGCCAGCTCCTCCAACTCAGTGCCGACCATGACGCAGCCGAACTCGATGCCGAACCGGTCCGGGTCGATAGTCCCTTTGGCCGGGCCGGCGGTGTCCATCACCTGCTGGGCGGCGCACACCCCGAGCTGGATGGTCCGGGCCATCACCTTGAGCGACTTGCGGGTGTCCTTCTGGGCGGCCGGGATGAACTTCTTGGCGTCGAAGCTGTCCACCTCGTAGGCGACGTGGGTGGGCAGCGGGGAGGCGTCGAACAGGGTGACGGGCCTGGCCCTGGCCGGGCCGCCGGCGGTCAGCCCGGCCCAGAACGCGGCCGGGTCACAGCCGACGGGCGAGAGCACCCCGACCCCGGTCAGCACAGCCCTGCGAGGAGCGGTCATCGAATCACGAACTCCGTCGGAAGCGAATCCGTTCGGTCATCCCCCGGCCGGCGGCAGCTCGGCCGGGCGGGGGGCCAGCTTGGCCTGGCCGAGCAGGTACGTCAGCTCGCCGGTGAACACGAAGTTGTCCACCCCGAACTCCTGCTGCGCTCGGTTCTGGTCCAGGTGGGCGAAGAAGATCTCGGCCTCGGCCACCAGGGCGTCCCCGCACGTCACCCGGCCGGCCACCACCGCCCCCTGCGGCCGCAGGTCGATCAGGTCGGCCCGGTAGGTGAGCGTCTCGCCCGGCCCGACCTCCCGGTGGAAGGTAGCCTTGGGCACCTTGGCCAGCACCACCTTCTCGCGGAACTGGTTGGCCTCGCCCACCAGGATGCCGCCGGTCTGGGCCAGCCCTTCGAGGATGAGGGCGGCCGGCATGACCGGGAACCCGGGGAAGTGGTCGGCGAAGTGGTCCTCGGCGTGGGACAACGCCTTCACCGCCACCGCCGTCTTGCCCGGCTCGAACGCCACGAACCGGTCGATCCAGATCCACCTCATCCGCTGACCTTGCTGGCGACGTACTTGGTGATCAGGTCGACCGTGAACAGGTCGCCGATCTTCTCGAAGCTGGGGTTCTTCTCGAAGCCGGCCAGGTCGGCGTAGGGCATCTTCTCCCGCAGCTCGGCCAGCCCCTTGGGCGTCACCTGGCCGTTCTGCACGAACTCCGGGTCGCCCTGGAAGATGGACTCCGGGAACAGCTCGTTGCGGTCGATCTTGATGCCGAACTCCCGCTCCAGCCGGAACACGATGTCCAGGAAGTCGATGGACTCGGCGTTCAGGTCGGCCTGCAGGCGGGCCTGCGGCGTGACCTCGTCGTCGTCTACGCTCAGGGCGTCGACGAGCTGGGTCCGGACGCGGGAGAAGATCTCGTCCTGGGTCATCGTCTGTCCCTCCGCGGCCCTCGCCCGGGAGTGGGCGACCGGCCCGTCGTGTCGTCTTAGGCCACGGCCGCGCCGAGGCTCAGCCCGCCGTCCACGGTGATCACCTGCCCGGTGATGTACGCGGCCGCCGGGGTACACAGGAACGCCACCACCCCGGCGATGTCCTCCGGCCTGCCCAGCCGGTTGACCGGGACCGCCTTCTTGATCAGGTCGCCGGCCTTGTTCCGCACCGCCTCGCTCATGTCCGTCTCGATGAACCCGGGGGCGACCGCGTTCACCGTCACGCCCCGCTTGCCGAACTCGACCGCCAGCACCCGGGTCAGGCTGTTCACCGCCCCCTTGCTGGCCGAGTAGTTGGCCTGGCCGGGGTTGCAGAAGTCGGCCGCCACGCTGCTGATGTTGACGATCCGCCCGCTCCGCTGCTTGAACACCATCGGCTCGGCGACGGCTTTACAGAAGGCGAACACCCCGTTCAGGTTGGTGTCGATGACGGCCTTCCAGGCGTCGGCGTCCATCCGCAGGAACAGGGTATCCCGGATGACCCCGGCGTTGTTCACCAAAATATCAACCCGGCCCCAATCCGCCAGCACCGCGGCCACCACCGTGGGGGCGGTGGCCGGGTCGGCCACGTCCCCCTGGTACGCCTTGGCCGTCCCGCCGGCGGCCGCGACTTCGGCGACCAGCGCCTCGGCCGCCGGCTGGTTGCCGCGGTAGACGAACGCCACCTTGGCCCCCTCTTTGGCCAGGGCCAGCACGACCGCCTTGCCGATCCCGCGGCTGCCGCCGGTGACGACCGCGACCTGATCTTTCAGCTGCATGGATGTTCGTCTCTGTAGGGCGGTGCCGAGTCTTCGAGGCCCGCCGGAGCGGCAACCGGTCCCACGGCGGGCCTCGAAGACTCGGCACCGCCCTACAAAACTCAGCCCGCCTTCAGCTCGCCGGTGAGCAGCGCCCACCGGGCCTTCCAGTGGTCCAGCAGCTTGGCGCCGGCCGCCGCCCCGGCCGGGCCGCGGTCGCTCAGGGCGTACCCGTGCAGGACGAACTGGGCGGACACCGTCGGCGTTCCGTCCTCGTCCGCGCCCTTGCCCCGGAACGTGGCCGTGTCCCCGTCTTGCTTGACCAAATCGACGGCCACGTCCATCCGCCGGCCGGGCCGCATGAACGACCCGTACTTCACGTTTTTTACGTCCCGCAGGACCACCACCGGGTGGCGGTAGCCGGTGGTCGCCCGCCACAGCCACGCCCCGCCCTCGACCAGGCACTGCAGCATCAGCACGCCGGGCAGGACCGGGAACCGGGGGAAGTGGTCCGCCAGGTACTCCTCCCCGAGGGCCAGGAACTTGCAGCCCCGCAGGAACTTCCCCGGCTCGTGGGCGTCGATCCGGTCGAGCAGGTGGAACCGCATCCCCGGCAATCCCTTCGTCGGTCCAGGAAGGTCAGCGAATATACAGAGCCGGCGGAACCGCCACAACCGGAATCGGTTGGGGCGGGTTTACCGCGTCCGGCCATCATACGAGGTTGACCCGGTCGTGTCCGGGCCGAGTGCGGCGCGGGGTGGCAGGCTTGTCCGACCGCCCCACCGCCCCTATCATGGCGGTTCTTTCTTATCGGGACCGCACAAACAGCACGGGGAGCGGATCATGGCCGGCCGGCGCCGCGGGACGGGACGACGGAAGGTGGGGCGGAAGAAGCGGCGGATGCGGGCCAAGATTCGCCACCGCAAGTAACCGGTCCCCGCCCGCGGCCCAGCCCGTCTTGACCCCGGCCGCCGCCCGTCGGTATTCCCCCGCCGTCTGATCTGGGGGGATGCCATGACGGCCCGCGCCTGCCGGCCGGCCCGGTTCGCCGGTCCGGCCCTCGTCCTCGCGTTGGCGGCCGTGCTCGCCGGCTGCCGCCTGCAGCGCGGCCCGGACCGCCCCGTCCCCCTCCCGCCGGACACCAGCCCGGCCGACCTGATCGACGCCGACGACCCGGCCGAGTCGCTCAACCCGCTGGACGGGGAGGAGCTGGCCAACGCCGCCGAGCGGGTCCGCAAGAGCCGCAAGCCGAGCCGCGACCCCGAGAAGAAGTACGAGATCCTGTGCCTGTCCGGGGGGGCGGTGTACGGGGCGTACTCGGCCGGGGTGCTGGTCGGCTGGACGCAGGCCGGCACCCGCCCCCAGTTCGACGTGGTCACCGGGATCAGCGTCGGGGCCACCATCGCCCCGTTCGCCTTCCTCGGCCCGGAATACGACTGCACCCTGCAGTGGCTGCTGACCACCGCCCGGCAGGAGGACGTGTTCACCATCCGCCGGCAGATCCGCGGGCTGTTCAGCGAGTCGGTGGCGGACAACGCGGCCGGGGTCCGCCGGCTGGAGTCGGTCATCACCGATGACGTGGTCCGCCGGCTGGCCGAGGAGCACCGGAAGGGCCGCCGGTGCTACGTCGGCAGCACCAACCTGGACACCAAGCGGCTGGTGGTGTGGGACCTGGGGGCGATCGCCGCCCGCGGCGGCCCGGCCAGCCGCAAGCTGATCGTCGGGGCGATCGTCGCGTCCGCCTCCATCCCGGCCTTCTTCCCGTCCGTCCGGGTGCCGGTCGAGATCGACGGCCAGTATTACGAGGAGATGCACGTGGACGGGGGGGTCACCCGGTCCATGTTCTTTCGCCCGCCGTACGTCCCGCCGGACAAGCGGGAGGGGTTCGGGCCGGACGCCCTGTACGGCACCAACCTGTACATGCTGGTCGCCGGCAAGATGTACCCGGACCCGGAGGGGGTGCGGCTGCGGACCCTGGCGGTGGCCGGGGCGTCGGTGTCCAACCTGCTGTACGCGGTCACCCGCCAGGACCTGTACCGGATGTACCTGTACGCGGTGCTGACCGGGATGAACTACTACGTGTCGGCCATCCCGCCGGAGTTCCGGACGACCGGCAAGAGCACCGACTTCGACCCGGCCGAGATGGCCAAGATGTTCAACGAGGGGCAGCGGCTGGCCGCCCAGGGGCTGGTGAAGAAAGACGCCCAGGGGCGGCCGGCGAAAGACCCGAAGACCGGGCGGGCGGCGCTCGGCCCGGCGTGGCAGGACATCCCCCCGGGGTTCGAGCCGGGGGAGGAGCTGCGGAGCCGGACCGGGCTGCGGCTGGCGGTGCGGAAGGAGCAGCCGCCGGCCCCGGTCCAGCCGCCGGCCGCCGGCCCCGGCTCGTCCCCACCGGCCGCCCCCCCGCCGCCGGTGGCGAAGTGACGGGCGTCAGCCCTGGCCCCGAGCTTGGAGCCGTGCGCGGAGCCGTCGGGCGTTGTACTCCCCGCGGGTACAGTACACACAGCCACAGAACGGCGGGCGGCCCTTGGCAGTCGGCGAGAACCGCCACCCGACGACCGGCGACACCGGCCGAACGCGGTGAACCTCTGCCGGCCGGATCGCCCGCGGGACGACCGCTTCCCACCCGAGTCGGTGGTCGGTGGTACGAAACAGGGCCGACGCCTCCGCCGCCGTGACCCATCGGTGCGGTTCGTTGTAACGCCCTACCCACACCGCTTCGTCGTCACCGACCCGAAAGTAGACCCCGACAACCGACCGGCCGCCGACCCGCCGCAGTTCCCGCACCCACTGGTGCGTGACAAAGTAGTTCGGGCCAACAGGCACGGCGAACACACCAGCGGGACGCTCGCCGGCACCGGGCGAACACCGCAGACCCGTCCGGTGGACCAGTCGAGCGTTCGTCAGACGGGTGATGTGGACGAAGAGTGGCATTTGGTCCGACTCACGAGCGTCGCTCGTGCCACAGCACGGCGGCCACGGCGGCGGTCAGCAGCAGGAAGGCGGCCGTGTGGCTGCCGTAGGTGAGGGCCGCGTCCTGGGCGTCCCCGCCCAGCGCCCCGGGGCCGAGCGTCAGCCCGCCGACCACCAGCAACGTCCCCCACATGTACCCTTTCCACCCCGCACTCAACGGCCACACCGCCGCGAACGTGGCCAGCGCCGCGTACGGCAGCACCAGCACGACCCCGTGGTGCTTCCACGTCCGCTCGCTGAACAGCAGCATGCCGAGGGCGATGAGCGAGTACTCGGCCGCCAGCCGCACCCCCTGCCGCGGGCCGCCGGCGAAGAAGTCGGCCCGGCACACCAGCAGCACCGCCAGCCCGAACCCCGCCTGACACCCCCGCACCAGCCACCGGGCCGCGTCCGGGCCGACGTCCGTCAGGTTGTGGTACTCGTCCGGCACCTGGACGTGCCGGCCGTTGTCCTCGTCGTACCGGTACGACGACGGCTGGGCGGTGAGCAGCCGGCGGGTGATCCCCGGGAGTGACTGGTTGGCGTGTTCGCTCGTCACCTTGCCGTCCACCAGGAACGGCTTCACCATCCCGTCGAACCAGCTCGTCAGCAGCTCCCGGTTGTGCCCCCACCCGAGGGCCAGCCCCGGCACCAGCAGCAGCCACAGCCCCAACCCCAGGAGGGCGAAGGTGGTCGCCTTCCACGCCCGCTTCCACACCAGATACGGCAGAAACAGGGCCGGAGTCACCTTGCACGCGATGGCCAGGGCCAGGGTCAGGCCGGCCAGCGCGTCCCGACGGCGGCGGAGCAGTTCCAGGGCGGCCACCGTCAGGAACGCGATGAAGATGTTCACGTTCCCGTGCGACAGGTCGCCGAGGATCGGGTGGAGGCTGAGGGCGACGGCGGCGGCCACCGCCCACCCCGGGGCCGGCGGGCCGGTCGCGTCCCGGGCCAGCCGGACGGCCCACACCAGGGAGACGGCGGCCAGGGCGATCTTGAGATTCAGCCAGACCAGGCCGGCCGGGACCGGCGGCAGCTCGACCAGCGGGTACAGGATCAGCCCCATGACCGGCGGGTTCGGGTACGGGTCGTCGATCCGCACCGCCTGCCCGTCCGGGCCGGGCGGGTAGAAGTCCCCGACCCGGTACACGTTCGTCCCGCCGACCAGCCCCTGGAGCTGGGTCCGCCAGCGGAGGACGGCCGTCCGGGTGTGTTCCCCGTCCCGGCCGGGCTTGGCCGCCTTCTCCGCGTACCGGACGTTGGTCAGCACCACCAACCCGACCACGACGGCGACGCCGACCACGCGCCATCGGCCGGCCGGGGTGGCCCGGACGGCGGCGGCGAGGCGGGTGAGCAGCGGCAGGTCGGCGGGCATGGAGGTCCGGGGGGCGGGCCAGGGACGGGCAGTCTACCCCCGCCCGCCGCGGCCCGGCAAGGCCAGTGGACCCGGGGTCGTGTCTCAGTTTGGTCCCCTCCCCCCTTGTGGGGGAGGGTTAGGGGGGGGTCGCAGCGCTCCCTACCGTGACGGAGGCTCCGAAATAGGGTGGCGCCCGGCCCCCCACCCTATCCCTCCCCCACAAGGGGGGAGGGGACCAAACCCCAAACTGCGACAGTACCGGACTGGGCCGGCTACCGCCGGGCGTTCATGAGCACGCTGAACAGCAGGAACTGCACCCCGAAGCTGACCGCCAGGATCCCGCCGAGGGTGAGAAGGGTCTCGTACACGGCCAGCCGGAACAGCCCCTGGAACAGCCCGATACCGACGGCCAGGGCGAGCACCCCGCCGCAGATCAGCCCGGGCACCGGCCCGGCCGCCGCCCCGGCCCCGAGCAGCCCGGTGACGACCGAGGCGACCGCGGCCAGCTTGAGCACCGCCTCCGGGAGCGGGCCGTAGTCGATCCCGACCAGGGCGCCGACGACCGCCAGCAGGACGCTCAGCACGAGCACCTCGGCCACCAGCCCGCCGAACGCGGCCAGGGCCACCACCCCGCCGGCCGCCGCCCCCTCTCTCACGGCCAGGGCGACCACCGGGATCAGGCACAGGGCCATCCCCACGCCGACGAGTACGGACGGCACCGCCCACCACGGGTACGGCGGCTCCGTCTCCTCCCGCTGCAGGATGCGGTCGCCGATCTCGCCGGACCGCGGCCCGTACCCCGGGTCGTCTTCTACGGCCGGTTCGGCATCCTCGTCCGGCCGGCGGCGTTTCCGCTTCTTGCGGCGGTGCGGCTCCCCGCCGGCAGCCGGCGGGGCGGCGAGGTCGGCGTCCAGGTCGAGTTCTTCGCCCAGGTCTTCGGCCGGGCGGGGGATGTGTTCTGGCGGCGGGAGGGGCGGTCGGGGCAGGGGGGGCGGTTCCGGCTCGGCGAACCCGTACACCCCGGCGGTGGGGTCGGCGTCCGGCTTGGGGCGGCGGGGATCGGCGGGTCGGTCGGCGCTCATGCCCCGATTCTGACGCCGCCGCCGGCCGGAGGCAACCCGCCACGGCGCCCTCTCCGGGCCAGTCGTGTCATCCCCAGCCCGCAAACGGCGGTCCCGAGCACTGTCACCGGCTCCGGCACCGGGGTAAACGCCACCCGCAAGTCGTCGATCGCCAACCCGTGGTCGTTGCCTGAGTGATCCGGGTCACTCCAGTACAGGATCAGATAGCTGTTCGGAGCGAGGCCGACGGCCACATCCTGGTTGAACGCCTGACGGTTGCCCGCCGCGTTCCCGTCCACAGGGCCTGCCGTCCCACCGAAGACGGGCGAGGCGAAATCGAGCGCGTTGACCGCCGTGTACCCGGTTGGGTCAGTGTTGTTGGCGGTGGGAATTATCGCCTTGAGGTCCGCCGAGGTGGGGGCAGAAACCTGGGTGGCGTATGAGAAGCTCACGGCCTGAGCAGATGCGTTGTTGTTCCGCCACTGTTCGCCGGCGTACTGGACGTTGATATTGAGGGCTTGAGAGCCGGTGTTCTGAAACACTACCCCGTATGCGAAGTGCCCTCCAGGGCTTAACGATCCCCCGATACTGCCCAGCGCTCGGTCTGTCGAACTCCCGGTGCCGAAGCTGAACAGATTAGCCCCAGTCACACTGGCCCCGTCACTGGCGGCAATGGAAGTACCGGCGGTAGACCGTACCGCGAACACCCCGGGCAGGGTCGGCGTGCCGGAGTCGAACTGGCTGAACGTCGCGCTGCCGGACGACGGCAGGGTGTCGAAGTTCTGGGTATAGACGGTGCCGCCGGTCACGGAAATCTGTGCCGGTGCCGGCGGGACCACGAATCCGAGGAGTGCTGCCGCAGCGATCAGTCGCGGCAGCCAGAGGTGTCTATCGGTATCGCTGTCCACTCGGGTGGCCATCAGTCCTCCGGCTCCACGCACTGGGCTGGTGTCGTGACCGCCGGAAGAACGTAATTCGCGGTCGTCGTTGACTCAAGCGATTTCCGCCCCGATCGGCTCGGCTGTGTCGGCGGCGGCTGTCACTCCCCGTCCCCGCAGCCGACGGCGGGCCAGCCGCACCGCCCCCAGCCCGGCAGCCGCGATCCCCAGTACCGTCGCCGGCTCCGGGACCGGGGTGAACGCCACACGTAGGTCATCGATCCCCAGCCCGTGGTCGTTCCCCGTGTGGTCGGGGTCGACCCAGTACAGAATTAGGTAGTCGTTAGAGGCTAGGTTGACAGCCACGTTCACGTTGAACGTCGCCCGGTTGGCCGCCGCGTTCCCGTCCAGCGCCCCGGCCGTTCCGCCGGTGATCGGGGAGATGAAGTCGAGGGCATCGACCGCCGTGTACCCGGTCGGGTCGGTGTTGTTGGTGCTTGGGATGAGGGCCGCCAGCGTGGCGGCCGTCGGGGCGGCCGACTGGGTGGTGTAGGAGAAGCTGACCGTCTGGGCGGCGGCCGCGCTGTTCCGCCACTGCTCGCCGGCGTATTGGACGTTGATGTTCAGCACCTGGGTGTCGGTGTTCTGGAACACCAGCCCGTAGCCGAACCGCCCGGCCGCCGCGTTCCCGGACCCGATCGTTCCTAACGCCCGGTCCGTTCCCGTGCCCGTCCCGAAACTATACAGGTTGCCGGCGTTGCTGCTGCCGTCGCCGGCCACGATCGTGGTCCCGTTGCCGCTGCGCACCGCGAACACCCCGGGCAGGGTCGGCGTGCCGGAGTCGAACTGGCTGAACGTCGCGCTGCCGGACGACGGCAGGGTGTCAAAGGTCTGGGTGTAGACCGTGGTGCCGGTGACGGCGATCTGGGCGGCGGCCGGGCCGGCCCATCCCAGGCCTGCACCGGCCGTCAGTGTGACAAAAAACCGCAGGCGCATGGGCCACTCCCGAAAGACCAGGGTGCGACGAGACGCCGGGGGGAGACCGGGGCAGGATGATGGTAGCCCGGACATATTCAGACGATGTGAAGGATTCGCGGCGGCCGCCTTTATTTCCCCACTCACCCAACCGCTACAACTCGCACAATCACGCCGACCGTCCCACCCCAACAGTATCCGGCCAGAGCCGAACTCGCATCCGGCCGGTTGGACGGTATAACAGTCGGTCCGACCCGGAGGCCCGACCGGACCGATGTCCCGTTTCCCCACCACCCGCGGCCGGCCGTTCCCGCTCGGGGCCAGCCGGTCCCCGGACGGGATCAACTTCGCCGTCCTCAGCCGCCACGCCACCACCGTCGCCCTGGTCCTGATGCCGGAGGTGGAAGACGGCCCGCCGCTGGCCGAGATCCGGCTCGACCCGCACCGCAACCGGACCGGCGACCACTGGCACGTCCGGGTCCACCGCCTGCCGGAGGCGTTCCGGTACGCCTGGCGGGTGGACGGCCCCCGCGGCCCCCGCCACCGGTTCGACCCGACCCGCCTGCTGATCGACCCGGCGACCACCCTGCTGAGCGGCGGGGCGGTGTGGGCCGGCACCTGCCAGACGGACCCGCACCGGACCGGCCGGCACAGCCTGTTCCACCGCGGCCGGCGGTACGACTGGGGGGACGACGCCCCGCCCCTCACCCCGCTCGAAGACACCATCATCTACGAGGTCCACGTCCGCGGGTTCACCCGGCACCCGTCCAGCGGGGTCGAGCACCCCGGCACCTTCCGCGGGCTGATCGAGAAGCTGCCGTACCTGCAGTGGCTCGGCGTCACCGCCCTGGAGCTGCTCCCGGTCCACGAGTTCGACGAGTGCGACTGCCCGTTCACCGACCCGGACACCGGGGAGAAGCTGGTCAACTTCTGGGGGTACAACTCGATCGCGTTCGCCGCCCCCAAGGCCGCCTACGCGGAGTCCGCCCCCGAACACGGCCAGGTGCACGAGTTCCGCGACCTGGTGAAGGCGGCCCACCAGCACGGCATCGAGGTGTACCTGGACGTGGTGTTCAACCACACCGGCGAGGGGGACGACCGCGGCCGGACGTACTCGCTCCGCGGGTTGGACAACGAACTGTACTACCTGATGGACGACGCCGGGAATTACCTCAACTACAGCGGGTGCGGGAACACGGTCAACTGCAACCACCCACTGGTCCGCGACCTGATGCTCACCTGCCTGCGGTACTGGGTGGGCGACATGCACGTGGACGGGTTCCGGTTCGACCTGGCCAGCATCCTCGGCCGGGACCGGTTCGGCAACGTCATGGTCGAGCCGCCGGTGGTCGAGATGATCGCCGAGGACGGGGTGCTGGCGGACACCAAACTGATCGCCGAGCCGTGGGACGCGGCCGGGCTGTACCAGGTCGGCGGGTTCCCGTTCGGCCGGCGGTGGAGCGAGTGGAACGGCAAGTACCGGGACGACGTGCGGCGGTTCTGGCGGGGCGACCCGGGGCTGACCGGGCTGCTGGCCACCCGCATGTCCGGCAGCGCCGATTTGTACCAGGGGAGCGGCCGGCTGCCCCGGCACACGGTCAACTTCGTCACCTGCCACGACGGGTTCACCCTGTGGGACCTGGTCAGCTACAACCACAAGCACAACGAGGCGAACGGGGAGGGGAACCGGGACGGGGGGGATGACAACGCGTCCTGGAACAGCGGGGCCGAAGGGCCGACCGCCGACCCGGCGGTGAACGCTCTGCGGGTCCGCCGGGCCAAGGGGCTGGTGGCCACCCTGCTGCTGTCCCAGGGGGTGCCGATGCTCCTGGCCGGGGACGAGTTCCTGCGGACCCAGGGGGGGAACAACAACGCCTGGTGCCAGGACAACCCGACGAGCTGGGTGGACTGGACCTTGGCCGAGACGAACAAGGAGTTCCTGCGGTTCGTCCGGGAGGTGATCTGGATCCGCCGGCGGCACCCGGTGTTCCGCCGGCCGCGGTTCCTGGTCGGCGAGCTGGGGCCGGTGGCCGACCCGATGGCCCTGCTCCGCACCCCGCCGCCGGGGGCCGCCCGGTGGGAGGCCCGGGACGCCAAGGCGTGGGACGCCGGCCCGATGGCCGACGTCCGGTGGCACGGCCCGGACCCGGACCGGCCGGACTTCGGCCCGGACGGCCGGGCCGTCGCGTTCAGCCTGGACGGCCGGTTCACCGGCCGGGACGGCGGCCCGGACGCCGACTTCTACGTGGCCCTGAACGGCAGCCCGGACCCGGCCCGGTTCCGGGTGCCGGCGTCCCCGACCGGCCGCCGGTGGCGGTGGCTGATCGACACCACGGCCGCCCCGCCCGGGGACGTGCTGGCCGAGGGCGCCGGCCCGCCGGTGGCGGCCAACGAGCCGGTGACGCTCGCCGGGTTCGGGCTGATGGTCCTGATCTCGGAGCCGTGACTTCCGTAGGGCGGGTCGAGCGCGTCTCCGAGCGAAGGCCTGCCTGTCCCGACGGGGAGCGATTGCCATTCACGGCAGGCCTTCGCTCGGAGACGCGCTCGACCCGCCCAACACCCGACCGATCCCCGCCCGCATCCGCGCCCGCACCGCCTCCGCCCCGTCGGCACGAATCGCTTCCAGCCACCGCGGGTCGGCCAGGTCGGCCAGCACCCGCCGCCGCTCGGCCGGGGCGGCGACCGCCGCCCGCACCTCCGGCCGCACCTCGGCCAGCAGGTCCGCCCACACCGGGTACGCCGGGTCCAGCCCGGCGACGATCTCGTCCCGCAGCCGGGCGGCCAGCCGCGGCGACGCCCCGCCGGTGCCCACCGCCACCGTCACCCGCCCGGCGTGGCCGACGGCCGGCAACACCACCCCGCCCCGGCCCGGGTCGGCGGCGTCGCAC
Organism: Gemmataceae bacterium; assembly: GCA_046350115.1. Taxonomy (GTDB): domain Bacteria; phylum Planctomycetota; class Planctomycetia; order Gemmatales; family Gemmataceae; genus JAXMAZ01. Next base: position 102,263 of record JAXMAZ010000010.1, read on the forward strand.
ACCCACAGCCGTCGGGCGGTCGCGTCGGCGACCACGGCCGCGTTCACCTCCGGCGGACCGGCGGCGAACGCCAGCCACGCCCCTTCCAGGTGGGCCGGGCGGTACGCCTCGGCGACCCACTCCACCCCCGCCGGGGTGAACCCGTCCGGCCGGGGGCGGGGGTCGATCATCCGCACCCACGCTCCGGCGACCGAGCAAGCGACCGCCTTCCGCCGACCCACAGACCCGGCGCCAACGATCACGACCAGCCGTGCGCTCAAATCTAAAGATATTGTTAGCAAGCAAATGACCCCCCAAAAGTGATGCCGGAACTGCAAGATTACGATCGGTAGCGAATCTATTTTCTGTTTTCCACTGAATCGCTCTCCCGCCGTGACAGAAAGTCCTTTATCTGTTAAGTGTTGAACTGTTCTTCGATGGTATCCCCCATACTCGCCGGGGGAACTCGCGTCCTCTCTCATCAGAGGTTCCCATGGATTACATCGCCCAGCGCCGGCAGGAGTTGGTCCGTGACCTGAAGAAGGCCGACGGGGTGGACGCCCTGTTGGTCACCAACCCGGTGAACGTCACCTACCTGACCGGGTTCACCGGGGACAGCAGCTACCTGATCGCCACCCCCAAGCAGTTCCTGCTGGTTACCGACTCGCGGTTCGAGCAGCAGGCGGCCGAGGAGTGCCCGGGGCTGGAGGCGCACGTCCGGCCGCACGACCAGACCACCCCGGAGGCGGCCGCCGCGGCGCTCACCAAGCTGGGGGTGAAGGCGGTCGGGCTGGAGGCCGCCCACGCCACCCTGGCCCTGCACGAACAGCTCACCGCCGCCGGCCCGAAGCTCACCTTCGCCCCCACCCGGGGGCGGGTGGAGAAGCTGCGGGCGATCAAGGACGCAGGCGAGGTGGAGGCCATCCGCGGGGCCGTCCGGGCGGCCGAGCGGGCGTTCGCCATGTTCGTCCCGATGCTCCGGGAGGCGGACACCGAGAAGGACCTGGCGGACACCCTGGAGGGGTTCATCCGCCGGGCCGGCGGCCGGCGGTCGTCGTTCCCGGTCATCTGCGCGGTCGGCGACCGGGGCGCCCTGCCGCACGCCCCGCCGACCGCCCGCCAGCTCGGCGAGGGGAGCAAGCTGCTGGTCGACTGGGGGGCCGACTGCGGGTACAAGTCGGACATCACCCGCACCCTGAAAAGCCCGTTCGGCACCGCCCCCACCCGGCGGAACAAGGCGGAGCGGGTGGGGTTCAACTTCGACGAGCTGTACGAGCTGGTGTGCCAGGCCCAGGACGCGGCCGTGGCCGCCGTCCGGCACGGGGTGCCGGCCAGCGAGGTGGACGCGGCCGCCCGCAAGACGATCGGCAAGCACAAGCTGCGGGGCGACCCGGGGCTGAACCTGGCCGACCACTTCACCCACGGGCTGGGCCACGGGATCGGGCTGGAGACGCACGAGGCGCCGCGGGTGCGGGCCAACTCGGACGACGTGCTGGAGACCGGCATGGTCATCACCGTCGAGCCGGGCATCTACATCCCCGGGTGGGGCGGGGTGCGGGTGGAGGACGACTTCCTGGTGACCAAGGACGGGGCGGTCCGGCTGACCACCCTGCCGCGGGACCCCGGCGCCATAGGATAACCGGACCGACTCCGTCATCCCGGTTCCGAGGGCCGCCGGTGGCCGACCCGAAATCCCCCGCCCCCCGCCCGTTCGACGTGGGCACCGTCGAACACCTGATCGGCCTGATGGCCAAGCACGAGCTGGCCGAGATCGCCCTCCAGGAGGGGGAGCACAAGATCCGCCTGCGGAAGGCCGGGCCGCCGCCGGTGTTCGCCCCGGCCCCGGCCCACCACCCGGTCCCGGTGGCCCACCCGGTGCCGGTCGCCCACCCGGCCCCGGCGGCCCCCCCGGCCGCCGGCTCGCCCGCCGCCCCGGCCGCCCGGCCGCTGGCCGAGATCAAGTCGGAGATGGTCGGCACCTTCTTCTCCAAGCCGAAGCCGGACAAGCCGGATTACGTGACCGTCGGGTCGGCCGTCAACCCGGCCACGGTGGTCTGCCTGATCGAGGCGATGAAGATCTTCAACGAAGTGCCCGCCGGGGTGGCCGGGACGGTCGCCGAGGTGTGCGTCAAGAACGGCGACTTCGTCGAGTTCGGGACCGTCCTGTTCCGGGTGAACACCGGCAACTGACCCTGTGTGACAGTCGAAAGCCCACCCGTTGCAACGGGTGGGCTTTGCGCGTCCCCCCTTCTTGCAAACCCGTGAGCCATGTTCCAGCGAGTGCTAGTTGCCAACCGGGGTGAGATCGCGCTGCGGGTGATCCGGGCGTGCCGGGACCTGGGCATCGAGGTGGCGGTCGTCTACTCGGAGGCGGACAAGGACGCCCCGTACCTGAAGCTGGCCGACCAGGCGGTGTGCATCGGCCCCGGGCCGGCCGCCGACAGCTACCTGAAGGTGCCGCGGATCATCGCCGCCGCCGAGGTCGCCCACGCCGACGCCATCCACCCCGGGTACGGGTTCCTGAGCGAGAACGCCGACTTCGCCCACAAGTGCCGGGCGTGCGACATCGAGTTCATCGGCCCGCCCGAGGCGGCCATGGACGCGGTCGGCAACAAGGACAAGGCCAAGCAGCTCGCCCGGAAGGCGGACGTGCCGACGGTGCCGGGGTCGGACGGGCTGATCCACTCGGACGAGGAGGCGGTCCGGTTCGCCGACCGGGTCGGGTACCCGGTGCTGATCAAGGCGGCGGCCGGGGGCGGCGGCCGGGGGATGCGGGTGGCCCGGGACGCCGCCTCCCTGCGGGTCGGGCTGGGCCAGGCCCGGCAGGAGGCGGAGGCCGCGTTCAAGGACGGCAGCGTCTTCCTGGAGAAGTACCTGGACCGGCCCCGGCACGTCGAGGTGCAACTGCTCGGGGACAAGCACGGGAACGTCATCCACCTGTTCGAGCGGGACTGCTCGCTGCAACGCCGGCACCAGAAGCTGGTCGAGGAGTCCCCGTCCCCGAACCTGCCGCGGGAGGTGCGGGACGCCATGTGCGCCGCCGCCGTCCGGCTGGCCAAGGCGGCCAACTACTACTCGGCCGGCACCTGCGAGTTCCTGGTGGACCGGGACAACAAGTTCTACTTCATCGAGGTGAACGCCCGCATCCAGGTCGAGCACCCGGTCACGGAGCTGGTCACGGGCGTGGACCTGATCAAGGAGCAGATCCGGATCGCCGCCGGGGAGAAACTCCGCTACCGGCAGGAGGACATCGTCCACCGGGGCAGCGCGATCGAGGTGCGGATCAACGCCGAAGACCCGGCCAAGGACTTCCGGCCGAGCGCCGGCACGATCACCGGGTGGCGACCGCCGGGCGGCCCCGGGGTGCGGTTGGACAGCCACGTCGTCCCCGGATACCGGGTGCCGCCGAACTACGACAGCATGGTGGCCAAGCTGCTCGTCCACCGGCCGACCCGGGCCGAGGCGATCGCGGCCATGCGGCGGGCGCTGCGGGAGTTCCAGGTCGAGGGCATCCAGACCACCATCCCGCTGCACCGGCAGATCATGGACCTGCCGGCGTTCGCCGACGGGACGGTGGACACCACGTTCATCGAGCGGGAACTGCTGCCGAAGAAGTGAGCGTGGCTTCGTAGGGCGGGTCAAGCCGGCTCTGCGGCGCCGACCCGCCAGCCCAGGCAAGCTGCTCCACGACCATTCCGGCGGGTCGGCGCCGCAGAGCCGGCTTGACCCGCCCTACGCCCGATACCGTGAGCCGCCAACAAAAACGCCCCGGCCCGGCGGTTGCGGCCGCCGGGCCGGGGTCGTGTCAGGCCGGCGGTCGCCGGCCGGAGCGGTTACAGCTTAGTGGCAGCCGCAGGCCGGGGCCGCGGCGGCGCACCCGGCGTCGCAGTGGTCCTTCTTCTTGCACAGCCCGCCGAGCTTGCTCAGCAGCCCGCGGACCTTGCTCCCCATCGCCGGGGCGGCGCACGGGTCGCAGGCGGGGGCGCAGGCGGTGCTGCACGGGGTGGTGCAGGCCGGGGCGCACGGCACCTGCTTCTCGACGCACTTGGCCACCATCTTGCAGACCGTCACGGTCTCGCAGTGCGGGACGCACACGGTCACGCACCGGGTGGCCTGGTACGGCACGCACTTGGTGACGCAGCAGGTGTACGTCTCGGTCTTGCACTCCGGCACGCACCGGGTGCGGGTGACCGGGCACTGGACCTGCTTGCACTCGGTCACGCACCGGGTGCGGGTGACCGGGCACTGGACGCACTTGGTCACGCACTCGTAGGTGCAGACCTGCTTGGTCACCGGCACGCACACCTTCACCTTCTTGCACACCGTCACCGGCTCGCACACCGTCTCACACCGGGTGACCGGCTTGCAGACGATCTTGGTGGCCGGCGGGCAGGCCGGGGCACAGGCGGTCGCACACGGGTCGGCACACGGGTCGGCGCAGGCGTCCTTCTTGCCGCACAGCTTGCCCTTCAGCCCGCTGAGCAGCCCGCCGGACCCGCCGCCGAACAGCCCGTTCCGAACCGGCACTTCGGTGGCGACCATCTCCGTGTGCTTGACGACCCGGGACCGCATCTCGGTCACCATCTGGGTCTGCCACTGCACCTCGTTGACGGTCACCGTCTTGGTCACCGGCACCCGCTCGGTGACCGTCCGGTTTTCCATCACCGTCTCGGTGACGAGCCGGTTGGAGACCACGTTGCGGGTCTCCATCACCGTCTCGGTGACGGGCCGCATGACCGTCACTTGCCGGGTCCGGGTCTCCGGAACCGTCTCGTGCCGGTAGGCGGTGTACGTCTCCTGCCGGGTCTCGTTCCGGTACACCGTGCGGGTGACCGGGACGTACTCGGGGACCATCTCGATGGTCCGGACGGTGGTGTAGGCCGGGGCGGCGACCGGACCGCAGTCCGGGGCCGGGGCCGACTGGACGGGGGCCGGAGCCGCCGGGACGGGGGTCATCCCCTTGGCGTCCTTGGCCCCTTCCTTCTTCGCGTCTTGCGCCCACGCGGGCGCGCTGACCAGGCTGGCACAGGCCGCCGTCAGCAGACAAACTTTCATCCGGCGGAAACTCATGACCCTTCTCCGCGTTCCGGGTTCGGCACCTCGACCGCCACCGCCAGCGACCGTCCGTTTGCCGCTGCCAACGACGGCGGTCGGTTGCGAAGTGCTTGCCTTAAAATGACCCACGCGCGGGGTCTGGGAAAGCGACACCGCCAGGGACGGTGGCAGAAAATCGCTAAGGGACATCGATTGGCGCGGGTCGGGGCGCCTGTGGCGCGCCTGTCGGGTGCGCCGCGCGGGCAAACGGGCCGACGAAAGAAAGGAGGAATGGAGCGAATGTAGGGCGGGTCAAGCCGGCTCGGCGGCACCGACCCGCCGCGGCCGGCAACCGGTCCGATCCGTCCCCGCGGTCCGAACAGGGGAGGGCGAGGCTCCTGCCGAGCCGGGGAGCGCGTGGGCAAGCGGCGGACGCCACACCGGCGACGGCATCCGGAGACCGGTGACGGCCAGCCGGGCAGGCAGCCCGGCTCGGCAGGAGCCCCGCCCTCCCCCGGCCCGACCCGCGGGCAGAAGTGACTGTCGTTGCCCGACCGGCAGGCCTCGTCGCCGAGCCTCCTCGACCCGCCCTACGCCGAGCCGGTCACTTCTCCGGCGTCAGCACCACCCACACCCCGGACAGCAGCGGCGGGATGTGCGCCGTGAACGCCTCGAACGCCAGCTCGGCGTTCTCCTGGCTGACCGGCACCGGCAGGTCGAGCATCGACCCGGGGAAGTTGGAGATGCTGATCACCTCCCCGCTGTTCGCCGCGTAGTACGGCGGGGCGCTCGGGTCGTCCGGGTTCCGGATCTCCTTGCTGCCGGCGAACACCCACTTGTGGGCCATCGGCTTGCCGGTCTTGATGTCCCGCACCCACTCCTGGCCCGGCCGGGAGGTCGCCTTGCCGGCCTGGCGGTAATGGACCGTGACGGCGATCGTGGTGCCAGAGGCCGGGCGGTACGCCGGCTGGTCGGTCGCCGGGTCGAGGAACCGGACCGGGCTGCCCGGCTTCCCGCCGGCGGCCATCAGGGCGGCGTGGATCAGCTTGGCGTCCACCCCGGTGCGGACGACCGCCTCGTGCTCCTTGGTCTGCTTCCGGCAGAGGAGCACCTCCAGCGGCCCCTGGGTCATGCACACCTCGGCCTGGACCAGCACCCGGACCGGCTTCTTCTTCCCCGGGGCGGCCGGGTCCGGGGCCAGTTCCAGCAGCAGGGAGCCGTCCGGCAGCAGCTTCTTGTGCTCGTTCTTCGGGTCGGCCTTGGGCGGGTCCGGGAGCGGCTCGGCCTTCTTGCGGACCTCCTCGAAGTCCGGCGGCTGGGGCGGGTCGGCGGCGTTGATCGCCGGCGGAAGCCCGGCCTTGGCCGGCGGCTGTAGCGGCTGGGCGACGGCAGCCGGAGCCGGGTCGAAGACGAGGTACAGCCCGGCCCCGGCGAGCACGGCGAAAAGTGCAGTCAGTGCGAATGCCACCCGCATCGGCGACCCCTCCGGCTGGACGGCGGACCCCGATAATCAGACTAGCAGGGGCGGGCGGAATAACCGAGCGAGAAGAAAGCCCTCCTCCTGTCCTCCTCGTTCCCTCCTCCTCGTTCCCACGCTCTGCGTGGGAACGGTCTTCTGCACGCTCCGCGTGCCGTCGGCTTCCCGCCCGGGGGCACTCCCACCCACCGCCCAAGACGCGACGCGGAGCGTCGCCCCCGTGCGTTCCCACGCAGAGCGTGGGAACGAGGAAGAGGGGCGGGCGGAATAACCGAGCGTGGGAAACGACAAAGCCCACCCGTAGCAACGGGTGGGCTTTGGGGTGGCTCAGGGTCAGCGACCCCGGGCCGGGGTTACTTCTTCTCGGCCGGGGCGGCCGGCATCTTCTCCGCCACCTTCGGGGCCGCGGCCGGGGCGGCGACCGCCGGGGCCGGGGTGCTGCACGGGCTGGTCGCGGCACACGGGTCGCACACCGCCGGGGCACACGGGTCGGCGCACAGCCGGCCCTTGAACAGCCCCTTCAGGAAGTCCCGGATCGGCTTCGGCCGGCACGGGTCGTTCAGCAGCCCGCCCAGGCCCGGGGCACAGGCGTCGCAGGCGGCCGGCGGGCAGGCCGGGGCACAGGTCGGGCCGCAGGCCGCGACCGGCACCTTCTTGCACACCGTCACCGGCACCTGCTCGGTCACGCAGTGCGGCACCTTCACGCAGTAGGTGTACGACTCCTGCTTGCACACCTTCACCGGCACGCACTTGGTCACCACCGTCGGGACGCACTTGGTGACGGTGCACGGCACCTTCTTGACGTGCGTCTCGCACACGATCTTGGTGCAGGTCACCGGCACGCACTTCGTCACCTGGGTCGGGACCATCTTGGTGACGGTCGTCGGCACGCACTTGGTCACCGGCTCGCACACCGTCTTGGTCACGGTGTACGGCACCCGCTTCACCTCCGTCACCGGCACGTTCTTGATGACCGTCACCGGCACGGTCCGGGTGACCGGGACGCCTTCCACGAACACCCGGCCCGGGCCGGCGGTGTCGTAGGTCGGGGCGCCGGCCTTGACCGCGTTGGCGGCCGCGTTGCCGAGCTGGTCGCCGGCCGCGTTGCTGCCGCAGGCGTTGGCGTCCACGTAGGCCCCGCGGGCGGTCCGCCGGACGACGTGGCTGGTCTGCCGCATCTCGGTCACGGCCACCTTCTTCGTCACCGTCGTCGGCACCTTCTCGATGACCGTCTCGCGGACCATCTTCGTCACCGGCACGGTGACGGTCTCGACCACGTTCTCCTTGACCATCTTGGTGACGGTCACGGGCACCTTCTCCACCACCTTACGGGTGACGGTGGTGGTCACCGGCACCTGCTCGGTCACGGTCGTGTACCGGGCCGAGGTGCGGGCGGTGATGTTGCTGCCCAGGTTGCTCAGGCTGCTGCCGATCCCGCTGAACAGGTTCCGCAGGCCGAGCCGGCTGCCGACGCTGGACAGGGCGGTCTGGCCGGTGATGGCGGCACACGGGTCGCACGGGTCGACGCACGGGTTGCTGCAGGCGGCGGCCGGCGGGCACGGGTTGCCGCACGGGTCGCCGCAGGCCGGGCCGGCCGGCCCGCACGGGTCACACGGCACCCGCCGGGTGACGGTCTTGTAGGTGGTGCAGGGTTCGCACACCGTCCGGCAGACGTCCTTCATTTCGGTGCAGGTGACCGGCTTGCACACCGTCTTGCACACCTGCTTCTGGACGCACTCGGTCACCGGCCGGCAGACCACCTTCGGGCAGTCCTTGACCACGCACTCGGTGACGGTCTTGCACACCGTCACCGGCTTGCACTCGACGACCGTCTCGCACACCGGCTTGCAGACGAAGAACGTCTCCGTCTTGCAGTGGGTCTCGCACACCGGCTTGCAGACGGTGTAGGTGCACTCCTTGTAGTGCGTCTCGCACACCTTCCGGTAGACGGTGTACTTGCACTCCTTCATCACCGTCTCCGTGACCGGCTTGCACACGGTCTCGGTGACGGACTTCATGACCGTTTCCGTGACCGGCCGGCGGACGGTGTACGGCACCTCCTTGCACACCGTCTCCGTGACCTGGCGGTTGACCGTTTCCTGGACGGTCCGCATCTCGGTCGTCTGGACGGTCCGGGTGCCGGTGCGGACCTCGTCCCGGTAGACGGTCCGGGTGACGGGCCGCATTTCGGTGGTGGTGATGGTCTGGTAGGCGGTGGCGAACCGGCTGCCGCCGGCGTTGTCGTACACCACCTGGTAAGACGGGCGAAGGCTGGCGTTGGCGGACGCGAACCCGCCGGCCCCGGCCCCGCCGAACAGCCGGCCGAGCAGCCCCTGGCCGTTCCCCCAGGCGCCGTTCGGCCCGAACAGGGTGGTCGGCCCCCCGGCCGCAGTCCCGCACGCGTCGACCGGGTAGGCGGTACACCCGCAGTGGCTGGCCCGGGCGGCCGGGACGTACCCGACGGCCGCGGTGACGGCCACGACGGCGGCCCAACGAATCCTCATGATGACCTCCTCACCGGGCGGCGGCGGCACACCCGAGGAGTCCCCTCGGGCGGAGCGGCGGGGGCGTCCCGCCGGAGCCGGCCGTGCCCTGATCCTTCGTGGAACTCGCGGCGTCGGCCGCGATGACGAGGTTCCTCGTCTGGCACCTGTATCGGGACGGCGGGTTCGGCCGGGCGAGCGGGTCTGGGTGGGGGAGGCGGTTTCGCCGCCCGCCGGGGGCGGCGCAGACCGGGCGTGCGGGGGGTTCGGTTGGGCGCGGTTGTAACGGGTCCGGATGCGCCGGTTAGCCGCGAGGCGGCGGCCGCGGAGCCGAGTGCGAGGACTGCAATCCCGCCACTTCGAACACTAGAGCGGTTTGAAATGGGGCGTAGCGGCTGCGGTTCACGGGCCGCCACGGAGGGCGGCCCCTACACCCGCCGTAGGGGCCGCCCTCCGTGGCGGCCGCGTCCGTCGTTCGCTCCACCCAGTTGCAAAACGCTCAAAGCCGGCGGCGCGGTCGCCGCGCTCGGCGCCGCGGCCGCCGGCTCGCGGCGAACCCGGGGAAACGAGAAAAACCCCGGCCGGCGTCGCGGGGGGATGCGACGCCGGCCGGGGTTCAGGGGGAGTTCGCGGCCCGTTCGAGGGGGGACTCGGCCGGACCGCCACGACTACTGGGGGAGCGTCGTGTATTGGGGGTGCCCCGCCCGACGGTTGGTTCTCTGTTCCGGTCCGTCGGGCGGGGCGGAAAAGGGTAAAGCAGCCGGCGTGCCAACCGCCGGATTCGCCGCCCGACCCGCGGTCGCCGCAGACTGGCGAAGCTGGGCGCCCTCGCCGGCAGGAGTTGTTGCCGACCGGGCGGCAACTTTTACACACCCTTTTGCCGGCGGTCGGATCGGTCGGTACGACCCGCCGGACCGGCAGATTCCGCTTGACACCCCCGGCCGAACCTGAGACGGATGGATATGTTGCCTCTTTCGCGGACGGCGGCCCCGACTCGCCCCGCCCGACGTAGCCGGCCGGCGGCCCCCCCGTTCCGGCAGGCGTAGGAGCCACGACCCCCATGCGGCACTTCTCGTGTGACCTCTGCGGTATGGATTTGACCCCCGGCCCGGACGCCCGCTACGTGGTGACGATGGCGACCCGCCCGGCCACCGCCCCCGCCGAGTTGACCGAGGCCGACTTGGACGGCGACCCGATCGACGACATGGCCGAGCTGCTAGACGAGCTGGAGGCGGCCGGCCAATCGGCCCCCGACCGGCCCGCCGCCCACACCCTGGAATACGACCTGTGCCCGGGCTGCTACCGGCGGTTCCTGGCCGACCCGCTCGGCCGGGAGCGGGGGCGGAAGTTGCGGTTCAGCAAGAACTGACGCATCCGCCCGTCCGGACGGTATGATGGAGAAGGATCACCCGTCGCCGCCCGGAGGCTGTGGTATGCCGGCCCGCCTGTCGTTCCTGGCCCTGGTCCTGGCGGCCGGCCCGGTCGCCGCCCAGGGGCTGACCTCGCCTTACCCCCCCGGGCCGCCCCGGCCCGGGTACTTCAACCCGGTCGGCCCGCGACCATCCTTCACCCCGATCGTGCCCTCGACCGGCCTGCCCCCGTTCGGGGGCGCGACCGGCGGGTACGTGTTCGCCCGGCCGCTGCTGTACAACCCGATCGTGGCCCCGCCCGGCGGGCACTTCCCGTCCGTCTGGCCGCCGTACTGGTACTACTACGCCCCGATGGCCCCGAGCACGTTCCTCGGGCTGGACCCGCTGATCGACCCCGAAGCCGTGGGCCGACCGGCCGACGACCGGACCAGCAGCCGCCGGCCCGCCGCGCCGCCGGCCGGGGCGGGCGGGGTGACGGTCGACCTGCCGGCCGTCGCCGAGTTGTGGGTGAACGGGGTGAAGCAGCCGGGCCACCAGGGATCCTGGGACGTGAGCGTGCCGAACACCGGCGGTCCGACGACCGTGGCCCTCAAGGCCGAGTGGACGGCCGGCGGGACGAAATACGAGTGGACGCGGAACGTGACCCTGGCCCCCGGCGAACACGGGCGGCTGATGGTGGTGAGCGGGACGGCCGTGTCCGCCCCGCCGGCCACCCCGGCCCCGCGGGCCAAGTGACCTGTTTCTCGAGGACTTTCCCCGTCCGGCGGCGAATCCCCTGATCGCCCCCTGTCACGGAGTCGCCGGGCGCCCGAACGATGCCGATCCTGCTCATCCTGCTGGTCACAGCCGCCTGCCTGCCGGTCCCGTGGCCGGCCCCCCCGCTCGGGATCGGGCCGGAGGGGGCCGCCGCGCTCACCGGGCTGGCCACCGGCCTGGCGGTGCTCTGCCCGGTCGGGCTGAGCGCGTGGGCGGCCCGGACCCTGGCCCGTGACCCGACCCGGCGGCCGACCGTGGTCCGACGGTATGCCCGCTTCCGCCGGCTGTTCGCCTTCGGCAACATCGGGCTGACGGCCGCCCTGGTGACGGCCGGCGGGTGGGGGTGGACGGTCTGGCATGCTGCCCGGCTGGCCCTGCCCGGCCGGTCCGACGCCATCCTCTGCCCCGGGGCCGAGGTGCTGGTCCCGGCCCCGTACTTCGTGCTCCTGTTCGCCGGCTGGTCGTCGTACTTCTTCGCCGAGCGGGCGTTGTACCGGACGTCCCACCGCGGGGCCGCCGACCCCGGCGGGTTCTGGCACTTCCCCGGCTACCTGCTGTTCCACGCCCGCCAGTTCGCCATGCTGATCGGGTTCCCGGTCGGCCTGTTCCTGGCCCAACAGGGGCTGGCCCGGGCCTGCCCGGGGCTGGTCCGGGCGGACTGGTTCCAGGCGGTGTCGGTGGCGGCCGGGGTGGCGGTGTTCGTGTTCCTGCCGCGGGCGGTCAAACCCGTCCTCGGGCTGCAGTCGCTGCCGGGCGGGCCGGCCCGGGACCGGCTGGAGGCGACCGCCCGCCGGCTCGGGGTGCGGTGCACCGACCTGTTGCTCTGGCCGACCCGCGGGGCGGTGGCCAACGCGATGGTGATCGGGGTCGTCCCGTGGGCGCGGTACGTGATCTTCACCGACCGGCTGTTGGACGGCCTCGACCCGGAGGAGCTGGAGGCGGTGTTCGGGCACGAGGCCGGGCACGTCGCCCACCAGCACATCCCGTTCTACGCCGGGTTCTTCGCCCTGAGCGCGGTGACGGCGACGGCCGCCGTGGCCGCGGCCAGCAAGTACCTGACCGACCACGGGCTGACCGTCCCGCCGGCCCTGGCCGAGTGGGTGGCCCTGCCGCCGGTGGTGCTGATGGCGGCGTATGTGTTCGTGGTGTTCGGCCTGTTGAGCCGGAAGTGCGAGCGGCAGGCGGACGTGTACGGGTGCCGGGCGGCGTCGTGCGGCGACCCGTTCTGCGGCGGACACACGGACGACACCGACCGGCCGGCCGGGGACCGGCAGTTGTGCCGGACCGGGGTGCGGGCGCTGGTCCGGGCGCTGGACCACGTGGACGGGCTGAACGGGGCGGACCACCGGCCGGGGGCGGCGGTCGGGGTGCGGGCGAAGCTGTGGGGGCGGGTGAAGGCGTGGCAGCACGGGCCGGTGCCGGACCGGATCGAGTTCCTGCTGCGGCTGACCGAAGACCCGACCCTGGGGGACGCCCACGACCGGCGGGTGCGGGCGTTCCGGGCGGCCCTGGTCGGGGGGCTGGCGACGGTGCTGGCCGCCTGCGGCAGCTACGTCGGCTGGGCCGAGCTGTGGAAGATGATGTAACCGGGGCCGACGGGGGGGTGTCGGCCGTTTACCAGGGGTTCCGCAAAGCCTCCACCCCTGGCTATTCTCGGACACCCCTTCGGGGTGGCAGTGGCGAGCGGCTCAATCCCACACGTACCGCTCGTCCCACTCGATCCCGTGCCGGCGGAGGAAGTCCCGGTACTCGTCCTGGAACGTCCGCGTCCGGTGGTGCTCCTCTTGGTTGGCGATGTACCGCACCACCTGCTCGACCACTGAACCGCTGACCGCGAACGCCGCGTACCCGGCCTGCCAGGCAAACCCGGGGCGGTCGCCGAACGTCTCGTGGACCCACCGGGACGAGCCGGCCTTGAGGTCGCGGACCAGTTCGGCGATGGCCACCTCCCGGCCGAGCGACGCCAGCAGGTGAACGTGGTCGGCGACCCCGCCGACGGTGACGAGCGGGCATTTATGCCCCCGGGCCGTACCGCCCATGTACTCGTACAGGCGGGGAGACAAGTCGGGGGTGATGGTCGACTCGCGATTCTTGGTGCTGAAGACGATGTGGATGTGAACCGCGGCGAACGATTGGGGCATGACTCGCACCTGTGCGGACGCCCCGTCGGGGCGGCGGGACCCGTGTGGCCGCCGAGCGTACCGAGGGGTTCCGCAGTGTGCCAGGGGTAGCGCAAAGCCTTCACCCCTGACTATTCTCGGTCGCCCGGTTGGAGCGGCAGAGGAATGGGTGTCGGCCGTTTACCAGGGGTTCCGCAGAGCCTCCACCCCTGGCTATTCTCGGACACCCCTTCGGGGTGACAACCGACCGCCCACTCCAGTCCGCGTCGCTCCGACGGGACGATCAGCACCGGCCCATGTCACCCCGAAGGGGTGTCCGAGAATAGCCAGGGGTGGAGGCTCTGCGGAACCCCTGGACCGGAGACCCATCCCCCGCCGCCCCAACGGGGCGACCGTCAGACGTTCGCCCTGTACCCGAGCCGCGCCAGCACTTCCTCCGTCAGCACGAACGGCCCCCGCGGTACGTTGGCCAGCGTAAAGCGCTCGACCAGTTCCCGGGCCGTCACCGGCCGCACGTCCGCCTGCCAGCCGCACGACCACGCCAGCAGCCCCAACAACGCCTCGGCCGTAACCCCGGCCGCCCGCAGGGCCGACAGCCGCGTGTCGCCGTGCCGCTTGGCCAGCCGCCGGCCGTCCGGCCCGACCACCAGCGGCACGTGGGCGAACTCCGGCGGTGTGCGGCCGAGCGCCCGGTAGAGCAGCAGTTGCCGCGGGGTGGACGGGATCAGGTCGTCGCCGCGGACCACCTCCGTCACCCCGGCGTCGCTGTCGTCCACCACCACGGCAAGCTGGTACGCCGGCACCTTCGCCGCCCGCCAGACCACGAAGTCCCCGCCGACCTGCTTCAAGTCAACGTGCGTCGGCCCGGCGAACCGGTCCACGAACGCCGGCGAGTCCGTCACCCGGAACCGCCAGGCGATCGGCCCCGTGAGCGTGTCCGCGTCCTTGGCCGAGCGGTGGGCGCAGGTGCCGGGGTAGGTCGGCCCCTCGTGGTCGGCGTGCGGGGCGCTGGCCGCCGCCGCGATATCGCCGCGGGTGCAGGTGCAGGGGTAGACCAGCTCCTGCCGCTTCAGCTCCTCCAACGCCGCCTCGTGCTGCGGCAGCCGGTGGGACTGCGTCACCCGGTCGCCGTCCCAGTCCAGGCCGAGCCAGCGGAGGTCGTCGAGCGCCTGCTCGGCCGCCCGCGGCTTGTTCCGCCACACGTCGATGTCTTCGATGCGGAGCAGCACCCGGCCGCCCCGGCTCCGGGCGCTCAGCCAGGCGAGCAGGTACGTGCGGGCGTTGCCGACGTGCTGGGCGCCGGTCGGGGACGGGGCCAGGCGGCCGACCACTTCTGCCATCGGGGAAGTGTAGGCAGGAATGACGAATGACCCACCAATGACCCACCAATGCCGAAGGGATCCCGAGTTCTGGTTTCCCATTCGTCATCGGTGGGTCATTGGTGGGTCATTCGTCATTGCAAAGAGGGCTTGCAGAGGCGTTGGGCCGGCGTCAGACTGAGCCGCCCGCTGTCTCGGAATGGAGTCCGGCATGTCCCGTCCGGTGTTCATCCTGGCCGCCCTGATGGTCGCCGCCCCGGCCCCGGCCGCTGACCCGCCGCCCCCGCCGGCCAGCGTCGGGGACGTGATCGACGCCGCCCACCGGGCCACCCGCCCGGCCGCCCTGCCGCTTCTGAACCGGGCCGTGGAAATCACCCCGCCGAGCCTGCGGGTGGGCGGGCTGGAGCTGCAACTCCGGGGCATCGGCGGGCCGTTCGAGCGGGTGATGCAGGCCGCACTCGTGGCCGCCGGGGCGATCCCGGGGGCGGGCGGGGGCGTGGTGTTGGTCCGGGAGGCGCCGCTGCCGCCGGCCCCCTACGTCGGCGCCTGGACGCGGGAGAAGGGCGGCACCCGGACCACCCTCACCTTCACCGACCGTCGGCTGCGGGTCGAGTGCGACCACGCCGGCAAGAAGGTCCGGTTGGACGCCGACTACGCCGTCGGCCCGGACGGGGTGGCGTTCGGCGTCGTCACCGGGGCCGAGCCGGACGACGCCCTGGTCGGCGAGCTGTTCAAGTTCCGGCTGCGGGTGGACGACGGCGAGCTGACCGTCCGCGACCCGCGGCTGACCGCCGACGGGTTCGACGCGAAGGCGACGCTGGTCGGGCGGTACAAATCGGGGAAGTGACGCGAGCCGCGACCGCAGGTCGCGGGTGACGACCTCGCCGGTCCCAGCGAGAACAAAGTCGTCGGGGGCGGGTCGCAGTCGTCACCCGCGACCTGGGGTCGCGGCTCGCGTCGGCTCGCCTTTTTTCTGCCATTTCTGGTAAACTCGCGAAATCAATCGCCCGGCCCCGGCACTTCTCCCGTGACGGCCCCGGAGGGACCATGCCCGACACGCGGGTGCTCGCCCGGCTGACCGCCGGCCGAGCCGCCACGGCCCCCGCCCCCGACGCCGACCTGCTCGCCCGGTTCCTGTTGGCCCGGGACGCGGAGGCGTTCGCGGAGATCGTCCGCCGCCACGGCCGGCTGGTCCGGGCCGTCTGCTGGCGGCACCTGCACCAGTCGGCGGACGTGGACGACGCCTTCCAGGCGACGTTCCTGGTGCTCGCCCGGCGGGCCGACGCGGTGCGGAATCACGCGGCCCTGGGCGGCTGGCTGCACCGCGTCGCCGAGCGGGTGTGCGGCAAGCTCCGCCGCGGGGTCCGCCCGGCCGGGCCGCTGCCGGACGAGCTGGCCGCGAGGAGATCGACCCGACGGCGGCCGACACCCGGCGGGCGGTGCGGGAGGCGGTCGGCCGGCTGCCGGCGGACTACCGGGCGGCGGTCGAGCTGTGTTACGTCGCCGGGTACACCACCGCGGAAGCCGCCGACCGGCTCGGCTGGCCGAAGGGGACCGTACTCACCCGGTTGGCGTGGGCGAGGCAGCGGCTGCGGGCGGACCTGTTGCACCGCGGCATCGCCCCGGCGACCGGGGCGGTCGGCGGGCTGCTCCTGGACCGGGCGGCGTGTGCCGTCGGCCCGGCGGCGGTCCAGGCGGCGAGCCGGGCGGCGGCAACCGTGGCCATGCAAGGGACACTGGCCGGGCTGGCGTCCGAACGGGCGGTTCACCTAACCGAAGGGGTACTTCGCGCCATGACCGCGACGAAACTGAGCTGGGCGGCCGGGCTGGCGGCGTTGGCCGTCACACTGACCGGGGTCGGCGTCACCACCTGGGCGGCGGCCCAGACCAAGAAGCCGGTCGTCACCTCATCGACCAAGAAGGCGGCCCCAGCCCCGGCTACCCCGAGGCCCCCCGAGACGGTTACTCTACCGCCGGCCGATGCGGCGCCCGTCTTGCCCGACCTCACACCGAACCCGGGCGTGGCGATCCCGTCACTTCCCCAGCCGACCCGGGCGCCGGAACCGGAGATGCTCCCGCCGACCCAGCCGGCCCCGTCGGGAATGATCCCACCGGCCGAGCAGCGCCCGCGGACGTACACCCTGGCGCACCCGTCCGGCACCTGGACCCGGGAGTTCGCCGAGGGGACCAAGCTGGCCGTCCGGTTCGACGACGACCGATTGGTCGTCGAGGCGACGTTCACGAACGTACCGCCTCCCCCCGGCAGCGTTCCTCCCGCAGCGGGATCAGGCTCGCGCACCGGCACCCTGCTGATCGACGCCGACTACGCGATGAACAAGGAGGGCGTCGTGTTCGGGGTCATCACCGGGATCGAGCACGACCTGCCGGCAAACACCCTGGCCGGGATCGAGCGGTTCGTCGGCCAGCCGTTCGCCTTCCGACTGCGGCAGGACGACCAGGCGATGACGGCGAAGGAGTTGAAGCTCGGCGGCATGATCCCCGGGCAGACCGACGCGGCGACGCAAACCCTGACGGCTCTGCTGATCGGGCGGTACTACCCGGCCGGCAAGGACGTGGCCGGCCCCGGAGTACGGAAGCAACTGGCCAAGCCGCGGCTGGCCATCGGTTCGCACGACGCGATGATGCCGTCACTGACTGTTCCGCGGACGTCCGACGAATCGGTCCCGGCCATTCTCCCGTCCGCCGGGCCGAATATTCAGGAGCTGCCGGCCAGTGATCGGGTGCCGTCGAGCAGCTCGCCGGGTGCGTCGCCGAACGTTCCGCCGCAGCCGATACCGAGCCGGCCGGCCCCGAAGAAGAAGGGGGCGGGGAGTCCGGCCACCCCGAGTGATACCGTGCCGAATTATTGACGCAGCGCCACGGCCCACCCGCCGCAGCGGGTGGGCTTTCGGGGCGCTGGGGTAGGGTCCGCTGTGCGGACCGTGGGGGTCCAATCGGTCCGCACAGCGGACCCTACTTTCAGCGGCTCTGCCCCGGCACCCACAACACGTCCGCCTTGCCGTCGTCGTTCGCCACCCGGGCGAGAACGAACAGCAAGTCGCTCAGCCGGTTCAGGTAGATCACCACCTGCGGGTTGACCGGCTCCGATCGCGTCAGCGTGACCACCGCCCGCTCGGCCCGCCGGCAGACGGTCCGGGCCAGGTGCAGCCAGGCCGCCGCCGGCGTCCCGCCCGGCAGGACGAAGCTCCGCAGCGGGTCGAGCCGCTCGTTCAGCCGGTCGATGGCCTGCTCCAGCCGCTCTGCCTGCCCCGCCGTCACCCGCAGGGCGTTCTGCTCCCCATCGGCCGGCGGCACGCACAGGTCGGCCCCCACGTCGAACAGGTCGTTCTGAATGCCCCGCACCAGCTCCAGTTCCGGCCCGCCGGGGCAGTGGGCGGCGAACAGCCCGAGGCAGGCGTTCAGTTCGTCCACCTCGCCATAAGCCGTCACCCGGGCGTGGTCTTTCGGCACCCGGGTGCCGTCCCCCAGGCCGGTCTCGCCCTGGTCGCCGGACTTGGTGTAGATGCGGGACAGGTAGACCATCGGGAGTCGGGTGTCGGGTGTCGGGAGCGGTTGGGAACACCCCAGCCTGCCCCACCATCCTAGGGGGTCTGGCTTCCCGGTCGGCCACGACTGCCCCGCTTTCCCGGGCCACTCCGGCGCCGCGGCCGGACCCGACTCCCGACTCCCGCCCCCCGACTCCCGGCAGTTTTCGATCAACTCCCCCGGACCGGGCGTCCGATACATTCCGCAGCCAAGGACGGGACGGCTCGACCGAGCGGACCCCACCCTATCGAGGCATCAGCCCGGCCGGCTGGGGGGAAACTTCCGGCCGGGGGTGCCTCGGGGTCCATGCCGGTGCCGCCAACTGACGTAGGGGGAGACATGTCCGGGCTTCGCTCCAAACTGCTGCTCGTGGCGGCCGCCGTCGCCCCGTTCGCGTCCGGCTGCGGCGTCCCGCCGGTCGTGGTCCCCGTTCAGCCGTGGGTGGCTGAGCGGATGGAAGAGAAATACCAGCACAAGAACGACCACCGGACGCCGGTCCTGCCGCCGGTCCGGGACGGGTTCCCGGAACCGCTGTGCGAAGACCCGCCGAGCGACCGGGAGGTGCTGCGGAGTTTGCCCAAGGGCATCCGCGGGGTGCCGTTCGTGTACGAGGAGTTCCGGGACGACATCGTGATCGTCAAGAACCGGATCGTGGACAAGATCGACCCGCCGCGGTTCTTCCCGCTGGTCGGCATGGCCCGGCTGCACCACTGCCACTGGGAGTGTGCGGTGTACTACACCGAGACCATCCAGTCGTCCCACCCGTTCCCGACGTACCTGAAGAAGCAGCGGGTGCAGGTGGTGTACATCGACAAGGACCACCTCCACCTGTACGCCGGCCAGAACCCGGACGTGCAGCGGGAGATGCTGATGGAAATGACCAAGTATTGATCGGGGCCCCCTCCGTCGTGTAGGGCGACCGCAACACCCGACCCTGGCAACGGGGTCGGGTGTTCGTGTTTTGCCGTCAGCCGGCCTCAACGGCCCGCTGCTCGACGACGTCCAGCAGCAGCGGATGTCCGCCCAGCGGTTCGGCGAGTTTGAACGCGACATGCGGGAACCGCTCGGCCAGCTCGTCCCGGGCGGCGGTCAGGTCCTCGCGGACGTGGACGCCGGGGGACAGGAAGTACGGCACCATCACCACGCCCGTCGCCCCGGCCTCGACGCAGCTCGCTCCGCCGGCGGCGATGGTCGGCTCGGCCAGTTCCAGGTACGCCACCCGGACGACCGGGTACCGGCCGCGGGCCAACATCCGGTCGGCGACGTGTTGCAGGTCGGCGTTCGCCTCCGGCCGGCGGCTGCCGTGGGCGATCAAGAGGAGGGCGGTCATGCCGCAATTGTAGGGCGGTGCCGAGTCTTCGAGGCCCGCCGGTGGGACTTCGAGCCGTCGCCCGGGCCGGCGGGCCTCCCAAAGCGTCGGCACCGCCCTACACCCGGCCGGGCCCATCCGGTATCGTGACCGCATGACCGGGGCAACGCTGGGCAACTGGGTGCTCGGGGAGGAGATCGGCCGCGGGCCGCTCGGCACCGTGTACCGGGCCGCCGACGCCCACGACCCGAGCCGGGCCGCCGCCGTCAAGGTGCTCACCCACCCGGCCGCCCTGGCCCCGGAGGTGGTCGCCCGGTTCCCCGGCGAGATCCTCGCCCTCCACCGGCTGACCCACCCGAACGTCGCCCGGTTCTTCGACGCCGGGGTCCACGCCGGCGCCCCGTGGTACGCCTCCGAACTGGTGGACGGGACGGACTGTGCCACCCTGCTCAAGACCCGTCCGCGGGCGGCCGGCGGCCCGCCGGGGCTGGACTGGGCCGGCCAGGTGGTCGGCGTCTTCGCCCAGGTGGCCCGGGCGCTCAAGCACGGCCACCACCGCAGCATCCTGCACCGCGGGCTGAAGCCGTCCAACGTGCTGGTCCGCCCGGACGGGTCGGTGAAGGTGACGGACTTCGGCGTCACCCGGGCGTTGGCCCTGCCCCCGGCGGCCCTCCCCCCGGACCCGTGGGGGACGGCCGGCTACCTGGCCCCGGAGCACTTCACCGGCAAGCCGCTCACCCGCCGCAGCGACCTGTACGCCCTGGGCGGGGTGGCGTACACCCTGATCGCCGGCCGGCCGCCGTTCGCCGCGGCGACGACCGCCGAGTTCATGCACAAGCACTGCTACGCCCTGCCCGACCGCCCGGCCCTGTTCGCCCCGGACCTGCCGGCCGAGCTGGACGAGCTGGTGTGCGAGCTGCTGGCCAAAGACCCGAGCCGCCGGCCCGGGTCAGCGGCAGCGGTGATCGAGGAGTTGGACCGCGTCCGCGGCAAGCAGGAGCGGAAGGGGCGGGCGGTCGCCTGGCCGGCCGACCTGGCGGAGAAGTCCGAGCTGGTGCCGGCCTTGCCGGACGTGGGGGTGCCGGAGCCGGCGCCCGCACGGCCCCTGTTGTCCCGGCCGGCGGTGGTGGTCCCGCTGTTCCTGGCGGTGCTCGGGCTGACCCTGTTCCTGCTGTTCCGCCCCGGCCCGTCGGCCGACGACCTGATGGCCCCGGCCCGGCCGCTGCTGGCGTCCGACGACCCGGCCGACTGGGAGCGGGCGTGGGACGAGTACCTGGAACCGCTCAGCCGGAAGTTCCCGGACCAGTACGCCGACGAGGTGGCCGCCACCCGGGCCAGGGTGGACGCCCGCCGCGAACTCCGCCGGGCCGTCGAGCAGGGCCGGCTGGTCCGCTACCGGTCCGAGGCGGAGCGGCTGTTCTACCACGGCCTACGCTTGGCTCAAGCTGGGGAGGCGGCCGCCGCCCGGCGGACGTGGGAGGCGCTGTCTACCGGGTTCGCCGGCGTAGAAGCCGAGAAGGGGTGGGTGCGGCTGGCCGCCGTCGGGCTGGCCGAGCTGGACCGCAAGCCGCCGTCCGCCCCGGACCGGGCCGGGCTGACCGCCGCCTTGGACCGCGTGAAGGCCCTCCCGCCGGCCGAGAAGGCCTCCGCCCTGGCCGCCCTCGACGAGCTGTACCGCTCCGACCCGGCCGCCCTGGAGTCGATCCGGGCGGCCAAGTGACCCGCATTCCGCCTTGCAGCCCCGAAGGGGCGACCGACAATAGCCAGGGGTGGAGGCTTTGCGGGATCCCTGGTCGGCCCCCCCCGAAGCCCCACCGGGGCGACCCGCGGGTCGCCCCGTTGGGGCAACGGACGGACCCCCATGCACGGGTCCAGAGGTTCCGCAAAGCCTCCACCCCTGGCCATTACCGGACACCCCTTCGGGGTTAGCAAGGCCGCACCCGGGATGATCGCTCAGGCACTCCGTCTGACCGCTCACTGAGGTCCGACACCGGTCATGCCCGTCCACGCCCTCACCGTCCCCGGGTACGTCGCGGTCCTGACCCGCAGCCGGCTGCTGCCGGACCCGGAGGTCGAGGCGGTCTTCGAGAAGTGGCAGGCCCAGGGCGGGGCGGACGCCGACGTGGACGGGTTCCGCAAGTTCGTCGCCCAGACCACACCGCTGACCGAGTACCAGGCCGCCCTCCTCCAGCGGGGGCACACGGACGGCTTCTTCCTCGGCGGGTACGTCATCCTCGACCGGCTGGGCAAGGGGCAGACGGCCGGCGTGTACAAGGCCCGCCACCCGTCGGGACAGATCGTCGCCCTGAAGGTGCTGCCGGCCAGCCGGGCGAAGAACCCGCGGGTGCTGGCCCGGTTCCAGCGGGAGGGCCGGCTGCTCACCCAGCTCGACCACCCGAACGTGGTCCGGGCGTTCCAGCTCGGCCAGGACCACGGCCGGCACTTCATCGTCATGGAGCACCTGGACGGGGAGACGCTGGACGAGGTGCTAGCCCGCCGCAAACAATTGCCGGTCGGGGAGGCGGCCCGGCTGGCCTGCCAGGCGCTGCACGGCCTCCAGCACCTGCACGGAAAGCGGATGGTCCACCGGGACCTGAAGCCGAGCAACCTGATGGTGGTGCCCGGCGACCGCCGCGGGCCGGACACCACCCTGCACGGCACCGTCAAAATCCTGGACATCGGCATCGGCCGGGAGCTGTTCGACGACAAGACCCCGGACACCCGCGACCTGGAGCTGACCCGGGAGGGGGCGATCCTCGGCACCCCGGACTACCTGGCCCCGGAGCAGGCCCGGGACGCCCGGACGGCCGACGTCCGGGCGGACATCTACAGCCTGGGGTGCGTGCTGTTCCACGCCATCGCCGGCCGGCCGCCGTACCCGGAGACGACGGCGATGGGGCAGATGGTGCAACACGCCACCACCGCCCCGCCGCCGCTAGCGGCCGTCGCCCCGGGGGTGCCGGCCGGGCTGCAGGCGGTGTTCGACAAGATGACCGCCAAACGGCCGGCCGACCGGTACGCGACCCCGGCGGACGCAGCGACCGCCCTGGCCGCGTTCCTGCCGTCCGGCGGGGCGGATGCGGCCGCTTCGACCGTCCTGCCGGCCTACCAGGAGTGGCTGCGGACCGAGTCGGCGGACGTCCTCCCGGTCCCCCCGCCGTCGCCCCCGCCCCCCCCGCCGCCGATCACCCCGCGGTCGGAGGTGAACGTCGAGCTGGTGGCCACCCACCCGGCCCGGTCGCCGTTCGAGCTGACCCGCCGGGATCTGGTGATGCTCGGGGTCGGGGCGGTCGGCACCGGGCTGGCGGTCGCCGCCGGGGTGGCCCTGGCCCGGCTGCGGTGACAGGTTCTGGCGAGTCGGGGGCGTCAGCCCCCGGGAGTGGGAGGCTCAAACCCGGGGGCTGACGCCCCCGGCTCGCCAGGGCTTCGGACGATCGCGGTCAGCCGTTCCGCAGCCAGATCGAGCCGTTCAGGGCGGTGGCGAACGTCACCCACCCCAGGTACGGCAGGAGCAGCCCGCCGGCCGCCGGCCACACCCGCCCGAAGGCCGCGGCCGTGGCCGCGATCGCCGCCCAAAGTACGACGATCTCGGCGAACGCCAGGTCGGGCCGGTGGAACCCGAAGAACAGCCAGGACCAGGCGGCGTTCAGCCCGAGCTGGGCGGCGAACAAGGTCAGGGGCCGGCCGACTGAAACCGTGTGCCGCCGCTCCCACACCAGCCAGGCGGCCACGCCCATCAGCACGTACAGGACGGTCCAGACTGGGCCGAACAGCCCGTTCGGCGGGGTCCAGGCCGGCTTGTCGAGCGCCTCGTACCAGACGTCCGGCCCGCTGACCACCGCCCCGATCGCGCCGGCCGCCAAGCTCACCGCCACCCATCCGGCCAGCGCCAGGTACGACCGCCCGCCCCTCATCGCCCCGCCCTCGGACACTTCGGACCCCGCCCCAAGTAATAGGCGGGCCGCGGCCTCGGGGGCTACGGCTTCGTTGCCGCCCCGGCTCCGGTGTCCGGCTGTAGGGTGCGTTGAGGCTCTGCGAAACGCACCGTTGGGACTTCCCGCCTCGGGTTGCGGTCGTTGTCGGGCCGGTGCGTTCCGGTCGTCCAAGCCCTCCCTCCACGCACCCTACGTCGACCCGGCTCTCGTTGGGTGCGTGGAGGCTCTGCGGAACGTACCGCCGGGGCTCCACCCATCCGACACGGTCGTTGCCGGGCCGGTGCGTTTCGTCGCCAAGCCTCCTCAACGCACCCTACATCGAACCGACCCCGATCGGCCCCGAGGCCGCCCGCTCAGACGGCGGGCGGCCCGCGGCGGCCCATAATCAGGGAGATGACGAACAGGACCAGGAACAGGAAGAACAGGATTTTGGCGATCCAGGCGGACTCGGCCGCGATGCCGCCGAACCCGAACACGGCCGCGATGATCGCGACGACCAGGAACAGGAGCGCGAACCGGAGCATGTCTGCACCCTGGGGGACGGAGGACGGCTCTCGAGCGCCGCTACCCTAGTCGCCACGTCGGCCGAACCCCAAACGGGCGTTACGGTTTCGCCGGCGTCTCTGCCCCGGTGTCGAGGATCACCTTCCACGTCCCGCTCGCGTCCTTACGCCACCAGGTCACATACGCCGTCGTCCCAACGACCTGCTCCGTGCCGTCGGCCTGCTTCGCCAGGAACTTCGCCCGGCCGGTGGTGAACCCGTAGTTCGGGTCGGCGAACGCCCCGGCGTCGGTCGGCTCCCACACCAGCCGGCGAGCCGGGTCGGCGAACAGCTTCGCGTCCAGTTCCTTCACCGCCGCCTTGCCGACGTGGGCCTTGCCGCCGAGTGGGGCGACGCGGACGGCGTCGTCGGCGAACGCGCTCAGCCACCCGTCCAACCCCTTCTCGGCCGTCACCTTGGCGAACGCCCGGTCGGCGGCCATCAACTCGGCTTTCAAGTCGGGACGAGCCGCATCCGGACTGCGGTCGGATCGAGCAACGGCCCAGCCGGCGGCGAGAGCCAGGGCGACGGCGGCAAAACGACGGGACATCACCACCTCGGGTTGACGACCGGCGGCCGACGGTGCCGCCGGCCGGCCAGGCTACCGGGTCACACGCCGGCGTGCAACCGCCCCAGGCTTGCGGTAGCGCCTCCGGCAGCCTGGGTTTTCCTCCCCCTCTCCGCTTCGGGGTGGGGGCCGGGGGAAGGGGTGACGACACCGACCCGTTCCCGCGGCTTACAAGCCGCCGTGACGGGTGGTGATCCTAACCCCTCCCCCCCGGCCCCCTCCCCCAAGCGGCGAGGGGGAGCGAAGACAGCCCATCCACCAACCGGAGGCACTAGCGGCCTTGCGGCGGCCGGCCCCGGCCGGGTACGCTGCCGCACACCCCCCGGACGCCCGCCGATGCTCCCGCACTGCAAGCTGTGCGACCTGGCCGACTTCAGCCACCCGGACCTGCTCCCGGTGCTGCGGCGGGTGTTCCCGCACGAGGTCGCCCGGTTCGGCCCGCTGTTCCCGAAGCGGGTCGAGTACCGCAAGCACTGGGAGGTGGCGATGGCCGTCCGCGCCCTGGAGGCGGGCGGGGCGGTCCGGCCGGACGCCGAACTGCTCGGCGTCGGGGCCGGCGGCGAGCCGACCGTCTTCCACCTGACCAACCTCGTCCGCCGGGTGTTCGCCACCGACCTGTACCTCGGGGCCGGCGGGTGGCAGGACCAGGCGCCGCCGCTGCTGCTCACCGACCCGGGCCGGTTCTGGCCGGCGGCGTGGAACCCCCGCCGGCTGGTCGCCCAGCACATGAACGCCCTCGACCTGCAGTACGAGGACGCCACCTTCGACGGCATCTTCTCCAGCAGCAGCCTGGAGCACTTCGGCGGGCCGGACGAGATCCGCCGGGCGGTCCGGGAGATGGCCCGGGTGCTGAAACCGGGCGGGGTGCTGACCCTGGCCACCGAGTACCGGCTGGCCGGCCCCGGCCCGGGCATCCCCGGCGCCCACCTGTTCACCGAGGCCGAGTTGCGGGAGTGGATCCTGGAGGCGGCCGACTGGGAGCCGCTCTCCCCGCTCGACCTGACCCTCTCCGACGCCACCCGGCGGACGGCCCTGCCGTTCGCCGAGGGACTGGCCGACGTGGACCGGCACACCAAGCAGTACGGGGCGCTGTACTTCCACAAGCTGGACTGGAGCCGCTACCCGCACCTGGTCCTGGCCTACGGGCCGCACGTCTGGACCAGCGTGCACGTGGCGGTGCGGAAGCGATAACGTCACGCTGCCCACCCACGATTGCGGGTGGGGGTTCGGGGTCAGCGCGTCACGCCCAGGTCGTCGAGCAGTTGCTTCACTCTCGCGCCGATCAGGTCACGAACCTGTCGGAACTCGTCCGGCCCCATGTCCCGCGGGTCGGGGATCTGCCAGTCGGCCCGGCGATTCGCCACCACGAGCGGGCACTCGTCGCCGCAGCCCATCGTGACCGCCGCGTCGAACACCTGGCCGTTGAACGCCTCCAACCCCTTCGACGCGTGGGTGGTCAGGTCGTAGCCGAGTTCGGCCATGGCGGCGATCGCCTTCGGGTTCACCCGCCCGCTCGGCCGGCTGCCGCTGCTGACCGCCTCCACCCCCGGCCCGCCGTACATCCGGGCGAACGCCTCGGCCATCTGCGACCGGTTCGAGTTCTCGACGCACACGAAGATGACGCGGACCGGCATCGCTGTCTCCCAACGGGTTGCGTTCAGTGTCCGGGCCGCGGCCGGTTCGGCAAGGTCAGTCACACGACCGTCACACCGGGGGCGGGGTTGCCCGTCGGCCGTGGCGCGGGTATGGTTTCGCGGATCGTCTGAGCCGCACGGAGGCCCGCATGAACACCCGCCGGTTGGCCACCACCGTCGTCGTGGGGTCCGTCGTGTTCGGGGCCGGGTGTTCGCGGCTGTACGCCCGCCGGGACCGGGACCGGAACCTGCCGCCGCTCAGCCCGCCGGTGCCGACGGTCCCGGTGTCCGCCCCCGCCCCGCCGCTGCCGCCGCCCGACCCGGCCCCGCCGCCGGAGCCGGCCGTCGCCCTGCCCCGGGCCGACGCGGTGACGGCCGGCATCGTCCCGTCCATGCCCGGCCCCGGCGGCCCGGCCGCCGTCCAGCCGGACGACCCCGGCCCCGGGATCACGCCGGCCACGGCCACCTCGTCCGAGGGGATACCACCGGTGCGCGGCCGGCTGGAGGAGATGCGCCGCCGCCGGGAGGAGCGGCGGGAAGATCGCCGCGACCCCGACCCGAAGCCGACTTCGCCGGCCCTGCCACCGACCCTCCCCGCACCGACCAACGCCCCGCCGGCCCAGCAGTCGCCGCCGTCGTCCGCCCCGTCCACCGACCTGGCCGCGGTCAAGGCGCTGGTCGATGCGGCCAACAGCCGGTGGGCGACGGTGCCGGAGTTCGAGGCCCGGCTGACCAAGCGGGAGGTGGTGGCCGGCAAGCCGCTGCCTCAGAACGAGGTGCTGTACCGGTTCCGCAAGCAGCCGCTCAGCCTGTACATGCAGGTGCAGTCCGGACCCGGCGAGGGCCGCGAGTTGCTGTACGTCCAGGGCCGGTACGGGGACAAGGTCCACATCGTCACCGGCAAAGGCGACAACCGGCTGGTCGGGGTCGGGTTCAAGACGGAACTCGACCCGGACGACAAGCAGCTTCTGGCCAAGAGCCGGTACAAGGTGACCGAAGCCGGGCTGGGGCGGATCATCGCCGGGCTGACCAAGGCAGTGAGCGTTGCCGACCGCGACCCCGGGGTGAAGATCCGGGCGACCGGGGCGGTCACTCGGCCCGAGTACCCGTACCCGCTGGTCGGGATCGAAGGGCAGGTGCCCCCCGGGGCCGACCCGCAGTTGCCCCGCGGCGGCAGCCGCCAGGTGTTCTTCGACCCGAACCCGAAGTCGCCAGGGCACAACCTGCCGGTGTTGGTCGTCACCACCGACCCGGACGGCCGCGAGGTCGAGTACTACTGCTTCGACCGGTTCAAGATCCCGACCGGGCTGACCGACGCGGACTGGTCGCCGGACCGGCTCAAACGGCGGTAAGCCCGAGCCGGCGGCCGTGCCCTGCCAGCCTGTCACTCCGGCAGGCAGTCGCCCCGGTGCGGCGCCCCTCCACACGCCCGGCCATACGCCGCTAACTAGCGTCAGGGTATAATGTTCCGGAGGGTCAGCCGTCGCGAGCCGGACGCCGGCACCGGGTTTGCACACCCGGTCGGCAAACTGGTCCTTCCGCGAGGGATGCACGGCCTGGTCCGCGGGGCCTGTCACCGCCCCGGGGAGGTGTACGGATGATAGTCGAACCACAGCCCCAAGCCGGCCCGCTGCCCGAACCCGGGTTCACGATCCTGGTCGCCGACGACGACCCGGGGTCGCGGTCCGCCCTGGCCGGGCTGCTCGCCGACCGCGGGTTCCAGACCGTCCAGGCCGGGTCCGGCGAGGAGGCGATCGAGATCGTCCGGGTGGAGCTGGTCCACCTGGTGTTCTTCGACATGCACATGCCGCGGATGACCGGGCTGGAGGCGCTGCAACAGGCCCGGCTGGTGAACGACCTGCTGCCGGCCATTTTGGTGACTGCGGACGCCACCCGGGAGCTGATCCGGCAGGCGTTCCTGGCCCAGGTGTACAGCGTCATCCCGAAACCCGTAAACAAGAACGTGGTGCTGCACACCCTCGGCCGGGCGCTGCGGCAGGTGTACGGGGTGCCCCCGGACGCCCCGCCGGCCCGGCCCGAACCGGACCCTAACCCTACTGACCCTGGGAGTGGCAACTGATGAAGATCGTCCCGTTGAACGACAAGATCGTGGTCGAGCGGCTGGAGGCGGACGACAAGACGGCCGGCGGGATCATCCTGCCGGACACCGCCAAGGAGAAGCCGAAGCAGGGCAAGGTGCTGGCCGTCGGCGAGGGCAAGCTGCTGGACAGCGGCAAGCGGTCGGCGTTCCAGGTGAAGGTCGGCGACCGGGTGCTGTTCACCAGCTACTCGGGCAACGAGGTGAACGTGGACGGCAAGGACTACCTGGTGATGACCGAGGACGACGTGCTGGCGGTCGTCGGCTGACGGCCGGTTCGGGCCGGACTCGCGGACCCCGGGGCGAACGTCCCCGGGGTCCGCTTTTTTTTCGGGAAATCCATTTGCTTGCCCTTGACCGGCCATTACCATTCACGCACTCGCACGCCAGCCGCGGGTTTCCGCTGGGGGCCGGTATCGCCGGGGGTTAGGTTCGCCGTCGGGTGTCCGGCGGCGCCTTGTCGGTGTCCGGGGGCGGCGTTGGGGCTAGCTCGGCTTCGCTCATGGCCATCAACATCTACGTCGGCAACCTGCCGTGGCAAACCACGCAAGACGACCTGTACCAACTGTTCGCCCAGTACGGGCAGGTGGGTAAGGCCCAGGTGATCTCGGACCGGGAGACCGGCCGGTCCCGCGGGTTCGGGTTCGTCGAAATGATGACCGAGGCGGAGGCCAACGCCGCCATCGAGGCGCTGAACAACTCACCGTTCAACGGTCGGCCGCTGACCGTGAACGTGGCCAAGCCCCGGGAAGGCAACGGGGGTGGCGGTGGGTACGGCGGTGGCGGGAGCGGCGGCCGGGGCCGCGGCGGGTATGGTGGCGGGGGCGGCGGTCGCGGCGGGTATGGCGGCGGCGGTGGAGGCGGGTACGGCGGCGGGGGCGGTGGTTACGGCGGGGGTGGGGGCGGATACGGCGGGGGCGGCGACGGCGGCGACCGGTATTAACCCGGCCCGTTGAGCCGGCACCCGGCCCGGTTAAATGCGATTCCCAGACAGCGCCCAGCGAACGGGTCATGTGGCCCGGCCGGGCGCTGTCGTCGGTTACTGGGGCGCAGGGGGAGGTATGCCCAAAGAGGAAGCCATCGAGGTGGAGGGGCGGGTGAAGGAAGCGCTGGCCAACACCCAGTTCCGGGTCGAGCTGGACATCGGCGGCGAGGTGGTCGCCCACGTCGCCGGGAAGATGCGGAAGCACTTCATCCGGATCATCCCAGGGGACCGGGTGAAAGTGGAACTGTCCCCTTACGACCTAACCCGTGGCCGCATCACCTTCCGGGTCCGCTGACTTGAGGGATTCCGGCCGAATCGCCGAACTTTTTTCTTGACTCTCCCACCCGGACTCGTCAGTTTATCCCGGTCGCATGGGACGCGACTCACACCTGCAACAGTCCAGGGAGGGACCGACGATGTTCATCCAAACCGAAGCTAAAGCACAAGGGTGGCGGGCGGTGGCGGTCCTGGACGGCCAGGAGGCGCTGTTGTTCGTCGGCCGGTCGTCCACCCAGGTCCGGGCCGGCTACCCGGACGCCTTCGTCGCCCTGTTGGACGAGGAGGAGAAGGACCGCGTCGGCACGATCAAGCTCCAGCAGTGGCAGGGCGCCCCGGACGCCGGCAAGTGGCTGGACAAGGCCGAACTCCGCGTCCCGGCCCCGGCCAAGCTGCTCAAAGTGGCCTGAGTCAAACGGTTACACGCACGCGAGCCGCGACCGCAGGTCGCGGCTCGCCGCACGTACCGACCGGTCGTGCGTCAGGTTAGGCGGACGAGATGGTGTTTTCTCCCCTCTCCGCTTCGGGGAGGGGGCCGGGGGAGGGGTTACGACTGCCACCCGTCGCCTCGATTTTGGAGTCTCAGTGGCTGGTCAGAGGTTTCACCCCTCCCCCGGCCCCCTCCCCGAAGCGGAGAGGGGGAGAAAAACCAAAGTAAACAGAGCTACGCCCGCTCCACCACCGTGCTTGCAACTTTCGGCCGCCCCCCGAAGAATGGGTGAACCCCGGTGTCGGTCGTCGGGCAACCGGCCGGCCGGACGGGGTGAGCCGAAAGGAACTTCGATGAACTCGTTCGGAACGCTGTGCGACGACTTCGGGGTGACGATGTACCTCTCCGCCAAGGTCGACCTGCCGACCAGCCGGGAGACGGTCATCCACTTCTTCGAGGCCGTCCAGCGGCAGTTCCCGAAGATGACCGACTTCGAGAAACGGGACGCGAACGAGTTCGCCCTGGAGGAGGACCGGGAGTCCGGCAGCTACCGGTGGGTGACGCTCGACCAGCGGCGGCTGTGCAGCGGGTTCGTCAACCCGCCGGCCCTGGAGGACGCGGACGCCCAGAACGAGCGGCTGCTCGGCATGGTGCCGTACCACCTGGGGTTCGGCGGCTTGGACGCGGACGCCCTGGACGTGCAGTACTACTTCGACTTCCTGTACGCCGGCAACCACGACGAGGTGGTGGCCGAGGCGCTGGCCGCCAACGGCCCGCTGGAGTCTTTAACCAAGCTGCCGGCCGGACGTGTACTTCTGTACCAGCCGGCGGTGCTGATGGCCCTGGACGACGGCTGCCAGCTCCAGGGCCGGCTGACCGTCGAGACCCGGACGACGGCGTACCAGGTGCGGACGGGCAACTTCTCGGAAAGCCCGATCAGCGTGTACTTCACCGTCCGCCAGTTCTGGGGCAAGCAGCCGTTCAAAACGTTCGTGGACAGCTACCACAACCAGCGGCGGCTGCTGGACGAGCTGGTGACGGACTACGTGGTGCCGAACGTCATCCAGCCGCTGTCGAAGGCGATCGGGGCGAAGCAGTAGGACCGTGGCGTTCGCCCCGCGCCGCGGGTAAACTGGCGGCCGATGTCCCGCTGCCCGGCCTGCTCGGCGCCGCTGACCGACCCCGCCGGCTGCCCGGCGTGCGGCGGGGCCACCGTCGCCCTGCCGCCCCCGTCCGAAGCCTTCACCCACACCGCCGCCCCGGCCGACCCGCTCCTCACCCTCACCCGCGGGGCCTGCCCGCCACCGGACCCGACCGGGTTCCGGCTCGCCCCGGGGACACTGCTCGCCGACCGGTATCGGATCGTCGCCCCGCTCGGCCGCGGCGGCATGGGCGAGGTCTATCGGGCCGACGACCTGGCCCTCGGGGTGGCCGTCGCCCTCAAGTTCCTGCCCGAACAACTCGCCGCCAACCCCGCCCGTCTCACCGCCTTCCGCAAGGAGGTGGCCGCCGCCCGGCAGGTGTCCCACCCGAACGTCTGCCGGGTGTTCGACATCGGCGAGGCGGGCGGGCAGAGCTTCCTGAGCATGGAGTTCATCCCCGGGGACGACCTGGCCGGGGCGCTCGGGCGGGTCGGCCGACTCACCCCCGACGTGGCCTGCGACCTCGGCCGGCAGATCGCCCTCGGGTTGCAGGCGGTCCACGAGGAGGGGCTGGTCCACCGCGACCTGAAGCCGGCGAACGTGATGGTGGACGGTCGCGGCCGGGCGAAGCTGACCGACTTCGGCTTGGCCGCCACGGCGGCGAGCGTCTCCGGGGCGGACGCCTACGCCGGCACCCCGGCGTACCAGGCGCCCGAGCAGTTGGCCGGCGGGGCGATCACCGAGCGGACCGACGTGTACGCCCTCGGGGTGGTGGTGTACGAGCTGCTGACCGGCCGCCGGCCGTTCGTCGGGCCGACCCGCAAGGAGCTGATCGACCTGCAAAAGTCGCCGCCGGCGAAGCCGTCCGAGCTGGCCCCCGGGGTCGGGCCGGAGGTGGACCGGGTGGTGCTGAAGTGCCTGGCGTTCGACCCGAAGGACCGGCCGGCGTCGGCGCATGAGGTGTGGCGGGCGCTGCCCGGGGACGCGGCCCTGAACGCGGCGTTGGCGTCGGGCCAGACGCCGACGGCGGAGGCGGTGGCGGACGCCGGCGGCGAGGGCCGACTGAGCCGACGAGTGGCGCTGCTGCTGACGGCGTGGACGGGCCTGATGGTATCTGCCGTCATGGTCATGTCGGACTGGACGAGCGAGCTGCGGCTGACGCCGAGCCGACCGCCGGCCGAGTTGCGGGCCGCGGCCCAGGGGATGTTGCGGCGGTACGGCCCGGCCGGCCATGTGGCCGACATGGCCGGCGGGTTCGACGCCAACCTCGACCTGTTCACCTGGCGGAACACCCACGACCCGGGGGCGGACCGGCTGGCCCCGCTGGCCGACGGCCGGCTGACCGAGGTCCGCTACTGGTACCGGGAGAACCCGGTGCCGCTGGTGGCCGAGCCGGTCAGCCGGACGGTTGCCGTCGTCACCTCCACCGCCCCGCCGGTCGGGCTACCCGGGTCGGCAACCGTGCAGGTCGATCCGGTCGGCCGGCTGCTGGCCCTGGAGCGGGCGGTTCCAGCCGGTCGCGTGCCGGCCGGCGGTAACCCGGACTGGGAGCCGCTGTTCGCCGCCGCCGGGCTGGACCCGGCCGCCTTCCGCCCGTGCGACCCGGCCTGGGGGTGGCGGGTGCCCCACAACCGCCGGGCGGCCTGGGTGGGCGGCTATCCCGATCGGCCCGGGGTTGAGCTGCGGGTCGAGGCGGCGGCCGACCGGGGCGAGCCGGTCGGGTTCCGGCTGGTGGCCCCGTGGACCCGGCCGGACGACGACTTGGCCACCCAGCTCCGCCGGTTCGACGACAAGGGGTATGCCGCCCGGGAGGTCGTCCTGCCGTTGATGCTGCTCGTCGTCGGCACCGGGTTGGCGGCCTGGCACGTGCGGGCCGGCCGGGCCGACCTGCTGGGGGCCGGCCGGTTCGCCGCCGCGTTCGGGACGGTCCACCTGGCGGTGATACTGCTCCTCCTCCATCCAGTCGGGGACGGGCACCGGGACTTCGACCTGGCATTCGGGGCGGTGGCCCGGGTGGGGCTGAA
Source organism: Gemmataceae bacterium (assembly GCA_046350115.1). Classification (GTDB taxonomy): domain Bacteria; phylum Planctomycetota; class Planctomycetia; order Gemmatales; family Gemmataceae; genus JAXMAZ01. The sequence continues at coordinate 135,290 of JAXMAZ010000010.1, forward strand.
CGCGGTGCTAGTCGCCGCCGCTTACCTGGCGCTGGAGCCGTTCGTCCGCCGGCGGTGGCCGCGGCTGCTGGTCGGCTGGACCCGGCTGCTGGCCGGCCGGCTGACGGACCCCGGGGTCGGCCGGGAGTTGCTGGTCGGGGCGGCCGGCGGGGCGACGGCGGCCGGGCTGATGCGGCTGGCCAAGGCGGCCCCGGGCTGGCTCGGATTCGACCCCGACCTGCCGGTCGGCTGGGCCACCGCGGACCGGCCCCTGTCGTCCCTGCTGGCGATGGTGCTCACCGGCACGGAGGGAGCCCTGGCATTACTGTTCCTGGCGTTCCTGGTCGCGACGGCCGTTCGCGCCCGCCGACTGTATGAGCCGATTCTGGTCGGACTCGGGGCGTGGATGTACGTCCTGTACCCTACTCTCAGTCCGGCCGTCGTCGTCCCGATCGCCGTGCTGACGATGGTGGTCGGGGTGGGAGTTCTTCTTCGCGGCGGGTTGTTGGCCGGGTCGGTCGTGTTCACGACCGCCTTGCTCCTGTTCTTCGAGCCGATCACCTACGACCTCACCGTCTGGTACTGGAAGTCGACGGCCGTTGTCCTGGGGGCAGTGGCGGCCGTGACGCTGTACGGCCTGGTCGTGTCCGTCGGCGGGTGGCGGAAGCTGGTCCGACCGGCGAGCGACCCATGACCCCGGCCGCCGACCTGGGACTGATCGTCCCCTACTTCAACCCGGCCGGGTACCGCACCAAGCGGGCCAACTACGACCGGTTCCGGGCCGCCCTCCCCGCCGGGCTACCGACGGTCGTGGTCGAGTGCGGGTTCGCCGACGCCCCGTTCGACCTACCGGCCGGCAACGGCGTGTTCCACGTCCGCGGCCGGGACGTGATGTGGCAGAAGGAGCGGTTGCTCAACCTCGCCCTCGCCCGGCTGCCGGCCGGTTGCCCCAAGGTCGCCTGGCTCGACGCCGACCTCCTGTTCGACAACACGGACTGGGCGGCCGAGACCAGCGCCGCCCTCGATCGGTGGCCGGTGGTGCAGCCGTTCGACCGGGCGGTGCGGCTCGCCCGCGGGTCGCTGGCCGAGGAACCCGGGGCCACCTCGTACCCCGGGTTCGCGGCGGTGTACGGCCGTCACCCGCAGCACCTCCTGTCCGGCGACTTCGCCCGGCACGGGCACACCGGGTTCGCCTGGGCGGCCCGCCGCGAGGTGCTGGCCGACGGGCTGTACGACGCCTGCATCGCCGGCAGCGGCGACCACATGATGGCCCACGCCTTCTGCGGCGACTGGGACTCCACTTGTGTGGACCGGATTATCGGGGCGGCCGGCCGTCATCGCGCCTATTTCGCCCGCTGGGCATCGGCCGTATACTCGCGGGTCCGGGGCCGGGTCGGGTTCGTGCCGGGGGCGGTGTTGCACCTGTGGCACGGGGAGGTGGCCGACCGCCGGTACGTGGACCGCAACCGGGAGCTGGCCGGGTTCGGGTTCGACCCGGCACGGGACATCCGCATTGGAGCCAGCGGCTGCTGGGAGTGGGCGAGTCGCAAGCCGGCCCTGCACCGGTGGGCGGCCGACTACTTCCGCCACCGGCAGGAGGACGGGGAGCCGGTCTCGTAGGGTGGGTTTCTCAGAGCCTGAATGCACCGCGAAGCTCGTGGAGCGGTTGCCGGGCCGTGTCTTGTAGGGCGGGTCGAGGCTTTGCGAGGCCTGCCAGGAATGGTCGTGAACTCGTTGCCGTTCCCGGCAGGCCTCGTCGCAAAGCCTCCTCGACCCGCCCTACGAGGGCGGGGTGTCGTAACTGCCCAGGCCGGTACGGCTCGTCGCAACGCCTCCTCAATGTACCCTACACGGGGACCGTCATGGGCCTGTTCGACTGGCTAGCCGGGCTGTTCGGGGCGAAGCCGGGCGAGTCGCCGGAAGATGTCGCGGACCGGCTGGAGCGGTTCGCCGACCGGTGTGCCCACGCCGGCGACCACGTCGGCGAGCGGGCCGCCCGGAGCGCGGCCCAGGACGCCCGGCTGGCCCCCGACGCGGCCGAGGCCCAGTTGGTCGAGCGGGCGTTCCTCCGCTCCCAGGGGCTGGGGCCGGACGGCCGCCCGCTCAAGCCGGTGCTCGGGGAGCAGGGCGCCGGCGGCCCCCGGTTCGTCGGGTACGGGCGGACCGTCCGGGCCGGCGGCTCCCGCGGCTGGCGGTACAACAACCCGGGGTACGTCCGCTGCTCCAGCCGGTCGTCGTCCTACGGCGCGATCGGCTGCGACGGCGAGTTCGCCATCTTCCCCGACTACTCGACCGGCGTCCACGCCCTGCACCAGACGCTCCGGGACGAGCACCCGGGCAAGCCGGTCCGCGAGGCGCTTCGGGAGCACCTGCCGCCGGAGGCCGGCGACCCGGACCGCATCTGCGACGAATCGGGGTTGGACCCGGCCGCCCCGACCGATGGGCTGACGGACGCCGACTGCGAGGCGATGGTCCGGGCGGTCCAGACCGACCCGGCCTGGACCGCCGGGGACGAGTTCGACCGCTCGTCCGAGTCGGCCCCGGAGTGGGTGTCGGAGGCGTTCGACGGGGCCGCCGAGTCCCCGCCCAGCGCAGACGGACCGACCGACAACAGTTGACGCACACGGAGAGTCCATTGGGCACCCGCGACCTGTTCGCTGAGACGTTCAAGCGGTGGGAGATGCTGCTCGCCGCGTGGAACTTCTACCTGCTCGTCGCATTCCTCCTGGTCGGGCTGGTCGCCCTGGTTCCCCGGCTGCGGTCGGACCGGGGCGCCCTGCGGCTGCTGGCCGCCGGCTTCCTGTTCTTCGCGTGGACGCACCTGCTCGCCCTGCTGTACATCCTCAAACAGTGGGCCGCCCTCGCCGCGATGCTCCGGGACAGGCTGCCGCCGGCCGAGGTCGATCGGCTGGCGATGGCCGGGTTCGTCGAGGCGCCGGACGCGGTGTGGGTGGTGCCCTTCCACCTGCTGCTAGATGGGTTCGTGCTGCTGGCCGTCTGGCTGCTCAGCCGTCCGGCGGTTCCGGAGGAGAAGCCGAACGGGTAGAATCGGGTCGTGTCGCATAAGGAGCCTCTCATGGTGCGGAAGTTGACGATCGACTTGCCGGAGGACGTGTTCGCACGGCTTGAGGCCGATGCGGCGGCGGCCGGAACCTCGCCGGAGGCGGTCATGGTCCGGCTTGCCGTGCGACGGTACACCGGCCGGCCGGAGGCGACCGGGCCCGATCCGCTCGTCAAGTATTTCGGGAGTATCAGCACGGGTGATCCCAACTCGGCCGACAACGAGCGGATCGACGCCGATCTCGCCCGGGAGTACATGGCTGAGGGCCGGTGAGCATGCTGCTCGACTCCTCCGGACTCCTCTGCTTACTCGATGCGGCTGAAAAGCGCCACGAGGCGGCGAAAGAACACTACTTCCAGCGGGACCGGAAGGTCATCCATAACTACGTCCTGTCCGAGTTCATCAGCTTGGCCATTAGCCGGCTCCGTGACCCGCGCCCGGCCGTCAACTTGGTCCGCGAGATCAGAACGTCACCGCACGTCGAGCTGTACTGGGTCGATGAGGAGCTCCACGACGCCGGGATGGGCCTGCTCGACCGCCGCCGGGACAAAACGTACTCGCTGTGCGATGCGGTCAGCTTCGTATTGATGCGGCGGCTCGGACTGACCGACGCCCTGACCACCGACCGCCACTTCACCCAGGAAGGGTTCGTCCGGCTACTCGCGTAGCCGAATCCGGTTACCCCCGGTACCGCCGATGCCCGTCACCCTGTCGTCGTTCGCCCGGTCGCTGACCGCCGAGGCCGCGTTCGACGTGCTCACCGTCGCCCGCCGGCTGATGGCCGCCGGCAAGGACGTGATCGCCCTGCAGATCGGGGACAGCCCGGTCCCGTCCACCGCCGCCGCCCGGACGGCCGGCAAGCACGCCATCGACGCCGGCCAGACCCGGTACGCCCCGTCCCTCGGGCTGCCCGAGTTCCGCGAGACGATCGCCCGGACGGTTCACGCCGAGTTCGGCGTCCCGGCGACGGCCGAGAACGTCGTCGTCGCCCCTGGGGCCAAGCCGTTCGAGCAGTACTTCTGCGAGCTGTTCCTCGAACCCGGCGACGAGGTGCTGGTGTTCGAGCCGGCGTTCCCGACCTACGCCCCGAACATCGCCCGCCGCGGGGCGGTGATGCACGCGGTCCCGCTGCGGCAGGAGAACGGCTTCCGCCCGGGCCTGGCGGACATCGACCGCTGGCTGAAGACCGCGGAGCGGCCCAAGGCCATCTTCCTCAACTCGCCGCACAACCCGACCGGAGGGGTCGCAACGAAGGCGGACCTGGAGGGGATCGCCGCCCGGGTCCGGGGAACGGACGTGGCGGTGTTCAGCGACGAGCCGTACTGCCACATGGTCTGGGACGGTCGGCACCACAGCCTGCTGGCCGAGCCGGGGATGATGAACCAGTGCGTCGCCGCGTACACGTTCAGCAAGAGCTACAGCATGAGCGGCTGGCGGTGCGGGTACGCCGTCACCGCCCCGCGGTACGCCGACCTGATCGGCAAGATGATCAACACCTCGGTGTCGTGTACCCCGCCGTTCGTCCAGCTCGCCGGCCGGGCGGCCCTGGAGAACGACGCCGCCGAGCGGGACGAGGCGATGCGGCAGTTCCGCCGGAAGGTCGAACTGCTGGTGTACGAGCTGCGACAGGTGGAGGGGGTGACGGTCCTGATGCCGGCCGGCACCTTCTACGTCTTCCCGAACGTCGAGCCGGTCTGCCGCGAACTCCGGATCACGTCGCACGGGCTGGCCATGTACCTGCTCGAAGGGGCGGACGACGCCCGCGGGGTGGCGTGCCTGGGCGGCGAGTGCTTCGGGCCGGCCGGCCAGGGGTTCCTGCGGTTCAGCTGCGCCGAGCCGGACGACCGACTGGTGCAGGCGGTCCACTTCTTCCGCGACGCCATCACCCGCACCGACCGGGTGCGGACGTATCTGGATGCGAACCCGCAGTACCGGGTACAGTGACTCCGCGACGTGGTTAGTTCATGTTCATGAGGTCGCCCGTGTCTCATGGTGCCAGTGCGGAAGAGATCGCGGCGCAATTGTCCGAGGAACTCAGCGGCCGTGACGACGTAGTCGTAATCACCTCGCCGGTTTGGTCGCCAAACGTACGCACTCCTGCTGTCGTCGTCTGCGTCCAGCAAGCCTTTGACTCGGACGCTTGGGACGACACGTTCGACCTTTTAGAAAGACTGCCTGTGGCCGAGGTCTTCTGGATCGACGCCACCGAACGGCGTGTCAACTGGTACGTAGCGTGCCAAGGTCGGTTGCGACCGATCAGGTTCAAGTGGAAGCACCCGAACCCGAAGCTCGGTGGCTATCTGGAATTTCTCGCAGACGGCAGAGTCGGCGTCTTCGTCCCGCCTCATGTCGTCTATAAGGCTCGCTATCACGGGGACGAGTGGCCGCTGTGAATCTGTAGCACTCACTTCACCCATGCCGCCTTGCGGCGGTCCAGCTCCTTCACCACCTCGGCCAGCGGGCGGGTGTTGAACACGTCGGCCGCGGTCAGCCAGCCGCGGCGGGCCACGTTCACCCCGAACGGCACCAGCTCCAGCTCCGCCGGGCTGTGGGCGTCCGGGTTGATGACGATCGGCACCCCGGCCGCCTTCGCCCGCTTCACCCACGTCCAGTCCAGGTCGAGCCGGCTCGGCTGGGCGTTGATCTCGATCATCTTGCCGTGCTCGGCGGCCGCCCGGATCACCCGCTCCAGGTCGATCTTGTACCCCTCCCGCCGCAGCAGAAGCCGGCCGGTGGCGTGGCCGAGCATCGTCACCGCCGGGTGGGCCAGCGCCGTACAGACGCGGGCCGTCTGCTCCTCCTCGCTCATCCCGAACAGGGTGTGGACGCTGGCCACCACGTAGTCGAACCCGGCGAGCAGGTCGTCCGGGAAGTCGAGCGAGCCGTCCGCCAGGATGTCGCACTCGGTCCCTTTCAGGACACGGAAGCCTTTGAGCTTGGCGTTCAGGGCGTCGATCTCGGCCCACTGCGCCCGCACCCGGTCCGGGGACAGGCCGTTCGCCACGGTCAACGACTGGGAGTGGTCGCCGACCCCGAAGTACTCGTACCCGAGCGACTTCGCCGCCTGGGCCATCTCTTTGAGCGTGCCCAGCCCGTCGGACGCGGTGGTGTGGTTGTGGAAGACACCGCGGATGTCGTCCGGCTCGACCAGCTTCGGGGCCGGGCGGGCCTCGGCCCACTCGACCTCGCCGGTGTCCTCCCGCATCTCCGGCGGGACGTAGTGCAGGTCGAGCGCCTTGTAGATGTCCGCCTCGGTCTTGGCCGCCACGCTCCGGGTGTCGCTCGCCAGGGCGTAGTCGTTCAGCCCCAGCCCGCGGTCGATGGCCCGCTGCCGCAGCCGGATGTTGTGGGCCTTGCTGCCGGTGAAGTGCAGGACGGCGAACGGGAACTGGTCGTCGCTCACCACCCGCAGGTCGGCCGCCAGGGTGATGGTCCGGCCGTCGAGCGGCAGGGCGGCGACCACGCTCGCCTTGGTCGGCCCCTGGCCCACCACCTGCTTGACCTCCGGCAGCTTGGCGAACGCGGCGGTGACGCTCCCCGGGTCGGCGGCGCTGGCGACGATGTCGATGTCCTTGGCCGTCTCCCGCCGCCGGCGGAGGCTGCCGCACAGCTCCGCCCGGATCACACCGGGCAGCTTCCGTACCCGCTCCAGCAGGGCCAAACCGAGCGGCAGCGCCTGGTCGATCCGCACCCGGTCGGCCACGGTGCCGAGGTACTTCACGCCTTCGAGCAGCTTCTGCTGGGTCTTCTCGCCGAACCCCTTCAGCCCGGCCACCTGACCCGCCTCGCACGCCGCCTGGAGCCTGGCCAGCGAGTCGACGCCCAGCACGTCGTACAGGGTTTTCGCCTTCTTCGGCCCGAGGCTCGGCACCCGCAGCAGCTCGACCAGCCCGGCCGGCACTGACGCCCGCAGGTCGTCCAGGTACTTCAGCCGGCCGGTGCGGAGCAGCTCGCCGACCTTCTGGACGATGGCGTCCCCGACCCCGCGGACCTTGGACAGCGTGCCGTCGGCGACCATCTGGTTCAGGTCGCCGTCGAGCTGGGAGATGAGCCGGGCGGCGGTCGTGTACGCCCGGGTGCGGAAGTCGTTCTCCCCCTTCAGGGCGAGCAGGGTGCCGATCTCGTCCAGGGCGGCGGCGACTTCGTCTTTGGTCATCGGTCTGGCTCCGCGGGGCTGAGATCAGTGTAGTTGAAGTGAGGCGGGGACTGGAATGTGGGGTGGGGACGAAGAAGCCCACCCCCGTTGGGGTGGGCTTTGAAACTGCCACCTTACTCACGCCGCCATCCGCGCCTCGACCAGCTTATTGAGCCGCGGCGTGTGGAGCACGATCTCCAGCCCGTTGACGATCCGGTCCCCGCCCCGGCCGTCGATCAGGTTGCGGCCGCACCGGTTCATCCCGAGCCGCTCCATCGGGTCGTCCAGCACGATCCCGACCGCCTCGGCCAACTGCTCGAACGTCACGTCGGCGGCGGTGCCCAGGAACGTGCCGGCCCCCTCGTCGTCCAGCCGCTTGCCGTTCAGGTGGTGGTGCGGCTTGGTGGCCAGCACCAACTGCGGGATGCCGACGCACGCCAGCTCCAGGCTCCAGGCGTCCCCCCCGGACAGGGCGACGTGCGCCCGGACTAGCCGGGTCATCAGCTCCTTCGGCTCGGTCACGACTTCCACCCGCCCGCCGCTGTCGGCCGCCAGGTCTTTCAGGTCGTGGTACTGCGGGTGGTGGGTCCGGCAGGCGACGCTCACCTTGTCCACCGCCGCCATCTCCAGCAGTTGGGTGGCGCGGAGCAGCGCCTGGTCGGCGTCGTCGTCCCCCATCGCCACCAGCGCCCGGAACGGGCCGGGCTGCTCGACCGCCCGGATCGTCCGCTGCCGGCGGAACAGCCCGCGGACCAGGGCGAACTTCCGGCCCAGGAGCAGGTGCGTGCCCCGCTCGTGCCGGTACGCCTTCTTCCCCGGGGCGAGCAGCGGGTTGACCACGACCCCGCCGGGGAAGGTCAGCCCGGCGGTCGAGTCGATCACCAGCGCCGGGGCGCCCGCCCGCTCCAGCCCCCGCAGGTAGTCGGGGGTGACGCCCGACCCGGCGACGACGACGGCGGCGGCGTTCAGCCGGCGGGCCTCCCGGACGGTCGCGTCCACGTCCCCGGGCCGGCCCATCGGCACCTCGGCCGGCGCCCAGTCGTTGTTCCCCCGGTTGATCACCTGGGCCAGCGACAGAGGCTCCAGGTAGCTGAAGAAGTGCGTCCCCCGGCGGCGGCGCTGCAGCGCCGCGGCGAACGCCAGGCACTGGTAGAACGGCTCCCAGCCGTGCTCCGGGGTGCCGTCACAGCGGAAAAGGATCGGCCCACGCTTTACATCCATGTGCGCGTTCCCTCGCGGTCCGTGGCAGGGCGAGCGGCGGAGCGCGGCTCCGCCGGGATGGGGCGTCTGCCCTCGCAGTGCGTGCGACGGGACGGCGCCTCACGCGGCGGGGTCTAACCCGGCCGCTCGCCTGTTGATGTTTGAACCGGACGGTGCGAAAGGGATCGCCGGGTCTGCGACGTGGGAGCGTCAGGGGTGCGGGCGAATCCTTCTGTCGACACCTCTTCTCCGGCGGGGTCGGTCCGTGACCCCGATGTCACCGATGCCGTGGGTTCCGGTCCGCGGCGGTCGGCGGCCCGGTCGGGGGTTCCGAGTCCCCGGCCGAGCGGGCGGGATGGTAAGAGAAAATCGACGAAGCGGACAAGGCCATTTTCCCGGACCCTGCCGGTCGGGCAAACGGTTCCACGTGGAACGGCGGTTCGGCTTCCCCGGTCGGGCGGATTTGGTATGAGCCGAACTCGGAACCGGCGGCGTTGGGGACGACCGCCATCCGTAGGGGGACGAGCGCATGGACGCGACCAAGGCCCGGCTCGGCCGGGGGCTGGACGCCCTGATCGGCGGCGGGGGGGGCGAACCCGGCCGGACCGGCACCGCCAAGGTGGACTCGATCAAGCCGAACCCGTACCAGCCGCGGAAGCGGTTCGGCGAGGACGAGCTGAAGCAACTGGCCGACAGCGTCAAAGCCCACGGCGTGTTGCAGCCGCTGGTCGTCCGGGCGGACGGGGACGGGTTCGTGCTGATCGCCGGCGAGCGGCGGCTGAAAGCCGCCCAGATGACGGGGCTGGCCGAGGTGCCGGTCCACGTCGTCGCGTTCGACGACCAGCAGGTGTACGAGGCCGCACTGGTCGAGAACATCCAGCGGGCCGACCTGAACCCGATCGAGAAGGCGCTCGGGTTCAAGGACTACCTGGACCGGTACAAGCTGAGCCACGACCAGCTCGGGGCCAAGCTGGGTATCGACCGCTCCAGCGTCAGCAACCTGGTCGGCCTGCTCAGCCTGCCGGCCGACGTGCAGGACGCCGTCCGGCTCGGGCAGGTCAGCCTCGGCCACGCCAAGATCCTGAAAGGGCTGGGTGACGCCGACCGGCAGTCCGCCCTGTGCAAGCAGGTCATCCTCCAGAACCTGTCGGTCCACGCCCTGGACGCGCTGGTCAAGGAGCAGAAGGCGGCGGCCACCGCCGAGCCGAAGGCGGACCGGGAGCCGACCGCCAGGCCCGAGAAGACGGCCCACGTCGCCGGGCTGGAGAACGACCTGCGGCAGCGGTTCGCGGTCAAGGTGGAGATCAAGCTGAAGGCGAAGGAGAAGGGGCAGATCGTCATCGGGTTCGACTCGAACGACGACTTCGAGCGGATCATCGCCGCCCTCAAGAACTGACCCCCGACCGCACCAACCGTCCCGCCCGCCGGCCGCCCGGTGGGCGGCGTCGTTTCCGGGTGGTATCCTGAGGGCACCCCCGGGGTTCGCGCCATGCTCCTCACCTGCCTCGCCCTCGCCCTGGCCGTCGCCGACGACCCGATCGGCCCGACCCACTCGCCGGACGGCCGGTACACCGTCCACTTCCCGAAGCCGCCCAAGACCGAGGCGAAGGAGCTGGCCGTCGGCAACGGGGTGACGGTGCCGGTCGTCACCGCCAAGGCCGACGGCCCGGACAAGCTGGTGTACGCGGTGGTGTACGCCGACTACCCGCCGGAGTTCCGGGACGTGCCGGCGGACAAGCTGCTGGCCGGCGCGCGAGACGGGCTGAAAGGGAAGGACGGCGTCCTCGTCCGCAACCAGCCGACCACCTTCGGCGAGGACAAGCTGCCGGCCCGGGAGGTGACGGTGGAGGCCGGCCGGGGCGCCCGCTACGCCGTCCGGGCGGTGCTCGTCCTGTCCGGCACCCGGCTGTACCAGGTGATGGTGACCGGCCCGAAGGACGCCATCGGCAAGAAGTCGGCGGACGAGTTCATCCGGTCGTTCAAGCTGGACCGGTGAACCCGGTCGGGCTACCGGGTGTCCGGGTTGGCAGCTATGATGTGCCGGACGGGGTGTAGCTCAGCTTGGTAGAGCGCTTGCCTTGGGCGCAAGAGGTCGTCGGTTCGAATCCGGCCACCCCGACTCGACCGCCCCCTGCGGGGCGACACTTCCGCCTCCCCGTTTTCCGCCCCCGGCGACTATCATCAGGCCGTATCCCGACCGTGCCCCGGAGGCGGACCGATGGCCGACGACCTGCTCAGCGGGTTCGACGAAGCCCACCCCGAGCCGGGCCTCCCGCCGCAGTTCCTGGAAGACGGCCTGCTCGAAGGGTATCTGGCCAGCCCGCCGACCGAGGGGGAGGTCCGCGAGGTGCGGGAGCGGTCCCCGCACCTGGACCCGGCCAACTGGGCGATGCCGGCCCGGCCGCTGCCCCCGTCCTACAAGGCGTTCCTGGCCCGGTCGAACGGCGGCACCTTCGTGACCGGCGATCGCGAGTTCCAGATGCTCCGAGCGGAGGAGCTGCGGGAGTACCTGTTCCTGTACGAGTGGCCGGAGACGATGCCCGGGGCGGTGCCGTTCGCCCTGGACGGGGGCGGCGGGTTCTACCTGTTCGACATGTCCGAGCCGGCGGACGCGGCCGGCGAGTACCCGGTCCTGTGGGCCAACGGCGGTTCGCTCACCTTCGACGACACCGTGTACCTCGGCTGGTCGCTGGCGGACGTGCTGCGGGACGGCCGGCGGCCGGACGTTAACCGGGGTTAACGTCGGAATCCCGGTCAGGGCGGAAAACTGAGATCGCGTCCGGAACGGTTTGCCGTCGCCCCGGGGGCCAGCCGGCGGGTATGGTGTGGTTGGCAAACCAATCGCCCGGACGGAACCATGAACCGCCGCACCTTCCTCCGAACCGCCGTGTACGGGACCGCCGCCGCCGGGGTGCTCGGCGGGGCCGGGTACGGCCTCTCCGAAACGACCGCCCTCACCGTCGACCGGCAAACGATCCCGGTGCCGAACCTGCCGCCCGCCTTCCGCGGGGTGCGGGTGGCGTTCGTCACGGACGTCCACCACGGGCCATTCGCGTCCGAGGAGTACGTCGCCGGGGTGGTGCGGACGACCCTCGCCGTGGACCCGGACCTGATCGTGCTCGGCGGGGACTACAACCACGCGGACAAGAAGTACATCGCCCCGTGCTTCGACCTGCTCAAGCCGCTGGCCGCCCCGCTCGGCGTGTACGGGGTGATGGGCAACCACGACCACTGGCGGGGGACGCAGGCCACCCGGGACGGGATGAAGCGGGCCGGGGTGGAGGAACTGACCGACCGCGGGGTCTGGCTGCGGCGGGGCGGCGACCGGCTCCGGCTGGCCGGGGTGGACGACCTGTGGACCGGCCGGCCGGACGTGCCCGCCGCCGTCGGCGACGCCACCGCGACCGACGCCGTCGTGCTGGTCAGCCACAACCCGGACCTGGCCGAGACGCTGACCGACCGGCGGGTCGGGCTGGTGCTGAGCGGGCACACCCACGGCGGGCAGGTGGTGGTGCCGGGGTACGGGCCGCCGGTGGTGCCCAGTCAGTACGGGAAGAAGTACGCCCACGGGCTGGTGGAGGCGCCGGCCACCCGGGTGTACGTGTCCGCCGGGACCGGCATGTCCGGGCTGGCCGTCCGGGCGAACTGTCGGCCGGAGGTCAACCTGATTACACTCACCTGAGCCGGCCCGGCTGCGGGTCCGGCCTCGCCCACGACCCTGCTCGGAGCCTGCCATGCGTACCGCCGCCATCCTCACTTTGACGGTCGGCCTGTCCGCCCTGACCGCCGCCCCCGAGTCCGCCGCCGACCCGCTCGTCGGCAAGTGGGAGGCGGTCTCCGTGCTCCGCGGCGACGTGCCGGACAAGGACAACCTGCGGTCCGTCCGGGAACACACCGACGGCGGGCGGTACACGATCACCCCGGCCCCGGGGAGCAAAAGCCCGAAGGTCGAGGGGACGTACACGGTAGACCAGACCAAGTCGCCGGCCCACGTCAACTTCAAGCCGACCACCGGCCGGTACAAGGACCGCACCCTGCTCGGCCTGTATAAGGTCGAGGGGGGGGTGCTGACCATCATCTTTGCCGATCCGGGCAACCCGCGGCCGACCGACTTCGAGCCGCACCCGGACTGCATCCTGTGGGTTCATAAGAAGATCAAGTGAGCCGACGCCGCCGGCGTCGCCCACCCCGCAAACGGAGTCCCAGATGCCAGCGCTCGTACTCGCGGCCGTGACCGGCCTCCTCCTCACCGCCACGACCGCCGACCCCGTGGTCGGCAAGTGGCAGACCGTGTCCGTCACCCGCGGGGACACGCCCGACCCCGGGCTGAAAGGGGCTGTCCGGGAGCACACGGCCGACGGCAAGTACAAGATCACCCCCGCGGCCGGCAGCAAGTCGCCGGCGGTCGAGGGGACGTACAAGCTGGACCCGACCAAGTCGCCGGCCCACATCGACATGAAACCGGCCGCCGGCCGGTACAAGGACCGCACCCTGCAGGGGATCTACAAGGTCGAGGGGGACGTGCTGACGATCGCGTTCGCCGAGCCGGGCCAGCCGCGGCCGGCCGACTTCGAGCCGCGGCCGGACCGGGTGGTCGCGGTCCACAAGAAGGGGAAGTAGATGGGCAACTAGCCCGACGCGCAAGCGAGGGCAACAAACACCCTCGCTCGCGCGTCGGGCTGGTGGGTCACGCCGACCACGTGCGGCCGGTCGGCGGGTGGGTCACTTCGATCCGCGGCCGGTCGGTGCCAGGGGACAGGCGGAAGGTGAGCGGGACGACGCCGCTCGTCAGCAGTTGCGGATTCGCCAGGTCCGAGCGGCCGGCGGACACCAGCTTCCCACCGACCAGCCCGAACAACTCCAGATACCACGGGTCGCGGTGGACGATCAGCACCTCCCGAGTGCTCACAGACTCGTAGAAACCGAATTTCGCTCTCGGCTTCTCCCCCGGACTGATGATCTCGACCAGGAAGTCCGGCCCGCCTTGCCAGTGGGTGCCGTGGTTGACCGCCGGGTTCGTCGCCAGATAAACGACCAGGTCCGGGCCGCGGTAGTTCTGGTCCCATCCGGTCGCCCGGTCGCTGATGTTCACGCCGGCGAACACCTGACCGAGTCCCGGGCCGATGACCGCTTCCAGGAACGGCGCCCCGAGCAGGAATTGAATCTGCTGGTGCTCGTTGTTAGGTAGCGGTGGCACGACCAGCCTCCCGTTCCAGACCTCATCCCAGTGGTCGTTCCCTTCCGCCGCCCGACGGGCCGCGAACTCGCTCGCTTTGAGCGGATCGAGGATCAGCACGCCGTTCACTTGCCACCCCCCTTCGCCGGCTCCTTCAGCGTAGCCAGGAACTCGACCAGGTCGCGGAGCTCCCGCTTGGACAGCTTCTTGATCAGGTCGGCCGGCATCGCCGACTGGTCCGGCTTCTCGCTCAGCACCTCGTCCCTCGGGACCGTGATGGCCTTGTTTTCCGGCGTCACGATCGTCACCTGCTTGGCGTCCTTGGCCCGCAGCACGCCGGAAATCGTGCGGCCATCTTCAAGATTCAGGATGACGCTCTGATACCCCTCCGCGATCTTGGCGTTCGGGTTGACGATCGACTCGAGCAGGTAGTCCCGCGGGTGCTTGGCCCCGAGGCCGTTCACGGCCGGGCCAACCTCCCCGCCCTGGCCGTCCAGCTTGTGGCACCGCTGGCAGTAGACGGCCGCGTTGTTCAGGAACAGCTCCCGGCCGCGGTCGGCGTCCCCGCCGGCCAGCGCCTCCCGGTAGCGGGCGAGCGGGTCTTGGGGGGTGGCGTCCCGGGCCGCCTGGTCGATGGCCCGGAGCTTCTGCCGCAGCGGGGCATGCAGCTTCGCCCCCTTCGCCTCCGACCGGGCGCGGGCCGCCTCCAGCACGTCCAGCTTCAGCTCGGCCGGCAACCGGCCCGCGGCGTACAGGTCGAGCATGACGCCGATCGCCTCGTCGGCCGGCTTCGACTCCTTGAGCGTGCCCAGCACCGCGAGCGCCGCCTGCTTCTCGAACGTGTCCGCGTTCGGGTCGGCGAGCAGGGCGGCCAGTTCGGTGGCGGCGTTCGGGTCGCCCTTGGCCCGGACCGCCCGAGCCGCCGCCCGCAGCTTCGGCACCGCCGACTGGAGCGCCGCCTCGGTCGCCGCCTTCGCTTCCGGTGCCTTCACCGCGTCCAGGGTGTACAGGGCTTCGACCCGGGTGCCGACCGGCTGGTTGGGGTCGTTCAGGATGCCGACCATGATCGGCCCGACATCCTTCACCCCGAGTTTGGCGACGAGCTGCACCGCCTCCTTGCGGACGGCGTCCGGCCCGGCGAACAGCTTCGGCAGCACCGCCCGGACGGCATCGATCGCCTCGGCCGCCGGCCGGGTCTCCAACTCTTGCCGCAGGCCGGTGATCGGGTCGAGCCGCCGCGGCTTGGTCCACTCGGCGAGCAGCTTCATGGCGAACTCGCGGAGGTGGGCCGGCTCGCTGCCGCGGGCGGCGAAGGCGGCCACCCGGGCGGCCTGCTCCGGCCCGCCGAGCTTGAAGTTGGCGGCCACCGCCCGGTACGCCACCGGCTCGGCGAGCCCCGAACTCTCGGCCAGCTTGGCGAGCGGCTCCATCGGGGTCATCAGCCCCTGGTCGTAGATGGCACGGGCGGCCTCGGCGACGATCCGGGGGTCGCTGTCCGTGAGGAACTCGCCGAGCCGCCGGCACTGGAGCTTCCGCAGGGCGAGGACGACACCGAGCCGGACGGCGGGCGTGTCGTACTTGGCCTTGCCGACGGTCCAGGCGTTGAGCAGGTCGCACGGGTTCTGGGTGGCTCGCACCAAACCTTCAATTGCAGCCTGGCGGATGTAGGCGTCCTGGTCGTTGTTCGATTTCAAGAGGTCGAGCAGCGGGGCGTAGAAGTACTGCTCGGCGAGGGGGTCTTGTTCAGGCAACGGCCCGACCTTGGCATAGGCCACTGCCGCGTCCGCACGCACCCGCGGCTCGGGGTCGGAGATCGCTCGGCGAAGCACCTCGCGCGATCCCTTCGCCGCATGCGACATCTCGACGGTCCAGATACCGCCTAGGTTGCGAGACGCCAGATTTCCAATCGCCTTGACGACCGCGGAGCGGATGTGCGGGTCTGCGTCCGTGGCAAACGGGATCAGCGCGTTAGCCCGCGGAACCCATGTATTCACCTGCTCCTTGACCTGGCTCATCCCCCACACGGCATGAAGTCGCGGGGTGAGTTCCTTCGCCTCCTTCAACACCTTCTCGAACGCCGTCACCCCCTCCTTCCGCCCGGCCAGCTCGAACTGCGCCTCTTGCCGCACCTTCCGGTGCGGGTGGCTCAGCAGCTTCGCCAGCTCCTCGACCGACTTCTTGCCCAGCCCCTCGGCCAGCAGCGTTTGCGCTTCCTTCACCGCCGGGTTCTGCATCGCCTTCTCGTCGGCCACACGGAAGATGCGGCCCTTCTTGGGCTTGTCCCAGCCGCCCGTCCAGTCAAGCCAGTAGAACGCCCCGTCCGGCCCGAACTCGCAGTCGGTCGGCACCATGTTCCGCACGAACGGGTGCAGGTCCACCACCTCGAAGCTCGCCCCCTTCGGCTTCACCGCCAGCGACCAGATGACGCTGTTCCCCGGCTGGGCGGTGAAGTCGGTGGCGAAGAAGTGCCCCTTGTACCGGTCGTCCAGCCCGACCCCGGGGTAGAAGGTGATGCCGCTCGGGCCGTTGCCGAAGTGCTTGAGCGGCGGCACCACGTAGGCCGGCGGCGCCCCGTCCGGGCCGGGGACGTGCCAGATGGTCTCCGTGTTCCACGGGCCGCGGTTCCCCTGCTTCACCCCGCTGTGGTGCATGAGGGTGCCGTACTGGTAGCCGCACCGCCAGCCGCTGTCCCCCCCCTCGACGATCTGCACCCACCGGGCCTGGTCCCCGCTGTCGCTGTTGTTGTCGTAGGTGAACAGGTTGCCGAGGTCGTCGAACGCCAGCTCCTGCGGGTTCCGCAGCCCGACGTGGACGATTTCCAAGTTTGCCCCGTCCGAGTCACACCGCAGCACCGCCCCGCTGTCCGGGTTGGCGAGCGTCTTGCCCTCCTTGGTTTTCACGGTGAACCCGCGGTCGCCGATGCTGAAGTAGAGCTTGCCGTCCGGGCCGAAGATCAGGCCGTGCAGGTCGTGGCCGATGAACTGCACCCGCACCCCATACCCGGTGGACAGCGACTCCTTCACGTCCGCGACGTTCGCCCCCTTGGTGTCGCGGAGGCGGTACAGGTCCGGGATGCAACTGAAGTACACGTCTCCCTTGCGGGCCAGCACACCGGCGGCGAGGCCGTCCTCGGGCCGGTTGAACGGCCCGGCGAACACGCTCGACTTATCCGCCACTCCCTTGCCGGTGCTGTCCCAGACGAGCCGCAACTGCTCGCCGAACTTCTCGTAGGCCGGGTACTTGTGCTTCTTGTACATGGCCAGCCGGTCGGCGACGGTGCGGTTGGCGATGTCGTCGTCCAGCCAGTACATGTGCCCGCGGGTGTCGGTCACGCCGTCGGAGTGCCGGTACGTCTCGGCGACGTAGCACCGCCCCTGCTCGTCGAAGGTGAACGCGACCGGGTTGGCGAGCAGCGGCTCGCTGGCCCAGACGGTGGCCTTGAGGCCGCCCTCGACGGTGGCCCGGTTGGCGGCGGCGGTCGCGTCCGGGGACGGGCCGACGGGCTGCTTGCCGGCGTCCGGCGGGACGGCGACGGCGGCCAGCGGGAGAAGTAAGGCGAGCGGCCAGCGGGGCATCGACAGCTCCGGCGACGGGAGAACGGGCGGGATATGTGAAACCTAACCCGTGATGTGCGAATGGGCAACGTCGGAGCCGGAACCGCTAGAATCTCACCCGCTCGCCGAACCGCCGGCGGAGCAGCCCCACGCCGTGCGGGGTGAAGTACGTTCCGGCGAGTACCACTTGGTTGAGTCGATCAAACCCGGACGCCGCCACCAGTACGCTCGCCCCGGCATCGGTTAAGTAGTTGCCCGACAGGTCGAGAACGCGGAGCGAGTTCGCGAACGATGTCCGGGTGAACGCGCGTGCGAACCAGACGAGCCAGTTGTTGTCGAGCCGGTTCTGGATCAAATACAGCTGCTGGAGGCAGGTCAGATGGGCCGTCTCGACCAGTGGCCGGTAGTCGGCATCATGCTCCTGTGGTGGACCATTGCCGGGGTATGTCGGCCGCTGTAGCGGCACAGGAGCGATGGAAAGCTCCTCAACCCGTCCGAGATAATCGGCGTGCTCCAGCCAATCGTTCGATCCGAGGAAAGAAGTCAAGGTGACGGACCGGATCGGCGCGACCGCAAATAGCTGGCTCCCGAGTCGCTCCAAGTCGTTCGAGCCTGTCCAGAGTTGATGTGCGAACCCGCGGCGGCGCATCACCATGTACGCTCCGTACTCTTCAGGCGGCATCACCAAATCAACTTCATCCCGGCAATGACCCTCCAGCGCTCTAGCGGCTCGATGGAGGGTAATGGCGTCATCGCGCGCACTTTCGAGTAGCCTCGCCGCCTCGATCTGCAGCCGGATGAACTGCGCCCGGGCGGCGTCCGCCGGGTGGCCGGACTCGTCCAGGTGGTCGGCGAACACCAGCCGCGGCAGGTCGGAGTCCGGGTCCGCCAGGACGGCGGCCAACAGGGCGTCGTGGTCGGACATGGGCGTTCCACGAATCTCACCAGCCCGACGCGCGAGCGAGGGATGACCGAACACCCTCGCTCGCGCGTCGGGCTGGTGGCTTACAACTTCCCGATCATCCCCTTGGCCGTCGCCAGGCACTCGGCGTCGTCGTTGTCGTCGAACGCGGCGAAGTTGGCGTTGATCCGCCGGAACGCCAGCGCCAGGAAGTATCGCCCGGCCGCCACGTCCGCGAACGGGTCGGCCGCCGGCTTGCCGTTCGACTTTAGCAGGTGGTCCAGCCGGGCCAGTACGCACGCCGACACGTACAGGTCGATGGCGATGTCCGCGATCCGCTCGTGGATCAGTTGGGCGTTGAAGAAGTTGGCGTCGGTCTTCAGCTTCAGGAACACCTTCGGCAGCTTCGACCCGAGCCGCTTGACCAGCCCGGCCAGCGTCCGGGCGGCGGGGAACAGGTCCGGCTGCGTGACCGGGACGTGCGGCGTCTCGGCCGCCAGGGCCGGGGCGTACATCTTGCCGACCACGCCCAGCCCCTGGGTGAACAGCCCGAGCCGCCACTTGAACCCGAGCAGGTCGTCTTGCAGTGACTTGTAGAACTCGCCCGGCCCCTTGCACCCGGCGGCGGCGATAAGGTACGACTTCAGCACGTCGTTCGCCCCCTCGCCGATGGTGTTGATCCGGGCGTCCCGCATCCACCGCTCGATGGGCTGGTCGCTGAAGTACCCCTTCCCGCCGTACACCTGCAGGGTGTCGTTGACGATGGTCCACAGGTGCTCGGTGGCGAACACCTTGAGCATCCCGGTTTCGAGCATGAAGTCTTCGTGCCCGCGGTCGATGAACGCGGCACACTCGGCGGTCGCGGCCTCCATCGCAAAGGTGTGGGCGGCGGCGAACGCCACCTTCTTCTGGACGAGTTGGAACTCGGCCAGCGGCTGCTGGAACTGGACCCGCCGCTTGGCGTGCTCGACCATCGCCCGCAGGCACGCCTTGGCGTGCCCGGTGCAACTGGCCCCGAACGTCACCCGGCCGAAGTCGAGGACCGTCAGCGCGACCCGCAGCCCTTTGCCGACCGGGCCGAGGGTGTTCTCCTTTGGCACCCGGACGTTGTTGAAGCGCAGCTTGCCGGTGGCCGTCCCGCGGATGCCGCACTTCTCCGCCCGGGCCTCGACCACCTCGAACCCCGGCATGTCCGGCGTCACCAGGAAGCAGGTGACTTTCGACCCGCCCTTGCCGTCCGGGGTGCGGGCGGCCACCGTCAGCACGTGGGCGATGCCGCCGTTGGTGATATAGTGCTTGGTCCCGTTGAGGATGTAAGCGGTGCCGTCCTCGGTCGGGGTCGCCGTCGTCTGCACGTTGCCGGCGTCCGACCCGGCCTCCGGCTCGGTCAGGGCGAACGCGCACAGCTTCGACCCGTCGAGCAGCCCGGGCAGCCACTTCGCCTGCTGCTCTTTGGTGCCGAACAGGACCAGCGCCCGCACCCCGATGCTGTGGTGGGCGTTGACGAACACGGTGGTGCTGGCGCAGTGCCCGCCGAGGGTCTCGATCACCTTCAGGTACTGCTGCTGACTGAACCCCAGCCCGCCGTACTCCTTCGGGATGGTCATCCCGTACACGCCCAGGTCGGCCAGTCCCTTGACGACCGAGTCCGGGATGCGGGCCTCCCGGTCGATCTTCATGTGGTCGATGTGGGCGTCGGCGAACGCCTTCACCTTGGCCGTCGCCTCCTCGGACGCCTGCTGCTGCTCGGCCGACAGGACCGGGTACGGGAACAGGAGGTCGCCGCGGACCTTGCCGTAGAACAGGCTCTTGGCGAACCCGAGGGCGTGGTCGGCCCCGAGAATGTCCTCCTCGGCCTTCTTCTTCTGCTCGGCGACTTGCTGCTCGGTCAGGGCCATCGGCGTGTCCCCTGGGTGGACGTGGGAGAGGGGCGGCCGGGGTGGGCCGCGTAGGAGCATTGTAGCAGCGGCCGGGCCTTATAATGGTGGTTGTCAGCGGCCCCGCCCGGCGGCCGAACGCCCCTGGAGTCCCGCTTGAACCGCACCCCGGACCTGGTCGAACTGGCCGCCCAGAAGGCGGCCGGGTTCAGCGCCTGCGACGACGACGACCCGCCGCCCCCGACCACCCCGGTCGATTTGCCCCGGCTTCAGGCGGCGGTGCGGGAGATCCTGGCCGCCGTCGGCGAAGACCCGGACCGGGAGGGGCTGCTGGAGACCCCCGCCCGGGTGGCCCGGATGTACGCCGAGATCTTCAGCGGCCTGCACACCGACCCGGCCGTCTATTTGCAAAAGACCTTCACCCAGAAGCACGACGAGATGGTGCTGGTGAAGGACATCGAGTTCGCCTCCTGCTGCGAGCATCACCTGCTGCCGTTCCTGGGCAAGGCGCACATCGCCTACCTGCCGGCCGGGAAGGTGGTCGGCCTGTCCAAGCTGGCCCGGGTGACGGAGGCGGTCGCCCGCCGGCCGCAGGTGCAGGAGCGGATGACCGAAGACCTGGCCGACCTCATCATGCGGGAGCTGCAGCCCCGGGGGGTGGGGGTGATCGTGGAGGCGGCCCACTCGTGCATGAGCATCCGCGGGGTGCGGAAGCCGGGGGCGATGACCATCACCAGCGCCTTGCGGGGGCTGTTCAAGACCAACCCGACCACCCGGTCCGAGCTGATGTCGCTGGTGTTCGGCGGGCGAGCCTGAGAATGACAAGGTGAGGGGGTGACAAGGTGACACGGTGAGTCGATATACTGCGTTGAGTCTCCTTGTCACCCCCTCACCTTGTCACCTTGTCTCTACTGACCCCCGACCAGATCCAGGACGACCTCCGCGGCGAGTTCCGCGGCCGGCTGCACATCGACGCCGTCCACCGCTCGCTGTACGCCACCGACGCCAGCCCGTTCGAGGTGGTCCCGGCCGGGGTCGCCATCCCGGAGGACGCCGCCGACCTGCAAGCCCTGGTGAAGTACGCCCGCGAGGCCGGGGTGCCGCTGGTCGCCCGCGGGGCCGGCACCGGGCTGGCCGGGGAAGCGCTCGGCCCGGGGCTGGTCGTCGACCTGAGCGTCCGGTTCCGCCGCATCCTGGAAGTCGCCGCCGACCGGGTAACGGTCGAACCCGGCGTCACCCCGGCCGAGCTGGACGCCGCCCTGGCCCCGCTCGGCCGGCGGTTCGCGCCGGACCCGGCCAGCGCCGCAACCTGCACGATCGGCGGCATGGTGGCGACGAACGCCAGCGGCGGGGCGGTCGCCACCCACGGGTACACCCGCGACCACGTACTCGGGCTGGAGGTGGTGTGGGACACCGGGGACGGTGACGGGGTGTGGGGTCTCGGGTCTGGGGTCTGGCTAAACCCCAAACCCCAAACCCCAAACCCCCGGACGATCGAAATCCGTTCCCAGACCGCGGCCCTGCTGGCCGAGCACCGCGAACAGATCCAGTTGACACTGCCCCACACCCGGTTCAACAGGTGCGGGTACGTGCTGCACGACGTCCTCTCCCCGGCCGGGCTGGACCTGGCCAAGCTGCTCGTCGGGTCGGAGGGGACGCTCGGGTTCGTCACCGCCGCCACCCTGCGGACGGTCCCCCGGCCCGGCGGGGTAGCGACGACCGTGGTCGGGTTCCCGTCCGTGGACGCCGCGGTCCGGGCCGGGCTGACGGTGGCCGGGTGCGACGGGCTGGTCGGGTGCGACCTGCTCGACCAGCGGCTTCTCGCCCGCACCCGGACCGCCGACCCGGCCGCCGGGATCGGGACGGTGCCGGCCGACGTCGGGGCGGCCCTGGTGCTGACCGTCGAGGCGGACACCGAACGGGACGCGGTGCGGCTCGGCCGGTCGGCCATCGACCGGCTGCGGGCGGCCCACGTCCACCGGGTGCTGGCCGACCCGGCCGCCGACCCGGACGGGACGGCCCGCATCCGCCGGTTCCGGGCGGCGGCGGTGAGCGGGCTGTACGCCCTCGGCCCCGGCCCCCGGCCGGTCGCCGGGTGTGAGGACGTGGCGGTCCCGGTCGAGGAGCTGCCGAAGTTCCTCGCCGAGGTCCGCGGGGTGCTGGCCCGGTTCGACGTGACCGCCTCGGTGCTGGCCCACGTGCCGGCCGGGATCGTCCACCTGCGGCCGTTCGTCGACCTCGCGGACGACGCCGACCGGGCGAAGCTGTGGCCGGTCGCGGACGCGGTCCACACCCTGGCCCTGGCCCTCGGCGGGACGGTCAGCGGCCAGCACGGCACCGGGATCGCCCGGACCCCCTGGGTGGAGAAGCAGTCCGGCCCGCTGATGCCGGTGTTCCGCGAGCTGAAACGGATCTTCGACCCGGCCGGCATCCTCAACCCCGGCAAGATCGTCGGCCCGGACCCGTCCCGACCGGCGTGGCCGCTGCGTGTGTCGGGAGTCGGGAGCCGGGAGTCGGGAATCGGGGCGGATGCCCCTACGAAGGTCGGTCCGGAGGCCGGCTCCCGGCTCCCGGCTCCCGACTCCCGACTGCCACTGCTGACCTGGTCCCGCTCCAGCCCGCAGCAGGAGGCGGGCGCCTGCAACGGCTGCGGCGACTGCCGGCCGCGGACCGGGGCGGTCCGCATGTGCCCGGTGTTCCGCGCGGACGGGGACGAGGCGGCCACCCCGCGGGCCAAGGCGAACCTGATCCGAACTGCAGCCGGGCCGTTGACCGCCGACGAGGCCCGGGCGGTGGCCGGCCTGTGCGTCCACTGCAAGATGTGTCGGTCCGAGTGCCGGGCCGGGGTGGACGTGCCCAAACTGATGCTGGAGGCGAAGGCCGCGTACCACGCCGAACACGGGCTGCCGGACGGCGCCTGGCTGCCCGCCCGGGCCGAGGCGCTCGCCGCCCTGGCCGGCCGGTTCGCGTTCACCGCCAACGCCCTGCTCGGCAACCGGGTGCCGCGGTGGCTGGTGGAGAAGGTGATCGGCCTGTCCCGGCACCGCACCCTGCCGCGGTTCACCCACCGCACCTTCTTGCGCCGCGCCCGGCGGCTCGGCCTTTCAGACCGGCAAGGCGGAAGGGGAGGGCGGACGGCGGAATTGATTCGGTCCGCCGTCCGCCCTCCCCCTTCCGCCTTGCGTATTTCGTGGACACCTTCGCCAACACCGCCGACCCCGGGGTCGGGGAGGCGACCGTCGCGGTCCTGCGGCTGCACGGGTTCGAGGTCCACGTCCCCCGGCGGCAGCGGGCGAGCGGCATGGCCCCGCTGGTGGCCGGCGACCTGGACGCCGCCCAGGCGGTCGCCGGGTATAACGTCCGCACCCTGGCCGACCTGGTCCGGGACGGGTTCACGGTCGTCTGCTCGGAGCCGACCGCCGCCGTCGCTTTAACCCAGGAGTACCCGGACCTGCTCGGCACCGACGACGCCCGGCTGGTGGCCGCCAACACGGTCGAGCTGACCGCCCTGCTGTGGCGGCTCCACGAGTCCGGCCGGCTGAAAGCCCCGGTCCGGCGGGTGGAGGCGACCGTCGGCCACCACGTCCCGTGTCACGTGAAGGCGTTGCGGGGGCCGGTCGCCGGGCCGCGGCTGCTCGGGCTGGTCCCCGGGCTGACGGTGCGGACGATTGATGGTGGCTGCTCCGGGATGGCCGGCGCCTGGGGGCTGACGGCCGAAAACCGGGACCGGTCGCTGGCCGCCGGCCGGGCGATGCTGGACGAGTTGGACCGGCCCGGGGTGCTGTTCGGGTCCACCGAGTGCGGGGCGTGCCGGGTCCAGATGCAGGACGGCGGGCGGAAGCGAACCCTGCACCCGGTCCAATACCTGGCGCTGGCCTACGGGCTGATGCCAGAGATTGAGAAGCGACTGACGACGCCAGTGGGGAAGCTGATTGATTGAGTAGGGCGGGTCAAGCCGGCTCTGCGGCGCCGACCCGCCGGAAGTGGCAAGCTGCTTCCCCGCCTGGGCCGGCGGGTCGGCGCCGCAGAGCCGGCTTGACCCGCCCTACGAAACCATGACTCACACCGTTCATCTGTTCGCCCGCCTCCGCGACCTCGCTGGCCCGTCGGTCACGCTCGCCCTGCCGGCCGGGGCCACGGTCGCCGACCTGCGGCGGGCGCTCGCCGTATCGCACCCGCCGCTCGGTCCGTTACTGGCCGTCAGCCGGGTGGCGGTGAACCACGAGTTCGCGGCCGATGTCGATGCCATACCCGACGGGGCCGAGCTGGCGGTCATCCCGCCGGTGAGCGGAGGCTGACGGCATGAAGATCGTGTACGCCGACCGGCACGTCCTGCACCCGACCGACCGGCCGATGCCCGGGTACGGCCGGTCCATGCCGGAGGTGCCGGAGCGGATGGAGCGCATCCGGTTTGCCCTCGCCGCGGCCGGGTTCCCCGCGCCCGTCGCCCCCACCGACTTCGGGCTGGGGCCGGTCGAGGCGGTCCACAGCCCAGGGCTGCTGGCCCACTTGCAGGGCGGGTTCGCCGCCTCCCGGTCCGGGCCGGACGACGCCGACCCTTACATCCCGCACACGTTCGCCGTCCACGGCCGGCGGCCGGCCCCGACCGACTTCCCGGCCGCGTTCGGGGCGTGGGCGTTCGACACCGGCTGCCCGCTGTTCGAGGGCACCTGGGAGGCGAGCCTGAGCGCCACCAACGCCGCCCTGACCGCAGCCGAACACGTCCGCACCACCGGTGAGCCGGCCTACGCCCTGTCCCGCCCGCCGGGGCACCACGCCGGGCCGACGTTCCACGGCGGGTTCTGCTACACCAACCATGTCGCCGTCGCCGCCCGGTACTTGCAGCAGCGGGAGCGGGCCAAGGTCGCCATCCTGGACATCGACTACCACCACGGGAACGGCACCCAGGAGGCGTTCTGGGCCGACCCGGACGTGCTGTTCTGCTCGCTCCACGCCGACCCGCGGGTGGACTACCCGTTCTACTGGGGCGCCGCCGAGGAGCGGGGCGAGGGGCCGGGCGAGGGCTTCACGCACAACGTCCCGCTGCCGCACGGCACCGACGACGCCAGCTACCTGCGGGCGCTGGACGGCGTGCTGCGGCGGATCACCGACTTCGCCCCGCGGTATCTGGTGGTGTCGGCCGGGTTCGACCTGATGGCCGGCGACCCGGTGCCGCGGAACGGCGGGTTCCGCATCACCCCGGACGGGCTGCGGCAAATCGGCGAGCAGATCGCCGGATTGCGGCTGCCGACGGTGGTGGTGCAGGAGGGCGGGTATAACCTGGCCCGACTCGGCGAGTACGCGGTGACGCTGCTCCGATGTTTCGGACCGGAGTTTTGACCGGGCCGCGGGTCGGGCAGACTCGCCGACAGCGTGGGGCTTGCTCCCCCTCCCTGCTTCGGGGGAGGGGGCCGGGGGGGTGGGGTTAAACCCGCGACCCCACCCCGAGAGTGCGAAGTCTCGGTGACGGGACGGAGGTTGTGACCCCACCCCCGGCCCCCTCCCGAAGCAGGGAGGGGGAGCAAGAACGATACAATCACTTACATGGTCCAGCTCACCCGCGACCCGATCGACTACCACGCCCTGACCGAAGCGGTCCGCTCCCCGCACGCCGGGGCAGTGGCCCTGTTCCTCGGCACCGTCCGCGACCTGACCGGGGACGAGGTGACGGTCCATCTCGATTACGACGCCTACCCGCCGATGGCCGAGAAGAAGCTGGCCGAGATCGAGGCCGAGGTCCGCCGCCGGTGGCCGGTGCAGGGGGTGGCGATGGTCCACCGGCTCGGCCGGCTGGCGGTCGGCGAGGTGAGCGTGGCCGTGGCCGTCAGCACCCCGCACCGGGCGGACGCCTTCGCCGCCTGCCGGTTCGCCATTGACACGCTCAAGGAGCTTGTCCCGATCTGGAAGAAGGACACCGCCCCGAGCGGGGCCGCCGACTGGGTCCACCCGGGGGCCACGCCATGAGCGGGGTGCCGACGATCTACCTGGCCCGGCACGGCGAGACCGAGTGGTCGAAGTCGGGCCGCCACACCGGCCGGACGGACGTGCCGCTGACCGCCCGCGGCGAGGCCGACGCCGGCCGGCTGCGGGACCGGTTCGCCCCGTGCGAGTTCGCCCGGGTGTTCACCAGCCCCTTGAACCGAGCCGCAAGGACGTGCGAACTGGCCGGGCTGACCGGCGAGCCGGACCCGGACCTGATGGAGTGGGACTACGGCGACTACGAGGGGAAGACGACCGCCGAGGTCCGGGCCGGCCGGCCGGGCTGGGAGCTGTTCCGGGACGGGGTGCCGGGCGGCGAGTCGATCGCCGACATGACCGCCCGGGCGGACCGGGTGGCCGCCCGGCTGAAGGCGCTGACCGGGACGGTGGTGGTGTTCTCGCACGGCCACTTCCTGCGGGTGCTGGCCGCCCGCTGGGTCGGCCAGCCGGTGGGGTTCGCCCGCAGCCTGCTGCTGTCCACCGCGTCCGTGTCCGCCCTCGGGTTCGACCACGGCACGCTCGCCGAGCCGGCCATCGCCCTGTGGAACGACGACCGCCACCTGACCCGCTGAGCCGTCATGCCGACCAGCCTGCCAGACTCCGCCCCGCTCACCGACACGTTCGGCCGGCGGCACACCAACCTGCGGGTGAGCGTCACCGACCGGTGCAACCTCCGCTGCACCTACTGCATGCCGGAGGACGTCACCTTCCTCGACAAGAAAGAGCTGCTGACGTTCGAGGAGATCACGGCCCTTGTCCGGGTGGCGGCGTCCCTCGGGGTGGACAAAGTGCGGCTGACGGGGGGCGAGCCGCTCCTGC
Organism: Gemmataceae bacterium; assembly: GCA_046350115.1. Lineage (GTDB taxonomy): Bacteria > Planctomycetota > Planctomycetia > Gemmatales > Gemmataceae > JAXMAZ01. The sequence goes on from JAXMAZ010000010.1 coordinate 161,971, forward strand.
GGGCCGACCTGCCGAAGCTGGCGGCGATGATCGTCGCGGTGCCGGGGATCGCCGATGTGGGCGTGACCACCAACGGGCTGCTGCTGGCGAGGCAGGCCGGCCCGCTCTGGGACGCCGGGCTGCGGCGGTTGAACGTGTCGCTGGACACCCTCGACCCCGGCCGGTTCCGCGCACTGGCCCGCCGGGACGGCGTGGAACAGGTGGTCGAGGGTTTGATGGCGGCCAAGCGGGCCGGGTTCCGGGTGAAGGTGAACGCGGTGGCCGTGCGGGGGTTCATCGACCACGACGCGGTGCCGCTCGCCCGGTTCTGCCGGGAGCACGGGTTCGAGCTGCGGTTCATCGAGTACATGCCGATCGGGGCGGAGGCGTGGGAGCGGGAGAAGCTGGTCCCCGCCCACGAGCTACTGGAGCTGGTGGAACGCGGCGTCGGCCCGCTGGCCCCGGCGGCCGACTACGACCCGGCCGCCCCGGCGATGGACTTCGCCTACGCCGACGGCGGCGGCCGGGTGGGGGTGATCGCCAGCGTGTCCCGGCCGTTCTGCCGGCGGTGCAACCGGCTGCGGCTGACCGCCGACGGCAAGCTCCGCAACTGCCTGTTCGCCCACGACGAGACGGACGTGAAGGGACTGTTGCGTGCCGCCCCGGTGGACGAGGCGGCCGTCGCGGAGGCCGTCCGGGCGTGCATCCGGGCGAAGGGCGAAGGGCACGAGATCAACGCGGCCACGTTCGTGAAGCCGGCCCGCACCATGCACGCCATCGGCGGGTAAAGATGCTCGCAGCCCGATGACCTCGCGGTAAAATGTCGGTAGGCAGAAAGTGACGGAACACCGTGACGTCGAGAAACGTATGAGCCAGCTCAGTAGCACTTGGCCGACGGAACGGGAGCTGACCCCGCAGGAAAGGGAAGTGGTGCAATCGGCGACCGCCGAGTTGCGCCGCATGATCGAACCGAACGACGAGGTCGATGTCGCCGCCACTTGGTCGGTGAGCCATCCCGGTCAGCCGGACCAAACCCTCAAACTTCGTCTCGCGGACCCGTACGCCCGAGTCGAGCAGGAGTTCCGCCTGGCCGAGTTGACGGATCGAAGCACTTGGTTTCGGCTGAGTCGCCTGTACGATCGCCTTCTCAGCCGGCGAGTCAAAGTGTTGCTCGGTCGGGCCACCGATAACGACCCTGTCGGGGCCGCTTGAGCATGGCCAGGACGAACACCGACAAAATCGACGAACTCGTCCGCGCTGCGGTGACTTTGGACGTGCGGCTCGATCAGGTCAATGAACAACTCCGGAAGATGGATGAACTGATACCGCTCCTCCGGGCACAGTGCGAGCAGATGGGCAATCGGCTCTCCGTCATCGAACGCGGTGTCGAGAACCTCAAGAAGACCGGCGACGTGTGGGGCGGCCGCCTGTAGACCCCGGCCGTGGCCATCGCCGCCGGGGTGCTCGGGTACTACCTCAAGCGCTGACCGGCCGGCCCCCGCCGGCTATCATCTCCCTGCCCACACCGGGCGCCTGTCACGTCACCGTCCGCTCTCAGGAGGCTCTCCCGTGTTCCGTCGCGTTCTGTGCGCCGCCGTCGTCGCCGCTGCCGCCGCCGGGCTGGCCGTCGCCGCCGAGCCGACCAAGATCGAGCTGAAGGACTTCAAGTTCAAGCCCAAGAACGAGGGCACCCCGGATGACCTGTTCGGGTTTAACGAGGGGGAGAACAAGCTGTTCCTGTACGCCCACGGCACCGCCTACGTCGAGGTGAAGGTGCCGGAGGACGGCGAGTACACCCTCACCATCGAGGCGTCGAGCGAGGAGGCCAAGGGGGAGAAGGCGAAGTTCAAGCTGACCGTCGGCGGCAACGTGGTCGAGAAGTCGTTCGAGCTGAAGCAGACGGACGCCAAGGAGTACCCGTTCCCCGCCAAGCTGAAGAAGGGCGCCCAGAAGCTGGAGATCGAGTTCCTGAACGACCTGTACAAGGAAGGCGAGTACGACCTGAACCTGTACATCCACGCGGTCAAGCTGGAGAAGAAGAAGTAGCCCCCGTCGGGCGGATGGCGGGGATGAACCCCGCCGCCCGCGACCGCTTACCGCCCCCGCGACCGCTTCGCGTAGGGTGCGTTGAGGAGGCTCGGCGACGAAACGCACCGGCCCGGCAACGACGGCGTCCGAGGGGCGGGAGTCTCAACGGTGCGTTTCGCAGAGCCTCAACGCACCCTACAAAAGCCAGCCGGCCCGCACCCCGCTGATGGACCGGCCTTGTCCCGCGGGGGTCCATCGGCGTAGGGTGCGTTGAGGACGCTTTGGGACGAAACGCACCGGCCCCGCAACGGTAGCACCGAACGGGTGGTGCCCCGACGGTGCGTTGAGGCTCTGCGAAACGCACCCTACACCGACTCCGCACCGGGTCGTGGTTCCATACGGCGGGGTTGAACCCCGCCGCTCGCCTATGCAACCCGCATCGGCCCGCCCCCGTCGCAAGTTCCGCCGCCGACTCGTGGCAGCCGGGGTGCTCCTGCTCGTCGGGTTCGCCGCCGCCAACCTGCTCGCCTACCGCCACGCCTACGCCCTGACCCACTACGCCCCGGCCGGCGGCCCGTCGCCCCGGCCGGAAGGGCTGTCCGCCCGGGACCGGCTCCGCCTCCTGGTCGGCGGGGTGTCGGTCCCCCGCCCGAAAGCCGACCGCTACCCCGAGGCGGTCGGGCTGCGGTACACCAGCCACACGCTCGACCTCGGCGACGAACGCCTCGCCCTCTGGCACGTCGACGCCCCGTCCCCGCGGGGGGTCGTGGTCCTCGGCCACGGGTACGGCTGCTCGAAGTCGCACCTGCTCCCGGAAGCCGTCGCCTTCCACAAGCTCGGCTGGGCGGTCGTGCTGGCCGACTTCCGCGGGTCCGGCGGGTCGTCGGGGTCGGCCGTCACCCTCGGCGTCACCGAAGCCGCCGACCTCGCCGCCGCGGCCAAATGGGCCGGAGACCGGCATCCCGGTAAGCCGCTGGTTCTGTACGGGTTTTCGATGGGAGCGGTCGCGGCCGTGCGGGCGACTGCCGGTTCCGACGCCTCACCCGCCGGACTGATCCTGGACGCCCCGTTCGACTCCCTGCTTTCGGCCGTGCAAGTGCGGTGTGATGCCGTCCGGGCGCCGCGGTGGCCGGCGGCCGAGCTGCTCGTCTTCTGGGGCGGCCGGCAGCACGGGTTCGACGGGTTCGCCCTCCGCCCGGCGGACGACGCCGCCCGCGTCCCGTGCCCGGCCCTGGTGTTCCACGGCTCGGCCGACCCGCGGGCCACCCCGGAAATGGTCCGCCGGGTGTACGCCCCCTTGCCCGGCCGCAAGTCGCTCGTCACCATCGAAGGGGTCGGGCACACCCCGATCGCCCACGCCGCCCCGGACCGCTGGGCCGAGGCGGTCGGGCCGTTTCTGGACGAAATCGCGAAATCCGTGAAGTGATCCGCCGCCCCGGGGAACTATCCGGGCGAACCCGACGGAGGCCGACATGCCGACCGGTCTGCCCCGCCCGCTGGCGTCGGTCGCCCGCCGGCTCGCCCCGCCGCCGGACGGCTCGGACGCCGACCTGCTCGCCCGGTGGGTGGCCGCCCGGGACGAGGCCGCGTTCGAGGGGCTGGTCCGCCGGCACGGGCCGACGGTCCGGGCCATCGCCCGCGGCCGGCTGGGCAACCCGGCGGACGCGGACGACGTCACCCAGGCGGCGTTCCTGGTCCTCGCCCGGGACGCCGCCAAGGTCCGGGAGTCGGTCGCCGGGTGGCTCGCCCGGGTGGCCCACCTGACCGCCCTCCAGCACCGCCGGAACATGGCCCGCCGCACCACGGACGCCCTGCCCGCCGACCCGCCCGGCCCGACCCCGGACCCGGCGGACGGTGCGGCCACCCGGGAAGACCGGGCGGTCGTCACCGAAGAGCTGGCCGGATTGCCGGACCGGTTGCGGGCGGTGCTGGTGTTGTGCGGGCTGGAAGGCCGCACCAACACCGAGGCGGCCGCGCTGCTCGGCGTCCCGAAAGGGACCGTCGACAGCCGACTGGCGGCGGCGAAAAAGCTGCTGCACGCCCGGCTGGCCCGGCGGGGCGTGACGGCGGCGGTCGCCGCGGTGTCCCTCGACCGGCTGGCCGCGGACACGGCGTCGGCCGCCGTCGGGTTCACGGACTTGGCCCACACCATTACCGCAAACGCGGGCCAGTACCTGACCGGGACACTCGACGTGTCCGCGGTCCGGCTGCTGGCCGACGGAGTCACCCCGACCATGTCGAGCGCATCCCGCCTGATCGCCCTGGCGATGCTGACCGTCGCCGTGTCCGGCACCGCCGGGCTGGGGCTGTACCACGCCTCGGCCGGCCCGCAGGAGCCGAAGAAGGAGCCGCCCAAGGCCGCCAAGGCCGAGCCGCCGAAGCCGAAAGACGCCCCGCCGCCGGCGGCCGGACCGGAGGACGGCCTGCGTGTGGCACAGAGCGAGCAGGAGGTCCGCGGCCTGCTGGCCGGCCCGTCCGGCCTCCGCGACCTGGACAACCTGACCCTCGGGTCGCTGCTCGACATGCTGAACGCCCGCGGGGTGCTCGCCTGGGTGGACGTGTCCGCCCTGATCCGGCACGGGTTGCCGGAGGACGCACGGGCGGCCCTGTACGACACCCGGCTCCGCGGCCCGCGGAACCCGGAGCGGCTGCCTCTGACGGACGTCCTGTCCGACGTGCTCGGGCAGCTCCAATTCGGCGACCTGCGGCTCGCCTTCCGGGTCCGCGGGAACCAGCTCGTGATCGGCCCGGCCTACGTCCCGCCGTTCCTGCCCGGCCCGGTCGCCGACCAGACCCCGCAGATCACCCCCGCGAAAATGATCGAGCAGTTGAACGGCCCGCCGGTGTCGGTGGTGTTCGCGAACACGTCGATCACCAAGGCGGTCGAGTCCCTCCGCCGGGAGACCGGGGCGAACATCGTCCTCGACCCGAAGGTGGCACTGACCCACGAGAAGGAACCGACCGTCACCGCCACGTTCGACGACGTCCGGCTGCGGACCGTCCTCCAGGTGGTCGCGGACGTGGCCGGCTACCGGCTGGTGGCGCTGGACAACGTCTACTACCTGACCGGCCCGGAGAACGCCGAGCGGATGCAGGCGGAGCTGACCCGTCCGCTGCACGGCGGGGCCGAGCCGGCTGGTCAGGTGCTCGTCCCGCCGGGGTTTGTCACCGACGGCTACCAGTACTTCCCCCGGACCGCGGACATGAAGCCGTCTGACCCGTTCGCGAAAGCCTATCCGGGCGGCGGCGGGCCGGGCGGGGTGAAGCCGGTGCCGGCCCCGCCGCCGGCGAAGAAGGACGAGAAGAAGTAGCCCCGGTTAGCCGCGAGGCGGAGTCCGCGGAGCCGAGCGCGGCGACCGCATCCCGCACCGGTGGCTCTCACCGACCCGGGACGCAGTGGTCGCGCTCGGCTCCGCGGACTCCGCCTCGCGGCTAAACAGTTTCTCAACTTGGGCTTGGCACCACCCGGGGCGATGGCGTAAACCGGGGTCATGTCTCCCCTCATCCACCCGACCGCCGTCGTCGGCCCGGACGTCCGCCTCGCGGACGGCGTCACCGTCGGCCCGTTCGCCGTCCTGGACGGGCCGATCGCCGTCGGCCCCGGGACCGCGATCGGCCCGCACTGCCACCTGATCGGCGAGCTGGCCATCGGGGCGAACAACCGGTTCCACACCGGCTGCGTGGTCGGCGACGCGCCCCAGCACACCGGGTACGACGGCACCCCGACACGCACCGAGATCGGGGACAACAACACGTTCCGCGAACACGTGACGATCCACCGCGGGATGCCGGCCAGCGTCGGCCCGGGGACCGGCATCACCCGCATCGGCAGCGGCAACTTCCTGATGGCCAACGCCCACGTCGCCCACGACTGCCGGGTCGGGGACGGGTGCATCTTCGCCAACGGGGCGGTGATCGGCGGGCACGCCGAGGTCGGCGACCGGGCGTTCCTGTCCGGGAACACCGCCGTCCACCAGTTCTGCCGGGTCGGCCGGCTGGCCATGCTGTCCGGCACGTCCGCCGTCAGCCAGGACCTGCCGCCGTTCTGGATCGTCCAGCTCATCAACGTGCCGCACGGCATCAACGTGGTCGGCATGCGGCGGGCCGGGTGCAGCCGCGAGGAGATCACGGCCGTCCGGGAGGCGTACAAACTGATCAACAAGGCCGGGTTGCCGATCCGGGAGGCGGTCGACCGAATCGCCGCAGAGGCCGGGCATCTGCCGGCGGTCCGGGAGCTGGTCGAGTTCATCCGCACCTCGAAGCGGGGCATCACCACCGGGCGGGCCGACGATGAAGGCTGATGCCGACCAACGCCCACGCACGATCGCGGGTGGGCTGTCACGACTTCTTGCCATCCCGCTGTCGATCCGGCTGGCGGCGACCCTGTGGGTCGTGCTGACCGTCGCCGTGACGGTCCGGGTGGCGGTGCAGCGGCCGGACCGGGCGTCCGTCGTCCCGATCTACCTGGATGCCGGCGAGCGGTGGCGGGCCGGCGCCTCGCTGTACGAACACCACCCCGGGCTGGACGTGTACCGCAACCCGCCGGGGGTGGCCGCCGGGTTCGCCGCCCTGACCCCGCTGCCGCCGAAGGTCGCCGCAATCCTCTGGCGGCTCGGCTGTGGGGCCGCACTGCTCACCGGCCTCGTCCGGTTCCGCCGGGTTGTGGCCCCCGACCTGTCCGCGGACCGGGCGGCGGCGCTGTACGCGCTGGCGGCGGTGCTGGCCGTGCCGGCGGTGAACAACGGGCAGGTGAACATTCTGGTTGCGGCCGGCGGGCTGCACGGGGCGGCGGCAGTGGCCCGCGGCCGGTGGTGGGCGGCCGCCCTGTGGTTCGCCGTCGGCGGCTGGCTGAAGGTGTACCCGCTGGCCGTCGGGATGCTGGCCGCGGTCGTCGCCCCGCGGCGGCTCGCCCCCAAGCTGGCGGCGGCCACCGTCGCCGGGTTCCTGGCCCCGTTCGTGGTGCAGTCCCCGGACTATGTCTGGCGGCAGCACCGGGAAATGATCGCCGCCGACACGGCCGACGACCGCACCCACGCCGACCCGGCCCGGGTGCCACGGGACTGGACCATCCTGAGCCGCACGTGGGCCGGGGTGGTGGTGCCGGCAACAGCGGCGAAAGGCGTGTCGCTGGTCGTGGCCGCCGGGCTGGCCGGGTTCATGGCGGTCACGGCCGGGCGGCGAAGTCTGCGGGATTCGGCGGGGGTGGCACTCGCGCTGGGGTCCGGGTGGATGACGGCGTTCGGCCCGGCCACCGAGGGGAACACGTACAGCGTCCTGTGCGGGGCGGCCGCCTGGCTGGCGGTCGTCCCGGACCGGCCGCGGTGGGCCACCTGGGCGGCCCGCGTCGGGTGTGGGCTGTTGGTGATGAGCGTGGCCCGCGGGATGGTCCCGGGCGTCATCCCGTTCGAGCTGCTCGGCCCGCAGCCGGCCGGGGCGCTGCTGCTCATGCTCGCCGCGTTCGCCGCCGCCCCCCAGCCGGTCGTGTCGGCGGCGGGGCAGGTCATCATCACGGGCCGGGTGAGCCAGTCGGCGAGGGGGTCGATCGGGGGCGGAAACGACGCCGCCCGCCCGGTCGGGGCGGGCGGCCGGGATGTCAGCGGAGCGGGAGGGATTTGAACCCTCGATACGGGGATACCGTATACGGCATTTCCAGTGCCGCCTCTTCAGCCACTCGAGCACCGCTCCGTGCTCATTCCAGACGCCCGGCGACCGCGTCGGGTTCGCCGGGAGAGCCATCCTAGCGGCGGCCGGGTCAGCCGAACAGCCCCCGTAGCGGCACCCCGGCGGCCAACGGCAGCGGCCGGCCGAGCCGGTCCTCGACCAGCGCCCCCGGGTCCACCCCGAGGGCGTGGTACACGGTCGCCGTCAGGTCGGCCGGGGTGACGGGGTCGGCCTTCGGCATCCCCCCGATCCGGTCGCTCGCCCCGTACACCGCCCCGCCCCGGATGCCGCCGCCGGCCAGCACCGCCGAATAGCACCGCGGCCAGTGCTCCCGCCCGGCGGACGCCTTGCTGATGACCGGCGCCCGGCCGAACTCCCCGACCCACACCACCAGCGTCTCGTCCAGCATCCCCCGCCGGCCGAGGTCGGTCAGCAGGGCGGCGAACCCCTGGTCGGCCGGCGGCATGAGCCGGGTCTTCAGCCCGTTGAAGTTGTTCCCGTGGGTGTCCCAGAAGGTCTGCCGGTCGTCCGGCCAGTTGACGCACACCAGCCGCACCCCGGCCTCGACCAGCCGGCGGGCGAGCAGGCAGCTCTGGCCGTGCGGGTGCCGGCCGTACTCGTCCCGGACGGCGGCCGGCTCCCGGCTCAGGTCGAACGCCGCCTCCGACTGGCGGGAGGTGAGCAGGGAGAGCGCCTTCCGGCGGGCGGCGGCGAACTCGTCGGCCGGGGCCGCGTCCAAGGACGCCAGCAGCCGGTCCCGGCCGGCGAACCGGTCGGCCGGCACGTCCGCCGGGCCGGCCAGCCCGCCGACCCGGAACCCGGGGGCGTTCGGGTCGCCGGTGATCAGGAACGGGTCGAACCCGGCCCCGAGCCAGCCGGCGTGCTGGCCGGGCGCCACCCCGCCGGGGGCGGCCGGATGGGACACCGCCCACGGCAGGCTGACGAACGGCGGAAGCGCCCCGCCGGGCCGCTGCCTGGCCAGCACCGACCCGACGTGCGGCCAGTCGTTCCGGCTCGGCGGGTCGGCGTCCGACTTCGGCTTCGGGGCCAGATGGCCGGTCATCAGGTGGTGGACGCTGGACAGGTGGGCCGGGTCATCGTGGGTCATCGACCGGACGACCGCGTACTTGTGGGCCAGCGTCGCCAGCCGGGGGAAGTGCTCGCAGATCCGCAGTCCGGGGACGGTGGTGGCGATCGGCTTGAACGGCCCGCGGACCTCGTCCGGGGCGTCCGGCTTCAAGTCCCAGGTGTCCAGGTGGCTCGGCCCGCCCCACATGAACAGCAGGATGCACGCCTTCGCTTGCGGCTTCTCGGGGCGGGCGTGGGCGGTCAGGGCGGTCAGGCCGAGGCCGAGCGGGCCGAGGGTGCCGGCCCGGAGCAGGTCGCGGCGGGTGAGCGGGCCGGGGCAAACCCCCGAACGGGGCGGGACCGTCATGGCGGGCGTCTCGCGGAGGAGCGGCGAGCGGCGGGAACCCGGCGGCGGGCGTCAGGCAGGATGGGACAAGGGTAACGTGTGGCCGAGGCCGGTGCAACCGAAACGTGCGATACCGGTAAGCGGTCCGGCCTCCGGCCGGACCCGGGGACGCCGCAGGCGTCCCCACTAACCTCACTCGTGATGCGCTAACACCGCGCCGACTTCCGTTTCTTCCCCTGCCGGCCGCCCGCCTCGATCTTGGCGATGTACGCGGACGCCCGCGGCACCTGGCAGGCGGTGTCGCCCATGTCCACGCTCACGTCGCCGACGGCCGCCGCCACCGCCTTCGCCTTCGCCAGCAGCGGCGCCACGTGCGCCCCGACCGCGATCACGAACCCGTTCATCGTGTACCGCACCCGGTTGGCCGCCGTGTGGACCTCCTTCTGCACCCGGTCCAGCAGCCCGACGATCTCGTCCAGGACGAGGGCGTCGTCCGGGGTGATCGCCACATAGGACGAGTACGTCTGCCACCCGGCGGACGCGACCGGCTCCGACTTCGACGCCATCCACTCCTTCGCCAGCTCGACGGCAAACTTTGACTCGGACGCGACCCACGGCACCGTGTACTCGCTGACCATCTTCCAGGTCGCCGTCTTGACCCACTTCTTCAGGTCGGCCTTGGTCATCTGCTGCGGATCGGCGATCAGCCCGGCCAGGTACATCGCGTCGCCGATCCCGGTGGCATACAGGACCAGGGCAAGCTTGTGGTTCACCTTCACCCGCTTCTGGATTTTCTTGAGGTCTTCCACCTTCACCCCGAAGAACGGCTCCTTCGCCCCGTGCTTGAGCAGCGTCTTCTTGGTCTGCTCGCTGCCCATCCGCTTCAGTTCGGCCACGACCTGGTCGGCGGTCATCGGCGGCCCTCCCCGGTTAGAATGGGCAGATGATGACCCCGATTTACCTGGATCACAACGCCAGTAGCCCGCTGCTGCCGGAGGCGGCGGAGGCGATGCGGGCCGTCTGGATGGAAGCGGGCGGGAATCCGGCGTCGGCGCACCACGCCGGGCGGAAGGCGCGGCAGCGGCTCGAAGACGCCCGGGAACGGGTGGCGGCGGCGCTGGGGGCATCACCGGACGAGGTGATCTTCACCAGCGGGGCGACCGAGGCGAACAACCTGGCGCTGTTCGGGCTGACTGCCTGTCCTTCTCCCCCTCTCCGCTTCGGGAGGGGCCGGGGGAGGGGTCACGCCTGTCAACCAGCCCCAGAACTTGCGAAGTCGCGGAAACGGGTCGAGGGCGATAACCCCACCCCCCGACCCCCTCCCCGAAGCGGAGAGTGGGAGCAAAACCCGGGCCACCTCCTCGCCGCCCCGATCGAGCACCCGTGCGTCATCGAGCCGCTGAACCAGCTCGCCGCCGTCGGGTTCGCCGTGGAGTGGCTGCCGGTCACGCCCCGCGGCCAGGTGGAGCAGCGGCAGGTTCTCGCCCGGGTCCGGGACGACACCCGGCTCGTCGCCCTGATGCTCGCCAACCACGAAACCGGCGCCATCCAGCCGGTGCGGCACGTGACGAAGACGCTACCGAAGGGCATCCCGCTGCACTGCGACGCGGCCCAGGCGGTGGGCAAAATCCCGGTGAACTTCCGCGACCTCGGCGTCACGACGCTGACCGCGTCGGCCCACAAGTTCGGCGGCCCGCCGGGGGTCGGGTTGCTGCTGTTGAAGCGCGATACCAAGCTCACCCCACGGGCGTTCGGCGGGCACCAGCAGCGGGGCCACCGCCCTGGTACGGAGCCGGTCGCCCTTGCGGTCGGGCTGGCGACGGCCCTAGATCACGCCGTCACCCACCTGGACGCGAACCGGGCGAAGCTCGACGAGCTGCGGCAACGACTGCTCGACCGGCTGCAGGCGGTCGGGCCGGTGGTGAACGGCCCGCAACCCGGCGACCCGGACGGGCTGCCGACGACGCTCAACCTGTCCTTCCCCGGCTGCCGGGCGGACGTGCTGCTGATGGCCCTGGACCTGGCCGGGGTGGCGTGCAGCGCCGGGTCGGCGTGCTCCAGCGGCAGCCTGCTGCCGTCCCCGGTGCTGCGGGCGATGGGCGTCCCGGACGAGGGGCTGCGGTCGGCCGTCCGGTTCAGCCTCGGGCCGTCCCTGACCGAGGCGGACGTCGACGACGCGGCCGGCCGCATCACCCGGTGCGTTCAGGACGTTCGCGGCCGGGGCACCTGAGACAGGTCGCCCGGCGGGCTGACGACGACCACCACCGTCACCGCCTCCGAGCCGCACGGCGGGCAGCACTCGGCCGGCGGGCGGCGGTCCGGCGCCGCCGGCGGGGCGAGCAGGAACAGCGCGACCAGCACCACGACCGCCTTCCGTGGGATCATGACCGACCCTCCGTCATGTGGGCGAGCAGGACCAGTTTGCACGAAAATCTAAAATCGTGCAAGATCCCACCCCCTCGAACGAGTAACTAGCATGGCCACGACCGGCACCCGGGACGCCATCCTCGACGCGGCCGAGCGGCTGATCGGGGTGCTCGGGTACTCGAAGACCACGATGGACGACGTGGCCAAGGCGGCCGGGGTCGGGAAGCGGACCATCTACGTCCACTTCCCGGCCAAGGAGGAGGTGGTGCTCTGCACCATCGACCGGATCGTCGACCGGCTGGTCGGCCGGCTGCGGGGGCACGCTGCCGCCCCCGGGCCGGCGGCCGGCCGGGTCCGGGCCATGCTGCTCGAACGGGTGCTGTTCCGGTTCGACAGCGTCCGCGACTACTCCCACGGCCTCGACGAGCTGTTCGCCTCCCTGCGGCCGGCGTACCTGGCCCGCCGGGGGCTGTACTTCGCCGCCGAGACCGAGGCGTTCGCGGACGTGGTCCGGGCCGGGCACGAAGCCGGGGAGTTCGACGCCCCGGACTCCGAGGCCGTCGCCGAGTCCCTGCTGCTCGCCACCAACAGTCTGCTGCCCTACGGGCTGAGCGCCCGGGAGCTGGGCCGGCGGGCGGACGTGGAGGCCAAGGCCGGCCGGCTGGCCGACCTGCTGCTGTTCGGCCTGTGCCGGCGGCCGGGCGACTCTTCCTCCCCTCTCCGCTTCCGGGGAGGGGGCCGGGGGAGGTGAGGCCTTCGACCCGTCGCGGAGATTCCGAAGTCGTCGGGGCGGGTCGCGGTCGTGACCCCTCCCCCGGCCCCCTCCCCGGAAGCGGGAGAGGGGAGAAAAACCCTTACCACCGGAGGATGTTTCCATGCTGCCCGCGCTGCCCCGCCTGCTCGTTGCCGCCGCCGTCGGGTTCGCCCCGATGACGGCCCTCGCCCAACCGATTCCGGACGGCCCCGACCGCACCCTCGACGCGGCCGAACGCAAGGCCGTCATCGACGGGGTGTTGGAGAAACTCACCGCCCACTACGTCTTCCCGGACGTGGCCAAGAAGATGGAGGAGGCGGTCCGGGCCAAGCAGGCGAACAAGGAGTACGACGGCGTCAGCAGCGGCAAGGAGTTTGCCGAGCGGCTGACCGCCGACCTGCGGGCGGTGTGCAAGGACGGCCACCTGCGGGTGCGGTTCAGCGGCACCCCGCTGCCGCCACAACCGGACCGCGGACCGACCGAGGAGGAGCGGAAGCGGTTCCTGCGGTTCGCCGAGTCCAAGAACTACGGGTTCCAGAAGGTCGAACACCTGCCCGGCAAAATCGGCTACCTCGACCTGCGGGGGTTCATGGACGCCGGGCTGATCGGGGACGCGGCCGCCGCCGCCATGACGTTCCTGTCCACCGCCGACGCGGTCGTCTTCGACATGCGGCAGAACAACGGCGGCGACCCGGCCGCGGTCATCCTCCTGTGCAGCTACCTGTTCGACGAGCCGACCCACCTGAACGACATCTACACCCGGACGGACGGCACCACCCGCCAGTTCTGGAGCCTGCCGGTGGTGCCCGGCAAGAAGCTGGTCGGCAAGGACGTCTACGTGCTGACCGCCAAGCGGACGTTCTCCGGGGCGGAGGAGTTCGCCTACAACATCAAGTCGCAGAAGCGGGGCACGATCGTCGGCGAGACGACCGGCGGCGGGGCGCACCCGACCCGCGGGTTCCGGGTCAACGATCACTTCATGGTGGGGGTGCCGTTCGCCCGGTCGATCAACCCGATCACGAAAACGAACTGGGAGGGGACCGGGGTGGCGCCGGACGTGCCGGTGCCGGCCGGGCAGGCGCTGCTGACGGCCCAGAAGCTGGCCCTGACCAAGCTGATCGAGAAGGGCGGCGACCCGGGCCAGGCGGCCGAGCGAAAGCGGGCGCTGGAACAGGTGGAGAAGGAGCTGGCGAAGATGACCCAGACCGCGAAGTGACCTTTGCTCCCCCTCTCCGCTTCGGGGAGGGGGTTGGGGGGTGGGGTTACACTTGCCACCCGACTCGGTGAGTTTGAAGTCGCGGTGACGGGTTGAAGGTCTGACCCCACCCCCCAACCCCCACCCCCGAGCGGAGAGGGGGAGTAAAGCCGTCCCATCCGCCATATCCCAAAACTCGATGGTCACTTGCGCCTCCGCTGTTGACCTTCACCGCCCCCTCCGCCGGGGGTAGAATCGGGCATGGCACGGCCCGGTCACTCCCGCGGGGTCGGCGTGGCTCCCACGTCCTGGGGCGAGTTCGTCGTACTCCCGGAGAACACCTCCGCGGTCCGGGCTACCCGCCGGCTGGCTCGTTCCTTGGTCGAACCCACCTTCCGCACACCTCCGTCGCCGCTGGTCCTGCACGGCCCCCCCGGCACCGGCAAATCGCTGCTGCTGCAAACCCTGGTGCGGAAGCTGGCCGACCACCCGACCGGGCCGACGGTCCAGGTGCTGCCGGCCGGCGACCTGCCTCGCCCCGCTCCCGATGACCCCGAAGCCGCCGACCTGTTCGCCGACCTGACCGGGTGCGACCTGCTGGCCGTCGAAGACGTGCAGCACCTACCGGGGCGGTCGGCTTCGGCGCTCGGCCGGGTGCTGGACGCCCGAGCCGCCCGCCGCCGGCCGACCGTCGTCACCGCGTCCGCCGGGCCGGCCGGACTAACGGCCCTGCCCCGCCGACTGACCAGCCGGCTCGCCGCCGGGCTGGTGGTGCAACTGGAGCCGATCACCGCCGCCGGCCGCCGCGAGCTGGTCGGACGGCTGGCCGCCAGGCGCCGGCTCAACCTGTCCGACGACGCCCTCGACTACCTGGCCGGCCCGGCGACCGGCGGCGGGGTGCGGCCGCTGGTCGGGGCCGTCGAGAAGCTGAAGACGCTGACCCGTGGCGTCCTCGGCTCGCTGGACGCGGAGGCGGTCGCCGAGCTGCTGGCCGGCGATGGCGTGAGCGGCGATCCCGTGGACCGCATCATCAACCGGGTGGCCGCCGCGTTCGGGGTGAAGCCGGCCGACCTGCTCGGCGCGTGCCGGCAGCGAACAGTGCTGGTGCCCCGTCAGGTGGCGATGTACCTGGCCCGGGAGGTCGGCAAGCGGTCACTGCCGCAGATCGCCAAGCGGTTCGGCCGAGACCACACGACGGTGATGCACGCCTGCCGCAAGGTCGCCGAGGCAATGAAAACCGATCCGAAGCTGCGACGAACGGTGCGAGAGTTGAGGGCGGAGCTTTCGTAGGGTGCGTGGAGCGAGGCTTTGGGAGCGCAACGCACCGGCCCGGCAACAACGGCACCCGTTGCAGTGGCCCCACGAGGGGAGGGTGAGGCTCCTGCCGAGCCGCGAGCCTCCACCGGTCGGGGCCGTCGACCCGGGTCTGGAGCGTCACCCGGGTTGGAGCCCGGCTCGGCAGGAGCCTCGCCCTCCCCCGGACGTGGCTGCGGACAGATGATCGAGTCCCACGACGGCAACCACGGTGTGGAAAACCTGGCGCGCGTGCGGCGCGCCGCTGCCGACAGATGGCGCGCACCGGCCCGGGGTGAAGTCAGCGAACAGGGGCAGAAGGATGCGCGGCCCGGCGCGCCACCCGGCGAACAGCGGCGCGCCAGGTTTTCCACAACCCCCGGGTCGGCGCAACTGCCGATGAATTCAGGAGTCGCCGCGGTCGGGTCGGGGTGCGCGCCAGTGAAGCGGCTCGCATTACCACCGACACCGTGGTTTGAAACAAGGGATTACTAAAGAAGAAGACCCGAGACCCGCGGAGGGTGCCCATGAAGGTGACGTGCATTCGGGACGGGCTGCTGACCGCCTGCCGCCTCGTCGGGGCGGCGGTCGCGGCCCGGACCACCAAGCCGATCCTGTCCAACATCAAGGCCGTCGCCCACGACGACGCCCTCACACTCATGGCCACCGACCTGGAGGTCGGCATCCGCTACGAGCTGCGGGGGGTGAAGGTGAGCCGGGCGGGGAGCGCCATCCTGCCGGTCGTCCGGCTGGTGTCCATCCTGCAGGAGACCGGGGACGGCGAGATCACCCTGGACGCGGACGCCGAGACCACCCGGATCAAGCTGACCACCGGCCGGTACGAGCTGCCCGGCGGCGACCCGACCGAGTTCCCCGACCTGCCCGGGTTCGACGCCGGCGGCCGGTATCACGAGGTCACGGCCGGGGTGCTGCGGACGCTCATCAAGCGAACCGCCTTCGCCGCGGAGAAGAAGGAGAGCACCCGCTGGGCCGTCACCGGCGTGTTGTGGGAGGCGGACGCCGGCAAGGTGCGGATGGTGGCCACCGACACCAAACGTCTCGCCATGACCGAAGGCCCGGCCGAGGTCCACGGCGAGCCGGAGGCCAAGGGGCAGTCGCACCTGGTCCCGCTCAAGACGGTGCAACTGCTCGAAAAGAACCTGACCGACGACGGCGAGCTGGTGCGGGTGGTGCTGCGGCCGAACGAGGCGCTGTTCCAGACCGAGCGGGCGCTCATCCACACCCGGCTCGTCGAGGGCCGGTTCCCGCCGTACCGGGACATCATCCCGAAGAAGCTGGCGGTCAAGCTCCAGGTGAGCGTGTCCGAGCTGCTGGCCCGGGTACGGCAGGCGGCGATCACCACCGACGACGAGTCGAAGCGGGTGGACTTCCGGTTCGAGCCGGGCAAGGCGGTGCTGACCGCCCGCGGCCCCGAAACCGGGTCGTCCGAGGTGGAGATGGCGCTGCCGGACTACCCCGGGCCGGAGGTGGAGATCGCGTTCGACCCGGCGTACCTGACGGACATGCTGCGGGCGGTCGAGGGGGAGCCGACAGCCACCCTGGAGATGACCGACGGCTCGAAGCCGGCGCTGTTCCGGATCGGGGAGACGTACACGTACCTGGTGATGCCGCTGGCCGGGTGAGGTTTGCGTAGGGCGGGCCGAGGCTTTGGGAGGCCCGCCGGAGTGACAACGGCCCTGCGCCCGGCCCGGCGGGCCTCGAAGACTCGGCACCGCCCTACGAGGTTCGGAATGGCGGACAAAGGGCCGGAAAACTTGGCCGAAGTTCTCTCCCGGCTGTTCACCAGTCGCGGCTGGGGCCGTCGCACGGAGCGGGTGCGGCTGGAGGAAACCTGGGCGGCGGTGGTCGGCCCGGCGGTGCTGGCCGAGACCCGGGTGATCGCTCTACGGAGGGGGGTGCTGGAGGTGGAGGTGCGGACCGGGGTGCTGATGCAGGAGCTGGCCCAGTTCCACAAGCGGCCGCTGCTGGCGAAGCTGCGTCAGGCGCTCCCGGGGACGACGATCACCGACCTCAAGTTCCGGGCCGGGGCGTGGTAAGATATTCGGTTCAGGAGGCACCCCAATGGCAACCGCTGCCCCGACCGCCCTCGGCGTGAGCAAGGAACACATCACCAAGACGCCGAACGTGTGCGGCGGCCGGGCGTGCATCGCCGGCACCCGCATCCGGGTGATGGACGTCGTCGCCCAGAAGGAGTGGGCGAACCTCCCGCCGGAGGAGATCGCGGACGTGTACGACGGCATCACCGTGGCCGACGTGTATGCCGCCCTGGCGTACTACTACGACCACCCGGCCGAGATCGAAGCCGACTTCGAGTCGCACCGGCGGACGGCCGAGTTCGGGCGGACCCAGCCGTCGAAGCTGAAGGAGGCGTTGGCCAACGACCCGGGCCTGCGGGAGCGGTTCGGTGGCTGACCCGGTCCGGTTCTACTTCGACAACCACATGCCCAAGGTGGTCGCCGCCGGCCTTCGCGCGCAGGGCGTCGATGTACAGACGGCCCACCAGGCGGGTCGGAGCCGAGTGCCCGACCCCGAGCTGATCCGCCTGGCGACGATCGACGGGCGGGTGGTGGTGACGCAGGACGACGACTTCAAGGGGCACGCGGCCGACTTCCAGACCCGAGGGGAGCCGTTCGCCGGGATCGTGTACTGCGACCCGGAGGTGTACACCATCCGGTACGGCCTGCTGATCCAGAACCTGCTCATCTTGCACGGCGTCTACACCGCGGACGACATGCGGGACCGCCTGGAATACCTCTGACCGGCCCCCTCCGACCTCTCATTTCCGGCCGGCGTTTCCGTAAAATGGTGTAGTTCGGACCGCCTCGCACGGAGCCAGCGCCACCCCATGTCCACCGACGCCACGATCACCCCGCCGGACTACACCGCCGACAACATCAAGACCCTCAAGGACGCCGCCCACATCCGCCAGAACCCGGGGATGTACGTCGGCAACACCGGCTCCGAAGGGCTGCACCACCTCGTCTACGAGGTCGTCTACAACTCCGTCGACGAGGCCCTCGCCGGGTACTGCAAGCAGATCCAGGTCATCCTCCACGTGGACGGCTCCTGCTCCGTCGCCGACGACGGCCGCGGCATCCCGGTGGACGTGAAGGCCGACACCGGCCGGTCCACCCTCGAAGAAGCCCTGACCGTGGCCGGCACCTCCGGCAAGTTCGACAACGCCGCCTACCGCGTCTCGGCCGGCCTGCACGGCATGGGCGCCAAGGCCATGAACGCCCTGTCCGAGTGGTGTACCGCCGAGGTCCGCCGCGGCGGCCGGGTGTACCAGATGTCGTTCGAGCGGGGGTACGCGGCCGGCGAACTGGCGGACATCGGCCCGGCCCCGGCCGGGGTGTCCGGCACCACCATCACGTTCAAGCCGGACGCCGAGCTGTTCGGCGAGCTGACCTTCGACTTCGACCGCCTCGCCGACCGGTTCCGCCAGATCGCCTACCTGAACCGCGGGCTGAAGGTCGGCATCGCCGACGAGCGGGACGGCAAGGCCGAGCAGTTCCATTCCGAGGGCGGGATCGCCGACTACGTCCAGTACCTGAACGCCGGGGAGACGGTCGAGCACGCCCCGATCTACTTCCGCAAGGAGGTGGACGCGATCACCGTCGAGGTGGCCATCCAGTACAACGCCGGCGAGAACCGGGTGGAGCAGTGCTTCACCAACAACGCCTACAACCCGGACGGCGGCACCCACCTGTCCGGGTTCCGGGCCGGGCTGACCCGGTCCGTCACCAACTACGGCAAGAAGGAGGGGCACTTCAAGGAGGGGACCGAGCTCCGCGGCGAGGACTTCCGCGAGGGGCTGACGGCCGTCGTCAGCATCGGCCACCCGGACCCGAACTTCGAGAGCCAGACCAAGGTCAAGCTGACCAACCCGGAGGTGGACGGGATCGTCGCCAGCGCGGTGTACGAGGCGCTGACCGAGTACCTGGAGAAGCACCCGAAGGAAGGCACCCGCATCTGCAAGAAGATCCAGCTCTCCGCCGACGCCCGGATCGCCGCCCGCAAGGCCCGGGAGGCGATGAAGGACCGCAAGGGGCTGCTCGACGGCCGCGGGCTGCCCGGCAAGCTGATGGACTGCACCACCAAGAACCGGGACGAGAGCGAGCTGTTCCTGGTCGAAGGGGACTCGGCCGGCGGGTCCGCCGAGAGCGGCCGGGACCGCATGTACCAGGCGGTCCTGCCGCTCCGGGGCAAGGTGCTCAACGTCGAGAAGGCCCGGATGGAGAAGCTGCTCAAGAACGCCGAGATCGCCGCCCTCATCGCCGCCGTCGGGGTGGACATCGACAACGTCGAGGACATCGCCAAGGTGCGGTACGGCAAGGTCATCATCCTGACCGACGCGGACGTGGACGGCCAGCACATCCGCACCCTGCTGCTCACCTTCTTCTTCCGCCAGATGCGGCGGCTGATCGAGGCCGGGCACATCTACGTCGCCCGCCCGCCGCTGTACAAGGTGACGCAGAAGAAGGAGGTGCGGTTCGTCCAGACCCGGGAGGAGATGGCCAAGGAGCTGTTCGCCCGCGGGCTGAAGGGGACCGAGCTGGCCGTCCTGGCGGTGAACGACCGGCCGGGCAAGCTGCTCTCCTCGGACGCGCTGGGCAAGCTGATCCCGGTGCTGGACGAGGTCGAAGCCGCGGTTCACATCCTGGAGCGCCGCGGCCAGACGCTCGCCCGGTTCCTCGCCCGGCGGACGGACAAGGGGCTGCCGGTGTTCCACGTCCGACTCGGGACGAAGGAAGAGTTCTTCAACACCGCGGATGAGGTCGAGGAGTACCGCAAGGCGAAGTCGAAGGAGTTCAACCGCGAGCTGGTGCTGAGCGACGAGGCACTGACCGGAACCGCGACGACGGACAAGGCCGACGGCCAGCCGCCGGCCGAGATCGACGAGCGGTTCCGGTTCACCGTGGACGAGTGGCACGAGGTGCGGGCGCTCAACCGGGCGCTGGCCAAGCTGCGGGACCACGGGTTCGACGCGGCGGACCTGGTGCCGCTGCCGCGGGTGGCCGGGCGGGAGCCGCCGGTCCGGTTCCAACTGGTCCACGGGGACGGCCGCAAAGACCTCGACCACCTGCGGCAACTGGTCGCCGAGATCCGCCGGCTCGGGGAGAAGGGGCTGACCGTCACCCGGTTCAAGGGGCTGGGCGAGATGGACCCGGAGGAACTGTGGGCGACCACCCTCGACCCGGAACACCGGACTCTGCTCAAGGTGACGCTCAACGACGCCTTCGCGGCCGAGAAGATGTTCCGCACGCTGATGGGGGACGAGGTGGAGGGCCGGCGGGACTACATCATGAAGCACCGGGCGAACGTCGAGGACATCGACTACGGGGCATAGCGGGAACGATGAGCGATGAACGCTAAAGCGGTCCCCGAGTTGGCGTGGCGGGCGGGTTTGGGGTAGGGTCCGCTGTGCGGACCGGTGGGGCCGCATCGGTCCGCACAGCGGACCCTACCCCAGACGCGACACCGACTCGGGGACCGTTCTACACGATGAATGAAAACCCGGCCGGCTCGGGTTTTCCGTACCTCGCCCATCGTTCATAATTCATCGGTCCCGCCGGAGGGGTGGCAGAGCGGTTTAATGCACCGGTCTTGAAAACCGGAGACGGGCCAGTCCCGTCCGAGGGTTCGAATCCCTCCCCCTCCGCTCGTCCGTGTGGAAAAGCCGTTCGCCGAAGTGTCAGTAACTGTCCGGGCCGGCGGACGCCTCGCTCACGCCTGCCAGAAGCGGACCAGCTCCCGCCGCACGAACCCCCACGCCTCCCGGGCGGCCAGCCAGCTCTTCTTCGCCTTGGCCGGCCGGCCGCGGACCAGCCGCACCCCGGCCTGCACCGACTTGGCCGCCATCTGCACCGGGGCGTCGGCCGTCACCAGCAGCTTGTACACCAGCAGCGGCAGCCGGCCGACCCCGGCCTTGCGGAAGTAGTGGACGTACCCGACGGCCACGTTCGGGGTGCTGAACCCGACGTTCGCCCGGCTGGCCGCCCGCCCGTGGTGCAGCACCTCCACCCGGCTGAAGTACACCACCTCGTGCCGCCGGCCGACCTGGGCGGACAGGTCCAGGTCCTCCCCCCCGAAGCGATACCGCTCGTCCCACCGGCCGCTCGCCTCGAACACCTCTCGGGGCAGGAACACCGCCGCCCCCATGAGCGCCTCGACCGCCCGGTCCCGGTCCGGGTCGAAGGTGTCCCGGCGGTAGCGGTAGTAGGCGGCCCGGAACGCCCCGGTCCACCGCAGGAAGCTGACCCGGTGCAGCAGCGCCCCGAGCGTGGGCCGGGTGCGGTAGCTGATCTGCGCCCGGCCGTCCGCCCCCCGCAGCCGCGGGCCGACCATGCCGACCCCGGGGTTGCGGTCGGCGAACCGGACGAACTCGGCCAGCGTCCCCGGGGCCAGCTCGGTGTCGTTGTTCAGGAAGAACAGGTAGCGGCCCGAAGCGAGGCGGGCGGCCTGGTTGTTCCCCCGGCTGAACCCGGCGTTCTCCCGGTTCCGCACCAGCTCGACCTGCGGGAACTCGCGCTCCACGACCTCGGCCGCCCCATCAGTAGAGGCGTTGTCGACGACGATCACCTCGAAGTCGACGCCCTGCGGCCGGTCGTACAGGGACGACAGGCACTTACGGAGCAGGTCGCGGCAGTTCCAGTTGACGATGCACACCGACACGGCCGGCCGGCCGGGACCGGCGTCGGCGGCGGGCGACGGGAGGGTGAGAGCGTCCGGCGAGCGGTCCATGCCCGGCCCCAGGGTGCGTCCGTGCGGGGTTCGCAACGTGCGTAAATACCCGAGTCGGCGGGGCCGCGTCAACCCGAGCGGCGGTCAGTCCGGTACTTCCACGACGAAGTTCATGACGTGCTGGTGCCCCGGCTTTACCTCTCGCTCCAGCCGTGAGCGGTCCGGGCGGCGGAGGGCGGTCGGGAACCGGGGCAGCCCCCACTCCTCGCGGAACACGCCCGGCGGGTCGGCGATCGCCACCCGATACCAGCCGGCCGCCGGGTCGGGCAGCTCGTAGCTGCCGTCGGCGGCGATGGTGGCTGAGGACGGCTTGCCGGCGTTTCCCTTGTCCCGGTCCGGGGCGAACACGATCAGCCCGCCGGCCAGCGGCCGACCCTGGAAGGTGACGACGCCCCGCACCACGCCGGGCGTCGGCGGCGCCTGCTGGGAGCAGGCGGTGAGCGACAGCATTGAAATCAGTGCCCCGAAAGCCCACCCGTTGCAGCGGGTGGGCTTGGACTGCCTCACTCCCTGACTCGTACCCATTGATCCCACCCCGCTTCCCCACCTCTGACATCGGCCCCGCCCCCCCGGTCAAATAAGTCCGACCGTTCGGATTGATTCGCCCGGACCGGTTGGGTAAAAGGTGCCGGCTTTTCACACCGGGCAGACAACGGAAGTGTCTGCCCGACGCCGGCCCGGGGACGGAACCCCCGGCCGGGACGGAGCCAGAGGAGGGCATGATGAAGCGGGTGTTCGTCTATCTGGCCGCCCTGGTCGGGGTCGGCTCGGCGGTCTACCTGGCGGGAACCATCCAGGCCCAGGCGCCCGGCGCCGCCCCGGCCGCCCCGAAGGCCAGCGGCAAGGTGGCCGTGTTCAACGTCGCCAAGGTGATGAAGGACTTCCAGCGGTGGCAGCACTTCGCCAACGTGATGAACCAGAAGCGGGCCACCGCCGCCGGTGACCTGGGCAAGCTGAAGAACGAGATCGCCGAGCTGCAGGCCAAGATCCAGCAGGAGCCGATCAAGCAGAAGCAGGAAGAGATCGCCAAGGTGCTGGTGGCCAAGCAGCGGGAGTTCGAGGACAAGGAGCGGCAGGTCCGCACCGCCCTGGACGACGAGTCGGCCAACTACCTGCGGGAGCTGTTCCAGCAGATCCAGGCGTGCGTCAAGGCGGTGGTGGACGCCAATGGGTTCGACGTGGTGTTCTCCTACCCGGACGCGATCAGTGCCCAGGAGATGTCCAGCCCGCTGTACTTCGACCTGAAGCTGCGGCCGCAGGCGGCCATGCCGTTCTACGTCAGCGCCCCGGCCGACATGACCGACGTGCTGGTGCAGACGCTCAACGCCAACTTCAAGGCTCCCGCCGGGGCCGCCCCGCCCGCCCCGACCCCGCCGGGGGCCGGTCAGCCGCCGGCCGCGCCCGGCAAGCAGTGACGCCGGCCCGGGAGTTGCTCGAACCGGGGGCGTCTCCCGGTTCGAGTCAAGAACCTTCCCGCACCCGGTCGATGGTTAACCCATCCGACCGGGTTTGCCCAGTCTGCCAAAGATTGCTGGTCGATCCCGACTCTCGGTGCTATCTATAGGCCTTTGAACCCGGCCGCGTGGCCGGAGAGGCGGGGGGAGACGTGCGCCGGATCGGATACAGACACCAACGGACGCTCTCCGGACCGGCCGAGGTGCGGGGCGTCGGGTTCGTGACCGGGGCGAACGTCCGGTTGCGGTTCAGCCCGGCCCCGCCCGAGACCGGGCTGGTGTTCGTCCGCACCGACCTGCCCGGCCGCCCGGCCACCCCCGCCGTGGCCGACGCCGTCACCGGCACCAACCGCCGGACCACCCTCGGCCCGCCGGACACCGGCGTCACCCTGGTCGAGCACGTCCTGGCCGCCCTCGCCGGTCTCCGCATCGACAACTGTGTCATCGAGTTAGACGCGGCCGAACCGCCGGGCCTGGACGGCTCGGCTTACGGCTTCGTGGAAGCCCTGGCGTCCGCCGGCACCACCCTTCAGCCGGCCCGCCGGGCGGTCTGGGCGGCGACCGAACCGGTGCTGGTCAGCCACGGCGGCGCGACCATCGGCCTGCACCCGCCGCTCCCTGGAGCCGGGCTGACCCTGACGGCCAGCTACATCCTCGACTACGGCCCGAGCGCCCCGATCCCCCGGCAGGCCGTGACCGTCGCGGTCACGCCGGACACCTTCGGCCGCGAGCTGGCCGGGTGCCGGACGTTCCTGCTGGAGCGGGAGGCGGAGCAGCTCCGGGCGCAAGGCATCGGCCGGCACCTGACCGCCGCCGACGTGTTGGTGTTTGGCCCCAAGGGGGTCATCGACAACCGGTTGCGGTACGCCGACGAGCCGGCCCGGCACAAGGTGCTGGACCTGGTCGGCGACCTCAGCCTGTGCGGCTGCGACCTGGTCGGGCACGTGGTCGCGTACCGGTCCGGGCACGCCCTGAACGCGGCCCTGGCCCACGCCCTGGCGGCCCGGGCGGCGACCGTCCCGGTGGCCGACGTGCTGGTCCCGACCCGGGTGCCGCTTCCCCGCCGGCGGGCGGCTTGAATGGCCGGTCATCTGGTCGTAGGGCGGTGCCGACGCCTTGGGAGGCCCGCCGGCCCGGGCGACGGCGGGCCTCGAAGACTCGGCACCGCCCTACGAAACCCGGTGCGGCCGGCCATGGACGGCGCGGTCGCCCACACGACGAAGGCTAGGACGGCATGACCCGGATGCGGATCGCGGTGATCGGGGTCGGACACCTGGGCCAGCACCACGCCCGGATTCTGGCGTCCTTCCCGGAAGTCGAACTGGTCGGGGTGGCGGACGCCAGCCCGGACCAGGCGGCCGCGGTCGCCAAGCGGCTCCGCACCAAGGCGTTCGACTCGTTCGAGCCGCTGTTGGACCAGGTCGACGCCGTCTCCGTCGTCACCCCGACCAGCTTCCACCACCACGTCGCCAGCCAGTTCCTCCGCCGCGGGGTGCCGGTGCTGGTCGAGAAGCCGGTGTGCAAGACGGTCGAGGAGGCGGACGAGCTGATCGACCTGGCCCGGGCGGCCGACGTGCCGCTCCAGGTCGGGCACATCGAGCGGTTCAACCCGGCGTTCGAGGAGCTGAGCCGGCGGCCGATCCGCCCGGCGTTCCTGGAGGCCGAGCGGCACGGCCCGTTCACCGGCCGCAGCACCGACATCGGGGCGGTGCTGGACCTCATGATCCACGACCTGGACCTGATCCTGTCACTGGTCCGGTCGCCGGCCAAAGAGGTGTCGGCGATCGGGGCGTCGGTGCTGGGCGGGCATGAGGACATGGTGAACGCCCGGCTGGTGTTCGAGAACGGGTGCGTGGCCCACGTGACGGCCAGCCGGATCAGCGCCCGGCCCAAGCGGCGGCTGCGGGTGTGGGCGTCCGAGGGGTACGCCGGGATCGACTTCGTCAGCCGCAAGCTGTCGCTGGTGCAGGTGAGCGACGAGGTCCGCCGGCACGGGCTGCGGGTGGAGAAGATGGACCCGGCCGCCCGGGCGCGGCTGAAGGACGAGGTGTTCGGCCGGCACCTGGAGGTGCTGAACGTGGACGGCGACCGCAAGCAGGACCAACTGACGGCCGAGCTGCGGTCGTTCGTCGACTGCGTGCGGACCGGCCGCACCCCGCGGGTGACGGGCGAGGACGGCCGGGACGCCCTGGCCCTGGCCCATCGGGTCTTGGACGCGGTGCGGAGTCACCAGTGGGAGGGCAGCCCGGACGGGGCGGTCGGCCCGCACCAGATGCCGCCGCCGGCCGGCAAGCTGTTCCAGTCGCCGAAGGACAAGAGCGAGGCGGCGTAACGGGCGGTCAACGTTCAACGCGAGCGGCGGGGGCCGGCCCCCGCCGCCGTCACCCAGATATCGGCGAGCAGTCCCGGCCGGCGGTCAGGTGATGTGCAGGTATCGGCATGTCTCCTCGTAGCTCGCTTCCAGGTCGAGCATGACGGGCAGGTTGTCGGCCAGCCACAGCGGCAGCTCCGGCAGCCGGCCGCCGAGGGCCAGCGGGTGATACCACGACTCGGCCCGGGTCCGCCGTTTGGGGGCGCGGAGCCAGCGGTGGGTGACGGCGTACAGGTGGGACCGGTCGGCGTCCGCCGCCGGGTCGGTCCGGCCCACCTGCTCCAGCAGCTCGACGTACAGGTTGGCCGGCCGGGTCGTCACCACGTCCACCATCGACACGCAAACGCCCTGCTCCAGTAGGGCGACGCACTTGGCCACGAACGCGGCCCGGGTCTCGGCCCGGTCCTTGTTGGCCGGGCTGACCAGCTCGACCACGGCCACCAGGTTGTCGTCCGGGTCGTACACCCGGTACTCGAACTCGTCCTGATCGGGCACGTCGATGTCCACCGACAGCGAAGGGACCAGAGCCGGTTGGGTGGCGACCCCCGCCCCGCCGCCCGGCGGTTCCGGTTCGTCGTCCGTGTGAGCGGCCGGATCGACCTCGAACCCCGCCTCGACGTACACCCCCGGGGCGGCCCGATAGCCGGGCGGCAGCTTGGGGAACAACTGCTGGAGCATGAGCGTCGGCCACATGGCGTGGAGCGAGGTCCAGCGGGCACGGCGGTCGAGCGGCGGGCGGAAGTGGTCGCGGAGCGGCATCGGTGTCCCCCCGGGGCAGCGGTCAGTGTACCACGGGCCGGCCGCATCCTACCCACCGCTCGTCACGGCCGGCGGGTCCGTCGTACCCAGTAGCCCGGCCGCCGGCTGCTGTGGGCGACCGACACCACTTCGTACACGTCGGGGCTGATCGGGCGGTAGTGGAGCAGGTAGCGGTAGCGGGGCACCCGGACCCACCGACATGAGCCGACGGACGGGCTACCGGCGGCCGGGAACGTCTCGATCCGACCAACCGCCGCCCGCACGGCCGCCATGAAGCGGGCCTCGGCCGCGGGGCCGGCGCGACGGTAGAGGCGTCGGGCGGCCACCAGTTCGGCAGCCGCGAGGCGGTGGAACTCGACGGTCACGCTCACCGCATGTCCCGCACCTGGTCCCACGGGATACGGACCGACGGGTCGCGGTCCGACTCCGCCGCCCGGCGAAGGATTTCCGCCTCGAACTCGGCATCGGTCATCCGGTCGATGGGAGAAAAGTGCGAGTCGTCCAGGCTGGCGTACAAGTGGTCGGCCAGCTCGTGCCGTTCCTCAGCGGAGAGCTTCGAGGCGGCGGTCAGCAAATCTAGGACGGCTTGCGACATGACGATACCTCCGGTCGTATCCTACCCGCCGCCGACGGCCGGCTCAACGTCCGCCGCCGTCACCCAGATCTCGGCGAACGGCTCCGGCTGCTCCAGTCCGACCGCCCGCCGCTTGACCAGCTCCAGCAGCCCCAGGAACAGCCCGAGCAGCCGCGGCCGGTGGTGCGGCGGGGTGAACAGGTCGCGGAACCTCACCCGTCCTTCGGCCCTCACCTTCGCCAACACCTCGTCCTCGTACACCCGCTGCGGGGTGTCGTCGGCGATCAGCGTCGGCGGGGCCAGCGACCGGGTCTCCCGCATCAAGCGGGCGAACGCCGCCACCAGATCCCACACCTCCACCGGCCGGACCGCCGGGGCGGCCGGGGCGGCCGGCGCCGGCGGGGCGGTCCGCGGCAGCCGGGCGCTCTGCTTCTCCGCCCGCTCCTCCAGCGCCGCCGCCGCGTCCTTGAACCGCCGGTACTCGAGCAACTGACGAACCAGCTCCCGCCGCGGGTCGTCGGCCTCGTCCTCGGCGGCCGCCTCGTCCTGCGGCAAGAGCGACCGGGCCTTCGCCTCCATCAGCGTGGCGGCCGTGACGAGGAAGTCCCCGGCCAGCTCGATGTCCACTTCGCGGAGGGCGGACAGGTACGTCAGGAACTGGTCGGCCAGGGCGGCGATGGCGATGTCCCGGACGTCCACCTCGTCCCGCTTGACCAGGTACAGGAGCAGGTCGAGCGGGCCGTGGAAGGCGTCCAGGGCGACGGTGTACGGGGTCATGAGCGGCGGCGGGAACAAAGAAGCCCGCGGGCCGCGGCCGCGGGCGTTCGTTCTACCCGGCCGGCTCAGTCGGCGTCCGCCTCGATCCACCGGGTGACGTCGGTGCGGGAGTGCGGGGTGGCCTGGGCCACCTCCGGGGCGCCAGGCGGCCGCCCAGGCCGGCGAGCTGGGGCAGGGCGGCCAGCGGGACGGCCGGCCACTCCCGGTACAGCACCACCTCGTCGGCGGTGTCCACGGTCGGCGTGTCCGGCGGCAGCACCCCGGCCGCCTCCGCCCGGACCGGCTCCCCGCCGGCCCCGGCCGGGCAGCCGAACACCGCCACCTCGGCCTTCGCCCACGGGCCGCCGCCGACCGCGGCCGGGGCGGCCGCCTGGAACCGGGCCAGCCCGTCCGCCACCCCGGGCCGGGGCCGAACCGGCGGGCCATCATCCCGGCCAGATCCACCTCCCCGAGCCGCTCGTCCAGGTACGCGTAAGCCTCCTCCTTGAGCACCGCGGTCAGCCGGTCCGAGGCCGCCGGCCGAGTTCAGGCAGGCCTCGTACAGCCCGCCGAACACCCGGGCCAGCCCGCCCTGCGCCCGGGCGTCCAGGGCGGCCAGGTCGTCGTCGGTGAGCGACCGGAGGAACAGTTGGGCGGCCTCCTCCGGGGAGGCGGTGGCCAGCGGCAGCAGGTCGCCCGGGGCGGCCGGCCCGGCCGGCACCTCGGCCGGCCTCGGTCAGCCGCGCCCGGCAGTCCAGCAGCCGGGCCCGGAATTCGGTCAGCTCGGCCAGCCGGCCGGCCACCCGTCCCGGACGACGGTGTACAGCCGGCCGGCCGCCAGCCCCATCAGGTAGCGGAACTGGGCGTCCGGGAAGGCGGTCAGGGCGGCGGCGAACTCGGCCGGGGCGTGCCGGCCGGCGGTCCGGGCCGTGTGGGGCAGGGCGTAGATCTGGTCCAGGGCGGCGGCCGACCGCTCCTGGGCCGCCCGGGCCGTCCCCTTGCACCAGTCCCTGGCCCGGTCGAACAGGGCGAGCAACTGGCGGGCCGCCTCCTCCGCCCCGGCCACCCGGTAGGTGGGCGACTCGACCAGCCGGTGGACGCCGGCGGCCAGGTCGGCGGCCACCTCCGCCGCGACCCGGTCGGCGGCCGCGGCCAGCCCCTCCTCCACCCGGGACACCTGCCGGTTGGCCATCGCCTGCGGCCGGCCGAGCAGGGCGATCAGCCGGTCGGCGGCCAGGGACACCGCCGCCGGGTCCGGCACCCGGGCCCGCCACCCGCGGGGGACCAGCGGGCCGGTGACGGCCGCCGCCACGTCGGCCACCGGCCCGCCGGCCGCCTCCGCCGCCGCCGCCCCGAACCGGGCGAGCAGCCGCTCCGGGTCCAGCCCCAGCCGGTTCCACTGTTCGACCGCCCACCTCGGGATCACCTCCCGGACCAGCTCCGGGTCCGGGTGGGTCCAGTGGTGCAGCAGCACCGGGGCCGTCACCCGGGCGGCCCGCCGGACCACCTCCCCGCGGGGCCAGGTGAACCGGCACACCCCGGCCGTCCGGACCGTGACCGGGGCGGCCGGCGGGAGCGGCCGGGCCTCGGCCGCCGCCGGCCCGACGGGGGCGGCCAGGTCGAACCGGATCAGGTCGGCGACGGCGGCGGTCGGGTCGTGGGCGGCCGGGGCCGGCCGGGAGTCGCCGCGGCGGGGGGCGAACGCCCCGGACCCGCGGACCGGCCGGGAGCCGGCCGGCGGCACCGCCCCGGACCCGGCCGCCGGCGGGGTCGGGTGGGCCGGGCCGGGCAACAGGTATACCGCCCGGAACGGCGGGTCGGCGTCCCGGGCCGGGCCACCGCGGTCGTCGAACCCGTCGAACACCGTCTCCGGCCGGGTGTAGTGGTGCAGCTCGGTCAGGGCCGCGTAGGTGTTCGCCTGGGCCTGGGCGTGGACCGCCCCGGGTGGCCCGTCCGGCGGGGCCAACAGCACCCCGACCACGTCCGGGTCGGCGTACCCGATCTGCTTCAGCCGCCGCCGGGCCAGGTACGCCAGGTCCAGGAACATGCCGCTCCCGGTCCCCCCGCCCAGCCCGGCCACCACGTACACCCGCGGCCGGTTCGACCCCAGCTCCAGCCCGGTCGCCCGGACGGTGTCGGCCAGGGCGTGCGGGTCCAGGCAGGCGTCCAGCTCGGCGGCCAGCTTCTGCTGGACCGCCCGGATGTGGTCGCACAGGGCCAGCCGGCCGAACGCCCGCAGCCCGAGGGTGAGCGGCACCCGGGGCAGCTTGCACAGCAGCTGCGGGTCGAACCACTTGTCCATGATCGACCGGCCGCTCAGCTGCAGCTTGTGGTAGTGGGCGGCCCGGTTGAGCGGGGCCGCCACCACCTCGTCCGGCCCGAGCGGGGCGGCGTCGTCCGCGGCGGCGGCGGCCAGGTCGGCCGCGTCCGGGGCGGTGTCCAGGTACAGCAGCCGGACCGCCGGGGTGCGGGCCGGCGGGCCGAACCGGTCGGCCAACTGGCGGCGGAGCCGCTGGGCCACCCGCAGCCCGGCGTACCCGACGGCCAGGACCAGGGCCGGGCGGACCGGGCCGGGGCCGGTCCGCTCCGGCGGGGCCAGCCGGTCCGGGAACGGCGGCTGGGTGTCCACCGCCGACCGCGGGGCGGGGGTGCTGTCGGCCCCGTCCAGCAGGTCGATCAGCTCGGCGACGGCCGCCGGGTCGGTGGCCGGCCGCAGGTCGGCGACGGGCGGCGGCTCGGCGGGGACGACCGTCCGGGCGGCCGACTCGCCACCGGCCCGCAAGGCGGCCACCATCTGGGACACGGTCGGGAACCGGTGCTCCGCCTTCTTGGACAGTGCCCGGGCCAGGGCCGGCCGGTCGGACGGCGGGCTGGGGGCCAGGTTGGGCGGCATCTGCAGGTGCTGCATCAGCAGCTGCTGCATCGACCCGCCGTCGAACGGCCGGGTGCCGGTCAGCAGCTCCTGGTACACGCACGCCAGGCTGTACTGGTCGCAGAACCGGCTGACGAACCCGTCGAACGTCTCCGGGGCGGCGTACACCGGGGTGATCCCCCCGGTCACGCTGGCCACCATCCCCTCCAGGTCCTTCACCTGGCCGAAGTCGGCCACCTTGACGTGCTGGTGGAGCAGGAACAGGTTCTGCGGCTTGATGTCCAGGTGCTGGAGCTGGAACCGGTCGTTCATCAGGTCCAGCACCTCGGCCGTCTCGGCCATGTACCGGAGCAGCTCGTCCCGGGGGATGCCGGGCAGCCCGGCCTTGCGGCACTGGCGGAACCGGTCCCACAGGTTGCAGTCGGCCAGCTCCATGACGATCAGCAGCCGGCCGTCCACCACGTCGATCCGGTCCAGGGCGAGCAGGTACGGGTGCCGCACCTGCTTGACCCGGTTGAGCGACTTCAGCTCCTGCTCGGCAAAGCGGTAGGCGTCCGTCTCCCGGTGCCGCAGGTCGCCGTGGATCAGCTTGATCGCCTTGAAGATGCCGCCCGGCGCCTCCGCCCGCCACACCTCCCCGAACCCGCCGCTGCCCAGCCGGTCGAGCAGCCGGTACCCGGCGATCGGTTCGGCCTGGCTCTGGAACTGAACGGACATTCTGGGGTCTGGGGTTTGGGGTTTGGGGTTCGGGCGAGGTCAGGTCTGAGGTCCGGCGTTCGGTTCGACCCCCGACCCCGGACCCCGAACCCCGTCAACTCCAGCGGACGTCCGCCCGGGCGTGCGGCGGGAAGTCGGTCGCCTGCTGGGCCAGGTACGCCTCCCGGGCGTCGTCCCCGAGCTGGGGCAGGGCGGTCAGCGGCACCCGCGGGCACTCCCGGACGATGAGGATGTCGTCGGACGACCGGGCGGGGGTGAACGACACCCCCGGGCATGCGGCGGCGGCCAGGGCGGCCACCCGGTCGCCGGCCGGCCCCGGGGGGACGGCCAGCACCGCGACCTCGGCCGGCCGACCGGCCACCCCGTCCAGGTCCGGGCCGGCAGCCTCGTACCCGGCCCGCAGCACCTGGCCGGCGTCCGCCCCGCGGTGCCGGTACAGGGCGGCCGCCGGGTCGGTCGTCTCCAGCCGGTCGGTCAGGTAGGCGCGGGCCTCGGCCGTCAGCAGGGCCAGGAAGTCGGGCACCCGGGCCGGCTTCTGGCACACGCTGGCGACCCCCCGGAACCGCCGCTTCACCTCCTGCTGGACGGCCTGGTCGAACTCCAGGAAGTCGTCCGGGGTGAGGGCGGTCAGGAACTGGTCGGCGGCCTCCTCCACCGTCTCGCACCCGGCCGGCAGGAGCAGGGTGGCCGGCCCCGGGTCGCCGCTCCCCTCGCCCCCGGCCGCCACCTGCCCGGCCATCTCGGCCAGCCGGCCGCGGCACTGGGTGACGTCCCGGACGAAGTCGGGGACGGTGCCGAGCAGGTTCTTGTACACGCCGAGGGCGGCGGCCGTGACCGCGTGCCGCAGCTTGGCCACCGGGTACAGCTTGAACGCGTCCAGGGCGTCGGCCGACGTCCGCCGGCCGGCCATCCCGCCGATCACCTGGAACAGCCGGGCGAACGCCTCCACCGTCTCCCGGTGCAGGACGGCCACCTCCATCTCCAGCCGGTCGGCCGTCTGGGTCAGCCGGGCGGTCACCTGGGCCAGCGCCTCGTCCGCCCCGGCCAGCCGGTACTGCGGCCGCTCGATGAACTTGACGGTGATCTCGGACAGGGCGGCCTCGGCGTCGGCGGTCAGCCCCTTGGCCGCCTCCTTGATGGCCGCCTCCAGCGCGGTCGGCTGGTCCATCTCCCCGACCGGCTTGCCGACCAGCTTGAGCAGTTGGTCGAACACCCCGGCGGCCGCCTGCGGGTCGATCCGGCCGGCCAGCCAGGAGGTCGGGCGGAGGCTGTCGGCGGCGGCGTCGAACACCCCCTCGGGGTTCCCCCCCAGGGCGTCCCGGGCGACCGCGGTCAGCCGGGCCAGCACCGCCGGGCCGTCCAGGTGCTTGGCCTCCCACTCGTCGGTCAGCCACCGGTCGATCGGCTCCCGCAGGTGGGCCGACTCCTTGCCCGCCCATTGGGTCAGAAGGTGGTGGGCGAACCGGCGGGTGGCGACGGCCGCCAGCTCGGCCCGCGGCCAGGTGAGCCGGTGCAGCCCGAACAGTTGGACGACCGGCTCGCCGTTCGGCCCGGCGACCGGGTCGGGGCCGCGGCCGGCGTCCGCCGCCCGGCCGGCCGGGGTGGCCAGCTCGACCAGCAGCCCGCGGGCGGCCAGCCCGTAGGCCGCCTCCTGGTACTTCGACCGCGGCTTCTTCGGCAGCGGGACCAGGGCGGCCCGGGTGAACGGCCCGTCGGCCGCGGCGACCGGCGGCTCGGCCGGGTCGAACCGCACCTGGTACGGCCGGCCGGCGGCGAAGTGACCCAGCTCGGTCAGCGCGGCGTAGGTGTTGGCCGCCCCGGCCGGCCGGCCCAGCCCGTCCGGCGGCGGGGCCAGCAGCACCCCGACCGCGTCCGGCTTGCGGTACCCGACCGCCTTCAGCTC
The DNA here is from genome assembly GCA_046350115.1 of Gemmataceae bacterium. GTDB lineage: Bacteria > Planctomycetota > Planctomycetia > Gemmatales > Gemmataceae > JAXMAZ01. Next base: position 194,833 of record JAXMAZ010000010.1, read on the forward strand.
GTGCTTCAGGATGAACCCGAGGTCGATGGCCATGCCGGACCCGGTCCCGCCGGCCAGCCCGGCCACCACGTACGCCCGGGGGCGGTTGGTCCGCACCCCCAGCCCGGTGTCCCGCCCGCCTGGTCCAGCGGGTCGTCGGACAGAACGGCTCGATCTGCTGGCGGATGCGGTGGACGACGCGTCGCGGTTGTCGCACAGGGCCAGCCGGGCCGAACGCCTGCACCCCGTCGGCCGCCCCGTCTGCTCGGGCAGCCGGGTGGCCAGCATCCCGGGCGGCAACCACCCTCGACCGGCGGCAGCCCGAGGTCTGGAGGTAGTGGGCCGGCGCCGGTTCAGCCGGGCGACCACCACCTCCTTGACGACAGCCCGCCCGGCCCCTTGGTGGCGGCGGCGACCGTGTCCGGCCGGTGTCGACGAACAGGAACTCGACGTTCGGCAGGGCGTCGGTCGAGCCGAACCGCTCCTGGATCAGTTGCCGCAGCTTCCGCACCACCGCCAGCCCGGGTCTGGCCGACACCCACCACCAGGGCCGGGAACAGCACCCCGGGGCCGCTCTTGTCCGGCGGGGTGATCCCCAGCCCGGTCATCCGCCCGGTCTGGACGACGGCCGGCCGGGCCAGGGTGAGGGCCGGGTGCGGGGCCGCGGTCAGCCCGACCACCGGGCCGGCCCCGGCCGGTGTCTGGGCGTTCATCCGCGGGGTGATCAGGCCCGGGCCGACCAGGGCGGGGCCGACCGGGCGGCCGGGGTGACGAGCCGGCTGACTGCTGCGTCATCGGCTCTGCCCGGCGGGCTGCCCCGACGGTGGCCGGGCTGGCCGGCGGCGGGCTGAGCGCCCCGGGCCGCGGGGTGTCCTCCCGCCCGGGCAGCCGGGGGGCCGGGAACGGGATGCCGGCCGTCGACGCCCGCGGCCCGCACTCCCGCAGCGCCTGCACCATCTCCCCGCACGACGGCCACCGGTCGTCCGGCTTCTTGCTCAGCGCCCGCCCGATCACCGCCTGGTCGGCCGGCCCCAGGGGGGACAGGTCCGGGGTGCCGTTCAGGTGCTGCATCAGCAGCTGCTTGGTGTTCGCCCCGTTGAACGGCCGGGTGCCGGTCAGCAGCTCCTGGAACACGATGGCCAGGCTGTACTGGTCGCTGAACCGGCTGATCCACCCCTCGAACGTCTCCGGGGCGGCGTACACCGGCGTCACCCCGCCGGTGACCGTGGCCTGGGCGCCCTCGAACATCTTGGCCAGCCCGAAGTCGGCCACCTTGACGTGGCTGTGGACCAGGAAGATGTTCTGCGGCTTGACGTCCAGGTGCTGGATGTTGTGGTCGCGGTTCATCAGGTCGAGGGCTTCGGCCGTCTCGTCCATGTACCGCAGCAGCTCGCTCCGGGGGATGCCCGGCTGGGCGTGCCCGCGGCACTCCCGGAACCGGTCCCACAGGTTGCGGTCGGCCAGCTCCATGATGATGATGAGCTGGCCTTCGATCGCCTCGAACCGCTCCAGCGACAGCAGGTACGGGTGGCGGATCAGCTTCACCCGGTTGAGCGCCTTGAACTCCTGCTCGGCCGGCCGGCTCTCGTCGTCGTCCACCGCGTCCAGGTCGCCGAACACGAACTTGGCGGCCTTCGGCAGCCCGCCCGGCGCCTCCACCTTCCACACCTCCCCGAACCCGCCCCGGCCCAGCCGCTCTAACAGCCGGTAGCCGTTGAGCGGCGGGGGGAGTTCTTCGTGGGGGACCAGGCGGACCGGCATCGGGGTCGTTCCGGGCGACGACGTCGGAGAGGAACCCCGGGGAAGGCCGGGGCGGGTCGGGTTCGGCTAGCTATATCTAGCTCACAACGGACGTTTGGCAAAACCGCGGACTTCCCCCCGTCCCTCAAAACCGGACCCGGCCGCCCGGGTTCGCCCGCGGCCCGAGATTTCGCCCCGCCCCATGACCCCGGCCCCGAGCTACGCCCTGTCCGTCAAGCAGCCGTGGGCGGCCCTGCTGGCGCTCGGGGTGAAGACGGTCGAGGTGCGGACCTGGCCGACCGCCCGCCGCGGGCCGGTGCTGATCCACGCGGCCAAGGTGCCGGACCCGCGGCCGGAGGCGTGGGCTTGGGTGACGACCCCGGAGTTGAAGGCACTAGCCGAGCTGGCCGGCGGGGTGATCGGCGTCGGGGAGCTGGTGGACTGCCTGCGGTACGACACCCCGGCGAGGTTCGCCGCCGACCGCGGCCGACATCTGAACGCCCCGGACTGGTTCGTGGAAACCGGCTTGTGCGGGTTCGCCTTCCGGAGCCTACGGCCGATCCCGTATCATCGGTGCCCGGGGAACACGTTCTTCTTTCCGGTCGAAGGGCTGCGACTGTGACACCTGGCGAACGGACTCGGACCGGGCTGTTGGTGAGCGTGCGGACGGCCGACGAGGCGACCGCCGCCGTCGAGGCGGGCGCGGCCCTCATTGATGTCAAAGACCCGTCCCGCGGGCCGCTCGGGATGGCCCACCACGAGGCCGTGGCGGCGGTGGTAGCGGCGGTCGGCGACCGGGTGCCGGTGAGCGCCGCCCTGGGCGAGTTCTCGCCGACCATCCTGACCGACGCGGCCTGGCACCTGGAACTGCCGCTGACGTATGTGAAGTGGGGCTTGGCCGGGTACAAGGACCACCCTGGCTGGGGCGAAGACCTGCTCGTCACCCGGCGGCAGGTGCCGGCCCGGACGGAGGTGGTGGCCGTCGCGTACGCCGACTGGGAGAAGGCGAACAGCGTCCCGCCGGCGGAGGTGGCGAAGTTCGCCAAGCGGTTCCGCTACCGGGCGTTCCTGCTGGACACGTTCGCCAAGGACGGCAAGACGCTGCTGGACCACATGTCCCTCGCGGAGCTGACGGAGCTGGTGAAGAGCCTGAAGCGGGGGATGGTGCAGGTGGCGCTCGGCGGGTCACTGAAGCTGGAGCAGGTGAAGCAGTTGGCCGGGGTGGGGGCGGACTGGCTGGCGGTGCGGGGGGCGGTGTGCGTCGGCGGCAAGCGGGACGCGGAGTTGGACCCGGTGCGGGTGAAGAAGTGGGCCGCGGCGCTCGGCTGAGGTGTGTGGAGGCGTTGCGGCACGTACCGGAGGGACTTCGTGCCACGGTTGCGGTCGTTGCGGGGCCGGTGCGTTGCGCTCGTCAAAGCCCTCGCTCCACGCACTCCTACACCGACACCCGAAGGGTGTGAGCGACGGTACGGGGCGCCGCGTGGAGCGAGGGCTTTGACGGCGCCGCAACGCACCGGCCCCGCAACGAGCACATCCGACGGGTGAAGCCGTTGACGGGTGCGCTTCGCAGAGCCTCCACGCACCCTACGACTCAACCATTGACTGCGACAGCATCCGGGGAGGAGGCCTTGCCGGGAGCCGCGTCCGTGCCGCGGGGTGCCATATCGGTGGCAGCAACAGACATGAATGGGGCCGGCGACCCAGGCTGACGGCTCGGCAGGAGCCTCGCCCTCCCCCGAGGCTGCCGCCGGCAAAGAATGGAGTCGTTGACAGGCGTCAGTCGCCCGCCTTTTTCTCGCCTTCGGCTACCGCGAGCGGCTTCAGCTTGTCGGCGGCGGCTTGCAGCTTGGCCCGCACCTCCCGCACCGCCGCCGACCGGCCGAGCGGGCCGTCGAACCGCAGGGCGCTCAGCACCTGGGTCAGCTCCCGATCGGTGCCGGCCCGGACCTTGGCCAACTCTTCCGCGGACGGCGACCCGGGCGGCACCCCGTCCCCGGCTGACCGCAGGGCCGGCTCCAGCCCGTCGGCCAGCAGCCCGCTCAGGTGCTCGCCGAGTTCGGCCACCCGGTCGGTGTCCTCGGCGGCGGCGGCTTCCCGGACCGCCCGGCCGACCTCGGCCACCGCCCGTCGGCACTGGTCCACCCGGCCGACCGGGTCCGGGGCGGCAGACACCTTCACCGCGTAGTCGATCAGCGATTCGAGCAGCGGGCGGTTGGCCCGGAACAGGGCGAGCTGTTGGGCCGCGGTCCGGCCGGGGGTCGGCCCCTGAGCGGACGCCCAGGCGGCGACGGCGGCGAACGTCAGCAGGGTGAGAGCGGGGCGGGTCACGGTCACGCCCCCCGGGTCAGGAGGGTCTTGCGGGCCTGGTCGGCCGTCTCGCGCATCTTGGTCAGCGGGGCAACCGCTTTCGGCGGGGCGCCGTCGGCCAGCAGCTTGCCGACCTCCTTCTCGACCGCCTCCAGCTTGGCCGCCGCGTCGTCCAGCGCCTTCCGGCGGGCGGCGGGTAACTCCTTCACCTTGGTCGCCTGGGCGAGCAGCCCCTTCGTCACCGCCTTGCTGAACATCGCCTCCAGGGCGTCCAGCTCGGCCGGGTCCGCCACCCGGTACACCGTCCGCGCCTCCCCGGTCAGGTCTTCGGCCAGGCTCGCCCACTCCCGCATCTGGTCGTCCGGCTTGTCGCTGGCGGACAGCTTCGCCAGGTGCCGCACCCCCTGGCCGAGCAGCTCGTGTCGCGGGGCGGCGGCGTGTTGCGGGCGAACGTCCGGGGTGCGGCCGGCCAGCACCCACCAGCCGAACACCGCCAGCCCGACCGACGCCGCCACCCCGACCGTGTACCCCCACCGGCCTTCTTTAAGAAGCAGCTTCGGCAGGTCGATGCCGCTGTCCCGGCGAGGCACCGTCGGGACGCGGGTGATTATCGGGGCGTCGGCCGTCACCTGGTCCAGCGTGACGGCCAGGGCGGCCGGGTCCGAAGGCGGGACGGGCAGTTGCCGCAGCAGGTGGTCGAGGGTGCCGAGCCGGGCGGCGAACGACCGGCAGGCGGCGCACCCGTCCACGTGGGCGCGGAGCGGGTCCGGCGGCCGGGCCGGGTCGGCCAGGGTGAGCAGGCGGTTCTGGGCGGCGTCGCAGGTCATGGGCGGGTCATCCGGTCGGGTCGCCGGCCCCGGGCGGCAACAGCTCGGGGGTCAGCACCGTCAGCAGCTTCTGGCGGGCCTTGAACACCCGCCACCGGGCCGTCTCCTCGGTCGTGTCGAGGATGACGGCCACCTCCTTGAACGACAGCCCCTCGTCGGTCCGCAGCATCAGGGCGGCGCGGAACTCCGGGGGCAGGGCGGCGACCGCGGCGGCCACGGCGGCTTGCGCCTCTTGGCCGGCGGCCGCGTCCTCGGCGGTGACGCCCGG
>JAXMAZ010000011.1:0-198643 GCA_046350115.1 Gemmataceae bacterium
GGGGGGGGGGGGGGGCGGCCCCCCCCCCCCCCCCCCCCGGCTCGCCAGGGTTTCAACAGAGCATCGTCACCTCTGTCCGGTTTGCCGCCCCCCGCACGCTTATATGAGACCGGCCGCCGCGCCGTCCGCCCCGCGGCGGGCGGCCCCGGTCGGGTCTACCGCATTCGGAGCCGCCGCATGGCCGACAGCCCGATCAACACGACCAACCTGTCCGCCCGCCTGTCCGCCGCCGGTGCCGCCCTGGGCGACCCGCCCCGGCCGGGCGAGCTGGTCATGAAGATGGGTCGGGTGTGCCGGACGGTGTGGAACATCCGGTCCGGCCCCGACCCGGGGCTGGCCGCGTTCACCCAGCTCAAGCTGAACGACGTGGTGATGGTCGAGCGGTCGATGAAGGGCCGGCCGACCGACCCCCAGAGCTGGCTGTACGTGTTCGCCCGGCCGGGGAACGGGGACGCGGTCGTCCAGGGGTGGGTGAACTCCGCCGGGGTGCTGGTCGACCCGCCGGACCCGGAGGCCAAGCTGGAGTACATCGCCGCCGGGGACAAGCTGATCGACGTGGCCGCCCGGCACTACAAGGCGGGCGGGTTCTCGTGGGGGGACGACGCCCGGTTCTACGTCGCCGCCCTGGCCTACGTCAACCGCCAGTACAGCGGGCTGACCTTCCCGCCCGGGTGGACCGACGCCGAGTTCAAGTCCCGCGGCCGGTGGGCGGACATCGGCATCAAGGCCGACCACGCCATCTGGATCCCGAGCAAGACCACCCTCCAGCCGCTCAAGGGGCAGTTCGTCAGCTCCGGGTCGATCACCTACGAGCTGTGGCAGACGATCTCCCGGACGGCGGCGGCGGTGTGGGAGGCGGTGGTCGGGGTGGTGGCGTTCGCCGCCGGCCTGCTGCACGGGGCGGTGATGGCGATCTACGACGCCCTGGCCGACCTGGTCGAGCTGGCGGTGATGGTCTGGAAGGTGCTCAAGAGCCTGTTCACCGGCGAGCTGCTGAGCGACGCCAAAGCCCTGTGGGACGCCCTGCGGAACACCGACTGGAAGGCGGTCGTGACCGGGGTGGTGGACGGGTTCGTGGCCAAGTGGAACGCGGACAGCACCTGGGACCGGTGGTACTTCCGCGGGCACGTGGTCGGGTACGTGATCGCCACCGCCGCCCTGTGGGTGTTCTCCGCCGGGCTGCTGGCGGCCACCGGCGCCCTGTCCAAGATGGGCAAGCTCGGCAAGGCCATCAACGCCATCGTGAACAACCCGGCGGTGAAGGCGGTGCTGGAGAACCCGGCGGTCAAGAAGGTGCTGGACAAGGCCGCCGGGGCCATCAGCAAGTCGGCCGAGATCCAGCAGAAGCTGGCCAGCAGCGTCAAGCTGTCCGACCGCATTCTGGCCAAGGGGCTGAAGCTGGCGACGGGGTACGACGCCCGGATGGGCATCCCGGAGGAGCACCTGACGGCCATGATCGCGGCCGCCAAGGACACCAACGTGATCGCCATCTTCCGGGCGAACAAGAAGGCGGCCATCCCGCTCATCCGCAAGGGGGCGCACGGCAAGCCGATGTGGGCCAAGTTCAAGACGGACGCCCACACCGGGGTGCTGACCGCCACCAACGACGCCGAGAAGGCGATCGCCCACGCCAACGGCCACTTCGTCGTCCGGGCGGACGGCAAGGCGTACCGGGTGGTCGGCGGCAAGACCGAGGTGATGGAGGTGAAGCAGCCGTTCTGGACGGTCAAGGAGGGGCAGGTGCTGGCCCCGGACGGCAAGCCGATCGTCGGCGACTACGACCTGCTGGGGGTGGCCCCGGTCCAGTCCCCGGGGAGCAACCTCAGCCTGGTGCCGGACAACCCCGAGACCGGCGACTGGTCCGGCCCGTGGGTGAAGAAGTACAAGGACGCGGTGAACGGCAAGTTCAAGGCGGCCGGGGACGAGCCGCGGGTGCTGCACGGCGCCCAGGACGCTTACGCGGGCAACCCGAAGTACATGGGGCTGACCGACGACACCGCCTACGCCGTCTTCCCGGACGGGTCGACGGTGGTGCTGGAGGGGCGGCAGGCGCAGCAGAAGTTCTACGACGCGCTCGGCCGGCAGACGGCCGCCGGCAGTTACACCAGCAAGTGAGGCGAGGGGCGTGGGTTCACCCCCGCCTCACGCTTACCGGCACCGCCAGACCGCCTCCGGCGGGATGCCGAGGCGGTCCATCGCCGGCCGGATCTCGGCGTAGAACCGCTTGGCGTCCACCGGGTACCCGGCGGTCGGCTTGACCCCCGGGACGTGCGTCGCCCAGAAGGCGTTGAACTGCCGCATGCACACCTCGCGGACGTACTTCGCCAGCATGGAGGCGAGGGCGACGGCCACGCTGTCGGCGTCGGCCCGCGGGCGGAAGGTGACGACCACCTCCCGGCCGAGGTTCATCACCCGATACCGGCTCTCGGCCGCCGACTCCTTCTCGGCGATCACCCACCCGTCCGGGAACGCCTCTTGTAGCAGCGGGGCGTAGAAGTTCCGCCCACCCTGTTTGTCGCAGAGGACGTGGACCGGTTGGTCGGCCGGTCCCCCCTTCCGGACGGCGGCGAGCAGGTCGAGCAGCCCGACGGTGAGCAGCGTCGCCTTCGACCCGGACCCGGCGACGACGGCGTTGAACACCGGGGCCGTCACCAGCTTCACCCCGACGACGGTCCCCAGCCCGAGCGGCGGCACGCACGGGTGCAGGGGGAGCGGCAGGCCGGCCGAGTACCAGTGCTCCGCGGCCAGGTCGTCCGGCACCCCGGGCAGGCCGACCGCCGCCAGCCAGTCGCCGAGCACCCCGGCGGGCACCGCCAGCGCGTGCAGCCGCGCTCCAGCTTCGCCAGCCCGGTCGCCCCGCTGTACACCTTCTTCGAGTCGTCGATCAGCAGCCGGCCGTCGTCTTTCTCATGGCAGCGGCGGACGCGATCCCGCAGGCACTCCCACCCGCCCAGATCGTCCTCCGGCAGCGGCAACGCGACGGCCGTCTGCACCAGCGGACCGAGGTTCGGCCCGTACCCGGCCTCGTCGATCCCGACCACCCACGGCATCGGCGTCCCTTTCACGGCGGACAGTGGCCCGCTATCGTACCCGTGTCCGCCGGCCGCACCCAGCCCACCCGGGAGAGTGACCGATGGCGATGATGGCCGACAACATCTTCCAGAAGATCATCGACAAGCAGATCCCGGCCAAGATCGTCTATGAGGACGACCTCTGCCTGGCGTTCCACGACATCGGGCCGAAAGCCCCGGTCCACGTGCTGGTCATCCCGAAGAAGGTGATCCGCACCCACGCCGACGTGACCGACGCCGACGCGGCCGTCCTCGGGCACATTCACATGGTCGCGGCCAAGCTCGCGCAGCAGCTCGAGCTGCACGACGGCTACCGGCTGGTCATCAACAGCGGCGAGGGGGCGGGACAGACGGTCCCGCACCTGCACCTGCACCTGCTCGGCGGCCGGGCGTTCGGCTGGCCGCCGGGGTGAGCCGATGACCGACGCCGAACTACGAGCTGTACTGGCCGACCGGGTGGCAGGCGTCCGCGGGCGGATCGCCGACGCCTGTCGTCGGGCCGGCCGCGATCCCGCCGATGTCACGCTGGTCGCGGTGACGAAGACGGTGTCCGCCCGGGTCGCCGGGCTGCTGCCGGGCCTTGGCGTGACGGACTTGGGCGAGAGCCGGCCGCAATCGCTGTGGGCGAAGTCGGAGGCGGTCCCCGGCGCCCGCTGGCACCTGATCGGCCACCTCCAGCGGAACAAGCTCGACCGCACGATCCCGCTCGTTGCCCAGGTGCATTCCGCGGACAGCCTGCGGCTACTGGAGGCGCTCGACGCCTTCGGCCGCAAACGGAGCCAGCCGGTGCCGGTGCTGCTGGAGGTGAACTCCTCCCGGGAGCCGGCCAAGGGCGGGTTGGCGCCGGAGGAGGTGCCGGCGGTCGGCGAGCGGCTGGCGTCCCTGGCCGGGGTGCGGGCGGACGGGCTGATGACGATGGCCGCGTTCCACGACGACCCGCAGGCGTGCCGGCCGACGTTCGCCGAGCTGCGGTCCCTCCGCGACCGGCTGCGGGCGGCCACCGGGCTGCCGCTTCCGCACCTGTCGATGGGCATGAGCAACGACTTCGAGGTGGCGGTCGAGGAGGGGGCGACGCTGGTCCGGGTCGGGACCACGCTGTTCGACGGGCTGGAGGCGGAGTGAGACCGGTGGTCCGTCTCCCCGTCACCGGCTGTTCGCCCGGTGTAGGGCGGGCCAAGCCGGCTCTGCGGCGCCGACACGCCGGCCCCGGCGGGGACCGGATACCAGACCAACGGCCCTCTTCGTAGGGTGCGTGGAGGCTTTGCGGAACGCACCGGTGGGACTTCCGCCCGCGGGTGACATCGTTGCCGGGCCGGTGCGTTCCGCTCCCAAAGCCTCGCTCCACGCACCCTACAGACGTCGGCTCGGGCGGGGTGCGGTTGCCGCTCTGGCGGGTCGGCGCCGCAGAGCCGGCTTGACCCGCCCTACGGCTACGGCAATGGGCGGTCGGGGTTGCCGGCCCCGGGGGCGATCGGTTACGACTGGTGGCTCTGTTCCAACGACAAGGGGGCGGTGATGGCCGGAACCCTGCGGCGGCTGGCCGGCGGGCTGAAGCGGGCGGTGCTCGGCCGTCCGGAATCCCGCCGGGCGGCGTACCAGGCGGTGTGGGACGCGCAAGCCAAGACCGAGGACGCGGCCAAGGTGGCCGTCGCCGGGTACACGGACGAAACCGAGTTCGCCCGCCAGGCCGACGCCACCCTCGGGCTGCTGGAGCGGACGGTCGGGGTCCGCCCGACGGACGTGATCCTGGAGATCGGCTGCGGGGTCGGGCGGGTTGGCCGGGTGCTCGCCCCGCGGTGCCGGGAGTGGGTCGGGGCGGACGTCTCCCCGAACATGCTGGCCCACGCCCGTCGCCGGCTGGCTGATCTCTCGAACGTCCGCACCGTCGCCGTCAGCGGGTACGACCTGGCCCCGGTCCCGGACGCGTCGATCGACGTGGTGTACTGCACCGTGGTGTTCATGCACCTGGACGAGTGGGAGCGGTACCGGTACGTCCGGGAGGCGTTCCGGGTGCTGCGTCCCGGCGGCCGGCTGTACGTGGACAACTTCAATCTGTTGAGCGACCTCGGCTGGAAGGCGTTCGAGGACCACCTGGCCATCCCCCCGCTGGCACGGCCGGCGTGGTGCGGCAAGTCGTCCACCCCGCAGGAGCTGGCCTGCTACTTCCGCCGGGCCGGGTTCGCCGAGGTGCGGCAGACCGAGTTCAACATGTGGATCGTCACCTGGGGGGTGAAGCCGGCGTGATCGCCGTCCGCCCGCACCCGGCCGGGGCTACCCTGGCGGTCCGCGGCCAGCCGAACGCCCGCAAGCCCGGGGTGGTCGGGGAGCAGGCCGGCGCCCTCAAGGTGACCGTCACCGCCCCGCCGGAGGACGGCCGGGCGAACGCGGCCATCGTCGAGGTGCTGAAGGACTGGCTCGGGGTGAAGCGGTCCCAGCTCGAATTCCTGTCCGGCGAGACGGGCCGGAACAAGGTGGTCCTCGTCCGCGGCGTCACCGCCGACCAACTCACGGCCCTCGTCGCCGGCCGACTGGCCGCGGGGTAGGGTCCGCTGTGCCGCGGACCGTGGGAGCACGGCAACCGGTCCGCACAGCGGACCCTACCCCAGCCACTCCCGCCCTCCGGAATCGTGTTCTAGGCTTGTCGGGTTCCGACCCCCGCCGACGAGTCGCCCATGCTCGCCGTCTGCCCCCGGTGCCGGGGGACCGTGTTCGACCCCGCCGGCCCGACCGACCGCGCCTGCCGCGGGTGCGGGGCTGTCCTCCCCGGGTTCGAGTTCGTCGAACTGACTCGCGCCCGGACCGAATCCCGGTTCGCCGAGCCGAAGGCCGGCCGGCGGGTCAGTTGGGCGGCCGTCGCCCTCGGGCTGGCCCTGATCGGCGGCGGGGTCGGGGCAGCCGTCACGGCCGGCCAGCGGTTCGCCCGGGTGAAGACCACCCGGGCCACGGTGACGGTGACGAAGACCGTTCACGACCGGCAGAAGGTGGGGGAGACGTTCACCCACATCTACGTCCGCGAGCAGTACACCGAGGACCGGACGGCAACGTACGTGGTGAACGGGGTCAAGTACCACGTCACCCCGCCGCTCGGGTCGGCCAACGGCCACCTGTTCGACGTGTACTACGACCCGACGCACCCGGCCGGCGGCAGCCGGCTGCCGCCGATCGGCGGGTTCGTGCTGGCCGGGCTGCTCGGCCTGGCCGGGGTGGGGGTGGCGTTCGTCGGCGGCGTACTCGGCAGCCAGCTCCCGACCCCGGCGCCGCCCGCCCGGCTCCCGACGGCCCGGCGGCTCCGGCCGGCCGACCCGAACTCCAGGGCGGCCACGCCGACCGCGTAAGGCCCCAGCCCGGCCGCGATCCCGACGGCGATCCCGGCCCACGTCGGCTCGACCCCTTCCAGCAACGCCCACACGGCCGCCGGCACCAGCCCGGCTGCGACCGGCTTCATCCACCCTTGCCACAGGTAATCGCCGGCCGACACGCCGAGCGTCCGCAGGGTGTGGGCCAGCACCAAGCCGCAGAACAGCAGGTTCGGCACCGCCACCGCCCACGCCACCCCTTCGACACCGAACGGGCGGATCAGGGCGGCCGTCAGCAGCAGGTTCAGCGCCCCTTCGGCGAGCGCCAGCCGGGCGAACAACCGCAGCCGGCCCAGCCCGTACAGGATGCGGCTGGCCACCGACTGGGCGACACCGACGCTCAGGGTCAGGGCCAGCACCGCCGCCGCCGGGAAGCTCGCGTCGCCGACCTCCGGCCCGACCCACCGCACCAGGAACGGCCGGCCGAAGTACCACAGCCCGAGGTTCACCGGCACGACGATGTACAGCACCCACCGGGTCGCCGTCAGGAACAGCCGGCCGATCCCGGCCCAGTCGCCGCGGGCCTCTAGGGCGCTCACCCCAGGGGTCAGGGTGGCGGTGATCGTCCGCAACAGGGTCTTGGCGTATTCGACCAATCGGCTCGCGGTGACGAACAGCGTCACCTGCCCGGCCGGCAGCAACAGCCCGATGACGATGGCCCCGGTCTGGAGGGTGATCCGCCCGGCGAGCATGGCCAGGAACGCATCGCGACTGTACCCGAAGATGCCCCGCAAGGTGTCCCGGTCCACGAGGCTTCGGGCGAACCGCAGCCCCGGCAGGAAGCGGAAACACAGCCCGGTCAGGACGCCGTGTTCGAGCAGGTTCGCCGCGGTGTAGACGACGGCCAGCGGCAACAGCCCCGGCGACCACTCCATCGCTGCCACCAGCCCGCCGGTCCGCAGGGCCAGGGCGCCGACCCGCACGGCACTCTTCGCCGCGAACCGTTCCAGCCCGTCAAGCACCCCGGGGAAGACGCTCAACGGCAGCGTCGCGGCCAGGTTGGCCAGCATGAGCAGCAGGAACGGCAGGACGTGCGGGTCGTCGGTCTTGGCGTCCAGTCGGCCGGCCAGGACGAGCAGCACCGGCACCCCGACGACCACCGCCACCGCCCCGGCCGCCAGGAACACGGCCAGCGACGCGGACGCCACTCGGTTGACGGCGTCCCGGTCGCCGGTGGCGTGGTGCCGGGCGACCGACCGCACCAGGCAGACGGCCACGCCCATGTCGAGCAAGGTGAAGTATGCCAACACCGCCTCGGCGACGCACCACACGTCGTACCGGGCCGGCCCGAGGGTGCGGATGAGATAGGGCGTGAGCAGGAAGCTGACGGCCAGCGTGGCGGCGAACGCCAGCCAGTTCGTCCCGGCCCCGAGCAGCATCGACCGACGACCGCGAACGTCCATGTCCGCCTGTGGTTGAAGTCAGAAATGGAACGCGGAGGACGCGGATTCCAGCGCGGATGAAAACCGGATCAGAACCCAATCCGGTTTAAATTCTGATCCGCGATAATCCGCGTCTGCCGATCCGCGCCCTCCGCGTTCCATGTTTTGTTACTCCGCGGCCGCCGCCTTGCCCCGCCGCTTCGGGGCCGGGGCGGGGGCTTCCAGCTCCTCCGGCGCCTCCTCCTCCTCGGCCTCCGGGGCCGGCGGCAGGCCGTTCAGGGACGCCAGCTTCTTCGCCAGCACCTCGGCCACGATCGCGTCCCGCAGGTCGGGGTGCTCCTTCAGGAACGCCTTGGCGTTGTCCTTCCCCTGGCCCAGCCGCTGGTCCTTGTAGCTGAAGAACGCCCCGGCCTTGCTCACCACCTCGTCCTCGACCGCGTTCTTGAGCACGTCCTCCTCGAAGTCGATCCCGCGGTCGTGCATCAGGCTAAATTCCGCGGTCCGGAACGGCGGGGCGATCTTGTTCTTGACCACCTTCACCTTGCACTCCGCCCCGACCGGGTCGTCCCCGTCCTTGATGACCGCCGCCTTGCGGACTTCGAGCCGGACGCTGGCGTAGAACTTCAACGCCAGCCCCCCGGTGGTCGTCTCCGGGTTGCCGTACATGACCCCGATCTTCTGGCGGATCTGGTTGATGAAGATGATGCAGGTGCGGGTCTTGCCGATGGTCGGGTTGAGCATCCGCAGCGCCTGGCTCATCAGCCGGGCCTGCTGGCCGACGGACGAGTCGCCGATCTCGTTGTTCAGCTCGTTCTTCGGCACCAAGGCCGCCACCGAGTCGATGACGATGATGTCCACGGCGTTCGACTTGACCAGCATCTCGGCGATGCGGAGGGCTTCCTCGCCGTAGCTCGGCTGGCTGACCAGCAGGCTCTCCAGGTCGACGCCGATCCGCTTGGCCCAGCTCGGGTCGAGGGCGTGTTCGGCGTCGATGAACGCGGCCACCCCGCCGAGCTTCTGCACGTTGGCGATGCAGTGCAGGGCGATGGTCGTCTTGCCGCTCGACTCGTTCCCGTAGATCTCGACGATCCGGCCGCGGGGGATGCCCTTGCCGCCGAGGGCCAGGTCGAGGCTGAGCGAGCCGGTCGGGATGCCCTCGATGTCCTGGGCGGCGAACTCGCCCAGTGACATGATGGCCCCCTCCCCGAACTCCTTCTGGATCGCAGCCAGGGCGGTCTTGAGTTCGCGGCTGTCGCGTGCCGATTCGGCCATGAGCTTCGTTCCCGTGGGTGTCGTTGACGGGGTTGAGTTTACCCGGACCGCCCCCCTGAAAAGAAGGTCAGTGGCAGGCGGGTATCGCATTTGTCCGCGTTGGGTTTGCTCCCCCTTCCTGTTTCGGGGAGGGGGCCGGGGGGTGGGGTCACGACCCGCCAGCCGTCGCGGAGGCTCCGGACTCACGGCGACGGGTCGAAGCGTAAACCCCTCCCCCGGCCCCCTCCCGAAGCAGGGAGGGGGAGCAAGTGGGCGGAAGCGGAGGAACCGCGGCACGAACCGAAGAAGGCACTTGACGCTGGTATTTAGTCTGTCTAAATTGAGCGCATGGAACCGATCCGCGGCGACGCCCTGCGGGGGCACCTGGAGACGCTGGTGATGGCCGCCCTGGAGCGGGGTGAGGCCCACGGGTTCGAGGTGTGGCGGCGGCTGGAGGCGGCCGGCGGCGGCGGCCTCCAGTTGAAGGAAGGGTCGCTCTACCCGGCCCTGTACCGGCTGGAGAAGGCCGGGCTGATCGCCAGCGCCTGGGAGGACGAGGCGGCCGGCCGCCGGGGGCCGCGGCGGCGGGTGTACCACCTCACCAAGCAGGGCACCCGCCGGCTGGCCGAGGCGCGGGGGGAGTGGCAGCAGTTCGTCGCCGTCATCGGCGGCATCCTGGGGGCACCGGCATGACCGAACTCATGATCCTGGTGGAGCGGGCCGTCCGCCCGGTCCGGGCCAACGGCCAGCGGAAGCTGCGGATGCGGGAGGAGCTCCTCGCCCACCTGACCGCCATCTACGACGAGGAGCGGGGCCGGCTCGGGGACGACGCCCTGGCCCTGCGGCGGGCGGCCGAGCGGTTCGGCGACCCGGCGGACCTGACGCGAGAACTCCAGGCCACGGTGCCGGGGTACGAGCGGGTGCTGGGCACCTCCGTCGCCGGCCCGGGGTGGGAGTGGCGGGTCGTCCGGTGGTTCTATCCTCGGCCGGGCGAAGGCGGGGTCCGTCACGCCGCCCGGGTCGCCGCCGTCTTCGCGGGGTCCGTCCTCGCGGAGGTCGGCCTTGTCGCCGCGGTCCAGTACGCGACCGGGGTGTCCTGGTCCCCCGTGGGGATCGATCCCGCGTCCGCGGCCGTAGTGACCGCCCATGCGTTCGTCTCGGCGGTGCTGTGCGTCGGCTTCTTCCAGGCGACCGCCGGCCGGCTGACCGCACGGGCCGTGTGCGTGGCGGTTGCGTGTGCCGTGCCGATCCTGGCCGGCGGGCCGGTGCTGGTCGCCGCCCTGGCGGCGGTGCAGCCGGACAACCCGCTGTGGGGGTCGGACCTGTGGCAGACCCGGATGCGGGCGGAGCGGCTGGCGCTGAGCGGACTGTTCGGGCTGGTGGGGTGTGCGATCATCTTCCGGTTCGGGTCCGCCCGGCAGCGGCGGGTGATGACGTGGATGGACCTGAAAATCAACGGATAGGCCGATTCATCGCTATCGTCGGTGGCATCTCGGGGGCACGGGCATGACCGAGTTGATGATCCTGGTCGAACGGGCCGTTCGCCCGGTGCGAGCAGCGCCCGGCCGGAAGCTGCGGATGCGGGAGGAACTGCTCGCCCACCTGACGGGCATCTTCGAGGAGGAGAAGGCCCGCCTCGGGGATGACCGGGCGGCCCAGACCCGGGCGGCCGAGCGGTTCGGCGACCCGGCGGCGCTGACGGCCGAACTGGAGGACTCGCTCGGCGTCCGAGACCGGGTGGCGGCCGCCCTGGACCGCTGGTTCGGGTGGCGGCCGCCGGAGACGGCCGCCGGGTACATGGCCCGGCTGACGTCGCTGGCCTTCTTCGCCCTGCTGCCGCCGGTGCTGGCGATCCTGGCGGCGGGGGTGGCGTTCGGCGTACCCAGCCCGTTCGAGGGGCTGCCCGTGCTGTTCGTCGTCGGCACGGCGGACGTGTTCCTGTTCGGGTTGCTCTACTACAAGCTGCGGGACGCCATGCACGGCGCCCCGTGGGCGGCCCGGTCCCGGCGGCGGGCGGCCGGGTACGCGGCCCTGCTCGTCCTGTTGGTGCCGGCGTCGGCGGGGCTGGTATCCCTCCCCGCCACCCTCTACACGGGGTCGATCGGCACGGCCGGCTGGTGGGCGGAGGCCGCGGCGTGCGGGCTGCTCGGGGTGGCGGTGGCCGGGTTCATCACCTGGCTGGCGTGGCGGGAGGGGCCGGCTGAGATCCGCCACACCGTCTGGTCGAGCCTCGACCTCGGGCCGAGTCCCGCGACCCCGGCGTGACGGGCGTTCGGTCACGCCGCGGCCGGGTCGGGCTGCATCAGGCCGAGGATGTTCCCGTCCGTGTCCTTGACATAGGCCAGCCAGCCGACGGTCGGCACCGGCATCTTCGGGACGGCCACCACCCCGCCCAGTTCGATCGCCTGGGCCACCGACGCGTCCACGTCCGCCACGTCCACCGTGCAGACGTAGGCGTTCACCGCCTGCCCGTCGGCCGGCGGCGGCCCCATCCGCTTGACCAGCCCGCCGTTGATCCCCGGGGCGCCCTCCGACCCGGTGAACACCATGTGGTAGTCCATCGGCCCGCCCCACTTCTCGATCCGCCAGCCGAACAGGGCGGTGTAGAAGGCGGCCACCTGGGCCGGGTCGGTGGCGTGGATCTCGAAGTGGACGACGCGGGGCATGACGGTCTCGGGCAGCGGTTGACGGAACTCGACACCTGTTCACACTTCGGCCGGCCGGCGACCGGACTTGAGCGACAGCCCGCTTGCCCGCGGATTCCGCCCGCCGTACCCTCTGCCCTACCGTCCCCAACCCGTCCGCAGGCCGTCCGGAGGGTGTAGGGCGGGTCGAGGAGGCTCGGCGACGAGGCCTGCCGCTGCGGCTCCGCGGCAGGCCTCGTCGCCGAGCTCCTCGACCCGCCCTACGACGACCCGCCGTCCTGACGGCCTGGGCATTCTTCACCCCGCTCCGGAGGCTCTCCCGATGGGATTCCACCAGACCGCCACGCACAAGAACGGCAAGGGCAGCTACCACCAGATCGGCCTGGTCCGCGGCCAGTTCGGCAACCTCCCGCACGCCCAGTGGGTGAAGTTCATCGCCGACGCGGGGTTCGACGGGTACGAGGCGGCGAGCTGGGAACTCGACCTGCGGCAGGCCGACACCGACGCCGGGGCCGCCGCGTTCGCCAAGAAGCTGGTCGACGAGGCGAAGGGGCACGGGCTGGAAATCTTCACCGTCGCCACCCACCTCCAGGGCCAGGTGCTGGGGGACGAGCCGAGCGCCAAGACGCTCAACTTCTGCAACCCGAAGGGGGAGGCCCGGCAGGCGTACAGCGCCTGGCGGAAGGCCGGCAACACCCCGCCCAAGACCGACCCGTACTTCGTCCCGGCCGAGGTCGGCAAGCTGGTCCACGCCGAGGCCAAGCGCGACCTGGAGGCGTGCGTCCGGCTGGCCGGCCACCTGTCGAAGCTCCAGGACCGCAAGGTGGCCCTGCCGGGGTTCGTCGGGTCGCCGGCCGGGTGCTGGAGCCACTGGTTCCTGTTCCCGCCGCTGCCGACCGAGATGGACGGCCACAAGATCGCCGACGTGCGGGACGTGTCGCTGGAGCTGCTGGTCGAGCGGTTCGGCCCGGTGTTGGACCTGTGCAAGCAGTACGGCGTCACCTTCGACCTGGAGTGCCACCCGTCCGAGCGGGCGATGGGCGACATCGAGTCGGCCGGCGATTACATCCGGCACATGAGCAAGGCGGGGTACGAGGGGGTCGTCGGGTTCAACCTGGACGGCAGCCACATGGAGTGGCAGAACGTGTCGGTCATCCAGTTCATCCGGGAGTTCGCGGACTACATCCACTGCGCCCACGTGAAGGGGGTGCAGGTGGAGCGGGAGCACTGCCGGGGCGGCCGGCTGGGAGGGCACCGGAACATGGGCCACTGGACGAACGGGTGGAAGTTCGTCACCGCCGGCACCATGCGGGACGCCAACTCGCTGGAGGAGATCTTCATCGAGCTGAACCGGGTCGGGTTCGACGGGGCGGTGTCGATCGAGTGGGAGGACAACGACGCCGACCAACTGGCCGGGGCGAAGGCGGCGCTGGCGAACTGCCGCCGGGCCGACCTGCCGCCGAGCGGGATGAAGCACGACGAGATGCTGAAGGGGTAGGAGGGTCTGCGACCGCCCTGGTACGATGCCGGCAGGAGGTGAGGTGATGGGAAAGGTGACGTTGGACGCTGCCACCCTGGCCAAACTCGGCGGGCTGGTCGAGACGGTCGATGTGTATGACGAGTCGGGCCGGTTGGTCGGTCGCTGCGAGCCGGTCCGGCCGGCCCCGTTTACGGACGAGGAGATCGAGGCCGCCTTTCGACAGACCGGGCCGGCCCGGCCGCTGGAAGAGTTTATCCGTGAGTACGAGGGACGAGGCCCATGAGGTACACGGTGGTCTGGAGGGACCAGGCCCAGACCGACCTGACGACCATCCTGAACCCCGCCCGAGACAAACAGACCGTGTTCCGGGCCGCTCGGGCGGCCGACCGGCGGCTCACTCACCGGCCCTTGAAAGTGGGCGAGTCGCGCGACGTCCGCTACCGGCGGGTCGCCTACCTCGGCTGGCTGTACTTGGTTTTCGTGGTCGATCGAGTGGACCATGTCGTGTTCGTCGAGCGTGTCCGCTGGATCGGCCCCATCCCGTGACGCCAGACCGGTCGCCGAGCGGGATGAAGCACGACGAGATGCTGAAGGGGTGAGCGATGCCGGCCCGGGCGCACCTCCCGCCCGGGCCGTGCGTTGCCCGTCAGGGGGTCGCCGGGCGGAGCCGTCGGCGGCCGGCCGCCAGCCCCGCCACCCCCAGCCCGAGCAGCACCACCGACGCCGGCTCGGGGACGGGGGTGACCACGTACCCGAAGTACGACCCGCCGCCGACGTTCACCAAGCCGACGAACTGCCCCCGGTCGTTCAAATCCTGCAGGCTGTCGAACCGGAAGCCGCCCAGCCCGGCCACCTGGCCGGTCAGGTCGGCCCACCGGCCGTCCTGGTATGACAGCAGCCCGCCGGCGGCCGACAGGGCCAGGACTTGGCCCAGGTTGTTCCGCTGGGCGAACGAGCCACTGTACGGGGCGTCCAGCAGGAACCCGCCGGCCGGCGTCGGCAGCACCTGCCGCAGGCTGCCGTCGGCGTTCCACAGCCCCAGGTCGCCGCCGCCGGCCCGGGTCGAGAACCCGAGCACGGTGCCGTCCTGGTCGATGTCCAGCGGGCGGACGTAGTCCCCGGCCTGCACCCCGGCCAACTGGCGGTAGGTGCCGCCGAGCAGGTCGAACACGTACCCGGTGAAGTTGTCGTTCACGACGTCCGGGTCGGTCGGGTCGAGGGTCAGCCGGTCCACCAGCCCGGCCGTCAGCCCGCTGTTGGTCAGCCAGGTGTTGCGGTCCAGGTAGGTGTACCCGTCTCCGGTGTCCGGGTCGCCGTTCGTGAACAGCGGGTCGAACGCCGGCAGGGCCGTCGGCACCCCGTCGCGGACCAGCACCAGCCGGTTGGGAAAGTCGTCGTTGTAGCCTGGCACGAACACGTCGCCGCGGTCGTTGATCCGGGCCAGAAGGCCGTAGCCCGCGATGCTGGTGCCGGCTGGGGCCGGCAGCGGCGTCGTCAGGCCGCCTGGCCCGGACAGGAAGGGGTTGCCGAACCCGGACGGCCCGACTACCTGCCCGCGGTTGTTGATCGAGGCGCCGAGGTTGGCGTAATACGGTGCGGTCGGGCTGAGCGGGGTGAGCCGGGTGATCTGCCCGTTCTGGTAGATCACCGGCACGTACCGGCCGGTGGCCCGGTCGCCGACGTACCCGGTCGCCTGCCCGCCGTTATTGATGGCGAACAGCCAGCTGTCGAAGATGGCCGGGTTAGTCCGTGGGTTGAGCACGTCGATGATGTACCCGGCCGGGGCCGGGGCGGCGGCCGCCAGCAGGGCGACGGCGGCGATCAGGCGAGGGGACACGTCCGACTCCTGTTCTTGGAAAGCGATTTCGATTCGAGGAAACCGATCCGTCGTCGACTCACACTACGCTGGCCGGCCGGAGCCGCCGGCGGCCGGCGACCAATCCCGCTGCCCCCAGCCCGGCCAGGGCCAGCGACGCCGGCTCCGGCACCGCCTGAGCCGTCACCGACACCGACGTGATCCGGTAGGACACGGTCGTCTCGACGTACTGGTACGGCCCCTCGAAGTTGTCCGTGTCCCCGTCCAAGAACAGCAGCCCGGTGAAGAACTGGCGGGTCGGGAACCGCAGGTAAGTGCCTGGGTCGAGCGGCACTGACAGGCCGGACAGGGCGTCGGCCGGTGGGCCGGACTGGAAGAACCCGACGCTCGACTGGTCGGCGAACAGCCCGCCCCCGCCGTACCGCTCCGGCGGCGGGGTGGCCCCGCTCACGTCGTTGGCGAACCACGCGAACCCGACCCGGTCGGCCGGGTTGCCCCCGAACGGCTGGTCGTTCCACACGTCGATGAACGAGTCCGACGGGCTGGTGCCGCGGTGGACCGCCCGTCCGGCCGCGTCGAACAGGGTGAACGTGATGCCGGCGACCGGCGGCACGGTGTAGTTGACGGCGCCGGTGCCCGGCCGCTGGGCGGTGGCGGCGGTCGGGATGACGAACGAGGCGGTGAACGACCCGCCGGCCAGCCGGTCCAAGGCGAGCAGCGGTGGCAGGTCGCGGTAGGTGGTGCCGTCGAACCAACTGTTGTCGTTGAACCCGCTTTGAAACGGGCCGCCGACGGTGATGATGAAGTCGGCCGCCGCCGGCCGCGGGGCGGCCAGCAGGGCCAGGGCGGCGAAAGCGATCAGGCGGAGCATGGGGGCAATCCTCAGAGGATCGGGGTGGGGGAAGTCGGCCGGCGGCGGGCGAGGCCGAGGGCGGACGCCGCCCCGAGCGCGGCCAGCACCGCCGCCGGCGGGGCCGACACCGGCGCCACCGCCTGCAACTGGTCGATGCGGAACCGGATCGCCCCGAAGTCCACGTCCTCGCCGTTGCCGTCGAAGAACGAGAACTCGCCGTAGCGGTTGGTCAGGGCGGCGAGCGGGAGCGGTCCCTGGGGCAAAGCCTGGGACGCGAACGCCCTGCCGGTCGGGTCGTTCAGCACGATCGACGCGAACGGGACGACGTAGTAGTTGAAATCCGGGTCCAGGAGGTCGTAGTCGACCAGCCCGTCCGTCCCGTTGTCGGCCAGGGTGTCGAAGTACCGGAACGTGTCCCCGGCCGGGCGGAACGGGTCGCCCGGAGGCACCCCGGCGCCGACCTGCAGGTTGGTCAGGCTGTAAGGGTCGGAGGTCTCCGTCACCCCGTTGATGGCGAAGGCCAGCCCGGTCACGGTCGGCCGTTGGAACCGGTTGTTGAAGTAGCTGGTCACCTGCGGAGGGTACTGGAACGGGTTCGGGTAGGCGGCGGTATCGCTGTACCCGAAGGTGCCGACGACTGGAGCCCCGACGACGGCAAGCGGGCTGAACGCCCCGTTCGGGTCGCGGACCTCGGTGACCGTCCCGGTGAACGTGTAGAACCCGGCCGGGGCTGAGGGGGCGGCCAGCAGGGCGAGAGTCGCGGCGAGGGCAATCAGGCGGAGCATGGCGGGCGGTCCTCGGCGGGTAATCAATGCGGTCGCGGCAGGCCGTAGACGAGGGGAGGGCGCATCAAACGGAAGGGGATGGTACACTTTTCCCGTCACAACCGAACCCCCTGAACAGGGGGTCTGGCCACAGGTGGGCGGGTTTGCCGTGGACAAGTCCGAGCGGCTGCGACTGGGCGAGGTGCGGGCGGCGTTCCGTGCGGTCGGCGAGTGCCGGGAGCTAGGCCACGACCCGGACGCCTGGCCGGCCCACCTGCTCACCCGGCTGCCGGGGCTGACCGGCGCCCACATGCTGGTGGTCGGGGAGATGGTGTTCCGCGGCCCCCGGCCGGTGCCGGTCCGGATGGCCCACACCGGCTGGCCGTTCGCGCGGGCGATGGAGTACTGGTCGAACTGGTGCTACCAGGACGACGCCCCGGACCACCCGGGCATGGTGGCGTTCGCCGCCCGCCCCCGGCCGCGGGGCACCGCGACCCGCCAGGAGCTGGTGCCCGACCGCGACTGGGACGTCTCACCCTATGTGAACGAGGTGTTGCGACCGTTCGGCATCGACGAGGGGCTGGTGTCGAGCGTGGCCCTGCCGGGCGGCCGGGACCACATGCTGGTGTGCAGCCGGCCGACCGGGGAGCGGGAGTTCAGCCCGCGGGAGCGGAACCTGGTGCAGTTGCTGCATGCCGAGCTGGCCCGGCACCTGGGCCGGGGGCTGGCCACCAGCGTCGACCCGGCGGCCGGGCTGACGCCGCGGCAGCGGGAAGTGTTGGGATGCCTGTTGGACGGCGACCCGGAGAAGCGGATCGCCCGCAAGTTTGGGGTGACGCCGGCCACCCTGCACGGGTACGTCAAGCGGGTGTACCGGGTGTTCGGCGTCCGCAGCCGGGCCGAGCTGTTGGCCTACTTCCTGCGACGGTATCGGAGGTGAGTCACCGGCCGGCGGCGGCGGCGGGGGCGAAGGTGGCCGCGTCGGGCGCGCCGCCGGCCCCGGCCGTGGCCCGGATCACCAGCACCCGTTGCCGCACCCGGCCGTCGGCCGCATCGAAGAACAGCGCCTGCCCGAGTGTCCCGTCCGGCTCGGCCGTCGGCCCGACCACCAGGTATTCGTCGGCCGCCAGTGTCACCTCGAACCGCAGGGCCGGGTACGCCTCCCGCGGCTTGTGGTCGGTCCGGGCGAACCCGGACCCGTCCGCCGCCGCGGTCAGGAACAGCTCCTTGTCCCCGTACTGAACCTGCGGCTCGCAGGTCAGCGTCACCCGCCCGCCGGCCGCCGGCCGGGCCGTCACGGACAGCCCGCACTCGGCCGCGGTGAACGTCCGCTCGGCCGGGTCGGCGGACAGGTCGGCGACGGTGCGGACGGCCGCCCGGTCGAGCGGCCCGTTCACCGGCACCACCCGCGGCGCCCCCGGCTTGAACGTCCGGTCGGTGCCGAACTTGAACGTGGCGTCGGACGCGGTCAGGGCGTCGAACCGGGCCGGGGTCAGCCCGCCCAGCACCCCGACCCGCAGCCCGTTCCGGGCCAGCAGGACGGCCTGCTCGTGGGGCACCGGCTTGCCGGCCGCGGCCCACAGCTCGGTCGTCAGGAACGGGTCGCCGGGGGGCAGCTCGATCAGCCCGGTGCGGAGGACCAGCCCGTCCGCCAGGGCGGCTCCGGTCTGCTCCCGGACCCGGTCGAACCAGTTGGCCTGCCGCGGCCCCAGGTCCGGGCTGAAGCACCCGGCGGCGACCACCAGCACGCAGGCGGCCGTCCGTGGCCGGCGCATGGCGAACCCTCGGTGGGCGTGTGGGGCGGGGGGAATACCGTGCCGGCCGGCCGGTGTCAATCCGGCGGTCGGCGGTTGCACCCGGCCGGCCGGCGTGGTCCAATCCGGGCATATGCGACCCGACCCATCCGCCGACCGGCTGGCCAGCCTGGACCAGTTCCGCGGGGCCACCGTCCTGGCCATGTTCGCCGTCAACTTCGTCGGCGGGCTGGCGAACGTCCCGAGCGGGCTGAAGCACCACCACACGTACTGCAGCTTCGCCGACACGGTGATGCCGGCCTTCCTGTTCGCCGTCGGGTTCGGCTTCCGGCTCAGCTACGTGCGGCGGCGGGAGAAGGAGGGGACGCGGGCGGCCGTCCGGCACGCGGTCGGGCGGAACCTCGGGCTGGTCGTGCTGGGCGTCGTCCTGTACCACCTGACCGGCCGGTACGGGCGGTGGGCGGAACTGACCGCGGCCGCCGCCGACCCCGGGTGGCTCCTGCTGAACGCGGTCAAGCGGGGGCCGTTCGAGACGCTCACCCACATCGGCGTCGCCTCCCTGTGGGTGCTGCCGGTGATCGGGGCGGCCGGGTGGGTGCGGCTGCTGTGGGCGGCGGCCTCGGCCGGGCTGCACGTGTGGGCGTCCCACGCCGGGTACTACGCCTGGAACATGACCCCGCCGGTCGGGATCGACGGCGGCCCGCTCGGGTTCCTCACCTGGACCGTCCCGCTCGTCCTCGGCACGCTGGCCCACGACGGGGTGCGGGGAAAGGGGTGGGGGGTGGCCCACCTGCTGGCCGTCGCGGCAGCGGCGATGGCCGCCGGGTTCGCCCTGTCGCTGCCGAACAAGTTCACCCCGCCGAACGACCCGGGTCACGCCCTGAGCTGGGCGGACGCCCTGGACGGCGCCCCGTTCACCGGCCCGGCGGCGTCGGCGGCCAATTACTGGACGATGAGCCAGCGGGCCGGGAGCGTGTCATACACCCTGTTCGCGGCCGGGACGGCGGCGGCGGCGTTCGCCGGGTTCGTCTGGCTGGCCGACCGCCGGGGGCTGCGGTGGACCTACCTGGACCTGCTCGGCCGGCACGCCCTGGCCGGGTACATCGTTCACGCGATGGTGGCCGACGCGGTCAAGCCGTTCGTCCCGCGGGACGCCCCGGGGGGGTACGTGTTGGCCGCCGGGCTGGTGTACCTGGGGCTGGTCACGCTCATCCTGCGGCACCTGGACCGGCACCGGCTGGTGCTGCGGCTGTGATTTACCGGGTCCGGTCGCGCCGGCGGCAGTCCGCTCACTCGACCGACGGGCGGATGGTCGCCGGCCGCGGCCGTCCTAAACTAACCCCACCGGACGCCCCTGCCCGCCAGCCCGCCATACCATGAGTACCGCCGTCAACCCTAAAGGCCCCCGCGTCATCCCCCCGGACGCCGGCCCGTCCGCCTGGGCCACGACGTACCTCGGGTCCACCGTCGGCCAGAAGGTGGTCGTCGGCCTGACCGGCCTGCTGCTGGCCGGGTTCGTCGTCGCCCACATGATCGGCAACCTGAAGGTGTTCGGCGGGCCGGACGCGATCAACAGCTACGCCTACTTCCTCAAGCACGAACTCGGCGCCCTGCTGTGGGTGGCCCGGGGCGGGCTGCTGGCCCTGTTCGTGGCCCACATCGCCCTCGCCCTGAACCTGAAGGCGAAGTCGGCCGCCGCCCGCCCGGTGCCGTACCTGAACCAGCGGCCGGCCCAGGCGACGCTGGCCAGCCGGACCATGGTCTGGACCGGGCTGGTGGTCGGGGCGTTCACCCTGTTCCACGTCGCCCACTACACCCTCGGGTGGGTGAAGCCGGCCGAGATCCGGGACGCGGCCACCGGCCGGATCACCACCATCGACTACCTGAAGCTGACCGACGAGCACGGCCGGCACAACGTGTACGAGATGACCGTCGCCGGGTTCCGCACCCCGTGGGTGGTGGCCGTCTACCTGGTCGCCCAGGGGCTGCTGTTCGTCCACCTGAGCCACGGGCTGCAGAGCGTGGTCCAGACGCTCGGGCTGAAGGGCACCCGGTTCGCCCCGTTCTGGGTCGGCCTCGGGTACGCGGTCGCCGGGCTGGTGCTGGCCGGCAACCTGGCCATCGTGATCGCCGTCTGGACCGGGGCCATCGGCCCGCAGTACCCGCTGGTGCGGTGATCCCTGTAGGGCGGGTCGAGGAGGCTTGGCGACGAGGCCTGCCGGACCCGCTTGCGGCTCCCGCCCGGACCGGCAGGCCTCGTCGCCAAGCCTCCTCGACCCGCCCTACGGAAGAACTGCCCTGCTCGAAGGTCTACCCATGAAGCTCGACAGCAAGGTGCCCGGCGGGCCGCTCGCCCAGAAGTGGACCGAGTACAAGAAGGCCCAGAAGCTGGTCAACCCGGCGAACAAGCGGAAGTACTCCGTCCTCGTCGTCGGCACCGGGCTGGCCGGGGCGTCCGCCGCTGCCACCCTGGCCGAACTCGGCTACCAGGTGACGGTGTTCTGCTTCCAGGACTCGGCCCGGCGGGCGCACAGCATCGCCGCCCAGGGCGGGATCAACGCGGCCAAGAACTACCAGAACGACGGCGACAGCGTCTACCGCCTCTTCTACGACACCATCAAGGGCGGCGACTTCCGCGCCCGGGAGGCGAACGTCCACCGTCTCGCCGAGGCGTCGGTCAGCATCATCGACCAGTGCGTCGCCCAGGGGGTGCCGTTCGCCCGGGAGTACGGCGGCCTGCTGGAGAACCGCAGCTTCGGCGGCGCCCAGGTCAGCCGGACGTTCTACTGCCGCGGCCAGACCGGCCAGCAGCTCCTGCTCGGGGCGTACCAGGCGCTCAGCCGGCAGGTCGCTTACGGCACCGTCAAGTACCACCCGCGGACGGAGATGCTCGACCTGGTCGTGGTGGACGGCCGGGCCCGGGGGATCATCACCCGCAACCTGTCCACCGGCCAGATCGAGAGCCACTCGGCGGACGCGGTGGTGCTGGCCACCGGCGGGTACTCGAACGCCTACTACCTGAGCACCAACGCCATCGGGTGCAACGTCACCGCCACCTACCGCGCCTACAAGCGGGGGGCGGCGTTCGCCAACCCGTGCTACACCCAGATCCACCCGACCTGCATCCCGGTGTCCGGCGACCACCAGTCGAAGCTCACCCTGATGAGCGAGTCGCTGCGGAACGACGGCCGGGTGTGGGTGCCGAAGAACCCGGCGGACGTGAACAAGCACCCGTCCCAGGTCGCCGAGGCGGACCGGGACTACGTGCTGGAGCGGCTGTACCCGAGCTACGGCAACCTGGCCCCGCGGGACGTGTCCAGCCGGGCGGCCAAGCGGGTGTGCGACGAGGGCCGGGGGGTCGGGCCGGGCGGCCGCGGCGTCTACCTGGACTTCGCCGACGCCATCCGGCGGCAGGGGCTGGCCAAGGTGCGGGACAAGTACGGCAACCTGTTCGACATGTACCAGCGGATCACCGGGGAGAACGGGTACGAGCGGCCGATGCGGATCTACCCGGCCCTGCACTACACCATGGGCGGGCTGTGGGTCGATTACGAGCTGATGTCCAACGTCGACGGGCTGTTCGTCGTCGGCGAGGCCAACTTCTCCGACCACGGGGCCAACCGGCTCGGGGCCAGCGCCCTCATGCAGGGGCTGGCCGACGGGTACTTCGTCCTGCCGTATACCCTGACCAACTACTTCGCCAGCACCAAGTCGGACCGCAAGCCGACCGACCACCCCGAGTTCAAGCGGTGCGAGGCGGAAGTCGAGGGGGCCATCAAGAAGCTGCTGTCCAGCCGGGGCAAGAAGACGGCCGTCGAGTTCCACCGGGAGGCCGGCAACGTCCTGTGGGAGAACGTCGGCATGGCCCGGACGGCCCAGAGCTGCGAGAAGGCGATCGCCCGGCTGCGGGAGCTGAAGCAGGAGTTCTGGGCGACCGTCAACGTGCCGGGCAGTGCGGCCGACCTGAACCAGGCGCTGGAGCGGGCCGGCCGGGTGGCCGACTACATCGAGTTCGGCGAGCTGCTGGCCCTGGACGCGCTGCGACGGAACGAGTCGTGTGGCGGCCACTTCCGGGAGGAGTACCAGACCGCGGAAGGTGAAGCCAAGCGGGACGACGCCAACTTCGCCCACGTGGCCGCCTGGGAGTACGCCGGCCCGGGCAAGGAGCCGGTCCGGCACACCGAGCCGCTGGCGTTCGAGACGGTCAAGCTGGCTGAGCGGAGTTACAAGTGAGCAGCGGGCGGGACGGATCAAGCCGCGGAGCGGCGTCCGATTCTAGCCCACGGCGGGAGCCGTGGGTATCGGCGACGGAAACCCGTTAGCCCCGGAGGGGCGGCCGGACGAACGCCCCTCCGGGGCTGAACCGCGATGGGGTCGCGGGCACCCACGGCTCCCGCGCCGTGGGCTAGAAACGGACGCCGCTCCGCGGCTCTGCGAACATGAAACCCGAGTTTTAAGTATGCGTCTCACGCTTCACATCTGGCGGCAGAAGTCCCCGGCCGACCAGGGCCGGCTGGCCACCTACCCGCTCGACCATGTCTCCCCGGACATGTCGTTCCTGGAGATGATGGACGTACTCAACGAGCAGCTCATCAAGCAGGGGGAGGAGCCGGTCGCGTTCGAGCACGACTGCCGGGAGGGCATCTGCGGGTCGTGCGCCATGATGATCAACGGCCAGGCCCACGGCCCGGAGCGGGGGGCGGCCACCTGCCAGTTGCACATGCGGAGCTTCGCCGACGGGGCGGAGATCTACGTCGAGCCGTGGCGGGCGGCGGCGTTCCCGATCCTCAAGGATCTGGTGTGCGACCGGGCGGCCCTCGACCGGATCGTCCAGTCCGGCGGGTACGTGTCGGTGAACACCGGCGGCACCCCGGACGGGAACGCCCTGCCGGTGCCGAAGGCGGACCAGGAGAAGGCGATGGACGCGGCCGCGTGCATCGGCTGCGGGGCGTGCGTCGCCGCCTGTCCGAACGCCTCCGGAATGCTGTTCGTGTCCGCCAAGGTGGGGCACCTGGCCAACCTGCCGCAGGGCCGGGCGGAGCGGCTCCAGCGGGTGAAGGCGATGGTCGCCCAGCACGACCGGGAGGGGTTCGGCCACTGCACCAACATCAACGAGTGCGAGGCCGCCTGCCCGAAGGAGATCAGCACCGAGTTCATCGCCCAACTGAACCGCGAGTACATCAAGTCCGGGGCGAGTGCCGTCGTCCGGGGGTGAGCCGGGCGTGGTAGAATGGCGGCACCCGTCGGAGGGCCGCCGATGCCGTCCCCGTTCCCCGGCATGGACCCGTGGCTGGAAGACCCGGCCCGTTGGCCGGGCGTTCACAGCCACCTGATCGCGGCCGTCCAGTTCGTGCTGAACGCGATCATCCGGCCGAGGTATCTGGCGGTGATCGAGGAGCGGGTGTTCATCGCCGACGACCCGGAAGCCCGGCGGCTGGTCGGGGTGAGCGACGCCCTGGTCAACCCCGGACCCGGCGGTCCGGGTGTCGCCGGCGAGCCGGCCCTTCTGGACTCCCCTCAAATTATGCAGGCCGTACCCACGCTCCGCGTTCGGGAACGACGGGTCGAGCTGGTGGACGTGGCCGGCGGCGAGGTGATCACCGTCATCGAGGTGCTCAGCCCGACCAACAAGCGGGCCGGTTCGACCGGCCGGGCCGACTTCCTCCGCAAGCGGCGACAAGTCCTGCATTCGACGGCGAACTGGGTCGAGATCGATCTGCTCCGGGACGGCCAGCCGACCTTCCGTCGCCCGGCCGGTCGCCCGGCCGAGTACGCCGTCCACGTCTCCCCGGTCGGTCTACGCCCGAAAGCCCGGGTTCATCCGCTCCGCCTGACGGACCGGTTGCCCGTCGTCGGCGTCCCACTCCGGTCGTCGGACCAGGACGCGGCCCTCGATCTGGGCACGGTCTTGTCCGACGCCTATTACCGCGGGGCGCTCGACGGTTATCTGAGGTACGACCGCCCGCCGGTGCCGCCGCTGCCGCCGGACCTGGACGCCTGGGCGGACGCCCTGCTGCGGGAGAAGGGGCTGCGATGACCGACCCGCCGGCGGCGTTCGCCGCCCTCGACCTGCGGGTCGGGCGGGTGGTCCGGTGCGAGCCGAACGCCGGGGCGAAGAAGCCGGCGTACAAGCTGTGGATCGACTTCGGCCCGTTCGGTGTGAAGACCAGCAGTGCCCAACTGGTCGCCCTGTATACCCCGGCCGATCTGGTCGGCCGGCTGGTGGTGGCGGCGGTCAACCTGGGGGTGCGGCGGGTGAACGGGTTCCCGAGCGAGGTGCTGGTGCTCGGCCTGCCGGACGCCGAGGGCCGGGTGGTGCTGCTCGCCCCGGAGCGGGACGTGCCGCCCGGCGGCCGGGTGTATTGACGGCTCACCCGTTCCGCGGGATGCTGCACGATCGGAGGTCCGGCTCTGCCCGACACGAACAGATCGTCATGCACCGGGGGTAGGCGTCGTGGCTAACAGTCGCCGGGACGGGGTGAGTCTGGTCGAAGTGCTGGTGGTGACGGCCGTCGTCGCGGTGCTGGTCGGGCTGCTGCTCGGGGCGGTGCAGCGGGTGCGGGAGCGGGCCGCCGCCGTGCGGCTGATGAACGACTTGCGGCAGGTGTCGCTCGCCGCCCACAACTTCGCCGCCGCCAAGGGCGGCCGACTTCTGAACGTGGACGGCGGGCCACCTAACAGGGCATGGCCCCGCTCATCGCCCTGGGGCCGGACTCCGGCCAGACGGCCGAACAGGTGTACCGCATGGGAGGCCGCGCTGCTCCTGCGGGCCCGGGGGTTGACCCCACCGTCGAGGGCCGCCCGCCGCCGGCTCGTCTCGGGCAACCTGCCGGACGACCAGATGCAGGACGTGCGCGGACCAGCGTGTCGGTGGCCGTGAACCCGTGGCTGTTCCGGCGGAGCCCGGCTGGACCAGTCGGTGCCGGACGGGCTGTCGAACACGATCGCGTTTGCCACCCACTACGCCAACTGCGGGTCGACCAAGTTCCTGGCCGGGACGGTGTCCACCCAGGGGACGGACGGCAACGGGAACGTCGCGCCCGCGACCAACCCGCCGATCCACCGGGCTACGTTCGTCGACCCGATGACCGACGACCGGCAACTGGCCCCCACCGGGCTGCCGACCGTCCTGTTCCAACACCGGCCGCCGGTCCCGAGCGCGACTACCGGCTGCCGCAGGGGCTGACCGCCGGCGGGCTGACCGTCGCGTTCGCCGACGGCAGCGTCCGCACCCTGCGGCCGGCCGTGTCGCCGGCCGTGTTCTGGGGGCCGTCACCCCGGCCGGCGGCGAGCCGCTGGCCTGGGACGACTGACCGTCAGCCGCCCTTGCCGGGCCGGCCGTGCGGACCGGTGCTCCCACCGGTCCGCACAGCGGACCCCACGGCGTGCCCATCACCCCTCCCGCGGGCGGGCCAGCTTGACCACCAGCCGCTCCACCTGCAGCCGCTCCGGAAGCGGGTTGCCGCCCTTCAGCCCCAGGTTGACCTCCACCAGCCAGTCGGTGAGCTGGTCCAGCCGGCGGCGGCCGAGGTGCCGCAACAGCCGCTCGATCTCCTGCCGCTTCTGCGGCCACTTCGGCACCCCGGCCGCGTCCATCGCCGGGCCGAGCGGCAGCCCGGCCGCGAGCTGCCGGTTCACCCCGGCCAGTTGCCGCAGCGAGTAGGTGAGCGGGCCGAGGACGGCGAGCGTCGCCTCCCCCTCCTCGAACAGCTCGGCCAGGATCGTCAGCGCCTCCGCCGGCTTCC
This sequence comes from Gemmataceae bacterium, assembly GCA_046350115.1. Lineage (GTDB taxonomy): Bacteria > Planctomycetota > Planctomycetia > Gemmatales > Gemmataceae > JAXMAZ01. The sequence goes on from JAXMAZ010000011.1 coordinate 26,118, forward strand.
CGGCCCCGACCGCGTCCAGGATGTGGAACACGTTCGCCGCCCGGCTACGGCCGACGAGGGCGTCCACGTCCTCCGGGGTGATGGCCGGCTTCTTTCCGGCCGCGACGGCCAGCTTCGCCAGCTCCTGGTCCAGCAGCCCCATCTGCGGGCCGACCAGTTCGACCAGCAGGTGGGCGGCGTCCGGGGTGAGCTTCTTGCCGTGGTGGGCCTCGGCCCAGCCGGCGGCCCACTCCGGCAGCCGGGCCGGCGGCAGCGCCTTGCACGCCACCTTGGCCGCGTCCGGCAGCGCCTTGGCCAGCTTGGTCGTCTCGGGGAAGGTCTTGGCGTCCAGGATCAGCACGCCGATCTTGCTCGGGGCGGTGACGTACTTCTCCAGGGCCGGGCGGTGCTCGGTGACGAAGGCGTCCGCCTGCTCCACGACCACCACCCGGACCGGGGCCAGGAACGGCAGGGTGTCCAGGTCGTTGCGGACGGTGCTGAAGTCGAGCCGGTCACCAGGGTAGCTGCTGACCGCGAACGACGGGTCGGCATCGCCGAGGACGAGGGCGATGATGGCGTCCCGGACGCGGCGCTTGAGGAAGTCCTCGTCCCCGTACAGGGCGTAGACCGGCTGCTTCTTCGGCTTCGCGAGGAACGGGAGGGCGTCCATGTCGTTGCCGGTTCGCGGTGCGGCCGACGGCCGCACCGCTAAGCGGTCCGTTGGGTGCGGTACTCGTCGATCAGCCGCCGCGGGGCGCCGATGTCGATGACGTGGACCTCGCCGGTCCACTCCTTCGACCGCGGGTTGCGGAACCCGAGCTTCGGGGCGACGAACGTGGCCGTGTGGGCGGCCCGGATCGTCGGCCCGAGCGGCTCGCCGGTGTCGCAGTCGAGGCCGGACGGCAGGTCCACGGCGAGGACCGGGTTGCCGGCGGCGTTGACGACGGCGACCACCTCGTCATACGGGGCGGCCAGCGGGCGGGTCAGCCCGGTGCCGAACAGGGCGTCCACGACCCAGGCGGGTTGGCGGCTGATGCGTTCGCGGAGGAAGTCGATCCGACGCTGGCCGGTGTGGTCCGGGTGGTACTGGATGAACGGGATGCCGGCGGCGAAAAGGATGTCGAAGTTTACGTCGGCGTCCGTCGGCTGGCGGTTGCTCCTGGCCATGATATGCACGTGGACCGGCCAACCGCGGATGTCCAGGTGGCGGGCGATGACGAACCCGTCGCCGCCGTTGTTGCCGGGGCCGCACAGGATGACCGTTGGCGTGCGGCCCGGGTTGAGCCGCATCAGCAGCTCGGCACACCCGCGGCCGGCGTTCTCCATCAGCACGATGCCGGGGACGCCGTACCCCTCGATGGCCCGGCGGTCCAGCTCGCGGACCTGGGTGCGCGACAGGTAGAAGGGTTCGGACATGACCGCGCTCAGCGTTTGATGCGGAGGCCGTGGCCGGCCAACACCGCCTCGATCTCGTCCCGGTCCATCGTCGGCAGGTCGCCGGGGATCGTGTGTTTCAAGGCGCCCATCGCCGCCCCGTACTGGAGCCCCTTCTCGAAGTCGCCGTCCAGCAGCCCGTGGATCACCCCGGCCGCGAACGCATCGCCCGCCCCGAGCCGGTCCACGATCTCCACCTCGTACCACGGCGTCTCGAACGCCTTGCCATCGGCGAACCCGACGCCACCGAACCGGTTCCGCCAGACGAGCGGCGTCTCCCGCTTCACCCCGGCCACCGCCCGCAGCTTGAAGCGGTCGCACAGCTTGACGGCCACGTCGGCGAAGTCGGTGCCGGTGATGCCGAACAGCGTCTCGGCGTCCCCGGTGCTGGCGAACAGCACGTCGCAGTGGGCGAGCAACTCGGCCATCACCCGGCCGGCGTCGGCGGCCGACCACAGCTTGCTGCGGTAGTTCAGGTCGATGCTGGTGGTCAGCCCGAGCGCCTTGGCCACGGACAGCGCCCGGGCGGTCACCTCGGTCGCCGGGTCGCTCAGCGCCGGGGTGATCCCGGTGACGTGGAACCACCTCGCCCCGCCCAGCACCTTCGGCCAATCGAAGCTGCCGAGCGTCACCCGGGCAATGCTGGAGTCCTGTCGGTCATAGACGATGTTACTGGCCCGCGGGGCCGCCCCGAACTCCAGGAAGTACAGCCCGCACCGGCCGTCCGCGACGAACTGGACATGGCTGGTGTCCACGCCGGCTTCGCGGACCCGGTTGGCCGCCAGCCGGCCGAGCGGGTTGGCCGGTAACCGGCTGACCCACGACACCCGGCGGCCGAGCCGGACCAGCCCGGCGGCGGTGTTCAACTCGGCGCCGCCGACTTCGACATCCAGGGTGCGGGCGGCTTCCAGCCGGCCGAAGTGCGGCGGGGCCAGCCGGACCATCGCTTCGCCGAAGGTGACGATCTCAGGGGGCATGGGGCGCCTCAAGCCCACCCATAATCATGGGTGGGCTTTGGGTGGGTTGCTGTTACTTGCCGCGGGCCTGTTTCACCGCCTGTACGAACTGCTTTGCCAAGGCGGTGATCTTGCCGAAGTCCCGGGCCTTGACCGCGGCCGGGTCCACCAACTGGCCGCCGACGCCGAGACAGCACGCTCCGGCGTTCAGGAAGTCGGCGGCGGTGGTCAGGTCGACGCCGCCGGTCGGCATCAGCCGGACCTGCGGCAGCGGCCCCCGCAGCGCCTTGAAGAACGCCGGCCCGAGCACCTCCGCCGGGAACACCTTCACGATGTCCGCCCCGGCCTCCCACGCGGTCAGGATTTCCGTCGGGGTGAACGCCCCCGGCAGCACCGGCTTGTCGTACCGCCGGCACAGCTTGATGACGTCGACGTTGACCGCCGGGGACACCACGAACTGCGCCCCGGCCAGGAGGGCGATGCGGGCGGTTTCCGGGTCGAGGACGGTGCCGGCCCCGAGCAGCACCCGCGACCCCAGCTTCTTGCTCGCCTCGCGGATCACGTCCGCCGCCCCGGGGACGGTGAACGTCACCTCGGCGACGGTCACGCCGCCGTCGGCCAGCGCCTCGACGACATCGACCAGCCCGGCCGGGTCCGGGGCGCGAACCACGGCCACGATCCCACAGTCGAGCATCCGGGCGACGGCGGCGTCACGGGTCATGGGGCTGATTGTACCGGCATGAAGTAACAAAAGCCCACCCGTTGCAACGGGTGGGCTTTGGGAGGTCATAGTCCCTGATTTACTTCCCTTCGCTGTACTCTTTCAGTTCCAGCACCGCCTCGTTGCCGGCGATGTTGTACGCCAGCTTGACGATCCCGACCTTCGGGGCGAACCAGTACTTGATCCCGGTCTTGGTGCCGGCGATCTCGAACCCCGGGCCGTCCACCACCACCGCGTCGTACTCGGCCAGCGGCACCTTCACCTTCTCCTTGTCGGCGGTCAGCTTGAACTCGCCCTTGAGCGGCTGGTCCTGGACCTTGCTGTCCACCTTCCAGGCGGTGCCGACCGCTTCCGGCTTGCCGTCCTTGAGAGCCAGGATCTTGACCGCCGGGGCGATGTCCGCCTTGTTGATCTTCGCCCGGTACACCCCGTCCGGCTTGACCTGGATGACCTCGGTGGCGACCGACTTGTCGTTCACCAGGGTGTCCAGGACCGCCCCGTTGGCGTCGGCCGAGTTGACCTTCACGGTGATGGTGGTCTCGCCCACCTTGTACGTCCACTTGGACCCGACCTTGAGCGGGTAGTAGTCGGTGGTCGCCGGGGCGGTGGTCTGGGCGATCGCCGCGCTGGCGACCAGCAGTACCACGCACCCGAGAGCCAGCCGGGCCGTCCGCCGCATGATCCCGTCTCCTGTGTGAGGGTTCGGACACCGCGTTACCGGACAGTATACGGACGCCCGCGGCCGCGGATAGGAGGAGTTACGTTCCGGGGCGGCGGGTGGTTCGGAGGGAAACCTAACCCCCCGCCCCCCTTCCCAGATTGGGATGGGGGCCGGGGGGGTAGGTTGGTGCTGGACGGGGACCGGGGCCGTTGTCCGGACGCGCCCCCGCTTGCTCCCCCTTCCCCTCAGGGAAGGGGCCGGGGGGTTAGGTTGCATCTATCGCAGCGCCGCCGCCACCGCCGCCGGCCGGTGCAGCCGCAGCGGCCAGTCGGCCAGCGACACCAGCCCGGTCGCGGCGGCCAACTTGCCGTCCGGGGTGACGGCCAGCCACTTGCCGTCCCCGCCGGCCCACAGGGCGGCCAGCGGCTTGCCGGACGCCGCGTCCCACACCCGGACCAGCCCGTCCGCCCCGCCGCCGGCCACCCGCTTGCCGGCCGGGTCGACCGCCACCGCGAACGTGACCGCCTCCGCCGGGAGCGACCGCACCGCCGCCCCGGTCCCCGGGTTCCACAGCCGGACGGTCTTGTCCGCCCCGGCCGACGCCGCCAGCTTGCCGGCCGTGTCGAACGTCAGTTCGTGGACGCCGGTGTTGTGCCCGGCTTGTCGGCGGACCCGCTCGCCGGTGGCCGCGTCCCACCAGTGCAGTTGCGGCTCGTACCCCGATGTCACCACCTGCTTGCCGTCCGGCCGGACGGTCACCGCCAGCACCTCCAGGTTCATGCCGCTGAGGGTGAGCCTGCTCGCCCCGGTGGCCGCGTCCACCAGCCGGGCGGTGCGGTCCTTGCTGGCGGTCGCGTACCAGTCGCCGGACGGGGCGAAGGCGACCGCGTACACCGCGTCCGAGTGGCCGGTGAACGTGTGCAGCACCTTGCCGGCCTTCACGTCCCACAGGCGGACCGTCTTGTCGAAGCTGGCGGACGCGAGCTTCGCCCCGTCCGGACCGAACGCCACTGCGGAGACGGTGTCCAGGTGCCCGCCGAGGGAGGCGACGAGTTTGCCGTCGGGGGTGAACAGCCGCAGGTCGCCGCGGGCGGACGGCTGTCCGCCGGCCACCGCCAGCAACTTCCCATCTGGCGAGAACCTCAGGTCGTTCACCGCCCCGAGGACGTTCGTGATCGTCACCGCCGGCCGGGCGCTGGCCAGATCCCACACCGTCACCCGCCCGTAGCTGCCGACCGCCAGGAGCTTGCCGTCCGGGCTGAACGCGACGGCCGCCACCGGCGGCAGCGGGCCGACCGGCAGGACGAGCGCCTTCGTCTGGCCTTTGCCGAGGGCCGCCTTTGCGGGAAAGGTGACGGGCAGCGTCCGCACCCGGCGGGCGACGGGGGTGACGGCGGCTCGGGCGTCGCCGTCGTCGGCCGGCTTCACCCCTTCCGGCGCCCCGGCCGCCACCCACTTGCGTATGATCTCGATGCTTGCCGCGTCCAGCGGGTCGGCGTCGAGCGGCATCCGCCGCTTCGCGTCTTTGGCAGTGAGCAGCGTCACCAGCAACGACTTGTCCGGCTGACCGGGGACGAGCACCGCCTCCCGCCCGCCGGCCCGGATCGCCGCGGGGGAGTCGAGGGCCAGCCCGGCGGAGATGTCCGCGTCCGCCCGCTTGCTCTCCCGGTGGCAGACGGTGCAGTGCTTCCGCAACAGGGGGCGCACGTCCTGCCAGTACGTCGGTTCGGCGGAAAGCGCTTCACCGCAGAGGGCGCCGAGGACACAGAGAGAACCCCACTTCATTGACTTCATGACGCCTCACCTCAATTCCCTCTCCCTCGTTCCCACGCTCTGCGTGGGAACGAGGACAAGATTGCGGCCCCACATCGGGACCGTTGCCACGGCGGCCGTTAATGGTTGAACAGGAACTCCTTGCTGTTCACCAGCGCCCACAGCAGGTCTTGCAGCCCGTCCCGCTCGGTCTTCGCCGACTTCACCCACGCCGTCGCCTTCTCCGCCTCGGCCGGGGTCGGCGGCCGGCTGACCGTCGCCAAGTACAGCTCCGCGACCGCCGCCGTCAGGGGCGTCTTCGCCGCGGCCAGCTTCTCCACCCGGCCGGCCTTGTCGGCGATCTTGCGGTTCAGGAAGTCGCCGTTGAGCAGGTGCAGCGCCTGGGCGATGTTCGGCGTGGCCGTCCGCTCGCACTCGCACACCACCTGCCGGGCCGGTCGGCCGAACGTGTCCATCAGGTAGCTGCGGTACTGCGTGTCCGGCAGTTGGATCGCCCGGGTGCCGAGCGGCACGCCGGTGTACTTCTCCCGCGTCCCGGTGGCGAAGTCGACAGCGTCGGCCAGTTGCTCGGCGGTCAGCCGCTTGACCGTGAACCGGGCGAAGTGGGTGTTCGAGGCGTCCGCCTTGTTGCCGTCGGTGACGGCCGGCGAGAGCTGGTACGCCCGGCTGGTCAGGATCGTCCGCAGCAGGTGCTTGAGGTCGTACTTCGCCGTCACGAAGTCGGCGGCGAGAGCGTCCAGCAGTTCGGGGTTGGACGCCGGGTTGGTCGCCCGCAGGTCGTCCAGCGGCTCGACCAGCCCCCGGCCCATCAGGTAGCCCCAGAAGCGGTTGACGATGTTCCGGGCGAACAGCGGGTTGGCCGGGGCGGTCATCCAGTCGGCCAGCTTCTTGCGGCGGTCGAACTCGTCCTCCATGTCGGGGCCGTCGAACGGGTGCGGCTTGACCACGGTCCCCTTCCGCGGGTGCCGGGCTTCGCCGGTGGGCCGCAGGAACACCACCGTCTCCCGGCCGAACAGCCCGAACTCCTGGCTGTTCTTGGTGCCCAGCCGGGCGAAGAACGCGGCCAGGCCGTAGTAGTCGTCCTGGGTCCACTTCTCGAACGGGTGGGTGTGGCACTTGGCGCACTGCACCCGCACCCCGAGGAACACTTGCGTCGCCGTCTCCGCCCAGTCCTCGGCGGTGCGGCCGGTGCGGAAGAAGTTGGCCGGCCCCTCGGTGAACGTGCTCCCCTCGGCGGTGACGACCTCCCGGGCGAACTCGTCCACCGGCTTGCCGTCCCGCAGTTGGCCACGCACCCAGTTGTGGAAGCTCCACATCCCCTTTTCTTCGAGGGCGGTGCGGTCGATCCGCAGCAGGTCGCCCCACTTGAGCGCCCACCAGTCGACGAACTCCGGCCGGCTCAGCACGGCATCGACTGCCTTCGCCCGCTTGTCCGGGGCCGTGTCCGCCAGGAACGCCGTCACCTCGGCCGGGGTCGGCAGGGTGCCGATGGCGTCGAGGTACAGCCGCCGCAGGAACACCGCGTCGGGCGCAAGCGGGGCCGGGGTCAGCCCGAGATCCCGCCATTTGGCGATTAGCTTCACGTCAATGAAGTTGTGGGCCGGCAGGTCCGGGTAGTTGGCGATCGTGGCGAACGGCAGCGTCACCGACGCCACCACCGCCTGCCCGGCGAACCGGACCATGACGTGCGTCTCACCGGCCGATTTGGCGGACACCAGCCCGGCCGGGGTGACGGCGGCGACGCTGTCGTTCAGGGCGTCGAACTGGGCCAACGGCGTCACGTCCTGCCGCCGGCCGTCGGACCAGACCGCCGTCACGAGGAGTTGCTGCTGTTCGCCCGCTGCCATCACCCGCTTCGGCGGGAACACCTCCAGCCGTGTCACCTGCGGGTCGGCCGGGGTCGGACCCGGGGCGCCGTCTTCGAGCCATTGACGGACCCGGGCGTAGTGCGGGCCGGCCGGCTTCAGCTTCTCCCCGCCGCCGTGCTCCATGACCAGGGCCGGCTTGGCCAGCAGGATGCTCCGCTCCGGGTCGGACACGACCACCCGCCGGCCCTCGTTGCTGCGGACGATCTGCTCGTGGTCGAACGCCGGGTCGAACCCGAACAGGCTGAGCCGGAACCCGCCCCGGCCGAGCGCCGCCCCGTGGCACCCGCCGGCATTGCACCCGAACTTGGTGAGGATCGGCACCACCTCCCGGGCGAAGCCGACCGGCTCGTCCGCGGTCGCCTGCTTGACCGTGACCGGCACCCGGGCGGTGTGGCCGGCGGCGGTCACGATCAGGGTGACGGAGCCGTCCCCGGTCGGGCGGACGACGCCGTCCTTGCCCACGGTCGCGGTGCCGGGGGACGGGCTGGCGAAGGTCGCGTCCCGGGTCAGGTCGCGGGTGCGGCCGTCCGGCCCGACGCCGAGGACGATCAGCCGCTGCTCGGCCCGCGGGCCGACGAGGGCGACCGATTCGGGGTAAACGACCAGCGTGGCCGGGCGGTCGGCGGCGGCCGCCAACAGGGCGGGCAACAGCAACAGCATGGCGACCGGTCCGGGCGGCGGGCGGGCAGGGGCCGGCGGGGGTGGGAGCCGAAGGCGGCCGGCGGTCAGTCCCCATCGTGGCCGCGGGGCGGGCGGGAGTCAAGTTCTTGTCGGGCGGGGGCGGGAAACCTAACCCCGGCCCCTCTTCCCTAAGAGGGAAAGGGGAGTCAGCGGGTTGGGGCGGCCGGGTCGGGCAACGGTCACGGACCGGGCGGCGGTCCCGAAACCCCACTTCGTCCCCCTTCCCTAAGAGGGAAGGGGGAGCAAGCGGGGCGCCTCGCCCAGTTTGTGACCGATGCCCTTGCCCGGACGCGCCTCCCTTGCTCCCCTTCCCTCTTAGGGAAGGGGACGGGGGGTTAGGTTTCAGACCTCGCCCCACCCGGAACCGCATCCCTTGCCCGGACGCGCCTCCCCTTGCTCCCCCTTCCCTCGTAGGAAGGGGGCCGGGGGCTAGGGGTTGACCTACCCCGGACCGCGTCGTACCACGCCAGCCCGCCGGGCAGTTCCGGCGCCGCGTATTCGACGTGCAGCACCCGCCGCCGGGCCGGCGCCGCCGCGGTCGAGGAGGCGTGCAACAGCAGCGGCCGCATCAGCACCACGCCGCCGCGGCCGACGGTCAGCGTCTGCTCCGCCACCCGCCCTTTCCAATCCTCGATCTGCTCAGCTGACAAGATCCCGTCCCGGTGGCTGCTCGGCAGCACCCGCAGTGGGCCGTTGTCCGGGCCGCAGTCGTCCAGGTGAACGCGGACGGCGAGCATCCGCTCCAGCACCGCCGCCGGCGGCCAGACGTGCGGGACGCGGTCCTTCTCCCACCACGTCTCGAACCCCGGCACCGGCCGCCGCTCCCGCACCCGGATTGTCACGTCCTGGTGGTACGGCACCTTCCAGTTCCGGCCGTCCGCCTTGTCGAACAGGGTGGCGTTGACCGCTACGCAGTCCGCCCCCAGGACCGGCTCGGCGAGCCGGCGGAGCAGGGGGGAGGCGGCGACCGCCCGCACCGCTGGCACCCGGGCGAACACGTCCCGGACGCCGCCCTTGACCCGGCCGAGGGCGGCCAGGAACGGCTCGACGGCCAGCAACAGGTGATCGACTTCGCTCGCGGAGAGGGCGGCCGGCAGGACGGCGAACCCGTCCCGGTCGAGGGCGGCAAAGAGGTCGGGCATTGGGCCGGTCAGGGCCGGTGGGGCAGGCATTTCTGCCTGCCCGGGTTGAAGACGGGCAGGCAGAAATGCCTGCCCCACCAAGCAGAGGCAACGGCGGTCAGCAGGCGGCGACGGCCGGCCGGGCCTTCCGCCGCCGCTTCTGGGCGTACATGGCCTGGTCCGCCCGGTCGCAGGCGTCGGCCAGGTCGGCCGCCCCGGCGAACTCGGCCACCCCCCACGACAGCACCAGATCGACCGGCCCGTCCACCCCCGGCAACCGCTGACCGAGCAGGGCCGCGTCCAGCTTGCCCAGCCGGACCGCCAGATCGCCGGTCCCGCACCCCGGCATCACCATCAGGAACTCGTCCCCGCCGGTCCGGTACAGCCGGTCGGTGATCCGGGCGTGCCCCCGCAGCGCCCGGGCGACCAGTTGGATGGCCGCGTCCCCGGCGTGGTGGCCGTGCCGGTCGTTAATTTCCTTAAGGTCGTTCAGGTCGAGCACGGCCAGGCTGCCGGCGGCCGGCCGGTCGGCCAGGTCGGCGGCCAGTTGGTCGAACGCCCGGCGGTTGAGCAGGCCGGTCAGGGCGTCCGTCCGGGCGGCCCGGGCCAGTTCCTCGGCCGCCGCCGCCAGCCGCCGGTTGCGGCTCTCCAGCGCCTCCCGCAACCGGTCGGACGCCAGCAGCACCATGCCGAACGCCAGCACCGTGTGGAACAGGGCGTCGTACACGGCCGTGTCCGCCACGTACTCCCCGACCTCGTCCGCCCGGGCGTAGGTCAGGTAGCCGGTGACGGCCGCGTAGTGCGCGAACAGCACGGCCAGCCCGAGCAGCGCCCCGCGGAACACCCACCGGCCGGCGGTCGGGGTGTCCGGCCCGGCCGGCAGCCGGCGGGTGGCCAACAGGGCGATGACGAACTGCCCGGCCAGGATGGCCGTGTGGGCCGGGAACAGCCCGGCCAGCCCGCCGAACACCGCCGGGGCGACGGCCGCGAACCCGGCCAGCGGGGCCAGCAACAGGAAGTCCCGGCGGGCCAACCCCCGGCCGGTCGCCGCCTCCCGCCCGCCGGCCCACAGCAGGAACCCGAACAGGTAGCCGCCCAGGCAGTACCCGGACAGCAGCAGGCGTTCGGCCGGCGGGTGCCGTTCGGCCAGGAACCGGCCGAGCAGCGAGCCGGCCAGGGCCACCCAGCCGAGCGTCCAGTAGCCCAGGAACCGTCCGGGGACGGCCCGGCCCAGCGGCAGCAGCAGCCCGGCGATGAGCACCGTCCCGGCCGCCTGGACGACGATCGACTGTATGTCAGGGGGTGGCGTGGCAGGGGCCATCCGCATGCTCCGGCCGCCGGCCGGTCGGGTCGGGGGGCGACACCCAATATTAACCGCCGCCGGCACGGGGCGTCGGGGAAACCGGCGGGCCGAATCCGACACCTGTAGGAATTGTTGACAGATCGGCATCAGGAGATTGGGGGCCGGCGCCGGTTTTCGGCCGATAGGCCGAACTTTCTGGCAAGATTTAACGGATTAACGGGCCGGACGGTCGATCGCCGGGAGCGGGAAGTCAGCCGACCGGACGTGCTGACCGGCCATCAACTGTTCCAGCCGCCCCAGGACATCTGGGTTCCCGGCGGCCACGTCCGCTTTCTCCCCAGGGTCGGCGGCCAGGTCGTACAACTCCGTCTTCACCGCCCCTTTGCCCAGGTTCTGCCGGACCGCCTTCCAGTTCCCGGCCCGCACCGCCTGCTGGCCGCCGTACCCGGGGAACTCCCAGTACAGGAAGTCGTGTGCCCGTTGGTCGCCCCGGCCGGTCAGGGTCGGCACCAGGCTCAGCCCGTCCACCCCGGTCGGCACCGCCGCCCCGGCCAGCTCGCACAGGGTCGGCAGCACGTCCGGGAAGTAGGTCGGCAGGTCGCACGTCTTGCCGGCCGGCACCGTCCCCGGCTGGTAGGCGACCAGCGGCACCCGGATGCCCCCCTCGTACAGGCTCCCTTTCAGCCCGCGGAGGGGGCCGGCCGAGCGGAAGAAGGCCGAGTCCGCCCCGCCGACGTTGTGTGTCGGCCCGTTGTCACTGGTGAACAGGACGAGGGTGTCTTTCTCCAGCCCGAGTTCCTTCAACTTGTCCACGACCCGGCCCACGGTCCGGTCCAGCCGCGTGACCATCGCCGCGTACCCGGCGTGCGGGGCGGGGTGCGGCTGATACCCCTTCTTGCCGTCATACGCCGGGTCGTCGCCCAGCTTCCCGCGGTACTCGGCCAGTGAGTCGGCCGGCACCTGCACGGCGACGTGCGGGACCGTCACCGGCAGGAACAGGAAGAACGGCCGCGCTTTGTTGGCGGTCAGGAAGGCGAGGGCTTCCTGCTCGAACAGGTCGTGCGAGTAGGTGTCGCCGGTCTTGCCGTCGTTGCCCGGCAGCGGGAACCGGGCGGCGTTGCGGTACAGGTACGTCGGGTAGTGGGTGTGGGCGTGCCGCTGGCAGTTGTACCCGTAGAAGGCGTCGAACCCGTGCTTCAGCGGGTCGCCGGGGGTGCCGAACATGCCCAGCCCCCACTTGCCGATGGCGGCCGTGGCGTACCCCCTCGCCTTGAGCAGCTCGGCGACGGTCACGTCGTCCGCCCGGATCGGGAACTGGCCCTCCGGCTGGGCCTCCTTGTTGTTGCGGACGGTGGCGTGGCCGGCGTGCTTGCCGGTCATCAGGCAGCACCGGGACGGGGCGCACACCGCGTTGCCGGCGTAGAACTGGGTGAACTTCATGCCCCCGGCGGCCAGCCGGTCGATGTGCGGGGTGCGGATGAGCGTCTGGCCGTAGCAGCCCAGTTCGTAACACCCCAGGTCGTCCGCGACGATCAGCACGACGTTCGGCGGGGCGGCGGTGAGCCGCGAGGCGAAGCCGAGCGCGAAGACCGCCACCCCGAGCCAGCCGAGCGCACGCATGAGGAACCCTCCGGCCGGGATTGTCGCACCCGGCCGGGGAACGGTCAACGACCGGGTTTTCCTCCCCCTCTCCGCCTCGGGGAGGATCACGCCGGACACCCGCCGCCGAGATGACGAAGCCGCTGCGACCGGTCGAAGGCTTTACCCCTCCCCCGGCCCCCTCCCCGAGGCGGAGAGGGGGAGCAAGTGGGGCGCTCGTTTTGGCGAAAGCTCGGACCCGCAGCCCGGACGCTCATCCCCCTGCTCCCTCCCCGCTTCGGGGAGGGGGCGGGGGGTGGGGTAATGCTTTCAACCCAGCCCCGGCGACCTCGGGACCGCAGTGACGGGTGAGGGTGTGACCCCACCCCGGCCCCCTCCCCGAGGCGGAGAGGGGGAGCGAGCGGGGCGCTCGTTTTGGCGAAAGCTCGGACCCGCAGCCCGGACGCTCATCTCCCTTGCTCCCCCTCCCTGCTTCGGGGAGGGGGTCGGGGGGGGGGTTAACGACAGCGCCTGTCCCCGCGACTTCGGAGTCGGTTGGATCGGGTGGCAGGTGTGACCCCACCCCCCGGCCCCCTCCCCGAAGCAGGGAAGGGGAGGAAAATCGCGGCTCAGGCGATGGCGAGCTGCTGTCGCCGCACCCGTCGCATCATCCACCCGGCGGCGACCAGCACCGCGGCCGCCTGGCCGACCTGGCTCCAGCCGAACGGCAGAAAGAACGCCCCCAAAGCGGGATCGACAGCCGACGGGTCGAACGGCGGCAGGCTGAACCCCATCATCCACATCGACTCCCCCGGCTCGTCCCGCAGGACCACCCGGGAGACGAACGCGGCCGCCAGCAGGGCCACCTGCCCGACTCCGACCGCCGCCCACACCCGGCCGACCCGGTGCCGGGCGGCCAGCCGGCCGACCCACGCCGCGGCCAGCACGAACGGCAGGAACCGGACCGCGTTGTGCAGGACGAACACCACGATCACGGTGGTCGACCGCGGCAGGGCGTCCGCGTCCCACCCGCCCAGGTAGACCATCCCAGCGGCCAGCAGTTGCAGCCCGATCAGGCTGCCGACCATCGCGGCCAGGACCGCCGGCACCGGTAGCAGGCCGAACGCCAGCCACGGCCGGCGGGCCGCCCACCCGGCCCGGCGGTACTGGTCGGCGGCGTGGGCGGCCAGCACGTCCGGCCGCCCGAGCTTCGCTTCCAAGGTCGCGTCGGTCATTGCCTCGCCCTCGTCCGTGAGGTCGTCGATGTGGTCGGCCAGCTCCCGCAGGAGCCGCCGCCGCCACCCGACGGGGACACCCCGCCGGGCCAGTTCCGCGGCCACCCGGTCACGCCAGGGTCGGCGTTCCATCGCTCTCCCCCCGTAACACGGTGCCGACCGCGGCCGTCACCCGCTCCCACCGGCCGACGGCCGCGTCCAGCCGCTTCCGGCCGGCCGCCGTCAGCCGGTACACCACCCGGCCGCGGCCGTTCACCGCCTCCCGCTTGCCGAGTACGTGCCCGTCCGCCTCCAGCCGGTGCAGGAGCGGGTACACGCACCCCTCGCCGAACGCCAGCACCCCGCCGGTGGTCAGCTTGATCGCCTGGACCAGCTCGTACCCGTGCATCGGCCGGGAGCCGAGCAGCCGCAGGACGAGCAGTTCCGGGACGCCGTTCAGGTAGTCGGTGTCGGTCGCCATGACGGCCGGAGTGATACCTCAGGCCGCGAGGGGTTGCAAGAGGAGATGCCTCGCGGCGTGAGGGGTGCGCGGTCGATGACGTGGCGAGCGGGGGGCTTACGCCCCCTGTTGGAGCGCCCCGGCGAGGGGAGTAACAGGGGGCTTACGCCCCCCGCTCGCCCGGACCCCAGGATAAGAACGTCACGCCAGCCGGAAGGCCAGCTCCGGGGCGCGGCGGCGGTGGATCGCTGCAGCCACCTCGGTGCGGAAGTGGCCGGCCGCGGCGGCCAGGCGCGCCGCGACGGCGGTGCGGTCGGTGGCGTCTGCCGGGCGGGGCACGGCGACTGTCACCATCAGCCGCCCGGTGTGCGGGGCCGGCTCGACCGACACCACCGTCAGTTCGCGGAGCGCCTCATCGGCCAGCCCGGGGAGGATGCCCAGCAGGGCGTCCCGGACCTGGCCGCACAGTTGCAGGCCTTTGCGGCTGGTGCAACGGCCGTGCCGGCCGCGGCGGTCGTGGAACAGTCGCGGGTCTTGCAGGTCGTCCGGCCCGAGGTCGGCCGCCACGCCCGCCAGGTCCGCCCGTCGTCGGCTCATCAGGGATTACCCAGGAGTTCTCGGTTGCTTGCAGCGACTTCGAAAACCCACCCGTGATCGCGGGTGGGCGTTCGATCACACCCCTCACAGACACGCCGCGGGCCAGTCGGTTCGCCCCCGTCGAATCCGGGCGGCGTCCTCCTAAAATGCCCGGGTTCTGTCGCACCCGCACCGCAGAGGACTGCCGACGTGCTGAAGCCCCGCCTGTTCACCCCCGGCCCCACCCCGGTCCCGGAGGAGACGCTGCTCGAACTGGCCAAGCCGGTCACGTACCACCGGTCGGCCGAGGCGAAGGCGATCCTGGCCGAAGTGACCGACGACCTGAAGTACGTGTTCCAGACGAGCAACCCCGTCTTCACCCTGACCAGCAGCGGCACCGGGGCGATGGAGTCGGCGGTGGTCAACACCCTGGCCGCCGGGGAGAAGGCGATCCTGCTCACCGCCGGCCGGTGGGGCGAGCGGTGGCGGGGCATCCTCAAGGCTTACGGGGTCAACATCGTCGCCGTCGAGGTGCCCTACGGGAAGGCCGTCACCCCGGACCAACTCGCCGCCGCGCTGAAGGAACACCCGGACGCGAAAGCGGTGTTCGCCACCCTGAGCGAGACGTCCACCGGCGTCGGCCACGACATCGCCGCGTTCGGCAAGCTGGTCAAGGATACGCCGGCCCTGCTCGTCGTGGACGGCATCAGCGGCCTCGGGTCGATGGAGTGCCGGACGGACGAGTGGGCCGCCGACATCGTCGTCACCGGGTCGCAGAAGGCGCTGATGCTGCCGCCGGGGCTGGGGTTCATCTCGGTCAGCCCGAAGGCGTTCGCCAAGATCGAGGCGACCCCGGTCCGCAGCTTCTACTTCGACCTGCGGCGGTACAAGAAGTCGCTGGCCGAGAGCGACACCCCCTTCACCCCGGCGAACACGCTCATCAAGGCCCAGCGGGCGAGCCTCAAAAAGATCCGCGCCGAAGGCATCGAGAACCTGTGGGCACGGCACGCCCGGGTGGCCGCCGCCTGCCGGGCCGGGGTGACGGCGATGGGGCTGGAAGTGTTCGCCGAGCGGCCGAACAGCGCGCTCACCGTCATCACCGTGCCGACCGGGGTGGATGGCTCGGGCACGCTGAAGAAGCTGGAGAAGCAGTACGGGTTCAAGCTGGCCGACGGGCAGGACACGCTCAAGGGCAAGATCTGGCGGCTCAGCCACATGGGCTACACCGACGCCTTCGACGTACTCGGCGCCCTGGCCGCATTGGAATTGGTGCTGGCCGAATCCGGCGTCAAGGTCGAGCCGGGGGCCGGGGTGGCGGCGTTCCAGAAGGCTTACGCGAGCGGCAAGTAAGCAACCCGCCGTCCTCGTTCCCACGCTCTGCGTGGGAACGAGGAATGGTTTTTCACTTTTGCCTTTTTACTTTTGCCTTTTTACTTGGCCTTTATCTGACATCGCTCATGCCCCGTCCCCCGTCCCACACCGTCGCCCTCGTCGTCGGGCTGGCCGGCATCGCCGGGCCGGTGCTGGTCCTGCTCGCCCTGGGCGTCTCCGCCGCGGACGGCAAGACCCGGTACGAGCTGGTCAAGGATCTGTTCGTCCCGCTCGTCGGGCCGCTGGTGGCGGTGATGGTGCCGGTGGTGCTGTTCTTCGTCATCCCGCTCGGGCAGAGCCGGCAGAAGCTGGCGATCGACCTGTGCGCCCAGTACTTCGGCGAGGAGATGCGGGACGCCCGGAACACCGGCTGGCAACTGTTCGTCACCGAGCAGCGGCAGCTGCCGCCGGTCCGCCGGGCCGAGCGGCTCAACCACTTCCTCGACTACCTGACCCGGACCGAGGTCCACCGGACGATCACCCCGGAGCTGGACGCCGAGTACCAGAAGCTGTGCCGGGTGCTCGACTTCTTCGCCCTGGTGAACGGGTGCCTGGCCCGGGGGTCGGCCGACCCGGAGGTGGTGCGGGACTTCCTGCTGTACTACTACCTGTGGTGGCGGGACGAGATCATGGACCCGCTGCGGAAGACCCGCCGGCTGACCGCCGACGGGCCGAAGGTGCGGCCGGTCTGGTGGGAGCCGCTGGCCGAATTGGACGCCCTGGCCGATCGGCGGTGAGGCGCCTCACTTCGGCTTCGGCAGCAGGTCGGCCAGCTTCGCCGGGTCGGCCTCGACCGTGGTCCACGTCCCGGCCCCGCCGATCTGCACGTCCTTACCGGCCAGAGCGGACGCCACCGAGTCGCGGAACCGGTCGCCGTCGGCCGCCGCCCGCAGGGCGGCCGTCGCCCGCAACTCCGGCTCCAGCGACAGCCCGACCCCGGCCGCCCGCACCGCCTTCAGGCGGTCGGCCAGCTCCGGCCGTTTGAGGATCAGCAGCCCGGCTTTGACCGTCGGCTTGGCCGCCCAGTCGTCGGCGTCGGTGGCCACCCAAACGACCGACGCCGGGCTGAGCTGGGCGAGCGTCTCCCGCAGCCCGGCCGGCAGGTGGTCGGACCCGGCGGCCGGCTTCGTCGCCCGGTCCAGGTCCGGGTCGTCGGTGGCGAACAGGAACGTCGCCGGGTCCGGCCGGGCCAAGCGCACCGGCAGCCCGGCGAGGTCCGCCTTGTACCGCGTCTCCCCGCCGGCGGTGCGGTAGCGGTCGGCCTTCAGCCGGCGGAGCAGGTCGGCGTCGTCGGCCGGCGGCTGCCGCAGCTTGGCCGCCACCACCAGCCGGGGGACCGCCGAGTCGGCCGGGAACACCAACCCGGCGGCCAGGTGGTCCACGTCCTCCAGTTTCAGCCCGAGCCGGTCGAGGGCGGCGAACACCGCGTCCGGGACGCCGGCCTTGGCCAGCAGTTGCCGGGGGTCGGTGCCGGTGCGGGCGGCGTGGGCGATTAGCGGACCGGGCTGCACCGCCGCGACCACGCCCGACTCGGCCGGCAGGTAGCGCAGCCCGGGGACGGCGGCCGGCGGGAAGGTGGTCGGGCCGGCGGCGGGCTTCGGAGCGGTCGGCTCGGTCGGCGGGGGCGGCCGCTTGGTCAGCAGCAGCGCGACGGCGAACAGGACCAGCCCGACCGCCCCGCCGACGGCGGCCAGCGACCGGAGTGACCACCCGGGGGTGGCCGGCGGCGGGGGCACCGGTTCGCCGTTCACGGACGGGGCGGGGCCGACCGCCTCGCCGACGTCCCCTTTGACCGGGAACGTCTCCCCGCACCGGGGGCACGGCACCCGCCGGCCGGGGGGGATGTCCGCGAGCGGAACCGCGGCGTTGCAGAACGGGCAGGACACCCGCACACTCATGCTCGACCTCATGCTGGGGCCAGAGCATTGTACGGCGGGCGGTCCGTCCGGCGTCCGCCCTTCCTCCCTCTCCGCTTCGGGGAGGGGGCCGGGGGGAGGGGTTAAAACAGCGACCCGAATCGGTGACTTTGAACACGCTGGAACGGGCGGGCAGTCGTGACCCCACCCCCCGGCCCCCTCCCCGAAGCAGGGAGGGGGAGCAAGCGGGGCGGGGCGAACAGACCAGACGCGGCCGCCCTCAGTCCACCTTGAGCGGCGGGCCGACGATGGTCATCCCGTGGGCGGCGAACGTCTTCGCCAGTTCCTCCGGGGCGGGCGGCCGGGGCTGCTTGGTCGTCGCCCGGATGAACGCCTCGAACGTGCCGGCCGGGGTGAGGGCGGCGAGCAGCGTCCCCGGGTCGCTGACGCAGGCGAACGTGTGCGGCACCGTCCGCGGGACGAACAGCGAGTCCCCGGGCTTGGCCCGCAGTTGTTTGTCCCCGACCTCGAACAGGAACTCGCCCTTGGTGACGTAGAACCACTCGTCCTGCTCGTGGTGGACGTGCCTGGGCGGCCCGCCCTTGCCCATGTCCGGGTGTTCGAACAGGAACAGCCCGCCGCCGGAGTCCGCGGTGGACACCTTCACCGCCAGCGGGATCAGCCCCCAAATCTTGCCGATGACCGGCGTCTCCCGGTCCTTGCCGGCCGGGACGTGAACGCCCGGCTTCGCCGCGACCGGCTGCGCCGCCGCCTGCCCGCCCACGGCCAATGGCGAGGCGACCGCGGACGTGAGGAACACCCGCCGATCCATGAGCCGACTCCGTTCGTGGAAGGAGGGTTCTGCCAACAGCGTTGCAAAAGTGTGCGTCACGTTCGAACGACCCCGCTCAGCAGCCGGGGCCGCTGGAGCGACAATGAATCCCGGAAAGCCTCCATGCGGTCCCGGTCTGCTGCAGTGCCTCATATGGTTCGGCGTCCGGGCTACCCCATCCAGAACGTGCCCCGCCGGCAGAACGCCACGAACTCGCGGAGGTACTGACGCCCGCCCTCGTCCAGCAGCCAGCTATCGGCCGGCAGTCCGCCCGTGACGTTGGGCGCGACACCGACCTGCTCGGACACCGCGCTGACCACGCCCTGCAGCCGGTCCCGGTCCGGGGTGGGGGCCGGCTCGGCGACCGGCGGCTCGCCGGCCAGGAACCGGGCCAGCGCCTCGGCGATGGCGGCGGCGTCGCGGGCGTACACCCGCTGGCCGTCGGACGAGTAGTACGACCCGCACCAGTCGGCCGCCTTCGTCCCGCGGCGCGGCCCCGTCCGCGTCGGCCGCCACCCGTACCGCTCGGCCAGCTCCAGGATGTCGTTCCACGCGGCGTAGGGCACGTCGAAGTTGTCGCTTCGCCCGCGGCCCAACGCCATGCCCATCGGTCGCCCTCCGCCGCCGAACTCATGATTAGCTTGCGCCCGGCGCAAGCTAACGCGGCGAGTCTGACGCCGCTTAGCCGCCGCCGAGCTTTGCCGGCCAGGCTAACCACCCGAACCCGCCCCGTCAAACAGTGCGCCGCCCGCTGGCTTGACTTCCGCAGATTATGATCGACACTTGATGTGTTCTTTTGTTCACTTCTGGTGCCGTCATGCCATCCGTTGCCGTCCGCCGCGACGCCTGGGCCGACGCCGTGTTCGAGGCGATCGCCGTTCTGAGGGCCGCGATGGCTGACCCGGCGTTGCAGTTCAAGGCGGCGGTCGAGTTGCTCAAGCTGGAGGTCGCCCGCATCCGCCACGGCCGGGCCATCGCCGGCACCGACGCCCGCGACGACCTGCCGTCACTCGCCGGGGTCGGCGAGCAGCCGGGCGAACGGCTCGCCGAGCGCCTTCTCGATGTACGGCGTCACCCCCCAGAACCGCTTCAGCCCGACGTACTCGGCGACCGCCGCCGGGTCGCCGGCCGGACCGCCGCGGACCGCCCGGATGAGCAGGTTGCGGGCGGTGTGCTCCGGGCTGACGAACTCCACCACCTCCGCCCGATACCCGGCCACCCGCAGGGCCGCCGCCCGGAAGGCGTCCGTCACCAGGTCGGCCAGCCGCTCCCGCAGGATGCCGTGCCGGGCGACCGCCCGCAGCGGGGTCGCCGGGCCGTCGGCTTTCAGCTCCCGGTTGAGGGCGTGGTGGCAGCACGGGGCGCACAGCAGCAGCCGGGCGTCGCTGCGGACCGCCTGGGCGATGGCGTCGTCGGTGGCCGTGTCGCAGGCGTGCAGGGCGACGACCACGTCCGCCGACACGTCCGCCTCGCCGATCTTGCCGCAGGCGAAGGCGAGGCCGTTCGCCCCGGCCCGCTCCGCCTTCTCGACACTCTTGCGGACCACCTCCTCGTTCACGTCCACGCCGAGAATGCGGGCCGGGATGCGGAGGACGTCGTTCAGGTAGTGATGGGCGGCCAGGGTCAGGTAGCTCGCCCCGCAGCCGCAGTCGAGGATGTCCGCCGGCCGGCCGAGGTCGCGCAAGCCGGCGGCGTCCAGCCCGTGCCGCAGGTGCTTCAGGAACTCGTTGATCTGGGTGAACTTGGCCCGCATGGTCGGCTTCACCCGGCCGCCGCTGGTCAGAATGCCCATCGCCTCCAGGAGCCGGTCGGCCTTCCCCTCCGGCAGCGGCACGTCCTTGGCCCGGTTGTGGGTCAGGTCGGCGACGGGGCCGGCGGATGCGGGTCGGCGGCCGACGAGCGATTGCCCCTTCTTGGTGGTGCGGACGTCGATCTCCTCGGCGGCCGTCGAGACGTGGACGCCGGCGAACCCGGCCGCCAGCAGTTCCTCCAGCGGCGGCCCGGCGTCGGCCGGCGGGTGGTTGTGGGTGAGCGTCTTCTTGCCGTCGAAGAACGCGAACTGCACCTGCCGTTCGCCCCGGATCTCGACGGGCCGGACGACCACCCTGGCCCACGGGCTGGGGCCGAGGCGGGTCGCCCCGGCGAACGTCGCCCGGCGGAGGTCGGGGCCGAGGACGGCGTCACGGATCAGTTGGTTGGCATCGGTGTCGGTCGGTGTCATGCGGGCATTTTAAATCGATTCGCCGCAGAGGCCGCAGAGGCCGTAGAGAGAAATGTCGAGCAAAGACCAACGCCACTCCTCGTTCCCACGCTCGGCGTGGGAACGCACGGGGGCGACGCTCCGCGTCGCGTCTTTGCAGTCGGTGGCGGCGTCCCCGGGCGGGCAGTCCGCGACGCGGAGCGTCGCCCGTGCGTTCCCACGCCGAGCGTGGGAACGAGGAACATGGCTCCTGGCTCATTCGTCTCGGATCGGTCGGGCGGCGTCGATGCCGGCGGCGGCGACGGCGGCCACCGCCTGCATCCCGGCGCACACCCCGAACGCCGTGTCCCACCCGCCCACGTCGCGGAGCCACGGCAGCACCTTCGGGGCGGCGAACGCCCCCAGGTTGCCCCACATGTTCGCCCACCCGAGTACCGCCCCGACGTGTCGGCCGCCGATGTCCTGGCAGTACGCCCACAGGGGGGCGATGCCGAGGTCGGTGGCGAACGCGACGACGCAGAGCAGGGCCGTCACCGTCTCGGCGTCCGGGGCGAACGGGCAGGCCAGGTACGCCAGCCCGACCAGTCCGCGGCTGCCGGCCATCGGGACGGCCCGCCCCCACCGCCGGCCGAGCCGGCGGATCAGCCGGTCCGTCACCCACCCGCCGCCGAGCATCCCGAATATCCCGGCGTACAGCGGCAGCGACTGATACCAGGCCCGCGTCTCGGTGGGGGTGTCGTACACCGCCTTCAGGTAGTCGGGGAACAGGGTGATGATGAACACCCAGGCGAAGTTGGACGCGAACTGGACGGCCGACGCCAGCCCGAGCGGCCGGCTGCGGACCATCTCTCGCAACGGCGGAAGGGGGAGGGCGGAGGGGGGAATGGCCGCATCCGCCCGGCGATCCCGGACCAGCCAGCCGTACACGATGGCCCCGATGACACCGGCCGCCCCGTACACGATGAACGGGGTTCGCCACCCGTCGTCGGTGGCGGCGGTTCCAGCGACCGTCAGCCCCCCGCCGACCGCGACCGCGGCCGACGGGACGACGACGGCCGCGGCCAGCCACGCGGTCGACACCGGGGCGACGGCCCCGCCGAGCCGGCCGCCGACCGCCACCCACCCGCTGGCCCAGCCGCGGTCGGCCGGCGGCACCGACCGGCCGACGATGGCCGCCGCCAGCGGGTACGCCCCGGCCTCGAACAGCCCGCACCCGAGCCGCAGCAGCAGCAGGCCGGTGAACCCGGTGGCGACGCCCATCAGCCCGGTGCAGACCGACCACAGGCACAGGTACACGGCCAGCACCCGGGCCGGCCCGTACCGGTCGCCGACCCACCCGGCCGGCAGTTGGAACAGGGCGTAGGTGAGGAAGAAGCTGGACAGCAGCCAGTCGAACTGGTCGTCGGTCAGGCCCAGGTTGGGCCGCATCTGGGCGCCGACGATGCTCAGGCACACCCGGTCCAGGTACAGCATCACTGCCACGAACGTGGTGGCCGCGATCACGCCGTACTGCGGGCGGGTGGGGGCATCGGGGGGTTCCCAGGGCGTTTCGCCGCGCGGCTTCGTCACGCTCTCTTCTCTCCCCCTCTCGCTTCGGGGAGGGGGCCGGGGGAGGGGTCACGACCTCAACCCGTCCCCGCGATTTCAAAGCCTCGGTGACGGGCGGCTGGTGTAACCCCACCCCGGCCCCCTCCCCGAAGCGGAGAGGGGAGGAAGAGAGTACCGGGAGCCGCTGACCCCGTCCGGGCGGAGGGGACATCGCCAGGACCGGTTGTACCCGACCCGGCCCGCCCTTCCCAGCGGGGACCGGGCCGGTTACAACGTCAGAGCGTCCCGCGGGCGTGGCCTCGCAACAACCCGTGCGATCCCACCCTTACTGAAGGACTGATTCCCTATGTCGCGGTATCTGCTTTCCACGGTCGCGGTCGGCGTGCTCGCCGCCGCCGGCCTGGGGGCGGACGTGAAGTCCGGGCCGGAGCCCGGAAAGTCCGTCACCCCGTTCAACCCGCTCAACGTCACCGGCCCGGACGCCGGCGAGAAGCGGTGCCCGGTCTGAGCCAACGGCAGTAACCCGGTCGCCGCGGTCTTCGCGCGCGAGATCACCCCGGGCTTGACCAGTCTGGTCAAGAAGCTGGACGAGACGACGGCCAAGTCGGAACGGAAGAGCGGGGCGTGGGTCGTGTTCCTGACCGACGACCCGGACAAGCTGGAGCCCAAGCTGAAGGAGCTGGCCGAGAAGGAGAAGATCAAGAAGGCGATGCTCGGGCTGGAGAGCGCCCAGGGGCCGCCCGGGTACAACCTGGCCAAGGACGCGGACGTGACCGTGGTCCTGTACGACAAGCGGAAGGTGGTCAAGACGTTCGCCTTCGCCAAGGGCAAGCTGGGCGAGAAGGACGTGGACGCGATCACGTCCGCCGTCAAAGAGCTGACCGTCAAGAAGGACAAGTGACCGGACCGCCCGTGGGCGCCTGACCGCCGCCAGGGGCACGGGCCTGGCGGCGGTTCTTTTTTGACAAGGCGACACGGTGACGGGGTGACAAGGTGAGTGGCCCGTTCACCTTGTCGCCCCGTCACCGTGTCACCTTGTCGCCTTCCGAGTTCGCCGGCCCGGTGGTAGAATCCCTACACACGCCCCGCCGCCCCGGCCCCCGCCGCGGCCGCGGGGCCGGCGGGATCGACCATGACCAAGTGCCAGCGGTGCCCGAAGCAGGCCACCTTGCACATCACCGAGGTGCTCGGCGACGACCGGGTGGACGTGCTGCACCTGTGCGAGGAGTGCGCCAAGAAGTACCTGCACGACCCGGCCCCGGCCTCCGCTCCGGCCGCCAAAGGGGGCAAGCCGGCCGTCCAGCCGGTCCCGGCCGACGACCCCGGGGGCAAGCAGTGCGAGGCGTGCGGGATCAAGTTCGTCGAGTTCCGCAACTCCGGCCGGCTCGGCTGCCCGCACGACTACGACGCCTTCCGGGAGGAGCTGCTGCCGCTGCTGGACAGCATCCACGGGGACGTCCGGCACGCCGGCAAGACCCCGCGGCGGAAGCCGAAGCCGGCCGCCCAGCTCCAGCTGGCCCAGCTCCGCAAGAAGCTCCAGCAGGCGGTGGCGGCCGAGAAGTACGAGGACGCCGCCCGGCTGCGGGACCAGATCCGGCAGGCGGAAGAGGGATGACCCGGGGCCACCAGGGGCCGAGGCGCCGCGCATGAACTGCCACTACTGCGGTCAGCCGGCCACCGTCCACCTGACCGACATCGTGAACAAGAAGAAGCGGGAGACGCACCTGTGCGACGGGTGCGCCAAGGCCCACGACCTGCTCCCGGACGGGCCGGCCGCCGAGCTGAACCTGACCGCCCTGGTGCAGCTCATCATGGGCCAGCCGCCGGCCGCCGTCGAGACGGCCGGGCTGCAGTGCCCGGAGTGCAAGCTGACGTACACGTCCTTCCGGGCGGACGGGCGGCTCGGCTGCCCGCACGACTACGACGCCTTCCGGCCGGCCCTGGAGCCGCTCCTGGACCGGGTCCACCGGGCCACCCGGCACGCCGGCAAGGCGCCGAAGGCGGCCGCCCGGCGGGCGGAGGTCGGCCGCCTGCGGGACGAGCTGGCGGCGGCGGTGGCGGCCGAGCGGTACGAGACGGCGGCCCGGCTGCGGGACCAGATCCGGCAGAAAGAAGGGGCGGATGAACCTCGATAGCCTGCTCCCGAACCTGGGCGAGTGGCTCCGCGGCACCGGCCCGGAGGCGGACGTGGTGGTGTCCACCCGCATCCGGCTGGCCCGCAACCTGGCCCACGTCCCGTTCACCAGCCGGGCGTCCCCCGGCCAGAAGGCGGAGACCGAGGGGAAGGTGCGGGAGGCGGTGACGGCCGCCGGCCTGGCCCACAACCCGGTGTACGTCAGCGTCGCCGGGCTGCCCGCCCTGGACCGCCAGTTCCTCGTCGAGCGGCAGCTCATCAGCCGCGAGCTGGCCACGGTGCTGGACGGCCCCCGCGGGGTCGCCTTCGACGACCGCGAGTCCGTCTCCATCATGGTCAACGAGGAGGACCACCTGCGGCTGCAGGTGATGCGGAGCGGGCTGGCCCTGGACGACGCCTGGGCCGAGATCGACCGCGTCGACGACGCCCTGGAGGCCAAGCTCACCTACGCCTTCCACGAGCAGTTCGGGTACCTGACCGCCTGCCCGACGAACGTCGGCACCGGGATGCGGGCCAGCGTCATGCTCCACCTGCCGGCCCTCGGCATCACCAAGCAGATCGAGAAGGTGTTCAAGGCGCTGCAGAAGATCAACCTGGTGGTCCGCGGGCTGTACGGGGAGGGGAGCCGGGCGAGCGGCGACCTGTACCAGATCAGCAACCAGGTGACGCTCGGCCGGGGCGAGCAGCGGGTGCTGACCGAGATCGGGGAAGTGATCGGCATGATCCTGACCTACGAGCGGCAGGCCCGGCAGGTGCTGCTCCGGGAGCGGAAGCAGGCCGAGCAGGACCGGATCGCCCGGGCCATCGGCACCCTGTCCAGCGCCACCATGATTACGTCCGAGGAGACGATGGAGCTGCTCAGCGCCGTCCGCCTCGGGGTCCACCTGCACCTGCTGGACGACCTGCCGCCGACCACCGTCAACCAGTTGTTCATCCACACCCAGGCGGCCCACCTGCAGAAGCTGATGGGCACCCCGCTGGACGGCGAGGAGCGGAACGCCGCCCGGGCCAAGTACCTCCGCAACAAGCTCCGCGAGCTGGGGACCAACCCGCGGTGACGCCCACCCCCGCCCCGCCCCGGCGGGTCCGCACGCTGGCCGCGGTCGCCTTCTGGCCGCTGCTGGCCGTCTGGACCTGGAAGCTGCTCGAGCCGTACCCGGTGCCCGAGGGGGTGCGGGAGTACTTCGGGCTGTGGCAGTTCCTGGCCGCCAAGACGCTGCACTTCGTCGGGTACGCCACCCTGGCCGGGCTGGCCTGGCTGCAGGCGACGACGTACCGCGGCCGGGTGCTGGCCGTCGCCGCGGTCGTCGCCCACGGCGGGCTGACCGAACTGCTCCAACACCTGCTGCCGTTCAACCGTTACGGCTGCTGGCGGGACACCGGCCTGGACGCCGCCGGGGCGCTGACCGGGGCGCTCGTCACCTACCTGGTGTGGAGATATGCTCTCCCCCGATCCCGGCCCGACCCGGCCTGACCCTCGTCCCCGTCGGCCGCTCTGGCTGCCGGCTGTCGCGTTGCTGGCGTGCGTGCTCGTCGCCGCCGCCGGCTGGTGGCTCGCCCCGGGCCTGACCCCGCCGGACGCGGCCTTCGAACTCCAGCCGCTCCCCCCGCCGCCGATGGGGGTCCGCTCCGACCCGGCCGCGGACGCGCGCCGCCGGGCCGCCGCCGCCCGCGACCTGTCCGAACCGGTGCCGGCGGAGTCACCGCCCGGCCGGGACGCGGCGTTCGACCGGCGGCTGGGCCAGTGGGAGAACGGCCGCCGCTTGCTGTTCGCCCTACCGGGCAAGCTAACCGTCGTCGGCCCTGAGCTGGCCGAGTACCCCGTCGCCGCGCTGACCGGCGACCCGCGGGCGATCTTCGATCCGCGAACCGCAGTGGTCTCGCCGGACGGCCGGCGGGTGGCGGTGCTGTACTACGTCGATCCGCTGCCCGGGTGGCTGTCGAACGACCCCTGGCCCGAACCCGCGTTGCTCGTCCTCGACCTGCGGACCGGCCGAACGGACCGACCGAAGCCCGCGAGCGACCCGCCGGTCCGGCTCGACCACGGGGGCGTGCTGGACGGGGTGGGGTGGCGGCCGATGCCGCAGTGGATCGGCGACACGGTCCTGACGGTGTCCGCCCACGCGCGGCCCAAACCGACGGGTCGGCCGGGCGGTGACTCCGACGCGCGGCCGATGCTGCTCCGGTACGACGCGGCCCAATCGGGCGGCTTCCGGGAGATCGGCGGGATGCCCCGGGTCTTTTCGCTGACGGCCGACCGCTCTCCGTCTTTGCTGGTCGAAGGCAGTGACCGGGAGTATTTCGCTGGCGACCCACCGCCACGGCTTTACCGGTTGGACGCGGACGGGCTGCACCCGGCCGGGGCGGACGACCGGCGGCGGTTCGACCGGATCGAACGGGCCAGTTCCGAGGCCTACCAGTGGGCCCACGGCCCAGGGTCCGTCAGCCGCAGTTTCAGCTACATGGTCGGTCGGCATCGGGTCGAGCACTTCCTCTGGCCGTCGCTCGGGGACGGGCCGTGGGACGGCCGGCACGTCGAGGTGCTGCGGCTGAACGACCGGCTCGTCCGCCGGTTGCCGGCCCGCCTGTGCGTCCCCTTTCCGCTGCTGTTGTCCGCGGAGGATCCACTGATCTCCGACGTCCGGTGGGATGCCGATCTGGGCCTGTACCGGTGGCTGGAGCGGGAACCGGACGGGCACCGGTATGACACATTCGTAGCGGACGCGGCTGGCCACGTCCGCCGCTGGCACTCAGGGCGGTACGTCGGCCCGGTCGCCCTGGCCCCCCGGCCATGACCGCACACCCGGCCTGCCACTTCGGCAACGGCGTGCGGCCAGTGGCCGTCTTGCCTGGGTCGTTCAACCCGCTGCACCACGGCCACCGCCTGCTCGCCGACGTCGCAGGCCGACGGCTCGGGGCGGCCGTCCACTTCGAGTTGAGCGCGGCCAACGTGGACAAGCCGGATACAAAAAATGACGAGATAGAGCGACGAGTGGCCCAGTTCGCGGGTGTCGGACCGGTCTGGGTCACCCGCGCTCCACGGTTCGTCGACAAGGCCGTGATCTTCCCCGGTGTCACCTTCGTCGTCGGATGGGACACGGCCGTCCGGCTGATACACCCCCGGTACTACTCCGACGACACCGACCAGCGGGACGAGGCCCTCCGGACCATCCGGGCGGCCGGGTGCCGGGTGCTGGTCGGTGGCCGGGTGGACCAGGGCGGGGCGTTCCGGGTGTGGGACGGGTCGGGGTTGCCGGCCGAGCTACAGGGTCTGTTCGACTTCATCCCGGAGGCCGAGTTCCGGGCCGACATCTCCTCGACCGAATTGCGGAGGGGCCGTCTGGCCTGACGCCAACCACCCCGGCGGCAGCAACAACATCAAAGCTCGTTTACAAAACACATCGCCTCGGGTAGCCTCTCGGAGACCCGGGAGGACTGCGGACATGGCCCGACAGGTGAAGGGATCGGCGGGCCCGGCAATCGCGTACAGCTACGTGCGGTTCAGTACCTTGGAGCAGGCCAAGGGCGACAGCCTAAGACGGCAGGCCGAGCTGCGGGACGCCTGGCTGAAGAAGTCGGGGGCCGTCCTCGATACCTCCTTGACCCTTCGGGATGAGGGGGTGAGCGCGTTTACTGGGTCCCACCACGACAAGCGGAACAAGGACCGGCACGCGCTGGCCGCGTTCCTCGTCCTGGTTAAGACGGGGCGGGTCCGGCGGGGCAGCTACTTGATCATCGAAAGCCTCGACCGGTTGAGCCGTGAGGAGATCCTTCCCGCGCTCACCCTCCTTCTTGATCTGCTCAACCACGGCATCCAAGTGGTTCAGCTCCTTCCGGTCGAAACGGTGTTCGGCGAGCGACCGGAGCCGATGGCCTTGATGATGGCCATCATGGAGTTGTCCCGCGGGCACTCAGAAAGCCGGATGAAGTCCGAGCGGCTCGGGGCGGCATGGCGGGCGAAGCGGACCAAGGCGGCGGAGTCGGGCGTCCCCCTCTGCCGCACCACCCCAGCCTGGCTGGACTTGATCGACGGCAAGTTCGTCGTCCGCGAGGACCGGGCGGCCGTGGTCAGGCGGATCTACCAGCTGGCGACCGACGGGTACGGGCTAGCGGCCATCACCAAGCGGTTGAACCAGGAGGGGGTGCCTCCGATCGGCCGCAACGGGTTCTGGCTGCGGCCCTACGTCGGCAAGCTGCTCCGCACCCGGGCCGTCCTCGGCGAGTACCAGCCGCACGCCGGCCGGGCCGACCACCGGCGGCCGCTCGGCGACCCCATCCCGAACTACTTCCCACCGATCCTGTCCGAGGAACAGTGGCACGCGGCCCGGGCCGCTCTGACCGGCCGGCGACGGAAGGTCGGTCGGCTCGGCAAGGTGCTCAACCTGTTCTCGTACCTCGCGTTCGACGCCCGGGACGGCGGCCAATTGACGCGGATCACCCGGAACACTTCAGCCGGGAATACCGTTCTGACCAGCCACCGGGCCATGCAGGGAGTCCCCGGGACGAAGTCCATCTCCTTCCCGGCGCAGGTGTTCGAGGCGGCCATCTTGTCCCAGTTGCGGGAAATCGACCCGCGGGACATCCTGCCCGGCACGGACCGTTCGGCCGACCATGTGATGGAACTGGCCGGCAAGCTCGGGGTGATCGAGGGGAAGATCGAGAAGGTGAAGGCGGAGGTGCTGGAGGGTGAGGAGATCGGCCCGCTGGTGGACATCCTGCGGAAGCTGGAGGCCAACCGGCAGGCGGTCGCCGACCAACTGGCGGCCGCCCGGCAGAAGGCGGCCTCTCCGCTGAGCGAAGCGTGGGGCAACTACCGGTCGCTGGTGGACGCCCTGGCCACCGCCCCCGACCAGGAGGACGCCCGGCTAAGGCTGCGGGCGTCACTGCGGCGAATCGTTAAGGGCATCTGGTGCCTGTTCGTCGTCCGAGGGATCAAGCGGATAGCAGCCGTCCAGGTCTGGTTCGAGGGCGGCAGCCGCAGGGACTACTTGATTCACTACACGCCCGCCTGGGGAAGTCCGCACGTCCGCAAGCCGGAGAAGTGGGAAGTGAAGTCGGTCGCCCACGCGGGCCGCAAAGGCGGGCTCGACCTCCGCAAGACGGCGGACGCCGCCCAGTTAGAGAAGGTGCTGATCAAGCTCATTGAACAGACAGGGGCTCAGATCCCGGTTGAACCAGATGTAAGACAGCGGATCCTCGATCTGCGGAAGCAGGGGCTGTCCCATGACGCCATCCGGTCTGAGGTACGGGTCGGCTATGCCACCGTCGCCCAGGTGCTCAAGCAGGCCGAACAGGAGCAGCAGTCCAAGCCCCGCCGCAAGGGGTGACGCCGCGGGCTAGAGGACGTGGCCCGGGTGGGGAGAGGCTGGCCAGTCGGGTGACGTGGGGTGGCGTACAATCTGGTGACCGGGGCGGTCGGCCTAGCTAGCCGACCGGCTCACCCGCAGCCGAGTGGCACGACTCTCCACCGGCCGCGGGTGAGCGCACCCCGCCAGGAGTCGCGGCCATGGACGTTGCCCTGAGCGACGCGGAGAGGGCGTGCGTGAGAATCCTCGCGGGTCGCTTCGAGGCCGGACAGATGAGGTGGAGGCGGTCGGAGGGGTGGGGTTCGATCGGACTGGCGGAGGAGACCTACCACCCGGTGCTCAAGATGCTGGAACAATACGGGTTTATCAGCGATGTCTCCAACACAATGGAGCAGCGGTACGTCTCCTTCCGCATCGAACCCCTTTGTGTACAAGTCGTCCGCACTCTGGACGAGGACGAACGGAAGAGGCAAGAGGGGAAGGACATCGTGGAACACTTCCAGGCAACCCTCCGCCGCCACCCGGTCTGGGGGAGGGTCATTCTCGCGGGTCTCATGCTGACGGTGCTGCTATCCGCAGTCAGCAGCATAACGACGATCCTCAAGAACCTCGGATGGATCAAGTGACGCCGGCCGGCAGTCGTCACGGAGATCGTGACACCTCGCCCCGGGGCGACCGGCCGGACCCGGCCGCTGGTGTGGCGGAAATCACCATGCCAGCAACTGCAGAGGAAATCACTGCGGTTGGGCCGGTGCGTGGTCGAAATGACCACGCACGGCGGACGGCCCGTATTGGGGAAATCTCAACACGAGCGGGAGGCGAAGGTCGCCGGGCGGGCAACCGTCACGAAGATCGTGACGGATGGAGCCGGTGTATGTCGGAAATCGTAATACACCGCTTGGCTACTGGCGTCATGCGGACCGTCTGACGGCCGCTGTATAACGGAAATCGTGATACAGCGGCCGCCCACCGCTCAGCGGACGGTCGGCAACCCCCGGGCGGCGAACACGTCGGTGAAGGAGTGGTACGGCCCGCGGACCGGCGGCGGCGGGACCGGCAGCCGGCCGTGCTGCTGGAAGTAGCCGAGCACCTCGATCAGCTCGCCGATCTGCTCCTGAGTCGCGGCGGTCACCCCGAGCATCTGCAGGCACACCGGGCCGTCCTCCGGACTGTAAGCCCTCGATGCCTCGCAGGCGATCAGGCTGCCGCCGGGGGTGGTGAAGGCGGCCGTCCGGAACCCGGCCTTGGACTTCGATAGCTGCATCATCGTCGCACCTGGAACGGGGTGAAGGGCACGGGTGAACGCGGGTGGCCTCGGCTACCACCCGCCGATGAGCGGGGCGATCGGGTCCCAGTCCTTTTCGTAATCGACGTCGAACACCCGCACCCGCGGCCGGGGGCCGATCTTGATGATCGCGAACGCCTCGTCGCTGGTGCCGGCCGGCCCGGACAGGCGGAACCCGAACCGGTCCCACCCGACGTACCCGTCGTCCGGGGTGTACGTGAACCCGCCGGCCGTCCCGTCCAGCTCGACCGCCCCGTGCTCCGGGTCGGTGCTGACCGTCACCCCGGTGGCCACCCGCCGGCCGTCGGCGATGTACAGCCCCTTCTCGGCCGTCACCGTCATGTCCGTATCCTCGATCGCCCCGAACCACAGGTGACGCGGCCACGGCACCCGGGCCCGGTCGACCGGTTCCATGCCGGCCCCGGCGTCGGCGACGGTCCGGGCCGCCTCCGCCGGCGGGGCGGTCTGAGCCACCCCCGTGCCGGTCAGGGCCAGCCGCCCGCCGGCCCCGTTCAACAGGGCGGCGTTGGACGCGGTCCCTCCCTTGACGTACGCGGCGATCTGCTGGCCCTTGTCGTTCAGAATGTGTGGCCCGACATCAGCGAGCACCTTCCGCCACCGCGTGGGCTGCTCCTGGCCGTGCTCGTCCGTGAAGACGCTCCGGTCGATCTCGATCTGCACCTGGATCTGCCAGTAGAAGGCGGTCTGGCTGACGGACGGCCCGCGGGCCAGCGTCCGCCGCCAGCCGGTCAGCTCAGTCAGCCGGGCCATCCCGGGCGGCACCCGCAAGGGGATGCTGTAGCCGATATGGGCCCCGGTCGGCCCGAGCACGGGCGCCTTCTCCGGGTCGGCCGCGGCGATGGGGTAGGCCGCGTCGGTCGTGTACACGATCCTGCGGAGCAAGCCCAACTTGTACGGCTTCGCGTTTAGCGTCTCCTCGAACTCCTGGGTCAGCAACGGGTCATAGACCTCGTAGGCGACGTTCCGTTCGATTGTCAGCATCCGCCGGCTGCGGTCGGTCACCACCCCGCCCTCATACGGGTCCAAGGCACTGTTGGTCAGCACCAACCCGCGGACGTCGGTCGTGACGTACCGCTGGAACCGCACCTTGCCGAACGCGATCTGCGGGATGTCGGCCGTCGGGCTGTCGGCGGACTCGTAGGTGACGGCCACCTCCCACGTCGTGGGATCGTCGGCCAACCGGCGGGGCTCGACCAGCGACGCCCGGACGTCCGGGTCGGCGACCCTGTACCCCTTGGCCGGGTCGGCCGGATCCTTCAGCTCCGGGACGTATCGCTCGTCGTCCGGCCGGTACTGCCACCGGTACAGCGGGCTGCCCACCTGGGGGAGCCACGGGACGCCGTCGAGCGTGGCGTACATGACGTCGAAGGCGGTGTCGAACGCCGAGTCGGTCTGGACCTGCCACACCTGGTGGAGTCGCTTCGCCCCGGCGACGGCGGCCGACGCCTCGTCCGGGTTGGTGATGACGGCCCTGGTGATGCTCATGGCGATGGCCCCGGAAGAAGTAGAAGTGGTCGGTCAGCCGCCGCCCGGCCGGGACTCGCCCGGGGCGGTCAGGGCGTCGGCGATCTTGCGGAGCTGGCGGAGCGTCTCCTCCCCGATCCGGCCCTCTGCGTCCAGCCCCTGGCGGATCGCCCGGAGCACCTCCTCGACCGACGCCGGCCCCTCCCCGGCGAACGCCCGGCTCTGGAGCTGCGCGAAGGCGTGCGAGCTGACCTCCGCCGCCACCGGCAGGGGGAGCTGGCCGGCCTGACCCGCCTTGGCGGCCAGGTCGCGCATGAAGTCGGCCGCGGCGAGGTTGCGAACGTCGCCGTGAATCAGCCCGCCGGCCACCATCTGGTCCAAGTCGGACAGCTTCTGTTTGGCGACGGCGACCGGATCGCGGAACTCCTGGCCGAGTGCCGCGGCCTCTTTGACCAGGCGGCCGGCAATGGTGTCGGGCGCTTTGAGCTGGTCGAGCTTCATCCCGATCCCGGCCACGCCACCGGTGAGCGCCGCGAACGAGGTGGTCAGCCGGTCCGCCTCCGCCGCCGCGGCCCCGAACCCGCCGACCAGGCCACCGAAATTCGCCTCCGCCCGGACCTCCGCGGCGGGACGGGAGCCGGCGGGGTGTTCGGGCTGTACACCGCCGGCGGTGGGGCGGTCGGCCGGAGAGCCTCGATCATCCGCCGCTCGGCCAGCACGTCCAGGGCGAGCGGCCGGCCCGGCCGGTACTCTGGCGTCGGCCCCGTGACCGGGTACGCCCCGAGGGCCAGCCCGTGGGGGGCGACCGCCCCGCCGGCGGCGGACAGGCTGTACGGCTCGGCCGCCCCCAGGGCGAAGTGCTCCCGGGTGACCGGCATGAGCGGCCGCCGGCCGGCCGCCAGGTCCTCGTCGACGAACCGGACCATCTGCCGCAGGACGGCGAGTGTCCCGGCGAACTTGGCGTTTTCCAGCGGCGTTCTGAGCCGCTCGGCCTCGTCCAGCGGGCGGTTGAGGGTGAACGCGCCGTTCATCGCGTCCCGGCCAACCCGGTCCAGGACGGCCAGCCGGCCGAACAGGATGTCCCCGGTGGACGGCGGCGGCGGCGGGGGCGGGCCGGCCAGCTCGCCGCGGAACTGCCTCAGACCGGTCTCGACCGTCTGGGCCATGTTGGTGACGGCCGAGCTGCGGAACGCCCGGCCGATCCTCTCCCCGGCCTTCTCCGCCAGGTCGGCCAGCAGGGAGAACCCCTCCCCGGCCGCCCGGAGGGCCGGCTTCAGGTCGTCCACCCCGGACCGGGTGCGGGCCAGCGCCGCCTCCGCCCGGGTGGCCAGGTCGCCCAGCCGCAGCTCCCGGATCAGCTCCTCGCCGAGCGCCCGCTTCAGGCTGTCGGCGCTGTCCTTCATCCGCTCCATCTGGCCGGGGAAGGTCTGGCTGTACTTCTCCGTCAGGTTGGCGAACTTGCCGCCCTCG
Source organism: Gemmataceae bacterium (assembly GCA_046350115.1). Taxonomy (GTDB): domain Bacteria; phylum Planctomycetota; class Planctomycetia; order Gemmatales; family Gemmataceae; genus JAXMAZ01. Next base: position 59,930 of record JAXMAZ010000011.1, read on the forward strand.
GAGGTGAGCGACTTGATCGCTGACACCACGTCCTTGAACCCGATCTTCCCCTCCTCGCCGAGCGACTTCATCATCTCCTTCGGCTTGTTCATCGCCGTCGCGAGGGCGTCGAGCAACGGCACGCCGGCCTCCGTGAACTGCCGTAGCTCGGTGCCGTAGAGCTGGCCGGCGGCGGCCACCTGGCTGTACGCCAGGGCCAGCCGCTTCAACTTCTCGCCGTCGCCGACGGCCAGCTGCCCGAGCGCCTTCGTAGTCGGCACGACTTGGCCGGCGGGGATGCCGGATGCCAGCAGTTGCTGGCCGGTCTCCAGGATCGGCTGGCTGCCGAGCGGGCTGGCAGCGGCGAACTTCCGCAACTCGGCGATCAGCCCGGCCGCCTTGTCGGCCGACCCGGCTAGGGCCTCGTACCCGGCGGCCAGCCGCTGGGCGTCGGCCGCGGCGGAGACGCTCTCGGCCCCGAGGTTGGCCACCCGGTGGGTGATGTCGGACAGACCGCGGATGCCGGCCAGCCCGAGGCCGAACCCGACCCCGGTGACCGCCGCCTTGCCGACGGCCCCGAGCGACCGGGACAGCAGCCCGGCCTCCTTGTTGGCCGCGGCCAGCTCCTTGCGGGTGTCGGCGATCGCCGTGGCGAACCCCTTGGCCGCGTCCGCCTGGCCGGTCTTCGAGATGGCCGCGTCCAGGGCGTACAGGGACCGGGCCACGTCCTTGACCACCGCCTGCAGCGGGGAGGCGTTGCCGGTGAACTTGATGGCGGCGCCGGCGATTTCGGTGGCCATGCGGCTCCCTCACTCCAGGTCGAATAGGGCCAGCCGCAGCCGCCGGTAGGCGGCCCGCTCAAGCTGTGAGACGGCCTGCCGGGAGGTGCCGGCCCGTTGGGCGATCTCCAGTTGGGTCTCGCCCCGCCAATGGCGGTCCTCGACCGCTGCTCGCTGCTTGGGCGGCAGCTTGTCGATCGCCTTCGCTACCTTCGCCCGATCGGCCGCGGACAGGGCTGGGCCGGCCCGGCGGGCGGCGAGCAGGGTCAGCCGGTCACTGTCGAGCGGGTGGGGGTGGAACCGCCGCCGCTGGGTCCGCTCGCGGTCCAGGTGCCGGTAGGCGGCGGTCAGAAACACCCTGTGTGCCCACGTCGTCGGCTTGCCTCGCGACGGGTCATAGCTGCCGTGCTGTCGCAAGATGGCCAGGGCGACCACGCTGAGGACCTCGTCGGGGTCCAACTGGTGACGGGCGGCGAACCGGCAGGACAGCTTGGCCAGCCACCGGTGAACGCCGGCCAGGAACTCGCTCGCGGCCTGGGGCGGGTTGACCGTCGCAACCATGGGCGGCACCTGCGGACCGGGGCGTGACCTGCAACCGGGTCGGTAATCGACCGGGTCAGCGACCGAACCGGACGGGGCCGGTCGCCCAACTGACCCGGTCGGTCAGGTAGACGCCGGTCAACACCGCCTCGCGGATGTGGAACCGGCCGAATGCGTGGTCGAATTCGGCGGCGGCCAGGTCGAACACCGGCACAGCATTCCACCGCCTGAGCCGAGCCCCGGCCGACCCGCGGACAAGCAACTGCCCGGACGGCGAGGTGACGTGGGCGGACAACTGGAGCGCAACCCGGCCGTCCCGGATCGTCAGCGAGTGGTCCTCGGTCGTCGCGATCGGCGTGCTGAGGTCCTGGACGTACAACCGCACCGGCGACCGGTGGAGGCCGCGGGTGAAGCACCCGGCCTGCAATACCGGCCGGCCGGCCGTCTCCCGGCCGTCTCGGTGCCCGGAGGGCAACGTGAGGATCGGCCCCTCGCTGATCCCGTAGAAAGCGATCGTCCCGGACAAGCGGAGCGGCGGGCGGGCCGGGGACGGAGTCGGCGGGGCCGAACTCCCCCGCAAGGTCGGGGCGGACGTCGGCCGGGTCAGGCCGGGGCGGAGCGAAGGGGCCGGGAACTGGGATCCGTCGCCGACCACGAACCCGGCCCGGCACCCGGAGCACTTCCACCGGGTCGCCCCGGCCGGCTGCCGGTCAGACGTCCCGCACCTGGGGCAGGTGACGGAACAGGCACGGGACAAGCCGGCGGCACGAGTGACCATCAGGCGGCCCTCTTGCGGCCGGACGCGGCCGCCTCGACACTGGTGATCAGCTCGCCGATCTTGGCGTACAACTCCTCGCCATCGACGCCGGAACGGGCGATCACCTCGCACTCGTCTCGGACCCGGAACAGCGCCCTGACCTCTGCCTGGAGCCGGTCCAGACCGTCCGCGTGCCCGGAGTGCTTGGTCGTTTGGAGGTGCTCGATCCGCGCCAGCACATTCGCCCGAAACTCGGCCAACTCGGGGGCCGGGTCGGCCTGCAGGGCGGCCTCCGCCTGCCGGACGGCCCGCTCATCGGCCGCCTTGGCCGCCCGCAGCTCGATCTCCGCCGCGGTGACGGCGTCCCGCGCGGCGATGTACTTCGCCCAGGTGTTGGCCAGCTCCTGGTTCACCGCGGTCAGCTTGGCCTCCAGCTCCGGCCAGCCGGCTTGGAGGCGGGCGAGGCTCTGCTCACGCTGCTGCCGCAGCTCGGCCCGCGAACGGGTCGGCGGGGCGGTTTGCCGGACCGGGGACGGGGCGGACGGGGTCGGGCGGAGGGCTTCGGCGACGGACATGACAACTCCTGGATTTAGGAAGGTGGGCCCGTGCGACGCGGACGGAGGGGATCCAGGAACCCCCGGCCGGCCGCACGGGGCCCGTCGGGCGACGTCAGGCGGTCCGGGCACCGGCCGGCACGAGGTACTGGACCCCGAGCGGGACGGCGGTCGGCAGCACACCGGCCGCTCGCAACGTCCGCTCGATCTCGGGCAGGTCGGCCACCGCGAACGCCCACGCCCGGCCGATCCGCTCCGGCCGGAGGATGCCCTTCTCGACCAGCGTCCGGACGGTCCGCTCGGCCAGGCCGTACCGCAGGCCGAATCCGGAAGTGGTCAGGTACTTCGGGGTGGTGTTCGGGGTGTCCATGGCTGCCTCCGCGGGCTGCGGAACTCCGCGTGCCGCTACGTGTACGATTGCGCACCTCGTGGACCGGCGCAAGACGGAAATGGAAACCGCCCGCACGAGGCGGGCGGCGGAGGTGCTACAGCCGGTCGGCGATCAGCCGCCCGGCCTGGGTGCGAAGAAGTACGTCTCCGGATCCGGGCCGGGGCCGTCGTGGAGTAGCGGTCCGGTGTCTGCGACGAGCTGCCGGCGGGCCAGCGGGTTCAGGCCGAACCGGTCCTCGAACGTTTGCATCGCCCGACCCAGTCGAAGCATCTCCATCGAGGCCGGGTAGGGCATGTACCTGGTGGATCCGTCGACCTTCGTAGTGAAGCACCCCGGCGGGCAATCCTCCGGCCGGGTCAACTCGGCCGCGGCCAGAAAGTCCGAGCATCGTCGGTACTGCACGGTCATCCGCACGTACCGCTCGGTCGCCCCCCAGTCGGACACAGCGATGAGCCGCATGTCGGCCAGGGTGCGGCACACCCGCTTCCACACTCGCCGATGATCCCGGTCGAAGTCTCGCGGGCACGGCGGGGCGACCGGGGCGGGCCGCGGAGCATCACTCTTGCTGGGCATGACACGTCGTCCACGGGGCGAAGGGCTACCCGCAATCATCGCAGGACGCCGCGAGCCGCGCAACCCTCGCCTTGCGGTCCGAGCGGGGGTCGATCCGCACCCGTTCGGGTCGATCCGGAGCCGCTGCACACCCCATCACGGCTGACCGCGGTCCCATTGCAGTCGACTGAACCCGTGGGAACGCCGGGAAATCGCCCCGATCGGCCATACTCTGACCACCGCCAGTGTGACCCCGAGAAGCGTTTGGCGGCGGTGGTGTATAGTCGTCTCCACTGGCGGTACATGCCTCTGACCCTCAAAAGGTGTACCCCCCATAGGGGGTGGGCATTCCATCGTCGCTTTGGTGAGGTATGGGGCGAGTCAATCGCTCGTCGGTGAGGTGAGGATCGGGTCGGCCGACCCGCCCCATCCCGCGAACCAGGCGGCGATCAGGGCCGGCCACCGGTCGGCGTACCGCCCCCGGCCCGGGTCGGCCTGGCACCGGGCGAGGCACACCGCGGCCGGCGGGGCGAGTACGACCAGCTCGGCCGCCAGCCGGTCGGCCAGGGAGCGGACCTGGTGCTCCCGGGGGCTGGCGGTCAGGACGACGGCGCCGGTCACCGCCGACTCGCCGCGGCACAGGCGGTCCAGGACGGCGTCCCGGGCGGCGGCGGCGAACGGGACGTACCGGTCGTCGGTGGCGTGGGCCGGCTGTCCGCTGAGGGCGGCGGCCAAGCTGTCCACATCCACCACCAGGAACCCCGGTCCGGCCCGGTCGCGGGCCAGGGTCGACTTGCCGGCCCCGGGCGGGCCGGCGATCAGGACCACCGGGACGGGCGGCCGCTGCCAGCCGAACGTGGCGGTCTCCCGGACCGTCTTTTTCGAGTGGCACGACTTGCAAAGGGCCATCAAATTCTCGTGGTCGAACCGGGGTCCGCCCCGCTCGATGCGGCGGACGTGGTCGACCTCGGTGGCGGCGGTGAGGACGCCGGCCTGTGAGCACTGCTCGCACTCCGGGTGGTCGGCCAGGTAGGCCAGACGGCACCGGTCCCAGTCGGGGCCGTATCCGCGGCGGGACGGGGACGGGCGGGCCGCGGCCGGCGGGGCGGGCGGCTGGTGGCGGGGCGGGCGGTAGGGCATGACGGAAACTCCTGTGGTGACTGATCGCGGCAGTGACATATGGCTGTCACTGACTGGGCAGCAGGGCGGGAGAGCCGTCCGTGAATCGTCCCGGGTCAAGGCGTGCGACTGGTCGTTCCGTCGCCCGGCAACACCTGGCCGACGAACCGCACCTCCCGGCTCTCGTGCTTCGAGTACGACCACGTCGCCTTCGTCACCTCGAGCACCCCGAGCGTCACCAGCCGCTTGAACACCCGGCTGGCGGTCATCGGGGTGGGCTTCCTGCTCCGCTGGCTGTAGTGGGCGTTTGGCCCGCCGGCATACACCTCGGGCGTCTTGAGCTACAACCCTGGCTGTCCTCTCACTGGGGTCAGGCCGGGCCATCGGTCGGGACACCCGGCAGGAACGGGAACAGGAGCGGCCGGGCGGAGGCGTAGGCCCGCTCGCCGGTCAGCAGCGGGAACAGGTGGTTGTAGCCGCCGGCGTAGGCCGCCCGGGTGATTAGCATCGCCTCAACCTCCTGCCGGTCAGGCGGCAGCCGGCCGACCCACTCGGCCCGGGCGGCGGTGAACCGGCCGGCCGCGGCGACGCAGTCGGCCGCCGTACCGACCCCGCGCGGCGGCAACGGCGGGTGGAACCCGGCCGGCTCGCGATACCAGCCGACCAGCTGCTTCAGTCGGGGCTTGTGAACCCGGGCCCACCGCTGCAGGGCGGCATGGTAGGCGAACCACACCCGCCGGCCGTCGGCGGCCACGTCGGCGGCCAGCTCCTCGAGCCGGGGCTCCAGTCGGACCAGGTCATCGAACGTCAGGGGCATCATGGGTGTCGCTCTCGTGGGGTGACTTCGGGGCTGTCATGCGGCGTCGGTCGCCTGGCTCAGAGCAGGGCCGGTTCCTCGAACCGGACGTACGGCCGGACGTAGTCCAGCTCGACCGTCCCCTTCGGCCCGTTCCGCTGTTTCCCGATGATCACGTTGATCCGCTGCCGGGCGCTGCGGGGCTCGTGCCTCTCGGGGTGGAGCAGGAGCACAATGTCCGCGTCCTGCTCGATCTCGCCCGAGTCCCGCAGGTCGCTCAGCCGGGGCTTACCGTCCGGCCGATCCTCCACCTCCCGGTTCAACTGGCAGAGCAGGACGAACGGCACCCCGCACTGGCGGGCGAGCAGCTTCAGCGCCTTGGTGGTCGCCCCGACCTGCAGGTGGTGCCGCTCGGCCTTGGCGTGCCTGATCAGCTGCAGGTAGTCGATGAGCACCAGCCCGACCCGCTTCTGACGGACCAGCCGGCGGACGGCGGCGGCGATCGACCCCGGGGACTGGTCCGGCCGGTCGTCGACGTACACGGCCGCGTCCGCCGGCCGGCCCCGGGCGGCCCGCAGCTTCTGGAGCTCGCCCTCGTCGACCGTCCCGGCCGTCACCTTGTGCAGCGGGACGGACGCCCGGCCACACAGCACCCGGTCGGCGATCTCGTCCCGGCTCATCTCGAGGGAGAACACCAAGGCGGGGACGCCGTTCGCCGCGGCGGACACCATGAGCGACCCGAGGAACGCCGTCTTCCCGACGCTCGGCCGGGCGGCCAGGATGGTCAAGGACCCCGGCCGGAGCTTGACGTACTGGTCGAGGGCGTGGAACCCGGTCGGCACCCACGGCGTCGGGTCCGCCCCGTTGGCCTTGGCCTCCGCCCGGTCGACGGCGTCGGACACCGCTGAGTCCAGCCGGACCATCGCGGTGTTCCGGCCCCGGTCGCCGATGGCCAGCACCGCCCGCTCGGCCGCGGCCAGCAGCTCGTCCGGCGGCTCGGCCTCGTGGTAGGCGTCCCGGACGACCGTGGTGCAGGTGTGGATGAGCTGCCGGTACACCGCCTTGTCCCGGACGGTCTTGGCGTAGTACTCGGCGTTGGCGGCGGTCGGGGCGGCGTCCCACAGCTCGGTCAGGAACGGCACCCCGCCGACGTCGTCCAGCCGGCCGGCGGCCTTGAGCCGCTCGTGGACGGTGATCACGTCGATCGGCTCGCCGGTGCGGGCCAGGTCGGCCATGGCCGACCAGATGCGGCCGGCGTGGTCGTGGTAGAAGTCGCCGGCGGAGACGATCGCCGCGACGTCGTCGAACACGGCCGGGTCGCGGAAGACGCTGCCGATGAGGGCGTGCTCGGCCGCCTTGCTGTGGGGCGGGAGCCGGCCGGCGAACGGGTCGGACATGGTGTCCCTCCGGTGTGGGGTTAGAAGTCGGTGCAATCGGACGCCGTGTGGCCGGCGGGCGGGAATAGCCCGGCCCCCCGGCCGTTTTCCTGCGCCCTGGACATCCAGCTGAACAAGAACCGCATCATCCCCTTCGCCGTCTTCCGCCGGCTCGGGTTGGCCTTTAGCCATATCTGGGCCTTGCGGCACTCGGCGATGATGTCGAGGTGGGGGAACGCGGAGGACAGCTCGCCGATTTTGGCGCGGTGCATGTACCAGCGCTTTTCCCGGCCGACGGTCGAGAACGACATGACCACCTGCCCGGGGGAAGGATTGCCGCCGGCCTCCTCGTCGGCTGTCGGGTCAACATGGCCGGTCGGCCCGGACGCCGGCTCGGCCGGCTCCGGGCTATCTGATATCGTCTCCGTCTCCGTCTCCGCCTCCGAGCGCGGATGCACTGCGTCTGCGCTGCCTCCGTTGAGCGGCTGCGACGCATCCGCACTACACGTGCGGTGCGGCTGCGGTGCGTCCTCGATGTCCGGCGGCGGGGCGGGATACTTGGACGATTTGGCCCGGATGTGTTGGCCGAACTTGCGGTACAGCAGGTACGGCCGGCCGCCGACGGAGTACGTGGCGACCAGTCCGGCCGCGACACACTCGCCGAGCCACCGCACTACGTCCGCCTCGCTGACGCGGTGCATCTGCAAGGCGAATAGCCGGGCCAGGAGGATGGCCGGCCGGCCGTCGAACCGGCCGAAGTCATCGACCGCGTTCATCAAACGGCGGTAGAAGACTTCGGCGGCCGGGTCGAGCGAGTTGACGGCGTCCGAGTCGAGGATGCCGTCACGGATGACGCGGGTCGGCATGCTACACCTCCCCGCCCGGCAGGACGTCCGGGATGATGACGACGGTCAGTTGCCTGACGCGGACGGGGACGGCCACCAGCTGGCCGTCCGGACAGAGGGCGTCGACGATCTGGAGGAGCAGGTGCTCGACGAAGTTGCTGCCGATCCTGTTGTGCGGCTGCGGGCCGGGCCGCCACATCGGCGGCGGGTCCCGTTCGGCTTGCGCCGACAGTTGGGTGGTGGAAGAATTCATGGCGAGGGTTGGATTCGGGGGCCGGCGTTCCTGGCGAGGGGCGTCGGCCCCTTTCCATTTCGGTAGGCGTCTTCTCCGACAGGTGCCTGCCTGGCAGTGACTACGAACCGTTACCCGGCCGCCGGCTCCTTGGCCGGGCGGCGGGGGCGGCGGGTGGGCTTGCGGGTGGCCGGGGCCGGCTCGGCCTCAACGAACGCCCGAAACCACGCCGCCACCTCGGGCGGCGTGGTCGGGTCGCTGGCGGCGGCCGCGATCAGCTTGTCCAGCTCACCCCCGGCAGCGGGGGTGGTCGGCTTAGCTTGCCGCACGGGCCACCACCGGGGTCGAGGCCGTGATGGCGTCGAGCGGCTGGCGGTCGCGGTCCACCCGCTCGGCCAGCCGGATGAGGGTGCGGGTCCACCGCACCCGGGCGTACAGGTGGCGGAGCTCACGCCGCAGGTGATCCGCGGGCGGTAGGCGGTCGACGGTCGGGGTCACGGTGGACATGCTCGGCCCTCTCGGTCTGTCCCGAGTATTCGGCCGGGCATGGCGTGCGGCATCCGGTACGATCCGGTACAGAGGATCAGTCCGGTACAGATCGGGTACGGCGACAGATGTGACGGCTATGCGGACGGGTCGGCGATTCGGTAGATGGCTAGGGCACCCCGGACGGCCTTCCCCGGCCTGACGATGTACCCCTCAAGTCCCTTCCGTCGGGCGAGCCGGGAGATAGCGTTCTTCGCGTTTACCGTGACCGCCTCGTCGAGTTTCTCCGCGATCAGCCCGTCCGGGTAATGTGTGATCAGCACCGCCGCCACCTGCTTCTCGGCATCGCTGATATTGACCGTCCTGCCGGTCTTCAGGATGACCACCTCCCAGCTTGCGCTCAGTCCCCGTCGGATCTCCAGAGGGCAGCGCTGGAGGGTCGGTGTCGGTGGTAGATCGGACTCTGGCGATGAGGGCAGGGCCGTCTGGCGCGTGGCGCCAGGCTGAGGCGCCATAGAGACGTACACCCCATTCCCGGCGATCGCCTTCAGGATGACGGCCAGCATCATCGGAGCGTTGCCCAGGGCGTCGTCAGTCAGGATGGTATGAGTCAGCTCGGCGACGTCCTGTCCGGCCGCCAGACGGTCGACCATTAGCCACGCGGTGTCGTACTGCGCCCGGGCCAGTTCCTTCTGTCGACCGCGCTCGTACCAGTGGCCGACGGTCTTGTACAGCTCGGCCCGGTTGAGTGCGCTGATCCGTGCGTTCCAGTAAGAGGCGGAGAGGTGCGATCCGACGGCCTTGAACTTTTTGAGGACGTCGTCCACTGCCGGCTCGTCGCCGTCGAGCCGGGAGACGACGAGCCGTTCGAGCTCGTCGACCAGCTTCTGCAGATGGTGCCGGGCGAACCACTCCCGGGTGTGATCTTCCGCCTCTGCCACGGCTACGGCCATCAGCCGGCGGGCGCGGTTGACGGGATCCTCGGTCACCTGGGACATGACGATACATCACGTGGGAACGCCCGGCACCGGCCGGGCGGAGGGGTGATGCCAGGCCCGGCCGGCCGATGCAAGGCCAACCGGACGGTGCGGTTAGCCTTTCTTCGGCAGCGGCTTCGCCGCCTTCTCCCGCCGCTCCGCCTGCTTCCGATCCCTCTTCCATGTGGATCGCTCGGCATTACACCTGGCCTGCTCGCGTTCGAGCCCTCGCAGGTACTTCACGATCTCGATCGTTCGGCCCGAGACGGTGTCGGCCGACTGGTCGGGCTCGTCCACGGGGGAGACGACGCCGGAGTCCAGGGCCGAGCCGACCAGTTCGGCGTTCAGCTCCGCGGCCATCACCAGGTGCATGCGGTTCGCCCGCCAGCACTCGTCACACGTACAGTGCTCGAAGTCGCTGTAGCTAATGTTCTGGGCCAGTTCCCGGACCCGCTCCAGCAGGGCAGCCAGGGCGAACAGCTGCTTGTTCACCAGGCACGACCGCCGCTGGCTCTTGCCCTTGCGGTCCGGTTGTGCCGGCGAGGGCGCAGCGAGAACGGAGCCGGCCGGCTTGGCGCCGGCGGCCGGCAGAGTTACGGTTGACATCGAGCCACTCCTGCCAGGGATGGGGTTCAATCGGCCGGCGGGTGTAGCAGACCCAGCCGGCCAACTTCATTTAGCGGCCGTTCCACCCGACCGCCGCATAGACTGTAGCGTCATACGCTGCACTGTCAACACCGCGGGTGGGATATGGCTACCGTCTTGAGTGAGCAGGACCTCATCGCCTTCGGCCGCCGGGTTCAAGAGCGACGGCAGGCCATGGGCCTGTCGCAGACGGCCTTCGGCGAGATCATCTCGTTGCACCGGGTCAGTGTCGCCCGGATTGAGGCTGGGGCGGTCGACGTGCCGTACAGCACCATGCTGGCCATCGCAGAGGCGCTCGGGGTGACGGTGGCTGATCTGACCGCGGATTCGCCAACCCGACCGATGGGCAAGCGGAAGTGAAGTGCCGGGGCCAGGTCCGTACACCTGACCCCGGCTTAGCGCCGCAGGAGCCCCAGCGGCGCCACGCCTACCTTAACCGGCCGCAGCACGGCGGCCGATGTCAGATGTGAACTTTTTTACATTATAAGTCCTGTGACTACTTTGAGTTGATTTATTTTGTCGCCAACGTGGACAAGCCGGATCTGCCGCCGGACGAGGTGGCCCGGCGGGTGGCCCAGTTCGCCGGGGTCGGGCCGGTGTGGGTGACGCGGGCCGCTCGGTTCGTCGAGAAGGCGGCGGTGTTCCCCGGGGCCACGTTCGTGCTCGGCTGGGACACGGCTGTCCGGTTGATCGACCCGCGGTACTACGCCGGCGACGGCGGCCTGCGGGATGCGGCTCTTCGGACCATCCGGGCGGCCGGGTGCCGGGTGCTGGTCGGCGGCCGGGTGGACCAGGGCGGGGCGTTCCGCGAGTGGGACGGGGTGGGATTGCCGGCCGAGTTGCAGCGCCTGTTCGACTTCATCCCGGAGGCCGAGTTCCGCGTCGACATCTCCTCCACGGACTTGCGGCAGAACCGAATGATGTGAGCCTGTTACCTGGTTGCTTGGGCGTTCCCCTCGGGTGAGCGTCAAGCCCTCCCCTCCGGCGCGCCCAGATTCTGCTCGCCAGCGCCGATGGCCAACGGCCCACCCGGATCGCGGCCCGGGGCACCCGGTGTGACGCGGAAATGAAAGCGGCCACTTGCGGGGGTCCGCAAGTGGCCGCTGAGTGGAGGCGCCGGGAATCGAACCCGGGTCCCGTGGCACTGCCGTGCCGGCCTCTACGTGCGTAGCTGATCGACGGTCGGGGCCTACCCTGCGGCCGCCCCGCGTTCGCCGGCCGCCCCCCCGGTCAGCAGGGTGGGCGGCAAGCTATCGGTCAGAAAGTTTAGCGGTCGCCGCCACCGAGTCGGGGCAGGTTGCCCTGCCCCTCGAGCGTCCGCGATCCTGATTTGGCGTCCAAACCACCACCTCTCAGGCTAAGAGGGTGGGATGGCCCGCGGGTGTTACGCCGCGAGGGAGAACTGCGTTTCAGCAGTTGTAGTGCGATCGGCTTTTTACGAGGCCAACCGATCAACCTCGGCACGCCACCGAACACGTCAACTTGCCCGGTCGATACCAAATCGCCCCCGGCAAACCGGCCGCCGTCGGCCGGCAGGGGATTATACCCGCCGCCGCCCGCCACACCAACCCCGCCTGCGGCCGCTCACCCCGGCCGATCCGGGAACGCCTCGTCCCACTTGGCCCGAAGGGCGCCGCGGAGCCGGTCGGCGAACGCGGCCGGCATCGGGTACGGCTCCCCGGCCCGGTACAGCCGGATCGTGCTGCGGATGTTGTCCACCACGATCTGGCACGGGTTGCACCCGGCCAGGTGGTCGGCGAACTCCGTACACACCGCCCGGACCGCCTCGTCGTCGACGTACTCGTTGAGCGCCTTCAGCAGCTCCTCGCACGTCATCGCCGGCCCCCGGGGGTCAGTCATGGCGGGCCTCCCCGGCCGGGGCGTGAGCGTGGTCCGGCACCACCCGGCCGGCCGGGTCGCCCAGCGACCGGGTCAGCCGCTCCCGGAGGGCCAGCCGCGCCCGCAGCAGCCGCACCTTCACGTTCGCCTCCGACAGCCCGAGTAAGTCGGCCGTCTCCCGGACCGAGAACCCTTCCACGTCCCGCAGCACGAACACCGCCCGGTACTTGTCGTCCAGCTCGGCCAGCGCCCGGTCGATCAGCTCCCGCACCTCCCGCCGCTCGGCCAACTCGGCCGGGTCGTCCCGCCACGGGGCGATCACCTCTGGGTGCGGGACGCCGGCGTACCCGTCGTCCGAGTCGTCCACCGGCACGGTCGGCAGCCCCCGCCGCTTGCGGAGCAGCTTGAGGGCGTGGTTGGCCGCGATCCGCAGCACCCAGCCGGCGACGGCCGACTCCCCGCGGAAATCCCGGAGGTGTTCGACCACGCTCAAGAACGTTTGCTGGGCCACGTCCTCGGCGTCGTGCGGCTCCCCGAGCAGCCGGTAGGCCAGCCCGTACACCCGCCCCTGGAGCCGGCCGACCAGCCGCTCGAACGCCGCGAAGTCCCCGTTGCGGGCCTGGCGGAGCAGGTCGAGGTCTGGGTCGGTCGGCGGCGGGGCGGTCGGCTGGCTCATCGGCTCCGCCGGGCTGGGTCGGGGTCCGGTGGGCGCAGTGTACGGCCGCCGGCCGGGGCCGGGGAGTCGGCCGGTCACTTCGCCGTCGCGAACCCGGCTGCCGCCAGCCCGCCGAACCCGTCCGCCAGCGGGCGGGCGTCGTACCCCTGCCGGCGGAGCAGGTCGGCCGCGGTCAGGCACCGCCGCCCGGACGCACAGTGCAGGTACACGACCGCCCCGGCGGGGAGGCCGGCCGCCGCCCCGGCCTGGAGGGCGGAAAGCGGAAGGTGCCGGGCCATCGCCAGGTGTCCGGCCCGCCACTCGTCCGCCTCTCGCACGTCCGCCAGCACCGCCGCCCCGGCCGCCACCCCCTTTTTCACCGTGTCGAGGCTGTCGGTCGTATGGCCCGCGGCTGGCGAGAGGCCCGCCGCCTCACACACCGCGCCCCACGCACTCCGGACGAATCGGCTCATCACGCCCTCGGGATTGTCCGGCCGGTCCGCCGCCGGCCCGACGGTATGACCCGCAACCGGCCGCCGACGTTACACAGATTCCGTGTAACCGTTCGGCCGCCCGCGGATCGGACCGGTGTGGGGCGACCCCGTCGCCCGGACAGTCAAGCCGAGGAGACCGACGATGTCTTTGGTCCGACCGATCACCGCGGACGACTTCTCCCGCGAGGTGCTGTTCTCCCCCGTGCCGGTCGTGGTGGACGTGTACGCCGACTGGTGCGGGCCGTGCCGGGCGCTGGCCCCGCTGCTGGAGCGGGCCGCCGGGGTGTACGGCGACCGCATCCGGTTCCTGAAGGTGAACATCGACCATACCCCGGAGGTGGCCGAGGCCTATCAGGTGGAGGGGGTGCCGACCCTGCTGGTCTTCCGGGACGGGCACCTGACCGACCGGGTGGTCGGCCTGGCCGACCCGCGGTCCCTGGTGGCGAAGTTCGACCGGCTGGCCGCGACCGGGGTGGCCCACGGCTGAGTGGACACACGACCGGGGCGACACGCACCGCGACCGGCGACCGCCTGGTGACTTCCGGACCCGCAACCCGACCAGGAGCATGACCATGACTTCCACAGCCATCAGCCGCCGGCTTTTGCTGCTGGCGGCCACGTTCGGGGCCGGCGTGTGGCTGACCGCCCTCGGGCCGGCACCCCTGGCCGCTCAGCCGCCCGGGAAGGGGAAGGCGGCGGACCCGGCGTTCGCCGCCGACCGGGACGGGTTCCACGCCCTGCTCGACCACCGGGCCGACATCCGGCGGACGGTGAAAAACATCCCGACCGGGGTGGAAACGGTCACGGAGTCGGCGAACCCCGAGGTGGCGGCCCAGATCCGGGAGCACGTCGCCGCCATGCACCGGCGGGTCAAGGACGGCAAGGGCATCCACCTCCGCGACCCGCTGTTCGCCGCGATCTTCGGGCGGTACGACAAGATCACCATGAAGGTGGAGCCGACCAAGGCCGGCGTCAAGGTGACGGAGACGTCGGACGACCCGTTCACCGCCCGGCTGGTCCAGGCCCACGCCGCGGTCGTCACGAAGTTCATCGAGAACGGGCACGCCGAGGTCCGCAAGAACCACCCGCTGCCCGAGTCGCCCGACCGGAAGACCCCCTGACGGGACCGGCCCGGCTGTCCGTAATCTGACGCACAGGGCACTGCCGCCTCCCCGCCTCCCCCGGAAGCGAGCGCAACCGTGGAACCCGTCACTCAGCCCCGTTCCCGCCGCTGGCTGGCCGCGGCCCGGTCGGTCGTGACGGCCCTCGCCGCAGTCGCCGGCCTCGGCCTGTTCCTCGCCTGGATGGGCGGGGCGTTCCGGGACAAGGTCCAGCCCGGGGAAACGCCGGTCGCCCGGCCGCCCGCCGCCGGCCGCACCCTGGTCGCCGTCGAGGCGGCCCGGAGCCGGGACACGGTGGGCGCCGTCGGCAGCGTCCAGCCGAAGAAGAAGGCCGAAGTGGCCAGCCTGCTGCTGGCCACCATCCTCGACGTGACGGTCCGGCCCGGGGACCGGGTCAAACCGGGGCAGTTGCTGGTCGCCCTGGACGACCGGGAGTTGGTGGCCCAGCACCGGGAAGCGACCGCCGCCCAGACCGCCGCCGAGGCCGACCTGGTGACCCGCCGGACCGACTACGAGCGGCTCAAGCGGCTGCGAGAAACCGGGTCGGTGAGCGCCGACGAGTTCACCAAGGTGGAGGGGGCGTTCCGGGTGGCGGACGCCCAGGTCGCCCGGGCCAAGGAGGCGATCGCCCGGCTGGCCGTCCAGCTCACCCACACCAAGATCCTGGCCACCGGCGGCGGGGTCGTGGCCGACCGGTTCGTCGACCCCGGCGACCTGGCCGCCCCCGGCAAGCCGCTGCTCGTCGTCTACGACCCGGCCGACCTGGAGCTGCACGTCAACGTGCCGGAGACGCTGGCCCCGGGGCTGGCCCCCGGGCAGCCGCTGGCCGTCCGGATCGACGCGGCCGGGCTGGCGGCGACCGGGACGGTGCGGGAGGTGGTGCCCCAGGCCCAGCAGGCCAGCCGGTCGGTGCTGGTGAAGGTGGCCCTGCCGGCGGCCCCGGCGACCGGCCGGCCGCTCCTCCCGGGCATGTTCGGCCGGGTCGAAGTGCCGGCCGGGGAGGCCGAGCGGCTGTGGCTCCCGCGGGCGGCCGTCCGGCAGACCGGGCAGCTCGACCTGGTGGACGTGGCCGGCCCGGACGGGACGCTCGGCCGGCGGTTCGTCCGGGTCGGGGCGGCGGCGGGCGACAAGGTCGAGATCCTGGCCGGGCTGGCCGCGGGCGAACGGGTCGCCCTCCCGGCCGAGTCCCCCAACCGGAGGTGACCGCCGTGCAGCCAGCGCCCCCCGACGGCGGGTTCGTCTCCCGGGTGATCGCCGGGTTCCTGTACGGCAACCTGGCCGTGCTGCTCGTCCTGCTCATGCTGGCGGCCGGGGTCGCCGCCCTCGCCCTCACCCCCCGGGAGGAGGAGCCGCAGATCGTCGTCCCGCTGGCCGACGTGTTCGTCCGCATGCCCGGGGCGACGGCCGCCGAGGTCGAGCAGCAGGTGGCGTCCAAGCTGGAGCGGCTGCTCGCCCAGATCGACGGGGTTGAGTACGTGTACTCGATGTCCCGCCCCGGGGAGGCGGTGGTGACGGTCCGCTTCTACGTCGGCGAGGGGCGGGAGGCGTCGCTGGTCAAGCTGCACAACAAGATCACCATGAACGCCGACGTGGTCCCCCCCGGGGTGACCGGGTGGGTGGTCAAGCCGGTCGAGCTGGACGACGTGCCGCTGGTGGCCGTCACCCTGTGGAGCAGGACGGCCGACGACTTCGCCCTGCGGCGGGTGGCCGAGCAGGTGGAGGTCGCCCTCCAGGGGGTGCCGAACACCGCCCGGACGGAGGTGGTCGGCGGCCGCCGCCGGCAACTGCGGGTGGCCCTGGACCCGGAGCGGCTGGCCTCCCGCCAGGTCACGTCGCTGGACGTGGACCGGGTGCTCCGCGGGGCGAACGTCAGCCTCCAGGCCGGCGTCCTGCGGGCCGGCGGCCGGGAGGTGCTGGTCGAGAGCGGGCCGTTCGTCCAGTCGGCCCGGGAACTCGAGACGCTGGTGGTCGGGGTGTTCGCCGGCAAGCCGGTTTACCTGCGGGAGGTGGCGGAGGTCGCCGACGGCCCGGAGGAGCCGGCCAGTTACACCCGGATCGGGTTCGGCCCCGGGGCGGGCGGACCGCCGACCGGGGAGGACTTCCCGGCGGTGACGGTCGGGGTGGCCAAGCGGAAGGGGAGCAACGCCGTCGCCGTCGCCCGCGCGGTCCGGGCAAAGCTGGACGAGCTGCGGGCGACCACCATCCCCCACGACGTCGAGGCCCGGGTCACCCGGGACCACGGGGAGACGGCCGACGAGAAGGTGACGGAGCTGATCCACGAGCTGGGCCTGGCCGTCGTCATCGTCTCGGCGCTCATCATGTTCAGCCTCGGGTGGCGGGAGGCGGTGGTCGTCGTCACCGCCGTCCCGCTCACCTTCGCCCTCACCCTCCTGGTCAACTACCTGGCCGGGTACTCGATCAACCGGGTCACCCTGTTCGCCCTCATCCTGGCCCTCGGGCTGGTAGTGGACGACCCGATCGTGGACGTGGAGAACGTGTTCCGCCACTTCGGGCTTAAGCGGAAGCCGCCGCGAGAGGCGGTGCTGGAGGCGGTGAACGAGGTCCGCCCGCCGATCATCGTGGCCACCCTGGTGGTGATGGTGTCGTTCCTGCCGATGCTGTTCATCACCGGGATGATGGGGCCGTACATGCGGCCGATGGCCCTGAACGTGCCGGTCGCCATGCTCATGTCGATGGTGGTGGCGTTCACCGTCACCCCGTGGCTCAGCTACCACGCCCTGAAGGGGGTGTACGGGAAGGGCGGGCACGAGCCGGCGGACCCGAAGACGACCCTCACCTACCGGGTGTACCGGGCCGCCCTCACCCCGTTTCTCGACTCCCGCCTGGCCGCCTGGGGGCTGATCGGGTTCACCGGCCTACTGCTGGCCGCCTCCTGCGCCCTGCCGGCGCTCGGGCTAGTCCCGCTCAAGATGCTCCCGTTCGACAACAAGAACGAGTTCCAGGTGCTGATCGACCTGCCCGAGGGGTCGGCGGTGGAGCGGACGGACGCCGCCCTGAAGGAGCTGGCCGACGAGCTGCGGGGACAGCCCGAGGTGACGGAGGTGCTGTCGTTCGCCGGGACCGGGTCGCCGATGGACTTCAACGGCATGGTCCGGCACTACTACCTGCGGCGGGAGTCCCACCGGGGCGACCTGCGGGTGAACCTGGTGGCGAAGGAGACCCGGGCGGCCCAGAGCCACGCCATCGCCCTGCGGGTGCGGCCCCGGCTGGAGGCGATCGCCGCCCGACACCAGGCCCGGCTGAAGGTCGTCGAGGTGCCGCCCGGCCCGCCGGTGCTGAGCACGCTGGTGGCCGAGGTGTACCCCGCCCCGGGTCAAGACTACGCCGGGCTGCGGGCCGACGCCAAGCACGTCCGCCGGCTGGTCGAGACCGAACCGGGCGTGGTGGACGCGGACGACACGTTCGAGGCCGAGCGGCCGCGGTTCGTCTTCCGGGTGGACCGGGAGAAGGCGTCCCTGACCGGGGTGACGACCGAGCAGATTGCCAACACCCTGCGGATCGCGGTGAACGGCATGACCCCGGGGGAGGGCGACCCGAAGGACTTCCGGGCCGGCAGCGGCCACCTGCCCCGGGAGCTGAACCCCCTGGCCATCGTGATGCAGCTCCCGCCGGCCGGCCGCAGCCGGCTGACCCAGCTCGAGCGGCTCGGGGTGAAGACGCCCGGCGGTGACATCGTCCGGGTGGCCGAGCTGGGCCGGTTCGAGGAGCTGCCGGCCGAGCAGACCATCTACCACAAGAACCTGCGGCCGGTCGGGTACGTGACCGCGGACACGGCCGGCCGCACCCCGGCCGAGGCGGTGCTGGGGCTGCTGGCCCGGCTCCGCGACCACCCGCCGCCGGGCGGGGCGGAGGTGGTGTGGACCGGGGAGGGGGAGTGGAAGATCACCCTGGACGTGTTCCGCGACCTGGGGCTGGCGTTCGGCGGGGCGCTGCTGCTCATCTACGCCCTGATGGTGTACCAGACCGGCAGCTACCTGATCCCGCTGGTGCAGATGATCTCCATCCCGCTGACCGTGATCGGCATCATGCCCGGGTTCTGGCTGCTGAACGCGGCCGTCGGGACGACGGTCGGCGGGTACGCCGACCCGGTGTACTTCACCGCCACCGCCATGATCGGGATGATCGCCCTGGCCGGGATCGCCGACCGGAACGCCATCCTGCTGCTGGACTTCATCCAGCACGTCCGGACCGCGGGGCGACGCTGAGGAGTGCTGATCGAGTCCGGGCGGTCCGGACCCGGCCGATCCTGCTGACCGCCGGGGCGGCCATGCTGGGGGCGTGGCCGATCACCCTGGACCCGGTGTTCAGCGGGCTGGCCTGGGCGGCTCATCTTCGGGCTGGTCGTCTCGACCGCGTTCACCCTGCTGCTGGTGCCGGTCGTGTACTGGATGCTGTACCGCGGGACGGACCCCGCCCCGCCGGCCGGCGGGGCGGGCTGACCGGCCGGTTGCTCGGTCGAAATCCTGGCGAGCCGGGGGCGTCAGCCCCGGGTGAAGCCTCCAACCCGGGGCTGACGCCCCCCGGCTCGCCAGGGAGTGGGAGGGGCTTCAACCGAGCAACCGGCCGGTCACACGTCGATGTCCACCCACAACTCGTTGCCGCCGTCGTCCGAGTTGTCCTTCTTGGTGCCGTTCTCCCCGTCCCGGTTGTAGAAGAACCAGTCCCGCCCGGCGTCCCCGGTCAACCTGTCCTTGTCGTTGTCGTCCTTGACCGTCAGGTCGATCAGGAAGGCGCTGCCGTTGAGCCGCGGCCCGGACCCGGTCCCGGTCAGGTTGGCCACCTTCTGGTCGTACCCCCGCGGGGACTGCCACTCCAGGGCGACAGCCTTCAGGGCCAGCAGGTCGGCGTCGAACGTCGTCCACCCGGCGATCAGCAGGTCGTCTCCGGCCCCGCCGGTCAGGTCGTCCGCCCCGCGGCCGCCGATCAACACGTCCAGCCCGTTCCCGCCGGTCAGCGCGTCGTCCCCGTCCCCGCCGAGCAGCAGGTCGTTGCCGTCCCCGCCGTCCAACACATCCTTGCCGGCCCCGCCGTCCAGCAGGTCGTCTCCGGCCCCGCCGAGCAGTTGGTCGTTGCCAGCCCCGCCGTGCAACTCGGTCGGGACGCTCACGTCCTTCTTCACCTGGACCACGTCGTCCTGCCCTTGGGCGAAAACAATGATCCGGGCGATCGGCCCGCTCAACGGGTCGCGGAACTTGACGAGCGTGTCCGTGCCGTTGACCTTGACCGCCCACTCGTCCTGGGCCGGGGTGTTAGCCAGGTTGATCTTGATGGCGTCGTTCCCGTCGTCCGTCCCGCCGACCACCAGCACCCGGCTGCCGTCGTCGGCCGTCTGCACGGCCAGTACGGAGACGGTGACGGCGTGCGTCGCGGCCGGGCTGATCACCCCGTACCCGCTGGTCACGGTCGCCGTGACGGTGTAAGCCCGGTCGGCAACGAACGTGTGCGGCAGGGTGAGGGACGACCCGCCGGTCACCACCTGGACCGGGCTGCCGTCCCCCCAGTTCACCCGGTACGTGTACGGCCCGCTGCTGAGGGCTGCGGTGAACGTGTACGCCCGCTCCTGGCCGCGGACCGCGTCGTGCGGCCCGCTGATCCCGGCCGCCGGCACCGCCGGGACGACCGTCACCGTCCGGGACAGGACGCCGCTCACCGCCCCGTCCTTGTCGTACACCCGGGCGTACACGGTGTACGTGCCGGGCGCCGGGAACAGGAGAGAGCCACTTTTGCCGGCCGCCCCGGCGTAGTTCGTCGCCAGCCCACCCGGGGTGACGGCGAAGCTGTACCGCAGGCTCTGGCGGTCCACGGCCGACGGGTCGGTCGGCTGGTTCACGCTGAACGCCGCCGACACCCCCTCGACCACCGTCGCCGGGACAACAATCCCGGCCGCCGACGGGGCAACGTTCGCGACCACCACCGTCACCGACGCGGTGTACGCCGACTGCCCGGCCGGCATGTCCTCGTCCCGGGCGTCCAGGGTGACGACGTAGTTGCCGTCGTCCGTCGGCGTGAAGGCGAACGTCGCGGCCGTCGTCACCGCCCCCGCCGGCAGGGCGAACGGCGCCCCGTTGCGGAGGACCGACCAGGCGTAGCTGACGGTGTCCTGCCCCGGCTCGACCACCGTGCTGCCGAAGCTGAGGGCCGCCCCCTCCGTCCCGGTCGCCGGCGCCCCGGTGACGGCCGGCATCGGCCGCACGTTGGCCACCGTCACCGGCAGCGCGTACACCGTGCTGACCCCGCCGTCCGTGTCGTACACCCGGGCGTACACGGTGAACGCCCCGTCGTCCGGCAGCCCGTAGGAGAAGGCGTTCGCCCCGGCGGTCTCGTAGCCGGCGGCCAGCCCGGCTTCGGACAGGGCGAAGCTGTACCGCAAGGTGGCTGCATCCGCCGGGGAGGTGTCCGTCACTCCGGCCAGCGAGAAGCTGCCAGTCTGGCCCTCGACCAGCGCCGCCGGACCGGCAACCTGGGTGGCCGCCGGCGGGGCGTTGGCGACGACCACCGTCGCCTCGTACACCCGGCTCGCCCCGTCCTTGTCCGTCACCCGGCCGCGGACGCGGTAGGAGCCGCTGTCCGGGAACACCCGGCTGGCGGTCGGGGCGGTCTGGTCCACGATCTCGAACACGCCGTCGTCGTCCAGGTCGAAGCTGTATCGGAACCCGGCGGCCAGGTCGGCCGGGGAGTCGAACAGGTCGGCGAACCCGACGGCCGTGGGCTGGCCCTCGACCCCGGCCCCGACTTGCCCGAACACGGCCGTCGGGGCGGTCTCCGGCACCACCACCCGGGTCACGGTCTCGGTGATCGCCCCGTCCTTGTCCGTCACCTTGACGGCGATGTCGAACGTGCCGGCGTCGGCCGGGGTGAAGGCGAACGCGGCGTCGGTGCCGGTCGGCGGCGATCCGCCCGGCCCGGCCGCCAGCCGCCACAGGTAGGCGAACGGGGTGTCGAGCGGGTTGTCGGACGCGGCCGCCGACAGCCGGACCAGGCTGGTCTCGGTCCGCACCACCTCGGCCGCCACCCGGACGGTCGGCGGGCGGTTGGCCACCCGCACCGTCCGGGTGGCGACGGCCGCCGCCCCGTCCCGGTCGGTCGCGGTGAAGGTCAGGTCGTACTCGCCGTCGTCGGCGGCGACGAAGGAGATCGTCCCGTCCGGATTCAGTGTGAACGCCACCGGCACGGCCGTCGCGGTCGGGGTCTTGCGGAAGGCGACGGCCCACACCCGTGCGGCGATCACCCCGCCGGCGTCGGCCGCGGTGCCGGTCACGGTCAGGGTGTTCATCTCCTCGTACACACCAGCCACCCCGACGATGGCGGCGGTCGGGTCCACGTTGGCGACCGTGAGAGTCCGGCTGGCCGTTGCAGACCCGCCGTCCCCGTCGGCCACGGTGACGGCCACGGTGTACGTGCCGGCGGCCGTGGGGGCAAAGGTGAACGCCGGGCCGGTGCCCGCATCGGCCCCGTCCACCGTCCAGGTGTAGGTGAGCACGTCCAGCCGGCCGACGTCGTCCCCGGCGGCGGTGAACGTCGCCGCCGTCCCCTCGTCCGTCCGGTCCGGCCCGGCCGCCGTCACCGTCGGGGCGACGTTGCCGACCGTGGCCTCGACCGGCTGCCGGTCGGACGCCCCGCTGGCGTCGGTCACGACCACCGCGAACCGGTATGTCCCGTCGTCCGCCGGCACCCAGCGGACCACGCCGTTGGCCGGGTCGATGGTCAGCCCGTCCGGCAGCGGTTGGCCGTCGGCCGGCTCCAGCGAGTAGGCCAGCCGCTCGGCCCCGTCCGCCAGGTCGATGTCGGTGGCGGTCGCGGTGAACTCGACCGCCGTCCCCTCGTACAACCCCAGCGGGACCGGCACCGCGGCCAGTTCGGGTGCGTGGTTCACCGTCTTGACCGGGACGATCACCGGCGTCCCGGCGGGGTCGAACGCCGCCACCGTGCCGCCGTCCAGGTTCTCGATGATCGGCCGGGCGGCCGGGGCGGCGACGACCCGGGCGACGGACCCCTCGTCCACCTTGACCACGTCCTTGCCGCCGCTGGTGTACACCGCGTCCGCCCCGGCCCCGGTGGCGATCACGTCCCCGGCCCCGAGGTCGGGGCCGGCGGCCGACCGGTAGGCGAACAGCTCGTAGGTGCCGGTGTCGAAGTCCGTCACCCCGTCCGGGGTGAACGTGTCCACCACCAGGTAGTACACGCCGGCGGCGGACGGGGTCCAGTCGACGATCACCGCGTCCGGGGTCTCGAACTCGTCGTCGTTCCAGGCGACCAGGGTGCCGGCCGCGTCGTACACCTTGAGCACCGAGTCGATCGGGTTGGCCGTCCGGGCCAGGTTGTACGAGTTCACCTCGAAGTGGAACCACTCGCCGGGGGCGGCGACGAACGAGTACACGTCGTCCTCGCTCACCTGCCCGTCGGCCCGGGTGATCGCCCCGAGCACGGCCACCGCTGCGACCGACAGCGTCTGGCCGCACCACGGGTCAGCGGGCCGTTGCAGAGTGTTCGGCACGCTCAGCCCGTAGAACCGGCCGAGGTCGGTCGCCGTGTCGAAGGTGCTGTGGGCGTTAGCCCCGGCGGCCGGCTCCCGGAGCGTGGTGCCGGTGTCGGCGAACGCCAGCTTGACCGCCTCCCGGACGCCGAGGAAAGTGTCCCGGGCGGAGTCGGCCAGCGGGGTGCCGACGGACGCCGGGCTGGCCATCACGTGCCACCCGGTCTCGGTCGCCCCGGCCGCGGTCGGCGGCAGGGCTGGCAGGTATCGCAGGGATTGGGCGAGCGAGTTCACCCCGGCGCCGACGGGGCCGTAGGCGTCGCCGTGCCGTAGCCCGAGGGAGTGGCCGGCCTCGTGGGCGGCGATGGTGGCCGACAGGGCGACCACGTACTGCGTCCAGTTCGTGTCTACGTCCGCCGCCGGGACGCCGGAGGCGATGAGCGACGTCCGCAGGTCCGGGAGCAGCTCGGTGACGCTGACCGCCGCCACCCCGCCGAGCGACACGTTGCGGAAGTCGATCCCGGCCGCCCGGCCGCCCGGCTGGTCGTCGTTGAACACGACGGTCAGGTAGTCCCCGACGGCCGGGCGGCTCAGCACGACCGGGTAGCCGAACAGGGCGAAGTCCCGCTCCAGGGCCGCCCGGATCGCCTCCCGCTGGGCGGCGTCGTACTGCCACTCCCACGGGTCGGTGGCGGAGAAGTCGAGGTAGACGACCTGGCCGCTGCCGCCCCGGAGGGTGTCGTTGCCGGCCCGGCCGTCCAGGTCGTCCCGGCCGCCGCCGCCGATCAGGGTGTTGTCCGCCCCGTTCCCCTTGAGCACGTCCGGGAAGGCGGTGCCGACCACCGCCTCGAAGCGGGTCGGGTCGGTGAGCACCACGTACACGCCGGCTCCGTCCGCCCCCTGCTTGGCCGCCGACTCCAGGTCGACGACCACCCCGCCGAGCACCCCGGCGAAGTCGAGGGTGTCCGTGTTCGGCCCGCCGACCGCCGCGGGGACGGCCTCGCCGCCGCCGGCCGGCCCGGCGGGATCCGCCTCGGTGACGGTGTCCGTGCCCAGGTTCTCGCCGGCGAACCGGTACGTGTCCGCGCCCAGGCCGCCGGCCAAAGAGTCGTCCCCGGCCCCGCCCTCGATCACGTTCGGCCGGTCGTTCCCAGTGAGCACGTCGGCGAACGCGGTGCCGACCAGGTTCTCGACCGCCAGCGGGTCGGACAGGGCGACGGACAAATCTGCCCCGACAACCGCGTCCGGTTTACTGATGTCCACCGTGACGCCGTGTGGCAGGCCGCGGAAGTCCAGGGTGTCGGCGTCCACGTCCGGCCCCTGGGCCTCGATCACCTGATCGGCCCCGCCGGCGTCCGCCCCGAACTCGTAGGTGTCGCTGCCGGGACCGCCGTCCAGCAGGTCATCGCCGGCCCCGCCGACCAGGGTGTCGTCCCCGCCCCGGCCGACGAGGCGGTCGTTCCCGCCGCCGCCTACCAGCCGGTTCGGGCCGGCGGTCCCGAAGACGGTGTCGTCCCCCGGGGTGCCGATCACGTTCTCGAAGTACCCGTGCAGGACGACGGTGGCCGTCCGCCCGGTCGCGTCGGTGAGCATCTGCCAGCCGGTCGCCGGGTCGCGGTCGGTGCCGAGTACGTTCAGGTCGATCGTCACGGCGAAGAACGCCGACAGGTCGAGCGTCTCCGCCCCGAACGCCGGGCGGTCGACGTGCTCCCGACCGGCGTCCGCCCCGGCCGTCTTCTCCTCCGAATGCGTCTCGCCGAGGGTGCGGACCTCCTTCACCCGGACGAGGGTCGGCCGGGCCGGGTCGGTCAGCACCCGATAGGTGTCGTCCCCGTCGTCCCCGTACAGGCTGATCTCGACCCCGCCGGACCCGGTCAGCCGGTCGTCCCCGGCCCCGCCGAACAGGGTGACCAGGGACACCCCGACGGCGGACAGGTCGTCCGCCCCGCGGTCGCCGAGCAGGGTGACGCGGGTGCCGCCGGCCACGCTCAGCACGTCGTCCCCGGCCCCGCCGAACACCGTCACGTCGGACCCGGCCAGCACGCCGACGGCGACCCGGTCGGCCCCGGCCCCGCCGAACACCGTCACCGCCGACCCGCTCTCGACCGCCAGCACGTCGGCCCCGGCCCCGCCGAACAGCGTCACCTGGCCGCCGGTCGGGTTGGCGGCCGTCAGGTCGTCGTCCCCGGCCTCGCCGTCGGCCGCCACCCCGGTCCCGGCCTCCACCCGGATGTGGTCGTCGCCGGCCCCGCCGAACACGGTGATCCCGGCCCCGGCGGCCGCCGTCAGGGTGATCCGGTCGTCGCCTGCCCCGCCGAACACCGTCACGTTCGACCCGGCGGCCACCCGGGCGAGGTCGTTCCCGTCCCCGCCGAGCAGGGTGATGTCCTTGCCGGCCGCCCCGTCCACGGTCAGCGAGTCGTCCCCGGCCCCGCCGAACACCGTCACCCCGGACCCGGCGGTGACGGACAGGTCGTCGTTCCCGTCCCCGCCGAACACCGTGATGCCAGTGCCGGCCGCCGCGGCCGACTCGATCCGGTCGTCCCCGGCCCCGCCGAACACCGTCACGTTCACCCCGCCGGCGACCGTGATCCGGTCGTCCCCTTCCCCGCCGAACACGGTGACATCGACGCCGCCCGACACGTCCACCCGGTCGGCCGCGTCCCCGCCGAACACCGTCACCGCCGACCCGCCGGAGACCGTGACCGCGTCCACCCCCTCGCCGCCGAACACCGTCACGTTCACCCCGCCGGTGACGGCCAGGGCATCGTCCCCCTCGCCGCCGAACACCGTCACGTCGGTCCCGTTGGCGACCGTGATGGCGTCCACCCCCTCGCCGCCGAATACCGTGACCGCGGTGCCGGGGGTGGAGACGGTCAGTGTGTCGTCCCCGTCCCCGCCGAACACGGTCACGTCGGACCCGGCGGTGACGAGCAGCTCGTCGGCCCCGTCCTCCCCGAACAGGGTGATGCCGGTGCCGGTGAGGGCGGCGGCCTCCAGCCGGTCGTTCCCCTCCCCGCCGAACACCGTCACGTCCGACCCGGCGGTGACACGGATCGCGTCGTCCCCCTCGCCGCCGAACACGGTCACGTTCGACCCGCCGGCGACCGTGGCCAGGTCGTCCCCGGCCCCGCCGAACACGGTGACGGCCAGCCCGCCGGCCACGTCCACCACGTCCGCCCCGTCGCCGCCGAACACCGTCACGTCCGCCCCGGCCAACACGCTCAGGTGGTCGTCCCCGGCTCCGCCGTACAGGGTGACGGCCCCGGCCGCGGCCGCGCTGGCGGTCAGGTCGTCGTTCCCGTCCCCGCCGAACACGGTGACGGCCAGCCCGCCGGTCACCGCGATGGCGTCATCCCCGTCCCCGCCGAACACCGTCGTCCGCCCCGGCCGACACGGTGATCGCGTCCGCCCCGTCGCCGCCGAACACCGTCACCGCCGACCCGCCGGAGACCGCGATCCGGTCGTCCCCGGCCTCCCCGAAGACAGTCACGTCCGCCCCGTTCGCCACCGTGACGGCGTCCACGCCGTCCCCGCCGAACACTGTTACCGCCGTCCCGCCGGCCACGGTCAACACGTCGTCCCCGGCCTCCCCGAACACCGTCACGTTCGACCCGCCGGTCACAGTAAGATCGTCCACCCCGGCCCCGCCGAACACCGTCACGTTCGTCCCGCCGCTGACCCTCAGCAGGTCGGCCCCGTCCCCGCCGAACACCGTCACCCCGGACCCGCCGAGCACCCGGAGCAGGTCGGCCCCGTCCCCGCCGAACACCGTCACTGCCGATCCGGCCGACACCTCGATCTCGTCCGCCCCCGCCCCGCCGAACACCGTCGCCAGGCCGGCCGGACTGGCCAGCGTGACCCGGTCGTCCCCCTCGCCGCCGAACACCGTCACCGCCGACCCGGACAGCACCCGGATGTCGTCCACCCCGTCCCCGCCGAACACGGTGACGTCGGACGCGCCGGCCAGTTCGATCCGGTCGTCCCCGGACCCGCCGAACACCGTCACCAGCCCGAGGTCGGGGGTGATCGCCCCCTCGGCGTCCCCGCCGAACACGGCGATCCCGGACCCGCCGGTGACGCGCAGGTCGTCCGCCCCGGCCCCGCCGTACACCGTCACCCCGGCGGCCCCGGTCAGGCGGACCAGGTCCGCCCCGTCGCCGCCGAACACCGTCACGTCGGCCGCCCCGGCGGCGACCGCGATGTCGTCCACCCCGACCCCGCCGAACACCGTCACGCGGCTGGCCCCGAGGCCGACCAGGATCGCGTCGTCCCCGTCCCCGCCGAACACGGTGACGGCGGACGCGGCCCGCACCTCGAACGCGTCCGCCCCGTCCCCGCCGAACAGGGAGACGGCGGTCGCCCCGGCGGCGGCCGTCAACAGGTCGTCCCCGGCCCCGCCGAACACCGTCGTCCCGCTGGCGGCCGTGATCCGGTCCCCGAAGGCGGTCCCCTTGACCGCCTCGAACGAACCGGTGACGGCCAGGGTGCTGCCGGCGAACACCGGCTGCCGTTGCCCGCTGGTCAGGGACAGGTCGAAGGTGACGCCCTGCGGGACGGCCGACAGGTCGATGGTGTCCACCCCGCCGTCGGTGTCGAACAGGGAGACGGTGCTGAAGTGGACCTCGTACACGTCGTCCCCGGCCCCGCCGTCCAGGGTGTCGCTGCCGCCGCCGACCAGGGTGTCGTCCCCGGCCCCGCCGTCCAGCACGTTGTTCCCCGGGCCGGCGATGAGCACGTCCCCGCCGGTCCCGCCGATCAGGGTGTCGTCCCCGTCCCCGCCGTCCAGCACTACCAGGAAGTCAGCCCCGGAGGCGTTCACCACGTCCGCCCCGCCGCCGGCGATCACGACCACGCTGGTCGCCCCGCCGACCAGGTCGGCGGCCGACACGCTCAGCGACTCGGGCTGGTCCGACCCGGCGATGATCCGGGTCACCTGGGTGACGACGCCGCCGTCCCCGTCGTCCACCGTCAGCGACACCACGTACCTGCCCGCCCCGCTCCGGTCGAACGAGAAGGTGGGCCGGGCCGGGTCGGACATCGGGTCCACCCCGGGGCGGTACGCGTACTCGCTGCCGTCGTCGGCCACCCGGGCGACGGACCACCGATACGTCAGCGGGTCGGCCCCGGTCCCGGCCGGGTCGGTCGCATCGGAGGTGAGGTGGAACTCTTTCGCGGCCTCGTCGGCCGGCAGACCCGGCCCGCCGGCCGTCGGGCGGATGACCAGGACCGGGGCGACGTTCACAGCCGTCACCGTGGCGGTCGCCACGGACAGCGGGTTGAAGCCGGCCTCGTCGTCGTCCTTGACGGCCACGGTGACGGCGTAGGTGCCGTTGTCCGGGGGCGTGAAGGTGAGGTCCGGGCCGGTGACGCCGGGGACGACCACCCCGTTCACCGACCACCGGTAGGTGAGCGTGTCCCGCACCCCCGGGTCGGCGGCGACGGCCGACAGGGCGACCGGCATCCCCTCGTCCACCTGGAGCGGGAACGGGAGCAGGGCAGGGGTCGGGGAGACGTTGGCCACGTCCGCCACGGCGGTGCCGGCCCCGGTGCTGCCGTCCGCCCCGGTGACCGTCAGCGTGACCTCGTACCGGCCGTCGTCCGCCGGGGTGAAGGCGAACGCCGGCGGGTCGGCGGTGAAGTCGCCGGTGTCGGCGAAGGCCACCAGCTCGCCGCCCAGCCGGACTTCCCAGCCGTACCGCATCCCGACCCCGCCGGCCGGCGGGTCCAGGGCGGCGGTCAGCGCGACCGGCGACCCCTCGGGCAGCGGGCCGGCCGGGACGGTGAGCGCGACCGCCCGGGTGAGCGACTGCACGTCCAGGGTGACGGACGTCTCGCTCACCCCGCCGTCGTCGTCGGCGGCGGTCAGGGTGGCGACGAACGTGCCGCCGGTGTCCGGCGTGAACGTGACGGCCGGGCCGACCGCGTCCAGCGCCACCCGGCCGGTGTTGGTGTCGGTGATCGTCCACCGGAAGGTGTGGGTGTCGGCCGTGCCGACGTCCCGAACCGTGGCCAGCAGCGGGATCGGCTCCCGCGCCCGCAGGGCGGCCGGCGGGGCCGGGTCGGGCTGCTGGTCGGCGTCGGCGTCGAACCCGATCCGCCCCTCCGGCAGCACGTTCACCACCGCCACCGACCGGGTCGGGGCGACGAACTCCAGGAGCGTCCCCTCGTCCACCACCCGCAGGCCGAGGGTGTAGACGCCGTCGTCGTCCGGGGTGAACTCGAAGTTCGGCCGGCCGACGCCGACGCTGGCGGCGAATGGCACCCCGTTCTTGAGCACCGCCCACTCGAACCGCAGCCGGTCCTGGGCCAGGATGGCGGACAGGGCCGCCTGGGCGTGGACGACCGCCCCTTCCTTACCCTCTGTCTGGATGGCGATGGTCGCCTGCGGCACGTCCCCCTCGACGGTGACGGCCACCGTCCGGGAACCGACCGCCCCGCTGTCGTCGGTCGCCCGCAGTTCGACCACGTATACCCCGTTGGCCGGCGGGGCGTAGCTGAGCTGGAGCGGGGCGGCCGGGTTGGGCGGGCTGACCGGGGCGCCGTTCACGAACCACTGGTACGCCAGCGCGTCGGCCGCCCCCGGGTCGGTGACGCGGGCGGTCACGTCGAAGAACACGGCCGGGCGGGCGGCCCCGGCCGGGAAGCTGGTGAACTCGACCACCGGCGCCCGGTTGTCGGCGACGATCGTCCGCGGCGGCAGGGTCTGGCTGTCCCCGGTGCTGGTGCGGACGGTCAGCCCCAGGGTGTACGTCCCCTCGTCGTCCGGGGTGAAGGTGAAGACGGCCTCGTCCCCGTCGGCCACCCGCACGCCGTTCCGCGTCACCCGCCACTCGTAGGCGACCGACTGGCCCGGCCCGGGGTCGGTGGCGGTGGTGGAGAAGGTGAGCGGCGTCCCCTCGCCGACGGCCGCCGCCGGCACCCCGCCGACGACCACCAGCCCGGCCGGCACGTCCGCGGTCAGCCCGGCGGACTCGGTCGTGTCGATCCGGGTGACGAGCAGGGTGTACCCGCCCCCCTGCGGGCTACCGAACGGCAGCACCCAGTCGATCGGCACCGCCCCGCCCGGCCCGGTGCGGACGGTCACCTCGGCCAGCAGGGCGTTCGCCTCCCCGGCCCCCGGGTCGGACGAGTACAGCTCCAGCCGGTAGTCCTTGGCCGGCGCCCCGACCAGCGTGCCGAGGACGCGGGTGGTGGCCCCGGCCAGGACGGCGGACAGGGTGACGGCCGGGGCGGTCGGGTTGGCCCCGTTCACTACCCGGACGCTGCCGCCGGCGTTGTCGGCGAGCAGGTTCCGCTGGGCAGCGGCCCGGGTCGTGCCGGGGCCGTCGAACTGCACCCCGGCCCCGCCGTTTCCTAGCCCCGGCCGGCCGATCCGGTTGTCGGTGACGGTCGCCTTGTTCGCCCCGACCCCGGCCAGCCCGTCGAGGACCATCCCGGACGACCGGAACGGGGCGGTGATTGCCAGCGGGGCGCCGCCCGGGGACGCGCCGCCGTCCGACAGGAACAGGTCGACCGGCCACTCGGCCTCGCCCTGGGCGTACGGGCTGCCGGTGTTCTTCCACAGGACGGCGTACACCGGCTGGGCGGAGGTGAGGGCGTCGTTGTCGTTGACGGCGACGTTGAACCGCAGGTTCGACCCCGGGCCGGCCGGGGTGAACCCGGGGCCGTCCTCGGTGTCGATCAGCGCGAGCGGGATGCGGAACTCGACGAAGTACCCGCCGACGAACGTGCTGGTGGCGACCGACCAGTCGCCGGGGGCGATCCCGTCGCTGACCCGGTTGCCGAGCACGTCCGAAACGAGGTGGAACCCCTCCCGGCTGCCGGACAGCCCGCCGGACGGGTTGAAGTCGTTGAGCTGGCGGTCGCCGTCGATGAACAGCTCGACCCCGTCGTTGTAAAACGGTGTGGCGGCGTCGGCGGCCTGGTTGTCGAGGAAGTCGTCCCGCACCCCGACGACCACGAACAGGTCGGTGGCCGTGTAGGCGGTGTACACCACGTAGCTCAGGTCGGTGTCGTCGGTAACGGTGCCGAGGACCAGCCGGCCGGGGTTGGCGTCCCCGCCGAAGTTGGCGACCGGGCCGCTGCCGTACTGCTCGGCCGGGGTGACGACCGCGACCCCGTCCCCGGTGTTGCCGGCGATCCGGTTACCGGCCCCGGCCGCCGGCCCGCCGACGGTCGTCCCGCCGGCCCCGTCCACCCGCACCCCGTCCCCGGCGTTCGGCAGGGCGGCGGTGCCGTCCGCGGTGGTGCCGACCCGGTTCCCCTGGATCTGGGTGCCGGACGTGACCAGCCCGTTCACCAGCACCCCGGCCCCGGCGTTGCCCGAGATCAGGTTGCCGGCGACCGACGCCCGGGTGAGGACGAACCCGAAGTCGGCGTCCGCGTCGCTGTTGTCGGCGAACGCAGAGGTGTCGGCTGTTGTCAGGAACAGGTACGCCGCCCCGGCCGGGACGGTGATCGTCAGGTCGGTGGTCGGGATGAAGAAGTCTTCGGGGATGTCGGTCGCGAGGCCGCCGTAGTAGGTGGCCCCGGTGACGAGGTCCGCCCCGGCGTCGATCGCCCCGGGCACCCGGTTCGACAGGCCGGACGCCAGCAGGGTGCTGCTGCTGCTGAACACCCCCAGCCCGGACGGGGCCGAATCCGCCTGTCCGTAGGTGTAGCTGAAGTCCCCGACCTGCCGCAGCTTGATCGCGTCCCCCGGCTGGATGCCGTAGTCCGACAACTTGATCGGTACGGCCGAAAAGCTGGCCTCCACGTTGGTGCGGACGAACGACGTGCGGGGGTCGACGCGGACCAGGGCGGTGTCGTCGCCGATCCGGGTGTTCGACGCCTGGCTGACGGTGATACCCGGTCCGGCGTTCGGCAGGGGCTGCCCGCCCCCCAGCTTGGTGCCGATGTCGTTCTCGGCGAGCCGGGTTCCGCCCGCCCAGGCCACCTGGACGCCGCCCTGGTCGTTCCCGCTGATCAGGTTGCCGGCCCCGGCCTGGGTGCTGCCGACCCAGTTGCCGGTCGCCCCGGACGACAGCACGTTCACCCCGAACCCGGCGTTCCCCCGGTCGAGCAGGCCGGCGGCGTCGGTGCCGATCCGGTTGCCGAGGATGAGGTTGGCGGTGGTGGCCGGGGCGCCCGGGTTCAGGTCGCCGATCCGGACCCCGTCCTTCCCGTTCGCGCTGATGACGTTGCCGGCCCCGGCGGCGGCCCCGCCGAGCGTGTTGTTCGACGCCCCGAAGTAGACCACCACCCCGTAGCTGGCGTTCCCGGCGGCGGTCGTCCCGTCGGCTAGCAGGCCGATCGTGTTCCCCTGGAAGACGTTGCCGACGGACGTGTTGTTCAGCACCGCGATGCCGGTCCCGCCGTTCGCACTGATGACGTTCCCGGCCCCCGTCGCGGTCCCGCCGAGGGTGTTGAACGCCGAGGACTGGATGACGACCCCGCTGCCGCCATTCCCCAGCGGGGCGGTGCCGGCGGCGGTCACGCCGATGTAGTTCCCCGCTGCCGTGTTGGACTGGGCGCCGCCCTCGAACCGTAGCCCGGTGCTCTTGTTCCCCGAGATGACGTTCCGCTCGGCCGCGTCGTTCGCCCCGTCCAGGTCGGTCCCGACCCGGGTGAACTGGGCGCCCGCCCCGACCCGGACCCCGGACCCGGAGGTGCTGACCGGGGTCGTCCCGTTCGGCAGGGCGGTCGTGCCGGCGGCGGTCGTGCCGATGAGGTTGCCGGCGATCACGTTCGAGTTGGTCCCGGCCCCGGTCACCTCGACCCCGTCGTTGTCGTTCCCGCTGATCAGGTTGCCGGCGTTCGCCGCCCCGCCGCCGACGGCGTTGCCCGACGCCCCGGCCTCGATCCGCACCCCGTCGTCCACGTTCCCCCGGTCCAGGGTGCCGGTGACGTCGGTGCCGATGGAGTTGCCGGCGACCGTGTTGCCGGCCACGCCGGCCCCGCTCACCAGCACCCCGTAGCTGTTGTTCCCGGAGATGACGTTGCGATACCGGGCGTCCGCCGCCCCGGCGGCCGGCGTCCCGATCCGCACGCCCTGGGTGCGGTTGTTCAGCAGGATGCCGTAGTTGCCGTTCGGGACGGCGGTCGCGCCGGCCGGGTTCAGGCCGATGGTGTTGCCGGCGATGGAGATGTTCAGGTTGCCCGGGGCCGGGTAGTAGGCGGCGGCCGTGACGGTGCCTTCGAGGTTGATCTGGGCGTGCGGGTTGGCCGCCCCGAGCACCCGCCAGCCGGTCGCCTCGGACACCGGCCCGGCCGCCCCGCCGCCGACGGCCACGCTCACCTCGAACCCGGCCGACCCGTTCTGCTCGTACCCGAGCAGCTCGAAGGTGTGCGTCCCGGCCGTCAGGCTGACGGTGCCGTAGGTGGTGGCGAACGGCTGCCAGCCGGTGTCGTAGGTGACGACGTTCGCGCCGTCGATCCGCAGCCGGGCGCCGTTGTCCGCCCCGACGGCGAAGGTGAAGGTGCCGGCCGTGTTCACCCGCAGGGTGCCGGTCGCCCGCAGGACGTAGAAATCCCCGCCGCCGCCCGGGAACGGGTTGTTGGCGGTCCAACTCCCGGCCGCCTGGGCCGAGCCGTCGGAGAAGTCGGCCTGGGTGACGGTGGACGTGGCGGTCGTCCGCGGGACGGCCCCGGAGACGAACTGGTCGGCGGTGGTCAGGTTCATGTACGACCAGCCTTCGACGTGGACGCCGGCCTGCCCGTTGCCGCTGATGACGTTCCGCTCCAGGTCGTCGGCGGTGCCGTTCCCGTCCGTCCCGATCCGCAGGTTGGTCACCCGGTTGGGGGCGTAGACGCCGGTGCTGGCGTTCCCCAGGGCGGCGGTGCCGGCGGCGTTCAGCCCGAGCCAGTTGCCGGCGATGACGGTCCGGTCGGTGGTCGCCCCGCCGGCCGGCATCGTCCCGTCCCACTGGGGCGTCTGGACGACGACGCCGACCCAGTTGTTGCCGCTGATGACGTTCCGCTCGTTGGCGTCGAACCCGTTCCCGTTCCCGTCCGTGCCGATGCGGGTGTCGGCCGGCCCGTACCGGACGGTGACCCCTTCGCTGTTCGGCAGCTTGGCGTCCCCGGCGGCGTTGGTGCCGATGTAGTTGCCGGCGATGACGGTCCGGTCGGTGCCGGCGGTCTGTACCAGCACGCCGAGGTTGTTGTTCCCGGAAATGACGTTCCGGGCCGCGGCCGGCACCGCCTCCGTCCCCGCGACGCCGATGCGGGTGTCGTCCGCCCCGTTCTGGACGACCACCCCGACCGACCCGTTGCCCAGGTCCAGGGTGCCGGTGTAATCCGTCCCGATGTAGTTGCCGGCGATGACGGTGTTGTTCGTCCCGGCCTGGTCGACGATGATCCCGCAGTCCGCGTTCCCGCTGATGACGTTCCGCTCGGCCGCGTCGTTCACCCCATCGGCGTTCGTCCCGATCCGGTTGTTGGTGGCCGCCGAGCGGAGGTACACCCCGAGCCACAGGTTGGGGACGGCGGCGGTGCCGGTGTAGTCCGTCCCGATGTAGTTGCCGGCCACCACGCTCTGGTCGGCGGTGGCCAGCAGCAGCCCCTCCGCCCGGTTGCCGGAGATGACGTTCCGCTCGGCCGCGTCGGCCACCCCGTCCCCGTTGGTTCCGACCCGGGTCCGCTTCGGCCCGTTGTTCACCGCCATCCCCGCCCCGCCGCCGTTGGTAACTGCCGACGTGCCGGCGGCGTTCAGCCCGACGTAGTTGCCGGCGATGACCGTGTCGTCCGTCCCGGCGCCCTCGATCCAGACGTTCTCGCCCTGGTTGCCGGCGATGACGTTCCGCTCGGCGGCGTTGAAAGCGTCGTTCGACCCGTCGGTGCCGATCCGGGTGAACCGGGCGCCCCCGTCCACCCGCACCCCCTGGGTGGTGTTGGGGACGGCGGCGGTGCCGGCGGCGTTCAGCCCGACGTAGTTGCCGGCGATCACGTTCGAGTCGGTCCCGGCCCCTGTTACCTGGACGCCGTAGCCGGTGTTGCCGGAGATGACGTTCCGCTCGGTCGCGTCGTTCACCCCGTCCCCGTTGGTCCCGAGACGGTTGCCGCTCGCGGCGGTGTCGATCACCACGCCGTAAATGGCGTTCGGGATGGCGGCGGTGCCGGCGGCGTTCAGCCCGATGTAGTTGCCGGCCGCGACGTTGCCCGTGGTCCCGGCGGAGCTGAAGTCCAGGCCTGTCCACGTGTTCCCGGAGATGACGTTCCGCTCCAGGGTGTCACTCACCCCGTCGGCGTTCGTCCCGACCCGGTTGTTCGTCACCCCGTACGCGATCTGCACCCCGTTGAACCGGTTGGCGATGGCCGCGGTGCCGGCCGCGTTGGTGCCGATGTAGTTGCCGGCGACCACGTTGCCGGACGTGCCCGGCCCGCCCGCCGCGTTGTTCCCGAGCGCCACCCCGTTCCCGTTCCCCGAGATGACGTTCCCTTCCAGGGCGTCGGAGACGCCGTCCCCGTTGGTGCCGACGACGTTGTTCTGGGCGCCCAGGGTGACGGTCACGCCCCAGCCGGTGTTGGCCAGCAGGGCGGCCCCGGTCGCGTCGACGCCGATGTAGTTGCCGGCCACCCGGTTGTTGTTCGTCCCGGTGTTCTGGACCCACACCCCGTTGGCGTTGTTCCCGGAGATGACGTTCCGCTCGGCCGCGTCGCCCACCCCGTCGCCGTTGGTGCCGACGATGTTGTTGGCCGCCCCGGACAGGATGAGCACCCCGGCGGAGGCGAGGTTCGGGACGGCCCCGGTGCCGGCCGCGTTGGTGCCGATGTAGTTGCCGGCCACCCGGTTGTTGTTCGTCCCGGCGTGCGCGATGCGGACCCCGTTGGACGCGTTCCCGGAGATGATGTTCCGCTCCAGGGCGTCGCTCGTGCCGTCCCCGTCGGTGCCGATCCGGGTGTTGATCGCCCCGCTGTTCACGTACACCCCGTACCGGCCGTTGGCGATGGCGGCGGTGCCGGCCGGGTTGGTGCCAATCAGGTTGCCGGCGATGACCGTGTTCGCCCCGCCATCGGTCCAGAACGCCACCCCGTCGAACGTGTTCCCGGAGATGACGTTCCCTTCGGTGGCGTCGTTCACCCCGTCCCCGTCGGTGCCGACGACCGTGCCGGACGCCCGCAGCTCGATGCGGACTCCGTGGTTGCCGTTGGCGATCTTGGCGGTGCCGGCGGCGTTCAGCCCGATGGTGTTCCCCTGGATGCGGCTACCGGATCCGCGGCTGACCTGGACGCCCTCCACCCCGTTCCCGCTGATGACGTTGCGGGCGGCGGCCGACGACCCGCCGATCACGGCGTCCCGGACGTTGTCCAGGTAGACCCCGGAATTGCTGTTGGCGAGGGCCGCCGTCCCGGCCGCGTTCGTCCCGATGTAGTTGCCGGCGACGGTGGTGACGTTGGTCGCGTAGTAGACAGTCACCGATACCGACCCGGACAGCTGAATCTCGGGGTGCGGGTTGGCCGCCCCGAGCACCCGCCAGCCGTTCGCCTCGGAGATCGGGGCGGTCTTCCCCGCCCCGACGGCGACGGACAGCTCGAACCCGGCCACGTCGATGTTCTCGAACCCGACCCACTCGAACGTGTGGGTGCCGGCGGACAGGGTCTTGGTGGCGAAGAACCGGGCGAACGAGTGGGTGGTGTCGTCGACGATGACGTCCGCCCCGTCGACCCGCAGCCGGCCGCCGTCGTTCCCGCCGATGGCGAAGGTGTAATCCCCGGCCGCGTTCACCTGGACGGTGCCGGTCGCCCGGAAGGCGTAATTGTCCCCGCCGGTGCCGGGCATCGTGTGGTTGAACCCCCAGTCGCCGGCGACCGGGCCGGTCGGGTCGTTCAAGTCGGCCTGGGCGATGGTGGACGTGGCGGCGGTGCGGGGCTGGGTGCCGGCAATCAAATCATCCACGATCGCCAGGTTTGAAGCGGTCAGCCCGGACACGTAGACACCGTGAGAGGAGTTGCCGGAGATGACGTTCCGCTCGGCCGCGTCATTCACCCCGTCCCCGTCGGTGCCGACCCGGGTGCTAGTCGCCCCGGCGAGGACGGCGACGCCGTGGCCGGAGTTGCCGATGTCGGCGGTGCCGGCGGCGTTCAGGCCGATCAGGTTGCCGGCGATGGCGTTGTTGTTCGACCCGGCCCCGGTGACCGTCACCCCGGTGCCGGCGTTCCCAGAGATGACGTTGCCCGCCCCGGCCGCGGCGCCGCCGACCGTGTTGGTGTTGGCCCCGCTGTCGATCTGGACGCCGCTGCCGCCGTTGGGCACCGCGGCCGTCCCGCCGGCGTTGGTGCCGATGTGATTGCCCCGGATCTGGTTGAGCGTCACCGTCGCACCGGTCAACTGGACGCCGATCGTGGCATTCCCCGAGATGACGTTCCGTTCGTCCGCGTCCCCCTGGCCGTCCAGGTCGGTGCCGATGACGTTGTTGTTCGCGCCACTGACAAAGACGATCCCGGTGGCCCCGTTGGCCAGCACCGCCCCGCTCGCGTTCAGGCCGATGTAGTTCCCCGCGATGGTGCTGTTGCTCGCCCCGCTGACGAAAATGCCGTCCGCCCCGTTGCCAGCGATGATGTTTCGTTCGGCCGCGTTGAGGGCGGCCGAGTTCAACCCACTGGTGCCGACCCGGTTGAACTGCGACCCGACCAGCAGCGACACCCCGGAGTCGCTGTTCGGGACGGCGAGCAACCCGGTGGCATCGGTGCCCAGGTAGTTGCCGGCCACGACGTTGAAGTTCGACCCGGCGTCCCGGATGGACACCCCGTCGAAGTTGGTGTTGCCGGAGACGACGTTCCGCTCGTTCTCGTCATCCGTCCCGTCGGCGTTGGTGCCGATGCGGTTCGACTGGGCACCGAGGCGGATGCGGACGCCGCCGGCGTTGTTGGCGATGGCGGCGTTACCAGCCGCGTTCAGCCCGACGTAGTTCCCGGCCACCACGTTCGAGTTGGTGCCGGAGCCGGTGATCAGGATGCCGGTGCTGGTGTTGCCCGAGATGACGTTCCCCGCCCCGGCGGCCGACCCGCCGACCGTGTTGGAACTGGCCCCGGCCTCGATCCGCACGCCGGCCGCTGCGTTGGCCAGGGCCGCCGTCCCGGCCGCGTTCGTGCCGATGAAGTTGCCTGCGATCACGCTCCCGACGGCCGCGGCCCCGGTCACGACCACCCCGTTCTGGTTGTTCCCGCTGATGACGTTGCGAGCGCCGGCAGCGGTCCCGCCGACGGTGGTGCCCGGGCCTTGCAGGTAAACCCCGTCGACGGCGTTGCCCAGGTCGGCGGTGCCGGCCGCGTCAGTGCCGATGAGGTTGCCGGCCACCGTGTTGCCGGCGGCGGCCGTGTTCGCCACGATCACCCCGTACAGGGTGTTCCCGCTGATGACGTTGCCGGCGCCGGCCGCCGTCCCGCCGACCGTGTTGGCCGCCGCCCCGTTCTCGATCACCACGCCGTACCCGTTGGCCACGGGGGCGGTGCCGGCGGCGTTCGTCCCGATCCGGTTCCCCTGGGTCAGCACCCCGCTGACCGCGAACCCGCTCAGGTACACGCCGGCGAACGGGTTGCCGCTAATCGTGTTGCCGGCCCCGGCGGCCGTCCCGCCGATCGTGTTGTTCTCCCGCCCGACGCTCACCCCGATGGTGGCGTTGCCGAGGGCGGCGTCGCCGGCCGCGGTCGTGCCGATGAGGTTCCCCTGAACCAGGTTCCCGGGGCCGTTCAGGGTGACGCCGACGGCGTTCCCGCTGATGACGTTGCCGGCCCCGGCCGACGTCCCGCCGACCGTGTGGCTGCTGCCGTTTGCGATCAGCACGCCGGACGCCCCGTTCCCGCGGTCCAGGGTGCCGCCGGCGTCCGTCCCGATGAAGTTGCCGAGGATCACGTTGCCGGACGACGACCCCTGAACGACCACCCCCCGCTGGGCGTTGGCCGAGATGACGTTCCGAGCCGCGGCGGTCGTCCCGCCGACAGTGTTGGTCGAGGTGCGGAGGTCGATCCCCTCGTTCCCGTTGCCCAGGGCGGCGGTGCCGTCGGCGGCCAGGCCGATGGTGTTGCCGGCGATCAGGGTGCCGGTGGCCGTCGCCCCTTCGATCCACACCCCGCTGCCGGCGTTCCCGGAGATGACGTTCCCGGCCCCGGTGACCGTCCCGCCCACCGTCACCCCCGGGGCGCTCAGGACGTACACCCCGGCGTCGTCGTTCGGCAAAGCGGCATCGCCGGCGGCGGTCGTGCCGATCCGGTTGCCGGCCACGACCACACCGGTCGCCGTGGCGCCGGTGACGGACACCCCGTGGGTGCTGTTCCCGCTGATGACGTTCCCCGCCCCGGCGGCGGCCCCGCCGACGGTGGTGTTCGCCGACCCGGCCCCGACGCTCACACCGACGCTGTTGCCCCGGTCCAAGGTGCCGGTCACGTCCGTCCCGATGTAGTTCCCCTGGATCGCGTTATCCGTCGCCACCCCGGCCCCGCTACCGACATCGACCCCCTGGTTGATATGCCCGGAAATGACGTTCCGGGCCTGCGGGTCGGTGCCGCCGACGACCACGTTCGACACGCCGGACGCCAGGTTGACGCCGACGCTCTGCCGGCCGACCGCGGTCGCCCCGTCCGGGGCCAGTCCGATGACGTTGCCCAGGACGGTCGAACCGCCGCCGGTGCCGCCGATCAGGGAGACGCCGTAGGAGTTGCCGGAGATGACGTTGCCCAGGCCGGTGCCGGGGGTCGCGGTCAGCCCGCCGACGGTGTTCGCCCCGGCCCCGTCCACCCGCACCCCGTAGTTGACCACGGCCGTTTCGACCGGCGCGGACCCGTCGGCGGTGGTGCCGATGTAGTTGCCGGCGACCACGTTCCCGGCGGTGGCCGTGTTGGCCAGGTACACGTTCCGGTCGCCGTTCCCGCTGATGACGTTGCGGCCGTCGGTCGTCCCGTCGCCCACCTCGTTGTTGGTCGCCCCGTTGGTGATGCCCACGCCGGCGTAGGCGTTGCCGCGGTCCAGGGTGCCGCCGGCGTCGGTGCCGATGTAGTTGCCGAGGACGTGGTTCGCGGTCGCCCCGGACCCGGTGATCAGCACCCCGTACCCGGTGGCCGACAGGATGCTGCCGGTGTTCGCGGAGATGACGTTGCGGGCGCCGGGGAGGGCCGCGCCGACGTAGTTGTACTTGGCCCCGCCGTCGATGCGGACGCCGAAGCCGGCGTTGCCCAGCTCCGTGACCCCGTCCGCGGCCAGCCCGATGACGTTCCCCCGCACCCCGTTCGACTGGGCACTCGCCCCGGAGATGCGGACCCCGCCGCCGTCGTTGCCGGCGATCAGGTTGCCGTCGCCCGCCCCGGCCTCGCCGACGAAGTTGTTGGACCGCAGGACGACCACCCCGGCCCCGGTGTTGCCGAGGTCGAGGGTGCCGGTCCGGTCGGTGCCGATCCGGTTGCCCCGGACCTGGACGCTACCGGTGTCGATGTACAGCCCGTCCGAGTTGTTGCCGGAGATCAGGTTGCCGGCGAACGCGTCGGCGCCGAGCAGCCCGACGGCCGCCCCGCCGCCGCCGACCGTGTGCCCGCCCGGCCCGCCGAGCAGGTAGACGCCGGCGTTCCCGTTGCCGAGGTCGGCCGTGCCGGCGGCGTCGGTGCCGATGTAGTTGCCCTGGATGACCGAGGCGGCGAGCGCCCCGCCGCGGTCGAGGAAGATGCCGTAGATGCCGTTCCCGGAGATGACGTTGCCGGCCCCGGCCGCGGTCCCGCCGATGGCGGTGCCGCCGGCGCTCGCCTCCTGTCGGATGCCGCTGAACGAGTTGCCGAGGGCGGCAGTGCCGGCCGCGTTCACCCCGATGTAGTTCCCGCGGATGACCGTGTCCACCGGCCCGGTGGTGCCGACCAGGGCGACCCCGTTCCCGTCGTTGCCGCTGATGACGTTCCGTGCCCCGGCCGCCGTCCCGCCGACCACCGTCCGGGCCGGGCCGTCGATGATGTAAACGCCGGTCAGCCCGTTCCCCCGGTCGGCGTCCCCGGCCGCGGTCGTGCCGATCAGGTTGCCCTGGATGACGGTGTCGTCCGCCCCGGCCCCCTCGACCCGGATGCCGTACTTGGTGTTCCCGGAGATGACGTTCCCGGCCCCGGCCGCCGTCCCGCCGATGACGGTGTTCGTCGCCCCGGCCGTGACCCACACCCCGTACTCGGCGTTCGGCCGGGCGGTGACGCCGTCCGCCGCCAGCCCGATGAGGTTCCCCGCGATGACGTTAGCGTCGGCCCCGGTCCCGGCCCCGGGCACGCCGCCGTCCGCCCCGGTGACGATCACCCCCATGTGCAGGTTGCCGGCGATGACGTTCCGGTCGGCCGCCGTCGTCCCGCCGATCCGGTTGCCGTCCGACCCGCCGAACGCCGTCACACCGTTGAAGTTGGCCAGGGCCGTCGTCCCGTCCGGCCGCAGGCCGAGGTAGTTGCCGGCGACGGTGTTGCCGTCGCCCGTGTACATCTCGATCCCGCCGTACCCGAACCCGACGATGCTGAACCCGCGGACGGTCGTGCCGCCGGCCTGGATCGGCAGCCCGGCGGCGGACCCGGCGGAGGTTCCCAGCAGCTCGACCAGCGGCGTCCCGGCGAACCCCGGCTGGGTGGTGGCGTCGAGGACGACCGGGTCGGTGACGATCGGCAGTTGGGACAGCGGGGTGATCGTCTGCACCCCGGTGCCGATGCTGAACGCGACCGTGTCGGTCCCGGGGGTGCTGTTCGCGTCGAGGATGGCCTGCCGCAGCGACCCGGCCCCGCTGTCGGCCGTGGTGTCCACGACGAACGTGGCCGGCGTCACCCGGTCTTCCAGGTGCTCGAACCGGAGCCGGGCGGTCAGCAGCCGGTCCAGGTTCGGCCAGGACAGCCGGCGGACCCGGCGGCGGGAGGTGAGGCGGGCGGACAACCGGCGGAGGACGAGGGCGAGCCATGAGGCGGGCATAATCGCACCGACACCAGGTAGAAGCGCCGTCCGCAGCAAGGAGCGGTCGCCAAGCCGATCGAAGCGTTCCGGCCGCGCCCGACGAGGCACCTGTGGGGTGCCGCCGAGGGCCAACCAGGCCGAGAGGCCGTAGCACCGGGGTTAAAACCCGGAACGGTCGTCAATTGGCCTGATTTCTAATCGCCAGCCGGTGTGGACTGCTGCGTCAGTCTGAGATGTGCGGCCCGTCCCCGACCTTTCAGCGGGTCACGGACAGAGCTTTAGATTTTCCGAAGATTTCTTACGACCCCCTAAACCAACGGATACAGTTTACATCATATTTCCGTGTTGGGCCGAATATCCTGTGTCGAAGCCCGGTAGGATTAGGCGGACACGAGAGTGATCGCAAAGGAGTCGTGAGGCGAGGGGAATCCCGAAAACGACCCAGCCCCGGCGGATCAGCCGGGGCCGGACGACAGGTGTGTTCGAAGTTCAGCGCGTCTTGGCGGCGGACGCGGCCTTGCGGATCGCCTTCAGCCGGCCCAGCTCCTTCCGCCGGCGAGCCTCACACGGCTTCTCGTAGTGCTCGTGCGCCCGCAGCTCCCGCTTCATCCCGCTCCGCTCCAGCAGCTTCTTGAACCGCCGCAGGGCGGCCCCGATCGGCTCACGGTCGTGAACCCGCATCCGCAACGACATCCAGCCCTCCCGGGAAGGGGTGTGAGAATTTCCGGCATTGCCGCAAACCATAACATGGCAGGCGGCCGGTCAACTGTCCACCCCGGATTGTCGGTTTCCGGACGGTAATCGGTTCATTCGATCTCGGCTACGACCATCGCGTGAACCTCCAGCCGGGGGACGACTACCGCCGACCCGGTGGCCGTCCGGGTGACGGGCAATTCCGTCCCCCCCGGCTCCAGCGTCACCCGCCGCACCTTGTACGCCGGGCCGAACGTCACCCGGATGTCCGGGATCGGCACCACCTCCTCCCGCAGCGGCACGTCATCCGCCGGCAGGGCGCGGTGGGCGGTGGTGTTCAGGTCGCTGTACAGGTGGACGACCAGCCGCCCGGCCGTCGCCTGCCGCATGACCGTGGCATGCACGCACATCGGCGCCTCGACCGTCACCGGCGGCGGGGCGGACGCCGCCCAGGTGATGGCGTTGGCCAGGGCCACCCGCTGGTACGGGTAGGCGTACAGGTAATACGCCGCGTCCAGCCCGGCCGGGAAGTACACCACCCGGCCCTTGCCGTGGGTGCGGGCCAGCACCGCCGGGAAACCGCCCCCGCCGGCCCCCTTCGGCCGCAGGGTGCCGACGGTCGCCGTCCCCGGTCGGGCCGCCACCCGCACCGCCGCCCCCTTGAACGTCACCGGCTCCGGCCCGACGTAGGTCCGCATCTTGCCCCGGTTCAGGAACGACCCCACGTCCTGCCGGAAGTCGAACACGCTCTTCCGCTTCTCCCAGTAGTCCGGGCCGATCGCCTTAGCGAAGTTGACGTCCAACTCCTCCTTCTTCGCCGCGCCGAGGTCCGGCAGGCCGCGGTAGTCGGCCCCGAGCACGTCCGCCAGGGCGAACCCCGGCCGCGGGTCGCCGAACTCGTCGAACAGGGAGGCGTCCTGCG
Source organism: Gemmataceae bacterium (assembly GCA_046350115.1). Taxonomy (GTDB): domain Bacteria; phylum Planctomycetota; class Planctomycetia; order Gemmatales; family Gemmataceae; genus JAXMAZ01. Next base: position 103,050 of record JAXMAZ010000011.1, read on the forward strand.
TTGCGACCAACCCGCCGCCGGCCCGGACGAACCGGTCGATGGCCGCCACCTGGGCCGCGTCCAGACAGGCGGTGTTCGGCAGCATCAGCACCCTGTACTTCGCCAGGTCGGCGTCGGTCAGGTTCCAGTCGTTGACGACGGTGACGGGCAGGTGCTCCTCGACGCACGCCCGGAACATCCCCAGCACGTGGGCCAGGTACCGCTCCTCCACCCGGCCGGCGGACCGGGAGTAGAAGGTGTTGGTGTTGTCGCTCATCACCAGGGCGGCCCACGGCTCCGGCGCCTTGTGGGTGAGCCAGGCCTTGCGCTTCTGGAGTTCGTCCAGGCACTGGTACAGCTCGCCCTGCAGGCGGGCCGGCTGGCCGACGGCGACGCTCGGGGCGGCCCCGTAGGTGGCGGCCAGGAGCATCCGGCGGAGGATCTCGTGCGGCGGGAAGCTGTCCTTCCCGTAAGGGTTACCGTGGGACAGGAGGTACGGCTCGCTGAACGCGACCCGGTGGTTGGTGACGGCCCAGGCGTAGGCGTTGCCGAACGCCGGGACGATGGTGGTGCCCCGGTTCGTCTCGTCCATCCAGAGTTCCTGGTCCGGGGCGTCGAACAGGAGGTTCAGCCGGGCCGGCATGTTCCGCGGGACGCTCAGGAAGTGCCCGAACCGCCCGGCGTTGGTGCTCCAGGTGACGAGGGCCAGGTCCGGGTTGATCCCCTTGAGCCGAGCCTGCATCCGCCGGACCAGGTCTTCCAGCCGGCGGTCGGCCCAGTGCAGGTAGCGGCGGTACGCCGGGTTCTCCAGAGTGGCCGGCGGAATTTCCTGGCCGGTGTCCTTGCGGTAGTCGGCCCGGCAGTGCTGGCAGTAGCAGACGCCGCCGTGGTCCAGCCCGTCGAAGCTGAACGCGGCCACGTCCGGATACTTGGCGGCGATCTCGGCCAGCACGTCGATGAAGAAGTCGCCGTAGGGGCCGAGCACGCAGAGCATCCCGCCGTAGGGGTGCTGCTTCAGATCGACCTGCGGGATGTCCCGGGTGTCGGTCGGGACTCGCCGCCAGTCCGGGTGGGCCTCGTACACCTCGCCCTGCAACGTCGGCGGGTAGACGCCGAGCACCTTCACCCCGAGCCGCTTGTACTCGGCGATGTCCCGCTCCAGCCGGCCGAGGGGGACGTGGGGGCTGCGGCGCTTGAGCAGCTTGCTGTCGTAGTAGGCGTAGAACGGGTCGACGAACCCCAGCTCGCTGAGCCGGACGCCGTGCCCGGCCGCGGCGGTGCGGGCGGCGGTGTCCATGCCGGACAGGGTGTACCCGCAACCGAGAGTGTCTTCCAGCCAGGCCGGAGGGCGGACCGGGCGGAACGGCCGGGCGTCGAATGGCTGGGCCGGCAGCGGCTCGCCCCACGGCGACGGCGTCTGGGCGACGGCCGGACCGGCGGCGAAGAAGACCGCGGCGAGCACGTAGCGGATGGGCATCGGGAACCTCACGGATCGGCCACGACCAGCAGCGCCCAGTCGTCGGCATCGGGGGCGGTGTACTCGCCGTTCGTCGGCGTTGCCGGGGACCACTCACCGGTCCGCGGGTTGTACCACCGGCCGCGGAACTTGCCGGCCGGCACGTCGAGCTTCACTGACCCGCCCTTCGGCAAGTAAACGGCGTACTGTCGGCCCGGCTCGGCCAGCACCATCCCGGGGCCGGCCTGCGGGTCGCACTTCCACCACTCGAACGCGGTGAAGAAGTCGACCATCTTGGCGTACCCGGCGAGCATCACCATCGAGTCGTCGCCGAGGCCGGTGATCCAGCCGCCCTGGGTGGGGATGTTGGCCCGCTCGCCGGTCGTCTGGTAGCCGCCGGCCATGCTCATCTCCCAGGCCAGCCGCCGGCGGTTGTCGGCGCTGCGGGCCGGGGCTTTGCGGCCGCCGCCCCACTTGCCCGGGTAGTGGTCCTCGTACCCGTACTCCTCGTTCACCTGCGGCATCGGCTTGCCCGCCTTGGCGGCCAGCTCCCGCGCCCGGCGGAGGAACTTGTACCCGCCGGCCTCGTCCCACACCTGGTACATGGCGAAGTCGCTCCACGGCGACTTGTAGAACGGGTAGTCGCCCCGGCCGTGGACGCTCATCAGGTGCTTGTACGGGTCGGCGGCCCGCAGCACGTCACCGGCTTTGTTCACCCACGCCTCGTTGCGGAACAGGTGCCACTCGTTGGTGATGTCCCACATCACGTTGCTGTACGCCGACAGCCGGGCGGCGGCGTACCGGTAGTACCGCCACTCGTCCTCACTGCCGGGCCAGTCCTTCTTCCCCTGGCCGAACGGGTCGACCCCCTTGTCCGCCCCGTCCAGGTGGAAGATGACGGACACCACCACGTCCTTGTCCCGGGCGTGCTTGACCAGCCGGTCGAGCTTCTGCCACAGGGCCACGTCGAACCGGGACACGTCGAGCTGCGGGTCGGTCGGGCTGTCCGGGTTCTTGGCCGGCCACGGGTTGACGCGGAACTTGAAGGCGTCCGAGTTGCGGACCGGTTCGTACCACCGCTCGGCGCTGGTCGTCCGGGCGTTTACCGCCACCCGGATGCGGTTCACCTTCAGCTTCGCCAGCCGGTCGATGGCCGCCTCGATCCGCTTGTCGTCCTGTACGCCGAGCAGCCAGTAGGTGGTGGTGCCGTTCCAGAAGTAGTGTTCGCCGGTCCCCTCCCAGACGAAGTGGTGCGGGTACTTCGGGTCGATGCGGACCGGCCCCTTGCGGTTCGACGGGGCGGCGTCGAACGTCCCCTTGTGCTGCCACGCGGCGTTGTGGGCGGCGAACGACAGGGCGTAGGTGTGCCGCCCCGGCCGGGCGGGCATGAACCGGATGCGGTACACCGACCCGTCGGCCGCGTCGCAGAACCCGGCGACCGGGACGGCCACCGCGTCCGGGCCGGTGACTGTGCCGGACAGCCGCGGGGCGAACGGGCGGTCGGCCACTTTGGGCGACGGGACGGCCGTCACCTCGTAGGCCTCGTACACCCCGACCGGTTCGGCCGGCGGCCAAAACCGGACGGTCGGGGCGGCGGGCTGGGCAACCAGGACGGCCGCGAATAATAGCATCGGGCACCTTGAGGTGGGTGACGCCTTACACAATCCCTGCTCGTTCCCACGCTCTGCGTGGGAACGCCCGAAGGGACGCTCTGCGTCCCGAGAAGCCGGACGGTGACTGCCACACCGACCCGCGACGCGGAGCGTCGCCCCCGGGCGTTCCCACGCAGAGTGTGGGAACGAGGGTGGGGGTTGCGGTGTGCCCTACAGCATCCGCGGTTTCTCGCTAACGTCAACGGTATGGACAAGCCGCGACTGCTCATCACCCTCGGGGACGTGGCCGGGATCGGCCCGGAGATCGTGGCCAAGGCGTGGCCGAAGCTCCCCGAGTTCTGCACCCCCACCGTCGTCGGCGACCCGGACCGGCTGCCGGCCGGCGTTCCGTGCGTCAACCCGTCGGCCGCCGACCTGAGCGGGGTAAGGCTCGGGGGGGTGTCGGCGGAGGCGGGGCGGGCGGCCTACGACTGGCTCGTCTATGCCATCGACGAGTGCCTGGCCGGCCGGGCGGACGGGATCGTGACGTGTCCGCTGCACAAGGAGGGGCTGCACGCGGCCGGGGTCGATTACCCCGGGCACACGGAAATCCTGGCCGCCCGGACCGGGGCCAAGTCGCACGCCATGCTGCTGTACGACGACGAGCTGCCGCTGGCCGTCGCCCACGTCACCCTGCACCGGTCCTTGCGAAGCATCTTCCCGCACATCACCCGGGAGTCGGTGTTGGACACGATCCGCCTGCTCAACGGGATCGTGCCGAGGTTGACCGGCAAGCCGGCCCGGGTCGGGGTGATGGCCCTGAACCCGCACGCCAGCGACGGCGGTTTGTTCGGCGACGAGGAGGCCACCATCATTACGCCGGCGGTGGCGGCGGCGAAGGCGGAGGGGATTGATGCCGAGGGGCCGATCCCGTCCGATGCCATGTTCCTGCCGCACGTCCGGAAACGGTTCACCGGGGTGGCGGCGATGTACCACGACCAGGGGCACATCGCCATGAAGCTGCTCGGCGGCCGGCGGGCGGTGAACGTGACCGCCGGGCTGCCGATCGTCCGCACCAGCGTCGCCCACGGCACCGCCTACGACATCGCCGGGAAAGGGGTGGCGGACGAGTCGAGTCTGGTCAATGCCGTCCGGGTGGCCGCCCGGCTGGCGGTGAAATGACGACCGGGCTGGGGCGTTATACCAGGGTCAACCGTTTTCGGAGGGGCTGATGCGTTCGCTCGCTCTGCTCGCTTTCGTCGCCTCGGCGTCCGCCGCCGACCCGGCGGCGTTCGACCGTACCATCGCGAAGGAACCGGCCTACGCCGGCACGCCCGCCTACCTGCTGTTGGCGTTCGGCCCGGATGCCGCCCGGGTGTGGGCGGTCCGGGACGGGGACACCCTGTACGTCGACCGCAACGGCAACGGCGACCTGACCGACCCAGGGGAAGCCATCCGGGCCGAGTTCCCGCAGGGGGACGGGCGGGCGTTCGCCGTCCGCACCGTGGCCGTCGGCGGGCGGGTCCACCGGCAACTGACCGTCTCCTTCGTGCCGCTGGCCGTTTACGCCGGCCACCCGGACTGGACGGACCACCCGGCCGTGAGGGCCGCGCTCGCCGCCGACCCGAAGGCGGAAGCCGTCACCGTCGGCGGGTCGGTCGAGTCCGGCCGGCTGAAGGGGGCCGGGGTCGGCGGGCGGGCGGACTGCTCGGCCGGGCCGCTCGACGCGGACGGCCCGCTGGTCTTGGGCGCGTCGGCGAAGGCCGCCCCGGTGGTCTGGTTCGACGGCCCGCTGACGGTCGCCGTCGAGGGCCGGCTGCCGACCGCCCGCCCCGGCCGCGGGTTCGACCTGCGGCTGAACCTGGGCACCCGCGGGGCCGGGCCGGGCACGTTCGCCGCCGTCGGGTACACCGACTGCATCCCGGCCGGCGCCCACCCGGTCGCCGAGTTGACCCTGCCGGCGAAGGAGAAGGGCGCTTCGCCGGTGACGGTCCGCACGCCGCTCAAGGACAGATGCTGAGGCACCACCCTGCACGGCCCGGTCCGGGCCGATGACGCGGCAGGGGTCGGGTCCGCCACGCTGACCGTGTCGTTCCCGGGGTTCGCCGCCGGCCCGGTCGCCCCGACCACGTACACGCTCGCCGTCAAGCCGCCGCTGTCGGCCAAGCTCGAGCCGGTTTCGCCGAAGCTGGTCCGGACGCTGGTCCACCCGGACCGCACGGCCGGCGTCCAATCGCTACGGTTCACCGCCGACGGCTCACGCCTGTTCGGCGCCGGCTACCCGTCCGGCGTCCTCCAGGTGTGGGACGTGGCGTCCGGCACGGAGGTCCGCCGGATCGAGTCGCCGCGGGGCTACCGCGGGTCGGCCGACTACGCCGAACTGACCGCCGACTGGGCGACCGTGTTCGTCCCGGTCGAGAAGCGGGCCGTCAAGCAAGAGGAGAAGAACGGGGAGAAGGTGGTGCGGGTCGAGCAGTCCGGCGAGGTGCGGTCTTGGAACCTGGCGGACGGCACCCCGCGGCCGCCGCTCAAGCTGGATCGGTCGCCGCTGTACGCCGTGCCGTCCCCGGACGGGTCGAAGCTGCTCACCCTGGAGCGGCCGTCCTACACCGCTACCCGGTCCGGCGACCGGCCGGCCGACGTGATCGTGTTCCGCGACCTGGCCGCCGGCACCGCCGCCGAGATCGGCGCCGGGTACGGGATGTTCGCGTTCACCCCGGACGGCACGCGGTTCGTCGTGGCCGCCAGCCCGCACGGGGACAAGCCGGCCCGGATGACGGTCCACGACGCGACGACCGGCAAAGTGACGGCCACCCTGCCGGTCGTGTTTCAGAAGGGGTCGGCGTACTGGCCGGCCGTCTCCCGGGACGGCCGGCGGGTGGTGGCCGAAGTGCGGTCGGCGGACCCGGACCGGAAGTCGGTCGTCCAGGTGTGGGACACTGTGACCGGCGCGGCGACCGCCGAGCTGACCCCGCCCAAGCCGGACTTCGTGTTCTACCCCCGGTTCAGTCCCGACGGCCGGTTCGTGACCGGTAACGGCCAAGGGGTGGCGGTCGTCTGGCCGGCGGCCGGCGGCAAGCCGGTCCTCGTCGCGGGGTACGGCGACGGGGTGATCCTGCGGGGGGCGGCGGTCAGCCCGGACGGCAAGACGGCGGCGGTCGCCGTCATGCCCCAGCCGGACCGGTCGCTCGGCAACGAGCCGGACCCGGACGACCTGGGCCAGCCGTGGGTGGACGTGTACGACCTGGCCACCGGGGCGAGGCGGGAGCGGCTGGTCTGCCCGCCGGGGTGGGTGACGTCCGCCGCCTTCCGGCCCGGCAGCTCGACGCTAGAGCGGTTTGCAGTTGGTTGTAGCGTCGTACCCGGCGTGCCGGAAGTAGTTCCGGCACTCGTCGGCGGAGAAGGCGTCGAGTGATCGGCCGAGGGCACAGCCCGTCGATGGCGCGCTCCTCCGCTGCCCGCAGCATCGCCTTCAGCTTGCTGAACGCGTTCTCGATCGGGTTCAGGTCGGGTGAGTAGGCGGGCAGGAACCGCACCTCCGCCCCGACCGCCGCCACCGCCGCCCGCGCCTCCGCCCGCCTGTGGCAGGCCAGGTTGTCCCACACCACCACGTCCCCCGCCCGCAGGGTGGCACCGGCACCTGCCGCACGTAGGCGACGAAGTGGTCGCCGGTCATGGCCCCGTCGATCACCATCGGGGCGGTCAGCCGGTCGCTCCGCAGGGCGGCCACGAAGGTGGTCGTCTTCCAGTGCGAGTGGGGGCCGGGCACACCACCCGCTCGCCCCTCCGCCCGCGGGCCATCCGCCGGCTCATGGCCGTGCTCGCCCACGTCTCGTCCACGAACACCAGCCGCTCCGGGTCGAGGGCGGTCTGGGCGGTCCGCCAGGCGGCGCGGGCGGCGGCTACGTCCGGGCGGTCCTGCTCGGCCGCGCCGGACCGACTTTTTTGAGCGTCAGCCCGAGCCGGGCGATGGCCCGCCAGAGGGTGGCCAGGCTGACCGCCAGGTCGAGCCGGGCCTTCAACTCGGCCAGGGTGGCGTCCGGGTCGGCGGCGATGGCCTGCCGGATGCGGTCCCCGTCGGCCGCCAGTGCTTGCCGCCGGTGCCCCCGCCGCCGCGGGCTCGTCTCCCCGCCGTCCCGGTGCCGCTGGCGGACCCGCCGCACCCGACGACGCTCACCCCGAACCGCTCGGCCACCGCCGGCGGCGACTGCCCACCTGAACCGCCGCCAGCACCCGCGACCGCAAGTCCGCCGAGTACGCCCGCATGGCCAACCCTCCGGGATTGGCTCCGTCATACCCGATCCGCCCCGACCGCGCTACAACCAACTGCAAACCGCTCTAGCCGTCGGGGCGAACGGCGGGGTATACCTGTTCGACCTGAAGTAGAACCCGGTTAGCCGCGAGGCGGAGTCCGCGGAGCCGAGCGCGGAACCCGCATCCTGATACGCCGAGCGCGAAGCCCAGAGAGGCCGGTTCCGCGCTCGGCTCCGCGGACTCCGCCTCGCGGCTAACCGGGGCCGTTACCGATCCGCTTCCGTAGCCCGTCGGCTTCGGCCCGCAGCTCGGCGAGCTGCTCCTCCAGCACGGCCATCTGGGCCTCCAGCTTCCGCAGCCGCTTCTCCGGCGTCGCCCCGGTCAGCCGGGCCAGCCCCTCCAGCACCAGGAACGCCTGCCACCCCTTCACCATCAGCCCCCGCACCCGGTACACCCGGGTCATCGCCCCCAGGTGCTGCTGCGGGGCGGACAGCGCCCGGCCGAGCCGCAGCAGCCGGGCCAGCGGGGCGGCGTCCACCCAGTGGGTGAGCACGAACTCCAGGGTGGGCAGGGCGACGATCACCACGTCCAGCCACCGCTCCTTCAAGTACCCGGCGGCGGTCGGGGCGGCCTGCACCTTGACCACGAACTCTAGGGCGAACGCCAGCCAGATGACCGCCGTGCTGACGTTCAGGGCCAGGGTCAGCCCGGGGGTGTCGTGGATCAGCTTGGCCTGGTACTGGTCGAGCAGCAGCACCGGCAGGATGAGCAGGGCGAACGCCACCATCGGCCAGCCGAACAGCCGGTCCAGCACCTTCAGCAGCGGCCGGCCGGGCGGGTGCCAGCCGAGGCCCGGCAGCCAGATCCGGTCGGCCGCCGGGTGGACCCAGCCGACCCGGAACGGCGGGAAGGTGAGCACCAGGAACACCCGCAGGGCGGCCGTCCGGGCCGGCACCACCCGCCGCCGGAAGGCCAACGCCCCCTCAGCCACGAACACCGGCCACACCCCGGCCAGCACCCAGGTGATGAGCCGCCGCTCGGCCGCCGTCGCCTCCGGCTCCCCGGCCCGGTGGATCACCCCGGCCACGGCCAGCAGGTAGACGAACGCGACGGCCGTCATGACCGGGGCGAGCCGGGCTTCCAGCGGGCGGACGGCGGGCGGCGGGGCGGCGGACATGCCGGACATTCTACCGCCGCCCGGTGGCGACGGTCGGGCCGGGGTGTTACAACGGGGACGTCCACCCCCTGCCGAGGCGCCCCGATGGCCGGCCGCGACGAGTACGACGAGGACCGCCCCCGCCGCCGGCGCCGCCGCGACGAGGACGATTACGACGACTTCGACGACCGGCCGCGGCGGAAGAAGGGCGGGATGTCCCAGACCACGCTCATCATCCTGGTCGTCGGGCTGGCGGTCGGGCTGCCGGTGCTGTGCGGCGGCGGGGCGCTCCTGATCGGCCTGTTCCTGCCGGCGGTCCAGAAGGTGCGGCAGGCGGCCGGCCGGCAGGCCGACGCCAACAACCTGAAGCAGCTCGGCCTCGGCATGCACAACGAACTGGACGCGACCAACAAGTGGACCGCCCCGTTCGCCCACGACACCACCGGCACGGTGTACCGCGGGCACAGCTTCCGGGTCGGGCTGCTGCCGTACGTCGAGCAGGACGCCCTGTACCGGTCGCTCGACCTGACCCAGCCGTGGGACAGCCCGCGGAACTCGCCGGTCACGAACCAGCCGGTCAAGCCGTTCTTCACCCCGTTCGACCCGCCGTCGGCCAACACCCCGTACCGGGCGTTCGTCGGCGGCGGGGCGCTGTTCAACGCCGACGGGTCGCCGGTCCACATCCGCGACATCAAGGACGGCAGCTCGAACACGATCCTGATGGTCCACGCGACGGAGCAGGTGCCGTGGGCCAAGCCGCAGGAGCTGGCGTACAGCCCGACCAACCCGCTGCCGCCGCTCGGCCACAAGGCGATGCCCGGCGGGGCGACGGTGCTGATGGCCGACGGGTCCACCCGGTTCCTGGCGGCCGGCACCCCGGACGCGGTTCTGCGGGCGCTCATCACCCGGGCCGGCAACGAGCCGGTCGACCCGAACTGGTGACGCCGGGCGGTCGGGGCGAAAAAACGTTGAGAATTCTTGTCCGGTCCGGTGCCGCCGGCCCGCTCCCCACTCAACTCGCACCCCACCCTCGGCGGCCAAGCCGACCGCGGGCAGCCGTCCCCGGCTTCAAAACAACATCCGCTCCAATGTGCCAGGGATGAGCTATAGTCGCTCATCGTCCCATACCGAGGGTTCGCCCATGCCCGCTCGTCGACCGCACTCTGTCCGCCTGTCCGCCACCCCGTTCGAGGACCGGTCCAGCCCCGTCTCCCTCGACTGGCTCGGGCTGTACCCCGGGTACTGGTGGGGGGGCGACCCGTACGGCGGGTGGGGATCACCGGACGTGTGGTCGGGTCCGGCCTTCGACCCGTTCGGCGGCAGTTACGATTACCTGTACGGTAACCCGTTCGACGGGTACGAAGGGGACCCGCTGGCCGGGCTGTACGACCCGTTCTCCGGGTGGTCGGACCCGTCGTTCGGGTACTACCTGAACCCGTTCGCCGGGTTCGGCGCGGACCCGACGGGCGGCTCGTTCCTGACCGACCCGCTCTACCTGACCGACCCGTTTTACGGCACCCCGGTCGGGTTCGCCGGGCTGTTCGACCCGGCCGGCGAGTACGGGCTGGCCGACCTGGCGGCGGCCGACCGGCTCGGGCTGGAGACGGCCGGGTTCAACGCCGCTCTCGACCTCGGGCCGGGTGGGGCGGACGCGGTGTTCGCCGTCGGGGGCGACGCGGGGGGCGGGTTGGCCGGCCTGCTCGGCACGGACGGGGGGAGCAAACTTCAGGTGGCGGCGTACCCGGCCGGGGTGGACGCCCGGGTGGCGACCGGGGACGTGACCGGGGACGGGGTGGCCGACCTGGTCACCGCCCCCGGCCCCGGGGCGGCCCCGATCGTCAAGGTGTTCAGCGGGGCGGACGGCAGCCTGGCCGCCCAGTTCGCCGCCTTCGAGGAGTCGTTCCAGGGCGGGGTGTTCGTGGATGTGGCCGACCTGAACCAGGACGGGCGGATGGACCTGCTCGTCACCCCGGACCAGGGCGGGGGGCCGCGGGTGCGGGTGCTGGACGGGGCCACCCTGGGCACCCTGGCCGACTTCTACGGGATCGACGACCCGAACTTCCGGGGCGGGGCGCGGGTGGCCGCCGGGGACGTGAGCGGGGACGGGCTGAGCGACCTGGTGGTGTCCGCCGGGTTCGGCGGCGGCCCGCGGATCGCCGTGTTCGACGGCGGCCTGGTCGGGGCCAGCCCGGTCAAGCTGGTGCCGGACTTCTTCGCCTTCGAGGACTCGCTGCGGAACGGGGCGTACGTGTCGGCCGGCGACCTGAACACCGACGGCCGGGCCGACCTGGTGTTCGGCGGCGGGCCGGGCGGCGCCCCGCGGGTACTCGCCCTGGACGGGGCCGGGCTGCTCGGCGGGGCCGCCAGCCCGCTGGCCAACTTCTTCGCCGGGGACACCGGCGACCGGTCCGGGGTGCGGGTCGGGGTGGCCCCGGGGGCGGACGGGCGGTTCGGCATCGCCGCCGCCTCGGCGTCGGCCGCCGCCCTGTACTCGTTGTCCGGTACGGCCGCCCAGACCTACGACCCGTTCGCCGGGGCCGGCCGGGCGGCGACCGTCAGCTCGGCCCCGGTCCGGACGACCAGTTCGGCCGCCGGAACGGCCGTCGCCGGCACCTACCGCAACCGGTACCAGTACGTGTCCCACCACCAGGGGTTCGTGGCGGGCAACAGCAACCGCCAGCTCCCCAACCAGGACGTGACGGTCAGCCTGTCGGCCAACGGCACCGGGTCCGCGACGGTCGCCCCGTTCGGGTTCTCCGGCCGGGGCCAGACGTTCACCTTCCGGTACACCGTCAGCCGGGTGAGCGGCGGCACCCAGGTGCGGGTGACGACCGGCCAGTCCGGGGGCAAGGTGGACATGAAGGTGACCGTTTCCGGGCGGACGATGACCGGCTGGCTGACCGTCACCTCCGGGTCCAAACAGATCATCTTCAGCCACTCCGAGACGGCGGCCAAGAACTTCCGGCTGACCAAGGTGTAGAAGACGGGGTCAACCGCCAGAGGCCCACGGACCGCGGTCCGTGGGCTTTCCTGTTTTCCGGCTCTACAACAGCCCCTTACCGAACCCACCCCGAGGACGCCGGCATGTCCGCCGACCCCTGGTTCCAGACGCTGTTCGCCGACCGCATCGGCGGGGCCAACTACGGCAAGGGCACCGAGATCTACAAGTTCGAGAAGATCAAGCGGGCCAAGCGGAAAGCCCTCGCCGACCGGCCGACCGTCCAACTGCTCGACTTCGGCATCGGGGAGAACGACGACATGGCGGCCGAGCCGGTCCGCCGGCGGCTGGCGGCCGAAGCCGACCGCGTGGAGAACCGAGGGTACGCGGACAACGGCATCCAGGCGTTCAAGGACGCCGCCGCCGGGTTCATGAAGCGGCAGTTCGGGGTGACGCTCGACCCGGTGACGGAGGTGTGTCACTGCATCGGGTCGAAGCCGGCGTATGCCATGCTCCCGGCCTGCTTCATCAACCCCGGGGACGTGACCCTGATGACCGTCCCCGGCTACCCGGTGGCCGGCACCTGGACGCGGTATCTGGGCGGGGAGGTCCACCGGCTGCCGCTGCGGGCGGAGAACGGCTTCTTCCCGGACCTGACCGGCATCCCGGACGACGTCAAGCGGCGGGCCAAGCTGCTGGTGCTGAACTACCCGAACAGCCCGACCGGGGCCGTCGCCACCACCGACTTCTACAAGCGGGTGATCGACTTCGCCCACACGCACAAGGTCGTCGTGGTGCAGGACGCCGCCCACATCCTGCTGACGTACAAAGGGGAGCCGCTCAGCTTCCTCCAGGTGGACGGGGCGAAGGAGGTGGGCGTCGAGGTGCATTCGTTGAGCAAGGGGTTCAACATGATCGGCTGGCGGATGGGCTGGGTGTGCGGCCACCCCAAGCTCGTCCAGGCCTACGCGGACGTGAAGGACAACAGCGACTCGGGCCAGTTCATGGCCGTCCAGCAGGCCGCCGCGGAGGCGCTCGGCCGGCCGGAGATCCCCCAGCAGGTGCGGACCAAGTACGAGCGGCGGCTGCGGAAGCTCGTCGCGGCGCTCAAGCAGGTCGGGTTCACCTGCGACATGCCGGGCGGGACGTACTTCCTGTACGCCAAGGCGCCGACCGCGGCCGGCGAGCGGAAGTTCGCCAACGCGGAGGAGGCGTCCCAGTTCCTGATCCACGAGCAGAGCGTCTGCTGCGTGCCGTGGGACGACGCCGGCGCATACCTGCGGTTCAGCGTAACCTACACGGCCAAGGACGAGGCGGCCGAGGACGCCCTGATGGCCGAGACGGTGACGCGGCTGAAAGGGCTGAGTCTGCGGTTCTGAGCCACACGGTAGCCGGGCGGGGCGAGCGGGCCGGTGCGGCGGCTTTGTAGGGTGCGTGGAGGCTCTGCGGAACGCACCGCGGAGCCACCATCCCTCGGACACCATCGTTGCCGGGCCGGTGCGTTCCGCTCCCAGAGCCTCGCTCCACACACCCTACAAAGCCGCCGGGCCGGCCCACTCGCCCCGCCCGGCGGGCAATACCGGTTACGCCCGGGTGGCCAGCCGGTCCCGGGGGCTGGTCAGGGCGACGTAGCCCCACAGCACGATCACCGCCCCCAGAATCGACATCAGCCAGCCCGGCCACATCCGGTTGACGTCCGGGTCGTTCGCCCAGGCCGGCCAGATCGCCTGCGAGATCAGCCCGCCGACGAACGCCCCGGCGATCCCCAGCGCAATCGTCAGGATGACGCCGAGCGATTGCCGCCCCGGCACCAGCGCCCGGGCCAGAAGGCCGACGATCAGCCCGCACACGATCCAGCCGATCACGGAGAACATGGTCCACCTTCGGGTTCGAGGTCACGGTCCCGGCCGGGATGGCTTGCAACCGTCGTGCCGACCTGCCGTTCGCTCCGAATCGACCGGATAACTGTCGAACCCTGATTCCGACGCCGGTACGCTGACGGCGGACCCGACCGTTGCCCAGCCCCGGTGCCCTATGGGACGCTCCGTCCTGCCGGTCGCGCTCGCCGCCCTCCTCACCCTGCCCGCGGCCGCCGCCGACTGGCCCCAGTGGCGGGGGCCGGACCGGACGAACCTGTCCGCCGAAACCGGGCTGTTGTCCGCCTGGCCGGCGGGCGGGCCGTCGCTCGCCTGGAAGGCGACCGCGATCGGGGACGGGGTGGTGCCGGTGGCCGTGGCCGGCGGCCGGGTGTACCTGACCGGCTACCGGGACGGCAGCGAGTACCTGGTCGCCCTCGCCGAGGCGGACGGCAAGAAGGTGTGGGAGGTGAGGCTCGGGCCGACCCCGAAAGAGCTGGTCAACATGCGGTGGCTGAACCAGCGGACCCCGCTGGTGGACGGCGACCGGGTGTACGCGGTGACGGTGCTCGGCGACTGGGTGTGCGTGCGGGCATCGGACGGGCTGGACGTGTGGCGGCGGAACGCGGCGGCGGACTTCGGCGGGAAGGCTCACTTCTTCGGGTTCTGCGACTACCCGCTCCTCGACGGCGACCGGCTGATCGTCACCCCGGCCGGCAAGACGGCGATGGCCGCCCTGGACAAGCGGACCGGCAAGACGGTCTGGACCTGCCCGCTGCCGGTCGAGGAGGCGTCCGCTCACGCTGCCGTGGCCGTGGCCGAGGTCGGCGGGGTGCGACAGTACATCAACCACCTGAGCGGGTCGATGGTCGGGGTGGCGGCGGCCGACGGCAAGCTGCTCTGGCAGTACGCCGGGATGAAGCCCCGGATCGCCGTCACCTACTCCCCAATAGTCCGGGACGACACCGTCTTCTACGTCTCGGGCTACGGGGCCGGACACGTCTTGCTGAAGCTGGCCAAGACGGACGCCGGGTTCTCTGCTACCGAGGTGTACCGCGAGCCGGTCCGGGATTACGCCTCCTGGCTCGGCAGCCTGACCGAGTTCGGCGGCCACATCTACGCCAGCACCGCGGGCGGGTTCCGGTGCATCGAGCGGCCCACCGGCCGGACGGTGTGGGAGGAGAAGACCGGCCGGGTGACGTACACGGTCGCCGACAACCGGGTGTACCTGTTCTCGCTGACCGGCACCCTGACCCTGGCCGGCGTCGACCCGTCCGGGTTCCGCAAGGTGAGCGAGTTCCGCCCGTTCGACAGGCTGGGCAGCCAGTACGGGGTGGCGTTCCCGGTGGTGGCGAACGGCCGGCTGTACGTCCGCGACCTGGGCACCCTGCACGCTTACGACATCCGTGACCCGAGCCGGCCGGCCAAGGTGCCGGACGCGGTGTACGTCCCCAGCCCGCCGGAGGTGGTGGCGAAGATGCTCGACCTGGCCCGGGTGACGCCGGCGGACGTGGTGTACGACCTGGGCAGCGGGGACGGGCGGGTGGTGATCGCGGCGGCGGAACGGGGGTGCCGGGCGGTTGGGGTGGAGATCGATCCGAGCCTGGTGGCGGACGCCTGGCGTGCGGCGGTCGCGGCCGGGGTCGGCGGCCGGGTGCGGTTCGACTGCGGCGACCTGCTCGCCGCCGACCTGTCGGCCGCCGACGTGGTGACCGCCTACCTGCCGCCGGACCTGATCGGCCGTCTGGTGCCGAAGCTCCAGCGGCTGAAGCCGGGCAGCCGGGTCGTCACCCACGAGGCGGCGATCCCCGGGTTCCGGCCGGACGCGACCGCGGCCGTCACGTCCGCCGAGGACGAGGTGAAGCGGACCGTGTACCTGTACACCGTCCCGCTCCGGGCGAAGTGACCCGCCCCTCCTGCGGACCGGCCCCGGCGGACGTATACTCACCGCCTCTCGATCGGAGCCGGACCGATGGGTGAAGTGCCTGACGACGCGCGCCTCCGCCGGTGGCAAGGGGCGACCGTCGCGACCCTGTTCGCGGGGTACGCCGGGTACTACGTCTGCCGGTCCAACCTGTCCGTCGTCACCCCGCTGCTGCTGGCCGAGTACGGCCCCGCCCTGACCGAGCGGCACATCGGGGACGTGGTGTCCGCCGGGGTGCTGGCCTACGCCGTCGGCAAGCTGCTGACCGGGGCCGCGGCCGACGTGCTCGGCGGCCGGCGGCTGTTCCTGGCCGGGCTGTTCGGGTCCGTCGCCTGCACCCTCCTGTTCGTCCTGGCCGGGCGGGCGGCCGGGGCGGCAGTGCTGCTCCCGTTCACCGCCGTGTGGGTGGCCAACCGGTTCGTCCAGTCGATGGGCTGGGGCGGGCTGGTGCAGATCACCGGCCGGTGGTTCCCGGCCGACCGGCTGGCCAGCGTCATGGGGGTGCTGTCGCTGAGCTACCTGCTCGGGGACGCGGCCGCCCGGCTGGCCCTCGGCGGGGTGGTCAAGCTCCGGTACGGGTGGGAGGCGGTGTTCCTGGTGTCCGCCGCCGTACTCGGGCTGATCGGGGTGGCGTGCGTGGTCGCCCTGAGGCAGCGGCCGGCCGACCTGGGCCTGCCGGAGCCGCCCCCGCCGCCGGGCAACGTGTACGGGGCCGACGCCGGTGACGCCCGGGTGTCACTGTGGCAACTGGTCGGCCCGCTGGTGCGGAGCGGGCCGTTCTGGCTGGTCTGCCTGATGAGCGGCGGGCTGACCCTGATCCGGGAGACGTTCAACTTCTGGAACCCGACGTACCTGACCCGGGTGGCCCGGCTCGACCCCGGGACGGCCGGGATGACCAGCCTGCTGTTCCCGCTGGTCGGGGCCGGGGCGGCGGTGCTGGCCGGGTGGCTGGCCGACCGGGCCGGCGGCCGGGTCGGGCGGGTGGCGGTGCCGTCCCTGGTCGGGCTGACGGCGGCGCTGGCGGCCCTGGCGGTGGTGCCGGTCGGCGAACTGCCGGACGGGGTGCGGCCGGCGGTCGCCCTGGGCCTGATCTCGCTGGTGGCGTTCTTCCTGATCGCCCCGTACACGTTCTGCGCCGGGGCGCTGGCGCTGAAGATCGGCGGCCAGCGGGGCGGGTCTACCGCGGCCGGGCTGATCGACACGGCCGGGTACGTCGGGGCGATCCTCTCGGGGTCCGGGGTCGGCCGACTGGCGGCCGTGTCCGGGTGGGGGACGGCGTTCGCCGCCCTGGCCGGGGTGGCGGCGGTCACGCTGGCGGTGGCGGCGGTGTTCGCCGTGCGGGAGGGGAGGGACGTCACCAGCCCGACGCGCTAGCGAGGGTGCCTCGGATCCCCTCGCTGGCGCGTCGGGCTGGTAACAGGTTTACGCCAGCAGTTTCTTCACCACGTTGCCGTGCACGTCGGTCAGCCGGAATTGCCGGCCCTGGAACTTGAACGTCAGCTTGGTGTGGTCGAACCCGAGCAGGTGCAGCAGCGTCGCGTGCAGGTCGTGGACGTGGACCCGGTCCTCGACCGCGTTGAACCCGAGTTCGTCCGTCGCCCCGAGGGTGATCCCCCGCGTCACCCCGCCGCCGGCCAGCCAGTAGGTGAAGGCGTTCGGGTGGTGGTCCCGGCCGTCGTTGCCCCCCTGCACCATCGGGGTGCGGCCGAACTCCCCACCCCAGATGACCAGTGTGTCGTCGAGCAGGCCCCGCTGCTTAAGATCCTTCACCAGCGCGGCGGACGCCTGATCGGTGGCCTTGCAGTTCTTCTTGAGGTCGTTCACCAGGTTGCCGTGCTGGTCCCACGACTCGTGGAAGATCTGGACGAACCGCACCCCCTTCTCGACCAGCCGGCGGGCCAGCAGCACGGCGTTGGCGTAGCTCGTCTTCCCCGGCTCGGCCCCGTACAGGGCGAGCGTCTCTTTGCTCTCTTTGGACAGGTCCATCACGTCCGGGGCGGCGGCCTGCATCCGCCCGGCCATCTCGTAGGCGGCGATCCGGGTGGCGATCTCCGGGTCGCCGGCCTGGTCCAGCTTCAGCTTGTTCAGTGTCGATAGGGTGTCGAGGGTGTCCCGCTGGAGGCCGGCGTCGATCCCCTTCGGGTTGGCCAGGTACAGCACCGGCTCGGCCCCGACCCGGAACTGCACCCCCTGGTACAGCGTGGGCAGGAACCCGCTCCCCCAGTTCGAGTTCCCGCCGCTCGGCCCCTTGCCGCCGGTGCTGAACACCACGTACCCCGGCAGATCGCGGCTCTCGCTGCCGAGGCCGTACAGGGTCCAGGCGCCGAAGCTCGGCCGGCCGAACTGCTGGGCGCCGGTGTTCATCATCACCTGGGCCGGGGCGTGGTTGAACGCGTCCGTGGCCATCGACTTGACGATGGCGATGTCGTCCGCGACGGTCGCCAGGTGGGGCAGCAGCTCGCTCAGCTCGGCCCCGCTCTTCCCGTGCTTCTTGAACTTGAACTTCGGCCCGAGGCAGGTGGAGTTCGGGTTGATGAACGCCGCCCGGTAGCCCTCCAGGAGCGACGCCGGCGGCAGCTTGCCGTTCATCTCGGCCAGCTTCGGCTTGTAGTCGAACAGGTCGTGCTGGCTCGGGGCGCCGGCCATGAACAGGAAGATGACCCGCTTCGCCTTCGGGGCGAAGTGCGGCTGCGGGAGGGCGCGGGCCGGGGCGTCGGCGGCGTACCCGTCGGCGTGCAGCAGGGTGTTCAGGGCGGCGGCCCCGAGGCCGACCCCGCACTGCTGGAGGAACCACCGGCGGGCGACCAGTTCCGGCGGCTGGCCGGCGTACAAGCGGTCGGAGCAGGGCATGGGGAACCTCGGGTTATTCGGTCGCCCGGCGGTGGACGTACCACGTGCCGGGCTTTCGGGAGGAGTGGATGACCGACAGCACCGTGACGGTCTCGTCTCGGATGGTGTAGACGACCCGCTGCTTGAACCGTGTGATGAAGTACTCGCGGTCCTCACACCCGTCCCGCCCGTCCTCGGCCGGCGAATAGAGCCGCGGGTTGGCGGCGATCGCGGCCAGAGCCGCCTCAAACTCGTCCAAAAACGCTTCCCCGTGCCGTCCGGGTTGGGCGTTATACCAGCGGGCGATCCCGGCTGCCTCGTCGCGGGCCTGTTCGGAGACGATGAACGTCATGACGGCGACTGCTCGGCAATCACCTGGCGGAGGTAAGCCATCGTCTCGGCCACGCTGTACGTCTTGACCTTCCCCTCGTCGATGGCCTTGACCCGGCGGGCCAACTCCTCCTGCCACGCCCTCTTTACCACCTCCGGGTCTTCGGGCGGGAAGTCGACACTCTCCATTAGCTCCAGTGCGACAGTCTCCCGCGCGTCCGGCGGCAGCTTCATCCCGAGATCGATCACTGTACGGGCCAAGTCTTCCGTCGCGGCCGGGGTCATGGTCACTTCTCCTTGGTCGCCGGGGCGAAGAACAGGTTCCGCAGTTCCAGCCCGGGGGCCGTCGGCCACGCCTCCCGGCCGCCGACCAACTGTACAGTCGCCCGCTGCCAGGCGCCGCCCATGCCCTTGTGGCTCCCGTACCCGACCGGTCCCTTACCCGGCAACTTCCAGTCGAAGATCAGTTCGCCGGCGGGTAGAGGCTGTTCGGTGATCAACGGTCCGGCCCCGGCTTTCGCCCGCAGCACCCCGTCACTGGCCGCCCAACCGTCGCCCTTGAACCCGGTCAGGGTCAGCCCGTCGAACAGGCTCTTGTGCCCCTTCCACACGTCGGCGACCTCGTCCGGCTTCGGGTTGGTGCTCGGCAGCTCCTTGATCTTGAGGTTCCGGAAGTGGCACTCGGCCCCCTCGCTCTCCAGGGCCAGGTAGCCTTTCCGCGGGCTGCACTTGCTGACCCCCGACACCTCCTTGCCGTTGACGTGCAGCTTCAGCACTCCGTCGTTGGCCACCACCTTGTAGTGGTTCCAGAACCCGGCCCCCTTCACCCGCCGCTCGCTCGGCAGGCACCGCTCGGCCCCCTTCGGGTGCGGCCGGTCCGGGACGCACCTCGCCCCCCAGATGCTGAACAGGTCGCCGTGGCTGGTGGCCCAGTCGGCCTCGTAGTTGATGAGCACCTGCACCTCGATCCCGCGGGTGTACCCGGTGCCGACGGCCGGTAGTGGGTCGCCCCAGACGAACAGCCCGCTGTTCGCCATCCCCTGGGCGCGGGTGTGCATCCACTCGAACTCCAGCACGAAATTCTCGTACTGCCGGTCGGTCCGCAGGTATCCCGTCGGCGACCCGGTGGTGACGATCTCGTTGTTCTTGACGAAGAACGTGCCGGGGGCGGTGTTCACGTTCACCCACCCGGACAGGTCTTTCCCGTTGAACAGCGGGACGAACCCGTCGTCGGCCGCGACGGCGGGCGGGGCGAGCAGGAGCAGGGCGAGGAGCGAGCGCATCAGGTGGCCTCCGGTCAGTCCCACAGGTACTGGGCATCGTACTCGATCGCGTGCCGGCGGAGGAGTTCGGTGAACTCGTCCTGGAACGACCGGCCGCGGTGGTGGTCCTCCTGGCAGCCGATGTAGCCGGACACGGTGTCGGCCATCGACTGGCTGACGCTGAACGCCCCGTACCCGGTCTGCCAGGCGAACGCCGGGTGGCCGGCGTCGTGCCGCCACTTGGAGGAGACGGCCTTCAGGTCGCGGACGGTGTCGGCCAGGGCGGCGCCGGCCGGGTGTTTCAGCAGCAGGTGAATGTGATCGGGCATTCCACCGGCCGCGAGGAGGTCGGTCTTGCGGTTCCGCAGGATGCCACCGATGTAGGCGTAGAGGTCGGGCTGCCAGTCCGGGGTGATGAGCGGCTGGCGGTGCTTGGTGCTGAAGACGACGTGGAACAACAGCTTGTGGTAGGTGTGGGCCACGGGCGAGGTCTCCGACGGCCGCCCCTCCGGGGCTTGGGGCATGGGTGGCGGTCGTTCCCACGGCTCCCGCCGTGGGCTAGACACGGCCGCCGCTCCGCGGCTCCATCGCCGGCCATGTTCGGACGCGGCGCGTGAATAATTCCCGGTTCCGGGACGGGACCGCCCGGTTGGAGCCGCGGAGCGGCGGCCGTGTCTAGCCCACGGCGGGAGCCGTGGGAACGACCGCCACCCATGCCCCAAGCCCCGGAGCCCACGGCGGGAGCCGGGGCTAGATTCGGCCGCCGCTCCGCGGCTCCAACGGGCGGGGGGCGGTCGCGCCGAACCGGCCGTGGCTTCAACCCCGACGGCCGCGGGATCACTCCTTGGTTACCGTCTCGTCCAGGTTCAGCAACACCCGGGCGACGGCCGTCCACGCCGCCGCCTGGGCCGGGGTGGCAGTGTGCGGCAGCTTGCGGTGTTCCTCCGGCCCGCGGAACGCCACCGCCCACGGGTCGCTCGCCGGGTCGGCGAACTTCGCCGTCTGCTTCGCCAGCAGGCGCAGCAGCGCGTCCGCTTCCGCCTGTGCCGGCGTGCGGGCCGTCACCAGCCGGAAGGCATACGACATCCGCTCGGTGTCCGACTTCCCGCCCTCACTCAGCACCCGCCGGGCGAGCGCCTGGGCGGCCTCCAGGAAGATCGGCTCGTTCATGCCCACGAGCGCCTGGAGCGGGGTGTTCGACCGGGTCCGCTTCACGCAGGCGAAGTCCCCGTTCGGGGCGTCGAACGCGGTCAGCGGGGGGTACGGGATGCTGCGGAAGCTGAACACGTACAGGCTGCGGCGATACCGGTCCGGGCCGGTCGCCTCCGGCCACACCTTCGGCCCGTAGCTGGCCGGCGGCAGCATCAGGAACCCGGGGACCGGCGGGTACACGCTCGGCCCGCCGACCGTCCGCTCTAGCAGCCCGCTGGCCGCCAGGGCGATGTCCCGGACCGACTCGGCGTCCACCCGGAACCGCGGCCCGCGGGCCAGCAGCTTGTTCGCCGGGTCCCGGGCCAGCAGGTCGGGCGTGACGGCCGAGCCCTGCTTGTAGGTGGCGCTGGTGACGATCAGCCGGTGCAGCCGCTTGACGCCCCACGCGGCCGACCCGTCCGACGGCCTCATGAACTCGCACGCCAGCCAGTCGAGCAGGTCCGGGTGGGTCGGCGGGTCGCTCTGGGTGCCGAGGTCCTCCGGGCTGGTGACGATGCCGGCCCCGAAGTACCCTTGCCACACCCGGTTGACCGCCGCCCGGGCGGTGGTCGGCGAGTTCGGGTCGACCAGCCACTGCGCGAACCCGAGCCGGTTCGGCGGGGCGGTCTTCGACAGCGGGTGCAGGGCCGCCGGCACCCCGGGGTCGACCTTCTCCCCCGGCTTGAGGAAGTCGCCCCGCTTGAGCACGGCCGTCGGCCGCGGGTCGGCCCGCTCCTGGAGGGCCAGTTGGGTCGTCCCCTCGGGGTGCTCCCGCCAGGCGGCGTCGATCGCCTCGTTCGCTTCCTTCCACTCCGGCACCGTGGTTCGCCAGTGCGCGAACACCGCCTCCACCTGGGCCGGCGTCCGCTTCTCGGCCGGCACCTTCAGGATCTCCCGGACGGCCATCGGCAGCGGGTCGGCCACCGGGTCCGGGGCGGTGGTCGTGCTCAGCCGGAACCGGCCGAGGTTGCAGTTCTGGTTGTCGTCGCTGTTCCACCCGCCGTGGTTCTGCTTCAGGTAGACGTGGATCGCCGTCCCCTTCGGGAACCCCGGGATCGGCTTGTCGGCCGTGAACACCGCCTTGCGGGGCAGGTTCCGCCGGCCCGGGTCGAGGTCGTGGCCCCAGGCCGTCTCGGTCTTGCCGTCGATGGCGAACGCCACCGGCCCCGTCACCCGCTTCGCCTTGCCGCGGTCGTCGTAGAAGGCCTTGAGCGGCGTTTCGGGCTGCTCCACGTCGGCCGTCGCCCGCTTGAACTTGACCCGCTCGAACTTGCCGTCCGCCTTGTCGGCCGGGGCGTACCACGCCTCGAACTCGGTCAGCGCCCCGGTCCCCTCCAGCGACCGGCCGGGGCCGTTCCGCGGCAGGTTGGGGTCGTTCAACAGTTCGAGCCGGAAGCCGGTGATGTCCTTCTCGGTGGTCGTCCACGCCAGCTTGACCGCGTGCTTGGTCGGGGCGTACCCCTGGGCGAGCAGCGACCCGTCCGGCTGGGGCAGGTACTTCTGCCCGCCGGTGGACAGGTCGTCCACGTCCGGCCGGACCACCGTCCACTTCGGCTGGTCGCCCGCTACCGACTTCTCCCAGGCGGCCATCCTGGCCTGCCAGTCCGGGTGCTTGTGCTTCAGGTCCGCCTCGATGTCCTTGACCGCCCGCAGCACCTCGGCCCGCTTCATCTGCTCGGCCGGGGTGTACACCGTCGGGCTGGCCTCGTGGGCGTTGTTCAGGAAGGCGAACAGCCGGTAGTACTCGGTCTGGCTGATCGGGTCGAACTTGTGCGAGTGGCACTGGCCGCACTGGACGGTCAGCCCGAGGACGCCCTTGCCGATGGCGTCCATCCGGTCGAACATCGCCTCCATCCGGAACTGCTCCGGGTGGACGCCGCCTTCTTCGTTGATCATCGAGTTCCGCAGGAAGCCGGTGGCAACAAGCTGGTCCTGGGTGGCGTTCGGCAGCAGGTCGCCGGCGATCTGCTCGATGACGAACCGGTCATACGGCAAATCCCGGTTGAGGGCGTTGATCACCCAATCCCGGTAGAACCAGACGAACCGCGGCTTGTCCTTCTCGAACCCGTCGCTGTCCGCGTACCGGGCGGCGTCCAGCCACGGCCGGGCCCACTTCTCGCCGAAGTGTGGGGAGGCGAGCAGCCGGTCCACCAGCCGCTCGTAGGCGTCCGGCCGGTCGTCCGCCAGGAACGCGTCGACCTCCTTCGGCGACGGCGGCAGGCCGGTCAGGTCCAGGTGGACCCGCCGGCAGAGCGTCACCTTGTCCGCCTCCTTCGTCGGGGTCAGCCCCTCCTTCGCCAGCCGGGCGCGGACGAAGGCGTCGATCGGGTGGGACGCGGGGAACTTGGTACTGGGGACGGCCGGCCGCTTCGGCGGGATGAACGCCCAGTGGACCCCCTTGGGTTCGTTCGCCAGGGCGTCCGGCCACTTGGCCCCGGCGGCGATCCACGCCTTCACCTTCGCCACCTCGGCCGGGGTCAGCCGGTCGCCGGACGTGGGCATCAGCAGTTCGTCGTCGTCCGGCTTGGTGATCCGCTTCACCACCTCACTGGCGTCTGGCTTGCCGGGGACGATGGCCACCGCCCCGGACTCCCCCTTGCCGAACGCCTTGCCCCGCACGTCCAGCCGCAGCCCGGCGGTCGCCTTCCGGCCGTCGTGGCAGGAGAAGCACTTGGCCTTGAACAGCGGCAGGACGTCCTTCTCGAACGACGCGGCGGCCGGGTCGCCGTCCGCCCGGACGGGGGAGACGGCCAGCGACGCGACACACACCAGGGCCAGGGTCCGGGCCATCAGCGGCATCTCCGGGGAGCGGACGGAGGGGCGGTCAGGCGGGTGCCGCTAGTATACCGGAACCCGCCCTGCCATACGAGACGGCCGATGCGACAGAGAGCCTCGGGCTGCCTCGGCTTTTCTCCCCCTCTCCGCTTCGGGGAGGGGGCCGGGGGAGGGGTGAGGCCTGCCACCGCGACAGTGATTTCAAAGTCTCTGAACCGGGTCGGAGCGCAGACCCCTCCCCCGGCCCCCTCCCCGAAGCGGAGAGGGGAGCAAGACCCACCACAGCTGCCACACGGAGTTGACCCGATGCGCCCGCCCGAGGTGATCCGCCACTGTCCCCGGTGCGCCGCCCCGGCGGCCGGCGGGGCCAACCCGTTCGTCTGCGGCGGCTGTGCCCTGACGTTCTTCTTCAACCCGTGCGTGGCGGCGGCCGTGTTCCTCGCCCGGCCGGACGGCCAGGTGCTGTTCTTCCGCCGGGCGAACGAGCCGCAAAAGGGGAAGTTGGCCCTACCCGGCGGGTTCCTCGACTACGGCGAGTCGGCCGAGGCAGGGGTGCGGCGGGAGACCCGGGAGGAGGTCGGGCTGGAGGTCCGCGGGCTGCGCTACCTCGGGTCGTGGACGAACGAGTACCCGTATCAGGGGCTGGTGTACCCGGTGGTGGACCTGATCTTCGCCGGCGAGGCGATCGACCCGGACCGGCGCAGCCGCTGGACGCGGTGGCCGCACTGGAGTGGCGGCCGCTGGCGGACGTGGCCCCGGACGAGCTGGCGTTCCCGAGCCTGCGGGGCGGGCTTCGGGTGCTGCGGGGCGAGCCGGGGGCGTAAGCCCCGGGTGAAGTCGCCGAGGCCTGAACCCGGGGGCTTACGCCCCCGGCTCGCCCTTCGGCAGTTCCCGCAACTGGTCGCCGTGGCCCGGCCGCAGCCGCATGTTCACCGCCTCCACGGCCACTGCGAACGCCATGGCGAAGTAGATGTACCCCTTGTTCATGTGCTGGCCCAACCCCTCGGCCACCAGCAGCACCCCGATCAGGATGAGGAAGCTGAGGGCCAGCACCTTGAACGTCGGCCGGTTGTCCACGAACCGGGCGATCGGCTCGGCCGCCACCAGCATGATGCCGACGGCCAGGATGACCGCGGTGATCATCACCCACCGCTCGTCCACCACCCCGGCGGCGGTGATGACCGAGTCCAGCGAGAAGATGATGTCGATGACCGCGATCTCGGCGATCACCCGCCAGAACCCGACCGGCTTCCGCGGCTTGGCCGCCCCGCCGTCCGGGTGCGCCGCCCCCCGGCTCTCCTCCACCTTGTGGTGCAACTCCAGGGTGCTTTTGCCGATCAGGAAGATGCCGCCCAGGATCAGGATGATGTCCCGCCACGACACCCCGCGGGCCTCGGCCGTCTCGAACAGCGGCAGGTTCGGCAGGGTGAGGACCGGCTTGGTCAGCCCGAGCAGCCAGGTCAGGGCGAGCAGCAGCAGGATGCGAGTGCCGAGCGCCGCCCCCAGCCCGATCCGCCGTGCCGCCCGCTGCTGCTCCCGGGGCAGCTTGCTGGCCACGATGGCCAGGAAGATGACGTTGTCTACCCCGAGCACGATCTCCAGCAGGGTGAGCGTCAGCAGCCCGATCAGGGCGGCGGCCAGGGACGTGTCCTTCGGGTGCCGGAACTGGATCCGGCTCACCTCCCGGGCGGGGATCTCCTGCGGCCGGCCGTCCACCACCACCGGGAACGCCTCGGTCAGCAGCGGGCCGTACAGGTGGGACTTGTCGGTCAGGGTGACGCTGGCCGCGACCCGGTCGTCGACGGCCGACAGGTCCAGGGTGCGGACGCTGCGGACGTTCAGGTCGAGCGTCCCGTACTCGGACTTCAGCCGGACGACCGACCCGGTGTAGGTGCCGACGACCGGCGGGCCGCCGGCCGCCCGGTCGATCTCCACCTCCACCCCGGCCGGCCGTTCGGGGGCGGCCCCGCCCGGCGCCTGGCCGGCGGCGGTGACGGCCCACCCGGCCAGGACGAGGGCGGCGAACACGGCGACGATACGGCGGGGCGACGGCATAGGCGGACATCCTCACACCAGCGGGGCGGACCCGGCAGGAGGATATGGTAGGCTAGCCGGCTGCCGATGCGACGACGAAGGCGAACCGTGCATAGCCAGGTGGCCCGGCTGTGACCGCTTGCTCAGAGCAGAGAACGGCATGACAACAATCTGTCTGCAACTCTACGGTCCGACCTAAACTGGTATTGGGTAGGTCACCGAATCAGCAGGTACGCCATTCACCTGTTCCCAAATACGGTTCCAAGCATCGTCGTCGTAAGGTCGCGGCAGTTCCCGATTGAGGATCGGGAGTTGTCCGTGCCGGATGACGTACTCCTTCACCGCCTCTCCTTCCAATATCTCGGCTTCAGCTTTACTAGCAGCCTGCAAAAAGGTGTACTGGAGCCGACAGTGCGGATAAGTAACTTGCAGGCGCGTGAACTGGCAAAGGTAACGCCAGAGGTTGCCAGCGGAATGACCCGAGCAAGTCTCTATCCCCCTGATCAAATCGAATCGCCGCTTCTCGAAGTTGCCAGCCTCACCGATGTCGACCGTTCCCGACGGATCGATACCTCCAAGAAGTGTAGGGATCGGGATGGGTTGCCCGTCAGCTGTGACAAGCCTTAGAAGCCCTAACTTTACTTGCCTGACCGGCCGCTATCGTGGAAGCTGCTGGCCCCGACCGGAGGACGCCACGGATGGCCAAGCCGCTGCTGCCCGACGCCCTGTGGGCGATCATCGAGCCGACCCTGCCGCCGCTGCCCCCGCCGAGCCCGAAGGGAGGCCGGCCGCCGCTGCCGCACCGCCAGGCCCTGACCGGCATCCTGTTCGTGCTCAAGACCGGGCTGCCGTGGGAGGATCTCCCGGCCGAGCTGAACTGCGGGTGCGGGATGTCGTGCTGGCGGCGGCTGCGGGACTGGCAGGCCGACGGCACCTGGGACCGCATCCACGCCGTCCTCCTGGAGCGGCTGGCCGGGGCGGGGAAGCTCGACTGGTCCAAGTGCGCCATCGACTCGTCGAGCGTCCGCGCGGTTTTGGGGGTCGATACCGGCCCGAACCCCACGGACCGCGGGAAGAACGGCACCAAGCACCACCTGATGGTGGACCGGGCCGGCGTCCCGCTGGCCTGCCGGGTGAGCGCCGCCAACGCCCACGACGTGACCATGCTCCTGGCCACCGTCGTCGCCTGCCCGCTGGCCGGGTACGGCCGGCCCGGGCGGGTTCCGGAGGAGTTGCTCGGCGACCGGGCGTACCGGTCGGCCGGGCACGAGGCGGTCCTCCGGTGGATGGGCGTCGCGCCGATCTTTGCCCGGCCGGGGGCGCCGCACGGGAGCGGGCTGGGGAAGGACCGGTACGTGGTCGAGCGGACGATCGCGGCGGTCCACCAGAACCGCCGGCTGAAGGTCCGGTACGAGCGCCGCTCGGACATCCACCAGGCGTTCCTCACCCTCGCCTGCATCAAGGTCTGCTGGTACCGCCTCGACCCGGTGACGAGGTAAAGTTAGGGTTTCTTAGTCTGTAGACGGCCGGACCGGTACAGCCCGAACTCTCCCCGAGATTCCGCCAGCTCAAGTTTAACCCTCCAATCGTTCGTCCGCGAAGCCGAAGGCGCTCACGATAGCGACCGGAAGTGTACTACCTCCGGTCGCTCAGGCTCCCGGCTACGTGCCTATCGCTAACCATCAAAACCGGTCGTTCGGCCCTGCGATCCGCGGGCCGCCCGGCGGGACGACCGGCCGCGGCATCGGGGCCACTTCGACCAGCGGGGTCGCCGACTCCTGATAGGTCGCCTGGACCAGCCCCGGGGCGGTCGCCGGCGGGGGGGCAGTGAACCGGGCCAGCGGCGGCTCGTCGTACCGCACCGCCGGGGCCAGGTGCAACAGCCGGGGCTGCTCCGCCTCCGCTTCAGCCGCTACGACGGGGGCCGCCGGACACGTCCCCAGGCACGGCCCGCAGTGGCTGTGCCCGGCCGGCCCAATCGACACGAACCACACCATCCCGGCCGTCACCGCGACCAGGCACCCACTCCCGATCCAGGAGCCCATGTCCCGCCCTCCCTGGCGTTCCGTCGGATTGGTCGCGACGATAACCAGGGCAACGGCGGGAATCCAGGGGAAGTGTGCCGCCACCGGCGTAGGGCGGTGCCGAGGCTTTGGGAGGCCCGCCGTTGGGGCAGCTTGCCATTGCCCGGGCCGGCGGGCCTCCCAAAGCCTCGGCACCGCCCTACAAGGACAGCCGCGCCAGCCACCCCGCAGCCGACTCGCCCGCTCCCGGGCGGCGGCCTCGGCCTCGGCCGCCGTCACCCGCCGGAACCGTATCGCGTCGCCGGGCCGCAGTTGGGCGAGCCGGTCGAGGTCGGCCCGGATGATGTGGGTCACCTTCGGGTAGCCGCCGATGGTCTGCCCGTCCACGCCGAGGACGACCGGCCGGCCGTCGTTCAACACCTGCACCGCCCCCGGGGCGACCGGCTCGGACACCAACTCCCCCGGCCGCCGGCTCAGCGGCTCGCCGACCAGCCGGACGCCCATCCGGTTGCTGGTCGGGCTGACCGTGTACTCCGTGGTGAAGAACCGGTCGTCGGCGAACCACTCCCGCTGCGGGCCGTCGAGGACTTGAAGGGTGGTTGGGCGGTTGGGTGGTTGGGTGGTTACCAAGGCAGCCGTTGTGACTTCCGGGAGCAACCGGCCGATTGGGGCTTCGACCGTGCCGCACGGCAAAACGTCCCCGACTTTGAGCGGCTCCAGGGCGGTGCGGCTACCCAGGATGACGGGCAGGTTGAACCCGCCGGCCACGCACAGGTAGCCGCGGACACCGACGGCCGTGCCGCCGATGCGAAGGGTGTCGCCCGGGGCGAGGCGGAAGGTGGTACCGGCCGGGATCACGCGGTCGTTGACGGCCACGGCGAACGGGGCGCCGAACACCACGGCGACGGCCGGGGCGTCCGCCCGCAGGGTCGGGCCGGCGAGCGTCAGCTCCAGGGCACAGGCGTCCGGCGGGTTGCCGACGAGGGCGTTGCCGAGGGCCAGGGCGGCACGATCCGCGGCCCCGCCGGTCGGCACCCCGAGGGCGCGATGCCCCGGCCGGCCGGCGTCCACCGGCAGGGTGTACAGCCCGGGGGCAACGACGGTCAGGCTCACGCGAACGGCTTCAACGTGGCCCCCCGGCTGAGCAGCGCGGCCCGGACCGCGGACGCGAACGCCACCGCGTCCGGGTTGTCCCCGTGGACGCAGACCGTACGGACCCCCTTCTCCCGGACCAGCCACTCGACCTGCTCGACCGCCTCCTGCGGGTCGTGGACGAACGCCCCCGGCTCGCCCCGTGGGACGAGCGACCCGTCCGGCCGGTACTTGCGGTCGGCGTACCCCTCGGGGACGAACGGCAGGTGCAGCCGGTCGGCAGCCGCCTCCAACGCGGACCCTGGCAGCCCGACGACTGCCAGCCCGGTGGTGAACGCGACCGCGGCGACGGCCCCGGCGATTTTCTCCTCCCGGCAGGCCCGGTTGTACAGCGCCCCGTGCGGCTTCAGATACCGGACCGCCACCGGCACGATCCGGGCGACCGCCTCCAGGCCGCCGACCTGGTACTGGCAGTGGGTGCGGATGTCCGCCGGGGAGAGCGGCAAATCAACCCGGCCGAAGTTCTCGCGGTCCGGGTATCCGGGGTGGGCGCCGACCGCGACCCCGTGCTTGGCGGCCAGCTCCAGAGTCGCGCGGAGGATCACCGGGTCGCCGGCGTGCGCCCCGCAGCAGACGTTCGCCGAGGTGACGAGCGGCATCAGGGCGGCGTCGAACCCGGCCCCTTCGCCCAGGTCGGCGTTCAGGTCGATGTCCATAGCGGTCCCCGCCGTGATCGGGTGCGTTCCGCGTGGGGCAGTCTCGGCCCACCCGTGGCAACGGGTGGGCGTTCGGGGTGTTGGTTGTGAGGGAAGGTTATGAAGAACCCAGCCCGCACTCCAGCACCGTGACCGGGCCGCCGGTCGGCTCGGCCCGGGCCTCGCCGACGCACGCCGGCAGCAGCAGCACGGTTCCCGGCCCGACCGGCTCCCGTCCGCCGGCCCAGACCAGCTCCCCGCTCCCGGCCGCCCCGACCACCACCCGGCACGCCCCGGCCGCCCCGACCGGGTGCGGGCGGTCGCCGGTCCACCGGTGGAGGCTGAAGTACTCGCACCCGGCCAACTCCTGCCGCCCGTGCCGCGGCTTGACCGGGTGGCACGGGCCGGCGTCGAAGTCGCTGCACGTCAGCCCGTGGTCGACGTGCAGCTCCCGCGGCCTGCCGGTCTTCGCGTCCACCCGGTCCCAGTCGTAGAGGCGATACGTGATGTCGCTCGTCTGCTGCACCTCGAAGATGAGCAGATCCGCCCCGATGGCGTGGACGGTGCCGGCCCGCAGGAACACGCAGTCGCCGGGGTCCGGGGTGAAGGCGTGCAGGGTGTGGGCGGCGGTCCCGGCAGCCAGCGCGTCGCGGAAGTCGGCGGCCGTCACCCCGGGGCGGAAGCCGGCGTAGATGCGGCTGGTGGCCGGGTCGCGGTCGAGCACCACCCACGCCTCGGTCTTGCCCCGTTTCCCCGGCCCGGCCAGCGCCGCCGCCTTCACGTCACACGGGTGGACCTGGACGGACAGTTCCTGCCGTGCGTCGATGAACTTGAGCAGCAGCGGGAACCGGCCGTCGGCGGGCACCGCGTCCCCGAACAGCTCGCGGGGGTAGTCGGCGATCAGGCTCCGCAGGGTGCGGCCGGCGAGCGGCCCGGCGGCCACCGTGCTCGGGCTGCCGTCCACGTCGCTCAGCACCCACGCCTCGCCGACCGGGTCGTCGGACGGGGCCGGCCGGCCGAGGAACCCGGGCAGCCGGCGGCCGCCCCACAGCATGTGCTTGAAGATCGGCTCGAAGGCGAGCGGCGGCAGCATCGTGGCGAACCTTCCGGCAACGGGGGCTGTCTGAGCCAGTGTACGACCTGCCGGGCCACCCAGCGGTGTCGCCTAACGGTAAGGCGGCGCACTGTTAATGCGCTTCATGTAGGTTCGACTCCTACCACCGCTGCTGTTCGATACAGAACGCTCTCACTCCGGGGTAGTTCAGCGGTAGAACGTCGGGCTCTGAACCCGAAGACGCTGGTTCGATCCCAGCCCCCGGAACTCCCCGCCGGCCCGACCGGCGGTGCGGTACAATCCTCCGACGCCCGCCGGAGGCCGCCCGTGTCTCGCACCGTACTCCTGCTGCTCGTCCTCGGTGCCGCCCCCGCCGGGCCGGCGGCCGACCCGTTCCGCTACCCCGAGGCCAAACACAAGGGGGGCGAACTACGGTCCGTCGATCATACCCCGGTGCTGGTCGTCGGCGGCACCCCGGCCGAGATCGGCGAGCAGTACGGGGTGCTGGTCCTCAAGCCGGCCGGCGGGCTGATCCGGGAGGCCGAGCGGTTCGTCCGGGACCAGGGGTGGGGGCCGGTCTACCCGCTCATGCTCCGGCTCGGGGCCGGGATGGCCCCGCGGTTCCCGCCGGACCACCTGGCCGAGCTGGACGCCGCCGCCAAGGCGTCCGGCGTTCCCCGCGAGCTTCTGATCCTCGGCGGCACCGCCCCGGACCTGCGATACCTGGCCGGCTGCTCGGCCCTGCTGGTCGAGCCGGCCCGGTCCGCGACCGGCGGGCCGCTGGTCGGCCGGAACCTGGACTGGCCGCCGGTCGGCCGGCTGCCGGAATACACGCTGGTGGTCGTCCGCCGGCCGGCCGGCAAGCGGGCGTTCGCGGCGGTCACGTTCCCCGGGATGGTCGGGCTGGCCACCGGGATGAACGACGCCGGGCTGACAGTGGCCGATCTGTCCGTGACCGCGGCGGCCGACGGCTCCCCCCAACTGGACCCGTCCGGCACCCCGTACACCCTGCTCCTGCGGCGGGTGCTGGAGGAGTGCCGGACGGTGGCCGAGGCGGAAGCTCTGATCCGCGGGGCGAAGCGGACGGTCCGGCAGAACGTGGCCGTGTGCGACCGGGAGCGGGCGGCGGTGTTCGAGGTGACGCCGAAGACGGTGGCCGTCCGCCCGGCGACGGACGGGCTGGCGGTGTGTACCAACCACTTCCGCAGTCCGGGGCTGGCGAAGAGCACCGACTGCCCGCGGTACGACGCCTTGGACGCGGCCCGGCGGGCGAAGGGGCTGACCGTCGCCGACGTGGCGGCGCGGATGGGGGACGCCCACCAGGGGCGGAACACGATCCAGACGATGGTGTTCGAGCCGGCCGCCGGGCGGCTGCACCTGGCGTTCGGGTCCGGGCCGGCGACGGCCTTGCCGGTGCGGACGATCGACCTGAGCCCGCTGTTCGCGGGGAAATGAGCCGGCCCGGACTTCCGCCCGGGCCGGCACTCGGTCACTTGCCGGTCGCTTTGGTCTCGGCCCGCTTCTTCATGTCGTCCTGGCCCGTCGTCCCCCGCTTGTCGAACGTGGTGGTGCTGGAGCTGGTCCCGCCGCACCCGACCAGCGCCGCCAGGTATGCCGCCACCAGCCCGCCGAACACGACCCGCTTCATCGGAAGCCTCGTGGGAAAGGGAGGCCGGGTGACCGACCGACGAACCGGTCGTGGGCGGCAGCCCGGCCCTTGTCTGATCCGCGGAGACCTTTCTTATTCCCCCGGCCGGCCGGAATCAATCGGCCGCTCGATCCACCCGCCGCCGAGCACCCGGGTGCCGGCGTAGAGCGTCACCGCCTGCCCCGGGGTGACGGCCGGCTGCGGCTCCAGAAAGTGGACCCGCGCCCCGCCGCCCGGGGTGGCGACCACCGTCGCCGGGCTGCCGGCGTGGCGGTAGCGGATTTTGGCGGTGCAGGGCAGGGGGGCGGCCGGCAGATCGGTCAGCCAGTTCACCCCGGACGCCTCCAGCCCGGCGGCCAACAGGTCGTCCGCGTCCCCGACCACCACCTCCCGGGTGTCCGGGATGACCTCCAGCACGAACCGCTTCTTCCCGGCCGCGACGCCCAACCCCTTCCGCTGGCCGACGGTGAACCGGTCGATCCCGTCGTGGGTGCCGAGGACGGTGCCGTCCTTTTCCCGGATGACCCCGGCCGCCGCCACCTCCGGCCGCCGCTTGCGGACCACGTCGGTGTGGTTGCCGCTCGGGACGAAGCAGATCTCCACGCTGTCCGGCTTGTCCGCCACGCCGAGCAGCCCGGCCTCCCGGGCGATCTCCCGGACCTGCGGCTTGGTCAGGTCGCCGAGTGGGAACAGCAGGTGGTCCAGCACCTCCCGCTGGATGCCGTGCAGGACGTAGCTCTGGTCCTTGTCCGGGTCGGCGGCGGTGTGCAACTCGGCCCCGTGCGGCCCGCGGACCACCCGGGCGTAGTGGCCGGTGGCGACGTACCGCCCCGAGCTGCCGGCCGAACTTCCACAGCTCGCCGAACTTCAGCCAGGTGTTGCACACCACGCACGGGTTCGGGGTGCGGCCTTTGGCGTACTCGGCGGCGAAGTAGTCGATGATCTTGTCGAACTCCCGCTCGAAGTCGAGGGCGTAGAACGGCAGGTCGAGCTTGTCCGCCACCCGGCGGGCGTCCCCGGCGTCGATCGCCGAGCAGCACCCCTTCTTGTTGTCCGGCCGGTGGTCGGCGGCATCGGTGTGGGTGCCGGTCCGCATGAACAGGCCGATCACCTCGTACCCCTGCCGCCGGAGCAGGACCGCGGCCGCGGAACTGTCCACCCCGCCGCTCATCGCCAGCACCACCCGCCCCGGCATCGCGTCACCCGTGTCTGAGAGGAGGCCGTCCCCCCCAGTATACTTGGGGCGTCAAAAGCCCACGGGCTGTCGGCCGTGGGCTCGCGGGGGTTAACCTCCTCCCTCCTCGTTCCCACGCAGAGCGTGGGAACGGTCTTACCTCTCGTTCCCACGCTCTGCGTGGAACGGTCTTCTGCACGCTCCGCGTGCAGTTTGGTGTCCATGCGAGACGTTCACTCGACGCAGAGCGTCGAGCGCGGCGTTCCCACGCAGAGCGTGGGAACGAGGAGGGAGAGCGTCCCCGGGCGGGCTGCCCGCGACGCGGAGCGTCGCCCCCGTGCGTTCCCACGCAGAGCGTGGGAACGAGGAGGGAGGAGGTGTGCCAACCCTCGGGGGCTACTTCTTCGCCTTCGCCGTCTTCGGCTTCTTCGCCCGCGGGATGATCGTCTCCGGCGGGTCCGGGTCGGGCACCTTCAGCTCCGCCCGCAGGCGGGCCAGCTCCGCCTCCAGCTCCTTCCGGGCGGCCGCGTACTCCGGCTTGTCGTACACGTTGGTCAGCTCCTTCGGGTCGGCCTGGCGGTCGAACAGCTCCCAGTAGTTGGTCTCCGGCTCGTAGAACCGGACCAGCTTGTACCGGTCCGTGACCACCCCGTAGTGCTTGGCGACGTTGTGGTCGGCCGGGTGCTCGTAGTAGTGGTAGTAGAAGCTCTTCCGCCAGTCGGCCGGGGTCTTGCCCTCCAGCACCGGCCGCAGCGACCGGCCCTGCAGGTCGGTCGGCATCTTCGGCATCCGTTTGCCGCCGATCTCGCCGGCCTCCAGGAAGGTCGGGGCCAGGTCCAGGGTGCTGACCATGTCCGGGCACACCGACCCGGGCGGGGTGACGCCCGGCCAGCGGACGAGCATCGGCGTCCGCAGCGACTCCTCGAAGATCCACCGCTTGTCGAACCACCCGTGCTCGCCCAGGAAGAACCCCTGGTCGGAGGCGTACACGACGATGGTGTTGGCCGCCAGCCCCTCCTTGTCCAGGTAGTCGAGCAGCCGGCCGACCCCCTCGTCCACCGCCTTGACGCACCCCAGGTAGTCGTGCAAGTACCGGTTGTACTTCCACCGGACCAGCTCCTTGCCCTCCGGGTTGGCCTCCCGGAACGCCTTGTTCCGCGGGGCGTAGTACGCGTCCCACTGCTTCTTCTGGTCCGGGGTCAGTTGCGGCGGCTGGACCAGCTTCAGGTCGCGGAGGGTGAGCGTCTTGGCGATGGTCATGTCCTGGCCGGCCTCCGCCTTCCCCCGGCCGGCGTAGTCGTCGAACAGGGTGTCCGGCTCCGGGTACTTGCGGTCGTTGTCGTGCCCCAGGTGGCGGAGGGCCGGCTCCCACGCCCGGTGCGGCGCCTTGTGCTGGCACATGAGCAGGAACGGCCGGGCCTTGTCCCGCTTCCCCAGCCACTCCAGGGAGAAGTCGGTGATGAGGTCCGTCACGTACCCCTGGTGCCGGACCGGTTCGTCGTCCCGGACCATCGGCGGGTTGTAGTACACCCCCTGGCCGGGCAGGATGTGCCAGTGGTCGAACCCGGTCGGCTCGGACACCAGGTGCCACTTGCCGATGACCGCGGTCTGATACCCGGCCGCCTGGAGCAGCTTGGGGAACGTCATCTGGCCGCCGTCGAACCGGGAGTTGGTGTTGTTGTAAAAGGCGTTGGCGTGCGAGTACTTGCCGGTCAGGACGGTCGCCCGGCTCGGCCCGCAGATGGAGTTCGGCACCAGGCACCGGTCGAACCGCATCCCGCCGGCCGCGATCCGGTCGATGTTCGGGGTCTGGAGCAGCTTGAGCGGGTGGCCGTAGGCGCTGATCGCCTGGTAGGCGTGGTCGTCGGAGAAGATGAAGACGATGTTCGGCCCCTTCGAGACGGCCGGCGGGGGCGGCGGGGGCGGTTTCGGCTCCTTCTTCTTCGGCGGGGTCTGGGCCTGTGCGGGCGGCGAGACGGCCGGCCCGGCGAGCAGAACGGCCAGGAGCAACAGGTGGCGCATCGGGCGGGTCCGGGGGCGGGGTCTGGGGCGGGCGGCCGGGGATAGCTTACCTCATCCCATCGCCGGCCGCCAACCGGGGCGCTCCAGCGGCAGACCTCTGGCCGCTCGGCTTTCCTCCCCCTCTCCGCTTCGGGGGGGCACGACCCCAGCCCGACCCGGCGAGTTCGGAGCCTCGGCGACGGGTTGCAGCCCTGGGGCACCCCTCCCCCGGCCCCCTCCCCGAAGCGGAGGGGAGGAAGCCCGTCCAGCGAACCCACGGAGTCCCGGCGGTGATCAGTTGCCCGGCCGGCCGTCTGCGGGCACAATAGCAGCACCCGCCACGCCGCCCTCCTCCCGGTGCCGTCGAATGCCTCCCTCTCGGATCGTCGCCTGGGTTGTTGTCGCCGCAATCGGCTCAGTCTCACGGCTACCCGCCGCCGACCCGGACTTCAACCGGGACGTGCGGCCGATCTTGTCCAACAACTGCTTCGCCTGCCACGGGCCGGACGAGAAGGCGCTGAAGGCCGGGCTGCGGCTCGACACCCGGGACGGGGCCATCGAGTCGGCGGTCGTGCCCGGCAAGCCGGCCGAGAGCGAGTTGGTCAAGCGGGTGACGACGGCCGACCCCGGCGAACTGATGCCGCCGCCCAAGACCGGCAAGAAGCTCACCCCCGCCGAGGTGGACGTTCTCACCCGCTGGATCAAGGCCGGGGCGCCCTACGCCGTCCACTGGTCCTACGCCAAGCCAGTCCGGCCGCCGGTGCCGTCGGAAGGAAAAAGTGAAAAGGAAAACGGAAAAAGTCCGATCGACGCCTTCCTGTCGGCCAAGCTGCGGGCCGCCGGGCTGGGCTTCCAGCCGGAGGCGGACCGGTACACCCTCGCCCGCCGGGCCGCCCTCGACCTGACCGGACTGCCGCCGAACTTGGAAGAAGTCGAAGCGTTCGTCAGTGACAAGGCGGCGGACGCCTACGAGCGGTACGTGGACCGGCAGCTCGCCAAGCCGGCGTTCGGCGAGCACTGGGCGCGGATGTGGCTCGACCTGGCCCGGTACGCCGACTCCGCCGGGTACGCCGACGACCCGCCGCGGACCATCTGGCCGTACCGCGACTGGGTCATCCGGGCGTTCAACCGGAACCTGCCGTTCGACCGGTTCACCGTCGAGCAGATCGCCGGCGATCTCTTGCCCAACCCGACCGACGACCAGCGGATCGCGACGGCCTTCCACCGCAACACGATGACCAACAGCGAGGGCGGGACGGACGACGAGGAGTTCCGCAACGCGGCCGTGGTCGACCGGGTGAACACGACCCTGGCCGTGTGGATGGGCACGTCCGCCGCCTGCGCCCAGTGCCACACCCACAAGTACGACCCGATCACCCAGACCGAGTACTTCCGGCTGTTCGCCGTCTTCAACAACACGGCCGACGCGGACAGGCGGGACGAAAGCCCGGTCCTGAGCGTCGGCGACACCAAGGCGAAAGCCGCCGCCCGGGCCGCCCTGGACAGGCGGGTGAAGGGGCTGGAAAAGGCGGCGAAACACCAGCCGGGGCTGGTGCAGGCCGGGCTGGCGGTACAGGCGAACAAGCTGCGGGCGGAGCAGGCCGCCCTCGCCCCGGCGACCACGGTGCCGGTGATGAAGGAGCTGCCGGCCGGCCAGCGGCGGGTGACGAAGCTGCAGCGCCGCGGCAACTTCCAGGACACGGCGGACGTGGTGACGGAGGGCGTCCCGGCGGCCCTCCACCCGCTGCCGAAGGGCGAGCCGGTCAACCGGCTGGCCCTGGCGAAGTGGCTCGTCTCGCCGGACAACCCGCTCACCGCCCGGGTGACGGTGAACCGGTTCTGGGAGCAGGTGTTCGGGGCCGGGCTGGTGCGGACGGCCGAGGAGTTCGGCGCCCAGGGGGAACTGCCGACGCACCCCGAGCTGCTCGACTGGCTGGCGGTCGAGTTCCAGGACGGGTTGAAGTGGGACGTGAAGCGCCTGCTCATGCTGCTCGTTACCAGTCAGGCGTACCGGCAGTCGTCCCGTGTCACTCCGGAGGCGCTGGCCAAAGACCCGGACAACAAGCTGCTCAGCCGCGGCCCCCGGTTCCGGCTGCCGGCCGAGACGGTCCGCGACCAGGCGCTGGCCGTCGCCGGGCTGCTCAGCCCGAAGCTGTACGGCCCGCCGGCCCGGCCGCCGCAGCCGGCGTTCGGGCTGAACGCGGCGTTCGGCCGGAGCATGGACTGGCAGACCAGCCCCGGCGAGGACCGCTACCGGCGGGGCATCTACACCGAGTGGCGGCGGACCAACCCGTACCCGTCGATGACCACGTTCGACGCCCCGAGCCGGGAGGCGTGCACCCTCCGCCGGGTGCGGACCAACACCCCGCTGCAAGCGCTGGTGACGCTCAACGACCCGGTGTACGTGGAAGCGGCTCAGGGGCTGGCCCGGCGGATGGCGGCGAAGCCAGGGACCGCGGGTGAGAAAGCGGCGTGGGGCGTCCGGCTGACCCTCGGCCGGCCGGCGACTGCCGCCGAGACGGCCCGGCTGGTGACACTGTTTGAAGCCGCGAAGGCGAAGTATGTGAGTGACAAGGCGGCCGCGGCGAAGATGGCCGCGGACCCACTCGGCCCGCCGCCGGCCGGTGCGGATGTGGCGGACCTGGCCGCGTGGACGGTGGTCGGCAACGTATTGTTGAACCTGGACGAAACCCTGATGCGGCGGTGATTCGGTAGGGCGGTGCCGACGCTTTGGGAGGCCCGCCGTCAGGACTGCCTGCCTCTGCCTGGGACCGGCGGGCCTCGAAGACTCGGCACCGCCCTACGAGAACCACCCATGTCCCTTTTCGCCACCCGCCGCCAGTTCCTCGCGTCCGGCACCCTCGGGGCGGTCGCCCTGTCGGCCCTGGCCGGCGAGTCCGCCCCGGACCCGCTTGCCCCGAAACCGCCGCACTTCCCGGCCAAGGCGAAGCGGGTCATCTACCTGCACATGTCCGGCGCCCCGCCGCACCTGGACCTGTTCGACTACAAGCCGGAGCTGGTCAAACGGACCGGCCAGAACTGCCCCGACTCGTACCTCAAGGGCCGGCGGTTCGCGTTCACCTCCGGGGTGCCCAAACTGCTCGGCACGCCCCGCCAGTTCGGCCGGCACGGCAAGGGCGGCGTCCCCATGTCGGACGCCTTCCAGCACCTGCCGAAAGTGGCGGACGACATCTGCCTCATCAAGTCGATGACGACGGACGAGTTCAACCACGCCCCGGCCGAGTTGCTGCTGTTCACCGGGTCGAACCGCCAGGGCCGGCCGGGGATGGGGGCGTGGGTGACTTACGGCCTCGGGTCGGAGAGCCGCGACCTGCCGGGGTTCGTGGTGCTCATCTCCAGCGGGGTGCAGCCGAGCGGCGG
This sequence comes from Gemmataceae bacterium, assembly GCA_046350115.1. Lineage (GTDB taxonomy): Bacteria > Planctomycetota > Planctomycetia > Gemmatales > Gemmataceae > JAXMAZ01. The sequence goes on from JAXMAZ010000011.1 coordinate 141,695, forward strand.
GCAGAACTGCTGGAGCAACGGGTTCCTGTCCGGGGTGTACCAGGGGGTGCAGTGCCGCAGCAAGGGCGACCCGGTGCTGTACGTGTCCGACCCGGCCGGCATGCCCCGCGACCTCCGCCGGCAGACCATCGACGCCATCGGCGACCTGAACAAGCTGCAGGCGGACGAACTGGCCCACCCGGACACGCTCACCCGGATCAGCCAGTACGAGCTGGCCTTCCGGATGCAGACGGCCGTGCCGGAGGTGATGGACATCGGGCGGGAGTCGAAGGAGATCCTCGACGACTACGGCGCCAAGCCAGGGGCCGCCAGCTTCGCCAACAACTGCCTGCTGGCCCGCCGGCTGGTGGAGAAGGGGGTGCGGTTCGTGCAGTTGTTCGACTGGGGCTGGGACTACCACGGGACCAACCCGGCCGAGGACATCCGCACCGGGCTAACGACCAAAGTGGCCTCGATGGACAAGCCCGTCGCGGCCCTGATCCGCGACCTGAAGCGGACCGGGCTGTGGGACTCGACGCTGATCGTCTGGACCGGGGAGTTCGGCCGGACGCCGTTCCGCGAGGGGCGGACGGCGGCAAGCAAGGTGCTCGGCCGGGACCACTACCCGGACTGCTTTTGCGCGTTCCTGGCCGGCGCCGGGGTGAAGGGCGGGACGACCTACGGCGAGACGGACGAGCTGGGGTTCAGCGTGGCCGAGAAGCCGGTCCACGTCCACGACCTGCAGGCGACCATCCTGCACCTGCTCGGCATGGAGCACACCAAGCTGACGTTCCGGTTCCAGGGCCGGGACTACCGGCTGACGGACGTGCACGGCAAGGTGGTGAAGGACATACTGATTTAGCCGCACGATTTCCGCCGAGCCAGCACGATCAGAACCAATTTGATTTGGATTCTGATCGTGCTGGCTCGGCGGAAATCGTGCGGCTCACTTCCCGCTCATCACCGCCCGGACCGCCCGCATCTTCGGGGCGGTTTGCTCGTCCTGGTCCCAGTGCTCGAGCAGCCCCCAACTGCCCCACTTGCTGTACCGGCCGACCGACGAGAACACGCAGTTCAGCCCGCCGCCGTTGCCGAACCACTGGGTCAGGTCGTCCCGGTACAGGGCGGCCATCGCCGGGTGCCGGTTGGCCCGGTGGAACGCCTCGGTCAGCCGGGTGTTGTTCTCCGCCCCGAGGACTCCGACCAGGTGCTGGCCGCTCTCGTAGGCGACCAGCGTCAACCCCCGCTGCCGGGCCAGCTCGGCATACGCCTTCACCTTCTTGGCGTTCTCGGGCAAGTCCTTTCGGGCGGCGGCCAGGATCTGCTCCGGGGTCATCGCCGCCACCTTGTCGGCCGTCTTCGGGCCGCCCAGGCTGTTGCCGAAATACGGGGCGATGGCGATCGCGTCCGCGTGCTTGGCCGCGTCCTGCCAGCCCGCCACCTGCAGCCCGGTCCACGGGTTGGCCGCCTGGGCGGCCAGCACCCGCACCAGCCGGTCCGTGCCGAACTCGGCCGCGAACAGCTTGAAGATTTCCACCGAGCGCTGCGACGAGTACCGCAGTTGGGCCTGGTAGGCGTCCTTGGACAGCCCCAGCTTCTGCCCCTGCTCCTGGCAGTACCGGGCCTGGGCGAACTGCCCGTTCCACGTCTCGTTGCTGTACTCCAAATACACCTTCCGCTTCGGGTCGAGCTTCGCCTTGACCAGCTTGGCCAACTCCTTGACGTACCCGTCGTCCGCCTTGTGAGGGACGCACAGCCAGGCGTCCACCCCGGCCGCGTTGGCCAGCGCCAACTGGTACTCGACGGCCACCCCGCGGTCCGCGGCCTGCGTGGCGTAGCCCGGGGGGGTGCGGTCGGCCCAGGCGACCACCGGCGAGTCGTTCGTCCGCCCCCAGTCCATGAACCGGGCGCAGGCGAACCCCTTCAGCCGGGCGAGCAGCGACGGGTGGAACGGCTCCTTCTCGTAGGTCGCCTCGAACCCGGGCAGGACGAACCGGATGTTCCGCACCGGGTCGGCCGGGTCGGTCCGGGTGATCTTCAGGCTGACCAGCCCCCGCTCGGGCTGGACGGCCACCACCACCCGGTTCGGCTTGCGGTCCTTCACCTCGGCGGCCTGTCCGAAGCTGACCTCCCCGGCCCCGTCGTACAGGCACAGGTAGTCGCCGGCCGGGTAGCGGCCCTGCTGGTCGACGAGCATTAGCGCCTCGGCGACCTGCCCCGGGGCCAGCCGCTTGACGAACCCGTTCCCGTCCACCTCCAGCGGCCCGCCCTGGCCCCACGGCTTCCCCTCGGCCTGGCTGACCCACGGCCGGGCGGTCTTGAAGGCGTCCACGAACACCAGTTCGGTGGACCAGTCGGTGACGCCGGCCAGGTTCAGCCCGAACGGGCGGTCGGCGGCCGGGGCGACGGCGGCGGACAGGAGCAGGGGGAGTAGGGAGCGGAGCATTTGGGGGTCCAGGGGGTGACGGCGGTGAAACCTAACCCCCCGGCCCCCTTCCCTACGAGGGAAGGGGGAGCAAGGGGGTGACGGGTTCGGGCAACAGCTCCGGATTTGGGCGGCGGGAGCGGCCGCTAGCTCCCCTTCCCTCTTAGGGAAGGGGCCGAAGTTAAGGACACCCCCATCCCGCCCCACACTCGCATCTGCCGCGGACGCGCACGCCCCCCTTGCTCCCCCTCTCCGCTTCGGGGAGGGGGACGGGGGGGTGCGCCTCCTTCGTCGGTGTACCTCAACCCGCGGCCGGGTAATTAAGATGCCGGCCACCACTACCCCGGTCCCTGCGCGAAGCCCGACAGCTCGGCAACCGGACCTGCACATCACCCCGGTCGGGTTCGGGGCGTGGGCGATCGGCGGCGGCGGGTGGGCGTTCGCCTGGGGGCCGCAGGACGACGCCGAGTCCGTCGCCGCCATCCACGAGGCGGTCGCCGCCGGGGTGAACTGGATCGACACCGCCGCCGTGTACGGCCTCGGCCACTCCGAGGAGGTGGTGGCGAAGGCGCTCGACGGGATGGCGGACCGGCCTTACGTGTTCACCAAATGCGGCCGGGTGTGGGGCGCCGACCGGCAGATCGGCAAGTCACTGAAGGCCGACAGCATCCGCCGGGAGTGCGAGGCCAGCCTGCGCCGGCTGAAGGTGGACGTGATCGATCTCTATCAAATCCACTGGCCGGAACCGGACGAGGACGTGGAGGAGGGCTGGCAGGCGGTGTTGAAGCTCAAGGAGGAGGGCAAGATCCGCTGGGCCGGGGTGTCCAACTTCAACGTCGAGCAGATGCAGCGGGCGGCGGCGTTCGGCCCGATCACCTCGCTGCAGCCGCCGTACTCGCTGGTCCGCCGGGAGATCGAGCCGGAAGTCCTGCCGTACTGCGAGGAGCAGAACATCGGGGTGCTGGCGTACTCGCCGATGGCCAGCGGGCTGCTCACCGGGGCGTGGACCCGGGAGCGGCTGGCCGCCCTGCCGGCCGACGACTGGCGGCGGGAGAAGAACAAGCAGTTCCAGGAGCCGCTGCTCACCCGCAACCTGAAGCTGGTCGAGCTGCTCCGGGAAGTCGGCCGGCCGCAGCAGGAACGCCGGGCGAGGTGGCCGTCGCCCTGGGTGCTGGCTTGCCGGCGGATCACCGGGGCGATCGTCGGGCGCGGCAGCCGGGTCAGTTGCCGGAGCTGGTGGCGGCGGCGGACTTCATGCTGTCGGCCACCGAGGTGCTGCGGATCGAACAATTCCTGATGGAGAACCCCGGCTGAGCCGATGACGGTGGTAGGGAGGCCGAGCCATGAAGAAGACGGTGACGCTGGACGAGGTGCGGGACCGGCTGCCGGAACTGATCCGGGACCACCTGCCGGGGACCAAGCTGCGGGTAACGGACGGCGAGACGGCGGTGGCCGAACTGACCGTCACCCGGCCTCCGACCGCCGAGGAGGAAGCGGCCGATCAGGCCCGGTTCGACCGGGCGTTCCGCGACTTCTGGGCACTCAACCCGGCTCACCCGCCGATTCCGGAGGGCGTGCCGCTGGACGAGTGGATCGCCGACCGCCTCGCGGATTACCGCCGAGGCAGCCGGTGACAGACATCGCGACCTGGCTCGCTCGACCCACCGGGCCGCCGAAGTTCGTACTCGACACATCCCTCCCACCGGCGTGGCGGTGGGCCGCGCCTGCAACCCAGTACACCCAAGCGGTGCTGCTCCGGGCATACGTGACGCCGTCGGTCGTCCCCCAATCATGGGCCGTCGACTTGGCGGACGTTCTTCTGCGAACAGAGCGTTCCGGAACGGTATCGACCGCAGACGTGGACACGATCCTGCTCGGGCTGTGGCACTATCCGATCCAGATCGACACCCAGACCGGCCCTCGGGCCTGGACGGACTCCCTCCGCCTCGCACGGACGTACCGGCTTAAGGTGGTCGAGGCGGCGTATCTGGAACTCGCCCAACGACTCGCGCTGCCGCTCGCCACCATTTCCCCGAAGCTCCGCCGGGCGGCCACCGCCGCCGGGGTGCCGATCTTCGCGCCCTGATTGGTTGCACCCCAGGCCGGTTCGTGGTCTGATGCTCCCTCTCACTTCGGGAGCCGCTGCCATGCGAACCGTCGGGACTCTGCTCGCCGCCCTCCTCGCCCCGGCCGGGCTGCTCGCCCAGGGGCAGGAGTACCTCAAGGCCCACTACACCAAGTACGAGTACCGCGTCCCCGTCCGGGACGGCGCCCGGCTGTTCACGTCCGTGTACGTGCCGAAGGACGCCGGGCCGGACAAGGCGTACCCCATCCTCCTCATCCGCACCCCATACAGTGTCGCCCCCTACGGCCCGGACGCCTACCCGGACGACCTCCGGCCGAACCCGGCGTTCGCCAAGAGCGGGTACATCTTCGCCTACCAGGACGTGCGGGGGCGGATGATGTCCGAGGGCGACTTCGTCAACATGCGGCCGCACGTCGCCGTAAAGAAGGGGCCGAAGGACGTCGACGAGAGCAGCGACACCTACGACACCATCGACTGGCTGCTCAAAAATGTGAAGGGGAACAACGGCAAGGTCGGCCAGACCGGCATCTCGTACCCCGGGTTCTACACCGTCTGCGGGATGCTCAGCGGCCACCCGGCGCTCGTCGCGGCGTCGCCCCAGGCCCCCGTCACCGACTGGTTCGTTGGGGACGACTTCCACCACAACGGCGCCCTGTTCCTGCCGCACGGGTTCAACTTCCTGGCCGTCTTCGGCAAGCCCCGGCCGGAGCCGACCAAGACGTTCTCCGCCCGGTTCGACCACGGCACCCCGGACGGGTACCAGTTCTTCCTGGACATGGGACCGCTCAAGAACGCCAACAGCAAGCACCTGAAGGGGGACATCGCGTTCTGGGACGAGATGATGCAGCACGGCAGCTACGACCAGTTCTGGCAGAGCCGGAACATCCGGGCGCACGTCAAAGAGGTGAAGCCGGCCGTGCTGACCGTCGGCGGGTGGTTCGACGCCGAGAACCTGTTCGGGGCGCTGGAGACGTTCAAGAAGACCGAGGCGAACACCCCGCCGAAGGCCGGCAACCACCTGGTCATGGGGCCGTGGGTCCACGGCGGCTGGTCCCGCGGGGACGGGGACAAGCTCGGGGACGTGAGCTTCAACGCCAAGACCGGCGAGTTCTACCGGGACAAGATCGAGCTGCCGTTCTTCGAGCACCACCTGAAGGGGAAGGACGACCCGAAGCTGCCGAAGGCGAGCGTGTTCGAGACCGGCACCAACGTCTGGCGGAAGTACGACGCCTGGCCGCCGAAGGAGGCCCAGGCGGTGACGTTCGCCTTCCGCGCCGGCCGGCTCCAGGACGGCCGGGGGCCGGTGGACGAGAAGATCGCCAAGGACGCCCACGACGAGTTTGTGTCCGACCCGGCCCGGCCGGTGCCGTACTACGACAAGACCGGGATCGGCATGGCCCAGCCGTACATGACCGCCGACCAGCGGTTCGCCGCCCGCCGGCCGGACGTGCTGGTGTACCAGACCGAGCCGCTCGACGCCGACCTGACCATCGCCGGGCCGGTCGAGGCGGAGCTGTACGTCAGCACCACCGGGACGGACGCCGACTGGGTGGTGAAGGTGATCGACGTGTTCCCGCCGGACTACCCCGATCCGAAGGAGAACCCGACCGGCGTCCACCTGGGCGGCTACCAGATGCTGGTCCGCGCGGAGGTGATGCGGGGCAAGTTCCGGGACAGCCACGAGACCCCCAAGCCGTTCGAGCCGGGACAGGTGACGAAGGTGAAGTTCACCCTGCCGGACACCTGCCACACGTTCCGCCCCGGGCACCGGCTGATGGTCCAGGTGCAGAGCAGTTGGTTCCCGCTGGTGGACCGCAACCCGCAGACGTTCTGCGACATCTACTCGTGCGGCGAGGAGGCGTTCAAGAAGCAGACGCACCGGGTGTACCGGTCGCACGAGTACCCGTCCGGGGTGACGGTCCGGGTGCTGCCGTAACCCGAGTTCTTCAACGGAGCACCGAGAACCAGGAGGCACGCATGGGCGCGTGGGGGTCGGCGGCCTGGGACAACGACGACGCGGCGGACTGGTTCGGCGACCTGTTCGCCGCCACCAAGCTGGCCGCTCGCGTCGAGAAGACGCTCAAGAAGAAGGACGTGGAGGAGTACGCCGGGCAGATCCGGGCGGCGGCGTACATGCTGGTTGCCCTCGGGCGGGTGTACGTCTGGCCGATCGACGACCTGGACCGTCACCTCCGGCTGGCGATCGAAAAGCTGGAAGCGATCCACCAGTTGCCGGACTACGAGGGCGACCCGGCCATCGCGGCGGAGATCGCCGAGCTGCGGTCCCGGCTCGCGCCGTAGCCGGTCGGGCTTGGCGGCGGTCCGGCCTCTCCGGTACAACACTTGCCGACGCCCGCCCGGCCCGTTGGACCCGGAATGCTCCGCCCGCTGCTCCGCCTGCGATTCGGCCGCCCGATGACCGACGCCCCGGTCCGCCGGCCGGCCCGCCGTCAGGCGAAGCGGGCCGTCCTCGCCGGGCTGGGGTTCGCCCTGCTCGCCCACCTCGGGCTGAACGTCGCCCTGGACACGGTCCGGCAGGAGTACCGCGACCCGGAGTACGGCCACCGCCGCAAGGAGTTGGGTCGGCTGCTCCGGTGGGAGGAGCGGTACGGCGGTGGCCGGCCGGTGGTCGCGGTCCTCGGCAGCTCTCGCACGGAGATGGGGTTCAGCCCGGACCACCTCGGTTTGGGCACCGGCCCGACCGACCCGCTGGTGTACAACTTCGGCCAGGCCGGGTGCGGCCCGATCGGCGAGGTGCTCACCCTCCGCCGGCTGCTGGACGACGGCGTCCGCCCGGACGCGGTGCTGATCGAGGTGCTCACCCCGGTGCTGGCCGGGGACGGGCCGGCCGAGCAGGTGGTGGTGCCGGCCCGCAAGCTGGCCGTCCGCGACCTGACCCGCCTGGCCCCGTACACCGACGATCCGGCCGCCCTCCGCCGCGGCCTGCTCACGGCCCGGCTGAACCCGTGGTACGAGTACCGGCTGAACCTGATGAGCCACTGGAAGCTGGGCAGTTGGCTGCCGTGGCAGAACCGGCAGGACTTCCTGTGGACCCAGATGCGGCCCGGCGGGTGGATGCCGTACTTCTTCACCGAGATGCCGCCGGGCAAGCGGGAGGTCGGGCTGAAACAGGCGAAGGCCGACTACCAGGCGTACTTCGCCCGCTACCAGATCGCGCCCCGCACCGACAAGGCGTTCCGCGGCCTGCTGACCGAGTGCCAGGCCCACAACATCCGGGCCGCGTTCTACCTGCCGCCGGAGTCGCCGACGTTCCGCGGGTGGTATCCGCCGGGCGCGATCGAAACGGCCCGCGGGTACATGACCGGCTTGGGCAAGGAGTACGGGGTGCCGGTGTTCGACTGCCGGGAGTGGTTCGACGACGAGACCGCGTTTGCGGACGGCCATCACCTGCTCGGGCACGCGGCTGAGGCGTTCAGCCGCCGGTTCGGGGCCGAGTGCCTGGGACCGTGGCTGGCGAAGTAGGGCGGTGCCGACGCTTTGGGAGGCCCGCCGATCCGGGCAACGGCTGGATGTCGTTACGGCGGGCCTCGCAGACTCGGCACCGCCCTACGCGAAGATCACCCCGCCTTCACCAGCCAGCCCCAGAACGGCCGCCCGCACCGCCGACAGCGGATCTTCCGCAGCCCGAGCAGCCGGGGGAACAGCCGGACGAGCCACCCGCCGGTCAGCCGCAGGTCGGTCGCCCCGCACTTCGGGCACACCTTGTTCCAGACGCTGTCCGACATCGCAAGTCCGCCGTCCAAAGGGTCTTAAACCGACAGCCATCATACCCATGTCCCCGGCTGTAAATCCAGTTCTCGCCCGGCCGACGGAGCATCCCCGCGGGCGTACCGACGGCCGAACCGGCACAGCCGGCCCGACCGTTCGGACTTGCGGGCGACGGGTCCGCTCCGAATACTGATCCCATCCGTGTCGCCGTGAGGTCCGTCGTGAACATCCCGCCTGTGCGGCTGGTCCGCCAAGTGGCCCCGCAGCCGACCGTGACCGACGTGCCGGCCGCCGTCCGTCGGGCCTGGCTGGAGTCCCCGGTCGGCCGCCGCATCCGCCCCGGGATGCGGGTGGCGGTCGGGTGCGGCAGCCGGGGGATCAAGAACTACCTGCCGATCGCCCGGGCCACCGTGGACGCCCTCAAGGAACTGGGGGCGGCCCCGTTCGTGGTGGCGGCGATGGGGTCGCACGGCGGGGCCACCGCCGCCGGCCAGCGGGAGCTGCTGGCCGGGTACGGGATCACCGAAGCGAACCTGGGCGTCCCGGTCGTCACCGACATGCACGCCGTCCAGATCGGGGTGAACTCCTGGGGCGAGCCGGTCTGGTGGGACAAGAACGCCCTGGCCGCCGACGGGGTGGTGGTCCTCAACCGGGTGAAGCCGCACACCGACTTCCGCGGCAGGTACGAGTCCGGGCTGGTCAAGATGCTGGTGATCGGCCTGGGCAAGCGGCACGGGGCGGACCAGGTGCACAGCTACGGCACCCGGGGCTTGCGGGACATGCTCCCCGAGTCGGTCAAGGTGGTGCTGGACAAGGCGCCGGTGCTGGGCGGGCTGGCGGTGCTGGAGAACGCGGCCGAGGAGACCGCCCGGGTGGAGGTGCTGGACCGAGACGACCTGCTCGACCGGGAGCCGCCGCTGCTGCAGGAGGCGGCCCGGCTGATGGGCCGGCTGCCGTTCCCGAACATCGACCTGCTGGTGGTCGGCGAGTGCGGGAAGAACTACAGCGGGGCCGGGATCGACCCGAACGTGGTCGGCCGGATGCTGATCGAGGCGTCCCCGGAGGCGGAGACGAACGTCCCCCGGGTGGTGCGGATGTGCTGCCTGGACGTGTCCCCGGAGAGCCACGGGAACGCCACCGGGATCGGCATCGCCGACCTGGTCACGGACCGGGCGCTGGCGGCCATCGAGCAGGGGCCGTTCCGGATGAACAACCTGACCGCCCGGTTCCTGTGGCGGTCGAAGCTGCCGATCGGGTTCCCGACCGACCGGGAGTGCGTGCAGACGGGGGTGGACACCTGCTGGAACCCGAAGCCGGAGACGCTCAAGGTGTGCGTCATCCCGAACACGCTGGAGCTGGCCGAGCTGTGGGTCAGCCCGGCCCTGGCGGCGGAGGCGGCCGGCAACCCGGACCTGCAAGTGACGGGCGACGAGCGGGAGCTGCCGTTCGACGAATCGGGAACACTGCATCAAGAGGAACTGTTCCCGCACAGCGTCCGGGCGCGGCGGGCGGGAAGGCACCGCGGTTAGCGGCGGACCCAACGGGTCCGCGAGACGCCGAGCGAACCCGCTGGGTCCGCCGCTACGCCGGATCGTATCGTGCCCTACGACTGACTGCCCCAGACGCACACCCCGAACCCGTTCAGGTCGATGTCCTCGCCCTTCTCCTGCTCCCCGGGGCCGCCGCGGTCCAGGGCCAGCCGGACGTACGCCCAGAAGCTGGCCTTCTCCCCGTTCAGGTCGTACCCGCTCGGGTCCACGTCGGACTCGATCAGCCACCGCCAACTGCGGCGGTCGGTGCCGGCGTCGGCCGCCTCCTCCTGCCACCCCTTGAGCACCCGGGAGAGCGCCTGGAGCGCCTGCTTCCAGGCCTTCTGTTCGGACACGTTCACCCGCAGCTCGTCCGGGGCGGCCTCGAACTCGGCGCCGGGGACCGCCTTGACCGCGTCGAACAGCCGGTGTTCCAGGGCCGAGCACCGCCACGGACTCCACAGGTAGAACGTCACCCCCGGGGCGTCCATCACCAGCCCGAACAGGTCGACCCGCATCGGCCCTCCCTTTCCGGCCGCTCGCCGGGGCATAAAACGCTGATCAGTGCAATCTAGCCGCCCGTCTCGCCCCGGAACAGGTCCGCCGCCGGCTCCCATGCCCCGCCTCGACTACCCGGTCATCGCCGTCGGGGATCTGCACGGCCGGACCGCCTGGTTGGACAAGCTGCTGGCCAAACTGCGGGCGCTGCCCGAGTGGCCGGCGGCGTCGCTGGTGTTCCTCGGCGACCTGGTGGACCGCGGGCCGGACGTGAAGGGGGCGGTGCAGCGGGTGATCGACCTGCTGGCCGAGAAGCCGGGCAGCGCCTGCGTCTCGGGCAATCACGACCTGGCGCTGGCCCAGGCGGCCGGGCTGGCCGGCGACCCGGACCCGTTCTGGGTGAAGAAGTACGCCACCTACGACGGCAGCAGCGACACGTTCGCCAGCTACCTCGGCGACGAGCCGGACTCCCCGACCGCGGACGGCTGGCGGGACTGGCTGCGGCGGCTGCGGGACGCCATGCCGGCCGAACACCGGGAGTTCCTGGCGAGCCTGCCGTGGGTGGCGGAGGCGGACGGCCACCTGTTCCTGCACAACGGCCTCTCACCGGAGCTGGACGAGCCGGCGGCCGTCCAGGTCGAGCTGCTGCGGCAAAAGAAATGGGCCGGGTACGTGACGCCGCGGATCGGCACGGTGACGGCCGCCGAGATCAAGCCCGGCTACCCGGTCTGGCTCGGGGCGGACAAGCGGCTGTCGGCCGCCCCCCTGCCATACCCCGGCAAGGTGCAGGTGACGGGGCACCAGCGGGTGGCCGCCCCGGACGCGAACGGCGTGCGGGTGCGGATCGACACCGCCGGCGGCGTCCGGGAACCGCTGACCGCGTGCCTGCTGCGGGGGCCGGCCGAGCCGCCGGCGTTCGTGTTCAGCAACGGGTGAACGGCATAAACCTAACCCCCCGGCCCCCGTCCCTAAGAGGGAAGGGGGAGACGCGTCCGGGCAAGGGATGCGGTTCCGGGCGGGGCGAGGTCTGAAACCTAACCCCCCGGCCCCCATCCCTCTGAGGGAAGGGGGAGCCAGCGGGGCGCTCGCCCAGTTTGGGACCGATGCCCTTGTCCGGATGCGCCTCCCCCTTGCTCCCCCTTCCCTCTGAGGGAAGGGGGCCGGGGGGTTAGGTTTCGGGACCGCCGCCCGGTCCGCGGCTGTCGCCCGACCCGGCTGCCCCAACCCGCTTGCTCCCCCTTCCCTCTGAGGGAAGGGGGCCGGGGGGTTAGGTTTCCCGCCCACGACCCAGGAGAACGAGGGACGGATGCCCCGGTACGTCTGGCCCCGGCTCGCCGGGATGATGTTCGTCGAGTACTTCGCCCTGGGGGCGTGGATCGTCCCGCTGGCCAAGTTCCTCGGCCGGTCGCCGGCCACCGGCGGGATGGGGTACAGCCCGACGGAGGTGAGCGGGACGTACACCACATTCGCCCTGGCCGGGCTGATCGCCCCCCTGTTCACCGGCCTGCTGGCCGACCGGTTCTTCGCCGCCGAGAAGCTGCTCGGCGGCCTGCACGCGGTCATGGCCGTGCTGCTGGTCGCCGCCGCCTGGTGGGCGGACGCCCACGCCGGCCCGGCCGCCGACCCGGCCGCCGCGTTCGGCCCGCTGTACGGGCTGCTGCTCGGGTACAACGTCTGCCGGCTGGCCAGCCTGACCCTGACCAACGTGATCGGGTTCCGCACCCTGGCCGACCCGCGGGCGTCGTTCGGGTACGTCCGGCTGATGGGCACGCTCGGCTGGATCGTGGCCGGGTTCGCGGTCGCGTTCGCCCTCGACCCGGTGTCCGGCCAGCCGCTCTACCTGGGGGCGGCGGCGTCCGCCGTGATGGCCGTCGCGATCGCCGCCGGGGCGGTCCCGCACACCCCGCCGAAGGGGGTCGGTCGGCCGATCGCCGAGGTGGTCGGGCTGCCGGCGATTACCCTGTTGCGGGATCCGGTGTTCGTCGCGTTCGCAGTGGTGGCGTTCCTGGCCAACGCCCTGAACCAGTTCTACGTGGTGTACGCCAACCCGTACCTGGACGACCGCGGGGTGGGCCGGACGGAGGCGGTGCTGACCGCCGCCCAGTGGGTGGAGATGGGGTGCATGGCCGCCACCCCGCTGCTCATTCGCCGGTGGGGGCTAAAGCCGGTGATGGCCATCGGGCTGGGCGGGTTCGTCCTGCGGAACGGGCTGTTGGCCTACGGGAGCGTCCCGCTGACGCTGGCCGTGGCGGTGCCGATGCACGGGCTGGGGTACGCCTTCTTCGGCATGCTCGGGGCCATCTTCGTCGACCGCGAGGCTCCGCCGCACCTGCGGGCCGGGGCGCAGGCGCTGGTCATGCTGCTGACCAACGGCCCGGCCCTGCTGGTCGGCAACCTGATCGCCGGGCGGGTGGTGCAGGCTCATAAGACGGACGCGGGGACCGACTGGACGACGGTGTGGGTGGTGTCGGCGGTCGGGTACGCGGTGGCGGCGGCGGCGTTCGTGCTGTTCTTCCGGGAGCCGCGGCGGGGCGAGCGGGGGCGTGAGCCCCCTGTTGGCGCGCCCGAGCTGAAGCGTGGGGCGTCTGACGGTTGCAGCAACAGGGGGCGTACGCCCCCCGCTCGCCAGGAACTGACTCATGGCCAAGTTCTTCAAGTACAAGTCTGTGGCCGACCTCCAGGCGGAGTCGACCCGGCTCAACCTCGATCTGCGGTTCCGCGACGATCTGGCCGCTCTCTTCACCCCGGCGACGGTCGACGGGCGGACGGTCGGCAACCGCTGGTGCATCCACCCGATGGAGGGGTGCGACGGCGAGCCGGACGGCGGCCCGGGCGAACTCACCGTCCGCCGGTACGTCCGGTTCGGCGACGGCGGCGCCAAGCTGATCTGGGGTGAGGCGTGCGCCGTCACCGAGGACGGCCGGGCCAACCCGCGGCAGATCTGGCTGGCCGAACACACCAAGGTCGCGTTCGCCAAACTGGTGCAGGACACCCGGGCCGCCCACCGGGCCGCCAACGGGGACGGCTCGGACCTGCTGTTCGGCCTGCAGCTCACCCACTCCGGCCGGTACAGCTACAAGCGGTCGATCATCGCCACCCACGACCCGCTCCTGGTCGGCCGGTACAAGGTGACGGCCGACACCCCGCTCGTCACCGACGACGAGCTGTCGCGCCTCGTCGATCGTTACGTTGCCGCTGCCAAACTCGCCGCCGAGGCCGGGTTCGACTTCGTGGACGTGAAGCAGTGCCACCGGTATCTGCTGAACGAACTGCTCGGCGCCCGCAACCGGCCGGGCAAGTACGGCGGCAGCTTCGAGAACCGCACCCGACTGGCCCGCGACATCATCCAGGCGATCCGGGCTGAGGCGCCTGGGGTGATCGTCGCCACTCGGCTGAACGCGTTCGACGGCATCCCGTTCAACAAGGGGGCGGACGCCGCCGGCGCCCCGGCGGATTGGACCGCCCCGCTGGCCAACGGCTGGGGGATGAGCGAGGCCGACCCGTTCACCCCGGACCTCTCCGAGCCGCTGCGGTGGGTGGCCGAAATGCACGCCCTCGGCGTCAGCCTGGTGAACGTCACCCTCGGCAACCCCTACGCCCAGCCGCACTACGGCCGGCCGTTCGAGTACCCGCCGCCGGACGGGTACGAGTCTCCCGAACACCCGCTCGTCGGGGTGGACCGGCACTTCCGGATCACCGAGGCGATCCAGCGGGCCAACCCGACGCTGCCGGTCGTCGGCACCGGGTACAGCTACCTGCAAGAGTTTTTACCGCAGGCGGCCGCGGCGAACGTGGCCGACGGGCGGGTGACGTTCGCCGGGGTCGGCCGGGCGTCCCTGGCCCAGCCGGACTGGGTGCGGCAGCTCCGGGACACCGGCACCCTGGACCGCAAGCGGGTGTGCCGGACGTTCAGTTACTGCACGGCGCTGATGCGGGCCAAGGACCACCCCCTGGGCCAGTACCCGACCGGCTGCCCGCCGTTCGACAAGGAGGGGTACGCGGAGGTGTGGAAAGAGGTGCAGGCACTGCGGGTGAAGAAAGCACCCGGTTGACCGGGTTTGTGCTGGTGGGGCCGGCCCTTCGGGCCGGCCGTCTAAACTCGGGCAGGCAGAAATGCCTGCCCCACCAAACGGCGCGGGCTGTTCCGCCCCGCTACTTCTTCTCGGCCGCCCGCTTCTTCTCGGCCTCGGTCACCACCCACAGGTGCAGCTCGTACTCGTCCCCGTCCAGCCCGGTCACCTTGACCGTCTTCTGCGGCTTCCAGTCGCCCATCAGGAACCGGTGGGACACCACCCGGGTGCCGACCTTCAGCTGCCGCCACAGGTGCGGGCGGATGAGCATGTCGAACTCGTCCCCCATGTACAGGAACACCACGCTGGCGTCGCCCAGGTCTTTAATGTCCAGGGCGTCCCCGAGCCGCAGGTCCACCTTCCCCTCCACCCCGGCCTTCTTGACCGTCTCCTTGGCCTCGGTGATCCGCTCCGGGTCGAGGTCGATGCCGACCCCCTTCTTGGCCCCGGCCTTGACCGCCGCGGTGGTGATCCGGGCGTCCCCGCACCCCGGCTCGAACACCACGTCGTCCTTGGTGACCTTGGCCATCTCGATCATCTTGGCCACGATGTCGTCCGGGGTGGGCACGTACCGGATCACCGCCCGGTCGGCCGGGTCGGCCTTGGCCAGGTCGACCGTCACCTCCTCCCCGCCTTTGAACACGACCGTCCGGGTGCGGGTGATGCGGGTGTAGTTGTTCGGCGCCCACTTGGCTTCCAGCTTGTACTCGTAGGGCTTGCCGGCCTCCACCGGGGGCGTCTCGAACACCCGCTTCTCCCCGGTCGCCTTGGTCGGCTGGCCCTCGATCAGCAGTTCGGCGTCGTCCTGCGGGAGGAGTACGGTCAGCTTCGACTTGACCTGGGCGGGGGCTTGGGCCGGGGCCGAGGTGACGGCCAGCCCGGCGGCCAGCACCGCCCACAGCCCGAGGCGGACGAGGGTGCGCATCGGAATCAGGCTCCAGTTGGGGGACGTGGGCGGGACCACCGCTCCGGATGACGGCTTAGCGAGCCGCAGCCCGGCCGGCAACCGCCGGGGGGCGGTCTCATAATCGGGCGGGACCGGCCGGTTGCCGTTCGCTCTGGCTTTGCTCCCCCTCTCCGCTTCGGGGAGGGGGCCGGGGGAGGGGTCGAGCCTGCCACCCGTCACCGAAACTCCGAAGGCACCGAACCGGGTCAGGGTGGGACCCCACCCCCCGGCCCCCTCCCCGAAGCGGAGAGGCGAGCGGAGGCACGACATCCGCCAACCGGTGACACGCCCGGCCGGCAACGGCCGGTTGCCAGGGTTCGCCCGGTGTGCGACAATCCGACCCACCCCGCCCGAAGGAACCCCCACCCATGCCCCGTGGTGTCCTCACCCTCGCCGCCCTCCTGCCGCTCCTGGCCGCCGCCGACTGGCCCCGGTTCCGCGGGCCGAACGGGTCCGGGGTCGGGGACGTGGCGGCGGTCAAGCTCGGCAAGTCCGACCTGGCCTGGAAGTGCGAGATCCCCGGGGCCGGGCACTCGTCCCCGATCGTGGTCGGCAACAAGGTGTTCCTCCAGTCCGCCTCGGCCGACGGGGCGAAGCGGATGCTGGTGTGCGTGTCGGCCACGTCCGGGGCGGTCGAGTGGGTGACGACCGTGCCGGGGAAGAAGGCCCACACCCACGCCAAGAGTTCGCTCGCCTCGTCCACCCCGAGCAGCGACGGGGAGCGGGTCTACCTGGCCGTCTGGGACGGCGAGGGCGTGAGTGTGTACGCCTTCGACTTCGCCGGCAAGCAGCTGTGGCAGACCCCGCTCGGCGACTTCGCCAGCCAGCACGGGTACGGCGGGTCGGCGGTGGCCGCATGCGGCAAGGTGTTCGTCAACTTCGACCAGGACGGGGCGGCGGAGTTCGTCGCCCTGGACGCGGCCACCGGCAAGAAAGCGTGGGCCGCCCCGCGAAAGCCGTTCCGGGCGTGCTCCTCCTGCCCGCTCGTCCGGGACGCGGGCGGCAAACAAGAGATCATCATCGACAGCACCGCCGGGCTGACCGGGTACGACCCGGACACCGGCACGGTGAACTGGAACTGGGACTGGCCGTTCGACGGGATGGCCCTGCGGACGGTCGGCTCGCCGGTGCTGGCGGACGGGCTGATCGTGGCCATCTCCGGGGACGGCGGCGGTAGCCGGGCGGCGGTGGTGTTCAAGCCGGGGGCCAGCCAGCCCCTCTGGCAGAAGCTCAAGGACACCCCTTACGTCCCCGGGCCGGTCGTCGTGGACGGGCACATCTACTGGGTGACGGACGCCGGCCGGGCGATGTGCGTCGAGCTGACCACCGGCAAGGAGGTGTGGAACGAGTACCTGTTCAGCAAGCCGGTGACGGCGTCCCTGATCCTGGCCGGCGGGTTGGTGCTGGCCATCTCCGAGGACGGCAAGGCGGTCGGGTTCAAGCCGACCCCGGTCGGGCTGGAGAAGGCGGTCGAGGGGGGGATCGGGGAGGCGGTGCTGGCCACCCCGGCGGCGGCCAACGGGAAGCTGTTCGTCCGCGGCAGCCGACACCTGTTCTGCTTCGGCCCGAAGTGACGGCCGCTGCGGCTGGTGGGTGTCCCTGAGCCAACGCACCCTACGGAAGACCGGCTTTCCGTAGGGTGCGTTGAGGCTCGGCGAAACGCACCGCTGCGACTGCAGGCCCGGGTGATCGTCGTCACTGGGGTGGTGCGTTCCGGTCGCAAAGCCGACCTCCACGCACCCTACGCTGTCCCCCGCTCCGACGGTTTGCGAAAGGCCAGCCGGCCGGCCGCTCGGGTGGCCCGGACTGGACAGGCGGTGCGGCTCGTTTGACAGTGTGTCGTTTGACGGATAGCCTTGCCGACAGCGCTCGGGGACGCCATCGCCTGGGCCGGTGTGGCCGTGCGACGGCCGCGGGTTACCGGCGGTGCCCCGATCCCCCCTCACCACGGGTGGGCGATGAGACGGTGCGTTCTGACGGCGGCGTGGGCCGGGCTGGCGGTGGCGGTCGTGTCGGCAGACGCCTGGGCGGGTGGCCAGAAGGGCGGCCCCCAGGCGAACGACGGCGTCGTCACCAACTGGGGCAAGCCGAAGGGGTTCGCGGCCGGCAAAGTGACCGCCTACTGGGTGTGGCACGAGGACGGCGTCTGGCACTTCCGCACCACCGGCGGCGGCAAGGGCGCCCACCGGTTCAACGGGACGATCGAGGTGATCGGCGGCCAACTGATCGGGCTGAAGGGGAAGACGGGCGAGTACAAAGGGAAGCTGGTCGATCAGTACGTGTTCAACCCGGCGCGGACGGCGATCGCGTTCGACTTCCGCACCGACGAGGGGGTGGACGGGCTGAACTTCGCCGTCGATCCGGCGGCGACCGGGTTGCGGTTCACCCTGGCCATCGACGGCCAGGCCGCCCCGCAGCACATCCGGGTGGGGAAGAACGGCGACCACCCGCCCAAGGCCGTGTTCCTGGCCCCGGCCCACCCGGCGGACGCGGGGAAGAAGAAAAAGAAGAAGTGACCCGGGGGGCGGCCCGTGCCGCCGTTCGGGACCGGCTACACTGAACGGGGTAGGAAACCCCGTGCGGATGGTGCGCCGATGACTGACCCGCTGATCGTCTCCGATCCGGCCGTCATGATGGGCAAGCCGGTGGTGGCCGGCACCCGTATCACGGTCGAGTTAATTCTGGAGAAGACCGCCGCGGGCGAATCGGTCGAACAGATACTGACCGCCCACCCCCGGCTGACCCGGCCGGCCGTACTCGCCGCGTTCGCGTTCGCCGCCCGCGCCCTCCGGGCGGACGCCGTCTACCCGCTCACCCCGCAGCCGGCGTGAACCTCGTCGCCGACGAGAGCGTGGAACAGGACATCGTGGCCCGCCTCCGCACGGACGGTCACGATGTCGTGTATGTCGCCGAGCTGGCCCCGAGCATCACCGACGACGCGGTTCTCGACGAGGCGAACGTCCGGACCGCCCTGCTGGTAACAGGGGACAAGGACTTCGGAGAGCTGGTGTACCGCCTCGGTCGGGTACACGGCGGCGTGGTCCTGGCCCGGTTGGCCGGACTGTCGGCGGCGGCCAAGGCCGAGATCGTGGCGCGGGTTCTTCGGGACCACGAAGCCGAGCTGCCGGGAGCCTTCAGCGTCATCACACCTGGCGCGGTACGGATCCGACGGCCGCTTCCCCCAGCCCCACCGGCCTGAGCCGCTCCGTTCTCGCCCCGTCCCTTCGCCGCACGTACCCTGAGCGTATCCCCGTCGCCTTCCGAGTGCCGGCCGTGCCCGACCCCGCTTCCGACCCCCTCCGCGTGCTCGTCATCGACGACGACAAAGCCCTCGCCGCGGCCATCGCCGAGAGCCTCGACCGCAAGGGGCACGCCGTCACCGTCGCCCACTCCGGAAAAGCCGGGGCGGCCAAGGTCGAGGGCGACGAGTTCGACGTGGTGTTGACCGACCTCCGCATGAGCGACCTGGACGGGCTGACCGTCGTCCGCAAGGTCCGAGAGTACCTGCCGGACGCCGAGGTGTACGTCATCACCGGGTTCAACGACGTGAAGACGGCGGTCGAGGCGATGAAGCTCGGGGCCGCCCACTATCTGCTCAAGCCGCTCGACATGGCCGAGCTGCGGGCCATCGTCGAGAAGTCGGCGGAGAAGGTCCGGCTGGCGAAGGCCAACCGCGAGCTGCGGCAGCAGTTGGACGAGAAGTTCGGGTACGAGGGGGTCGTCGGCAGCGGGCCGAAGATGCAGCAGGTGCTCCGGCTGCTGAAGGCCTACGCCCCGAGTTCGGCCCCGGTCCTCATCTTCGGGGACAACGGCACCGGCAAGGAGCTGGCCGCCAAGGCGCTGCACACCAACGGCCCGCGGAAGCACAAGCCGTTCGTCGCTATGAACTGTGCCGCCCTGAACGAGAACCTGCTCGACGACGAGATGTTCGGCCACGAGCCGGGGGCGTTCACCGGGGCGGACAAGAGCCGCAAGGGGCGGTTCGAGCACGCCCACGGGGGGACGCTGTTCCTGGACGAGATCGGTGACATGCCGCTGTCACTCCAGGCGAAGCTGCTGCGGGCCTTGGAGAACGGGGAGGTGGTGCGGATCGGGGCGAACGATCCGGTCAAGGTGGACGTGCGGGTGATCGCGGCCACCAACAAGAACCTGGAAGCGATGGTCGAGGACGGGAAGTTTCGCCGCGACCTGTTCCACCGGCTGAAGGTCGGGGTGGTGCGGGTGCCGGCGCTAAAAGACCGCAAGGAGGACCTGCCCCTCCTGATCGGCCACTTCACCAAAGAGCTGGCGGCGAAGTACGGCAAGCCGGTGGCGACGCTCGCCGAGCCGGTGCGGAAGGCGCTGGCCGCCTACGACTGGCCGGGAAACGTCCGGGAGCTGCGGAACCTGCTCGAAAGCATGGTGGTGCTGGACCACGACGGGGTGCTCGGGTGGGACGACCTGCCGGACGACGCCGGGCCGGCCAAGGGCGGGGCGGAGCCGGCGGCGGCCGGGGCGGACAGCCTGGTCGGCCGGCCGCTGGCCGAGGTCGAGCGGTACTACATGGAGAAGGCGCTGGCCCTGGCCAACGGCAACCGGGAGGAGGCGGCGAAGCGGCTCGGCATCGGCGAACGGACCTTGTACCGCAAGCTGCAAGAGTGGAAAAAGGAAGACGACGCCAGGGCCGGGGGCTGACCCCGACGGGAGGGCCGGACATGCCACGCGAACCGGAGACGTGGACCGCGACCGACGTTTATTACCCCACCTCGGACGGGACGCCGGTGGCCGAAACCGAAACGCACATGGAGTTGCTGTTCGCCGTCCGCGAACGGCTGAAGGCGTGGTACGCCGACCGGTCCGATGTGTATGTCGGGGCCAACATGTTCGTGTACTACGAGGAGGGGAACCCGGCCGAGGTACTGGCCCCGGACTGCTTCGTGGCGTTTGGCGTCCCGAACCGGGTCCGCGACCTGTACCGCACCTGGGAGGAGGGGGTATTCCCGACGGTGGTGTTCGAGTTCACCTCCCGGAAGACCAGACGCGACGACCTGACGACCAAGTTCGCCGTCTACCAAGACGTGTGGCGGGTCAAGGAATACTTCCTCTACGACCCCTACGCGGAATACCTGAAACCGCCGCTGCGGGGGTTCCGCCGGAGCCGGGGTAGGCTCATGCCCCTCAAGCCGTCGGGCGGTTCCCTCACCAGTGCCACCCTGGGGCTGACGTTAACGCCCGATGGGGCCCGCCTCCAACTCTGCGATGCGGCCACCGGAGCCGAATTGATGACCCTGGCCGAACTCGCCGCGGCCAATGAGCGGGCGGCCCGAACGGCGGCCGACGAACGGGCCGCCGCCGCCGAGGCCGAAGTCGCCCGCCTCAAGGCCGAACTGGCCGCCCTCCGCAAGAAGAAGCCGACCGCCTGATGCCCCGCATCCGCCAGCTCGACCCGCACACCGTCACCAAGATCGCCGCCGGCGAGGTGATCGAACGGCCCGCGTCCGTCGTCAAGGAACTGCTCGAAAACTCCGTCGACGCCGGGGCCACCCGCATCGACATCGACCTGGAGCAGGGCGGCACCGAACTCATCCGGGTCGTGGATGACGGGTGCGGGATCGAGCCGGACGACCTGCCGCTGGCGTTCGCCAGCCACGCCACCAGCAAGCTGACCTCGGCCGACGACCTGTTCGCCATCGGCACGATGGGCTTCCGCGGGGAGGCGCTGGCGTCCATCGGTGGTGTGGCGCAAGTGTGCTTGCAGTCGCGGGCGGCGGGGCAGCCGGTCGGGGCGGAGCTGCGGTGCGACGGCGGCGATCTGTCGGCGGTCCGGCCGTGGAACGGCTCGCCCGGCACCCGGATCGAGGTCCGGCACCTGTTCTACACCGTGCCGGTGCGGAAGAAGTTCCTCAAGAGCATTGCCACCGAACTCGGGCACGTCTGCGAGGCCGTCACCCGGCTGGCCCTGGCCCACCCGCACCTGCACCTCACCCTGCGGCACAACGGCAAGCTGGTGTACGACATCCCGGCGTCGGCCGGGCTGCCGGACCGGGTGGCCCTGTTCTTCGGCGGCGACGTGCGGGACGCCCTGTACCTGTTCGACACCGGCGGCGGGTTGCCGCGGCTGACCGGGTACGTCGCCGACCCGGCGTGCGACCGGGGGAACGCCAAGCTGCAATACCTGTTCGTCAACGGCCGGTGGTTCCGCGACCGCAGCCTGGCCCACGCCTTGCAGGAGGCGTACCGCGGGCTGCTGATGGTCGGCCGGTATCCGGTCGGGTTCCTGTTCCTGACGGTGCCGCCGGACGCGGTGGACGTGAACGTCCACCCGACCAAGGCGGAGGTGCGGTTCCGGGACCAGTCGGCGGTGTACTCGCTGGTCCGCGGGGCGGTGAAGGCCCGGCTGCTGAAGGAGAACCTGTTGCCGCAACTGGAGGTGCCGGCGACCCCGCCGCCGGCGTTCGAGCTGGCCCCGCCGAGCCGGGCGGCGACGGAGAGTTTGTTCACCCCGCGGCCGGTCATCGCAAAGCCCCGGGAGGGCGAGGCTCCTGCCGAGCCGGGGAGCGCGTGGCAACGACCGGTGCCCACACCGGAAGCCGTCACCGAGCCTGGGGCGGAGCGGTTGCCGCAGGCCGACGGCTCGGCAGGAGCCTCGCCCTCCCAGGTCGCTGACACTCCGCTGCCACCGCCCGCGGAGGCGGTCCCCGCGCTCGGCTCCGAAGACTCCGCCTCGCGGCTAACCGACGCCCCGTTCGCGCTGCCGTCGCTGCCGGCCGGGGCGGCCCTCCAGGTCCACGACTCGTACCTGGTGCTGGAGACGCCCGAGGGGATGCTCGTCATCGACCAGCACGCCCTGCACGAACGCATCCTGTACGAGCAGCTTCGCCGGCGGGTGCGGGAGGGCAAGCTCGAAGTCCAGCGGCTGCTCATCCCGGAGCCGATCGACCTGCCCCCGGCCCAGGCGGCGGCGGTCCTGGACGCCCGGGACGCGCTCGCCGAACTCGGGCTGGAAGTGACCGAGTTCGGCGGGAACACGGTGCTGCTGTCCAGCTACCCGACGTTGCTCAGCCGCCGGTCGCCGCACGAGATCCTGCATGCGGTCGTGGATCACCTGGTGAGCAACGACCGCGCCCCCACGAAAGAAGTGCTGCTCGACCACCTGCTGGCGACGATGGCGTGCAAGGCGGCGGTGAAAGCGGGCGACCGACTGACACCGGAGGAAATCGCCCACCTGCTGCACCTGCGGCAACTGGCCGAGGACAGCCACCACTGCCCGCACGGCCGGCCGACCTCGCTGGTGTTCAGCCGCAAGGAGCTGGACCGCCAGTTCCGCCGGATATAGTGCGGGCAGAGTGTCACAATCGGTGTTCGTGTAGGGTGCGTGGAGGCTTTGCGAAACGCACCGGCCCGGCAACGATGGCGTCCCACCGGTGCGTTGCACAGAGCCTTCACGCACCCTTCAAAGGCCGCTCATGCCCGTCCGCCTGCTGCTCGCCGCTGCGGTCGTCGCCCTGCTCGCCGGGCCGGCGGCGGCGTTCATCACCCGCACCGTGGCGCTGAAAACGGTGTTGGCCGACGAACAGGTGATGGCCGTCGCCACGGTCGAAGAGCAAGGCCCGCCCGTACACCTCGTCGTCACCGAGTCGCTCAAGGGGAAGTTCCCCACTTCCAAGCTCGCCATCGACTTCACCGGGGACGCCCTGGCGAAGCGGGAGAAGCACCCGGAGAAGCTGCTGCCGAAGCTGGCCAAGGGCGCCCGCGTCGTGCTGTTCGCCAGCAAGGAGCGGGGCGGGTGGACGGCGTGCGCGTTCGCTGACGGGGCGTGGTGTCGCGTCCGCGGCACCCCGGTCGGCGACGGCTTCACCTGGGCGCTGGTCCACGGCGAGCCGTACCTGCGGCGGACGTTCAAGGGCACCTCCGCGGAACTGGAAGCCGTCATCCGCGACTGCCTGGCCGGCAAGCGGACCCCGCCCGAGCCGGACTCGAAGGAGCCGCCGGGCTTCGGAGCAGGGGCAAGGGGAGAGGGGCAAGGGGCGAGGAAAGAGACTGCTGGCTTGCCCCTTGCCCCTCTCCCCTTGCCCCTGGCTGTCATCCCGTCGTTCGTGCTGATTGGCCCGCTGGCCCTGCTGGCGGCGGTGGTGCCGGGGGTGGCCGCCCGGCTGGCCGTCGGGGTGCGGCGGTGGCGAGCGTTCCTCACCGTTACCGGAACGAACACCACGCTCGCCCTCGGGTACTACTGGCTGCGGCAGTGTCTGCCAGACGTGGCGTGGGCCGGACCGGCGACGATGTTCGGCTTGTTGCTCGCGGTGTCGGCGGGCGGGCTGGTGTGGGCGGTGCTGCGGGCGAAGCGGCTCGGCCCGTCGCCGGCCGGGGAGGGGAAGGGGATTGCGATCGGGGCGGCGGCGCTGGGGCTGGTCGTGGTGGGCATCGGCTGGTGGGCCGGGTGGGGCGACCTGCTGCGGCTGCCGTGGGCGGCGTTCGCCGCGGCGGCCGTCGGGGCCGGGCTGGCAGCGGCCGTCCGATGGAAGGGGGAGGCGGTCGCTCTGGCGGTGACTGCGCTCGTTCTGGCAGCATGTGCGGGCCGGGCCGGGGTCGGATCGGGAACGACCAGCGACAGGCCGGCCGCGGTCCGCGTCCTGTTCGAGACGCCGGATTTTGACCAGGTGCTGTCCGGGCTGACCGTGCGCGACGACCGCGTCTACTTCGGCGTCAGCAAGCAGACCGGGTTCCGTGCGGTCGGGGCGGTGCTGGCAGTGGACCTCGGGTCGGGGAAGGAGGTCTGGCGGTTCGACGCCGACGGCACCTTGCGGCCGGTGTACGCCACGCCGTGGTCCGGCAACGGGGCCGTGTTCGTCGGCGAGGGGCTGCACTCGGACGCCGACTGCCGGGTGTTCCGGCTCGACATGAGTACCGGCCGGCCGACGTGGGCGACGCCGTTCCAGACGACCGGGCACATCGAGGGCGCGCCGTCCCAAATGAGCGGAAAGGTGTTCGTCCCGGCCGGGGAGGACGGGTTGTACGCGGTCGACAAGGAGACGGGCAGCCGGGTCTGGTGGCACCACGTTCCGGGGCTGCATGTGGACACCCCGCCGGTGGCCGTCGCCGCCCCCGTCGCGCGGACCGTGTACGCCGGCAGCGGGTACGGGGCGAAGGGCGTGTTCGCCGTGGACGGCGACACCGGGGCCGTCCGCTGGCGGGTGCCGACCGACCTGCGGTCGTTCGGGCCGGCCGCGGTCCTCGGCGACCGCGTGGCGTTCGGCCTCGGCACCGGCACGCTGACCGAAGACCTGGCGGCCGAGCCGGACGAGCCGAAGGCACCGGCCGGGGCGGTCGTCTGCGTGGACGTGTCCAGCGGGGCCGTGGTTTGGCGGCGTGACCTGCCGAAGTCGGTCCACACGCCGCTGGAGCAGGACTCACACGCCCTATACGCGGCGTGCAAAGACGGGACGGTGTACGCCCTCGACCTGGCGACCGGGGCCATCAAGTGGCGGCAGGCCGTGGGCGGCGAGTTCCTCGCCGGCCCGGTGCGAGACAAGGAGGGGGTGTACGTCGTGACGGCGGACGGGCGGGTGGCGCGGCTCGACCGGGCGACCGGCGAAGTGGTGTGGACGTGCGACCTGGCGGCCCGGCTGGGGCGGGACGTGCGGGCGATGTCCCTCACGGCTGCGGGCGGCCGGCTGCTGGTCGGCGTCGGGCTGACCAACCGGTTCAACGGGGCGACCGCCGCCGCGGTCGTCGAGATTCGAGAGTGAGCCGGACACAGATGCGGCCGAACGCCTGGCCTACCCCCGCGGCCCCCGGAGGGGAGGGCGAGGCTCCTGCCGAGCCGGGGAGCGCGTGGGCAGTCGCGGCGTTCCATACCGGTAGCAGCCGGGGGTGTGGCATCCGTTCGTTGCCTCGGGCGGGCGGCTCGGCAGGAGCCTCGCCCTCCCCCGGCTTTCGTCGCTCGGAATCGGTCGGTGTCGTCACCCAGGCGACCAACCGCCCCTTCCGCCGGATCACTGCCCGTCCGACAGGTCGGCGTACAGGTCGCGGAGGTGGTCCTTCAGCTCGTCCAACGTGTTGCCCTGGGTCCAGTAGTCCGGGTAGTCCTGGAGGGGTAGCCGACCCACCCGTCGCCATCGCTCGCCCTCCGGCCGCGTAGGAGAGGCGCTACGCGAAGAACAGCCGCCACACGTCCAGCCCGATGACGAACAGCATCAGCCCCAGGATCATCGCCAGCCCCAGGTACGTCAGCGCCGCCTGCACCGGCACCGGGGCCGGCTTGCCCCGCAGCCACTCGTAGATCAGGAACACCATGTGCCCGCCGTCCAGCACCGGGATCGGCAGGAAGTTGACCACCGCCAGGTTGATCGAGATCAGCCCGGTCCACAGCAGCAGGTGCCAGATGTCCTCGCCGGCGATGATGTAGCTGGCCCGGGCCAGGGTGATCGGCCCGCTCATCATCTTCACCGAGATGCGGCCGAACACCATCGAGTACAAGCCGAGGTAGATCATCTTCACCGACCGGGCGGTCCGGTCGGCCCCCATCCGCAGGGCGTCCAGCAGCCCCTCGGCCTTCTGCAGCCGGGTGTCGGGGGTGAGGGCCAGGCCGACGTCGGCCGCCCCCCACGTCTTGTCCTCGACGGCGACCAGCTCGGCCTCGACGGTCTGCCCGCCGCGGTCCACCCGGACGGCCAGCTTGTGCGGGAACTGGACCTGCAGCTTGGCGTCGGCGAACGCCCACTGGAGCGGCCGCACCTCCTCCCACTCGCCGGCCGCCTCCTTGCCGGCGAAGTCGGCGGCGGTGAACTTGGCGTGCGTCACCCGGTCGTTCGGCTGGAGGCCGGCCGCCGCCGCCGGGCTGCCCGGGGCGACCGCGTCCACCACGCTCTGCACCGCGTAGGCCAGCCCCAGCCCGCCGACCGGGACCGGGGTGCTCGGGTTGGCCACGCTGCTGATCTCGTACCGCCAGGCCGGATCCCACGGCAGGCTCAGCTCCACCCGCTTGTCCGTCCGGTCCACTTCGCGCAAGACGGTCAGCGTCACCGGCTGGCGGTCCGGCCCGGTCCGGTCGGCCCAGCTCTCCAGGTCATACGGCAACCGGAGCGGGTCGAGTGGCTTGACCGTCGTCCGCGGGGCGGCGGCCGGCTCTTTGTCGGCGGTGAACAGGGTGCGGCTGCCGTCCGGCTCGACCACCGCGGCGCTGACGATCCGGTCCCCCGGGGCGAGGACGTGGTCCCCGTCCGCCTGGCGGGCGTGGACGCCGGCCCTGGCCGCCGGGGAGTCCGCCCGGACGGCGACCACCGGTCCCATCCGCATCCGCAGCCCGGTGTCCTTGTGGAACGCCGCCGGGGTGGTGATCGTCACCGGGGTGTTGCTCGCGTCGTCCCGGCGGACCACCTGGAACGTGACCGGCTTGCCGGCCAGGGCGATCAGCCGGCGGTTGTAGTCGAACACCTCGCCCGGCAGGCCGCGCCACTTCGGGTCGAGCGGCGTCACCTTGGCCGGGTCGGCCGGGTCGGTCATGGCGACGATCCGGTCGCCCGGCTTGAACCCGCCGGCCGGGCCGGTGGCCAGGGCGGCCGGGGAGCCGGGGCTGTACGGCGGCACGTCCTCCCGGCGGACCGTCCGCAGGG
The DNA here is from genome assembly GCA_046350115.1 of Gemmataceae bacterium. Taxonomy (GTDB): domain Bacteria; phylum Planctomycetota; class Planctomycetia; order Gemmatales; family Gemmataceae; genus JAXMAZ01. The sequence goes on from JAXMAZ010000011.1 coordinate 168,548, forward strand.
TCGGCTTGAGCGGGAACAGCACCCCGAGCTGCGGGAACAGGGCCGTCTCGGACCGCAGCGGCTCCACCTCCAGCGTCCGCCGGTGCCCTTCGTACTCGACGTCCAGGCTGACCGTCTCCCCGCGGGTGGTGCTGGACACGACCGGCCGGATGTCGTCGAACCACGGGTTCTCCCGCCGGTTCAGCCGCTTGATCTCGGCCCCGGTGTGGATGCCCGCCCGCCACGCCGCCGACCCCGGCTCGACGTGGGACACGACGGCCGGCTTCTCCTCCACCCCGTTCAGGTACGTGGCCACGAAGCAGGCCGCCCCGAGCAGGATGTTCATGATGACGCCGGCCGAGATGATGAGCATCCGCTGGCCGACCGGCTTGTTGGCGAAGCTGCGGGGGTCCGCCTTGGCCGCCTCCGGGTCCGGCTCGGCCTCCACCACGTCCCCCTCCTGGTCCCCCTCGCCGACCATCGCCACGTACCCGCCGAGCGGGATGAGGGCCAGCTTGTACGTCGTCTCCCCGTATTTGAACGAGCAGAACGGCAGGGCCGGGCCGAACCCGATGCTGAACGTCTTGACGTGGACGTCGCACCACTTGGCGGCGGCGAAGTGGCCCAGCTCGTGGATGAAGATGATCAGGCTCAGGCCGAACCCGGCGAGTAGCACGTCCAGCGGGTGCAGGTACCGCAGGACGGCGGCCAGCAGGGCGGCGACCACCACCAACTGGGTGCCGTTCTGCTTGAACCAGCCGCCGAGCGACTGCGGGGCGGCCGGGTCGGGCGGCGGGCCGGCGGGCGGGGTCACGGTCGGGTCGGATGCCACCGGGCTACCTCCATCCGCGCCCACCGGTCGGCGGCGAGGACGCCGGCGAGGGTCGGCCGCGGGTCGTAATCGTGCGCGTCCAAGACCGCCCGGCAGCACCGGGCGATGTCACAAAAGCCGATCTGCCGGCCCAGGAACCGGGCCACCGCCGCCTCGTTGGCGGCGTTCAGCACGGCCCCGCAGGTGCCGCCCCGGGCGGCGGCTTCGAACCCCAGGTCGAGGGCCGGGAAGGCGGCCCGGTCCGGCGGCTCGAACCGCAAGCCGGCGAACGCCCGCCAGTCCAACCGCTTGGCCGGCCCCGGCACCCGGTCCGGGTAGGTCAGGGCGTACTGGATCGGCAGCCGCATGTCCGGCGGGGACAGTTGGGCCAGCACCGACCCGTCCACGAACTCGACGAACGAGTGGACAACCGACTCCGGGTGGACGATCACGTCGATCTTGGCGGCCGGCAGGTCGAACAGCCACCGGGCCTCGATCACCTCCAGCGCCTTGTTCATCAGCGTGGCCGAGTCGACGGTGATCTTCGGCCCCATCTGCCAGGTCGGGTGCCGCAGCGCCTGCTCCGGGGTGGCCGCTTCCAGCTCGGCGGCCGATTTGCCGCGGAACGGCCCGCCGGACGCGGTCAGCACCACCCGCTCCACGTCGGCGGCGGTGTGCCCGGTCAGCGCCTGGAATACCGCGGAGTGTTCGCTGTCCACCGGGAGCAGAGCGGCGTTGCGGGACTGGGCCAGGTCGGTGACGACCGGCCCGCCGGCGACCAGCGTCTCCTTGTTCGCCAGGGCGACCGTCTTGCCGGCTTCGAGGGCGGCCAGGGTGGCGGTCAGCCCGGCCGCCCCGACCACCGCCGCCAGCACCACGTCCACGTCCGACGCCTGAACCAGTTCGCACACCGCCCGCTCGCCGCCGAGCAATTCCACCCCGGCGGGGAACAGCGACCGGTCGGCCGCCGCGAACGCGGCCGGGTCGGTGAGGACCGCCACCCGCGGCTGGACCTGGCGGCACTGCTCGGCCAGCTTCCGCCAGTTGGAGTGGGCGACCAGCCCGGCCACCCGCACCCGGTCCGGCAGGGCGGCGGCCACGTCCAACGCGCTGGTCCCGATCGACCCGGTGCTGCCGAGGACGGCGACCCGGCGGGGGAATCGGGGGGCGGACGGCACGGCGGCTGGTTCCTCGGGCGGCCCCGGCGGTCGGCCGGGGGTGGAAGGAATTGTAGCAGCGGCCGGCGGTCGGGGACGGGTGGGAACGCGAAAGCCCACCCGTTGCGACGGGTGGGCGGGACGGCTCGGGTCGGGAGGCCAGCTTGCGGGGCAAGAATGGGGCGGTTGCCGGTTCGCCCACGGACCGCAGTCCGTGGGCTTGGGGGCGGTTGCTTACTGCAACTTGAACAGCAGCCGGGCGCCGAGGTAGACCAGGGACATCAGCAGGCCGCCGGCGGCCAGGGCGGAGACCGTGCTCATCTGCCGGGGCTGGGCCTGGGGGGCGGCCCCGGCCGGCGCGGCGTCGTCCATCAGCCAGCCGGCCGACGCCCGCAGGGCGGCCGGGGAGGTCTGGTAGTCGGCGGCCGGGGTGAGCGGCACCTCGTCCGCGGCCGACGGCTGGAAGGCGGCCCGGCCCGGCAGCACCGGCCCGGGACGGGCGGCGGCCGGCGGCGGCGGGGTGAACCGGACGGCCGGCGGCGGGGTGGTGAGGACGGCGGCGCTCGGCGGCGGGGTGGGGGCCGGCCCCGACGCGTACCCGTTCTTCGCCTGTAGCCCGGGCCGGCTGCCCGACCCGGTCGACCGGAACGGCCGGCCGCTGGCGGCCGCGGTCGACGCCGCCACCACCCCGGCGTACTCGCCGACGAACGGCTGGAGCGCCTCGGCCACGTCCTCCGTCCCCTCGTACCGCCCCTCCGGCGCCTTGGCCATCAGTTTGGCGATCACCCCCGCCAGCCCGTCCGGGCAGTCCGGGGCCAGGTCCTGGACCGGGGTCGGGTCTTTGGTCTGGTGGGCCATCATCTTCTCCACCGCGCTGCCTTCCGGGAACGGCACCCGGCCGGTGACGCAGTGGTACAGGACGCACCCCAGGCTGTACTGGTCCCCGGCCGGGGTGCGGTTGGTCGGCTCCATGATCGACTCGGGGGACGCACAGTCCAGCCCGCTGGTCAGGGTGTTGGCGGTGGACATGGTGTCCACCAGGCTCTCCCCCTCGTTCTCGGCCAACAGCGACCCGATGCCGAAGTCCAGGATGCGGGCCTGGCCGTCCGTGCCCAGCATGATGTTGGACGGCTTGATCAGGCCGTGGAAGATGCTGTTCTGGTGGCAGACGGCCAGCCCCTGGGCGACCTGCAGGCCGATGGCCGCCGCCTGGTCGGCCGGCAGCCGGCCGTTCGCCCGGATGGCCGCCTCCAGCGTCTCCCCCTCGACCAGCGGCCAGGCCAGGTAGTGCAGCCCGCCGGCGGTGCCGACGTCCACGAACGGGACCACCGCCGGGTGGTTCATGGCCCCGAACGCCCGCACCTGCCGGCGGGCCAGCCGGACGTTCCACATGCTCCGCCGGGGGAGCACCTTGACCGCGTACATCTGGCTGTCGTTCTTGCTCGACGCCTTGTACACCTGGCCCATGCTCCCCTGGCCGATGGTGTCCTGCAGCACGTACGGCCCGAGCACCAGCCCCTGGGACTTGCCGTTCAGCACCCGGTCCGCCTGGAAGGCGGTGAGCGTCCCCTGCTGGACCAGGAACTCGGCCAGCCCCTGGGCCTCCGCCCGCGGGTTCCGCTTGAGGAACTCGCCGACCGTCTGGTCGAGCTGGCCGCGGTCGATCAGCCCGCTCCGGCGGAGGTCCCAAACGAACCACTCGCACGCGCCCAGGTCGTTAGTCACCATCGGACGGGGTCCTGCGTCAGAGTCTAAAGGGGTCCGCCCGGGGGGCGGTCGTGCCGGTCCGGCCGGGAGAAGCGGTCGTGTCGGTCAATCGCTGCCCCAACCGTAGTTCGGGGTTTACGCCTGTCAAACCTGGGGCCGGCGTTTTCAGCCCGCGGGTGAACCGCTATCCTGACTGGGTTGCTGGGTGGTTGGGTGGTTCGGTGGTTGGTCTGCCGCGGGTGCGTGCGCCCGGCGGCGGGCCGCTGCCGCCGCGACCGTCACTCTCCCGACCCCCAACCGCCTAACCACCCAACCACCCAACCACCCCCCGATGGCACCGAACCCCTACGACAACTGCCCGTGCGGCAGCGGCAAGAAGTTCAAGTGGTGCTGCACCCCGTACTTCGACAAGGTCGAGCGGGCGCTGGACCTCCAGCAGCAGGGGCAGCACGAGGCCGCCGTCCGCACCATGGAGCAGGCCGCCGCCGAGCACCCGACGGTGCCCCAGGTGTGGGGGTACTTCGCCCACCTGCACTACCTGGAAGGGGACATCGAGAAGGCCGAGGAGGTGCTCCAGAAGGCGTTCGAGCTGAACCCGAACTTCCCCATGGGGCTGCTCCTGCGAGGGCTGTTCCGGCAGGCGGAAGGGGAGGTGATCGGGGCGCTCATGCTGTTCCGCCGGGCGGCCGAGGCGTACGACCCGCAGGCCCACGACCAGCTCGCCCAGGTGAACGAGCTGATCGCCCGGCACGAGGTCATGCTCAACCGGCCGGTGGCCGCCCGGGCGGCGCTCGAACGGGCCACCCACTTCGCCCCGGCGGACGCCGAGCTGAAGGCCCAGTTCGACGCCCTGTTCGGCCCCGAGTCCCGGCTGCCGGTCGCCGCCCGCAAGAAGTACAGCTTCCGGAACACGGTCAAGCCGGTCCGCATCGACGAGGCGGCCACCGGCCGGTTGTCGGACGCCAAGAAGGCCTACGAGCAACTGACCACGCTGGTGCCGGACGACCCGGCCGGGTGGTTCAACCTGGGGCTGGTCCGGGCCTGGCTCGGCGAGCAGCCGGCCGCGGTGCAGGCGCTCCAGACCAGCGTCGAGAAGGAGTGGGACGACGCCAAGGCGGAAGAGGCCGCGGCGCTGGTCGAGGTGCTGCGGTGCGCCCAGGGGATGGAGGACGAGTCCGACTACCTGGAGCACCGCATCTTCTTCCCGTTGCGCGACCCGCAGGCGGTGCTGCAACTGGTGCAGGAGTGGCTGAACGGCCGGCGGGCGATCGCCGCCCAGATGGACCAGGAGGGCGGGTACTTCTCCTGCCTGCTGGTGGAGGAGCTGCCGACCCTGCTGGACACCGGCACGGCGATGGCCAAGGTGGTGGCCAACCTGTCGATCAGCGGCGGGGTGCTGCGGCTGTGGCACCCGAACGCGGACGGGGTGCGGAAGATCGCCGCCGAGGTCCGGGACCGGGTCAACCTGGCGGTCGGCGAGCCGGTCGAGGGGACCGGCCCGGCCCAGTTCGGGGACATCTGCCAGGAGGGGCTGGCCTTCCCGGTGCGGACGGCGAACGTCGAGGAGGCGGAGACCAAGCTGCGGGAGCGGGCCACCCACTTCTTCGAGGAGGTGTGGGCGAACCGGCCGCTGAAGGCGCTGGCCGGGGCCACCCCGCTGGACGCCGCCGGCAGCAAGCTGCTCCGCAAGCGGCTGCTCGGGGTGATCCGGTTCCTGGACGACTGCCTGGCCGGGGCGGCCCCGCGGAAGGGGCGGGCGGAGGCGTCCGAGCCGATCCAGGTGTACGACTTCAACCGGTTGCGGCACAAGCTGGGGGCCGAGGTCCAGCCGGCCGGCGAGGCGCCGGCGATCGCGGTCCCGCCGGAGCCGGAACCCGCCCCGGCCCCGCCGCCGTCCGCTCCGGCGCCCGCGGCGGCAAGCCCCGCCAGCCGCCCGGTCGCGGCGCCGGTGAAGCGGGAGGTCTCGGCCATGAGTGCCGCCGACCTGGCCAGCCTGCCGGCGGACGAGCTGTCGTGCGGGGAGCTGGAGGACGCCATGCGGTCGGCCCTCAAGCTGGACGCCCGGGAGCTGGCGGTGCGGTTCGCCAAGGCCGGGGTGGGCCGGCCGGCGGACCCGGCCAAGCCGGACCGGTATCCGCTCTACGCCTGCCTGGTGGCCGGCTCGCAAGCAGACGGCGACCTGTCGGCGGCGCTGGCCCACGCGGAGGCGGGGGCGAAGTACGACGCCGAGCACAACGCCGGCAAGCGGGCGAACGAGTTCGCCGTCCAGCGGGGCAAGCTGCTGGCCCGCAAAGGGGACGTCGACGCGGCGGTGGCGGCGTTCGACGAGCTGCTGGCCCGGGCGGACGACGGCAAGTTCTACATCACCGCGACGGAGGCGATGCTGAGCGCCAAGCAGGGGTCGAAGGCGACGGCGTTCGCCGAGCGGGGGCTGGCCAAGGCCCGCTCCAGCGGCAACCGCGACCTGGAGGGGGCGTGCCTGGAGTTGCTGGAAGCCGCGAAGCGGGTCAAGTGACCGCCGGTCGTGGGTGACAGTAGCCGCGGGGCGGCCATGAAAAGCAGGAAGCTGCGGCGGTGCGTGGACTTGTAGGGTGCATGGAGGCTCTGCGAAACGCACCGCGAGATTCACCGGTCGGACCCGTCCCTCTCGCCGGGGGGCCTGCCACGGGGGAGGGCGAGGCTCCTGCCGAGCCGCCAGCCGGCGGCAACCGGAGCATCCTGACCCCGTTGGCAGCCTCCGGTGTGGCACCCGGCCGTTGCCACGCGCTCCCCGGCTCGGCAGGAGCCTCGCCCTCCCCTGGCCCATGTCTCGGGCTGATGCCCCTGGCCCCTTGCCGGTCTCGCCCCTTCGGCCGGCACTTCCGGGCAAGTCACCCTGCCGAGTTTGTCGATACTACCCGGCGTGTGAACCTTGCCGGGAGGGGTGCGGATGTCGAGGCGGGGCCGACTCGCGCTGCTCGCCGCCGCCGTCGGCCCGGCCGTCGGGTGCTGGCAGACCGCCCGCCCTCACGCCGCTCCCACTCCGCCGTCCCCGGCCCTGACCGCCGCCGCCCGCCAGGTCACGCCGCCGGACGTGGCCGCCGTCCCGGACAAGCTCACCCCGGTCACGCCGCCCGCCGCCACCGACCCGTACCTGCAACTGGCCGCCGACCAGTGCCGGGAGCTGGCCTGCACCCACGCGGCCACCGCCCGGGCCATCCTGGCCGCCGCCGACGGGGACGATCCCGACCGGTGGTGCGACTGGGGGCACAAGGCGGAGGTCGCCCAGGTCCGCCGCACGGCCGCCGGGCACCTGGCCGCCGAGGCCCGCAACCGGACCGCCGGGGCCGCCCTGGAGCTGTACTACAAGCTGCTCGAAGTCGAGCTGTTGACCGACCTGCTGGTCACGACCGCGGCCGAGGTGGACGACCTGGTCCGCACCGGGGAGACGCTCCAGGGTCGGGGGTTCCAGGAAAGCCCGGAGTTCTTCACCCTCCGCCGGCAACAGGTCGAGACGCGGGCCGAGGCTGCCCGGCTGCGGCAGGGCGGTCGCCGGCTGAACGCCGAGCTGAAAGCCCTGATCGGGACCGGGGGCGAGCCGGCGTCGCTGCTGCCGACCGACCACATCCGCGTGCCCTCCGACAGCTTCGACGTGGAGAAGGCGGTGCAGCTCGGGCTGGCCAGCCGGCCGGACCTGCGGCTGCTCCGCGACCTGGACGCCGGGCTGAATGCCCGGACGGTGGACGCCGTCCGGCAGGCGGTGATCGGGCTGGTGCCAGCCCTGAAGGCGGTGACGACCGCGGCCCGGGTGCTCGCCCCAGGGCTGCTCCCGCACCTGGCCGAGCCGAAGGTGGAAAGCACGCACCGGATGCTCCGGGAACTGCTGGCCGAGCGGACGGCCGAGGCGGAGAAGGACATCCGGACGGCGGCCGACGAGTGGGCGAGCCAGCAGGAGCTGGTCGGCGTCGCCCGTCGGCGGCAGGCAGTGGAGGCGGCCCGGGTCCATGAGCTGGCGGCCCGCCGCAAGAGCGGGGCGGCGGTCGAGGCCGAGTACCGGCGGGCCAAGCTGGACGCCCTGAAGGCCGACGCCGAGGTGATCCGGGAGGCGGTCAAGTGGAAGCTGGCGGACGTGAAGGTCCGCCAGGCGATGGGCATTTTGTGCGGCGACGGCACGGCGGACTCTTGTAGGGTGCGTTGAGGCTTTGCGAAACGCACCGGTGGGAGTTCGCTCCATCGGCGACTGTCGTTGCCGTTTGCGGTGCGTTTCGTCGCAAAGCCTCCTCAACGCACCCTACATCAACACGTCGATCCGGTCGCCGGGTAGGGTCCGCTGTGCGGACCGTGGGGGCGCATCCGGTCCGCACAGCGGACCCTACTGCGACGACAGCATCACCCGCCCCTCGAACCGGCGGTGCAGCTCGGCGGCCACCTCGTCGGACACCGCCACCCCGATCAGGTGCAGCCGCCGCAGCCGGGCCAGCTTCGGCGACCGGGCGACGGCCAGCGGGGCGTCGGTGTGCAGCGCCGACCGCGGCCCGTAGGTCGTCCGCACCCCGCCCCGCACGGTCAGCTCCTCCAGCCCGCCCAGCCGGTCGGCGTCGGCCAGCGCCAGCAGACACTCGTCCACGAACTCGGCCGTGTTCACCCGCAGGTGCCGGACCAGCCCTGCGTGCGGGTGGCGGAGCAGCCGCGGCAACAGCCGGGAGTTGAACCCGAGCAGCGTCACCGCGTCCACCGGGGCGACGGTGGCGAGCAGGTGTTCGCAGTGGTCGAAGTAGAACTGGGTCCGCTGGAAGGTGATGTCGGCCACGAACCCGCGGCGGAACTCGCCCCAGTTCACGCCGTCGATCTTCGGCAGCTCCGCCTTCCACGCGGCCCGGTGGGCGTGCCACAGCTCGGCGGCGCGTTCGGTCCGCGGGTCTTTGCCCGGCGGCAGGCCGGCGGCGGACACCTGCAAGCGGATGAACTCGGCCCGGGCGCTGTCCCCGTGCTCGTCCAGCCAGTCGGCCAGCACCAACCGCGGCAGGTCGTCCGCCGGGGCGGCGCAGACGGCGGCCAGGAACGGCTCGTACCCCGGCGGCATCGGCGGCCCTCCGACCCACAGCCCGTCGCCCCCCGGGGCCGGTTGCGGGCCGACCCGAGGGCTGTCACCCGATGGTAGCAGCCGAGCCGGGCGGTGTTAGCCCCCGGTATCAGTCGTCGCACCAAAGCGGGAAAAACACGGCCGTGGTGTCACCTGCCCGCTTGCGGCTCGTGCCGGTCGTCGGCACTGTGAGTTGTCGTCCCGCTGCCATTTCCGCATCTGCTCGGCCCCTGGGAGGACTCGCTCGTGCGTCGGCTCATCTTCACCCTGGCGGCGGTAGCCGTCACCCTGGCGTCCGCCGGCCCGGCGAAGGCCGGCTTGATCGGCCTCGACTCTGCGTTCCCTACACCACATCTGTACAACGTCAGCACCACGACCGGGACGGCTACCCCGTTTGTCACGGTGACAGGTGGGTTTACATCGCTCACCGGACTCGCCTATCTGAACGGCACCTTGTACGCCACCGACGTACTGGCAGGACAAGGGTTTAAGTTCGGCTCCATCGACATGGCCACCGGGGCGTTCACGGTTATCAACAACCAGGGCGGCTCGGCGAACTGGCACGGGCTGGCCGCCAACCAGGCCGGGAACGTGCTGTACTCGATCGACATCGACAACGGCAACCGGTTGGTGTCTGTCACCCCGGCCGGGGTGATCACCACCATCGGGCCGGGGGCCGGGATCGACGGCCGTGGGATGGCCTACGACAACGGGAACGGCGTCCTGTATGCGACCGGGAGCGGGGCCGGTACTTCGCTGTACACGGTGAACACCACGACCGGGCTGGCCACCCTGGTCGGTAGCACAGGGATCAGTTCAGGGTTCATCGGCCTGGCCTTCGATGACGCCACCGGCACGCTATATATGACCGCCGCCCCGGGTGGCAATGGGCCGAGCAACCTTTACACGGTGAACACCACGACCGGGCTGGCCACCCTGATCGGCGCCACCGGGGTGAGCAACCTGGACGGCCTAGAGTTCATCCCCACCCAGGCGGTCCCGGCCCCGCCGGCGGCGGTGCTGGCGGTGCTCGGGCTGGCGTCGGTCGGCGGGTTCCGCCGGCTGCGGGCGGCCCGCGGCTGATCGGCCCCGCGGCCGGCGGGCGAATCGCCCATCGCCCGCCGGCCGCAGCTACAATGGCCGGACCCGTTCCCCCACCCCGGGTCCGCCATGCCGACACGTCTCGCCCTGCTCGCCGTCCTGTTCGCCGCGTCCACCGCCGTCGCCGACGGACTGCGGTTCGAGGTCGCCCTGCCGGACGGCACCCCGCCGCAGACCGGCCGGGTGGTCGTCGCCGTCGGGGCAGCGGGCGGCCGGCCGGACCCGCTCCGCACCGACCCGCCCTCCCTGCCGGTTGTCGGCAAGGACGCGGACAACTGGGCGCCGGGCACCCCGCTGACACTCGACGCGACCTGCGTCACCTTCCCGCTGACCGAGCTGAACAGCCTGCCGGCCGGCGAGTACACGGTGCAGGCGTACCTGCTCACCAACCAAGACATCAACCTGCCGACCGCCCCGGGCAACCGGTACTGCGACGTGCAGCGGGTGCGGCTCGACCCGGCCGCCGGCACCGTCACCAAGCTCACCCTGGACAAGACGTTCCCCGACCGCAAGCCGGCCGACACCGCAACCCACAAATATCTGCACATCCCGTCGAAGAAGCTGAGCGACTTCCACGGCCGGCCGATGGTGTACCGGGTCGGGGTGGTGCTGCCGCCGGACTTCGACGCGGTGCCGAACCGCAAGCACGCCCTCGTCGTCCACATCGGCGGGTACGGCACCCGGTACACCGGGGCTGCCCGCATCCGGCCGGACCGGCGGTTCGTGCAGATCCTGCTCGACGGGGCCGGCCCGTTCGGCGACCCGTACCAGGTGGACTCGGCCAACAACGGCCCTTACGGCGCCGCCCTGACCGAGGAGGTGATCCCGTACATCGAGAAGACGTACCGCTGCCTGGGCACCCCGCAGAGCCGGTTCACCACCGGCGGCAGCACCGGCGGCTGGGTGTCGTTCGCCCTCCAGGTGTTCTACCCGGACTTCTTCAACGGCTGCTGGTCCCAGTGCCCGGACTCGGTCACGTTCTCCGCGTTCGAGCTGATCGACATCTACCGTGACAAGAACGCCTACGTGAACCGGTACGGGTTCGAGCGGCCCAGCAAGCGGACCCTGGACGGGGACACGGTGTTCACTCTGCGGCACGAGCTGCGGATCGAGCAGGTGCTCGGCCGGGGCGGGCGGTGGGAGCTGGGCGGGCGGGACTGGTGCAGTTGGAACGCGGCCTACGGCCCGAAGGGGGCGGACGGCCAGCCGGCTCCGCTGTGGGACGGCAAAACCGGGGCGATCGACCCGGCCGTGCTCAAACATTGGGAAGGCTACGACCTGCGGCTGGTGCTCGAACGCAACTGGGCGACCCTGGGGCCGAAGCTGGCCGGCGGCAAAGTCCATATCTGGGTGGGGGATGCGGACGACTACTTCCTGAACAACGCGGTACACCGGTTGAAGGCGTCCCTCGCCCGCCAGTCCGGCCCGAAGTTCGACGGCAAGATCCTGATCGACATGCGGCAGCCGCACTCGTCCGGCGGGTGGACGGACGCCCAGATGCGGGACGAGATGGCCGAGCGGGCCGGGGTGCGGTAGCTGCCGCGAGATCGGGCAGGGGTGGGGCACTTTCGGGCAGTTGTCTGTGACTGGGAAGTGTCCTGCCTAATACCGATTGAAAGTGTACATAAAATCACTTGCCGACTGGTGATGGAAAAACAATCCACAAGCTGTTGTTTGGCAACGTCTTGCGGTTCGAGTCCGATCTTGACGCCCGATGCGATCCCCATTTTCTTCGCAATCCATGTCCTGGTACGCGATTTGTGCTAGCTAATTATGGGTAGGCGGGGTATATGTCCCGCCGATGAACCCGGCCGGCTCGGGCGATTAATTAATCCTCGCCCCCTGGCCCCGCCGATGCGATGACCGTTCGGCGTTCGCTCTAGGGTTCTGACCACCGGATCGCCGAGGCCAGGCCGGCCTCCGCCGCCGCCAACGACGGCCCTCTTCCCGCCGGCCCCTCCTCCCCGACCCGACGGTAATCCGTTCCGTTTCGCTCCGCCGTTTGCCCGGTGGCGTCAGCCGTCGCGCGCCCAACGGCCGACCGTCCTGGGAGGGCCGTCGTCATGAAAGGTGAACTCGTCCTCGCAGCCATGCTGCTCACCACCCCGCCGGGCGTCCCGGAGCCGGCCCCGGCCGGCGAACGCTGGACGGCCGTCCGGGACGCCCTGCACGCGGTCGCTGTGGACTGGGAAATCCTCGACCCGCGGGAAACCCGCTACGTGCTCACCCGGCCGGAGGACTTCTCGGCCGACTTGAACATGCTCCGCCGCCGCTACCGGGAGCTGGCCGACGCCCCGCGGCTGGCCGACAGCTACCGGTTCCCGGACCGCGGCACGGTGAACGAGCTGGTGCGGTTCAACCGGGCGTACCGCAAAAATCTGGACCAGCGGCAACTGCTGGAGACCGATCGGGCCAGCGCCCTGCGGGCGGTGATCTGGGAGACGGACCGGCTGTACCAGGTGTGGGACGCGGTCCGGGACGCCCGGTGCGAGTTCTACTACGTGACCGTCCGCCGGCACGCCCTGAAGAAGCTGAAAGACCTGGTCGGGCCGGACGCCTACGCGGCTGCCGACCTGCCGCCGAACGTGCCGACGTGGCGGTTCAACGAGCTGAAGTAGGGTCCGCTGTGCGGACCGGAGGCGCTCCCGGCGGTCCGCACAGCGGACCCTACGCGGAACCTGCCGCCCACAAGAAAACGGAACGCCCACCCGCGTGCGGGTGGGCGTTCGCGTTCTCACCGGCCGGCGGTTACTTGACGATCTTCGGCACGTCCTTCAGGACGGCTTCGATCCCGGCGTCGGTCAGCTCGCCCTTCTTGAAGGCGTAGTTGGAGACGACCTTGCGGTTCTTGTACAGGACGACGGTCACGTCCGCGTCCTTGTTGATCTTGTAGTTGCCCGGGCCGCTCGGGCTGTCGATGGACAGGACGATCTTCTTCAGCCCGTCCTTCTTGGCGAAGTCCTTCAGCTTCTCTTCCATCTTCTCTTCGTCGGCGCAGAACACCACGTAGCTGCCCATCTCGGCCTTCTCGTTCTCGCAGGTGGCCTTGTCCAGTTGCTTGATCAGCTTCTGGGTCATCGGGCAGTCGCCGCAGCGGGCGAACACGACGGCCACCGGGTTGTCGCCGTTGGAGCAGTACAGGCAGTTCTTCTTGCCGGCCGCCTCGCCGGTCACGTTCAGCGGGGTGAACGGCCCCGGCACCTTCTCGCCCGGCTGTGGGCCGGACTTGATCTCGGCGGCGACGGCCAGCCCGGCGGTGAGAACGACCGCGGCGACAGACAGGGTGCGAACCATCAGCGCGACCTCCACGGATGTGAGTCCTGCCGGCCCGGCGTGAGGGCCGCGGCCGGCAGAGGCAATACTACGCGCGCGGGGGTCGGCTTACAGGGATTTTTCCGGTCCGGCGGGCGCCCCGACCTGCCGGACCGGTCGGGGGCCGGTTGCGGTTCGGGCGGGCCGTCTTTCGTTGGGTGCGTGGAGGGAGGCTTTGCGACCGCAACGCACCGGCCCGGCAGCGACCGCATCCGAGGGGTGAAGCCCCACGGTGCGTTGCGCAAAGCCTCCACGCACCCTACAAGAACCGGCGCCGAGGCCTTGCGGGACCGGCGGGTCGTCGTCGCCAAGCCTCCTCGACCCGCCCTACGTCGGACCGGCTACTTCTCACCCCCCTTGGCCGCCTTCTCGGCCTCCTCGACCAGCTTCTCGATGGCCGCGTCCATCTTCTTCTCGTCGCGGAGGTTGATGTGCCGGATCACCCCCTTGTGGTCGATCAGGTACAGGGTCGGCCAGCCGACCACGTTCCAGGCGGTCGGGATCGGCCCGCCCGTCCCGTCGGCGCCGCACCAGAACGACCGCCACGTCAGCTTCTTCTCCTCCACCACCTTCTTCAGCTGCTCCCGGTTGGTGTCACTGTTCACGCCGATGATCGCAAACGGCTTGTCCTTGAGGCGCTCCACGAGCGACCGCTCGTGCGGGTACATGGCCCGGCAGGGGCCTCACCAGTCCCCCCAGAAGTCGATCAGCACCACCTTCCCGCGGTAGTCGCTCAGCTTGAACGGCTTGCCGTCGATGTCCTCCCCGGTGATGTCCGGGGCCACCTTGCCGACCCGTAGGAGCGGGATGTTCTTCAGCCCGGCGAGCTGGTCGACCGCCTGCTTGCCGAGCGTCTTGCCGCCCCGGGCGCCCGGCACCGACCCGTACTTCTCGATCACCTCGGCGAACACCTTCTCGACCTGCGGGGCCAGCTCGGCGAACTCCTCGTCGGTGGCCGGCTTGCCGTACTGGGTGAGCCGTTGCTTCATCTGGAAGCCGGTCGCGTAAAGGGCGGTGCCCTTCACCTTCGGGTCGGTCGCCTTCTCGGCCACGGCCTTGAGGAACGCCTTCCCGTCCGGGCTGGTGTCGTACATGAACTGGCCGATCAGGTCGGCGATCTTCGGACTGCCCAGGTGGTACTCGGTCAGGATGGCGACCAGCTCCTTGCGGACCGCGGCGGACCTGGTCATGCCGATGGCGGTCTGGATCGCGTCCAGGGCGGCCGGGTCTTTCGGGTTCTCCTTGGCCAGGGCGGCGAGCTTGTCGCCGACCTCTGTGACCGCGGTCGTATACGCCCTGGACGCGGCGGACAGCTTTTCGAGGACCGGCTTGTTCTCGGCCGAGTTGTAGTCCTCGCCCTTCAGCTCCTTCTGGAGCTTCTGGGCCGTCTCGGAGTAGGTCTGCATGGCGGCGTTGTACTGCTTCCGCAGGGCGGCCACCTTCTCGGCCAGGGTCTTCGGCTCGGCCGTCTTGTCGTCCGCCTTCGCCGGCGGCTCGGTCGCGTCCTTCGGCTTGGCCGGGACGACACGGGTGGCCGGGACCGCCTTCGGGGGCGGGTCGGCCTTCTTCGGCGGGTCGTCGGCGACGGCCGGACTCAGCCCGAGTCCGACCGCGGCGGCGGCCAGCCACACGCGGGGGTTCATGGGTCACCTCCGGGAACGGGTGCGGCACGCCCCGGCCCGGTGCCGGGGGCGGCCCTCAGGATACACCCGGCCCGGCCGCCGGGCTTGCAAAAAGCCGGGGGCCGGGCGATCCCCGGAGGGACGGCCCGGCCCCAAGTCGATTTGACCTCGGCAGCGGCTACTTCGCACCCCCCTTGGCCGCCGCCTCGGCCTCCTTGATCAGCTTGTCGATCTGCTCGTCCAACCCCTTCTCGCCCTTCTCGGACGCCTGCGGGTTCTTCACCCGGATGGCCCCGGTGTGGTCGATCAGGTAGACGGTCGGCCAGCCCTGGACGTTCCACTCGGCCGAGATCGGCCCGCCGGTCCCCTTCGGCCCGTTCCAGAACGACCGCCAGGTCAGCTTCTTCTCCTCGATGATCTTCTTCAGCTTCTCCCGGTCCGGGTCACTGTTCACGCCGATCAGTTGGAACGGCTTGTCCTTCAGCTTCTCCACGAGCGACCGCTCGTGCGGGTACATGGCCCGGCAAGGCGGTCACCAGTCCCCCCAGAAGTCGAGCATGACCACCTTGCCGCGGTAGTCGGAGAGCTTGAACTCCTTGCCGTCGATGTCCTCGGCCGTGATGTCCGGGGCGGTCGAGCCGACGAGCAGGTTCTCGGCCTTCTTCAGCCGCTCCCGCATCTGCTTCGCCTGGTCGCCGAGCTTGCCCCGGCCGAAGGTGACGTCGGCGAACTCCTTGGCCACCACGTCGAGCTGCTTCTCCAGCTCCGGCCGCAGCTTGGCGTACTCCGCCTTGGTCGCCTGGGAGGTGTACCCGGTCAGCTTCTCGAGCTGCTGGTTGACCAGGGCGAAGGTGGCCGGCCCCTTCACCTTCGGGTCGGTCGCCTCGGCGGCGATGGCCTTGAGCAGTTCGCCGGCCGGCCCGGACTCGTCCCGCATCAGCATGGGCAGCAGGCCGGTCAGCTTCGGGCTGTTCAGGTGGTGCTTCTTGACGATGGCGATCAGGTCCGCGGGCAGCCCCTGGCCGCGGCCGAACTGCAGCGCCCCCTGGACGGCGTCCAGGGCGGCCGGGTCGGCCGGGAACTCCTTGGCCAGGGCGGCCAGCTTCGGCCCGGCTTCTTCCATCGCCTTGAAGTAGGCGTCCCGGGCTTTGTTGAACGCCTCCTGCTTGGCCTTCGTCTGCTCGGGCGTCTCCTTCTCGCCCTTCTTCTGCATGGCCATGCTGGCCTCGCGGGCCGTCGTCAGGGCGTCCTGCACGCCCTTGGTGACGGCGGCGATCTTCTCGGCCGGGGTCTTCGGCTGGTCCGCCTTCTTCTCGGGCGGGTCGGCCTTCTTGGGCGGGTCGTCGGCGAGCGTCAGGGCGGGGCCGAAGCCCAGCCCGACGGCGGCCGCGGCCAGCCAGGGTCGGAACCTCACGGGATTCACCTCCGGGGGGTGGGGAAGTGGCGTCCGCGACTCCACTCACGGACCGCCCCTACCTTACACCCGGCGGGCGGGAAGTGCTTGCGGAAAAGTGGCCGACGGCGACACCGGACACCGCCGACAGGCGCCTCCCTCCTCGTTCCCACGCTGTGCGTGGGAACGAGGGATGTGCTTGCGGAAAGTGGTGCGACGCCACACCCGCCGCTGACAGCCCGCTGCTTGCTCCCCCTCTCCGCTTCGGGGAGGGGGCCGGGGGGAGGGGTTACACCCGCCGCCCGATCCGGCTGCTCGGAAGCCACAGCGACGGGTCGCAGGTGTGACACCACCCCCAGCCCCCTCCCCGGAGCAGGGAGGGGGAGAAAAACCCGTCCCCGGACCACGTTTGGTCCGGGGACAGGTTGGGAGCCAATCGGTGGGGTCGGGTTACGCCCGGCTGATCCGCGTGTTCTCGTCCAACGAGACGCTGGCCAGCTCGCCGTTGTCCTTGGTGAAGTGGACGGTCGGCACCACGATGTCGTCGGCCGCCACCCGCTCGGTGGTGACGCCGGTGGCCAGGTAGTTCACCCCGCGGAACGCCCCCGCGGTCTCGGCCGGCCAGGTCTTGGCCCCGACCCGGACGGTCTGCGTGACCCGGATGCGGTCGCCGGCCGTCAGCCCCTTGAGCACCGCCACGGTGTCCGGGTCGAGCCGGCGGTTGGTCGGCAGGGTCAGGTCGCGGGCCATCACTCGTCCCCCTTGCCCGGGGTGCCGCGGACCATCGCGATCCGCCCGGTCCGGGCCAGCTCCCTGATGCCGTACGGCCGCATCAGCTCGATGAACGCCTCCACCTTCCCCTCGGTCCCGCTGATCTCCAGCATGATGTCGTCGTGCTGGATGTCCACCACCCGGCCGCGGAAGCTCTCGGCCAGCAGGAACACCTCCGGCCGCTGGGCGGCGGTGCAGCCGACCTTGATGAGCATCAGATCCCGCTCGACGAAGTCCTCCGACGAGATGTCGTCCACCCGGACGCAGGTGACGATCTTGTCGAGCTGCTTGCGGACCTGGTCGAGTACCGTGTCGTCCCCGTGGACGACGAACGTCATCCGGGACAGGTCGTGGTGCTCGGTCTCGCCGACCGCCAGGCTGTCGATGTTGAACCCGCGGCTGGCGAGCATGCCGGAGATGTGGGCCAGCACCCCGGGCTGGTTCTGAACTAACGCCGACAACACGTGACGCATGGGACCGGGAGCCTCCGTGGTTGCTCTGGTTTTACGGACCGGCCCGCGCGCCGCAAAGCCCACCCGGCGCACCGGGTGGGCTTTGCGGCGCTCACTCACTTCCGCTGTTGAACGATGACGTGGACCCCCTTCTTGTTGGACGTGACCACGTCCGGTAGCCCGTCCCCGTTGATGTCGGCCACCACGAACTGGGTGCCCACCCCGCTGTCGGGGTCGATCACGTGCGGGACGAAGTTGATGTACCCGTCCCGCTCCTTGACCGCCTTCAGGTAGTAGACGCGGGCCTCCCACGCCGACCCCGGCTCGCTCCGCCCGTGGCTCCACCACCGCTTGCCCGTCACCAGGTCTTTCAGCCCGTCCCCGTCGATGTCCACGAAGTGGGCGGCGTGCGTCTCGGACGCCAGCCGGCCGAACAGCTCGACCTTGTCGAACACCGGGTGGGCGGTCTTCTTGTCTGCCCGCTGCTTGAGCATCCAGACGCCGAACTTGTGGGCGGACGTGCACAGGATGTCGTTCTTCCCGTCCGCGTCGATGTCCACGACGAACATGTCGGCCACCGCGTCCCCGAACTGGAACGGGTGGAAGGCCCACGGGGTCTTGCCGTCCGGCTTGGCCGGCTGCTCCCACCACCCGGCCTGGCCGCCGGTCGCCGCCCCGCTGGTGACGACGTCCACCCGGCCGTCCCCGTTGACGTCCCCGGCCCCGAGGCCGTGGGCGAACATGAACGTGCCCGGGACCGGCTTGCCCGGCTCGCTCGGGGCGGAGATCGGGTGCATCACCCACTCGGCCGTCGGGTCGGCCGGGTTCGGGGTGAAGTAGGCCATCTGCCCGTCGTTCCCGTTGGCCGGCTTGCCCTTCGGCTGGAAGCCCATGACCAGCGCCCGCTTGCCGGTGCCGAACAGGTCGACATAAATCGGCGTCTCGTTGCAGGCGGAGTGCCAGATGACGTGCTTCTTCCAGTGCCCGGACCCGCCCTTCGGGTTCTCCAGCCAGTAGCACGGGGCGCCGGGGAAGTCGATGACGATCAGGTCCGGGTAGCCGTCCGCGTTCAGGTCTTCGGCCCAGCAGGCGAACACCTTGCTGTACCCCTTCTCGCCGGTCCCGTAGTTGCCCGGCGGCTGCATCTCGTGCCGCTTCCAGTCCGGCGCCTCGTACCAGAACTCGCCGACCAGGACGTCGGTCTTGCCGTCCTTGTTCACGTCGGCGACGGCGACCCCCTCGCTGCGGAAGGTGGAATCGAGGACGGTCTTCTGCCAGGTGATGGCGGGGGCGGGTTTGTCGGCGGCGAGGCCGGAGGCGGCCAGCCCGAACAGGGCGGCGGGCAACAGGAGGCGGCGCATCGGGAGGGTTCCTTCGGGAAAGGGGGCCGGCGGGATGTGAGCGATTATGCGGCGCCGGGGGTCGGTCCGCAAGCGCCCGCGGGCGGGGCGGGTCAGTCCGGCAGGGGGGCGGCCTCCCCGCCGGTCCGGGTGGCCAGGGCCGAGTGGCGCCGTCGGCCTCGTACCGGAGGAACCGGATTGGCCGGGTACGTTCACGAACACCTCGGCGGTGCGAGCGGAGAGCGGGTCGTGGGCGAGGGACCGGTATTCACACGTGGCGTTCGGGGAGCAGGCGGCGGCCGTGCGGGCGCTGCCGCCGGTGGCCCGCTTGCATGGGGCTTGCATGGAGGGAACGGAGCCGGGGGTGCCGGGTGCGGCGGAAGTGCGGGAGAACCGGAAGTTTCGAGAGGCCCGACCCGGAATCGAACCGGGGATGACGGTTTTGCAAACCGTTGCCTTACCGCTTGGCGATCGGGCCTGACGAACAGAACTTTAGCGACGCCGGCCCGGTCGGTCAACGCCGATCGGCGTCACGGCTTGAGCGCGTCCACGGCCAATCCCTGGAGCGCGTGGCGGTACGGGGAGGCGTCCCCGTTCGGGATGCCGGTCCGCTGGATCAGCAGGACGCAGAACAGGTCCTGGGTCGGGTCCGCCCACCCCTGGGTGCCGAACGCCCCGCCGTGGCCGAACGTGCCGGCGGTCAGCATCCCCGTCACCCCCTTCGGCTCCCGCACCACCGCCCACCCGTACCCGAACCCCATCCCGTCCACGAACCCGGTCCGCAGGTCGCCGGTCTGCACCCGGGTCATCTCGGCGACCGCCTTCTCGCTCAGCACCCGCCGGCCGTTCAGCGTGCCCTTGTTCAGCATCATCCGGTACAGGTGGGCGAGGTCGCCGCCGGTGCTGAACAGCCCGCCCATCGGCACCGGGTGCCGGGCGCCGGGGTGGTACTCGATCAGCAGGCCCGGGGCGGGCGTCAGCCGGTTGGACTTGTCCAGCCCGTAGGTGACGGCGGTGCGGGCGAGCTGCTCGGGGGACGGGTGGAAGGTGGTGTCCCACATGCCGAGCGGGGCGAAGATGCGGTCCCGGCAGAAGTCCTCGAACCGCCGGCCGCTCACCTTCTCCACCAGCCGGCCGAGCGAGTCGATGCCGGTGTTGCAGTACGCCCACCGGCTGCCCGGCTCGAACTCCAGCGGCCGGGACGCGACGGCGATGGTCGTCTCCGCGAGGGTCCACGGGCGGGTGGTCCAGGCGTCGGCGAACCCGGGGCCGTAGCTGCCGCTCAGCCCGGACGTGTGGGTCATCACGTCGCGGACCGTGACGGGCCGCTTCGGCTTTTTCAGGGTGAGCGTCTCGCCGTCCCGGCCGGTGACGAGCAGTTGCCCCTTGAACTCCGGCAGGTGCTTCTCCATCGGGTCGTCGGGGGACAGCTTGCCCTGGTCGGCCAGGATCATGACGGCGATGGCTGCCACCGGCTTGGTCATGGACGCGATGCGGAAGACGCTGTCCTTGGTCATCGGGGTGCGGTCTTCGAGCGACCGGAAGCCGACCGCGTCGTGGTGCAGGGTGCCGGCCTTGCGACCGACGACGGTGACGGCCCCGGCCAGCTCGCCGTCGTCGGCGAACTTCTGCATCCGGGCGGTGATCGCGGCCAGCTTCGCCGGGTCGGGCGACTGTGCGGGCGCGAAGGCGACGGCCAGCGGGACGGCGAACAGGGCGAGGAGCAGGCGACGCATGAAGGACTCCGGGTAGGTCAGGCTGTGCCTGACGCGGGGATCGCTCGTGTCAGGCACAGCCTGACCTACGAAAGACGGCGTATCGTCGGTTGGGGTAGGGTGCGTTGAGGCTCTGCGAAACGCACCGCCGGGACTCCGTCCCTCGGATGACACCGTTGCGGGGCCGGTGCGTTTCGTCGCCGAGCCTCCTCAACGCCCCCTACAGAAGAGCCGCCTTCAGTCCGCCGCCACCGATTTCAGCTTGTTCTTGGCCGCGGCCGCCAGCTTCGACTTCGGCGACCCCTTCACCACCAGCTTGAGCACCGCCGCCCCGAACGCCTTCTCCGCCCCAAACCGCTCGGCGAAGTGGAACCCCAGGTAAAACAAGTCCTCGGCGTCCAACCACTTCGCCTTCTCCACCTGCTTCAACACCTCGTCCGGCTGCTGGGCCAGCGCCGTCTCGACCGACCGCAAAGCCGGGTCGGACGCCCGGGCGTCGGCGGCCACGTCCTTGGCGGACAGCTTCAGCCCGCACAGGGCCAGCTCCAGCCGGACCGGGAAGCCGGCGGCCGGGTCGCGGGCGGCCAGCTTCAGGAACTTCACCGCCCCCTCGTAGTCCTTCTTCTTCCGCCGGCCGACGGCTTTCTCCAACAACGCGTCCCGCAACCCGCCGGGGTCGGCGTGGCGGAGCAGGAACAGGAGCGGGTCGGCCCGGTGGTCGTCCGCGTCGATGAACTTGCTCGCCGTGGCCAGCAGGTCGGTCCGCAGCTTGGCCGGGAAGTCGGTCACGAACTGGGCCACCGACCGGGCCAGCGGCCACATCTCGTCCGATGTCGCGGCGGCCAGGACTGCCTTCGCCAGCTCCTGCCGGCCGTGGTCGGTCTTGCCTAGCCGGACTCGGGCTGCTTCTTGCAAGTTGCGGTCCGGGTGCGTGAGCTGGGCCATGAGGGCGGCGGCCACCTCGGGCGTGTCCTTGTCGCCGACCTTCTCCATCGCCAGCCGGCGGGCGGCGATGTCCGGAGCGTGCAGCAGGGCCAGCCAGTCGGCGAGCTGCCTGTCCGCCGCCGGCAGCTTGCTCAGGATCATCAGGGCCGGGGCGGCGACGGCGAACTGCGGGTCGGCGGCACAGGCGAACAGCCGCCGCCACTGGTCCTTGGTCGGGGCCGTGGTCCAGCCGCCGACCGCTTGCAGGGCCGCCGCCCGGACCTCCGGCGGGTGCGGCGGCAGGGTGCGGTCCCAGAGCGCGTCCGCGGCGGCCGGGTCGTTCAGGGCGGCCAGCACCTTCACCAATGGAAGCTCGGCGGCCGGCGGCGGTTTGATCTTCTTGTCCGCCGCCACCCGGACCAGTTCGCTGACCAGTGCCGCCCGCTGGTCTTTCGGCAGGGTCGGGATGCGGCCGATGATCCCGGTGGCGGCGGCGGCGGCGATCTGCGGCTCCCGGTCCAGCAGCACGGCCACGTCCGCCCCGGCGTCCCCGGCGGCGGTCAGGGCCGCCGCGATGGTCCGCCGCACCCCGGGGGCGACGTGGTGCAGGATGCCTTGCAGCCCCTTCACCCCGTCCGCCCCGAGCCTGGCCGCCGCCTCGGCCGCCAGGTGCGACTCCTCCCCGCCGGCCTTGATCCGGTCGAGCAGGGTGGGCAACGCCTTCTTCAGCCCGAGCCGGCCGGCCGCCCGGACGGCGGCGAGGCGAACCGGGTCGTCGTCGTCCTCCAGCCGGGCGAGCAGCTCGGCCGCCGCGTCCGCGTCCTTCACCCCGAGTTCGCCGCACACCAAGACGGCCGCCGCCCGCACCTCGGCCGGCTGGTCGGGCTTGAGCAGGCGGACGAGCTTCTTGACGGCGATGTCCATGACGGCACCACGGGGAGGGTGGGGTTAGTGTAGCGGGTCGCGGTTAGCGGGCCGGCCTTCGGCCGGCTCGGGGACGCCGCTGGCGTCCCCGCTAACCGGTTCTCCGGGTTCGGGCCACAGCCACCCGACCACCGCCGCCGCCAGCGGCACGCACCCGACCGCCAGGAACAGCCCGGCGTACTTCCCCGGCCCGGCCAGCCCGAACTCGCCGACCGCCTTCGTCACCCCGGAGATGACCAGCCACGACGCACACCCGCACACCCCGAGCGTCTGGGCGGTGTGCCGGGGCACGATGTCCTGAGCCAGTGAGAAGAAGATGGCGAACCCGCCCATCGCCGCCGCGGCCACCAGGAAGAAGCCGGCAAACTTGAGACCCGGCTCGGTCGCCGTCACCGCCCCGGCCGTCCACAGCAGCACCAGAACGGCCAGGCCGGTCATCACCAGCTTCCGCGCCCGCTCGGCGGTCCGCCCGCCGCGGATCAGCCGGCGGATCGTCCACCCGGACGCGATGCTGCCCAGGTCGGCGGCGACGTAGAACCCGGCCAGCACCCACTGCTCGGTGCGCCCGCTCACCCGCAGGTCTTCGGTCAGGTAGCGGGGGAACCACTGGTTGTAGAAGTGCCAGGTCAGGTTCACACAGACGCCGGTCAGCAGGCACACCCAGAACACCGGCAGCCGTAACACCCCGAGGAACCCGCCGGGCACGTCCCGCTCGGCCACGCCGGGATCGGCGACCGGCGGGGCGTCGATCACTCGTTCGTGCTTCCCGCCGGTGTTCGCCCACCACAGGACCGCCCACACCCCGCCCGCCGCCCCGACCAGGACGAACAGCGATCGCCACCCGGCCCCGGTGTCCGGGTCCACCAGCAGCAGCACCAGGAACGGGGTCGCCATCGCCCCGATGGACGCGCCGCTGTGGAAGATGCCGTTGGCCAGCCCGCGGCTCTCCCGCGGGATCACCCGGCGGACGCACGCCACGGCGCACGGCCAGTTGAACGCCTCTCCCACCCCGAGGGCGACCCGGCAGGCGATGAGCAAGCCGACCGCCCCGGCCGGGACGAACCCGGTGGCCACCCCGGCGGCGCTCCACAGGAGAATGGCAAACAGGTACAGCCGGCGGAGGCTGAGCCGGTCGGCCAGGAACCCGGCGGCGATCTGGAACAGCCCGAACGACAGCCCGAAGGCGAACTGCACGTCGGCGTACACCGCGTTCTGCCTCGCCGGGTCCGGCTCGAACTCCGGCAGCAGGTACCGCTGGGTGGTGTTGAGCGCCAGCCGGTCGGAGTAGTTGATGAGGGTGGCCAGGAACAGCAGCCAGACGACCCGCCACCGCCACGGGTCGATGGGGGCGGGGGCGGACGGGAGGGGGTGCGGCATGGTCGCCCGATGCTACCGGCTCGTCAGGGAGAATTCACGTCCCGTTCCGCCGGCCGGGGCGGTAAACTTGGGCACCCTTGCCGTCCCCCGGTTGCTGGGCACGAGCCATGTCGATCACCTTCGGCTGCAAGTGCGGCCAGACGTTGCAGGTCGAGGACGAACACGCCGGGATGCAGGTGCAGTGCCCGACGTGCAACGCCATCGTCGCCGCCCCGGCCGCCGGCCCGACCCTGGCCCGGCGGGCGACCCGGCCGGCGGCGGCCCCGGCAGAGGACCGACCCAGCCGCCGGCCGATCGATGAAGACGACCGCCCCAGCCGCCGCCGGCCGGTTGATGAGGACGAGGACGACCGCCCATCTCGACGGCGCCGCCGGGACGAGGACGACGAAGACGAGGGCGACCGGCCGCGGCGGCGGAAGCGGCGGAAGCAGTCGGCCGGCGGGTGGCACGGTGCCCGCATCGGCACCCTGGTCGGCGGGGTGCTCGGATTACTCTTCTTCGGCGCTCTCGCGTTTTTCATTCTGACCGGCAACAACGACCGTCGGTTCGGCAAGGGGATCGGCTGCGCGGTCGCCGCGGTGGCGTCCGTCGTCCCCATCGGCCGGTCGCTGTTCGGCATGGTGTCCGACGACGAGGGGGATTGAGCCGCTCCGCCCCAACCAGCCCGCCCCACGGAAGGACCGTTGATGCTCGCCACCGCGCTGCTGTTCGTCGCCGTCGCCGCCCCGAAGCCGGACCCGGCGGCCGACCTGTTCGCCCACAAGGGGCCGGTCCCTGTCGTCCGCGTCACCCTGGATAAAGAGAACCTGACCCTGCTCCAGCGGGAGCCGCGGAAGTACGTCCGGTGCACCATCCGGGTCGGCGACCAGACGCTCCGGGACGTCGGCATCCACATCAAGGGGGCGGCCGGGTCCACCCGGGACTGGAACGACAAACCGGCCCTCACCCTGAACAGCGACAAGTTCGCCCGCGGCCAGTCGTTCCGCGGGCTGGACAAGTGGCACCTGAACAACAGCGTCCAGGACGGCAGCCACCTGAACGAGATCCTGGCCAACGAACTCGCGGCCGCGATGGGGCTGCCGTACTGCCGCTGCACCCACGCCCTGGTCGAGCTGAACGGCCGCAAGGCCGGGCTGTACGTGCTGAAAGAGGGGTTCGACAAGGGGTGGCTCGGCCGGCACTTCGCCGACCCGTCCGGCAACCTGTACGACGGCGGGTTCCTCCAGGACGTGGACGCCCAACTGCAGCTCTCCCTCGGCCGGGACAACGGGCGGAAAGACCTGCAGGCGCTGGCCAAGGCGTGCCGGGAGCCGGACCGGCAGAAGCGGTTCGAGGCGGTGTCCAAGCTGGTGGACGTGGACCGGTTCGCGGCCATGACCGCCCTGCAGATCGTCACCACCGACTGGGACGGGTACAGCCGCAAGGCGAACAACTACCGGCTGTACTTCGACCCGAAGGGGCCGGCCGTGTTCGTCCCGCACGGGATGGACCAGATGTGGGGCAACCCCCACGAGTCCGCCTGGCCCGGGACCGACAGCATGGTCGGCCGGGCCATCCTGAACCACCCGGACGGCAAGAAGCGGGCCATCGCCAAGCTGAAGGAGCTGACCGACCAGCACTTCACCGTCGAGAAGATGTTCGCCCGGATCGACGCCCTGGCCCCGCGGGCGAAGACGGCCCTGGCGTCCACCGGCCGCAAGGAGTGGGTCGGGTGGTTCGACGGCGAGGTGCTCGGGCTGAAGGAGCGGATCAAGCGGCGGGCCGAGTACCTGAAGAAAGAGGTGCCGAAGCTGAAGTGAGGGGCCAATACCTGTAGGGTGCGTTGAGGAGGCTCGGCGACGAAACGCACCAGCCCCGCAACAGCAATCACCCAATCCCGCGGCTCGGCCGGGGGAGGGCGAGGCTCCTGCCGAGCCGCCCGCCTGCGGCAACGGGTCCGAGCCAGGCCCGCGGCAGCCACCGGATTTGAGACGCACCGATTGCCACGCGGCTTCCCGGCTCGGCAGGAGCCTCGCCCTCCCCCGGCACAGTCGCCGACATGCCCTGCTGAAACCCGGGCGAGCCGGGGGCGTCAGCCCACGTGTGAGCCGCACCCGGGGGCTGACGCCCCCGGCTGCGCCGGGAACGGGAGAGGTTTCCACAGAGCATCGCCGATAAGGAGCGATTGCTCCGACCGGGTGACGGCCATCCGGTGCGTTTCGCAAAGCCTCAACGCACCCTACCCCAGCCCGTCGCCCGCCCCGCCTCCCTACAATGCCGGCAGACAACCCCGGGGGCCGACGGCCCCCGCTTGCGTTCCGGAGGCCGGCCCGTGTCCGACACCCGCGAAGTTCAGCTCCTCGTCATCGGCGGCGGCCCCGGCGGGTACCCGGCCGCCCTCCATGCCGCCGACCACGGCGTCCAAACCCTGCTCGTGGACGAAGACCCGAAGCTCGGCGGCGTCTGCCTGAACCGCGGGTGCATCCCGTCCAAGGCGCTGCTGCACGTCGCCAAGGTGATCCGCGAGGCCCAGCACGCGGCCGACATCGGGCTGTCGTTCGGCGAGCCGAAGCTCGACCTGCCGAAGCTGCGGGAGTTCGTCCAGACCAAGGTGGTCGGCAAGCTGACCGGCGGCATCGGCATGCTGTGCAAGGGCCGGGGCGTGGAGACAGTCCGCGGCCACGCCACCTTCGAGGACGCGACCACCGTCGCCGTCACCGACCCGGACGGCAAGCCGCTGACCAAGGTGCGGTTCAAGGAGTGCGTCATCGCCACCGGGTCGGTGCCGGCGGTGCCGAAGCCGTGGCAGCTCGGCGACCCGCGGGTGATGGACAGTACCGCGGCCCTGCTCCTGCCGGACGTGCCGGGCAAGCTGCTGGTCATCGGCGGCGGGTACATCGGCCTCGAAATCGGCAGCGTGTACGCCGCCCTCGGCAGCAAGGTGACGGTGATCGAGGCGACCGACGGCCTGCTGCCGCTGGCCGACCGCGACCTGGTCGCCCCGCTGGAGAAGAAGCTGCGGGCCGAGTTCGAGGCGATCTACCTGAACACTAAAGTCGCCGGCATGAAGCCGACCGACAAAGGCATCGTCGTCACCATCGAGGGCAAGGACGTGCCCGGGGAAATCACCTTCGACCGGGTGCTGGTGTCGGTCGGCCGCCGGCCGAACACCGCCGGGCTGGGGCTAGAAAAAGCGGGCCTCAAGACCGACGAGCGGGGGTTCATCCCGGTGGACGCCCGGCGTCGCACCGCAGTCGCACACATCAGCGCCATCGGCGACGTGGCCGGGGAGCCGGGGCTGGCCCACAAGGCGACGGCCGAGGCCCGGGTGGCGGTCGACGTGATCCGTGGGGAGCCGGCGGTGTGGGAGCCGCGGGCCATCCCGGCGGTCATCTTCACCGACCCGGAGATCGCCTGGGCCGGGCTGACCGAGCGGGACGCCCAGGCCCAGAATATCCCCTACGAGCTGCTCAAGTTCCCGTGGTCGGCCAGCGGCCGGGCGGTGGCACTCCAGATCACCAACGGGCTGACCAAGCTGCTCGTCGACCCGGAGTCGAAGCGGGTGCTGGGCGTCGGCATCGTCGGCACCGGGGCCGGGGAGCTGATCGCCGAGGGGGTGCTGGCGGTCGAGATGGGGGCGGTCGCCCGGGACGTGCTGGAGAGCATCCACCCGCACCCGACTCTGAGCGAGACGATCATGGAGAGCGCCGAGATGGCCTACGGGTCGGCCACCCACGTCGCGGCCAGAAAGAAGGCGGAAGTAAAAAGGTAAAAGGAAAAAGGCAAAAGTAGGAGATCAGATTATCACCCTACTTTTGCCTTTTTCCTTTTTACTTCCGCTTTCAGCGGTTCATCCCGGCCAGGATGCCCAGCACCAACTGCTGCTGGAGGGACTCGTCCGCGTCCATCCGCTCCTGCTGGCAGAACTCGGCCACGTGGGCGGCCACGATCCGCTGCAGCTCGTTCGCCGGGATCTCGGTCAGGTCGTAGATCCCGGCCGCGGCGAACCGGGTGATGATCCGCTCGGTCAGCCGCTGGCGGAACCGGGCGAGCGGGTCGGCCGCCGGGGCCGGGGGCAGGGAGGCGGCCGGCATCCGGGCCGACCCCGGCCCGACCGGCGGCGGGGTGGAGACCAGCCCGATCACCCGGGGCGGGGCGGGCGGGGCCGGGGCCGGCTCTGGCCGGGGGCCGGCGTCCGTCGGCAGCGGGCGGCCCAGCACCGCCCCCCACGCGATCCCGGTCGACCCGCCGGTCGGGGCCGCCGGGGCCGGCCCACGGACGAGGAGAACGACCGGCTGCTGACCCATCACCTCCGGTGGCGTCACCGCGATCAGCCGGAACCCGTTGGCCAGCCGCACCCCGACCCCGCCGGTCGGGGCCGACCCCGGAAGCAACGGCTCCCCCACCTCGGCGAACCGGGCCAGCACCCCCTTCACCTGCTCCCCGTCCCGGAACCGGACGCTGGTCGGCAGCCAGGCGTCCCCCTTCCGGACGATCACCTGGGCCGGGGCCAGGACCAGGATCTCCGTCACCGCCTCGTCCCGGAACAGCTCCTCCAGCGGCCCCACCCCGGGGGCGGACGCCAACACGTCCTGGGCCAGCCGGTCCCGCTCCTCCCGCGACAGGGTCGGCGCCTCGGTGTCGAGCAGGTGGTCGAGCAGCCGGCCGGCCTCCGCCCGCACCAGCGACAGCGGCCGGTGCCGGGTGCGGCCCGGGTCCAGCCGCTCGGCCAGCTTGGCGTAGGCCTTCCGCCGCAGGTCGGTTGGGGTGGGGGTCAGGCGGGCGGTGCCGGGGGTAGGCGGGGGCATCGGCGTAGCTCGTCGGGCCGGGCGGTCCGACGCAACTTTAGAACGGGAATTCGCCCGGCGCCGGAATCGCCACGACGCCGTCGAGCCGCGACCGCAGGTCGCGGGTGACGACCCCATCGGTCCCGGCGACCTCGGAGTCGCAAGCGGCGGCAGGCAGTCGTCACCCACGACCTGCGGTCGCGGCTCGCCGACTTACCGGGTCAGCAGCCCGGCGACGGCCGCGTTCACCAGGGTGGCGGTGAACCCGATGAACAGAGCCTTCATGCCCAGCCGGGCCAGGTCCGACCGGCGGCTCTCGGCCATCGCCCCGATCCCGCCGAGCTGAATCCCGACCGACGCGAAGTTGGCGAACCCGGTGAGTGCGTACACGACCAGAACTTTCGCTCGCAGGCTCAGGTCGGCGTAGTGCGGGTTCTTGGTCAGCTCCAGGAAGGCGACGTGCTCGTTGGCCACCAGCTTGATGCCGAGCAGGCTGCCGACCTTGCCGCACTCGTCCGGCGGCACCCCGATCAGGAACGCGGCCGGCCGGAACACCCACCCGAGCAGGTGCTCCAGGGTCAGGTTGTCCGGCCACCAGGCCAGCCCCTCGGCCGACGCCCCGGCCCACACCAGCCCCGGCTTGATCCCGCCGAGCAGCCCGTTCAGCAGGGCGATCATGGCCAGGAAGCCGATCAGCATGGCGGCCACGTTCAGGGCCAGCTTCAGCCCGTCCGAGATGCCGGCCGCCAGGGCGTCGATCGGGTTGACGTGCTTCTTTTCCACGTCCACCCGCACGGTGCCCAGCGTTTCCGGCGTCTCCGTCTCGGGCAGCATCAGCTTGGCCAGGTACAGGCTGCACGGACAGGCCATGACGCACGTGGTCAGGATGGCCACCGCCGCCTTGGTCCCGTCCCCGCCGAAGTACCCGGTGGTGTACCCGATGTACACGGCCATCATCCCGCCGCTGACGTGGGCCATCCCGCTGGCCATCAGGGCGAGCAACTCGGACCGGGTCATCCGCGGGACGAACGGCCGGACGATCAGCGGCGCCTCGGTCTGGCCCATGAACACGTTCGCCGACACGCTCAGCGTCTCCGCCCCGCTGGTCCGCATTAGGAACGTCATCACCCTGGCCATCGCCCGGACGAGCAGTTGCAGGACGCCGAAGTAGTACAGGACGCTGAAGAACCCGGACACGAAGATGATCGGCGGCAGGGCGATCCAGGCGAACGGGAACAGGGTCCGCTCCCCGTACACCGCCTTCTGGTCCGGGTAGACGGCCAGGTTGCCGAACACGAACTCGCCGCCCCGGCCGGAGTAGTCGAGCAGCTTCTTCACCCCGCTACCGATCACCTCGAACACGCCCCGCACCCAGTCCGAGTGGATGACCGCCACGGCCAGCAGGAACTGGAGGGCGATCCCGCACAGGATCGTCTGCTTGTTCACCGCCCGCAGGTCGGACGAGAACGCGGCCACCAGCCCGAGGAAGCAGACGATCCCGCACGCCGCCTGCCCCTGTGGGCCGATCTGCGGTTGGACCATGTAGGCGACCGCGGCCAGGGCGGCGACGCCGGCCAGCAGGCCGAGGCGGACCGGGAGCGGGGTTCCGGTGGGCGGCGGGGTGGGCATGGCGGCGGGTCCGCGAGTCGGGGGTCCGGTCAAGATATGACCCGCCCGGGTGGG
>JAXMAZ010000012.1:0-189477 GCA_046350115.1 Gemmataceae bacterium
GACGGCTGCCGTCTGCGGGCTGACCCTGGCCGCGACCGTCGGGCTGTGGCCGGCGTCAGCACCGAGGGCGGCCGCCCAGCCGCCGGCGAAGCCGAAGCCCGCGACCGCGGCGAAGCCGGCCCCGCCGCGGGAGGGGGTGATCATCATCACCTCTTTTCAGGAAGGGCCACCGGCCCAGTTCCTTACCCCGGACGGGACGGTCGTCCGGACGCTGATGGTCGAGAACGCTGGTGCAGCCGCCTCGCCGGTCAATCCGGGCGGCCCGCCAGTCTGCCCGCTGTGGCTACCGCGGCTCTCCCCGGACGGGAAGCGGTTGATCGCCGTCCGGCTCGGCCCGATCCCGCAAAACCTGAATAGCCCGTGGACCCCGAACCACCTCTGGGTGTTCGACGTGGACTCGGACACCGGCCCGACGGCCCCGCTCCTGGCAGACATTCGCTGGCCGTCCGCCATCTGGTCCCGAGATGGCAAGACGGTTTATGGCTCGAATATCAACCCGAATCGGGCGGCCGATCCGGTTCCGGCTGACGGCCCGCTGCCTCTGGTCTGCTGGGCGCTCGACCCAAAGACCAAAGTGCGGACGCCGCTCGCCCTCCCACCCGGCCATCAGATCATGGACCTCTCGCCGGACGGCACGACCCTGCTCACCACCCGGATTGTTGCCCCACTCACGACGCTCGCGGACGAGACGTATCTGGTGCCGCTCAACACCCTCACCCCGAAACGGTTGACTGACAAGCCGTTCCACGGGATGCGGTTCAGCCCGGATGGCAAGCGGGTACTCGGCAAGCGGGTGGAAGAAAGCAAGGCGCGACCGCTGATCGTGTCCGTTGCCGACCGGTCCGAGACCGTGGTGCGGGTGCCGGACAAGGCAACCGCCGTGTATCACGCCTGCTGGTCGCCGGACGGCCGAAGGGTGGCGTATGTGTGGGAGGAAGATGTGGATCCGCCGGCCGGGGCGCCTATCTTGGCGGACGGCGACCAACCGCGTTTCCATGCCTCTCGGTTGGCCGTGGCTGACGCTGACGGGAAGAACGAAAAGACGATCCTCCGGCGGGAGCATAACCAGCCGATCTACGGGGTGGACTGGAAGTGATTGCGACTCGGCCCACCCGTTGCCACGGGTGGGCTTTCGGGGCGTTGGTTGTCGGACGCGGTTCACTCCGGCGGGCGGACCGTGCGCACCGCGAACAGGATCACCGTCAGCCCGACTAGCCCGCTCGCCCCGATGCACCCCCGCACCCACCCCGGCACCGGGGCGAACAGCACACTGAACGTACACGCCGTCACCAGCATCGCCGCCGCCAGCAGCTTCACCCGCGGCCGCATCCCCCGGTGGGTGTGCCAGTCCAGTAGCGCCCGGCCGAAGAACGGGCTGCGGTACAGCCACCGCTGCAGCCGCGGGCTGCTCCGGGCGAAGCAGTAGCTGGCCATCAGCACGAACGGGGTCATCGGCAGGCCGGGCAGCAACCAGCCGACGTAGGCCATGCCGACGTTCGCCAGCCCGGCCGTCACCAGCAGCACCCGCTTGACGCCGGTCGCCTGCGGGGCGATCGGCCCGGGCGGCAGGTCGTCGGGGGTGGGCTGATTTCCCATTCCCGGAATCATACCAGCCGGCCTACCATCCCGGGTGTCATGGGCGACCGCTACCCAGTCACCCCGGACGGCCGGTACTTCGTCGTCCGCGGCCGGCTGTGGCGGCGGACTAACCCGGCCCTGCCCGACGCGCGCCGACAAGAACTGGTGAAGGAGCTGATGACGGCGAGGGCGGACGTGGCCCGGGCCAACCGCGCCGGGGACGACGCCCTGCGGAAGGACGCCCGCCGGCGGGTGGACGCGGCCAAGGTGGCGCTCGGCGAGCGGGGGCCGGTCTGGTGGGCCGACGGCGCCCCGGACTACAACCGCCGGATGGCCGTCAACACCCCGTACCGCGGGTGGTTCGAGCGGCTCCCGGCGGCCAGCCGATAAGGAAGTCCTATTTACCCGGACGGCAGTTCCGGTATCCTTCCCCCATGACCGCACCACTCCTCCCCCGCCGTTCCCTGCCGTGGCTGGCCGTCGCCGCGTGTGCGGCCGTCGGGGTGGCGGCCGGGGTCGGCGGGTACACGTTCGTGTACGCCGAGGGGCACTCGTACCTGGGCAACGACCCGGCCGCGTGCGCCAACTGCCACGTCATGCGGGACCACTACGACGGGTGGCAGAAGGCCAGCCACCACGGGCACGCCACCTGCAACGGCTGCCACACCCCGCACGACTTCGTCGGCAAGTGGTTCACCAAGAGCGAGAACGGGTTCTGGCACTCGTGGGGGTTCACCTTCATGGACTACCCGGAGCCGATCCGCATCCGCCCGCGGAACAGCCACATCCTGGAGAACAACTGCATCGACTGCCATAAAGAGCTGACCGACCCGATCACCGCCGCCCGGCCGGACCCGCCCGGCGGGTGGAACTGCATCCACTGTCACGTCGCCGTCGGCCACGGCACGCCCCGGTGACGCGACGCCGTCGGGCCGCACGGCCAGCAGTCGGGGCACTCGCCGGAGACCCGGGCCGGGGGAGGGCGAGGCTCCTGCCGAGCCGCGGGACTCCACCGGTCGGGGCGCCCGCCCCGGGGCTGGGGCGTCACCCGGGCGGAAGCCCGGCTCGGCAGGAGCCTCGCCCCTCCCCCGGGGCTACCCGGGCCAGAAGCGCGCCATTGTGAGGGCGGCGCGCTTCGTATCGCCGCACCGCCCTCCGACGGAACAGCCGACTCACGACCCGCTGAGGACCGCCGCCATGCCCGGCCGCTGGGTGTACCCGCTCGTCATCGTCGGCTCGGCCGTCGCCACCGCCGGCGGCCTGTACCTGTGGCAGAACGTGGCCACCCGCAAGTGGGAGGCCCGGGAGACGGTGTTCCGGGTGGCCGACCTGCCGCCGGACACCACCGACCCGGCCGAGTGGGGCAAGAACTTCCCCCGCCAGTACGACAGCTACAAGCGGACGGTCGACCTAGACCGCACCCGGCACGGCGGGAACGAGGCCGTCTTCCAGCCCCGCGGGGCGCCCGGCCGGGAGCCGTCCAAGCTGGACCTCGACCCGCGGCTGCTGCGGCTGTACGCCGGCTACCCGTTCAGCACCGACTACCGGGAGGCCCGCGGTCACGCGTACATGCTGGCCGACCAGGACCTGACCGAGCGGACCCAGAAGTTCAAGCAGCCCGGCGCCTGCCTGCACTGCCACGCCAGCATCATGCCGGCGTACCAGGAGAAGGGCCGGCAGGCCGGCGTCCCGGACTCCGACCCGCACGCCCAGGTGATGAAGGGGTTCGCCGAGGTGTGCAAGATGCCGCTGGCCGACGCCCGGCACCTGAAGTCGGCGGGCGGCAAGGAGCTGATCACCCACCCGGTGTCGTGCATCGACTGCCACGACCCGAAGACGATGCAACTGCACGTCTCCCGGCCGGCCTTCCTGACCGGCATCGCCGCCCTGGCCAAAAGCGACGACCCGGTCCCCCACCTGCCCAGCGTCGAGCGGTGGCGGAAGGGGGAGAAGAAGAAGGACTTCGACCCGAACGCCGAGGCCACCCGCCAGGAGATGCGGTCCCTGGTGTGCGCCCAGTGCCACGTCGAGTACTACTTCCAGAAGGACACCAAGCTGGTCACGTACCCGTGGCAGAAGGGGCTGAAGGCCGACCAGATGGAGGCGTACTACGACGCCGCCGGGTACACCGACTGGACCCACCCGGAGAGCGGGGCGGCCCTGCTCAAGGCCCAGCACCCGGAGTTCGAGCTGTGGAGCCAGGGCATCCACGCCCGCAGCGGGGTGAGCTGTGCCGACTGCCACATGCCGTACGTCCGGGAGGGGGCGGTGAAGGTGAGCGACCACCACGTCCGCAGCCCGATGCTCAACGCCAACCGGGCGTGCCAGACCTGCCACCGGTACCCGGAGGGGGAGATCCAGTCCCGGGTGGACGCCATCCAGGTCCGCACCCGCGGCCTGCTGGACCGGGCGGAGGCGGCGTGCGTGGACCTGATCGGGGCGATCGCGGCGGCCAAGAAGCGGGGGGCGACGGACGACCAGCTCGCCCCGGCCCGCAAGCTGCACCGGGCGGCCCAGTGGCGGGCCGACTTCGTCCAGTCGGAGAACAGCCGCGGGTTCCACGCCCCGCAGGAGGTGGCCAAGGTGCTGGCCGAGGCCATCGACCTGCCCGCCAGGGCAACTGGCCGCCGAGAAAGGCCGGCGGGAAGTGACCGGCCGAGCTTCGGTGTGGTCCGCTGCGGACCGGAGGGAGCTGCCTCCGGTCCGCACAGCGGGACCCTACACCAACGGCTTCAGGCTCTCCGGCGTCATCCCGATCACGATCACGGCTGGCCGTCAGCTCGCCCACCTTCGACCCTTTGAGCGGCTCGAACGGCAGGGTGATCGACGCCCGCTGCTTGGCGTCCTTCACCCCCTTCCAGATGCCGTCCTTCTCGTTCCCCGGGTGCCCCTGGATGTAGCACTGGGTGCAGAGCAGCTCCTTGCCCGCCTTCTTCACCTTGACGTGGATGTGCGGCGTCCGCCCCGGGTACGGCACCGGCTTGATGGTCCGGAAGTAGTACTCCCCGGTGCCGCCGGTCAGGAACCGGCCGAACCCCTGGAAGTGCTTGTCCTGCTGGTCCTTCTTCTTGTCGCTGTCGGCCGTGTGCAGGTAGACGCCGTTGGCGTCGCACTGCCAGATCTCGACCAGCGCGTTGCGGACCGGGTTCCCCTTGAGGTCCAGCACCTTGCCGGTCAGGTGGGTGATCTCGCCGACCGCCGGGGTGAGGGTGTCGTTCAGGATGAGCAGGTCGTTGTCGGTGTCGAGCGGCAGCTTGTTCGGGTAGAACGGCCCCTCCGTCTGGCGGGGGGTGCGGGTCAGCTCGTCGGCGAACGCCCCGCGGGTGGCGAACAGCGGGAGCATGGCCGCGGAGCCGAGGAACAGCCGGCGGTCCGGCAGCACGAGACGGGACATGGGGGCACCTTCCGGGGGAGATGGGGACCGCCCCAGGATGCCGCGCCGGCCCCGGGAACGCAACGGCGGACGGCGGTTTCTCATGGACGGTCGGCGTAGGGTGCGTGGAGGGAGGCTTTGCGACCGCAACGCACCGCAAACGGCAACGCCCCCACCCCAGGGGTGAAGTCCCGCGGTGCGTTGCGCAAAGCCTCCACGCACCCTACGAGGACCGGCCCAGCACCACGTCCACCGCCCAGCACCCGCGGACGTGCCCGCCCGGCCGGCGGCAGTGGGCGAGCAGCTCGGCGTCGGTGACGCCGCCCTCTTCGAGGGCGTCGGCCAGGATGGGCAGCCGGTCGAACCCGAGGTCGGCGGCGATCCCCTCGGCCAGCCCGCGGGCGGCCGATGAGACCGGCACCGTCCGCCCGTCCGGCTGGATTAGCCCGCCGCCGAGGAAGGCTGGCACCGGCTTCCACGGGCGGAACGGGTTGCCGACGATCTCCCGGATCAGGCCGCAGATCCGCCCGCGGTACGCGCCCCGCCGCTCCTCGCGGCCGCGGCTGAACCAGCCCGCCTGCCACGGCACCCAGTTGATCACCCGGTCGCACCCGGCCCGGACGTTCTCGCTCACCAGCGCCGCGACCACGGCCTCCGGCCCGTACCCCGCGACATAGGCCTCCTCGAACTGCCAGTTCTCGAACGGCTGATACCGTCGCAGAAACTGGTCCCGGGTGGCCAGATAGTCGGCGTCGGAGAGCTGCCCGTCGGCGTGCCGCTCGACCGCCTCGACCGTCTCGACCAGCGTCTGGCCGTCGAACATAGGCCAGACGAGCCGGCAGGCCGCACAAGCGATGAGTTGGAGCTTGCGGGGGGACAGATCGCCCTCGACCCGCCGGAACATGGACAGCGAGAGGGTGTCGGACGTGAGCCAGTCGGCCTCGGTCATGTTCGGACGGTACGCGACACCGGCCGCGGCCACAAGAGGGGTCAGGCGTAGGGCGGTGCCGACGCTCTGGGAGGCCCGCCGGCGTCGCAACCACCACCCTCACGACCCGCGAGAGCGCCCCGTCTTCCTCCCTCTCCGTTTCCCGGGAGGGGCCGGGGGAGGGGCTGCTGCCTACCTCCTCGGCCCCCTCCCCGAAACGGAGAGGGGGAGCAAAACACGAACGGGGCCGCTCCCCGTCACTCGCCGAGCCGTAGGGCGGGTCAGGCCGGCTCTGGGCGCCGACCCGCCGGCCCAGGCACGGACTCGTTGCCGTTCGCGGCGGGTCGGGCGCGTCCAGAGCGACGCTTGACCCGCCCTACGGCAAGGCCCGTCACTCGCCGAGCGCCCGCTTCAGCTTGATCCCGTGGTACGCCGCCTCCAGCCGCTGCTGGGTGACGGGGTCGTTCGGCTGCAGCCGCCGCAGCGCCTCCAACTGGTCCACCGCCTCCTCGTACCGCTCGGCGTTCTCCAGGAAGGCGGCCAGCCCGCTCCGCACGGCCGGCCGGTCCGGGGCCAGCTCGGCCGCCTTCTGCCACGCCGCCAGCGCCCGCTCGTCCTGACCCAGCTCGGCCAGCGCCGCCGCCAGGGCGGCCGCCTGGTCCGCGGTCAGCGTCGGCCGGGCGTCGGCCGCCCGCACCGCCGCCTCCAGCAGCGGTCGCCGCTCCTCCGCCCCCCGCCGGTTCTGGCGGTCGGCCACGGCCAGCAGCACCACCGGGTCGTCCGGCAGCAGCTTCGCCCGCAGTTCGGCCGGGTCCACGTCCGCAGTCGCCGCCAGGACCGACCCGAGGTGGGCGGTGGACAGGGCGAGCGACACCCGCCAGTCGGCCCAGGCGGCGGCCCGGTCGCCCCGGCGGAACGCCTCCCGGCCGCTGGCGTACCAGACGTCCGGGTCGGTCGGCAGCAGCCGCTTGGCCCGGGCGAAGTGGGCGGCCGGCGGCTCCCCGGTGGCGAAGTACCCGGCGTACAGCCCGAGCCGGGCCTGCACTTTGGCGTCTAACGGGTTGGCCGCCCGGGCCGCCCGCAGGTACTGAAGCGCCGGCACCAGATACCGCTCGGCCACCGCCGGCGGCACCCGGTCCGGGGCGGCCGAGAACCCGCCCGCCCCGCCGGCCACCGCGGCCCCGGCCGCCCACGTCGCCTGCACCGCCTGGTCGATCCGCCCCTGGGCGGCGTCCAACAGCCCATCCGGGTCGTCCGGCCGGACCGCCGCCCGGGCGGCCAGATACCCCGCCCGCACCGCCAGCCGGTCTGGCAGGGTGGGGTCGAGGTACGCCGCGTCGGCCGCCATCTTGAACCGGTCGGCCCGGTCCCGCTTCCGGGCGTCCAGGGTGATGACCAGCCCGACCACCAGCACCAGCGCCGCAGCCAGGACGGCCGCCGGGCCGCGCATCGACCGGTGCCGCGGCGGGTGGTCCGGCTCTGTCCGTGACTCCACCGGCGGGGGCGTCTCGGGCGCCGGCGGCTCGGCCCGCCGCCGGTGACTGCCCCGCCCCTTCCGCGACCGGGTGCGGGTGCGGGTCGGGACGAAGTCCGAGTCCCGGGCGGCGGCCACCGCGAACCCGGCCACCGCCGCCGTCGCCACCGCCACCGCCGGGATGTGGATGCCGAAGTCGCCGACCGCGTGCAGGACGGCCACGGCCAGGGCGAAGAACGCCCCGAGCAGGGCCGGTCCGACCGACCGGTCGTGCCGCCGCAGGTACCCCCGGCCGACCGTCACCAGCACCCCGCCGGCCAGCAGCAGGGTCAGCCCGAGCCGCGGCAGCCCGCCCTCGACGACCGCTTCGAGGTACTCGTTGTGGGCGTTCTCGAAGTAGTTGTAGGCGTTCGTCCCGGTGCCGGTCCGGGCGGTCGGCTCGACCCACTGGAACGTCCCGCCGCCGCTGCCGGTCAGCCACAGCCCCGGCAGCGCCCGGACGGCCGTCCGCCACAGCGGCAGCCGGGTGTCCGCCTGCGGGTTGCTCACGTCGGTGAACCGCTTCTCGATGGCGTCGGTGCCGAGCCAGGCGGCGAACCCGACCGCCACCGCGACGACGGCCGCCAGCCCCAGCCACACCGCCCCCGCCCCGCCGGACCGGCCGCGGGCGACCTGGGCCAGCAGCCCGGCCGCCAGCCCGGCCCCGGCGATCGCCAGCACCCCGCCCCGGGACTGGCTGAACGGGATCGTCGCCAGCATCAGCCCGACGGCCAGGATCACCCCGAACCCGGTGGCCAGCCCCCGTCCGCCGTCCGACCACCCCTCGTCCGACCGCCGCCAGCGGAACAGCCCGGCCGCCAGCCCGACGCACAGGGCCAGGTAGTCCGGGTAGTGGTTGCGGCAGATGAACGGGCCGAACGCCTGCCCCCAGCCGAGGGAGAACCGCCAGTACAGGGTGTTCCGCGGGCCGGTCGCCGCCTGGGCGACGGCGAACACCGCCAGGAACAGCCCGTTCGCCAGCATCAGCCAGCCGAGCCGGCGGAAGCTGTCCCGGGTGGCCAGCCAGTTCCGGGCGGCGGCGTACACGATCAGCACGCCCAGCACCCGGGCCAGGAAGGTGCGGGTGGCCGACGGGTCCACGGTCAGCGGCAGCCAGGTCGGGCGGGGAACGCCGGCCGCCTCCCCGGGGAGCGTCTCGGCGACGGCCGGCAGCAGGGTGCGGTGCCAGTCGAGCCGGGTCGGGCTGAGTACCCCGACCACGGCTTCCGGAAGGGGGACGAGTTGCACTGCCGACCAGACGGCCAGCCCGCCGAGGGCGACGACGACCACGTCCGGGTGCAGGACGAACCGGCGGGTGACGACGGCGTAGGCGGCCCACAGGGCGGCGAGCAGCCCGACCATAGCGGTCAGCAGGAACTCGAACGCCGGCTCGTCGCAGGCGAACAGCCAGGGGGAGAGGGCGACGGCCGTAAACAACACCACCTCACCGGCCGCCCGCAAGAGCTGGGAGCCGGTGAGGTCGGGAAGGTCGGCCGCCGCCGACGTGTACGCCTCGTCGGTCGACATGCCGGGTCAGTGGGTGGGGGTCGGCGTCCGGGGCCGGGTTAGCGGCGACGGATCGAGCCGGCCACCTCTTGCCAGTCCCGGGTGGTGACGGCGGGGGAGACGCCGACCGGGGCCGGGGCGACGGCCGTGGCCGCCGGCCGGTCGGCCGAGAACCCCGGGGTCGGCAGATCGGTCCCGCCGGCCAGGGCGCCGCCGGCCAGGGCCACCACGCCGGCCACCAGGGCGGCGGCGGCGGCACCGGCGGTCATCCGGGTCGTCAAAGCGCTGCGCATGATCCAAACTCCACCGCGGGTCAATTTACCCAACTTCCCAAACTATAAGTCGGTCCGCCGGCGATGGCGAGAGGATTTCTCCCGTCCGGCCGGTTTTTCTTGCCGCCCTCACCGCCCAACCGGGGCGTCGATCAGCCACCCGTACCCGCTCTTCTTGAGAAACGCGAGTACCTCGTCGGCATGGGCGTAGTACCCGTGGCCCCCCTGGGCGGCGGTACACAGCCCGATCACCCGCCCCTCGGCGTCCACCAGCGGGCCGCCGGACATGCCGCCGACCGGGGCCGTATCGGTCTGCCAGAAGAACGCCACTTCTCCCTTACCACGGACCAGAAGCCGTTTGCCGGTGAGGGCTTCCGTTCGCACCTCCGGGGCCACTCCCTCCGGGCAACCGCAGGCGAACGCCGTCACCGGCAGCCGGGCCGGGGTCGGCCGCTGGCCCGGCGGGGCCAGCCGCAGCACCGGCACCGGGTCGGCCCCGACCTCCACCTTGACCAGCAGCAGGTCGGCCTCCGGCTGGCGGGCGACGTACTCCCCGCCGACGATCTGCCGGGCCGGTTGGGGGTGGGAGTCTTTGGTGAAGAAGTCGAACACCCGGGCCTTGGACTCCGGGGCGGCGTGGGAGGCGGTGAGCAGGTAGGCGAACCCGTCCTTGCACCCGACGCACACGGCCGAGGCCGAGAACGGCCGCAGGTCGCCCTCGCTCAGCCGGGCGGTGGCGGTGACGACCTGCCACCGGGTGGCGATCGGCAGCCGGGCGGCCGGGGCCGGGTCGGCGGCGGCCAGCAGTGGGAGCAACAGTGGGAGCATGAGACTCACGGTAGCGGTCGAGCCACACAGAGAACCTGTGGTCCGTTGCGGCGGTTTTGTAGGGTGCGTTGAGGCTCTGCGCAACGCACCGTTGAGACTTCACCCTTCGCATGTTCTCGTTGCCGGGCCGGTGCGTTCCGCTCGCCAAGGCCCTCGCTCCACGCACCCTACGCCGAGCCGGCCGTTGTAGGGTGCGTGGAGGCTCTGCGAAACGCACCACCGGGACTCCGCCCCGGGGCCGATGCCGTTGCCGGACCGGTGCGTTTCGTCGCAATGCCTCCTCAACGACACCCTACAAAACCGCCACAACGGACCACTAGAGCGGTTTGTACCCGGCCTCCAGGTGATCGAAGAACGTCCGAACGGTGCCCCGGGTGCCGGCGAAGCGCGGGTTACTGGTGATGATCGGTTCCATGACCCCATCCTACCCGCCTGCCGCCGCCCGGACATCAGACGACAAGAGCGGGGTCATGCGGACATGATACCACGGCCCGGCTCCGGCGGACGCCCACCGCCGTACTCACTGGCCCAGGTGGGCCAGAACCGACCGGAGCGGCGTGTCGGACACGCGGATCATCCCCGCGAAGGGGCGGTCGAGCTCCAGCACCAGAAAGAGGGCGCCCGAGACGGACAGCATGCAGACGGCGAGGACGGTGAAGGTGGTCGCGTTCCGCGGGGCGAGCAGCCCGAAGCCGGCGAACAGGACGGCCTGCCACAGCCCCAGCATGAGGAGGAAGGGGGCCGGGATCGACCGCTCGTTGTTGACCACCAGCTGCTGGCGGATGTGCCCCATGCCGACGGCGATTTCCAGCGCCCGCGACTTGAGCAGCCGCTGGGCGTCGGTCTTCGGCTCGAGCGCCGCAACCGCCTCGAAGAGGGTGACGCCGGCGGCCGCGGACTCGCCCCCGCTGAGGTCACCGGGGCCGGCGCCGTCGTGGGGCCAGAGCTGGTGCAGAACGGACTCGGTAAGGCCGCGGACATGGGCGCGGGCAGGCTGCGCCTCTGCCCCGTACCGGGCCAGGACGCGGTCGAGCAGCCCCAACTGGGCGGCCAACTCCTTGACGGTGCCGCTCTGAGCGTCGTAGGTGCCTTTCGTCGCGGCGACCAGCAGGCCGAGGACCAGGGCGGTCAGCGTCCCGATCACCCCCAGCCCGAGCTTGACGACGTCCCGGGAGTCGCCGCTGAGGTGGGGCTCGGGGAGCCGGCGGGCGACCAGCATGGCGGCCAGGGTGCTCGCCATGACGCACCCGAACATCACGCACGCGATCGTCAGCGAACTCATGGCGCGCCGCCTTCCGTATGTGCCAGAAGCCCCACCCGCCCCACCGGCCGCCATCCAGACGCAGGAAGCGGCCGACCGCGTTCGGCCTCAGCCCTCGCGGCTGCTCTGTCGAAGTCCGGGCGAGCCGGGGGCGTAAGCCCCGGGTTGGAGCCTTCACCCGGGGGCTTACGCCCCCGGCTCGCCCGGACTTCGACCGAGCCGCCCTCACGCTCGACGATGGCGTCGGCGGACGGCGCGCAGGCCGACCAGCCCGCCCGCCGCCAGCAGCCCGACCCCCGCCGGCTCCGGGGCGACCACGATCTGCACCGCCGTCGGCGTCGTCTCCAGGGAGATCGTGAACCCGTCCAGCATTGTCGATGACAGGCTCAGGTATTCCAGCCCGGTCGCCTGTCCGGCGACGAAGGTGATCAGGTCGTACCGCCCGACGCCGAACCCGTCGAGGGCGGTGAGACTGATGACCGCCCCGCCCGGCTGCACCAGCAGCTTGCCGGCGTCCAGTTGCACCCGGTCCGCGCCGGCCCTGCCGACCTCGAAGGTCAGGAGCGCGGGGTTGCCGGCGGCGTTGCCGAGGGTCAGCACGGTGTCGGCGGCGTTCGGGTTGGTCAGCCGCAGGGTGCCGGCGGCGCCGTCCGTCAGGTCCAGGGCGCCGCGGGCCGCGGCGGTCGCCCCGCCGGCCACCGCCACCGTCCCGCCGATGGCCCCGGTGCCGCCCAGTGACGCCCCGCCGGCCACGCTCACCGTCGTCGCCCCGAGCGCCCCGTCAACCACCAGCCGCCCCTGGCTGACCGTGGTCGGGCCGGTGTAGGTGCTGGCGCCGGTGAGGGCCATCGTCCCCGCGCCGGCCTTGGTCAGCCCGCCGTTCCTCACCGGGACGGCGATCGCCAGGTCGGTAGCGGCCGCGCTGTTGGCCACGGTGAACGTCCGCGTCCCGCCGGCCAGGTCGATCAGGCCGGAGCTTGACCCACCCGCGGAGGTGTTGATCCGGGCGGTCGCCCCGGCCAGGCCGGCGACCGTCAGGTTGCCGGTCACGACCAGCCGGGCCGGGGTGGTGCCGCGGCCGAGTACCAGCGTGTCGAACGTCAGCGAAGCGTTGCCGGCGGTGAACGTCGTTCCGGGGTCCACGTGGACGGTGTGGGCGGTCAGGCTGGCCCCGCCGGAGATCGACACCGGGGCCGAGAACTGGGCCGACATCGGCGTCGATTCGGCGACCGGCACGTAGTTCACCGTCAGCGCCCCGCCGGTGATGTCCAGCCGCTCCCGCACGTACAGCTTGCGGACGTTGGGCGAGCCGGACGACAGGGTGACGGTGACGTCGGCGTTCGGCCGGTCGAGGATGACGGTGTCGTTCTGCCCCGCGGTCGGGCCGGTCCCGGCCGCCCCCGGCAGCCGGGGGACCGGCAGCGGCCCGGTCGCAACCGGCGTCAGTTGCCCCGGGGCGACCACCGGCGCGACCACCGGCTGGCCGCTGTTCCAGTTCGCCAGCGTGCCCCAGTCGCCGTCCCGGTCGTTCCACCAGACGGCCGGGATGAGCTGGTCCTTGAGGAACTCGATCCCCCCCTGGGCGACGTTGAAGTCGAGGTTGCTAGCCCCGTTGTTGAAGCTCTGCAGCCGGCCGGTGCTGGCGTACTGCCAGAACGCCCACGGGTGGGCCGTGCCGCCGTCGTCCCACGGCCCGTAGATCCCGGCGAACGAGTCCTTCGGGTGGGCCGTCTGGACCGGGATGGCGTTCGGGTCCGCCTGGTTCGGCCAGCGGGCGCTCCACAGCTGGGGGTAGGCCGCCGTCAGCTCGGCCCGCTGCTGCGGGGTCGCGTTCGCCAGGATGCCGGCGTAGTTGCCGTTCAGGTAGATGGCCGGGCGGACCTGCATCACCTCGTAGATGCGGTTCGAGAAGTCGAGCGCGAACTGGGCCATCTCGGTGGCGGACCGCACGCCGGCCCCGGCCTCGAAGTCGTGGACCGGCGGCAGGTAGCCCGGCCGCATGAACGCGCCGGCCATCTGCATGAAGTGGTTGGCCTCGTCGGCCCCGGTGTTGGCGACGCCGCCCGAACCCGGCGTGGTGGCGATGACGTCCGGCCGGGAGAAGTGGTACGACCCGGCGAACATCCCGGCGGCGGTGGCCCGGGTGATGTTCTGGACGAAGTACGGGTCGTCGTACCGCTGGGACAGGTTGAAGGTGGTGTCGTTGTTCGCCGGGTAGCCGCCCTGGCGGTTGTCCACCCCGGTCGTCCCGCCGCGGCTGGCCCGGAGGAAGACGAACTGGCGGTTCTCGACGGCGAACAGGTTGTTCCACGTCGTCTGCGAGATGTTCCCCTGCCAGGCGGAGATGTCCAGCCCGAGCACCCGGTTGCCGGTGCTCTGCGCGGCGGCCGGGCCGCCGGCGGCCAGTAGGGCTGCGGCGGCCCAGAACGAAAGCCGGTGCGGTGTCGACATGGGGGTTCTCTTAGCACCCGCTGCCGACTCCGGCCACGACGCCCGGCCCCCGCACGGCCGCGGCCTCGCCCCCCGCTCACCCGGCCGGCTCGGCGGCCGGCTGGCCCTTGTGGTAGGTGGTGTACACGTACACCGGGATCGGCAGGTCGCCGAGGTGCTGGACGACCAGCGTGTGGACGTCGGCCCAATCCAGCCCGCCCACCCCGGTGGCCAGCTTGGACAGGGCCAGGCTCTTCACCTCGCCCTTCTCCAGCTCGTGCCGGAGCCGCTTCAGGCAGTGGTTGACGTTGGCCAGGGTGGCCTTGCCCGGCTTGGCCCCGTGCCCGTGCTCGCCATCCTGGGTGAGCAGGTTGAACACCCGC
Organism: Gemmataceae bacterium; assembly: GCA_046350115.1. GTDB lineage: Bacteria > Planctomycetota > Planctomycetia > Gemmatales > Gemmataceae > JAXMAZ01. The sequence continues at coordinate 14,073 of JAXMAZ010000012.1, forward strand.
ACCTCGCCGACCCCGCCCCACACCCACAGCTCGCCCGGCTTCGGGTGGGCCTGGTGGGCGTAGTGGCGGAAGTCCCGGGCCATGGCCGGCCACCGCTCCCGCAGGGCCAGGGCCAGCCCGTGGTCGAAGTGGTCGTTCGGGGCGACCCCGTGGGCGATCGCCTGGGCATTGGTGAGCAGGATGTCGCCGCTGACTTCGTGGATCATGGCTGACCGCTCCGGCGCCCCGCGGGGCCGGGGGAGACGGTTCCGGCAGGACGACCCGCGGGGCGCGGGTTATTGTACGCCGGCCGCCCGGCCCGGGTCGCCGTCGCGCGCCCCGTCGGAACCCCACCCACTTCTAGGCGAGCCGGGGGCGTCAGCCCCCGGGTGACGGCCCCAACCCGGGGCTGACGCCCCCGGCTCGCCAGGGTTTCAACCGGGCGCCGCCCCATCAGACGGCCTCAGCCGACGAAGACGCCGAACGAAGACGTCGGGTCGAACGGGTCGACCGTCGTCGGCGGGGTGGCGCTCGGCGTGCCGGGCAGCCCGCCGGCCGGATAGATGTTCACCCGCGGCCCGGCCCCGAAGCCGCCGCTGACCACCGTGTCCATGACCCCGTCGTTCCGCCGGTTCGTGACCCCGACGCGGACGCCGGCCCGGGAGGACGTGTCCCCCGCGAAGAAGTCCGCGATCTGGTTCTGCAACGCGGCGGTCGTCCCCTGGGCCATGACCGCCTTGCCGTCCACGACCCGCACCCGCGGCCCGCCGCCGGGGCCGGCCCCGATCACCAGGTCGCAGAACCCGTCCCCGCTCACGTCGCCCCCGGTCACGAACGCCCCGTTCCGCAGGGTGTCCTCGAAGGCGAAAAAGTCCGCGACCAGCCGGCTCACCGTCCCGGTCGCCAGGGCCGCCCCGTCGAACAGGGCCAGCCGCGGCCCGCCGCCGAACCCGGCCGAGACGATCAGGTCGGCCCGGCCGTCCCCGTTCACGTCCCCCGTCCCCACCCGGCAGCCGCCGCGGAAGGCCGGGTCGTCGATGCCGAAGAAGTCCGCCAGGACGCTCCCGTCCGCCCCGCTGAACACCCGCACCCGCGGCCCGCCGCCGACGTCCGGGGAGACGATGACTTCGGCGTACCCGTCCCCGTTCAGGTCGGCCGTGGTCACGAACCCGCCGCCGGTGAACGACGCCTCGAAGGCGTCGAACGACTTCACGTCCTTGCCGTCCGTCCCGCGGAGCGCGTGGAAGGTCAGGGGCCGGCCCGGGCCGGGGACCGTCACCACGTCCGGGACGCCGTCGCCGTCCACGTCCCCGGTGGCCGCCACCCGCACCCCGCCGGTGAAGGTGGATTCGTACACCGTCTTGCGGAAGTTCTCCTTCCCGTTGTGGTCGTAGGCCACCACGACCGGGCCGCCCGAGTCGGCCCCCACGGCCAGGGTCGCGGCCCCCGACTCCGGGGTAAAGGTGTCGGGATCCTCTTCGCGGAAGGCCCCCCCGCCGGCCCCCGAGTTGATGAGCCGGGGGTTGTAAACGATCGCCCCCCAGTCGAAGAAGAAGTTCGCGTTGCGGGTGAAGTCGGGGAACGGGGACTGGGCGGCCGTCGTGAACGCGTTGTTCTGGTTCATCTGATACGCGTAGCTCATCACGCTCAGATAGTTCGGGTTGTTGTTCGGGGTGTCCGTCGCCCCGTTGTGCCGCAGCCCGAGGTTGTGGCCGAACTCGTGCAGGAACGTGCCGGCCTGCTCGTCGGCCGTCCCGCCGGGCGTGGGGAACGACCCCAGGGAGACGATCGACGTGTTGCCCGGCAGCCCGTTGGCGATGCCCGAGCTGCCGTCGTTCGGGGCCACGTCGTACGAGTTGGCGAAGATCAGGTAGCGGAACGCGAACGCCTTGGCCGCGAGGATCTGGGCGGCGTTCGGGCTGGCCCGATCGGCCGCCGTGCCGAAGAACCGGGCCCGGTCCTCGTTCGCCCCGGCGGGGAACCCGTTGGCGTCCATCTGCGGGTAGTTCCGCAGCGGGATGATCTCGTCATGGACGACGTGGAGGGCGATCCCCGACTGGCCGTTCGGGTTGGGGACGGGGGCGTTGGCGAACGCCCGGACCACGGCGGGGATCACGGACGGGAGCGGCTGGCGGCCCTGCATCGCGTCCACCTCGACGAACAGATCCTTGCGGCCCGGGTTCGCCCCGAGGGCCGGCAGGTTCAGGTCGGCGACGTTGTCCCCGTTGAAGTCCTGGGGGGCCGTCTCCCAGGCGTCCGGGAGGCCGTCGGCGTCCGCGTCGGGCAGGTTGGCGAACGGGTCGCCGTTGGGCACGGTCCGGTCTTCGAGCACGAGCAGTCGGGGCAGCGGACGCTTGGCGTTCATGGGCGAACCTTTGCGTTGAAGGAATCGGAAAACGAGTGTCAATCTACCGATCGCCGGTCTCGCCCGGCCGGTCCGCGGCGTCGCCCGGTTCGGCCGGGTCGGGTTCGCCGTCCCGGATCCAACGGTCGGCCCCGAACACCTCGACCCGCCGCTTGGCCATGCCCGGCTCCCACCCGTCCGGGAGCACGTCGAAATAGGTCTTCCGGCCGGTGTTCGGCCGCTGGCGAAGGTACTCCCGCAGCCGCGTCACCCACGCGTCCAGGTCCTCCCCCGCGGCCAGCTCGAAGTCCAGGGCGAACCCCCCGATGCCGCTGTTGCCCCCGGTCGAGACCACGGCCTCGCCGAAGAACTCTTCCAGGTCCCATTCCAGGTTGCCGCGGATCGTCCCTTCGCCCCACGCCTCTTCGTCGAAGCAGTTGATGTAGATGTCGGCCATCCGCTGAACCTCCGCTCGCCGAACGGTCCCACCGCCCCTCCCCGGGCCGATGCCGCCCGCCCAGCACCCCTGCGATCAGCCGCCGGCCGGGGCGGTGGAGGCTCACGCGCGTCGGAGCGAGCGCAGGCCGACCCACCCGCCGGCGACGAACAGCATCAGGATCACCAGCGCGGTGGACGCCGCCACCGCCACGAACGTCCGGGTCTCGGCGCGGGCCTGGGCCAACAGGGCTTCCTGGTGATCGTCCAGGTGAGCGATGAGCGAGTCCAGGGCGTCAACGTACCGCCGCTTCGCCGCCCGGTAGTGGGGGCTGTTGAGGAGCTGCCACGCGGCCTTCGGCTCGGCGCGCCGGACCCGCTCGAACGCCTCCGTCTCCACCGCGACCAGCTCCGTGTTGGCCGCCTCGACGGCGGCCAGCCGCGGCCCCGCCTCCGGCGCCAGCCGCCCCGCCTCCGCCAGCGCCGCGTCCAGCGGCGGGATGTGGGCGTCGTACCGATCCTTCCAGGCGGTGTCGCCCGTGGCCGCCGCCAGGAGCGCCGACGAGGTGAGCACCTCGTCCAGATGCCGGATCTGGCCGCTCAACTCCTGGAGCGGTCGCTGGACGTGGTTCACGTCGGCGATGAGCCGGTAGGAGCGGTAGGAACTCCAGGCCAGGCAGGCGCCGACGACGAGCAGCATGGCCACGCCCGCCAGCAGCACGGCGGACAGGCCCGGGTGCCGCCGCGCCCACCGCCACGCCCGCTCGGCCGGCCCCAGCGGGCGGGCCAGGATCGGCTGGTCGGTCAGGTAGCGGCGGAGGTCCGCGGCCAGGGCGTCGGCGGTGGCGTACCGGCTGGCGGGCTTCTTTTCCAGGCACTTGTGACAGATGGTCGCCAGGTCCCGGGGCAGCCGGGGTTGGAACACCCGGATCGAGACCGGGTCCCGGGCGACGATCGAGTTGATCGTCTCCAGTTGGCTCGGGCCGTCGAACGGGAGCCGGCCGCACAGCATCTTGTACAGCACGGCCCCGAGCGAGTAGACGTCGGTGGCGGCCGTCGCCTCGCGGGTGCGGCCGGCGGCTTGCTCCGGGGCCATGTACCCGAGGCTCCCCATGATCGCCCCCGTCTGGGTCAGGCCGTCCGCCTCGTCGAGACGCTTGGCCAGGCCGAAGTCGGCCACCTTGGGGGTGCCGTCCTCGGCCAGCAGCACGTTGGCCGGCTTGATGTCGCGGTGGACGACGCCCGCCCGGTGGGCGTGGTGCAGCGCGTCGGCCAGCGTGGCGACCAGTTGGGCGGCCTCGCGCGGCGGCTGCGGCTGGTCCCGGAGCCGGTCCTCCAGGCTGCCGCCGGGGCAGTATTCCATGGCCATGAACGGCCGGCCGTCCTCCTCGCCGACTTCGTAAACCTGGACGATGTTCGGGTGCTGTAACCGGGCGGCCGCTTCGATTTCGATCTGGAACCGCAGCCGCTCGGCGGCCCCGGCGTGCCCCCCGGCCAGGACGACCTTGAGGGCGACGAGCCGCTTGAGCCGCCGGTCCTGGGCCTTGTAGACCACCCCCATGCCGCCCCGGCCGAGTTCGGCCAGGACGTCGTAGCTGGCAATCGTCGCGGCCTGGTGTCGCACGGGCGCCGGCCCGGCCGGCGGTTCGCCCCGCTCCTCCGCCCGGCCGAAGTCCGCAGTCGCACCGTTACCGACGGACGCGACCGCGGGCGGCTCCGGGAAGAGGATCGTAGGCGGTGGCGAGGCCCGATTTGGAGGTGAGAGGTCCTGTGTCGCGTTCGGATCCTGCGAGCCTACCGGGTGTGAAGGAGGAGGCACGAGGATCCCTCGATTGTGTCTATCCCAATCAGGCCAACGCCCTCGGCTGGTCGAACCAGTGATTAGCTTTCCAGCGCGCAATCGAGCGCGGCAGGGTCGGTCGCCGTTATCCGTCGAGCTTCGCCGCTCAGGCTAACCGCCCGAACGCGCCCCGTCAAACACTGCGAGCCAAGTCGTTTGACTTTCGCAAATCATGACTGACACTAGACGTGTTCACATGTCCACATCCGAGGCCGCCATGTCTGCCGTCCGTCGCGGCGAGTGGGGCGACGCCGTCTTCCAGGCGGTCGCCGTCCTCCGCGCCCACATGACCGACCCCGCCCGGCCGACCGCCCTCAAGGCGGCCGCCGAGGTCGTCCGGCTGGAGACCGCCCGGATGCGGCACGGGGCCGCCCTCGCCGGCACCACCGCCGCCGACCTGCCCGACCTGCCGATCGACCGGCCGACCGGCCCCATCGCCGACGCCCTCGACCGGCTGGTGGACGTCCTGCCGGCTGACCTGTCCGACGCCGAATGGCAGGCCGCCGCCCTGACCGCCCTCGGGTTCGGCCCCGGAAACGACCCCGGCCCGCGGGTCTCCCCACGGGCCGGGTGCGAGTCTCTCAGCGGGCCGTCGGGGTTAGCCGACGAACACCCCGCCGCGGCCGACGTTGTCGAACGCGAAGTCCTGGAACACCACCTTGCCGCCGGTGTAGATCTTGACCAGCGGCCCGCCGCCGAACCCCGGCCCGGTCAGGATCGACTGGACGGTGTCCGACTGGTAGAAGGCGTCGCCCACCCGGACGGCCTGGTTCGGCGAGTCCGGGTACGGGCTGATGTCCGCCCCGGTCTGCTTGCCGGCCGCGTCGAACACCCGGACCAGGGACGCCCCGGTGTTCTGGCCGGACCCGGTGACGATCTCCGCCTTCCCGTCGCCGGTGGTGTCCACCCCGGCCACGTACACCCCGCCCCGCTGGGCGGAGTCGTAGGCGAAGAAGTTGGCCAGTTGGGTGACGGCCCCGCCGGCGATGTCGAACGTGGCCACCCGCGGGGCGCCGCCGATGGCCGCCCCGACGATCACCTCGGCCTTGCCGTCCCCGTTCAGGTCGCCGGCCCCGACGGTCGCCCCGTTGCGGAACGTCTGCTCGAAGGCGAAGAAGTTGGCCAGGGTGGTGAGCGACCCGTTGGCCAGCTTGAACACGCTCACCCGCGGGCCGCCGCCCTCGCCGGCCCCGACGATGATCTCGGCGTTCCCGTCCCCGTCCACGTCCCCGGTGGCGACGAACACCCCGGTCCGCTCGGTCGACCCGAAGGCGAAGAAGTCGGCCAGGACGGCCTGGTCCTTGCCGCTGACCACCTGCACCCGGGAGCCGCCGCCGAACCCGGCCCCGGCCACCAGGTCGTCCACCCCGTCCCCGTTCACGTCCCCGGTGGCGACGGTCAGGCCGCCGGTGAACCGCAGCTCGAACGGGGCCACCTCGAACCGCTTGTCCCCGTTCCGGTCGTACACCTCGGCGATGGCCGACCCGCCGGCCCCGGACCCGACGGCGTACAGCTTGTCCAGGCCGAACGTGACCGGGATCTGCTGGGTGGTGGTCTGCCCGGCCGCGTCGGTCGCGGTGACGGTGACGACCGCCGTCCCCCGGCCGCCGGCGCTGTTGATCGTGAACGTCAGCACGTTGCTGTTGGACACCGTCGGGGTGACGGTGGCGATGCTCGGGTCGCTGGACGTGGCCGTGACCGAGCTGATCCCCCGCGGGGAGGCGGCGGTGGCGGTGATCGGGCCGAACGACCCGCCGGCCGGGAGCGGCTTGGTCGGGGTCGGGGTGACGGTCAGTTGGGGGCCGCTGGTGGCCGGGTCGAACAGGGTGGTGGCCGTCCCGGACGCCCCGGTCTGGACCCCGTTGGTGCCCAGGGCGGCGTTCGCCCGGACGCTCACGCTGACCAGCGAGTACCCGGTCAGCCCGCTGATGGACACGGTGGCCGTCTTCCCGTCGGCCGACGGGGTGACGGTGATCTGGCCTGCCGGAATCGGGGTCGGGGTGTTGGCCACCCCGGCGGTGAACGTGGTCAGGGTGGCAATGATGTCATTGACGTCGAACTCCAGGCCGCTGCCGGCCGGCAACCCGGACAGAGCGATGCCCGGGTTGAAGGTGACGTTGAACACCGCCGGCCCGGTCTGGATCGGCTGGCCGGGGTTGACCGGGGCGATGATCGCGGACGCGATCCCGCTGGCCGGGGTGCCGCCGTTGCTGATCTGGGTCTGGTAGTCGGCGACCGACGTGGCGACCAGCACCGGGTTGGCCACCGGCCGGGTCTGGAACCCGCTGGCCGGGGTGGTGGTGTCGGCCGCCAGCCGGACGTTGCCGAGGGCGCTGTCCCCGGTGGCCGACTTGGTGTTGGCCGGGCTGCCGGCCGTCTCGCCGGTGTTGATCTGGGTGTCGGCGGCGGTCCGGGTCGGGCCGTTGGTCGCCCCGAAGAAGGTGTTCAGGGCGACCACCCCGGCGGCCGTGCTGGCCGAGCTGTGGGTGGCGTCGATGCCGATCACGTTCCCGCTGATGTTGTCGAAGTTGGACGTCAGCAGGGAGGTGTCGTTCTTGTTCCCGCCGGTCCCGGTCAGGATGCCGGCGTTGTTCCCGGTCAGGCTGTTGCCGATCAGGGTGACAGTCGCGCCGGGGCCGACCGGCGCCCCGGTCCCGTCGATGTCCTGGGCGGCGAACACGGCGGCCGAGCTGGCCGGCTCCCCGCCGGACCCGCCGGGCACCAGCCCCTGGTTGTTGGAGATCGTGTTCCCGGACAGGAACACGGTCGACCCACCGATCGCCTGCACCCCGTAGCTGACGAAGTTGCCGGCGCCCCGGCCGATGATGGCGGTGCCGGTCACCTTGCCGGTCGAGTTGGTGAACCCGACCCCGTACCGCCCGTACCCGGCGATCTGGCTGTCCTGGACGGTGACGTTCTGGGTGTTCAGCACGTCCACCCCGTACCCGTCGATGCCGTGGACGAAGTTGACGATCTGCACCCGGGTGACGCTCCCGGTCCCGCCCGGGTTGAAGCTCGACTGGGTGTCCCGGAACCCGAACGCCCCGCCGATCTGCTTGCCGGTGCCGGTGATGGTGAAGTCGGACGCGGTCAGGGTGCCGCTGTTGACGATGTCGAACACCGGGTCGAACGAGCCGGCGGTGTCGCTGGTCGGGACGAGCACGCTCCGGCCGATCCCGGCCCCGGTCAGGACGAGCGGCTGGTCGACGGCGATCGGCCCGCCCGAGTTGTTCACCGGGGTGGACACGCCTTGGGCGATGACGATCGTGTCCGACCCGGCGATCGCCTGGGCCGCCTGCAGGGCCAGCCCCAGGCTGCCGACCGCGAACGACCCGGCCGGGGTGGCGGTGATGAACCCGACCGTGTTGGCGTAGGTGAGCGTCTGCTGGGTGTCGAACCCGGCGTCGAACGTCACCTGGCTGCCCTCGGCCGGGCTGGTCGCCGGCAGCCGGACGTCAACATAAAGGGTTGCCGGGACGGCCCGGTCCTCGAGCGTGACCAGGTGCGGGGCGAACCGATCGCCGGGACCGCGCCCGCCGGTCTTCCGCTGGGTGTTCGACTTCCGGGCCATAGGACGAGCCTCCGAAGGTGCGGGTGAGATTCGAGGAGTGCGCTGTCGGCTCACAGCCGCTCAGAACGATCTAGATTATCCAAACCACCGAGTTTACGGCAACACATTATGCCCAGGTAATTCTTGATCGGCCGGGCGGGGAAAGAAACCCTCTGCTACCCAAATCCTCCATCCCTTCATCTCTTGTAGGCGGCCGACCGGTTCGGGCGACAGGTGATTCCGGCAGAATCCGGCCTCTCGGGACAACCAATAAACCCGCCCCAGCTTGCCGGCCGATACATCACGGCCGACCCCTCGCCCGGGGCCGGCGTGGCCCGCGTGGGAGCAGTCATGGGCTGGAAGTCGGTCGCCTGCGTCGGCCTAATGACCCCGCTCGCCGGGTGCAACCTGGTGCATTACGCCGGGCACAACCTGACGAACGAGCCGGTCAGCCGGGTGGACGAGCACAAGCTCCACAGTCGGCTCCGGTCGGAGGCCGCGGCCACCTGGCGGGAGGTGTGCCACCAGTACCCGTCCCGGACGTTCACCCCGGAGTTCGCCGACGGGTTCCAGGACGGGTTCGTGGACTACCTGGACCGGGGCGGGGAGCCGAAGCCGCCGGCCATGCCCCCGCTCAAGTACCGCCGGTCCAAGTACCTGACCCCGGAGGGCCACGCCCGGGTGCGGGACTACTTCTGCGGGTTTAAGTACGGGGCGGAGGTGGCGGCGGCATCCGGGAACCGGCAGTACCTGGTGGTCCCGGTGCTGCTCCCCGAGCAGAAACCGTTCCAGCCGCTGAACATCGTCCGGTTGCCGGCCCCGCCCGACCCGGACGCCCCGGACAGTCCTCCGCCGGCGACCCCGTCCCCGACCGCGCCCGCGCCGCAGCCGCTCACCCCGCCGACGGCCCCGCTGCAAAAGGCTCCGGCCGCCCCGCCGGCTAAAGGGCCGGCTCCGTCGGCCCCGCCGCCGGCGACGACAGTGCCGGGGGTGGCAGTCCCGCCGGTGCCGGCCAAGCCGGACGTCCGACCGGACCCGGTGCCGCTCACCCCGCCGATCCCGGACCGGCCGGCCGACCCGCTGCCGCCGGCCACCCCGCGGATCAACGCCCTGCCGCCGGCCGCCCCGCCGGTCGGCCCGGGGACCGGGCTGCCGACCATCGACCTGCCGTTCACCGACCCGACGTCCATCCTCAAGCCGAGCGGCGGGACGGGCGACGGCGGGCTGGTGGTGCCGGCCGTCAGCGGGCTGCCGGCGGTCGACCTGCCGCCGCCCCCGGCCGCCCCGCCGGCCCCGGTGCCGGCGGTGGCCGCCCCGCCGGCGCCACTGCCCCCGGCCGCCGCCCCGCCGGCCGACCGGCCGTGACCGTACCCCCGGACGCCATCCCTCAACCCGCTGGCCGCACCGCCATGACCCGACCCGCCGTCCTGCTCCTGGTGGCCGCCGTCGCCCTGTCCAACGGGTGCGCGGCCGTGACCAACCCGGTCGCCGACGGCATCCCGGTCCGCCGGCTGCCGGCCGAGGTGCTCGGCCGGCCGAAGGCGGACATGAAGCCGATCTCCCTCACCCTGCTCCGGCAGAAGGAGCCGGAGATCTACCGGGTGGACAAGGGGGACGTGCTGGCCATCGTGGCCGAGCAGGTGATCGTCCAGACCGACCCGCTCAACCAGCCGCCGCCGCCGGTCAAGCTGCCCGACCCGGTGTCCAACACCGCCGCCATCGGGTACCCGTTCCCGGTGTCCGACGAGGGGACGCTGGCCATCCCCGGGCTGCGGCCGCTGCTCGTCCGCGGGAAGACGCCGGCCGAGATCGAGCAGATGATCCGGGACGCGGCCACCGGCAAGAACGGCAACCCGCAGATCATCAACCCGGCCGAGCGGGACACCTTCCGGGTGTCCGTCCAGCTCTACCAGAAGCGGCGGTACCGGGTGACGGTCGTCCGGGAGGACAGCCAGTTCAGCCAGGGCGGCGGCGGCCCCGGCCAGGGGCCAGTGACCGGCGGGGTGAAGAAGGGGCTGGGGGTGTCGGTCGACCTGGAGGCCGGGCGGAACGACGTGCTGAACGCCCTGAACATGACCGGCGGGCTGCCCGGGCTGGACGCCAAGAACGAGGTGATCATCGAGCGGGGTCAGTACGACCCGGTCAACCCGGAGGCCAAGACCACCCGCATCCCGCTCCGCCTGTACCCGGAGCAGCAGTTGGTGCTGCGGGACGAGGACATCATCCTGAAGGACGGGGACATCATCCGGATCGAGGCCCGGGACACCGAGGTGTTCCACACCGCCGGCCTGCTGTTCGGGAACGAGCTGCCGCTGCCCCGGGACCGCGACCTGCGGGTGCTGGAGGCGATCGCCCAGGTCCGCGGGCCGTTGCTCAACGGCGGGTTCAGCCAGAACCTGTTCGTCGCCAACGCCACCAGCTCCGGGCTGGGTTCGCCGTCCCCGAGCCGGTGCTCGGTCGTCCGCAAGCTGGCGGACGGCAACCAGATCACCATCCGGGTGGACGTCAACCTGGCCTTCCAGGATCCGCGGGAGAACATCCTGATCCAGCCCGGGGACTTCCTCGTCCTGCAGGAAAGCCCGGGCGAAGGGTTCGCCCGCTACCTGACCCAGACGTTCCGGTTCGCCACCTCGCTGCAGGCGATCCGCGGCGGCTCCGGGACCGGCGTCCTGACCACCAACAACCCGTAACCGGGTGACCCGGTCGCCCGCGAAGCCCACCCGCCACAACGGGTGGGCTTTCGCCTTTACCCCACGAGCTTCTTGACCGGGCTTCCGTCGGCCAGCTTGACCGTCCGGCCGATCGGTGTCTGCACCACTTTGGCCGGGTCCAGCCCGACCGCGTGCAGAATGGTGGCGTGCAGGTCGCCGACGGACACCGGGTCGGCCGGGGCGGCGGACTTCCCCTCCGGGTCGGTCGCCCCGATCACCTGCCCGCCGCGAAGCCCGCCGCCGGCGACGGCCACGCTGAACCCGGTCGGCCAGTGGTCCCGGCCGCCGGCCGGGTTCATCTGCGGCGTCCGGCCGAACTCCCCGCCGCACACCACCACCGTCCGGTCCAGCAGCTTCCGCTCCCGCAGGTCGCGGACCAGCCCGCTGAGCGCCGGGTCCAGCTCCGTCATCCGGTTGGCGTGGATCTCGTGGTTGTTGACGTGGGCGTCGAACCCGCCGAGCGTCACCTCGACGCACCGCACCCCGGCCTCGACCAGCCGGCGGGCGGCCAGGCAGCCGCGTCCGAACGGCGTCTCCCCGTACAGCCGCCGGACCGCCAGCGGCTCCCGGGACACGTCGAACGCGGCCAACTGTTCGGAGGTCATCAGCCGGCGGGCGTCGGCCACCGTCTCCCGGTGGCGGGTGGCCGACGCCCGGTCGGCCCGGCCCCGGGCGAACGCCCCCTCGACCACGTCCAGGTGGCCCAGCCGGGCGGAGTCCCGGGTCGCCGGCTGGAACGACCGGGTGTCCGGAACCGGGTTGAGCGGGTCGTCGGTCCGGAAGGCGTCGTACTGGTCGCCCAGGAACCCGCCCCGGGCCGGCCACTGGCCGGGCAGGATGCTGACGTGCCGCGGGATGTCCACCCCGGCGGCCGGCAGCTCGTGGCACAGCACCGCCCCGATGGACGGGTGGACCACCGTCGGGTCCGGCCGGTAGCCGGTCTTCAGGGTGTACGTGCCCCGCTCGTGGTCCCCCTCCTTGCTGACCATCGACCGGACGAGCGAGATCGACCCCAGTTCGGCAGCGGTCCGATCCAGCCCCGGGGCGAGTTGCACCCCTTTGAGGGCGGTGTCGATGGCCCCGGTGCCGGCGGCGATCCGGGTGCCGGGGTGCGGGTCGAACGTCTCCAGTTGGCTCGGCCCGCCGGCCAGCCACAACACGATGACCGACCGGGCCGGCTCCCGCTTCCCCTCGGCGGACCGGGCGAGCAGGGTGCCGACCGGGGTGAGGAACCCGCACGCGGACAAACCAAGCGTGTGGAGAAAACCTCTGCGCCCGACGCAGGCGGTCTCAAAGCCCACGCCTTGCAAGGCGTGGGCTTGGCGGGTCAGTGGTTCCATGCGAACTCCGTCGAGTTGACCAGTGCCCAGAACAGGTCTTCCAGCCGCTCGGTCCGCTTCAGCTCGGGGTCGGCCAACAGCCGCTCGAAGTGCTCCTGCTCGGCCGGGGTCGGCCGGCGGGTGAGGACGGACAGGTAGGCCGCCTCGATGGCCGTCCGGTCGTCCCCGGCCAGCCAGGCGATCCGGGTGGCGGCGTTGAGCGGGCTTTCCTTCAGCTTCTCCCGGGTCAGCTCGCCGTTCATGAGCAACAGCCGCTGCGGGATGGTGCCGCCGCGGCCCTCGAACTCGTCCTCGCCGGCGTCCCCGTACCGGGCGAGGAAGTCGTTCGTCTGGCCGAACTTCATCAGCCGGACGAACAGGTGGGCGTCGCCGGCCACGGGGGTGACGCTGCCGGCCTGGAACAGGCTGCCGGCCACCTGTTCCGGCCGCAGCCGGGTGAGCGGGAACGCCGCCCACCCCTTCTCGTCCGCCTCGGTGATCGGCCGGTCGGCCCGGCTGTCCAGCCGAAACGCGGCGGTGTTGGCGATCACCCGGACCAGCCGCCGCAGGTCGTACCCGTGGCCGGCGAAATCGCTCGCCAGCGCGTCCAGGGCCGGCGGGGCCGGGCCGGTCGGGTCGAGGTCGTCCACCGGCTCGACCAGCGGCCGGCCGGCGAGGATCGCCCACACCCGGTTGACCGTCGCCCGGGCGAACGCGGCGTTTTGCGGCGATGTGACCCAGGCGGCGAGCCGCTGCCGGCCGTCCCCGTCCGCGGGCAGGGCGGCGGCGGCGTACGGCACCTTCGGGGCGACCGGCGTCTTCTCCTTGGTCTTCGGGTGCTCCGACAGGTACTCGCCGGCCCCGTCGTCCGACACCCCGCGGAACCCCAGCCGGGTCTTGCCGAAGAACGCCGCGATCCCGTCGAAGTCGCTCTGCTTCCACGGGGCGAACGGGTGGTTGTGGCACTGGGCGCAGTCCAGCCGGAAGCCGAGCAGCCCGCGGGTGACGCGGCCGGCCAGCCGCACCGGGTCCGGCGCGTTGTCCTTGTCCGGCTGGGCGGTGACGGTGACGAAGTTGGTGGCCGGCCGGTCCGTCCACAGCCCGTCGGTGGCGATCAGGTCGCGGACGACCTCGTCATAGGGGCGGTTGGCGGCGAGCTGGTCGGACAGCCAACTGACGAACTTCCGCCGGCGGAACAGGAGGAACGGCCCGTCCTCGGTGCCGACGTAGCTGCGGGCGAACCGCTCGGCCAGGTAGTCGGCGGTGCGGCGGTCGGCCAGCACGTGGTCCAGCCACCAGCCGAGCCGGTCGTTCGGCGGCAGCGCCTCGAACCGCCGCACCTCTTCCAGCGACGGGACGGTGCCCATCAGGCCGAGGGCCAGGCGGCGGGCGACGGCCAGGTCCGGGGCCGGGCCGACGGCGGCCAGCCCGTCGTCCGCCCACTGCTTGCGGAAGGCGGCGTCCACCCGGCCGACCGCCGCCCGCAGGTCCGGGTCGGCGTCGGCCGCCGACGTGTAGTGCGACAGGCGGGCGGGTTGCCGCGGCGGGATCAAACTCGCGGCGACAGCGAACCCGCCCGCGAGCACGACGCCGACGAAGAACACGTCCCGGTGCCAGCTCATGGTGCGTCCCGCGGGGTCTGCCGGAGTGTACCTCACGACCAAGGAACCGGTTTCACGTGGGGCGGTGCCGACGCTTTGGGAGGCCCGCCGGCCCGGCAACCGCCCCGCCCCCGGACGGCGGGCCTCCCAAAGCGTCGGCACCGCCCCAGGTGAAACCAACGTCAGCGGGGCAAGGTAGACTCCGACATGACCGCCACCTTGCCCGTTGCCACGCCGATCCCGGTCGCCGTCCCCATCGTCCCGGCCGTCGGCCCCCGCCCCGGTCGGGGCCGCCGCACCCTCCGGGCCGTCGGTCGCGGAGCCGAATGGCTGTTCGGCGTCGCCGCTCTGCTCGCCGCCCTGGGCGCCCTGGCGGCCGTCCCGGTGCTCCAGTTCCTCAGTCTCGGGTACATGCTGGAGGCGGCCGGCCGGGCGGCCCGCACCGGCCGGGTGCGGGACGGGTTGGTCGGGGTGCGGACGGCCGCCCGGCTGGGCGTCGTCGTGGCCGGGGTGTGGGTGCTGCTCCTGCCGGCCCGGTTCGTCGCCGACTTCGCCCACTCGGCCGAGGTGATCGACCCGGCCGGGCCGGTGGCCCAGGCATGGCGGGTCGGGCTGTACGCCCTGATCGGGGTGACGGCCGTCCACATCGTCGGAGCGTGCGGCCGGGGCGGACGGGTGCGGCACTTCCTCAACCCGCTCAGCGCCCTGTGGCTCGCTGGCCGGGTGCTCCGGGGCGGGTTCTACGCCGAGTCCCGGGACGCCGTCTGGGCGACGGTCGTGTCGCTGAAGTTGCCGTACCTGTTCTGGCTCGGGGTGCGGGGGTTCGCGGTCGGGCTGGCTTGGCTGGCGGTGCCGGCGGCGCTGCTGGCCGCCGCCCGCAACCCGGGACCGGGGGCCGGGCTGGCCGGCGTCGTCGGGGCGCTGCTGTTGGCCTGGGTGGTGCTGTACCTGCCGTTCCTGCAAACCCGCCTCGCCATGACCGGCCGGTTCCGGGCCGGGTTCCAGGTCGGGGCGGTGCGGCGGGAGTTCCAGCGCGCCGTGGGCGTTCGCCGCCGCGGTGGTGGTGACGGTGCTGTTCGCGGTGCCGCTGTACCTGCTGAAGATCGAGACGGTCCCGCGGGACGCCGCCTGGCTGCCGGGGGTGGTGTTCGTCGGGTTCATCTTCCCGGCCCGGCTGCTGGCCGGCTGGGCGGTCGGCCGGGCGAGCCGCCGGGAGCGCTTCGACACTGGCTGGCCCGGTGGCTCGGCCGGATGCCGCTGCTGCCGGCCGCCCTGGCCTACGTGCTGGTGGTGTTCCTGGCCCGGTACACCGACTGGACCGGGGCGGCCGGGGTGTTCGCCCAGCACGCCTTCCTGATGCCGGTGCCGTTCGTCAGGCTGTAGCCCCCGGTCAACTCGCCTTCCGCCCGCCGGCCCCGGCCCGGTATAAGTGGGGTGCCGGGGTTTGTTCATTTGTCCATACCCGACGAGCTGCCGCCGATGTCCGCCCGCAAGTTCGCCCACCTGCACCTGCACACCCACTACTCGCTGCTCGACGGGTTCAACCGCATCCCCGAACTGGTCGAGCAGACGAAGAAGCTGGGCATGACCGCCTGCGCCGTCACCGACCACGGCAACCTGTACGGGGCCGTCGAGTTCTACAGCAAGTGCCGGGACAAGGGGATCAACCCGATCCTGGGTTATGAAGCCTACCTGGCCCCCGGCGACCGCCGGGAGAAGAAGGCGGCCCGGCAAGGGGAGGCGTACAGCCACCTGACGCTCCTCGCCAAGAACGCCACCGGGTTCAAGAACCTGGTCAAGCTGTCGAGCATCGCGTTCCTGGAGGGGTTCTACTACAACCCGCGGATCGACCGGGAGATTCTGGCGGCCCACTCGGAAGGGCTGATCTGCCTGAGCGGGTGCCTGGCCGGGGAGTTCAGCCAGTACATCCTGAAGGACAACGTCAAGGAAGCGGAGAAGCTGGCGAAGTGGTTCGCCAAGCTGTTCGGCGACAACTTCTTCGTCGAGATCCAGAACAACGGCCTCGACATCCAGGACCAATGCACCCCCGTCGCGGTGGACATCGCCAACAAGCTCGGGGTGCCGCTGGTGGCCACCGCCGACGCCCACTACCTGTGCCAGACGGACGCCGAAGCGCACGACGTGCTGTTCTGCATCAACACCGGCAAGAAGCGCGACCCCCGCAAGAAGCAGTACCCGGAAGGGGCCATCCCGAACCCGTACTACGTGCGGTCGCCGGAGGACATGTACGCCCTGTTCCCGGGGCACGAGGCGGCGGTCGCCCGCAGCCAGGAGATCGCGGACTCGGTTGACATCCAACTCGACTTCAAGAAGCGGCACTTCCCGGTCTTCCGCACGCCGGACGGCCTGACCGCCGACCAGTACCTCCGGCAACTCTGCCTGTCCGGCATCGCCGAGCGGTACGGGGACACGCCGTCGCCGGCCGTGTTCCAGCGGCTCGACCACGAGCTGGCGATCATCTCCAAGATGGGCTATTCGGCGTACTTCCTGATCGTCTGGGACTTCGTCCGGTACGCCCGGGAGCAGGGCATCCCCTGCACCGCCCGGGGCAGCGGGTGCGGGGCGATCGTGGCGTACTCGCTGTTCCTGAGCCACGTCTGCCCGCTCGAGTACGACCTGCTGTTCGAGCGGTTCCTCGACCCGAGCCGGACCGAGCCGCCGGACATCGACATCGACTTCTGCCAGGAGCGGCGGGAACAGGTCATCGACTACGTGAAGCAGAAGTACGGGCACGAGTCGGTCGCCCAGATCGGCACCTTCGGCACCCTGGCGGCCAAGGCGGCACTCAAGGACGTGGGCCGGGTGCTGGACGTGCCGCTCGACCGGGTCAACTACATGTGCAAGCTGGTCCCGATGCAGGGGGCCATCGCCAAGAGCCTGACGGACGCGCTGAAGGAGTCCCCGGACTTCAAGCGGGAGTACGAGCAGGACCCGACCGTCCGCCAGTGGGTGGACATCGCCCTCAAGCTGGAGGGGACGAACCGGAACGTCGGCACCCACGCCGCCGGGGTGGTCATCGCCGACGGGCCGATCACCAACTACGTGCCGGTCCAGCGGGTGGTCCGCAAGACGGACGACCAGGAGGGGAACACGACCAAGGAGGCGGTGGTCACGACCCAGTGGGAGATGGGCATCATCGAGAAGGTCGGGATGCTCAAGATGGACTTCCTCGGGCTGCGGAACCTGACCGTGTTGGACAACACGGTGAAGCTCATCAAGAAGACCCGCGGCCGGGACATCGACCCGGTGAAGTTCCCTTTGGACGACGCGGCCACGTACAAGCTGCTCCAGCGGGGGACGCCAAGGGGGTGTTCCAGCTCGAAAGCGACGGCATGCGGCGGCTGCTCCAGCAGATGAAGCCGGACAACATCCGCGACCTGATCGCCGTGCTCGCCCTGTACCGCCCCGGCCCGCTGGAGAGCGGGATGGTGGACAGCTACGTCAACCGCAAGCACGGCAAGGAGACGTGGGCCTACGAACACCCGGTGCTGGAGGAGGTGCTGGCCGAGACGTTCAACGTGCTGGTGTATCAGGAGCAGATCATGCGCATCCTGAACCGGCTCGGCGGGATCGAGCTGTCCAAGTCGTACGCGGTCATCAAGGCGATCAGCAAGAAGGTGGCGGACAAGATCGAGTCCGCCCGCAAGGACTTCATCACCGGGGCCAAGGAGCGGGGTGTCACCCAGGAGAAGGCGGAGAGCATCTTCGACGACATCGAGAAGTTCGCCAGATACGGTTTCAACAAGTCTCACACCGCCGCATATGCACAAATTGGTTATCAGACGGCGTACCTGAAGACGCACTACACGGCCGAGTTCATGGCCGCCCTCTTGTCCAGCGAGATCGACGACGGGAACAAGCGCGACCTGATGGTCGATCACATCGCCGACGCCCGCAAGCTGGGGGTGGAGGTCGAGCCGCCGAGCGTCAACAAGGGGCAGCCGGACTTCGACGTGGTGAACGGCAAGATCGTCTTCGGGCTGACCGCCATCAAGGGGCTGGGCCGGGGGCGTCCGAGGAGATCGTCCGCGCCCGGGCGGCCGGCGGGCCGTTCCGCGACCTGTTCGACTTCTGCGAGCGGATCGATTTGCGGACCGTCCCACGGGCCGGGATCGAGCGGCTCATCAAGGCCGGGGCGATGGACTGCTTCGGCAAGAACAAGCGGGCGGCCATGCTGCTGGCCCTGCCGCGGGCGGCCCAGGCGGCGGAGGACAAGGCGGCCGACAAGAAGCGGGGGCAGAAGAGTTTCTTCGACGTGCTGGAGGACGAGCCGGCGGCCAACGGCAAGCACAACCGGTTCGGGCTGGATGAAGGGCTGCCGGAGGTCGAGGAGTGGCCGGAGCTGGAGAAGCTGAAGTACGAGAAGGAGGCGGCTCGACTTCTACATCTCGTCCCACCCGCTGGCCCAGTTCGACGAACAATTGCGGCGGTTCCGCACCCACGACGCCGGCCAGGTGGCGAAGCTGGACGCCGGCATCGAGGTCCGGCTCGCCGGCATGGTGGTGCAGTTCGACACCCGGGTGGTCAAAGCGGGCCGCAACCAGGGGGCGCGGTTCGCCCTGTTCCGGCTGGAGGACTTCACCGGCCAGGCCAAGGGCGTCCTGTGGAGCGACCAGTACGCCCGGTTCAAGGACGACATTTCGAGGACGCCATCCTCTTGATCGAGGGGAAGGTGGAGTGGCGGGACGGGCGGCCGAGCCGGACGTGATCGTGGACAAGGTGCTGACGCTCGACCAGGCGAAGCGGACTTGACCAAGGGGCTGGTGCTGCGGGTCAGCTACACCGAGGACGAGGAGAGCCTGCGGAAGCTGGACGGGGTGGCCGGGGTGCTGAAGAAGGGGCGCGGCTCGTGCCCGGTGTGGCTGGTGGTCCGCGACCCGGCCGGCAAGTCGGCGACGCTGAAGCTGCCGGCCGACTACGGGGTGAACCCGGCGGCGGTGCCGGTGGACGAGCTGGAGCTGCTGCTCGGCCCCGGGGCGGTGCTGTTCACCGGGCGGTGAGGCTCTTGTAGGGTGCGTGGAGGCTTTGCGCAACGCACCGCGGGACTTCGCCCCTTCGCGGAAGCGCTTGCGGGGTCGGTGCGGTTCGTCGCCGAGCCTCCTCAACGCACCCTACACCGGACCGGTCTTCGTAGGGTGCGTTGAGGCTCTGCGAAACGCACCGCGGGACCACGGGTGTCCGGGTGACACCGTTGCCGGGCCGGTGCGTTCCGGTCGCAAAGCCTCCCTCCACGCACCCTACGTCTGCAGTCTGTTCACCGGGCGGTGATGCCCCGCCGCGGCGGAGCTTCCCGGACTGCCCCGGGGAGGGCGACGCTCCTGCCGAGCCGCGCTCGGCCTGCCCGGCTAGCCGTCACCAATGCCCGGTGGCTGCTGCGGGTGTGGCTTCGGCCGTTGCCCGGCCGGCGGCTCGGCAGGGTTCGCCCTCCCCGGCTCAGGTCACGGGAACTGGTCTTCGTAACGGTGCCGCTCGAGGTGCCGGAGCGGAACCGCTCACTGCCCGCCCGGACCGGCGGGCCTCGAGACTCGGCACCGCCCACAAGAATCAACTGCATCGACAGCTTCGGCGTTTTGCCGGCGAGGATGTCCTTCTCCCACTGCTCCTGGAGCGGCCAGCTCACCGCGCAGGTGCCGAAGTCGGCCATGGTCTGGTACTTCGTCAGCCGGTCGATGGTCGCCTGCAGCATCGCGTCGTCTTTGCGGAACGCCGGGCCGTGGCTCGGCAGCAGGTACTTCGCGTCCGACGCCTTGATCCGCTCCAGCGACTTGATGAACTCCGGCAGGTTGGACCCGTGGTGGGCGTCGATCACCCCGACGCACCCGTCGGCGTAGATGTTGTCCCCGCTGAACAGCACGTCCCCGAGCTTGAAGCTGAGCTGGCCGGCCGTGTGCCCGGGGGTGTGCCACACCTCCAGCTTCAGGTTCCCGACCGCGATCACGTCCCCGTCGTTCAGGGCCACGTCCACCTTGCACGGCGGCAGCGGGATGTCGAACCCCTGGGCGGTGATCCGGGCGTAGGTCTCGATCGGCTCGCCGGTCTCCAGCAGGCTGGCGGCCCGGGGGTGGGCGGCCGTCTTGGTTTTCAGCCGCTCTCGGGCGGCGGCCAGCGCCTGGATGTGGTCGGCGTCCGCGTGGGTGGCGACGATCAGCTTGCACTTGTTCAGTGGGAAGTCGAGCCCCCGCAGGGTGTCGATCACCTCGTCGAGCGTGTCCTCCAGGCCGATATCCAGGATGACGTACTCGGACCCGCCGTCGATCAGGTACAGGTTCACCCCGAACGGCCGGCCGGCCGCCAGGTTCAGTTCCAGGACGTGCGGGAGCAGGTAGGTCCGCCGCTGAGTCATGACGGGTCGGCCCGGGGGGTCGGAGGTGCGATCCCGGACATGATAGCCGACCGGCCGGTTAGCCGCGAGGCGGAGTCCGCGGAGCCGAGCGCGGGGACCGCTCGCCGCACCGGAGGCAGGCGCGGGTGTCGGACGATGTTCCCGCGCTCGGCTCCGCGGACTCCGCCTCGCGGCTAACCGGCCTCTGCGCGTCTTCACGCGTCCTACCCGAATCCTTCACATTCCGGTATTACAACAGCGGGTGTCGTCCGGCATCCCGCCCCCGGAGGGGCCGCGTGTCCCGCATCTTCTCGGACATCTTCACGACCCGCTCGGCGGCCGGCACGGCGACCGCCGACCTGTCCGGCTCCCGGCCGAAGTTCGACGTCCAGGGGGTCAACTTCTGGTACCCCGGCAAGCAGGCGCTGTTCGACATCGAGCTGACCATCCCGGAGCGGTCCGTCACCGCGTTCATCGGCCCGAGCGGGTGCGGCAAATCCACCCTGCTGCGGCTGCTCAACCGGATGAACGACCTGATCGACGGCACCCGGCACACCGGCCAGGTGCTGCTCGACGGCAAGGACATCTACAGCCCGGAGGTCAACCTGGTGGACCTCCGCCGGCGGGTCGGGATGGTGTTCCAGAAGTCGAACCCGTTCCCCAAGTCGGTGTACGAGAACGTGGTGTTCGGCCCGCGGGTGGCCGGCCAGACCGACCGCCACCGGCTGGACTACCTGGTCGAGCGGTGCCTGAAGCAGGCCGCCCTGTGGAGCGAGGTGAAGGACCGGCTGCACGCCTCCGCCCTGGCCCTGTCCGGCGGCCAGCAGCAGCGGCTGTGCATCGCCCGCGCCCTGGCCACCGATCCGGAAGTCCTGCTCATGGACGAGCCGGCCAGCGCCCTCGACCCGAAATCGACGAACGCCATCGAGGATCTGATCTTCGAGCTGAAGCGGGACTACACGATCGTGATCGTCACCCACAACATGCAGCAGGCGGCCCGGGTGTCGGACGCGACGGCGTTCTTCTACGAGGGCCGGCTGGTCGAGGCCGGCCCGACCGACGAGCTGTTCACCCGCCCGCACCAGCGGCAGACCGAGGACTACATCACCGGGCGGTTCGGCTGACGCGGGTGTCGGAGCCGCGGAGCGGCGGCCGGGTAAAGCCTGGGGCGGAAGCCCCAGGACCGACAGCGTATGGTCAGCAGTAGCCCCGGGACGTCCGGACGCCCTGCCGGGGCCAAGCGGATCGGGCGGCGGTCGTGCCCTGCGGGCATGCCCAGGCTTTACCCGGCCGCCGCTCCGCGGCTCCGACACCCGCACCGGGCGGCAGACATGGCCAAGCACCTGACCCGCGACCTGGACCGGCTGCAGCAGCAGCTGTTGGGGCTGGCCGAGCGAGTGGAGGAGGCGGCCGACCGGGCCACCCAGGCGGTGTTCGACCGGGACGCCGCCGCCGCCCGGGCGGTGATCGCGGCGGACGAGGTGGTGGACGCCCTGGAGAACCGGGTCCAGGAGGAGTGCCTGAAGCTGCTCGCCCTGCACCAGCCGGTGGCCGGCGACCTGCGGCGGATCGCCTCGGCGTTCAGCATCACCACCGACCTGGAGCGGATCGGCGACCTGGCGGTGGACATCGCCGAGCGGGTGCTCGACCTGGCCGCCGGCCCGCCCGTCCCGGTCCCGGACGCCCTCCGCCGGCTGGCCGACGTGGCCATCGGCATGGTCCGCCAGGCGCTGGAGGCGTTCGTCGCCCTGGACAGCCGGGCGGCCGTCCAGGTGATCCGCACGGACGACGAGGCCGACCGGCTGCACGCCGGGGTGATCGACGAGCTGATCGCCGGCATGAAGGCGGACCCGGCGACGGTGGACGCCCGGGTGTCGCTGTTCAGCGTCGCCCGCCACCTGGAGCGGATCGGCGACCACGCCACCAACATCGCCGAGGACGCGGTGTACCTGGCCGACGGGGAGATCGTCCGCCACCGGCCGGAGGCCCTTCGGAACAGCCAGTAGTCCTCAAGTCTTCAAGTCGTCAGGTCTTCAAGTCCGGGATAGCACCGGGCGACCAGATCTCGGGGACTTGATGACCTGACGACTTGAAGACTTGAGGACTACCGACATGAGCCAACCGCGGGTGCTGATCATCGAGGACGAGCGGGGGCTGGTCCAGACCCTCACCTGGTACTTCACCCGGGAGGGGTACGAGACGATCGCCGTCGGGGACGGGCTGGACGGGCTGCGGAAGGCCCAGACCATCCTGCCGGACGTGGTGCTGCTGGACATCATGCTGCCGGGGCTGGACGGGCTGGCCGTCTGCCGGGAGCTGAAGGCCGGGGAGCGGACGCGCGAGATCCCGGTCATCATGATCACCGCCAAGTCGGAGGAGGCCGACCAGGTGCTCGGGTACGGCATGGGGGCGGACGACTACGTCACCAAGCCGTTCAGCAACAAGGTGATGCTGGCCAAGGTGAAGGCGCTGCTGCGGCGGGTGCAGGGGCAGGCCGATGGCGGGGACGTGGTCGAGCACGCCGGGGTGCGGATCGACCGGGTCCGCCACCGGGTGTCGGTGGCCGGCGAGAAGGTGGACCTGACCCCGACCGAGTTCCGCCTGCTGGAGTGCCTGCTGCGGCAGCCGGGCCGGGCGTTCAGCCGACACCAGCTGATGGACGCGGCCATCGGCGAGGGGCAGATCGTGCTGGAGCGGACGATCGACGTGCACGTCAAGACGCTGCGGAAGAAGCTGACCGAGGCCGGCGGCGAGCCGGAGCTGATCGAGACGGTCCGCGGCGTCGGCTACCGGTTCCGCGAGGCCGAGCCGCAGGCGGTGTGACGCGGGTTGGTGCGTTTCGTCGCAATTCTTCCTCAACGCACCCTACGCCATCACCGCCCGTAGCGGCCCCGGTCGCCACGACCACAGCACGGTTCCCAGCCGCACTCACTTCGCCGGCTTGGCGAACTTCTGTTGCAGCTTCTTCATCGTCTGCGCGTTGCCGGCCTCGAAGAAGCCCCGCAGCTTCTGCCCGTCCGCGTCCGTGCCGAACCCCAGCCCGACGGCCGTCACCTTGGTCCGGCCCGCCCCGACCGGCTCGAAGTACACGACCGTCCACATCCCCTTGAGCGCCTCCTTGAGCGGGAAGTTGGCCGGCGGCTTGGTCGCCTTGATGGCGAACATCCGGCCCGGGTCGAAGCAGAGGATGGTGTTCTCGATCGTCCCCGGGTCGCCGAGGGCGCCCTTCGGGTCGTAGTGGGTCCGCATCAGCCCGCCGACCCGCAGGTCGATGTCGGCGTGGGCCACGTTCCACGACTCCTGCCCGGCCTTGGTGGTGAACGCCGCCCATACGGCAGCGACCGGGGCGTCGACCACCGCCTCGGTGACGAGCTTGGTGTCGGCCGGCGGCCGGGCGACTGCAGCGACGGCTAGCGCGATCAAGGTCAGGGTGGACACGGGAAGCTCCGATGAGTTGAGGCCGGCGTTCCGGTTACGAGGGTCGACGCCGCGGGTCGAAGTTTTCCCCGCCGCCGGCGGCCCGTCAAGGTGAGTAGCCGGCCGCTCGCCATCGCGGCGGCGGTGTGCGATGATGACGGCATGGCCGACCCGCCGCCCGCACCCCCTCCCGGCAAGCCGCGGTTCCCGTGGCGGGCGTTCTTCCACGCCTCGGCGACGCCGGTGTTCGTCGTCGGCCCTACGCGCCGGCTGCGGTACGCCAACCCGGCCTGGGAGCGGCTCACCGGCAAGACGCTCGCCCAGGCCCGCGGGATGCGGCTCACCGCCCTGAAGTCCGGGTCGGCGCTCGGCCAGGCGCTGGCCCCGCCGGCGGAGGCGTGGGCCGGCCGACCGTGCCAGGCCCGCCGCCCGGTCCCGCCGGCCGACGCCGGGCCGCCGTGGTGGGACGTGGCGTTCACCCCGTTCGCCGGCGACGGCGGCAAGGTGCTCGGGGTGCTGGGGGCCGTCACCGCCGTCGGGGAGAAGGGGCCGCGGGGCAGCTTCAAACTGCCGGCCGCGGTCGCCGAACTGGCCGCCGCCCACGCCGCCGGGTTCGGGTTCGACCGCCTCGCCGGCCCGACCCCGGCCACCGAACGGCTCGTCGCGCAAGCCCGATTGGCCGCCGCCACGACCGCCCCGGTGTGGATCGTCGGCGAGCCGGGGACCGGCAAGGAGACGCTGGCCCGGGTGGTCCACCACGCCGGCCCGACCCGGGAGCGGGCGTTCTTCGGCGTCGACTGTCATGGCATTCAGCCGTACCTGATCGAGACGCAACTGTTCGGCAAGGGCGGCTTGGCCTACGGCGGGCACCTCGGCACCGTCTACCTGAAAGACCCGGCCGCCCTCCCGCGCGACCTGCAAGAGCGGCTGGCCGGGCTGTTCGCGGTCCCCCGGCCGAAGGCGCCGCGGCTCATCTGCGGGGCCACCTCACCCGCTGCCGAGCTGGTCGCCGCCGGCCGGCTGGTGCCGACGTTCCACACCGCCCTGTCCGTGTTCGAACTGCACGTCCCGCCGCTGCGGGAGCGGCTGGCCGACCTGCCGCGGTTGGTCGACCGCCTGCCCGACAAGCCGACGCTAGCCGACGACGTGTGGCCGGTGTTGCGGTCGTACTACTGGCCGGGGAACGTCCGCGAGCTGGCTGAGCTGATTGCCGACGCGGCGGCCGCCGCCGGCAACGGCGCGGTGACCGCCGCCCACCTGCCGCGGGTTGTCCGCGAACGCCACCTGATCGCGTCCGTCCCGCCGCTGCCGGCGAAGAAGCCGTGGACCCTGGACGGGGTGTTGGAGGCGGTCGAGCGGCGGCTGATCGAGCTGGCGATGTGGCAGGCTAACGGGTCGCAGACGGCAGCGGCCGAGCAGCTCGGGGTGTTCCGCGCCCGGCTCGGCCGGCGGATCGAGGCGCTGGGTTTGGGTCAGAAGACGGATCGGCCGTAGGGTGCGTGAAGGCTTTGCGAAACGCACCGGTCCGGCAACGACCCGTGCCCGACATCGGCGGCGGCCGTGGGGGAGGGCGAGGCTCCTGCCGAGCCGGGGAGCGCCTGGCAACGGACCCAGCGCACACCCGCGGCTGTCGCCGGTCATGGGATGGGGCGGTTGCCTCAGGCTGGCGGCTCGGCAGGAGCCTCGCCCTCCCCCACGGCCGCCGCGGGTACTGGTTTCAGGTAGTCCTCGGGTAGAAGTCCCACGGTGCGTTTCGCAAAACCTCCACGCACCCTACATAAAGGCCGTAGCGCGGATGAAGTTCCCGCAAGTCATCATCTGCAGCCCGGACGACTGGGTGGCCAACCAGCTCAAGGAGCTGGCCGCCGACCACCGGTGGAAGCTGCGGGTGGTCCGCCAGCCGTCGGCCGTGGCGGCCCTGGTGGCCGAGCCGCGGCCGACGGTGCTGGTCGTCCAGGCCGACCCGGAGGCCGACCGGCCGGACCGGCTGCAACTGGTGGCCGACACCCACCGCCGGCGGCCGGACGTGGCGACGGTGGTGGTCAGCGACGCCAAGCTGAGCGACGACGACCGGCCCGGGTGGGCGGCGGCGGCCCTGGACCTGGGCGCCCGGCTGGTGCTGTTCCCGCCGTTCACCCGTCCGGTGCTGGAGGACGTGGTCGGCGGGCTGATGGCGGCGACGATCCGGCGGACCACCGGCGATGCCCCGGCCCCAGCCGTCACCCCTGCACCGAAGCTGCCGGCCGAGGACGTGATCGACCTGGCCGACGAGCAGTACCGCCATGACTGACCTGCCGCTGCCGGTACTCGACCCGGCCCGGTGCGTCGGCAGCGGGACGTGCGTGGCCGTCTGCCCGACGGGGTGTCTGGAGCTGGCCGGCCGGACCCCGTGGCTGCCGCGGCCAGCCGACTGCGTCAGTTGCGGGGCGTGCGTCGCCGTCTGCCCGGCGGACGCGATCCGGCTGGCGGATGACGACAAGTAACCGACACACGCTGGCAAAGCCCACGGACGGCCGTCCGTGGGCGAACCGGCAACCGCTCCCACGCTGCCCGTCGACTTTGGCTCCTGTGGGATGCAGCCCCGCCCACCCGTAGCAACGGGTGCGCTTTGCCCGCTTAGTCGCTTTGCATGAGCGTCACGGCGCATCGGGTGCCGGCGCAGCCCGGCGGCGGTCGACGTCCCACAGGCGGAAGCCGATCTCCTTCCTCGGGGCGACGCCGTCCGGGCCGACGGCGTAGACCATCAGCCCGTCGGCCGTCCGGCGGAGCCTCAGCGGCTGGCCGTCATACGGGTCGGTCGGCACCGCCGTCAGGTACGCCGGGACTAACTCAGTCAGGGTATCGGGCCAGCGGCCGTGGGCCTGGCGGAACCGTTCGCAGGCGACGGCAATCGCCGCGGTCCGCAGGTTCGCCTGGTCGTGCAACCCGGTCTGAAGCAGTTTCGTCGCCTGGGTGTGGTACCACCGCGACAGGACGTGTTTTCCGTCGGCCGGCGGGGCGGGGACGGCGTTCGCCCCGGCTGTCCACTCGCCCGGCGGCTGGCGGGCGACTTCGATCAACGCGGTGAACAGCCGCAGGGTGCGGGCGTGGTCCACCCGCAAGTACGGCCGATACCGGACCGCCTCAACCACCGCCTGCGGGCCGATCCCGCCGCCGACCCCGGCAAGCACCGGCCGCAGCCCTATCTGTCCGTCCTCGATGCTGGCGAACTCCCGGTCGGCCGCCGCCCGCCCGCCCCGCAGCCCGGCCGCCACCGCCCCGGCGTCCGCCTCGGCCAATAGCGCCGCTTGCAGCTCCGGCAGCCCGGCCCGCGGCTCGGTCAGAGCCATCACCCGCTCCAGGTCGCGGACCGCCCGGCCGTTGAAACTGAGCCGGAAGTGAGCCGTCAGGAGGAACGGGCCGTCCACCGCCCGGGCCAGGTTGAGCGTCGCCCGGATCGACTCCAGCGCCCGGTCCTGGTCGTTGCGGACGGCCGACACGGCCGCGTCGAACGACAGCAACTGGATCACTTGGCCGGCCGTGTCCAGGTGGACGAACCGGGTGTCGAAGGCGTTGTCCGGGACAGCGACCACCACCCCGCCGGCCGGGGTGTGGCGGATGCGGCGAGCCAGGTCGAGGGCCGGCCGGGCGGCCCGCCAGGCATCGACCGCGGCTGCAGAGTCCAGGCCGGGGAGCCGGTTCAGGTCGCGCTCCGGCAGCCAACTGCGGTGGTCGGTGTGGGCCTTCGCCCACTCCTGATATGCGGCCGGCAGAAGCCCCCACGGCGGCACCTCGTCGGCCAGGACGAGGGCGTTCTGGTCGGCCGGCGGGAGGGCCGCTTGCTGGGCGGCGAGCAGGTCGTCCAGCCGCCACCCGGGGTCGGCGGCGTCGAGTTCGGCCCGCGCCCGCCGCAGGTCGGTCCCGCCGGCCCACAGGAACAGGTACAGAGGCGGCAGGGCCACCACCGCCAGCCCGACCGCCCACAGGAGCCACCGGCCCCGACGACGCTGAGACATGAGAGCCTCATTATTCACCGCAGAGAACGCAGAAGGCCGCAGAGAGGAAGGCAGAGGAGGAGTTAACCACTCGAACCCACTCGTTCCCACGCTCTGCGTGGGAACGCACTGACGTGACGCTCTGCGTCACGTCTTCGGCATCGGCGGCAGCGTCCCCGGGCAGGCTGTCCGCGACGCGGAGCGTCGCCCCCGCCCGTTCCCACGCAGAGCGTGGGAACGAGGGAAAGTTTCTCTCTGCTTCTTCTCTCTGCGCCCTCTGCAGTGAAATCTTAACTCGGCGGCTCGGTCAGGGCGTCCGGCGGGGGGTCGGACCGGGCGTCCGCGGTCCGGTACTCTTCCAGCTTCTTGTGCAGGGTGTTGCGGTTGATGCCGAGCCGGTCGGCCGCCTTGATCTGCACCCCGTCGCACACCTTCAGGACGTACTCGATCAGCTCCCGTTCCACCCCGCCGACCAGGAAGTCGTGCAGTTTCCGCCCGGCCGGCAGCGGGGCCACCGACCCGGCCCGGACCACCGCCCGGATCAGCGTCGGCACGTCCGTCCCGGCCGGCCCGCCGCCCGGCTTGCCGGCCCGCACCGCCGGCCGCGGCCGGTCCAGCCGCAGGTGGGCCGGGTCGAGCGGCCCGTCCCCGGCCAGCACCACCAGCCGCTCGACCCCGTTCTCCAGCTCGCGGACGTTCCCCGGCCAGTCGTGCGCCTTCAGGGCCGCGACCAGCCCGTCGGTCAGCTCCGGCACCGGGATCTTGTTGGCATCGGCGTACCGCTTCAGGAAGAACCGGGCCAGGTCGGGGATGTCCTCCCGGCGGTCGCGGAGCGGTGGTAGGGTGATCGGGACGACGTTCAGCCGGTAGTACAGGTCTTCCCGGAACTGCCCCTGCTCGACCAAGTCTTCCAGGGCGGCGTTGGTGGCGGCCACCACCCGCACGTCCACCCGCACGGTGCGGCTCTCCCCGACCCGCTCGAACTCCCGCTCTTGAAGCACCCGCAGCAGCTTCACCTGAAGCTTCGGGGACATGCTGTTGATTTCGTCCAGGAAGATGGTGCCGCCGTGGGCCGCCTCGAACCGGCCGGTCTTGTTCTCGACCGCCCCGGTGAACGCCCCCTTGATGTGCCCGAACAGTTCGCTCTCGAGGAGGTTTTCGTGGAGGGCGCCGCAGTTGACGCGGATGTACGGCCCGTCCGCCCGGCGGCTGAGCTTGTGGACCGCCTTGGCGATGACCTCTTTGCCGGTGCCGGTCTCGCCGATCAGTAGGACGTTAGCCGCCCGTGGGGCAGCGAGCCGGACCAGCCGGTACACGTCCAGCATGGCGGCGGCGCTGCCCACGATCTCGGGCAGCGGCGGTTCGACGTGCTCGTTTCGGGGCATCCGGACCGGCATCCTTGGGAGAGGAAGCCAGAGGGAGCGTGACAAGGCATAGCTAACGGGGAAATGATACCACCCGTTGCCCGCACCCGCCACACCGATCGCCCAAGAAGTCGGCAGTGGTCGTGCGATTTTCGACGGTGCAAACAAAACCGCCCGTCCGATTCCGGACGGGCGGCGGGACTAGCATTCTGGACTGACTCAGTAGCTTTCGTCACTGAACACTTTGTGGAAGTCGCCGACCCCGACCCGCAGACACAGTTGCTTGAACTGCTCGGCGTACTCGTCGCTGCTGTGGTGCAGGTGCTCGGCCTCGGAGATGAGCGGCAACAGCTTCCGCCGGCGGACGCCCAGATCCCGCAGCGCCCGGCGGAACGGCTTCAGGTCCGGGGCGTACACGGTCAGTAGCTTGTGCTCGTCGAACTGCACCTCGACCGGCCGGCGGGCGCTCAGCACCGCCACCCCGGTGCAGCCATCGTTCAGCAGCAAGTCCTCGAACTCGCACAGGTGGCTGGCCAGCACTGGAGCGTCGATGTGGTTGCGACGCAGATCGGTGTGCCGGTCGGTAGCCGCCCCGTGGCTGCTCTCTAACACCACGTGTACCACCTCACCGAGCGGTTCGATCAGCGCCAGGAAGGCGTCGAACAGCAGTTCGGCGGACACGGCCGCGTTGAGCATCGGCAGGCGGTACTGCTTCTGCCGGTCGCGGTACACCTGAATCCGGTAGCCCTGCCGTGGGCGAATTGGCACATCCAGCGCCGGGCGGATGGCGTCCGTCAGGGAAAACTCCCCGTACCGGCTGACGCTCAAGTGGGCGGCGAGCGGGTCCAGGTTCACAGGCACCTCACGGCAAATGCAAGCGGGGTCAGCAGTTCCGACAAACCGCCCGGGACTGAGGTTCGCTCGTGGGGGTGGCTCGGGGTGACAGCCGTCGCGGAACTCTACCCGCCGGCCGTCCGGCAGGTCGCTCGGGACGCCGTATTCTACGCACGACAAATGCCAACTTGAGCCGGATTTGACGATTCTGAAGGTTATCCGGGAAAATTTCGACACGGCGATAGTCCGGGCGTGGGACGCCAGGGGGAGTTTCGCCGGCCGACGACTTGTTCACTCACGACCGAGCCGCCCAGACTGTTGAACCGATAACCCCGCTCGGTACGATCAGGGGGAGGGGTCGAAACCTAACCCCCCGGCCCCCTTCCCTAAGAGGGAAGGGGGAGCCAGCGTGTTGGAGCGTTCGGGCGGCGGGTTCGGGTGCGGGCGGGGCGAAGGTCGCCGAAACCTAACCCCCCGGCCCCCTTCCCTAAGAGGGAAGGGGGAGAGTGTTCGACCCTGCCGGTCGAGGACCAAATCCGCCGCCCGGATGATCGCACGCACCGCTTGCTCCCCCTTCCGTCTTAGGGAAGGGGGCCAGGGGTTAGGTTTCCGAACCGTCCCCCGGCCAGTACCTGTTGCCCGACCCGGCCGCCCCAACCCGCTGGCTCCCCCTTCCCTCCTAGGGAAGGGGGCCGGGGGTTAGGTTTAGCCCCCGCCCGCACCGGAGACCGTCCCCCATGAGCATCCTCGTGCTGCTGGCCGGGCTGACCGTCGCCGCGGACCCGCCGGCCCCCCCAGGGGTTGCGGTCGTGCGACCCGGCGGGTCGGGCGTCATCCCCGCGTCCACGGCCGCCGTCTACCCGGACAAGGCCGGGTTCTGGGTCGTCCGCCCGCAGCAGCCGGGGGCGGCCACGCCGACGGCGGCCAAGCTGGTCGGGGACAAGCAAGGCCCTGCCGTCGCCGCCAAGCCGCAGCCGGCCGCCAAGGCCGACGGCGCCGCCGTCCACGAGACGTGGGACGCGGCATACATCGACGGCAACCAGGTCGGGTACTTCTACACCGGCGTTCGCAAGTTCACCAAGGACGGCCAGGAGTTCCTGTACGGCGTCAAGGAGATGCGGCTGACCATCGCCCGGTTCGAGCAGCGGGTGTCGATCTGGGCCGAGGACGCCACCACCGAGAAGCCGGACGGGGCCGTCCTCACCACCCGGATGCGGATGGGCATCGGCAAGGACCAGAAGCTGTCCCTGACCGGCAAAGTCACCGGGAACAGCCTGGCCGTCACCATCGAGGGGGAGACGAGCGGGACGGAAACCGTCGGCTGGCCGGACGGCGTCCTCGGCATCGCCAAGGAGGCGACGCTGCTCCGGGACAAGAAGCCGAAGCCCGGCGACGTGCTCGACTACCTGCACTACGAGGGCCGGCTGAACCGGGTGGTCAAGCTGACGCTCACCGTCGTCGGCGTGGAGGAGACGGCCGTCCCCGGGTCGGCCAAGCCGCGAAAACTGCTGCGGGTGGAGCAGGCAATGGTCCCGGTCAAGCTGCCCAACGGGGAGGACTTCAAACTCCCGCCGGCGACCGTGTGGGCCGACCCGACCACGTTCGAGGAAGTGAAGATGGAGTCCTCGATGCCGGAGCTGGGCGGCACGATGGTGGTGGTACGGACCACCCGGGACGTGGCCACCCGCCCGCCGGGCAAGGTGCCGGACCTGGCTGAGGTGCAGTCGATCCCGCTCGACCGGGTCATCCCGAACGTGCACGGCTCCGGGTCCGTCACGTACAAGGTGACGCTGACCGCCGGCACGCTGGCCGCGGACAAGGCGTTCCCGTCCGACGGCCGGCAGACGGTCGCCGGCGTGGACGCGACCGCCCGGTCGTTCGACCTGACCGTGACTAACGGCCCGACCGCCCCGACGCCCGCCCCCGGCCCGGAGTTCCTCGGCGCCTCGTTCTTCATCGACTGGAACGACCCGCAGGTGAAGCGGTACGCGGCGACGGCCACCGCCGGCCTGCCGCCGACCGCGACGGCGCTGGACAAGGCCCGGGCGGTCGTGAGCTGGGTAACGCAGAACATGCGGGCGACCGAGTTCTCGCAGGCGATGGCGACGTGTGCGAATGTGGCCCGCACCCTGAGCGGGGACTGCACCGAGTACGCCATGCTGGCGGCGGGCATGTGCCGTGCGGTCGGGGTGCCGGCCCGGACGGCGCTGGGACTGGTGTACGCCCCGGGCCGCGGGGGCAAGCCGTTCCTGGCGTACCACATGTGGTTCGAGGTGTACGCGGACGGCCGGTGGGTCGGCCTGGACGCGACATTGGGGAATGGGGGGGTCGGCCCCGGGCACCTCAAGATCACCGACGCGAGTTGGGACAAGGAGAAGTCGTTCACCCCGCTACTGCCGGTGCTCGGGGTGCTCGGGGCGCGGCCGAATGTGGAAGTGTCCCAGGTGCGGGGGCGGTAAGGTTATTGATCGGCAACGACCCGATCCCTGATCGGCGACTCTCGCCGGGGGAGGGCGAGGCTCCTGCCGAGCCGGGCTGCCTGGGTCGCTGGCGTCACCCACGTCCGGCGGCTGTCACCGGTTTTGGATCTGTCCCTGCCCACGCGCTCCCCGGCTCGGCAGGAGCCTCGCCCTCCCCCGGCACCGGTCGCAGACTCGTAGGGCGGGTCAAACCCGGCTTTTCGGGCACCGACCCGCCGACCCGGCAAGCGCTCCTAGCCGTTTGCGGCGGGTCGTCGTCGCAGAGCCTTCTCGACCCGCCCTACGCCGAACCGGCCGCCGCCGTCAAACTCAGCCCGGCCGGCTTTTCCTTTGGCGCGGATTCGGCGCAAGTGCGTGAATTTCGCATGTACAATGGCGTCGCCTCAAACTGGCGTCTATACTCGGACAACGCCCGGGAAGACGCCGACGGGACTGCTGCAGATGACGACGGGTTGCGGCGAGGTGAGCGGATGAGCGACCGGCACACCCCCGCGGATGCCGCCGCCACGGTCACGCACCCGCCCCCGATCCCCTGGGACCACCTCTTCCCGACCCTTCCGCCGGACGTGTTCGACGCCCCCCTGCCATCTGCCGCCGCCGATGAACCGGTCCTCGACCGGTTCCTGGCCGCCGACCCGGCCGACCTGCCGGCGTTCGCCCCGGCCCCTGTGGCCGCCGGGTCGGCCCGGGAGCGGCACGCCCTGGGGGCCGCCCTCGCCTGCCCCGACCTGTTCCTGGTGGACGTCGGACCGGCCGGGGATGCCGTCAACTTCGCCGTCGATCTGGCCATCGAAGCGGCCCGAGCCGGCGAGCGGGTGGCGGTGGTGACGCTCGAACCGGCCGACGCGGACGCCGTCCTGGCCCGGCTGGCCGAGGCCGAAGACCTGCTGCTCGGCCGGGCGGTCGGGCCGGACGAGCGGGCCGACCACCTGCCGGCCGCGTCCGCCGAGCGGACCGCCCACACCCACGGCCCGGCCGCCGTCGCCGCCGCCGCCTTCCGGCTGAACGGCACCCGGCACCGGCTTGAGGCCGAGAGGGCGGCCCTGACCGCCGCCCGGGATGCGGTCCACGCCGCCCGGCCGTCACCCGAGTTCACCTCCCTCGCCGCGTCCGCCGACCGGGCCGCCGCCGAACTGGCCGCCAAGCAGGCCGAGGTGGCGACCCTGTCCGCCCGACTCGCAGGGGGCCAGACGGCGAAGCCCAACGGGGTGCTCGGGTTGTTGAAGGGACTGTTCGCTAAGCCACCTGCCGCCGACCAGCCGGCCGAGGTGGAGCCGCAGCTCAAAGCCGCCGAACAGGCACTGGCCGCCCTGAAGGTGGAAGCCGACCGACTGGCCGCCGAACGAGACGCCCGTCAGGCCGACGCCGAGCAGGCGCTTCTGCGGGCGAGCGAGGCGCTGTCCGCTGCCGGCCTGCCCGCCGACGCCCCGGCCGACGCGGTGTCGGCCCGGCTCGATCAGGTGGAACGCGAACTGGCCGCGACGACGGCGTGGGCGGACGACCTGGACGCCCGCACCGCGGAGGTGGCCCGGCGGCTGCACGCCCGGGTTCGGGTGACGGTTGGGCCGGCCGCCGCGGCCGCCGACCCGCTGTTCGCCGCCGGGCCGTTCGACCTCGTGATCGTCACCGACGCCGACCACCTGCCGGACGCCGACCTGGCCGCCGCCGCCGCCCTCGGCGGCCGGTGGGTGCTGGCCGGCGACCCGACCGGGCGGGCGGCCCGCGGCCCGGCGTACCGTAACGGCAAGCTCGGGTTCCCGCGGCCGACCGGGGTCCGCCGGCTGTGGCAGCGGCTCCACCCGCCCGGCCGGTGGGAGGCGGACGGGGTGCAGCTCGTCGCCCATCTGACCGACCCGGGGGCCGGACCGCTCACCTGCGAGCCGCTGGCCGACCGGCCGGACATCGAGCTGCGGTTCGCAAATGCGGGCGGGGCGGCGGTGCTGGCCGCCGTCGCCTTCCCGCCGACCATGACCCTGGCCGACGCCAAGGCGTTCCTGGCCGCCGAACTCGGCGAGGTGCGGCTGGCTCCGTGCGGCCCGGTCCGGTGGCACGAGTCGGCGGACGCGGCTCACCGCCTGCTGGCCGGCGGCCGGCCTGACGGACGGCGAGTGCGATTGGGCGGAGCTGGAACCCGGGGTGCGGGAGCGGGTGGCCGGGCACGGCCCGGACGGGCTGACGGCGGCGGTCGCGTTCGACCCGGCGGCCGGGTGGGACCGGGCGACCGCCGAGGCGTGGGTGGCCCGGCACACCGGCCGACGTCGGACGGCCGCCCTGCCCCACCCGGTCCTGATCGCCGACACCCCCCGGCCGCACCTGGCCGGGGCGATCGGGTGAGCCAACCCGGGGTCCGAGGCCGATAGGCACATTGGCGAGCGGGGGGCGTCAGCCCCCCGCTCGCCTTGGGTACTCAGATCACCGTCCCGTCCGGGATGACCGCCCCACGGGGGATGCACACGATCCCGTCCCGGATGTGCCACAGCCCGGTCGGCTCGTCGTACTCGGTCAGCTTCTTCTCGTTCAGGATGGTCACCCGGTTGCCGACCCGGCAGTCCTTGTCCAGGATGGCGTGGCTGATGACCGTCCCGTCCCCGACGTTCAGCAGCGGGTAGCGGGCGGCCCGGTTCCGCTTCACCTCGGCGTCCGTCTCGAACCGGTCGGACCCGATCAGCACCGTGTCCGTCAGCCGGCAGTCGGTGCCGATCCGGCTCCGCACCCCGAGCAGGCACCGCTCCAGCACCGACCCGGCCCCGATCCGGCAGCCGTCCGCCACCACCGCCCGGTTGAGCGTCGCCCCGTCCACCCGGGCGGCCGGCAGGTTCCGCATCCGGGTGTAGATCACCCCGTCCGGCTGGTAGAAGTCGAACGGCGGGTCCGGCTCGGTCAGCGCCAGGCTGGACTCGTGGTAGCTCTTGATGGTGCCCAGGTCCTCCCAGTACCCGTCGAACAGGTGGGCGTGGATCTTCCGCGCCCCGACGTTCCGCGGGAACACCTCCTTGCCGAAGTCGGTGGCCAGCGGGCGGGCGGTCAGCAGGTCGATGAGCACGTCCGTCTTGAACAGGTAGATGCCCATGTTGGCCAGGTAGTGCCGGCCCCGGCACGGGATGCCCCGCCCCTCGATCCAGTCGGCCGGGGTGTGGTACGGCTTCCGCTCCGGCTCCGTCTTCGGCTTCTCCACGAAGCTGCTCACCCGGCCGTTGTCGTCCATCCGCAGCAGGCCGAACCCGCTCGTCTGGTCCTCCCGGACCGGGATGGCGGCGATGGTCACGTCCGCCTCGGCCCGCCGGTGGGTGTCGATCAGCCCGCGGTAGTCCATCCGGTACAACTGGTCGCCGGACAGGATGAGCACCTCCTCGCACCCCTCGTTCTTGATGTACAAGAGGTTCTGCCGGACCGCGTCGGCGGTGCCCTGATACCAGTCGGACGCCTCGTAGGTCTGCATGGCCGCCAGGATCTCGACGAACCCCCGGCCGAACATGTCGAACTTGTACGTGTTGGCGATGTGCCGGTGCAGGCTGACGCTCAGGAACTGGGTCAGCACGTAGATGCGGTGCAGCCCGCTGTTGATGCAGTTGGAGATGGGGATGTCGATCAGCCGGTACTTGCCGGCGACGGGCACGGCCGGCTTGGCCCGCAGCTTGGTCAGCGGGTACAGCCGGGTGCCCCGGCCGCCGCCGAGGATCAGGCTGAGCACCGTCCGGTCTTTGGCCGACATATCAGGGCGCCTTGGTCGGGAGGGCGGGGAGAGGGTATAGAGCGGATGATATCCCACACCGGCGGGGGGACGGCAACGGGAAAACGGGCGATCCGATGGCCCGCTGAGGACGCAGATAAAACCGCCGAGCAAATCCGGACAAATGCTTGAATTCTTTCAATCCGGTTTCATCTGCGTCGAAGTCTGCGCGATCAGCGGGCCAGTCTTGTTGCCACCCGCGAAGCGTCTTCGGTCACGTCGCTCAGGGCCACCCCGTGCAGGGCGTTGCCGGTGACGAACAGCCCGGGGTGGCGGGCGACCGCCGCCTCGATCCGGGCCACCCGGTCCGGGTGGCCGAGGTGGTACTGGGGGATGGCGTTCGGCCACCGCACCACCCGCACGAACGCCGGCGGCCCCGTCACCCCGAGGGTGTGCGCCAGCTCGGCGTGGCAGCGGCGGACCAGCTCGTCGTCCGACAGGTCGAACAGGTCCGGCCGGCCGGCCCCGCCGCACAGCGCCCGCCACAGGACGAACCCCGGCGGGGCGCGGTCGGGGAAGATGCTGCTGCACCACTGCACCCCGAGCACGTCCCGCTTCAGCCGCCCGGGGGCGATGTACCCGAACCCGTCCGGCACGGCCGGCACGTCCGCCACCCGATACCCGAGGCCGGCGACCGCGATCCGGTTGTACGCGATCCCGGCCAGGTCGGCGGCCAGGGCCGGGTCCAGGTCGGCGACGGCGGCCGCCTGCTCGTAGGCCGGGGCGGCCAGGACGACGGCGTCGGCGGCCCACCGGTCCCGGCCGTCGGCGTGGACGGCCCACCCGTCGGCCGTCTTCTCCACCCGCGTCACCCGCACCCCGCAGACGAGCGCGTCCCCGGCCCGCTCCCGGAGGGCGTCCACCATCGCTTGTAGCCCCTCCCGGAACGACCACATCCGGGTCGGCTGCCGCGTCTCGCCCCGGGCCTCCGCCTCCCGCCGCTTCTGCTTGGCCGCCGCCAGGAACCCGCGGAGGACGCTCCCCCGGTCCCGCTCGAACTCGACCAGCCGGGGGAACGCCGCCCGGACGCTCACCCGCTCCGGGTCGGCCGCCAGGATGCCGGTGACGAGCGGGTCGATGAACGCGGCCGCCGCCTCCGGGCCGAACCGCCGGCGGGCGAACGCGGCCACCGACTCGTCGGCCGGGGCGTCCGCCGGCCGGCGGCGGAACGGCTCCCGCAGCAGGCTGAGCTTGCCGCCGAGGGACAGCAGCCGGGTGGTGAGCAGGCCGACCGGGGAGGCGGGCAGCTTCTGCACCCGGCCGTCGGCGTACACGAACCGGTTCTTGCGGGAGCCTTCGCTGGCCGCGACCAGCCGGTCGCCGAGGCCGAGGTCGCGGCACAGGGCGAGGGCGCCGGGCTTGGAGTCGAGGAACCCGTTCGGCCCGGTCTCCAGCCGGAACCCGTCGGCGGCCAGGGTGCCGACGTTCCCGCCCGGCCGGCCGCGGGACTCGAGCAGGGTGAGTTGCACGTCCGGGCGGAGCTGCCGCAACCGGAAGGCGACGGACAGCCCGGCCAACCCGGCCCCGACGACGACGACGCGAGGAGACATGAGGGTGTTCTATGGACGCGCCGCCCACCCGCCGGCCCGGTGGATCACCCGACAAGCGACTTGCGGTACAAGACCACTCGCTCCACCTCCACGAAGCCGAGGGCCAAGTGGGCGCGGTGGGCGGTCGTGTTCTCGGTCAGGGCGTCGGACGCCAGCTCGCGGTGCCCCCGCTGCCGGGTCCAGGCCTCCCCGGCCCGCACGAGTGCCGCCCCGACGCCGGTCCGGCGGGCGTCCGGTGCCACGTACCACCCCTCCAGGTAGGCGACCGGCTCGGGGCCGCACCCTTCGGCCTCGGGGCGGACGCCGAACTCGGCGAAGCCGGCCAACCCGCCCTCCGGGCGGACGGCGACGAAGGTAGCGGTGTCGGTCCGGGCGAGCCAACCCGCCGCGTCCGCCGTGTCGTCCGGGCCGATCTCCGGCCAGAGCGCCCGGCGCATGCCGAGCCACTCCGGATAGTCCGACGGCTGGTAGGCACGAATCTCCATGCGACAAGCCGCCGGCCGGGTTCAGTTCGCCTTGTTGGCCCGCAGGAAGTCGAGTAGGGCGGCCCGGAACTCCGGCTTGGCGAGCGTCGTCATGTGGTCGCCGCCGGGAATCACCTTCACCTCGCCCCGGCCGAGCCGCTTCCTGGCCGCCGCGACCTTGCCCTGGACGTGCTCGGACTCCCGCTCCCCGTGGATGAACAGGACCGGCGCCGGGCACCGCTTCAGCTCGTCCTCGGTCACGGCGAGGTGCTTGAACCCCCGCCCGGCCGCCGCGAACGCCTTCACGTCCTTTTTGCCGTACAGGATGTTGGCGACCACCCGCGCCTGGGCCTCGGTCGGCTTCGGCCGGCCTGTTGGGGTGACGGCGATGATGTACGACCCCAGATCCCGCCCCTCGTCCACCGCTTTGGCGAACGCCTCCACCTCGGAGAAGTCGGACGGGTTGGGGTCGCCGATGACCGGCGCCTGGCCGGCGTACACGACGCTCAGGACGCGGCCGGGGTGGGTGGCCGCCACCTTGCCGGCCACGAACGCCCCGCTCGAGTAGCCGATCAGATGGGCCTTCCCCACCTTCAGGTGGTCGAGCAGCCGGACCACGTCGGCGGCCACCTCCGCGTCGTACTTGTCGACCGCGTGCGGCTTGTCGCTCTTGCCGTGCCCCCGGCAGTCGAGGGCGATGAACCGGAAGCCGTCCGCGCCGGTGGTGTCCAGCCTCGTCTCGCCGGACTTGTCCCGCCCCCACATGCCGGAATCGGCCATCCAGCCGTGGATGAGGACGACCGCCTCCCCCGCGCCCGCGGTGACGTACCGGATCTTCACCCCGTTCGAGTCGAACACGCCGTCGTCCGCCGTCACGGGCGGGGCCGCGAGCGAGCAGGCGAGTAGGGCCGAAAGCACCGGCAGGGGTTTGATGCGGGTCATGCCGGACACCGGAGGTGAGGGTGAGGGGTGGGAGCGGGCGGCCCCCGCCGTGACGCCTCCCAGGGGTTCGCCCTCGGCCGCCGGATATTGGCACCGTCACGCCCCGTCCTTGCCGCGGATTTGCGCCTTCAGCACGTGCCGCAGCCGGCCCTCGATCTTCTGGTGCAGCTTGTCCACCTCCTTGTCGGCCAACTGCCGGTCGGCCACCCGGTACGTCAGGGCGTAGGCCAGGCTCTTGGTCCCGGCCGGGATGCTCTCCCCGCGGTACACGTCGAACAGCCGGGCGGACTCCAGCACCTCCCCGCCGGCCGCCACCACCTCCGCCAGCACCCGCTCGGCCGGCACGTCCGCGGCGACCACCACGGCCACGTCCCGCAGCACCGGCGGGAACGGGCTGACCGGCCGGTACGCGAACCGGTCCGGCACGGCGGCCAATACCGTCTCCAAATCCAACTCAGCGACCAGCACGCTCCGCTCGGCCAGCCGGAACGCGGCGGCGACCTTCGGGTGCAGCTCGCCGAACGCCCCGACCGGTTTGCCACCGACCAGCAACCGGGCGGCCCGGCCGGGGTGCAGGTGGGGCACGTCCTTGGCCGGCTCGACGGCCAGGGACACGTGCAAGTCGGCGGCCAGCCCGTCCAACACGCCCTTCAGGTCGTA
The DNA here is from genome assembly GCA_046350115.1 of Gemmataceae bacterium. Taxonomy (GTDB): domain Bacteria; phylum Planctomycetota; class Planctomycetia; order Gemmatales; family Gemmataceae; genus JAXMAZ01. The sequence continues at coordinate 53,610 of JAXMAZ010000012.1, forward strand.
GAAGTCGAACGCGGCGGGCTTGGTGCCGAGCGGGTCGTCCCAGGCGGCCTCGTCCCGGCGGCCGGTGAGCACGACGGCCAGCCGTCGCGGCTCGTCCGGCAGGTGCTCGTCCGGCTTCGGCAGGAACACCGGGCCGACCTCGAACACGGCGGCGCGGTCGGCGTTCTTCAGCGCGTCGGCGGCGACGGCCAGCACGCCGGGCAGCAGGGTCCGCCGCAGGACGGAGCGGTCGGGGCTGACCGGGTTCAAGAGGGTGACGAACTCCGGTGTAGCCGGTCCGCTGTGCGGACCGTGGCACTCCCACCGGTCCGCACAGCGGACCCTACCGTCAACTTACCTTCATCCGCCGAGCCGGTCAGCGAATAACAGATCACCTCCTGCAACCCCTGGTCGGCGAGCAGGTCGCGGACCCGCTCCTCTAGCGCCAGCGACCGGTTCCCGACCTGCGGCGGCAGCTCCGGGGCGGCCAGCCGGTCCGGCAGCCGGTCGTACCCGCTCACCCGCCCCAGCTCTTCGATCAAATCCGCGGCCCCGGCCTGGATGTCGAGCCGGGTCGGCGGGGCGGTCACGGTCCAGCCCCACAGGCTGTCCTCGACCTTGAACTGCAGCGCCCGCAACACCCGCTCGACTTCGCCGTCCGGCATAGGGACGCCGAGCAGCCGCTCGATCTCGGTCCGCCGCAGCTCGATCACCTGCGGGACCGGCGGGGCGGGGTAGTTGTCCACCACCCCGGCCAGCACCTCGCCGCCGGCGTGCCGGTGGAGCAGTTGGGCCGCCCGCTTCGCCGCCGGGCCGACGACTTCGGGATGGACGCCGCGGCTGAACCGGGTGCTGGCCTCGCTGAACAGGGTGAACTGGCGGGCCGTCTTCCGCACGCTCACCGGGTCGAACGCCGCCGCCTCCAGCAGCACCGTCGTCGTCTGGTCGGTCACTTCGGTGTCGAACCCGCCCATGACGCCGGCCAGGGCGATCGGCCCGGCGGTGTCGGCGATGAGCAGGTTGTCCGGGGACAGCTCCCGGTCCTGGCCGTCGAGCGTCTTGAGCCGTTCGCCGGGCTTGGCCGGGCGGACGGTGATGGTCGGCGGCTTGCCCCCGGCCCGCTTCACCAGGGCGTCGTAGTCGAAGGCGTGCAGCGGCTGGCCGTACTCCAGCATGACGTAGTTGGTGACGTCGACCACGTTGTTGATCGGCCGCATCCCGGCGTAGTCGAGCCGGGTCCGCATCCAGCGGGGCGCTGGGCCGACCCGGACATTACGGATCACCGTCGCCGAGTACCGCGGACAGAGCTTCGGGTCGGCGATCTCGACTTTCACTTTGCCTTCGACCGAATCCGCGGCGGTGGGAAACGCCAGGTCCGGGTCGCGGGCCTCGCCGCCGGTGAGGGCTGCCACTTCACGAGCCACCCCGAGTAGGCCGAGGCAGCGGGCCATGTTCGGCAGCACGTCCAGGTCGAGGACCGTCTCCCCGAGCACGTCCTGCACAGGCGTCCCCGGGGCCGGGTCGGCGTCGTCCAGGATGATGATGCCTTCGTGCTCGTCCGAGATGCCCAGCTCGTAGTTGGACATGCACATGGCGTCGTTCATCACCCCGCGGAGCGCCTTCGGCTCCAGGGTGAAGACGGCCTTCTTGCCGTCCTTGTCGGTGTAGAAGTACCGCGTCCCCCGCAGCCCGAGGACGACCCGCTGGCCGCTCTGGCCAGGGGCGATGTTCGGCGCCCCGGTGACGACCGTCTTCGGCTCGGCGGCCCCGTAGTCCAGCTTGACCAGCTTGAGCTTGTCCGCGTCCGGGTGCTTGGCGATGTCGAGCACGGTCGCGGTGACGACCTTGTCCCGGTCCCAGACGGGGGTGGCGTCCTCCGGCTTGACCCGCAGCCCGGCCGGCGGCTCACTCCCGAACACGCGGACGCCGCCGCACTCCAGCCCGGCCCGGGTGAGCCGGTCGACGAGGTCGGCGGGCGAGTCGGGCAGGCGGACGTAGTCGGACAGCCAGCGGAGCGGGACGAGCATGGGGGACGGCCCTTGGTCTGGGGACTGAGCCATGCTAGGGGACGCGGGACGGGCCGGCACGGGTTCGCGGGTCGGCCCCCGGGCTGGGGTTGGCCTGCCGGTTCGTCGCTCACGGCTGCCGGGGGAGCGGCCGGGCTGATATGTTAATGACACCTCTCTTCAGAAGGAGCCGTGTCGTGGACGTCAGCTTGGCGGTGGTCGGGGCGACCGGGGCGGTCGGCGAACTGATCCGGCGGGTGCTGGAGGAGCGGGGCTTCGCCCCCGCCCACATCAAGTTCCTGGCGTCCGAGAAGTCGGCCGGCAAATCCGTCGAGTTCCGCGGCAAACAGTACCCGGTCGAACCCCTCCGCCCGGAGGCGTTCGCCGGGGTCAAGATCGTCCTGAGCAGCACCCCGTCGGGCGTGTCCAAGGAGTTCTCCCCGATCGCGGCCAAGGCTGGCGCCATCGTCGTGGACAACTCGTCCGCCTGGCGGATGGACCCGGACTGCCCGCTGGTCGTCCCCGAGGTGAACGCCGACCAACTGCGGCACATCCGGAAGGGGATCGTCGCCAACCCGAACTGCGTGGCCATCCCGCTGTGCGTGGCCCTCAAGCCGCTGGCCGGCCTGGCCAAGATCAAGCGGGTGGTGGTCTGCACCTACCAGTCGTCGTCCGGCAAGGGGGCGAAGGGGCTGGTGGACTTCGACGCCCAGCTCTCCGCGATGGGCCAGGGGCAACCGGTGCCGGCCCCGACGGCGCACCGCGGCCGGCTGGCCGGGAACGTCCTCACCCTCGACTGGACCCTCGACCCGAACGGGTACACCGAGGAAGAGAACAAGGTCGTCAACGAGACGAAGAAGATCCTCGGCGACCCGGGGCTGGCCGTGTCGGCGACGTGCGTGCGGGTGCCGGTGCGGGTGGCCCACAGCGAGGCGGTGAACGTCGAGTTCGACCGCCCGGTTTCGGTCGCCGAGGCGAAAGCCGCTCTCGGCTCGGCCGCCGGCGTCGTGCTGATGGACGAGGCCAAGGGGGAAGTCCCCCAGCCGCTGCACGCGGAGGGGTCCGACCACACGTTCGTGGGCCGGGTGCGGCAAGACCCGAGCCACCCGAACGCCCTGAACCTGTGGCTGGTGGCCGACAACCTCCGCAAAGGGGCGGCGACGAACGCCGTCCAGTGCGCCGAGGCGCTGGTCCGGATGGGCATCGTGAAGTAGCGATGGCCCGCTGATGACGCAGACTTCGACGCAGATAAAATCCAGACAAGAATTTGTTCTGATCCAGATTTCATCTGCGTTCGGAGATCAGCGTCATCAGCGGGCCATTCTTGGTTCGGAACCTGCGGATGGTCGTGCGGTACGACGGGACCGCGTTCGCCGGGTGGCAGACCCAGCCGAACGCGCGGACCGTCCAGCCGGTGGTCGAGGCGGCCGTCCAGGCGATCACCCGGGAGCCGCGGGTGCGGGCCAACTGCAGCGGCCGGACGGACGCCGGGGTCCACGCGGTCGGCCAGGTGGTGAACTTCTACACCGCGACGAAGCTGCCGTGCGACGTGCTGGTGAAGGCGGTGAACAGCCAACTCCCGGCGGACGTGAGTGTGCGGTTCTGCGACGAGGTGCCGCAGGCGTTCTGCGCCAACAAAGACGCGGTCGGCAAGACGTACCGGTATGTCATTTATGACGGCCGGCCGCCGGACCCGTTCCTGCGGCACTTCGCCAGCCACAACCGCAAGCGGCTGGACGAGGCGGCGATGGCCGAGGCGGCGGAGGCGCTGGTCGGCCGGCACGACTTCCGCAGCTTCGAGACGGAGTGGCCGAACCGGCTGAGCAGCGTCCGCACGATCACCCGGCTCGACGTCCGGCGGCACGGCGAATACGTGATGCTGGACGTGTCGGCCGACGGGTTCCTGTACAACATGGTGCGGGCGATCGCCGGGACGCTGATGCAGGTCGGCCGCGGGGCATGGCCGACGGAGCGGGTCGGTGAGGTGTTGCGGGCACGCGACCGCCGGCTGGCCGGGCCGACTGCCCCGCCGGAGGGGCTGTTCCTGCTACGGGTCGAGTACCCGGCCCCGTGGGCGCTGCCGGCGGACGAGCCGGCGTGGTTCTTTCCAACCGGCGAGCGGGGCGTAAGCCCCCTGTTGCAGCCAACCGGCAATCGCAGCAACAGGGGGCTTACGCCCCCCGCTCGCCAAGACGAGTCCTTTGCATGTCCGCGTTCACCTACCCGGCCCAACTCCCGATCACGCCGCTGACACAGCCGCCGGCAGCGACGGTGACGGTGCCGGGGAGCAAGAGCATCACCAACCGGGCGCTCGTGCTGGCGGCCTTGGCCAGCCGCGATGGGCCCTGCACCCTAACTGGCGCCCTCCGCAGCGAAGACACGGAGGTGATGGTCGATTGCCTCCAGAAGCTCGGGTTTCGTATCGGCACCGACTGGGACCACTCACGGGTCACGGTCCACACGAACGAGTCCGACCGGCTGATCCCCGCGCAGTCGGCCGATCTGTTCGTAGCCAACTCCGGTACAACCATGCGGTTCCTAGCCGCGATGGTCAGTGCCGGAAGTGGGGAGTACCGGCTCGACGGCGTCCCGCGGATGCGGGAGCGGCCGATCCAGGATTTGCTTGACGCGCTCCATCAGTTCGGCGTCGATGCCCAGAGTGAGGCGGGGAACGGCTGCCCGCCCATTCGGATTCGCTCGTCCGGACTGGCCGGCGGAGAGACAACGGTCCGGGCCGATGTCAGCAGTCAGTTCCTGAGCGGGCTGATGATGGCATCCGCTTACGCGGAACAAGATGTCACCATCCGGGTCGAGGGCGCCCGGGTGTCCGAGCCGTACATCAGGATGACCGAAAAGATGATGGGGGCCGACTGGCTTATCGAGTTCACGGCGATCGGCCCGGAGGTGTACGCCATCCCAGCTTGGCCCCGCGTCCAGGGGCCGGCTACCTACCCGGTCGAGCCGGACGCCTCGGCCGCGTCCTATTTCTGGGCCGCGGCGGCGATCACCGGTGGGCGGGTAACGGTGAGCGGGTTCAGCTGGGCGTGCGCGCACGGCTCGATGCAAGGGGATGTTCAGTTCGTGCGGGTGCTGGAGCAGATGGGATGTGAGCGGCCGTTGACCGACGACGGGCTAACGATCGTCGGCCGGCCGCTCTGCGGCATCGACGTCGACATGAACGCGATCAGCGACACCGTCATGACCCTCGGGGCGGTCGCCTGCTTCGCCGACGGGCCGACCACCATTCGCAACGTCGCCCACATCCGCCACAAGGAGACGGACCGCATCGCCGCGTTGGCCACGGAGCTGCGGAAGCTCGGGGCGGGGGTGGACGAGTTCCCCGACGGGCTGCGGATCACCCCCCGGCCGCTGACCGGGTGTGCGGTGGACACGTACAAGGACCACCGCATGGCGATGAGCCTGGCGCTGGTCGGGCTGCGGGTGCCGGGGGTGGTGGTCAACGACCCGGGGTGCGTGGCGAAGACGTACCCGGGGTTCTGGCAAGACTTGCAGAAACTGCGGGGCTGAAACCACAACGCCCACCCGCTGCACCGGGTGGGCGTTGGTGTGTTACGCCGGCTTCTCGGCGGCCGGCTTCTTCGGCTTCGGCGGCGCCTTCTTCTTCGGCTCCTCGGCCTTCGGGGCGGCGGCCGCGGCGGCCTCGCCGGCCGGCTTCAGGGACGCCTCCGTCCACCACGGGCTGAGCCGCTTGATCTTGTACAGCAGCTTCTCCCGGTCGCCGGTGCCGGCCAGCAGTTTGGCCTTCAGCTTCTTCATCTTCTTCTTGCGGGCGTACCGCCGGTCCAACTCCGTCCGCCGCTCGACCATCGTCCTGGCTCCGTGGGGGTGTCCGCTGGGTCGGGCACGATAAGACAACGATAGCGACCGTCCCCCGGGCCGACAACCCGCCCCCGGCCCGAACCCAGACCCGGGCTTGAGATTGGTGGGGCAGGCATTTCTGCCTGCCCGGGCCGGAGTCGGGCAGGCAGAAATGCCTGCCCCACCAGCAAGATGCCCACCCCTATGCCCCGTCCCCGCTGGCCGCTACTCGTTCCGGTCGTCTGGGCCGCCGCCGTCTTGGCGGTCATCCGGCCGGACGCCGTCACCGCCCGGGGCGAGACGCCGTTCGTCCTGAAGTGGCTTCTGTACGACGAGAGCGACCTGACCGCGTTCGCCGTCCGCGGGGCCAACCTGGCGATGGGCCGGCTGCCGGGCCGCCCCGACGAGCCGGCGTGGCGCGACCCGCCGGACCTGCTCGCCGCCCTGGACGACCCGCCGGCTGTGTACTCGGACCGCTTCTACCTGGAATACCCGGTACCGGTCGCCTGGCTGTTCCGGCTCGCGTTCGTCGGCAAGGACGTGTCGCTGCCGCCGGTACTCGCCGACGGGCACCACACGGCGACCGGCTGGCACGCCCCACGGACCGACGCCGAGCGGGCGGTGTGGACGCAACTGGGAAACGCGGTGCGGGTGTACGTGGTACTGTTCGCGGCGGCGACGGTCGCCCTGATGCTGGTGCTGCGGGCCGGGTACGGGCCGGGGTTGTCGCCGGGGCCGGCCCTGTGGCTGACGGCATTACCCGGGGCGGTGTACTTCGGCCTCCACCGGTTCGACGTGCTGCCGGCGTTGGCGACCGCCGTCGGGTTCGCCCTGCTCGGCCGGGGGCGGGTGTTTTGGGCGGGGTTCGCCTGCGGGGTCGGGGCGGTGTTGAAGGTGTACCCGGTGCTGTTCGCCCCGGTCGTCGTCCGCCACCTTGGCTGGAAACGAGGGGCGGCGTGGGCCGGCGGGTTCGCGGCGGCGGTCGGGCTGGGGGCGGTGGTGTCGGTCCTCTCGACCGACTGGGCCGGGGCGGTCACGCCGATCCGCCTCCAGTTCGGGCGGGAGCCGGAGCTAACCAACTGGGTGCTGTACGGCCGGCTGCTGCCGACGTGGCTGGCGTACTCGTCGGCCGGCCGGCTGGCGATCCTCGGGGCGGTGCTGCTGGGCGTGGTGTGGAATCGGCCGGCGGACCTGGCGGCGGTGCTGCGACGGTGCGGGCTGGTGCTGGTGGTGTTCGTCAACTTGGCCGTGTTCTGGTCGCCGCAGTGGGTGGTGTGGTTCCTGCCGCTGGTCGTGCCGCTGGCCGGGGCGGACCGCCGGCTGCGGTGGCCGGCGGCGGCCGTCGATGTGCTGAACTACCTCTCCTTCCCGGTGATGTTCTGGATCGGCTGGAACACCTTGCCGGACGGGGTGAAGGTGTACTGCGTCGAGGGGTTGATCCTGGTGCGGACCGCCGCCTGGGGCTGGCTGGCGTGGCGGCTGCTCCGCCCGACCGGGGCCGACCCGACGGCCTTCCCGACCGAGCGGGCGGGGCTGTTGGAAGCATTCCGACGGGCGGCGTCGGCCGGCGGGTCGGCGCGGGGACTGCGGTGGGTGGCCGTCGAGCCGAACGGTGAGCCGTTGGTCGTTCGAGACGGAAAGACCGGCGAGTGGGTCGGACTGTTGCCGACGGTCGTGCGGTTCGAGCCGGAGCCGGGGTCGGACCTGGAGGACGTGCCGCAGGCCCGGGAGCCGCGGCCGGTGACAGCGGTGTTCGTCTGCGACGGCGTGACGTGGACGCCGACCGGCAAGGCGGTGTTCAACCTGTCGCCGGAGCAGTACGTGGCGAAAGACGGCGGGCGGTTCGCACCGTAGGGCGGTGCCGAGTCTTCGAGGCCCGCCGCGAGTAGCAATGACCGCAGCCCCAGACGGCGGGCCTCGCAAAGCCTCGGCACCGCCCTACTCCAGATCGATCACCACCACCTGCCCGGTCTCCCCGGCGGCGGCCAATCGGAGCCCGTCCGGGGCAACGGCCAGCGTGTACACCTTCCCCCCCGGCCAGTCGAACGTCGCCCGACAGTGGCCCGATGCGGCGTCCCACAGCCGGACCGTCTTGTCCCAACTGCCGGTCGCCAAGGTGCGGCCGTCCGGGGTGTAGCCGATGGCCGTCACCCGGGCGGCGTGCCCCTTGAAGACGACCCGCTCCCGCTTGTTGGCCGTGTCGAACGTCCGGACCGTGCGGTCATCGACCGCCACGGCAACGCTGCCCCCGTCCGGGTGCAGGGCGACCGCCAGCGGCTCGGCGGCCAGCGGGATGAGTATCCGGTCCGGCTTGGCGATGTCCCACAGGTTGAGCCGCCGGCCTCGCTCCACCCAGGCGACCAACTTCCGGTCCGGCAGCGCGGCCACCGCCCGCACGCCCTGGGGGGCGGGAAACCGGGGCGGTTTGTGGCGGTCCGTACCCAGGTCGTACAGGCAGAACTCCCCGCCCCCGGGGCCGTCCCGGCTGCCGTACCCGATCCCGACCAGCCTGGGGGTGACGGCCTTGATCGCCGTCACCCCCAGGCCGGCGGCCGACCAGGGGAACCGGGGCAAGTGATCGGCCGTCACCGGGAAGGTGAGCCAGCCGTGTGACCGGCCGGCCAGGACGTGGTCGTCGTCCGCCCACTCGAGCGTCTGGATCGCGTCTCTCGGTGCCGTCACCCCATCCGGCACCGCCCGCCGTCCGCCCGCCTCGTCCCACAGCCAAACGGTGCCATCCTTGTCGCCGGCCGCCAGCAGCCGGCCGTCCGGGGAGAACGCCAAGGCGTAGACCGGGGACTGGCCGCCGTCCAGGATGAGCATCAGGTCCGTCCGCGGGGCGGCGCCTCGAGCGGCGGGGGTTAAACCATGCCACCCGCCGTGGTAGGGTATTGTACCCGGCTCCCCGAGACGCCCCATGTCCGCCGACGTGCAGTGGACCGACACCGACCCGGACACCGGCGAGAAGCGGTTCGTCTCGGTCGAGAAGTTCGCCCGCCTGTGGCGGTTCAAGGTGCGGTTCCGCCGGCGGGAGAACTGGACCCCGGCCCGGGTCGTCACTCGCGACATGTGGGAGACACTGCTGGATGCGCTGGAGCGGCGGTATCAGCGGCGGGAGGGGGTGACGGACGCCGACCTGGCGGCGGTCCGGGCGATCCTGGCCGAGTTCCGGGATCCGCCGGCGTTCGACGGGGGGGCTACGGACGCGGACAAGCCGTGAAGTCGTTGCGGGTTTCCCCACGGACCGCGGTCCGTGGGCTTTGTATTGAACCACCCAACAACAGAGCCACCCAACCACCCGCCCCATGCCCTACACCCCGATCCTGGCCACCCTCGGGTACATCTTCTCCCCGGACGGCGGGCGGGTGCTGATGGTCCACCGCAACGCCCGGCCCGGAGACGCCCACCTGGGCAAGTACAACGGGCTCGGCGGCAAGCTCGACCCGGGGGAGGACGTGGTCGCCGGGTTCCGCCGGGAGGTGCGAGAAGAAGCGAACCTGGAGTGCGACGAGCTGGAGCTGGCCGGCACCATCTCCTGGCCGGGGTTCGGCAAGGGCGGCGAGGACTGGTTCGGGTTCGTCTTCCGGGTGACCAAATGGACCGGCACCCCGCCGGCCACCAACCCGGAGGGGACGCTGAAATGGGTGCCGGTGGCGGAAGTGCTGTCGCTTCCCCTGTGGGAAGGGGATAAACTGTTCCTGCCGCTCGTGTTCGGTCGATCCGGCCGGCCGTTCCACGGGGTCATGCCGTACCGGGACGGTCGTCCGGTCGGATGGTCGTACTCGACCCTGCCGAGTTGACAACCGGTTCGGCCCGGAGTGTGCTAAGCTGGCCGAAACGGTTTCTGCCGCCCGGTGAGGAGTTCCGCTTGGCATCGGCACCGGCCAGCCGCTCGGCCTCCTCGGGGTCGGCGGTGTTCGTCCCGGAGGTCGGGTCCAGCCCGGTCCCGGGATACCGGCTGATCCGGCTCCGCGGCCGGGGCGGGTTCGCCACCGTCTGGGAGGCGGCCGGCCCGACCGGGGAGCGGGTGGCGCTCAAGTTCATGTCCAGCGCCAACCTGTCCAGCACCGCCCGGGAACTGCGGTCCCTCCAGTCCGTCCAAGCGGTCGAACACCCGAACCTGCTGAAGATCCGCAACGTCTGGTCGGCCCCGGGGTGCATCGTCATCGGTATGGACCTGGCCGACGCGTCGCTGCTCGACCTGATCGAGGTGTACCTGGAGGAGTTGGGCCGGCAGCCGGAGCCGGAGAAGCTGTGCTACTACCTGTACCAGGCGGCCCAGGCGCTGGACTTCCTGAACGCCCGCCGGCACCGGATCGACGGCAAGCTGGTCGCCCTCCAGCACGGGGACATCAAGCCGAACAACATCCTGCTGGTCGGGGACGAGGCCAAACTGGCCGACTACGGGCTGGCCACCCAGCTCCAGGGGCCGGCCGCCCCGTGCCCCCGGCACGGGACCGCCGAGTACTGTGCGCCGGAGGTGTTCCAGGGGACGCTGACCGAGAAGAGCGACCAGTTCAGCTTCGCGGTGACGTACTTCGTCCTGCGGACGCTCCGGTTCCCGTACCCGGCCCCGCCGGCCGACCGGGAGCAGTTGCGGAACTACGTCCGCCCGGACCCGGACCTGTCCCCGCTGCCGCCGGCCGAGCAGCCGATCCTCGCCCGGGCGCTGTCGGTCATCCCGCAGACCCGGTGGCCGTCCTGCCACGACCTGATGACCGCCCTGATCGCGGCCAACGGGCTGGAGGTCCGGCCGCAGGACGACGGCCGGTTCAGGATCGCCCCGGCCCAACTGTCCGGCCCGGCCTCCCAGCGGTCCCAGCAGATCCGGCTGACGTGACCGCCCCGGCCTACTCCTTCTTGATCGTCTCCGGCGGCCGCCAGTCGATGAGCAGCCGGCGGATGGCGAACTTGCCGGCCTTCCACGCGCCGTAGATGCAGAACACGGTGATCCAGACGTTGAAGCAGAACGGCGGGACGTAGAACTTCGACTTCCCGGTCACGTCGTTCTTCTCCTCCTGGTCGAGGAACGACCCGGTCAGCCAGTCCCCCATCTTCAGCCAGCAGGTGACCATGACGGCGATCAGCAGCCCGGCGGCGATCGCGGACAGGACGCCGGGCACCCAGTGCTTGATGTAATCCCCGGTGGTCAGGGCGTACACCTTCTTGCTGTCGTGCCGCTTCCGCTCCAGCAGGTTGTACCCGCAGTTCAGACAGACCCGGGTGTCCGGCGGGTCCAGCTCCTTGGCGCAGAACGGGCACCGGGGGATGTCCAGGTCGTCCTTCTGCACCCCGTAGGCCTTGGCCGCCTTGCCCGGCGTGTCGTCGTCGTCGTCGTGGGCCGGCTTGGGCGGGGGGTCGTCCTTGAACGGGATGGCGGCGGCCGGCGCCGCCGGGACCGGCTTGGCGGCCACCGGCCGGGCCGGGGCGGCCCCACCGGGCACCCGGAACGCGGTGTCGCACTCCTTGCACTTGATCGTCTTGCCGGCCAGCGTCGCCGGCACCTGGAACTTCTTCCCACAGGTCGGGCAGGCGGCGGCCACGGTCGCGGACATGAGGCCAGGCTCCGGTAGGGGGCGGCGGGAATTTTCGACCCGCCCCCGGGTCTTTATCCTATGAAGATAAGGACCAGGGGGACTCCGATGCAAGCTGCCGCCCCGGCCCCGGCTGCCCGGCCGACCCCGCCCCCGGTCCGGCCGGTCCGGACCGACGCCCTGACCCTGCCGGTCCCGCCCGTGCCCCCGCCCCCTCCCCCGGCCGCCGGCCCCCGCATCCTGGTCTCCCTGGCCACGTACAACGAGCGGGACAACCTGCGGCCGCTGGTCGAGCAGATCCACGCCCAACTGCCGGCCGCCGACATCCTGGTGGTGGACGACAACTCCCCGGACGGGACCGGCCGGCTGGCCGACGAGCTGGCCGCCGCCGACCCGCGGGTGAAGGTGCTGCACCGGCCCGGCAAGCTCGGGCTGGGCACCGCCACCCTGGCGGCCATGCGGTACGCCATGGACCACGGGTACGACTACCTGCAGAACATGGACGCCGACTTCAGCCACCCGCCCCGGTTCCTGCCGGCCCTGGTCGGGGGCATGACGGACCACGACGTGATGGTCGGCAGCCGGTACGTGGCCGGCGGCGGGACGGAGAACTGGCCGCTCTCCCGGCTGGCCATCAGCCGGTGCGTGAACACCCTGGTCCGGTTCCTGATGCGGGTGCCAGTCCGGGACGCCAGCGGGGCGTACCGCTGTTACCGGGTGGCCAACCTGCGGGCGGCCGACCTGGGGGCCACCCAGAGCCGGGGGTACTCGTTCCAGCAGGAGGTGCTGTTCCGGGTCCACAAGACCGGCGCCCGGCTGGGCGAGACGCCGATCATTTTCGAGAACCGCCGGGCCGGCAAGTCGAAGGTCAACCTGGCGGAGGCGGTCCGGTCGGTCGGCATGATCCTGTGGATCGGCAGCCACCACTTCTTCGGGCTGGAGAGCTACAAGCCGAAGAAGGCGTAGGGCGGGTCAAGCGTCGCTCTGGACGCGCCGACCCGCCGCGAACGGCAACCGCTCCCCGCCCGGGCCGGCGGGTCGTCGTCGCAAAGCCTCCTCGACCCGCCCTACGAAATCTGCTACCCATCCGAAGTCCGCGGATAAAACAGCGGGTGCCGAAAGTCCACCCGTTGCAACGGGTGAGCTTTCCCCGGGAGCGTCACCCGTGCCCGACCCCTCCCGCGAGCAGTACCTGGAACTCGCCGAGCAGGCCGGCGGGTTCATCCATGAGATCAAGAACCACCTCAACACCCTCTCCCTCAACCTGCAACTGCTGGCCGAGGACTTCGAGGACGCCCGGACCCCGCGGGAGCGGAAGGCGCTGGACCGGGTGACGCGGCTGTCCGACGAGTGCCGCCGGCTGGTCGACCTGTCGAACGACTTCCTGCGGTTCGCCCGGGTGGACGACCTGCACGCCCGGCCGACCGACCTGGGTGAGGTGGTCGTCCGGCTGATCGACTTCTTCGGCCCGACGGCCAAAGCCGCCGGCGTCGAGATCGACTGGTTCCCGGCCGCCGACCTGCCGCCGGTGAACCTGGACGTGGACCTGTTCGAGAAGGCGCTGTTCAACCTGATGCAGAACGCCGAGGACGCGATGCCGGACGGCGGCCGGCTCACCCTGACCGCGACCGCCGCCGGCGGGTGGGTGACGCTGAGCGTGATCGACACCGGGTGCGGCATGGACCCGGACCTGGCGGCCAAGGTGTTCCGGCCGTTCGTCACCACCAAGCATGACGGGCACGGGCTGGGGCTGGCCACCGCCCGCAAGGTGGTCCTGGCCCACGGTGGGACGATCACGGTGCAGAGCGAGCCGGCCCGGGGGACGCAGTTCACGATCCGGCTGCCGGTGGCCGATCCCATCCCGACGGCTGCATGAGGGGAGGGCGAGGCTCCGCCGAGCCGGGAGCGCGCGGCAACGGGTCCACGCCGCTCCGGTGGCAGCCTCCGGTGTGGCTTCGAGCTGTTGCCACGCGCTCCCCGGCTCGGCAGGAGCCTCGCCCTCCCGGTCGCCGACCGCTCCAACTCACCGCCCGCTCGTCAGGACGCCGGTCGCCACCAGCGCCAGCAGCACCGCCCCCAGCACCAGCCGATACCCGACGAACACGCCGGTCGAATACCGCTGGAGGAACCGCAGCAGCCAGGCGATGGACAGGTAGCCGACCACCGCCGCCACCACGGTGCCCACGACCAGGGCCGTCACCTCGTCCCCGGACGCGAACAGGCTCGGCGGCTCGCCCTCGACCGGGTGTTTCAGCTTCTTGTACTCGTCGTACAGCTCCTTCAGCCCGGCCGCGAGCATGATCGGCAGCGACAAGAGGAACGAGAACCGGGCGGCGGCCGGCCGGGTCAGCCCGGCGAACAGCCCGCCGGTGATGGTGCAGCCGGACCGCGACCCGCCGGGCATCAGCGCCAGCGCCTGCCACACCCCGACCCACAGGGCGTCGAGGACGGTGATCTGCTTCTCGTCCCGTCGGTGGGCGCCTCGCCGCTGCTGGCGGTGCGCCCACCACTCGGCGGCGGCCATCAGCAGCGCGAACACGATCGCCACCACCGCCATCGCTGGCACGTTGTAGAAGGTCGCCTTCAGCCACTTCTTGAGGACCAGCCCGGCCAGCCCGCCGGGGATGGTGCCTAGGACGATCAGCCACGCCAGCCGGGAGTCCGGCGACCCGGCGAACCGACCGGCCTTCACGTCGCCCCAGACGGCATTCAGAATGGCGGCGATGTCCGTGCGGAAGTACCAGAAGACGGCGACCAGGGTGCCGAGCTGGACGACGACGGTGAAGGCGTCCTCCGGGTGCGGGTGGCCGAGCTGTTGGCGGGCGACCAGCAGGTGGGCGGTGCTGCTGATCGGCAGGAACTCGGTCAGCCCCTGGACGACCCCGAGCAGGATCGCGTCCCAGATCGACATCCGTGACTCCGTGCGGTCGGTAAGATCACCCCGGGCGAGTCGGAAGGGGTGACGGCATGAACCGTAGTGTACTGGCGGCGGTGGTGACGGCGGGCGTCGTCGGGTTTCCGGCGACGGCGCCCGCCCACAAGCTGGAGGTGGTGGCCAAACTGCCGCCCGACGCCCCGGCCGTGCTACGGGTCGAGGTCGGGTACGACGACGACACCCCGGCCGAGGGGGCGAAGGTGACGCTGACCGACCGGGCCGGCGCGGTCGTGGCCACTGGAACGACGGACGAGCGGGGCGTGTGCACGCTGGTGCGGCCGGCGGCCGGCGGGTACACACTCACCGCCGACGACGGGGCCGGCCACCGGGCGACCCTGCCGCTGGAGGTCGGCGGCCCCGACGGCGGGCCGACACGGAACAAGCCCCAAGTCCCGTTCACGCTGGTCGGGCTGGCGGTCATAGTCGGCGGCACCCTGTTTCTCTGGTGGCTGGCCCGGTCCCGGCGGTGAGGCGGGTCGGGTACAATGCCGGCATCCTCCGGAGCGCGACCATGATTACCACCGTGTCGGCCGTATACGAGGGCGGCATCATCCGCCCCTCCGTGCCACTGCCATTCGCCGATGGCACCCAGGTCCAGGTGACAGTCGCGGTCAATCCGGCTGACCTGCCCGCCCCGGACCCGGAGGAGGCCCGGGAGCGGATCATGGCGATCATCGCCCTGTCCGACCCGAACGGGCCACCCGAGGACACGGCCCGGAACCACGACAAGTATCTGTACGGCGGCCCGGAGGGGGCGCGATGACCTTCGTCGACACCGGAGCCTGGTACGCCACGTTCGTGGCGTCGGATGTCGACCATCCGGCGGCGGTCCGGTGGTACGCCGCGTACACCGGCCAACTGCGCACGACCGACTACGTGATCGACGAGACGCTCACCCTGCTCCGCTCCCGGGGCCACGAGGCCGTCGCCCTTCAGTTCGGGGCCGACGTGTTCGCCGGCAAGCTGTGTTCGATCCACTACCTGACTCGGGACGAGATCGCCGCCGCGTGGGACGTGTTCCAGCGCTACCGGGACAAGGGCTGGTCGTTCACCGACTGCACCAGCAAGGTGGTCATCGAATCGCTCGGCATCACCCAGGCGTTCGCGTTCGACCAGCACTTCCGCCAGTTCGGTTCCGTCGCCGTCGCCCCGTAGGAGCCGGCCGTGCCCCGCAAGTCCCCCCGCGGCAAGCCGTACCACAAGCCCAAGCCCCGCGACCCGAACGCCCCGCCGCCCCGCCGGCACGGGGACCGGTCCACCGCCGCCGGCGAGCACCGCCCGGTGCTGCTCGCCGAGGTGTTGGCCGCCCTCGACCCGCAGCCCGGCCACGTCGCCGCCGACTGCACCCTCGGGTTCGCCGGGCACGCGGTCGAGCTCCTGAAGCGGGTCGGGCCGACCGGCCTGCTGATCGCCTGCGACCTGGACCCGGCCAACCTGCCGCGGGCCGAACCCCAACTCGCCGCCGTCGGCCACCCGTTCGCGCTGCACCACGGCAACTTCGCCGGGCTGCCGCAGGTGCTGGCTGCCCGCGGGGTGCCGGCGGTGGACGGGCTGCTCGCCGACCTGGGCGTGTCGTCCATGCAGCTCGACGACCCGGGCCGCGGGTTCTCGTTCATGCGGGACGGGCCGCTCGACATGCGGATGGACCCGACCCGCGGCCGGTCCGCCGCCGACCTGCTGAACACTCTGCCCGAGGACGAGCTGGCCGCCGCCTTCCGCGACCTGGGAGACGAGCCGCAGGCGGAAGCCATCGCCGCCGCCATCGGCCGCCGACGGGGCCAGACGCCGCTAACCCGGACCGGCGAGCTTCGTTCCCTGATCGACCAGGCGGCCCCGGTCAAGCTGCTCCGCGGCCCGACCGCCCCGCCGGAGCGGAAGCAACTGCTCGCCCCGGCCACCCGCGTCTTTCAGGCCCTCCGCATCCTGGTCAACCGCGAGCTGGCCAGCCTGACCCACCTGCTGCGGGTGCTCCCGGACCTGCTCGCCCCCGGCGGGACGGCCGCCCTCATCAGCTTCCACAGCGGGGAGGACCGGCTCATCAAGGCGGCCTTCCGCGACGGCCTGCGGGCCGGCGTCTACTCGGCCATCAGCGACGAGCCGGTCCGCCCGACGGAGGAGGAGAAGCGGGCCAACCCGCGGAGCCGGTCGGCCAAACTGCGGTGGGCGAAGCGCAGCCACGATTGACCCAGAGGGGCAACGATCCCCAAAGCCGCGATCAAGGGAATTTGGACCTCCGACGGCGGGTAGAGGTCGGACGAGCGGGCGTTCTCAGGCGGGGCGGCGAGGTGAGGCCTACGGCTGTGTCCCTCCGACGGGCACAGTGGAATCGAACTCACAAAACATGTCAAGCAAGACGAGCCGAGGCCGCCGGCCGGGGGAGATTTTGCCCACCTGGCATTCAGGACCTTGACATCCGCTTTTTCCGCGGCTAGGGTGTGTGCAAGACAGTACCCGCCCGGTCCCTTTTCCCGCTCGGGGTCGCCATGACCCGTTCGACACTCCTCGCGGTCGCCCTCCTGGCCGCCCCCCGTGTGGCCGTCGGCCAGATCGCCGACCTGGACGCCGACCCGATCCGGTACAAGACGGCCACCGCCGACAACCCGGTCGGCCGGCTGGACGAAAAACTCCGCCGGAGCGAGGTCACGTTCCGCCACACGGACGACCACGGCTACCTGGCGGCCGTCCTCAAGGCGCTGGACGTGCCCCAGTCGTCCCAGGTGCTGGTGTTCAGCAAAACCAGCTTCCAGCGGGACCGGATCACCCCCAAGACCCCGCGGGCGTTGTACTTCAACGACGAGGTGACGGTCGGGTTCTGCCTGCGGGGGGACGTGCTCGAGTTCTCCGCCGCCGACCCGACCCTCGGCACCGCCTTCTACACCCTGGACCAGGATCCGACCGAGCGGGCGCAGTTCGTCCGGCAGACGGACAACTGCCTGACCTGCCACGGGTCCAGCCGCACCCAGGGGTACCCGGGGCACCTGCTGCGGTCGGTGTTCACCGACCGGTACGGCCAGCCGATCCTGTCCGCCGGGACGTACATGACCGACCACGGCAGCCCGTTCGACAAGCGGTGGGGCGGGTGGTACGTGACCGGCACCCACGGGCCGCAGGCCCACATGGGCAACTTCGTCGCCCAGACCAAGCGGAACCCCGAGGCGGAGGACAACTCGGCCGGCCAGAACGTGACCGACCTGCGGGGCCGGTTCACCGTCGCCAACTACCTGACCCCGCACAGCGACCTGGTCGCCCTGATGGTGTTCGAGCACCAGACGGAGATGCAGAACCGGCTGGCCCGGGCGGCCCTGCTGACCCGCCAGGCGGTTCACTACCAGGCGACGCTGAACAAAGAGCTGGGCGAGCCGGCCGGGAAGGTGTGGGAGAGCACCGGCCGGCGGATCGCGGCGGCCGGGGAGCCGGTCGTCCAGTACCTGCTGTTCAGCGGGGAGACGAAGCTGACCGCCCCGATCGCCGGGACGAGCGGGTTCGCCGAGGAGTTCGCCAAACGGGGGCCGGCCGACAAACAGGGGCGGTCGCTGCGGCAGTTCGACCTGACCACCCGGCTGTTCAAGTACCCGTGCAGCCCGCAAATCTACACCGCCGCGTTCGCCAAGCTGCCGGCCGAAGTGAAGGAGTTTGTTATCCGCCGGCTGCACGAGGTGCTGACCGGCAAGGACACGTCGGCCGCGTTCGCCCACCTGTCGGCCGACGACCGGCGAGCGGTGCGGGAGATCCTGAAGGACACGCTCCCAGGGCTGCCGGACTGGTTCTGATCGGGCGTAGTTTTGTAGGGTGCGTTGAGGCTTTGCGAAACGCACCGGCCCGGCAATGACGGCCACTCGCAGATGAAGTCTCGGCGGTGCGTTTCGCAAAGCCTCAACGCACCCTACACAATCCAAACAGCCCGCCGACGATCGTCAGCGGGCTGTTTTGTTTACTCGACCGCGATCCCGAGGGCATCGGGGGCCGGCACCTCGACCAGCGGCGGCTCCGGCAGGGCGATCCCGAGGGCGTCCGGCGGCGGCACGTCGACCGCCTTCGCCGCCACGGCGACCGGCTGGGGCCGCGGCGGGGCCGGTTGGGCGACCGCCACCGGCCGGGGCTGCGGCCGCGGCTGGGCGACCGGGGCCGGCCGCGGCCGGGATGGCGGGGCCATCGGGGCCGGGTCCATCGCGAACACCGGGTCACGGCTGAACTGGCCGGGGAATCCGATCGGCGGACCGCCGATCACCGGGTCACACCCGGTCGGCCGTCACCCCGCCCCCGACCGGGCCGGCGAGGCCATCACCCACATCACCGCCGCCGCCCCGAAGATGAGTCCGACTCCAGCCAACTTGTGCATCCGCCACCTCCGTCCGTGAAGGGCGGCGGACATTACCCGCCCCGGGGGGCCGGCGCGAAGGCCAACCCGCGGGCGATCCGGGCCGGCAGGAACGGCCCCTCGTACACCAGCGCCGTGTAGAGCTGCACCAGGTCGGCCCCGGCGTCCAACAGCCGGCGGGCGGACGCAGCATCCTCGACCCCGCCGCAGCCGACCACCGCCGCCCGGCCGCCGACCCGCTTCCGCACCTCCTCCACCTTCCGGACGGCGATCTCTCGCAGCGGCCGGCCGCTCAGCCCGGCCGGCTCCCCGGTCGGGGCGGTGGTGCCGAGGGTGTTCGTGGCGATCACCCCGACCGCCCCGTTGCCCAGGGCGGCGTCCAGGGACGCGGCCAGATCGTCGCCGCCGAGTTCCGGGGCCACCTTCACCAGCACCGGCTTGTCGCCGGCCGCCGCGGTCACGGCCGCCACCAGCTTGCCCAACTCGGCCGCATTTTGAAGTGCCCGCAGCCCCGGGGTGTTCGGCGAGCTGACGTTCACCGTCAGGAAGTCGGCGACCGGGGCGACGATTGCCGCCGCTGAGGCGAAGTCGTCGGCCGCCCGCTCGGCCGGCGTGTCCTTGTTCTTGCCGACGCTCACCCCGACGGGGGTCGGCGGCCGAAGCCCCCACCGCCGCTGGTCGGCCAGACGCCGGGCCAAGGCCGCCGCCCCGCGGTTGTTGAACCCCATCCGGTTGACCAGGGCGAGTTCCGCCGGCTTGCGAAACATCCGCGGTCGCGGGTTCCCCTTCTGGGGGCGGGGGGTGACGGTGCCGAGTTCGACGAAGGCGAACCCGAACGCCCACCAGGCGAGCGGGGCGACCCCGTTCTTGTCCATCCCGCCGGCCAGCCCGACCGGGTGCGGGAAGCGGAGGCCAAACGCCGTCACCGGCCGGGCCGGCGGCCGGGCCAGGGTGTCGTGGACCAGCTCGGCCAGCGGCCGGGACGAGGCGAGGGACGCGGCCGCCGAGACCGCCAGGTCGTGGGCGCGCTCGGGGTCCAGGCGGAACAGCAGCGGGCGGAGCAGGCGGTGGTACAGCATGGGGGCATCTTACATACCATGCCGGTATGCTCGCCGTCCTCCGCGACCACACCTTCCGCTCCCTCAAGCACCGCAACTACCGGCTGTACTTCTTCGGCCAGATCGTCTCGTACACCGGCACCTGGATGCAGTCGGCCGCCCTCATGTGGCTGGTGTTCGACCGCACCGGGGACGCCTTCTGGCCGCCGCTGCTGCTCGTCGCCCAGGTCGGCCCGACCCTGCTGCTCGGGCCGTTCACCGGGGCGCTGGCGGACCGCCGGCCGAAGCTGCGGATCGTGTACGCCACCCAGGTCGCGTTCCTGGCCTCGGCCGTCGTGCTGACCCTCCTGGTGGCGACCAACCGGTACGACCCGTGGGCGGTGCTCGCCCTGATGGCGGTCAACGGGCTGATCCAGTCGGTCGACCTGCCGACCCGGCTGGCGTTCGTCCCGGACCTGGTGCCGAAGGCGGACCTGATCAACGCGGTGTCGCTCAACTCGCTGCTGTTCAACTCGGCCCGGGCAGTCGGGCCGGCCCTGGCCGGGGGGCTGTTCCTGCTGGCCGACTGGGTGGTGGCGAGCGGGGCACTGGTCGGCTCCCGGCCGGTGGTGGTCGGGGCCATCTGGTGCTTCGGGCTGAACGCCCTGAGTTACCTGGCGGTGCTGGCCGCCCTGCGGCGGATCACCGTCCCGGGGAACCCGCGGCCGGCCCCGACGGCCGAGCCGGCGTCCGCCCTGGACGGCGTCCGGTACGTGCTCGGCCGGCCGCCGCTGGCCGTGCTGCTGGCCCTGACCGGGCTGCTGAGCGTGTTCGGCTGGCCGACGCTCAGCCTGTTCCCGGCGTACACCAAGCTGGCCCTGCAGCACGCGGAGAAGGAGTACAGCCTGCTGGTCAGCAGCCTGGGGGCCGGAGCCCTGCTGGCGGCGCTGACCACGGCCACCTTCGGGACCGTCGGCCGGCGGCGGCTGTTCCTGGCGGCGGGCAGCACCCTGGCGGCCGGCGGGCTGGCCGGGCTGACGCTGGCCGAATCACTGCCGACGGCAGCGGCCAGCGGCGGGCTGCTCGGGTTCGGGCTGATCCTGTTCCTGGCCACCGGCCAGTCGGCGATGCAGTTGAGCGTGCCGGACGAGCGTCGCGGGCGGGTGATGGCCCTGTGGGCGATGACCCTGAGCGCCAGTGCCCCGGTCGGGCACCTGGCGGCCGGGGCGGCGGTGACGGCGGTGCCGGTGCGGGCGGTGTTCGCCGGGATGGCGGCCGGGGCCGGGCTGGTGGCGATGGCCGCGGTCGGGCTGGCCGTCGGCCGCCGGCGGGCCTAGCCCCTCAGACTCTGCCGGCGGTTGCCACCCGCTACCGCCGGCCGCGGCGTCGGCCCCGAGCTGCCGTTCGTCACTTCCGGGCCAGCACCGCGATCCCGCCGGCGTCGGACACGTACACCGTGTACCCGGTGTTGTTGTCGGTCAGCACCTCCACCCCGAACGCCTTCGCCTGGCTGGAGTCCGCCACCCCGCCCGGCCGCGCCCGCAGTTGGAGCCGGTAGGCCGCCGCCCACGCCACCCCCTGGCTGGTCTTCACCGTCGCCGGCACCGGGACACAGGCGATCCCGCCGGCCTCGGTCACGTACACCAGCCCGCCGGTGTTCTCGTCCTTGTACACCTCGACGCCGACCTTCTTGGTGTCCTTCGTCACCGCCGTGTCGGCCGCCGCCCGGACCGGCAGGGACAGGCCGTACAGCGGCTTCGGCTTCTTGACCGCGTCCGGGGCCGGCGGCCGGGCCGGGGCCGGGGCGACGGCCACCCCGCCGGTCTCCGTCAGGTACACCAGGTAGCCGGAGTTCTCGTCCTTGTACACCTCCACCCCGACCTTCCTGGTGTCCTTGCCGAACTCCGCCTCGTCCGGCTTGCGGACCCGGTACACCTGCCCGTGGTGCCACTTCCGCGGCTTGTCGGTGACGACCGCCGCCGGGTACTCGGCCAGGGCGATCGCCCCCTTCTCGGTGACGTAGGCCAGCTTGCCGCTGGCCCCGTCCTTGATCGCCTCCACCCCGAGCTTGGCGGTGGTGCCGGTGAACGCCTCCTCGTCCGCCTTGCGGACCGGGAAGTCCAGCCCGTACACGGTGCCGAACCCGCGGTCCTTGGCCAGCGGCCCGAGCGGGGCGACGGCCAGCATCCCGGACTGGCTGACGGCCACCAGCGCCTGAGACTTCGGGTCCTCGAAGAACTCGATGCCGATCCGCTGGTTGACTTGTTTCAGGTCGTCCACCCCGGCCGGGCGGACCTTCACGTCGTGCGCGTACACCCAGGTCAGCTTCGGCCCGGGCGGCTGGGCCGCGGCGAACGGGGCGACGGCCAGCCCCGCCGTCAGCCCGAGCAGAGCGATCATCCGTCGCATGGGTTCCCCTCAAGGTTCGCGCCCCGGCCGAACGGCGCCGGCGGGTCGCTACAAACCTTTACTTCACCCTTTCCGTCGAATCAATTCCGACGGGCAAGAAGTAGGGGCGAGGGGAGGGGCAAGGGGCAAGCGAGAACCAGGCCTTTAGCGAAAACGCCGCCCTGCCCGGGTTTTCTACTCGCCCCTTGCCCCTCCCCTCGCCCCTTCGGCTCCAGCAATTCCGGCGGAAAAGTGCTTGACCCGCCCCGGGGGGGCCGGTATTCCCCCGCCGCTTTCTCACACACTCGCGCCGGGCCGGGCAAGGACACCCGGTCGGAATCGGCAGGCCCGCGGCCGTTGGGGACGGCCGGGGCGCCTGCGACGTTGACCGGGTGACGGGTCGGGGGATCCGTCCGGCGGCGTCGGGGACGATGCCGGGCACTGGCGGTCGGTGGTCTTCCATACGGAGGGGAAGGAGGCCATGGTGTTCCACGGTACCAAGTGGGGCTGGCGGGGGATGGCGACCCGGCTGCTCCTGGCTCCGGTGATCGCCGCCGGGGCGGTCGCCCCGGTGGCCGCCCGGGCCAACCCGCCGGCCGCCACGGCCCGCCCGGCCGACCCGGCCGACCTGCTCAAGCAGGGCCGGCAGGCGCTGGCGGCCGGCCAGTTCGACCGGGCCGCCGACCTGGCCCGCCAGGCGGACGCGGCCAACCCGTCCGGCCGGTGGGGGCTGTGGGGGGACACCCCGGAGAGCCTCGACACCGACATCCGGGCCGCCCGGGCGAAGGCCGACAAGGTCGAAGCCGAGCGGATGATCAAGGCCGCCCGCGACCTGTACGCCAAGCCGGCCCGCACGCCCGGCGAGCGGCTGGCCAACCTGGACCAGGCCTACGCCCTGTGCGACCGGGCGATCACCCTGGCCGGCCCGGCCGGGTTCCTGGACAGCGTCACCGAGGTGTTCAGCCGGGGGGACCGGCCGGACGCCTTGAAGAAGGAGATCGACGCCGCCCGGATGCAGGTCCGGCGGACCGCCCCGCCGGCCGCCACCGCCGCGTCCGGCCAGGCGCCGGCCCAGAACCAGGGATCGGCCGCGACCCCGGTGACCGGCGGCAAGACGAGCTGGTCGTCGTGGAACGACTGGAACAAGAACCAGGCGGAAGCCGCCCCGGCCGCCAAGGCGCCGGCCAAGCCGGCGGCCACCGCCCTGACCCCGCCGGCCGCGGCCGCGGCCCAGACCTCGCCGGTCGTCGCCCGCGGGGCGGCCACCACCCCGCCGCCGCTCGCCATCCCGACCCCGCCGCCGTCCCTGCCGACGCCGACCCTGGCGGCCCCGGCCGCCCCGGTGGTGCCGCCCGTGACCGTGCCGGCCGGCGGTGACAGCCTGTCGGCCAAGCCGGTCGCCCCGGCCCTGTTCAGCGCCCCGGCCCCCGCGGCGACGGAGGCGGGCAAGGCAGCGGCGACCAAGCTGGTGGCCGACGGGCGGATGCTGCTCAAGGCCAACCGGCTGGCCGAGGCCCGGGCCAAGGCGGTCGAGGCCCAGCGGCTGACCGTCACCTACGCCAAGACGGATGACACCCCGGACGCCCTGCTCCGGGACGTGCTGGCCGACGGCAAGAAGCAGGTGGACGAGCTGACCGCCAAGGCCAAGGCGGACGCGGACAAGGGGCAGGCGGTGCGGGCCGAGGCCAGCCTCGGCATCGCCCGCAAGATCGCCGCCGACCTCGGCTTCCCGACCACCGGGATCGACGAGCAACTGGCCGCGGTGAAGGCGCCCAAGCCGACCGCCACGGCGGCGGTCAACGTGCCCGCCCCGCTGTCCGTCCCGGCGATGCCGGCCCCGGCCGTCAGCCAGCCGGCCGCCCCGTATTCGGTCAGCCTGCCGCCGGCCGTCCCGGCCACTCCGACGCTGGCCCCGGTCGCGCCGACGCTGGCTCCGGCCCTGCCGACCCCGGCCCCGACGCCGCCGGTCGTCGCGATGTCGCCCGGCAAGGAGCTGCTCGCCCAGGCCCAGACGGAACTCCGCCGGGGTGAGCTGGAGTCCGCCCGCCGGCTGGCCACCCAGGCGCACAACGCCGACCCGATGGCCAAGGCCGACGCCCAGGCGATGCTGCGGCTGATCGACGCCGAGGACACCGACCGCAAGCGGAAGGACGCGGCCGGGTCGCTCAAGGCCGCCGCCGACGCCATCACGATGAAGCAGTACGACCAGGCGGCCGCCGTGCTCCGGCTGGTCGACGTCGGCCTGCTGTCGGCCGCGGAGCAGAAGGAGCACGCCGCCCTGTCGAAGACCGCGACGGACGGCGCCGCCAAGGTCGCCGCCGCCCCGGTCGCCTCCACCCAGGGCACCGCCCCGGCCCCGACCCTCCCGTCGCCCGGCCTGGCCGACCAGGTCAAGGCGATGAGCGACGTGGAGTTCCAGAAGCTCCGCAGCGAGGGGCTGGAGGCCGAGGCCAAGGCCCAGCAGGCGTTCGGCCAGGGGAGCACCGACGTCGCCATCGCCATGCTGACCGACTTCCAGGCGAAGGTGAAGGCGTCCACCCTATCCTCCCTCAAACAAGGGCTGCTCCTGAACGGGGTCGAGCGGCGGCTGAACACCTTCCGGCTGATGAAGCGGCAGACCGACTACGTCACCGCCGAGGCCCAGGACAAGAAGGAGAAGCGGGACCTGGTGGTCGGCAAGCAGTTGGCCGACCAGAAGCTGAAGGAGGAGCTGTCCCGCAAGGTCCGGGAGGTGACGTCGCTCGCCAAGGAGGGCAAGCACGAGGAGGCCGAGCGGCTGGCCCTCCAGCTCAAGACCCTGGACCCGACCGACGAGCAGTTGAACGCCGTCTACGAGCTGACCAAGCGGCAGCGGCGGAAGGCCGACTACGACCGGATCAAGGACAGCAAGGAGGCGCTGGTCCTGGCCGGGCTGAACGCCGCCGAGAGGCAGGGGCCGCTGGTCGACATCGACAACCCGATCCATGTGGACCAGGACCGGGCGCTGCGGTCCATGCGGCGGGGGGCCGGGGACGAGCTGTACCAGAAGAGCAAGACGGCCACCGAGCGGGAGATCGAGCTGCGGCTGGACCAGCCGCTGTCGGTCGAGTTCAAGGACACCAGCCTGCGGCAGGCGATCGGCGAGCTGGCGGTGAAGTCCAAGCTGAACATCTCGATCGACGAGGCGTCGATCAGTGACGAGTTCGCCACCCGGGCGGACGCGGCCAGCGGCATGTCCGCCAGCCCGCTCGACCAGGTGAAGGTGACGGAGTCGCTCCGCGACCTGTCCCTGAAGAACGTCCTGGCCCTGGTGCTGGACAAGGCCCGGCTGAAGTACAAGGTCGAGAACGACGTCATCCGGGTGACGACCGAGAAGCGGGCGAAAGGCTCGCTGGTGATGAAGGTGTTCTCGGTCATGGACCTGGTGACGCCGGTCCCGGACTACCAACTGGCCGACCACCAGGACATCAACAAGGTGCTGGCCAAGGCCGGCAACGCCACCCCCGGGTGGGTGGGGAACGGGCCGGGCGGGACCAGCCAGTTCAGCCCGAACGCCGGGGCGCTGGGCGGCACCGCCAGCATGGTCAGCGGGCAACTGGGCGGCGGCCAGCCCGGGGCCGGCGGGCCGACCGGCGGGGTGCTCCAGACGTCCCAGAACAATCCGCACGGGTTGCAAGGGGTGCAGGTGTACGACGGGCCGGTCCAGGCCGCCCGGGCGGCCCACGCGGCCAAGCTCCAGTCGATGGTCCGGATGGTCCGCCCGTACTCCTGGCAGGACATGGGCGGGTCCGGGAGCATGCAGTACTTCGACCTGGGCGGGGCGCTGGTCGTCAACCAGACGGCCGACATCATCCGCGAGGTGGAAGACCTGCTGGCCAGCCTCCGCCGGCTGCAGGAGACGAGCGTGGCCGTCGAGATCCGGGTGATCTCGCTGTCCGAGGAGTTCTTCGAGCGGGTCGGGGTCGACTTCTCGATGAACGTGAAGACGAAGAACACGGCCGCGTTCGAGCGGAGCCTGACCACCGGCCAGTTCCGCCCGGAGCCGTTCATCAACGACATCAACAGCCGGGGGGTGGTGACCGGCTGGAACCCGGCCAACGGCGGGTTCACCCCGGACCTGGACGTGCCCATCCGGGCGACCAGCTACCCGCTGTCGGTGCCGGCGTTCGGCGGGTACGCCAACTCCCTGTCCCCGACCCTGAACGGCGGGCTGGGGGTGGGGCTGGCGTTCCTGAACGACGTGCAGGTGTTCATGTTCCTGGAGGCCGCCCAGGGCGACCGCCGGGTGAACGTGATGCAGGCCCCGAAGATCACCCTGTTCAACGGGCAGACGGCCACCGTGTTCGTCAGCGACGTGGCCTTCTTCACCCTCGGCATCCAGGTGATCCAGGTGGGCGGGCAGACGGTGTACGTGCCGTCCAACATCCCGGTGCCGATCGGGTCCAGCCCGCCGCCCCCGGGCAGCCAGGTGGGCAACACCCGGCCGGGGGTGAGCGTGACGGTGCAGGCGATCGTGTCCGCGGACCGGCGGTTCGTCCGGCTGAACCTGGCCCCGACGCTCACCGCCCTGACCTCGGCCGTGGTCCCGCTGTTCCCGGTGACGGCGTTCATCACCCCGGTGTTCGAGGGCGGTTCGCAAGGGGTGCCGATCCCGTTCACCCAGTTCTTCCAGCAGCCGAGCATCACCGAAATCCAGGTGCAGACGACGGTGAGCTGCCCGGACGGGGGGACGGTGGTGCTGGGCGGGCTGAAGACCCTGGCCGAGGGGCGGAACGAGTTCGGCCCGCCGGTGCTCAGCCAGATCCCGTACCTGAACCGGCTGTTCCGGAACCAGGGGATCGGGCGGGAGACCCGGCACATCATGCTGATGGTGACGCCGCGGATCATCATCCAGTCGGAGGAGGAGTTCAACCAGACGGGCACCGTCCCGCCGGGCGCACTCCCCCCGCCGGCCGGGCAGTGAGTGACGAGTAACTCGCAGTAACCCCGAAAGCCCACGGCCAGCCGGCCGTGGGCTTTGCTCGTTTCCGTCTTCCCCGGTTCGCGGCGCCGGGGTGGAGTCGGCAACCCCACCCCCCTGCCCCCTCCCCGAGACGGGGAGGGGGAACAAGGGGGATGACGGACCCGACAGCGGGCGCCGCTCATTGCGAACACGAGCGCCCCCACTTGCCCCCCTCTCCGCCTCGGGGAGGGGGCCGGGGGGGGTGAAACCCGCCAAACGCGCCGAGCACCGCCGAAGTCGCCGAGTCGGGTGACAGGTTTGACCCCGGCCCCCTCCCCGAGACGGAGAGGGGGAGCAAGGGGGTACAAGGTCCGGGCGATGGCTCGGTGACTCAGTCCGCGGGAGCGCCCCGCTTGCTCCCCCTCCCCGCCTCGGTGAGGGGGCAGGGGGTGGGGTTACACCCGCCACCCGCCCCTTTGCCCCCGCCCCGGCGCTCCGGTACACTGGCGGCACCTGCCTGCCGCCTCGCCGGAGCCTCCCCCGATGCGACGTTGGTTCACCCCCCTCGCCGTGCTGGCCCTCGCCGGCCCGGCCTTCGGTCAAGTTCCGCCGGACAAGGCGCTCGCCACCATGCGGCCCGGGGACGGGCTACAGGTCGAGCTGTTCGCCGCCGAGCCGCTGCTCATCAACCCGACCTCGATCGACGTGGACCACAAGGGCCGCGTCTGGGTGTGCGAAGGGGTGAACTACCGCTGCACCCTGCTCAAGAAGCCGATCAACCGCCCCGAGGGGGACCGGATCGTCGTCCTGACCGACACCGACGGGGACGGCAAGGCGGACACCAGCACCGTCTTCTACCAGGGCCGCGACCTGCAAGCCCCGCTCGGCATCGCCGTCGCCCCGGACGCCAAGGGCGTCGGGTGCAAGGTGTACGTCTGCCAGTCGCCGGACATTCTGGTGTTCGAGGACAAGGACGGGGACGGCAAGGCGGACGGCCCGCCGAAGAAGCTGCTCACCGGGTTCCGTGGGATCGACCACGACCACGGGGTCCACGGCATCAACATCGGGCCGGACGGCAAGCTGTACTTCACCGTCGGCGACTCCGGGGTGGACGGCCTCCAGAGCAGCGACGGTCAGGGCAAGAAGTGGAAGACGAACAACACCGACTGCCAGGCCGGGACCGTCTGGCGGTGCGACATGGACGGCAAGAACCTGGAGCTGATCGCCCACAACTTCCGCAACAACTACGAGTGCTGCGTCGACAGCTTCGGCGAGATCTGGCTGAGCGACAACGACGACGACGGCAACCAGCAGACCCGCATCTGCCACGTGCTGCCGGGCGGGAACTACGGGTACTGGCCCCGCGGCCCCGGCCAGAGCCACTGGCACGAGGAGCAGCCGGGGGTGGTCCACAAGACGCTCCGCACCGGGTTCGGCAGCCCGTGCGGCATCACCTTCTACGAGGGGGCGCTGCTGCCGGAGAAGTTCCGCGGGCAACTGCTGCACGCCGACGCCGGGCCGCGGGAGATCCGCTGCTTCCACCGCAAGCCGAAGGGGGCCGGGTACGAGCTGGACAAGACGCTGATGCTGACCAGCACGGACAACTGGTTCCGGCCGAGCGACGTGTGTGTGGCTCCGGACGGCAGCGTGTTCGTGGCCGACTGGTACGACCCGGGCGTCGGCGGCCACGGGATGGGGGACAAGACCCGCGGCCGCATCTACCGGCTGACCCCGGCCGGGCACAAGGGGTACACGGTGCCGACGGTGAAGCTGGATACCAGCAATGGACAGTTCGCGGCGCTAGCATCGCCGTGTCTAGCCACCCGTGCGATGGTTCAGCCAACGATGATGGCGGGCAACGGCGTGAGGGATGTCTTTAACAAGACATCGGATTGGGCGCTGCGGGCACGGGTGTTCTGGCATTTGGCCCGCGTTTTGGACAACTTTGACCGTGGTGGGATCGGTGTAGCCAGTGTTGAGAACCCTCCCGACTCATTTCGTGCGATGGTAACTCGCCTTCACTCGTGGTCCAACACCACGATTGATGCTGCCGACGCCTCACTCAAGGAGCCGAAACTTTCGGAGGTGCTGGGCACACAACCCGTAGCGATTCTGCGAGAGGGCGCATTAGCAGCCCGGAACATCAATCTGCCTTTGGCCAAGGAGCTGTTCTACTCGTTCGCCAAGCGGTACGACGGCCACGACATCTTCTACCGGGCCGCTCTGAACATCGCCTGCGGGACCGACCCGACCCGGCGGGACGCCATCCTGGCCGACTTCGACAAGCACTTCCCGGAGTGGAACGACACGGTCGCCGACCTGGTGTGGGAGCTTCGCCCCAAGAGCGTGCTGCCGCGGCTGGACAAACTGCTCGCCGACCCAAAGCTCACCGCCGCCCAGAAGGGCCGCATCGTCGACATCCTGGCGGTGACCGACGACCCGGCCGCCGGCAAGACGGTCCTCGCCCTGCTCGCCGGCGACCAGCCGGCCGAGGTGCGGGCCAAGGCGCTGGCCAACCTGCGGCTGTTCCTGCCGACCAAGTGGAAGCCGGTGGCCGAGTCCGGGGCGGTCAAGGAGGCGGTCGGCAAGCTGCTCGGCTCGCCGGCCACGGTCCCGGTCGGGCTGCAACTGGTGGCCGCCGCCCGGTACACCGCGGCCGTCGAGGACGTGGCGAAGCTGACCGCCGACCCGGCCGCCCGGGCGGAGGCGGTCCGCACCCTCGGCCAGCTCCGCGACCCGAAGGCGGTCGCCGCCCTGGCGAAGCTGACCGCCGACCCGACCGCCGTCGCCGCCCTCGGCGAGCAGGCCAGCGGCCAGCCGAACACCGAGTCCGCCCGGGCCGCGCTGACCGCCCTGAAAGCGATCGTCACCGGCCCTGACTCGGCCACCCGGTCGAAGGCGGTCGAGGCGTTGGCCGGCACCCGCGCCGGCACCGGCTGGCTGCTCCAGCAGAAGGAGCAAGGCAAGCTGCCGGCCGACCTCGTTGCCGTCACCGGCCGGCTGCTCCGAAACAGCCCGTTCCAGGGGGAGCGGAACAAGGCGATGATCCTGTTCCCGGCCACCGGCAAGCTCGACCCGAAGGCGCTGCCGTCCCCCGCCGAGCTGGCCAAGCGGACCGGCGACCCGGCGAAGGGCAAGGCGATCTGGGCCAAGTCGCTGACCAGCGAGGTGCAGTGCGCCCGGTGTCACACGGTCCGCGGCCAGGGCGGGCAGATCGGCCCGGACCTCTCGGCCATCGGCACCAAGGGGAGTAAGGAGAACCTGTTCGAGTCGGTGTTACAGCCGTCCAAGGCGATCGCCGACCAGTCCGTCACCTGGAAGATCGACACCGCCGACGGGCAGTCGATCAGCGGCCTGCTGATGCAGGAGACGGCCGACGCTCTCACCCTTCGGGACGCCAACGGCAAGGACTACAAGATCGCTACGAAGGACGTGGAGAAGCGGTCGAAGAGCCTGGTGTCGCTGATGCCGGACGACCTGGTGAAGACGCTGACCGAGGACGAGCTGGTCGATCTGGTGGCGTATCTGACGACGCTGCGAGACGAGAAGAAGTAGTCCTCAAGTCGTCAAGTCTTCAGGTCTTCAAGTCGGAGAACCGGTCGTCGGAGGTGGCGATGGCCACGGTCGAGCGGTTTGAAGAACTAGACGTGTGGAAGAAAGCCCGGCAACTGACTCGCCGGGTATACGAGGTTACGCGAGACGGAGCTGCAGCAAAAGACTTCGCGTTCCGGGATCAGGTCCGTCGCGCGTCCATGTCAGTGATGTTGAACATCTCCGAGGGGTTCGAGCGGGAGAGCGGGGACAAGGACTTCCGCCACTTCCTATCGATGGCTAAAGGGTCGGTCGGCGAGGTCCGGGCGGCCTTGTACGTCGGCTTGGACTGCGGCTATCTGACGCAACCCCAGTTCGATGATCTCCACGGGTTAGCACTCGAAACGGTCCGGATGCTGAGCCGGTTTATCGGTTACCTCGACAGTTGCCGCCGAGGCTGACGGCCCTGGTTTTCCGACTTGAAGACCTGAAGACTTGACGACTTGAGGACTTTGAGATGACCGGCCGCACCGTCGGCGACTTCCACGTCGTCCGGCCGCTCGGCCAGGGCGGGATGGGCACTGTGTACCTGGCCCGCCAGCTCTCCCTCAAGCGGGACGTGGCGCTCAAGATCCTCCGCGACGATTTGGCCGCCAGCCCGGCCGCCCTCCAGCGGTTCCAGCACGAGGCCGAGGCGGTCGCCCGGGTGACGCACCCCAACATCGTCCAGGTGTACGCGGTCGGCGAGGCCGACGGGCTGAAGTACATGGCCCTCGAGTACGTCGAGGGGCGCAACTTGAAGGAGTACCTGGCCCGCAAGGGGCCGCCCGACCTGCCGCTCGCCCTGCACCTGCTGCGGCAGGTGGCCGCCGCCCTCCAGCGGGCCGGGGAGGCCGGCCTCGTCCACCGGGACATCAAGCCGGAAAACATCCTCGTCACCCGCAAGGGCGAGGTGAAGGTCGCCGACTTCGGCCTAGCCCGGGCGTTCGCGTCCGACGCCCCGGCGGTCAACCTGACCCAGACCGGGATGACACTCGGAACCCCGCTGTACATGGCCCCGGAGCAGGTGCAGGGCAAACCGACCGACCACCGCACCGACCTGTACAGCTTCGGCGTCACCGCCTTCCACCTGCTGGCCGGGCAGCCGCCGTTCACCGGGGCGACGGCGTTCGAGGTGGCAGTGCAGCACGTCCAGAACCCGCCGCCGTCGCTGGCCGCCGTCCGTCCGGACCTGCCGGCCGACCTGGTCGGGCTGGTCCACACGCTGATGGCCAAAGACCCGGCCGCCCGGTACCAGACCGCCCGCGACGTGCTCCGCGACCTGGCCCGCATCCAGAAGGGGGCGCCGGTGACGCTGCCGGCCGGCGGGCTGGCCCTGTCCGGGCTGACCGGGCCGGTGGTCGTCCCCGGGACGCCGACGGCGGTGAACAACGCCGTCACCCAGCCGCTCGCCTCACCCCGCCCGGCGGTCTGGCCGCAGCGGCTGGCGGCTGTTGTCGGGGCACTCGGGCTGGCCGCCCTCGGCTGGTGGCTCGGCGGCCGGCTGGCCGGTTCGCCGACGCCAGCGGACGCCGGCCCCGGGCTGCCGGTTGCCCGTCTGCCGGACCCGGTGACGAGCACCCGGGAGCGGGCGCTGGTCGCCCGGCGGAAGGACCGCAAGCTGGCCGCCGACGAGTACCTGACCGCCAGCCTGGACCTGGCCCTGCTGTACCTCGGCGACCGCCGGCTGGACGACGCCGACCGGGTGTTCGCGGAGATGGAGCAAGACCCCGGCGACCGGCCGCTGCCGAAAGCGAAGCTGGCCGGCAACCGGGTCGCCCTGGCCGGCCGGCTCGGCCGGGCGGTGGTGCTCGCCCACCGGGACCAGGCGAAGGAGTCGGTCGAGCTGTTCGGGCAGACCGTGGTCGGCCCGCCCCGGCCCCAGGCGGCCATGCTGGAGCAACTGCTGTTCGACCACTCGGAGCTGGCCCAGGCGGTCGGGGAGGCGCTGGCCCGGGACGCCGAGAACCTGGCCCCGGCCAAGCTGCCGGACCGGCTGGACTGGCTCCGCACCCCCGGCGGCCTGGCCCGCGGGCCGAAGGGGTGAATTCGGTGTGGGCGGCTCGTAGGTCGTGTCACGGGTTGGGGCGGTTGCCGCCGGCAGCCCGGGCCGCCACGGAGGGCGGCCCCTACCGAGTCGCAGAGGCGGGTGACGGCCACCACCTTTGCACCGGTTGTAGGGGCCGCCCTCCGTGGCGGCCCGGGCTGCCGGCAGCAACCGCCCCAACCCGTCGCAACCCGCTCCGCTTGCATCCCTTCACCTCCCGTCATTTCCCCGCCCGGCGGTTGCCGATAAATTGGGGAACGCCCCCGCCTCCGCCGCAGGACGCCCGACGCCGCCATGCTCACCCCGATGATGCAGCAGTTCCGGGACGCCAAGGCCCAACACCCGGGGATGCTGGTACTGTTCCGCAACGGCGACTTCTACGAGCTGTTCGAGGAGGACGCCGACCTCGGCTCCCGGCTGCTCGGCATCACCCTGACCAAGCGGGACGGCACCACCCCGATGGCCGGGTTCCCCCAGCACAAGCTCGAACACTACCTGAACGTGCTCCTGCGGGCCGGGCACCGGGTCGCTGTGTGCGAGCAGATGGAGGAGGCAGGGCCGGGCAAGAAGCTGATCCGCCGGGAGGTGAACCGGGTCGTCACTCCCGGCACCGTCACCGAGGACGAGCTGCTCGACCCGCGGCGGTCGAACTACCTCACCGCCCTCTGCCGGTCCAAGACCGGGACGCTCGGCCTCGCCTGGGTGGACCTGTCCACCGGGGCGTTCGCCGCGACGGACCTGTTCGACGACCGGTTGCCGGACGAGCTGGCCCGCCTGTCCGCCGCCGAGTGCCTGCTGCCGGACGACCAGACGGACCTGCTCCGCCCGCTGCTCGGCCCGGCCGCCCCGACCGTCACCGGCCGGCCGGCCTGGACGTTCGACCCGACCACCGCCGTCGGCACGGTCAAAAAACACTTCGGCGTCGGCACGCTCACCGGGTTCGGGTTCGCCGACGACCAGCCGTGCCTGGCCGCCGCCGGGGCCGTGCTCAGCTACCTCACGGAGACGCTCAAAGCCAGCCTGGCCCACATCCGCCGGCTCCGCCCGCACCGGCCGGAGTCGTGCCTGACGCTGGACGAAGTGACCCGCCGCAGCCTGGAGCTGACACGCACCCTCCGCGACGGCACCCGGGACGGGACGGTGTTGGCGGCCGTGGACCGAACCGTCACCCCGATGGGCGCCCGGTTCCTTCACGACGCCCTGCTCGCCCCGCTGACCGAGAAAGCCGCCATCGACGCCCGCCTTGACGCGGTCGGCGAGTTGGTCGGCAACCACTCGTTGCGAGGCGAGCTGCGCGACCTGCTCGACGCCACCGCGGATTTGCAACGGCTGACCGCCCGCGTCTCGACGGCGCGGGCCACGCCGAAAGACCTGGCCGCCGTCGCCCGCACCCTGCGGCTGTTGCCGAAGTTCAAGGCGAAGCTGGCCGGCCGGAAGGCGCCGCTGCTGAACGACCTCGAAAGCAAGCTCGAACTCTGCCCCGACCTCCGCGACCTGCTCGACCGCTCCCTCGTCGATGACCCGCCGTACTCGGCCAAGGAAGGTGGCATCCTCCGCGAAGGGTATCATGCCGAACTCGACGAGCTGCGGAAGCTGTCCAAGGAGGGCAAGGACTGGATCGCTCGGTATCAGGCGGCGGAGATCACCCGCACGAGCATCACGTCGCTAAAGGTCGGGTTCACCGACGTGATGGGGTATTACATCGAGATCACCAACGCGAACGAGACCCGGGTGCCGCCGGAGTACGTCCACGAGCGGACGCTCAAGAACTGCAAGCGGTACAGCACGCCGCGGCTCAAGGAGTATGAGGAGAAAGTCGTCACCGCCCAGGAGCGGAGCCAGGCGCTGGAGTTCGAGCTGTTCGCCAACGTGCGGGAGACGGTCGCCGCCCAGACGCACCGGCTGTTGCAGACGGCCGACGTGCTGGCCGCCGCCGACTTCCTGGCCGGTCTGGCGGAACTGGCTGCGAGCCGCGGGTACGTCCGACCGACGATTGTCGAAGAGCCGGTGTTGCGGGTGCAGGACGGCCGGCATCCGGTGCTGGACCAGACGCTGCCGGCCGGCACGTTCGTCCCGAACGACGTGCTGTTCGCCCCGGCGGACGGCGTGTTCTGGCTCATCACCGGGCCGAACATGTCCGGCAAATCGACGTTCATCCGGCAAGTCGCGCTGCTCACCCTGCTCGCCCACGTCGGCAGCTTTGTTCCGGCGAAGGCGGCGACGGTGGGCCTGGCCGACCGCATCTTCACCCGGGTCGGGGCGAGCGACGAGCTGAGCCGCGGGCAGAGTACGTTCATGGTGGAGATGACCGAGGCGGCGAACATTCTGAACAACGCCACCAGCCGCAGCCTGGTCATCCTGGACGAGATCGGCCGCGGCACCAGCACCTACGACGGCGTCTCCCTGGCGTGGGCGATCACCGAGCACCTGCACGACGCGGTCGGCTGCCGGGCGCTGTTCGCCACCCACTACCACGAACTCGCCCAACTGGCCGGCCGGCTGCCCCGGCTGCGGAACTACAACGTGCTGGTGAAGGAGTTGCCGGGCGAGGTGGTGTTCCTGCACAAGATCGCCGCGGGGAACGCGGACAAGAGCTACGGCATCCACGTCGCCCGACTGGCCGGGGTGCCGGAGGGCGTGCTGAAGCGGGCGGAAGAAGTGCTGGCGACGCTGGAAAGCCCGCACCAGGCACCGCTCCCGGCCCCGCACCCGCCCGCCCCGCCGGAGCCGGCGAAGCCGAAGCGGGCGAAGGCGGTCGTGGTCGTGGACCCGCCGGAGCGGCCGAAGCGGGTGAAGGCGGCGGGGCCGAGCCTGTTCACCGACGGGGACGGGAAGGAGTAGCGAGCCGCGACCGCAAGTGGCCGTCCTTTTTGCCGTGCGATTGCCGGCTCGGCTTCCCTGGAGCCGCGGAGCGGCGGCCGGGTAAAGCCTGGGGCGGAAGTCGCTCCTGGGGCTTCCGCCCCAGGCTTTACCCGGCCGCCGCTCCGCGGCTACCGACCCGGATTCGACCGTTTGCCCGGTTCCCTTGACTCCCGCAGTCCCGCCGGCCACACTATCTGTACCCCCCGCCCGCCGGCTCCGCCCGGCGGGCACCCGGCTCCTCGCCGCGTTGAACGCATGCCGACCCTCCCGCCAGCCCGGCTCCTCGCCGCCTGCCTGCTCCTGATCGCCCCGGCCGCCCGCGCCGACGGGCCGACCGGTGAGGCCATCTACAAGCAGCAGTGTGCCTGGTGCCACGGCAAGGTCGGCGAGGGGGCCAAGCGGCACAAAGACCCGCTGGCCGGCGACCTGCCGGTGCCCAAGCTCGCCGACGTGATCCGCAAGACGATGCCGGAGAACGACCCGGAGAGTTTGTCCGCCGAGGACGCCCGCAAGGTGGCCGAGTTCGTCCACGCGGCGTTCTACTCGAAAGAGGCCCGGGAGCGGACCGCCCCGCCGCGGGTCGAGCTGTCCCGGCTGACCGTCCGCCAGTACGAGAACGCCGTCGCCGACCTGATCGGCAGCTTCCGCCAGCCCACGCCCCCGCCGGACGACCGCCGCGGGCTGCGGGCCGAGTACTACAGCGGCCGAGACTTCCGCGCCAACCGGCGGGTCGTCGAGCGGACCGACGAGCAGGTGACGTTCGACTTCAAGGACAAAAGCCCGGTCCCCGGGAAGGTCGAGCCGCACGAGTTCGCGATCCGCTGGCAGGGGTCGGTGCTCGCCCAAACGACCGGCCGGTACGAGTTCACGGTGAAGTCCGATCAGGCCGTTCGGCTGTGGGTGAACGACCCGCTCACCCCGCTGGTCGACGCCTATGTGAAGTCCGGCAGCGACACCGAGTTCCGCGGGGCGGTCAACCTGCTGGCCGGCCGGGCGTACCACCTGCGGCTGGAGTTCTCCAAGGCCAAGCAGGGGGTGCAGGACAAGAAGGCGAAGGAGAAGCCGCCGGCCCCGGCGTTCGTCTCCCTGCTGTGGAAGCCGCCGGGCGGGGTGGCCGAGCCGATCCCGGCCCGCTGCCTGTCGCCGCTGACCGCCCCCGAGGTGTACGTCAGCACCACCCCGTTCCCGCCGGACGACCGCAGCCTGGGGTGGGAGCGGGGGAACACCGTCTCGAAGGCGTGGGACGCGGCCACCACCGACGCCGCCCTGGAGGCCGCGGGCTACGTGGCCGCCCACCTGAACGAATTGGCCGGGGTGTCCGCCCGGCGGGAGGCGGCGTCGATCCCCGGCAACCCGGGGGCGATCAACACCGACGACCGGCAGAAGGCCAAGCCGGCCGCCGACCGGGAGGCCAAGCTGAAGGCGTTCGCCCGACGGTTCGTCGAGCGGGCGTCCCGCCGGCCGCTGACCGACGAGCAGGCGAAAGTCATCGACCGCCAGTTCGCCCGGGCGGCCGGCGACCCGGAGGCGGCGGCCAAGCGAGTGGTGCTGTTCGCCCTCAAGTCCCCCCGGTTCCTGTACCGCGAGGACGGCGGCCAGCCGGACGGGTACACCGTCGCCTCCCGGCTGGCGTTCGCCCTGTGGGACTCGCTCCCCGACCAGAAGCTGCTCGACGCCGCCAAGGCCGGCAAGCTGACCAACCGGGAGGACGTGGCGAGGCAGGCCGAGCGGATGCTCGCCGACCCGCGGGCCAAGCAGAAGGT
This sequence comes from Gemmataceae bacterium, assembly GCA_046350115.1. Classification (GTDB taxonomy): domain Bacteria; phylum Planctomycetota; class Planctomycetia; order Gemmatales; family Gemmataceae; genus JAXMAZ01. The sequence goes on from JAXMAZ010000012.1 coordinate 90,789, forward strand.
GCGGGGGTTCCTCCACCACTGGCTGCGGGTGGACCACGTCGCCGACATGGCCAAGGACGCCAAGCGGTTCCCCGGGTTCGACGCCGCCGCGGTCGCCGACCTGCGGACCTCCCTCGACCTGTTCCTGGACGACGTCGTCTGGTCCGACAAGTCCGACTTCCGCGAGCTACTGTTGGCCGACGGGGTGTACGTGAACGACCGGCTGGCCCGGCTGTACGGGGTCGAGGAGCCGGAGGACGGCGGGTTCGAGAAGGTGCAACTGGACCCGGGCAAGCGGGCCGGCGTCCTGACCCACCCGCTGCTGATGGCCGCGTTCGCCTACACCGGGGCGTCGTCCCCGATCCACCGGGGGGTGTTCCTGGCCCGCGGGGTGCTCGGGCTGACCCTCCGCCCGCCGCAGGACGCCTTCTCCCCGCTGGCCGAAGACCTGCACCCGACGCTCACCACCCGGGAGCGGACGATTTTGCAGACCAGCCCGGCCGGGTGTGTCAGTTGCCACACCGTCATCAACCCGCTCGGGTTCACCCTGGAGAACTTCGACGCCATCGGCCGATTCCGGGAGAAGGACAACAACAAGCCGGTGGACCCGACCGGCGGGTACACCGCCCGGGACGGGACGGCGGTGACGTTCCGCGGGCCGGCCGAGCTGGCGAAGTACCTGGCGACCAGCCCGGACGTCCACGGGGCGTTCGTCGAGCAACTGGTGCATCACCTGGTGCAGCAGCCGGTCCGGGCTTACGGCCCGGGGATGCTCGGAAACCTGCGTGAGAAATTCGCGGCCAACGGGTATAACTTCCGGAAGCTGGCCGTCGAGGTGGCGGCGACCGCCGCCCTGGCCGGGACCGACCGGACGGCGAGTCTGAAGTGAAGGCAACCTAACCCCCCGGCCCCCTTCCCTACGAGGGAAGGAGGAGCGAGTGGGATCGGCGTCCGGGCGATGGACCTTGCCCCCCACCGGCGGGGTCGAACACTCTCCCCCTTCCCTCTTAGGGAAGGGGGCCGGGGGGTTAGGTCGAACCCCCACACTGCGCCGGGACCGAAGCCGTTGCCCGGACGCTCATCCCCCTTGCTCCCCCTTCCCTCGTAGGGAAGGGGGCCGGGGGGTTAGGTTTCGGACCCCCGCCCGGTCGGTGCCCCCGTTTGTCGTCCCTCGGAGCTTCGCCGTGCCCCACACGACCACCCGCCGCGAGTTCGTCCGCCAGCTCGGGCTGGGGGCCGCGTCGCTCCCGTTTTTGACCAACCTGCCCGGCCTCGGGTTCGCCAACACCGCCCGCAAGAAGCAGCGGCTGGTGTTCCTGTTCAGCCCGAACGGGATCGTCCCGTCCGCCTTCTGGCCGGACGCCGCCGGGCCGCACGTCGCGTTCAAGGAAATCCTCTCGCCGCTCACCCCGTTCAAGGACAAGGTGCTCACCCTGCACGGGGTGAACGACCGGATCCGCGGGGACGGCGACGGCCACATGCGGGGGATCGGTTGCCTGCTCACCGGGATCGAGCTGTTCCCCGGCAACATCCAGGGCGGGTCGGACACCCCCGCCGGGTGGTCCAAGGGGAACTCGATCGACCAGGAGATCAAGACGTTCCTGCAGAAGGACGCCGCCACCCGCACCCGGTTCGGGTCGCTCGAGTTCGGCGTCATGGTCCCGGACCGGGCGGACACCTGGACCCGGTGGAGCTACGCCGGCCCGAACCAGCCGCTCACCCCGATCGACGACCCGTACCAGATGTTCCGCAAGCTGTACGGCCGGGCCAAGGATCAGCGGCTGCTCGAAAGCGTCCTCGATGACGTGGCGGCCGATCTGGCGAAGGTCCGCGGGGCGGTCGGGGCCGAGGACCGCAAGCTGCTCGACCAGCACACCACCTTCGTCCGGGAGATGGAGCAGGAGCTGAAGGCCGCCCAGACGGCGGGCCTCGATCACAAGGTTCCGGAGCTGGAGCCGGGGGTGACGGAGGAGAACGACAACATCCCCCGCATCATGAAGATGCAGACCGAGCTGCTGGTCCAGAGCCTGGCCGCCGACTTCACCCGGGTGGCCACCTTCCAGTTCACCAACTCGGTCGGCATGGCCAAGATGCGGTGGCTGGGCGTCACCGAGGGGCACCACACCCTGTCCCACGAGCCGGACAGCAACAAGCCGGCGATGGAGAGCCTCACCAAGATCAACAAGTGGATCTGCGAGCAGCTCGCCTACCTGGCCAAGCGGCTGGCCGAGACGCCGGAGCCGGGCGGGGACGGTAGCCTGCTGGACAACACCACCCTGGTCTGGACGAACGAGCTGGGCAAGGGCAGCTCGCACACCATGAACGACATCCCGTTCGTGCTGGTCGGCGGCGGGCTGGGGTTCAAGACCGGGCGGGCTGTCAAGCACCCGAAGGGCGGGGTGCCGCACAACCGGCTGCTGCTCAGCTTCGCCCACGCCTTCGGCCACCACCTCAAGACGTTCGGCAACCCGAACTTCTGCGGCGACGGCCCGCTCGTCCTGTCGTAGCCGCCGCGGCCCGCTGGCCCGGGCGACCGGCCGGCGTATCGTGACCCTTTCGGGGGGATCGTTCCGACCCCCGGTTTCGCCCGAAAGGACTCCGATGCCGCGAACCCTGTCCCTGCTCGCCCTGGGGCTGCTCACGGCCGCCCCGGCGGTCGCCCAGCCGCCGACCCCGGCCGGCCGGTGGAAGCTGCAAATCGCCCTCGACAACCAGCCGGCCACCCTGCTCTTCGGCCTGACCGAGAGCGGCGGCAAGTGGGTCGGCGACTTCCTCGGGTCGCAGCCGGAACTCCGCACCGAGCCGAAGTTCACGTCCGTCACCGTGTCCGACGCCGGGGTCAAGTTCACCCTCGGGTTCCCGGGCCGGGAGTTCGTCAACTTCGACGGGGTGCTGAGCAAGGACGGCAAGAAGCTGACCGGGTCCGTGGTTCAGCTCGGCGGGCCGCTGGCCGTGGCCGAAGCAGTCCGCACCGAGCTGAAGAAGGCCGACCCGTTCGACCTGCTGCGGGAGGCGGTGGCGGCGGTCGAGCCGGGGCCGGCCCTGTTCGACGCCGGGTTCGCCGTGCTGGAGCAGGCGGCCGCCCGGAAGCTGTCGGCCGAGGACGTCCGCGGGCTGACCGACCGGCTGGCGAAGGCGGCCGGCGGGTTCGGCCCGCGGTGGGAGCGGGCGACCGCCCTGCGACTGGCCAACGTCCTGGCCGTCCAGGCCGGGTACGGGGAGGTGGCCGTCGCCCAGGCCCGGCGGGCCGAACGGATGCTCACCGACGACGACCCGGCGGCCGCCCAGATGGAGGTGTTCGACGCGCTGGCCAAGGCGTTCACCCGGGCGGGCAAGGCGGAGGAGGGGAAGAAGTACGCCGCCCAGGTGGCGAAGCTGGAGGCGAAGGACTACGCCGAGTACGCGAAGGCGACCTACGGGTTCGCCGGGCTGCCGGTGCCGACGCCCGCGAGCAAGGGCCGGCCGGCGGTGGTCGAGGTGTTCACCGGGTCGGAAGCCGGGCCGGCCGCCGCGTCCGACCTCGCCGCCGCCGCCCTGCGGCAGGTGTACACCCCGGCCGACGTGATCGTGCTCAGCTACCACCTGCACGCCGGCGGGGCCGACCCGCTGGCCAGCCCGGACGGGATGGAGCGGCTGGAGTACTACGCCGAGACGCTGCGGCTCCAGCCGAGCGTGCCGCTCGTGTTCGTGAACGGCGGCCCCGGCCCCCGCGGCGGCGGGCCGGCGTCCGCCGCCAAGGCCAAGCTGGACGAGTACAAGACGGCCCTGGCCAAGCCGCTCGGCCTGGCCCCGGGGGCCAAGCTGACGCTCACCGTGACCAAGGGGGACAAGGGGTACACGGCCAAGGCGACGGTGGCCGACGTGACCGCCGCCGGGGACAAACTGAGCCTGCGGTTCGTGCTGGCCGAGGACCGGGTGCGGTACGCCGGCGGCAGCGGGATGCGGTACCACGCGGCCGTGGTCCGGGCGATGCCGGGCGGGGCCAAGGGGTTCCCGCTGGCCAAGAAGGCCGGCGACCAGACGGTGACGTTCGACCCGGCCGAGGTCCGCACCAAGCTGACGCAGTACCTGGACGACGTGGCCAAGCAGGCCGAGTTCGCCCGGTCCGACCGGCCGATGGGGCTGACGAGCCTGAAGCTGGTGGCTCTGGTGCAGAACGACGCCACCGGGGAGATCGTCCAGGCGGTGCAGGTAGACGTGAAGTAATTCCGGCCGCTGCGGGGGCGTCAGCCCCCGGGCAAGCTGGGATGACCGGCGCGGCGGCGAGATCCGGCGGCTGACGCCCCCGCCATCCCGCCGGCGTCGGCGGTGACACGATCGGCCGGCCGGCGGGTATGGGTGCGGTGGGGGTGACGATGGTCGCGGTGCGGTGGGCGCTCGGAATCCTGGTCGCGGTCGCCGTCGTCGGCGTCCCGTTCGGGTACTTCCGCGCCGGGTACGTCCACGCCAAGCGGCTCCGCGTCGTCACCGACGGCAAGGTGTACCGGTCCGGCCAACTGCCGGCCGACGGGTTCCGGGAGGCGTTCCGCCGGTTCGACATCAAGACCGTCATCAACCTGCAGGAAGAGGCCCGCGACCCGCACATCCCGCGGACCTGGCTGACCAGTTGGGTCGGCAAGCCGGACGTGCTGGAGAGCGAACTCTGCAAGCAGAGCGGGGTGAAATACGTCACCCTGGACGGCGGGGTGCTGGACACGCCGGACAACACCCCCGGCGGCCGGCCGAAGGTGATCGACGACTTCCTGGCCATCTGCGACGATCCGGCCAACTACCCGATCCTGCTCCACTGTAAGGCCGGGCTGCACCGGACCGGCCTCTTGACCGCCGTCTACCGGATGGAGTACGAGAAGCGGCCCCAGGCGGAGGTGGTGCGGGAGATGCTGGCCAACGGGTTCGGCACGTTCGGGGCGACCGACGGGAACGCCTACCTGGACCGGCTGATCGCCAAGTACGAGCCGGGAGTACGAAAAGTCAAAGTAAAAAGTCAAAAGGAAAAAGGGAAAAGTGAAGAGGGGCGGGCGGCCGGCTCCGGTTTCAGCTTTTCCCTTTTACCTTTTGACTTTTTACTTTCCGGTCAAGGAGGGGACCGATGACCACCCTCGACCGGATGTTCTTCACCAACTACCTGCGGTCGTACTTCATCGTCCTGTCCAGCCTGCTCAGCCTGTACGTGATCGTCGACCTGTTCACCAACCTGGACGACTTCAGCCAGGGCGGGTTCCGGGACAACGTCCTGCACATCCTGAAGTACTACAGCACCCGGATCTCCCAGATCTTCGACCGGCTGAGCGAGGCCATCACCCTGCTCGGGGCGATGTTCACCGTCGCCTGGATGCAGCGGAACAACGAGCTGCTGCCACAACTGTCGGCCGGCATCTCCACCCGCCGGGTGGTCCGCCCGGTGCTGCTCGGCTGCCTGTTCACGCTGGCCGTCGGCCCGCTCAATCAGGAACTGGTCATCCCGCGGATCGCCGAGGAGCTGACCACCCCGCGGGACGACCCGAAGCTGGAGCGGCCGTCCGAGGTGAAGGGCGCCTATGACAGCACCGGCGTCCACCTGGAGGGGGACCGCGGGTATCGGAACGAGAAGAAGGTGCTCAGCCTGTTCGTCACCTTCCCGGCGACCGGCCGGTCCGGGCTGGCCCACCTGTCCGCCCGGGAGGCGTACTACATCCCGCCGGGGGACGGGCCGTTCACCGGCGGGTGGATGCTGTTCCAGTGCTCCCCGGACCTGCCCGACCCGCTGCCGGACATGCTCACCCGGGTCGGGTACGGGGGCAAGTTCTTCCTGCGGACCGAGGAGGCGGACTTCGACGCCGTCACCCGCGGGGCCAACTGGTACCTGTTCGCCTCCACCCCGGACCTGCGGAAGCTGCTGGCCAAGCCGGAGGCCCGGCGGCAGCCGGCGGTGGCGGTGGTGTTCCACATGCGGTTCACCCGGCCGCTGGTCGGGGCGGTGATGGTGCTGCTCGGGCTGGCCGTCATCCTGCGGGACCAGAACCGGCACGTGTTCATCAACGCCGGCCTGTGCCTGGCCCTGATCGGCGTCTTCTACGCCGCCGTGTACGGGTGCAAGTACCTGGGCGAGAACGACCTGCTCAGCCCGCCGCTGGCCGCCTGGCTGCCGGTCCTGATCTTCGGCCCGATCGCGGTCGTGCTGTTCGACGCGGTCCACACCTGACCGGGTGATAACCCCCGGGAAAGCCCACGGATGATCATCCGTGGGCTTTCGTCGTTTCTCCAACTTGCCCTTCGCGCCGCCGCTCTCCCTCGCTATCGTCCCGCGCCGACGTCGGCCGGGCACACGGATGGCCCGGCCCCGGTTCAGGGAGGAAGGTTCTGATGCGCTCGTTCACCCGCCGCGCCGCCGCCGTGATCCTGGGGTCGGCGGTGGCGTCCGCTGCCGTCGCCCAGCCGCCGCTGCCGGGCACCGCCCCGACTACTCCGCCGGCCGTCACCCCGACGCCCGGCCTGCCGGCCCCGGCCGCCGCCCCCGCCCCGCCGGCCGAGCGGCCGACCGGCGTGGCCGCCACGGTCAACGGCCAGCCGATCCCCGAGGTCGCCGTCTGGCGGGCGCTGCGGCAGTTCCCGCCGGCCGAACACACGATCGCCCGCCGGGAGATCCTGAACCACCTGGTCGAGAACCTGCTCATCGACCAGTACCTGACCGCGCTCAAGATCACCGTCGAGCCGCCGGAGGTTGACAAGCTGATCGGTGAGCTGAAGGACGAGCTGAAGAAGGCGAACAAGGAGTACAGCAAGGAACTCGAAGGGATGATGCTCACCGAGGCCGAGTTCCGGTCCGAGGTGGCCGCCCAGATGAAGTGGGACAAGTTCCTCAAGCAGCAGGGGACGGACGCCGCCCTGAAGGCGTTCTTCGACAAGTCGCCGACCATCTTCGACGGGACGCTGGTCCGCTGCCGGCACATCCTGATCAACCCCAAGGGCGACCCGGCCAAGCAGGCCGAGGCCCGGCAGAAGCTGCTCGGGATCAAGGCGACCGTCCAGGCCGAGGCGACCAAGGCCGAGGCCGCCACCCAGGGGGACGCCCTGGCCAAGCAGACGGCCAAGGGGCGGAAGACGGACGAGCTGTTCGCCGAGTACGCCAAGCAGAACTCCGAATGCCCGTCCAAGGCGAACGGCGGCGACCTGCAGTTCTTCCCCCGGGTCGGGGCGATGGTCGAGCCGTTCGCCGACGCCGCGTTCAAGCTGAACCTGTTCGACCTGAGCGAGGTGGTGGAGACCGAGTTCGGCTACCACCTGATCCTCTGCACCGCCCGCAACCCGGGCAAGCAGAAGACGTTCGAGGAGGTGAAGGAGGACGTGCGGGCGGTGTACGCCATGCAGCTGCGGCAGGCGGTGGTCGGGCAGATGAAACCGCGGGCGCAGATCCAGCCCACCGCGACCCCCGCAGCGACCGCCCCGGCCGGCGGCCAGCCGCCGGCCGCCCCCGGCAAGCAGTAACCCCGGCCCGAACCTTGCACGCCCGCCAAGCCCACGGACGACCGTCCGTGGGCTTTCCGTTCCCCCACCACCCCGTCGCCATGCGCACCATCCTGCTGCTGATCGCGTCCAACTCGTTCATGACGATCGCCTGGTACGGGCACCTGAAGTTCCGGGACAAGCCGATCCTGCTGGTCATCCTGGCGAGCTGGCTGATCGCCCTGCCGGAGTACGCCCTGCAGGTGCCGGCCAACCGGTGGGGGTACGGCCAGTTCACCGCCACGCAGCTCAAGATCATCCAGGAGGCGATCACCATGGGGGTGTTCCTGGTGTTCGCGTGGGCGTACCTGGGGGAAGCGCCGACCTGGCGGACCGGGGCGGCGATGCTGCTGGTGGTCGCGTCGGTGGCGCTGGCCCGCAGCGGCGGGGGCGGGCACGCCGAGCCGCCGACGAACCCGACACCCGCACCGGCCGACCCGGTCCGGTCGGCGTAGGGCGGTGCCGACGCTTTGGGAGGCCCGCCAGTCCGGGCAACGACTTGAAGTCCCACCGGCGGGCCTCGAAGACTCGGCACCGCCCTACAAAGCCAGACGCCGTCCTCCTGACAACGGTTAACCTGCCGTCCGGCCTTCTGCCCGGGCGTTCGGTCGATACGATGAACCGGGTGCCCGCCCGGTGCCTCGCAGACCGAGTCCATGCGCCAGAACCTGCCGAACCTCGCCGCCTTCGTCGTCCTCGTCGCCGGGTTGACCCTCGGCTGGTGGTACGTCGAGAAAACGTTCTTCCCGAAGCCGGTGCCGAAGCCGCCGGAGCCGCCCCCGCCGGCCCGCGAGTGGGTCGCCGCCCTGACCGGGGCGCTGGCCGTCGGCGCCGGCCCCGCGGCCGCGCTGCCGGGCCTGCCGCCGCCGCTGCCGCCGACCCGGGCGGAGGTGGTGTCGGCCGTCGGCGGCGGCGGGTACCTGATCGCCGCCCTGGCCTCGAATCCGGCCACCCCGCCCCCGCCGGCCGCCCCCGTCACCCTGTACGCCCTCGGCGACCCGACGTTCCACGTCAGCGCCCTGCTCACCAGCCGCGGCGGCGGGGTCCAGCAGGTGACGCTCCAGCGGTTCCACGAGGGGAACCGGCTCGGCCTGGAGGTGAAGGACGCGAGCGGCAAGCCGCTGCCGATGAGGCTCATCCCCGGCGTGCTCCAGCCGCGGGACAAGACCACCCTGACGGTCGAGGCCCCGTTCCCCGACCTGGCCCCGGGCAAGGTGGCTGACCCGGCGGTGCTGGAAGCCCCGTCCTACGTCGTCCTGCACTACCCGAGCAAGGACGACCCGGCCCGTCAGCCGAAGGACGCCGGGCGGATGAACGACGACTATCCGTCCCCGGAGCTGGGCGACCGGCCGTGGACCCTGGTGAGCGAGGACCGGCCGGCCGGCGGCGAGCACAAGGTGGTGTTCGAGACGACGCTCGCCGCCCCGTACTTCCTGAAGCTGCGGAAGACGTTCACCCTCGGGCCGAAGGACTACCACATCGGGTTCAAGTTCGACATCGAGCCGCTGCCCGAGCGGAAGAAGGGGAGTGGCGAGTTCCGCTACCAACTGGCCGGCCCGCGGGCGCTGCCGATCGAGGGGGAGTGGTTCGCCCAGGTGTACCGGAACGCCCTGGTCGGGTGGAAGACCCCGCGGGGGGGCGCCCGGCGGGCGTACGAGGACGCGGCCACGGTCCACAACCTGGGCGGCGGCGACCCGGTGGTCCGCGGGGAGAACGTGATCACCTACATGGGGGTGGTCACCCAGTACTTCGCCTCGGCGGCGGCGGTGGACGACACGGCCACCGGGGCGGCGGTCAGCCCGTGGGAGTACGTCCGCCCGACCCGGGAGCCGCACCCGTGGGACGACCCGGCCCACCTGTTCCTGTCGGACATCACCGTCCGGGGGGTCGCCCGCCCGCTCGACCCGGCCCCCGGCGAGGCGGTGTCCCACAAGTACCTGCTGTACAACGGGCCGGCCAAGGTGCGGCTCTTGGCCCAGCTCACCGGGGACGGGGCCGTCGCCCCGGAGCTGGTCGACCGGTACCTGAACGCCCTCACCCTGCGGACCCTGACCGACTACCACTCGCCCAACTTCTTCGGCCGGCTGGCCAACGCCATCTGGTGGTCGGACGTGGTCATCACGTTCACCAACCTGATGCACGAGGTGCTCGGCTGGCTGAACATGGTGGTCCCGGTGTGGGGGCTGAACATCATCATGCTGACCGTGCTGGTCCGGCTGGTGCTGTTCTTCCCCAGCCGCAAGCAGCAGACCATGATGCTGCGGATGCAGGAGAAGATGGCCAAGCTGAAGCCGGAGATCGACAAGCTGACGGAGAAGTACAAGGACGACCCGCAGACGCTCCAGCAGGCGAAGATGCAGCTGATGATGCGGAACGGGGTGAACCCGCTGTCCACCACCGGCGGGTGCCTGCTGCTGTTCGCCCAGATGCCGATCTTCATGGGCCTGTACTTCTGCCTGCAGGAGAGCGTGTTCTTCCGGCACGAGCCGTTCCTGTGGTGCCCCAACCTGGCCGCCCCGGACATGCTCGTGTGGTGGTCGGAGCGGATCCCGTTCGTCAGCACCCTGGAGAACCTGGGTGGGGTCATCTACCTCGGCCCGTACCTGAACATCCTGCCGATCATCGCCACCGGGCTGATCTTCCTGCAGCAGCACATCACCATGCCGCCGCCGACGGACGAGCAGCAGGAGATGCAGCAGAAGATGATGAAGGTGATGGTGGTGGTGATGGCCGTGTTCTTCTACAAGGTGCCGGCCGGGCTGACCCTGTACTTCATCTGCAGCACCGGCTGGGCGCTGATGGAGCGGCAGCTCATCCCGAAGCCGAAGGTCGGGCCGAACGCCCCGCCGGCGGACGACTCCGGCCAGGGGGCCAAGCTGTCCCCGGGCGGCGGGACGGGGCCGGCCAACGGGGCGGGCGGCGGGCTGATCAGCCGGCTGAAGGAGCGGATGGAGGAGCGGCTGGCCGAGATGCAGCGGCAGGCGGACGAGCAGAGCCGCCGGCAGATCCGCAACGACGACAACACCCCCCGCGGCCCCGACCGCCGGGACCGGGACAAGAAGAAGAAGCGGAAGTAACCCCGTGCTGATCCCGCTCGCACTCCTCACGCTCACGGTTAGCGGGGACGCCACCGACGTCCCCGCGGCCGGCCGGAGGCCGGTCCGCTCACCCACCACCACCGACTTCATCCGCCCGTCCAAGCCCACCGACCCGCCCGTCTACGCCGTCCCGAACGGGATCGCGGTGGCCGTCCACCCGGCGGCCCTGGACGCCCGACGGGACGGCGGCCCCCGCGGGCTGCTGCGGGTCGGCTACCACGAGGCCGGCCGCTTTTACCTGATCAACTACATCGCCGTCGAGCCGCTGGTCGGCAAAGCCCGCGGGTACTCCGAGCTGGAGCCGGGCGGCGACGGCAAGCCGGGTAAGCGGTTCACGGTGTCGGAGTTCGCCGGCACGGTCGCGGACACCCCGGCCGGCCGGACGCTCACGATCACAGTGGAGGTCGAGCCTTTCAAGAACGGTGCCCGACCGCGGGTCGAGGTGACGCTGTTCGAGAAGCAGCCGGACCGCATCCGGCTGCGGGCGTTCGACGCCGGCGGGACGCCGATGCGGGAGTGCGTGCTGACGGCGACGATGGGCAACCAGTCCCGCTGCCGGCACCTGTGGCTGAAGGACGAGGCGGTGTTCGCCCCGGGCCTGTACGCCGGGTACACCGGCACCGACTTCGTCGAGAAGAAGCCGTATCCGCTAGCCGCCCTGCACCGCACGCCGACCGGGGACGTGGTGGCGGCGATCAGCCCGGACGAGCCGGAGCCGCGGGCGGTGCGGCCGTTCCCGAACGGGGCGTGGCACCACCCGGGGGCGTGGATGGGCCAGTTCTGGCTGAAGCCGGCGGACGGGGTGACGGACGCCCTGGCCGTGCGGGTGAACGGCCGGCGGACGTACTGGGCCGGCAAGTCGCCGATCCCCGGCGGTATCGCGTTCGAGAACTTCGAGCTCCGCGAGCCGTTCCGGGACGGCCAGGAGCAGTGGTTCGGGTTCACCCGCACCAGCCCGGCGAAAGCGTTCGGCTTCCCCTACGACGTGGCCCCCGCCGGCCGGCGGTAGCCGAGCCGTTCCGCCGGGGTAGGGTCCGCTGTGCGGACCGGATTGGGGTGGAGCACCAACTCCGCACCGCGGACCCTACGCCAGACGCTCCTCCCGCCCACGAACCACTCTCACCGATGGCCGACCCGTTCCGCCAGCATCAGTTCCTGACCGTCCTCGACCGGGACGAGGCCGACCGCCGGTTCCGCGAACACCTCGACCTGTCCCCGCTCGACCCCGAACCTGTGCCACTGGCCGCCGCCCTCGGACGGGTGGTGGCCGCCGACGTGGCCGCCCCGATCGACGTGCCGGGGTTCGACCGGTCGAACGTGGACGGGTTCGCCGTCCGGGCCGAGGACACGTTCGGCGCGTCCGAAGACAGCCCGCTGTCACTGGCGATCAACGCCGAAATGCTGGCCCCGGGCCGGGTGCCGGTGTCGGTCGTCGAACCGGGGATGGCGACGCTGGTCGCCACCGGGGCGATGATCCCGCGTGGGGCGTCGGCGGTGGTGATGGTCGAGCACACCGACGTCCGCGACGGCCGGTTGGTGCTCACCCGACCGGCCGCCCCGGGGGCGAACGTCACCTGGGCCGGCACCGACATCGGCCGCGGGGAAACCGTCCTGCACCGCGGCTCCGTACTTACCAGCCGGGAGACCGGCGTGCTGGCCGCCCTCGGGCTGGACCGGGTGGCGGTGGTCCGCCGGCCGAAGGTGGCAATCCTGTCCACCGGGGACGAGGTGCAGCCACCGGGCGAGCCGCCGCGGCCAGGATGCGTGTTCGACAGCAACCAGACGGTGCTGGCCGACGCCGTCCGGGAGCTGGGCGGCGAGCCGGTCTGCTGCGGTATTGTGCCGGACGACTACGCCCGATTACGGGAGGCGTTCGCCGAGGCGCTGGCCGTCGCCGACGCGGTGCTGCTCAGCGGCGGCACGTCGAAGGGGGCCGGGGACGTGTCGTACCGGGTGGTCGGCGAATTCGGCCCGCCGGGGGTGGTGGCCCACGGGGTGGCGCTCAAGCCGGGCAAGCCGCTGTGTTTGGCGGTCGTCAACCTAACCCCCCGGCCCCCTTCCCTAAGAGGGAAGGGGGAGCAAGCGGGTGGCGAGCACGGCCCGGAGTCGGGGGCGCAACCTAACCCCCCGGCCCCCTTCCCTACGAGGGAAGGGGGAGCAAGGGAGGCGCTCCCGCAGGCAATGACTGCTCATACAGACGGGGCGGGGTCATCGCAACCTAACCCCCCGACCCCCTTCCCTAAGAGGGAAGGGGGAGAGAACACACTCCCGCCGGTCGAGGACGGACCCGTTGCCGGGACCAGTACCCCCCTTGCTCCCCCTTCCCTCTTAGGGAAGGGGGCCGGGGGGTTAGGTTTCGGAACCGCCACCCTGCCCGGGCCTGAACCCGCCGCCCGGACGAGTGCCCCCCTTGCTCCCCCTTCCCTCTCAGGGAAGGGGGCCGGGGGGTTAGGTTTCCGCCGCCCAATCCCGGTGGCCGTCCTCCCCGGGTTCCCGACCTCGGCCGTGTTCACCTTCCATGAGTTCGTCGCCCCGGTGCTGCGGGCGTTGGCCGGCCGGCCGCCGGAGGGCACTCAGACCGTCCGGGCCGTCCTGCCGCAGCGGGTGAACAGCGAGCGGGGCCGCACCGAGTACGTGCTCGTCGGGCTGGTCCGGAACGACGGGGGGCTGGTCGCCTTCCCGATGGGTAAAGGGTCCGGATCCGTGACGGCGTTCGGCCGGGCGGACGGTTTCGTCACCATCCCCCGGCAGCGGGAGTACCTGGACGCCGGCGAGGAAGTGGAGGTTCGGCTACTCGGGGCCGGGCTGCGGCCAGCGGATTTGATAGTGATCGGCAGCCACTGTGTCGGGCTGGACCTGCTGCTCGGCGAGCTGCGGAACCGCGGGTTCTCGGCGAAGGTGCTGGCGGTCGGCAGCACGGCCGGGCTGGAGGCGGCCAGGCGTGGTGAGTGCGACCTCGCCCCGATCCACCTGCTCGACCCGGCGACGAACGAGTACAACCGCCCGTTCCTCGCCCCCGGGCTGGACCTGATCACGGGCTACGGCCGGCAACAGGGCATTGTCTTCCGTAGGGGAGACGGTCGGTTCGAGGGCAAGGGGGCCGCCGAGGCGGTCGCGACGGCGGTCGCCGACCCGGGGTGCGTGCTGGCCAACCGCAACCGCGGCAGCGGCACCCGCATCCTGCTCGACCAACTGCTCGGCGGGGCGAAGCCGGCCGGCTTCTTGAGCGAAGCGAAGACGCACTCGGCGGTGGCGGCGGCGGTCGCCCAGGGGCGGGCCGATTGGGGGCTGGCGATCGAGCCGGCCGCCCGGGAGTACGCCCTCGGGTTCACCCCGGTGCGGGACGAGCGGTACGACTTCGTGGTGCCGGCCGCCTGCCGGGACCGGCCGGCGGTGCGGGCGTTCGTCGAGGTGCTGGGGGAGCCGGGAACGCGGCGGGCACTGAGCGGGTACGGGTTTTCGGCGTAGGGTCCGCTGTGCGGACCGGTCGGATCGCCACCGGTCCGCACAGCGGACCCTACACCGCGTCAGCCGATCCGCGGGAACAGCGGCTTCACCTTGCCGTCCACCAGCTCGGCCGTCACCCGCAGGTCGCCCGGCTGAGGGGCGAGGTCCGCCGCGTCGGCATACTTCACCTCGGCCCACGGCTTCGGGAAGTTGAAGCTGGTGTAGATCGCCTCCGCCGACCGCGGGACGAACGGCTTGAGCAGGATGCTGGCGGCCCGCAGGGCGACGGCCATCACCTGCAGCACGTCGGCCGCCGCTGCCGGGTCCGTCTTGACCAGCTTCCACGGGGCCAGCCGCTCGGCGTACTGGTTGGCCGGCGTCAGGATTTGCTGCCAGATGGCCTGGATCGCCTGGTTGTACCGGCATCCCTCGACGTGGCCGCGCACCTCCTCCACGGCTTTACGGTGAGCGTCCGCGGTGCTCCAGCCGCCCTCTCCCTCCCAGTGATCGGCCGTGCCGCTACACGGGGCCGACGGGTTGGTCTGCTTGCCCGGCAGAGTGCCGCCGTAGTTCTTGGTGATGAGCGTGACACACCGGCTCAGCAGGTTGCCGAGGTTGTTCGCCAGCTCGCTGTTGTACACCTCGGCGAACCGGCCCCAGCCGAACTCGCCGTCGCTCGGGAACGGGCACTCCCGCAGGAAGAAGTACCGGAACGCGTCCGGGCTGAACTTGCGGATGATGTCCATCGGCTCGACCGCGTTGCCCAGCGACTTGCCGATCTTCTCGACCGCCCCGGACTCCTCGTTCTTGACGTACACGAACCCGTGGGAGAACACCCGCTTCGGCGCCTCCTCCCCGGCCGCCCACAGCATCGCCGGCCACAGGGCGCAGTGGAACCGGGTGATGTCCTTGCCGATGAAGTGGGTATCGGCCGGCCAGTACTTCTGGAACGTCGCCTCGTCGTCCCCGTAGCCGATCCCGGTGATGTACGTCAGCAGGGCGTCGAACCAGACGTAGATGGTGAACTCCGGGTCGAACGGGATGCGGATGCCCCACTCCTCCCCGGCCCGGGAGATGTTCACGTCCCGCAGCCCCTCCGTCTGGATCAGGCCGACCATCTCGTTCCGCCGGCTCTCCGGCTGGATGAACTCCGGGTGGTCCGCGTAGTGCTTGAGCAGCCGGTCCTGGAACTTCGACAGGGCGAAGAAGTAGCACGGCTCCGACCGCCGGGCGAGCGGGGTCTTGTGGACCGGGCACTGGCCGGCGTTCTCGTCGTGCTGCTTGTCGCTCTTGAACTCCTCGCACCCGCCGCAGTACCAGCCCTCGTAGCTCCCCTTGTAGATGTGCCCGTTGTCGTACACCTTCTGGATGAACTTCCGGCAACACTGCTTGTGCCGCTCGTGACTGGTCTGGATGAAGGCGTCGTAGCTGACGTCCAGGGCGTCCCACACCTCGCGGAACTGGCCGGCCATGTCGTCGCAGTACGCCTGGGTGTCCTGGCCGAGCGCCTTCGCCCGGTCGGCCACCTTCAGGGTGTTCTCGTCGTTGCCCATCAGGAAGAAGACGTCGTACCCCTCCATCCGCCGGTAGCGGGCCTGGACGTCGGCCCCCAGCTTCTCGAACGCGGTGCCGATGTGCGGCCGGCTGTTCGGGTAGTCGATGGCGGTGGTCTGGAACCAGCGGGGGCGGTCGGTCACGGGTCGTCCTTCCTGCGCAGCGGCGAACGGCGGGGCGGCCCCGCCGTCGTCGTTTTACGGACCCGCCCGGGCCGGGGGAGGTTCAGCGGACGTGCGGGTCGCTGGGCGGGGACGGGCGGCCAGCCCGCCGCTGTCCGGCGGCGTCTCGCCGGTCCTCGCCGGCCGGCTCCGTTTCGTGCGGCGAGCTGTCCGCCCCGCCGGCCGCCTGGTCAACCCCGTGCGGCTGCGGGCCGTAGGGGGAGCCGCGGCCGGCGGCGTCGGGCGAGCTGGGGTCCGGCTTACGAGTGGTCGGGTCGGCCATCGGTCGGCTCCGCAACACGGGCGAGGGCCGACGGGGGTGCAACTCAGGTGCCGGCCGCGTCCGGGTCGATCCCGGCCTGCCGGAGAAGGGCGCGAAGCCGCTCATTTTCGGCGGCGGCTTCGGCAGCCTGTTTCTGGGCCTGCTCGGCTTGCCGCCGTTCCCGCTCAGCCTGCCGTCGAGCCTGCTCGGCTTGCTGTTGGGCGTGAGTAGCCTGTTCGCGGTTCTCATCGAACGTCAGGAACCGTGCCCCGTTCGGGTGATAGACCGCCATCTCCGGCCCGGTCAGGTCGAACCGGACGTCCAGTCGGGGGCTGACGAACTCCCCCGTCACTTCCGTCTCCTCGAACTTCTCCCCCCGTCGCAGGTACACCGGAGCCGGTTCTTCTTCGGGTCGAAGTCGTAATACTCTTCGGCTCCGTACTGTTCGTAGAAGGCCAGCTTCTGGGCCATCCCGAACGCCCGGTTGCTCGGCGACCGGATTTCAAACACCACCTGTGGGAACACCCCCTCTTCCCACACCAGGAAGCACGCCCGGTCCTCCTTCGGCACCCCGAACGCGACGTAAACGTCCGGCGCCCGGCTGATCTTCGGCCTGTTCTTCACCGGGTAGATCAGGTTGTCGGCGGACACCTGGACGTCCGCCCGGTCCCGGAACAGGTAGGTGAGGTTGCCGTGGAGGGTGACGATCCACCGGAGCTGCTCGTCGTTGTCGGCCATCGGCATCCCGTCCGAGCTGGGGTAGCGGGGGTGGGTGCCCCGCAGCGGCGGCTTTTCGGCCGGCGGTCGGACCGTGCTCATGGTTCCCCTCCGTTACCCGATCACCACCCGGTCGCCCGGCTCCGGCACGCCCACGTCCGGGAACCCCTGCCCCCGCAGCGTGTCGGCCAGGGCCAGCGCCTGCTCCCGCTCCCCGTGGATCAGCCGCACCTTCCCGACCTTGCCGGCCAGCGGGGCCAGATAGGCCAGGAAGTCCTCCCGGTCGGCGTGCCCGCTGAACCCCTCCAGGTGGACCACCTCGATCCACTTGTTCCACTCCCGGCCGAGAAACCGCACCGTCGGCTTCGTCTCCATCAGCCGCCGGCCGGTCGTCCCCTGGGCCTGGTAGCTGACCAGGACGACCGTACACCGCGGGTCGTCCACGTTCTGCTTCAGGTGGCTGAGGATGCGGCCGGCGTCGCACATCCCGCTGGACGCGATGACGATGAACGGCCCGGGGGCGGTGACCAGCCGGTTGCTCGCCTCGAAGTCACGGACGTAGGTGATGCCGTCCCCACCGAGGATGCCGTGCCCCTCCCGGACGGCCGCCGCCACCCCCGGCTCCAGGCTGTTCGGGTGCGCCCGGTACACGTCCGCCACGTCCGCCGCCAGCGGGCTGTCCACGTACATCGGCACGTCCGGGATTTTGCCGGCCGCCCGCCCTTGTTGCAGGAAGTGGATGATGAGCTGGCACCGGCCCAGGCTGAACGCCGGGATCAGCACCTTGCCGCCGCGGGCGACCGTCGCCCGGACCGCCTCGTACAGCTTGTCGATGGTCTCGCCCATCGGCACGTGCAGCCGGTTGCCGTAGGTGCTCTCGCACACCAGCAGGTCCGCCGGGGGGACCGGGGCGGCCGGCTTGAGCAGCGGCACCCCCCGCCGGCCGAGGTCGCCGCTGAACGTCAGGGTGCGGGGCCGGCCCGGCCCGTCGACGACGGCGTGGACGATGGCCGACCCGAGGATGTGCCCGGCCTCGACGAACCGCATCCGCACCCCCCGCCCCGGCTCGACCTCCTGCCCGTAGGGGACGCTCACCACCCGGCCGAGCGCCTCGTCCACGTCCGAGAAGGTGTACAGCGGCTGGACCCACGGCTCGGCGTAGTTCCGGGCGATGTTCAGGTGGGCCGCGTCCTCCTCCTGGATCTTGGCCGAGTCCCGGAGCATGACCCGGAGCAGGTCGCGGGTCGGCGGGGTGCAGTAGATCGGCCCCCGGAACCCCTGGCGGACGAGGGTCGGCAGGTTGCCGCAGTGGTCGATGTGGGCGTGGCTGACCACCACCGCGTCGATCTGCCGGGGGTGGAACGGGAAGTGGGCGTTGCGGGTGCGGGCCTCTTCGCGTTTGCCCTGGTACAGCCCGCAGTCGAGCAGAACCTTGGTGTTGCCGGCTTCCAGCAGGTGCATCGACCCCGTGACCGCGGACGCCGCCCCCCAGAAGGTGAGGGTCGGGTCCGCGGGCGTGTCCGGGGGGGCGTCGGTGTTCATCCCCCCATTTTAGCCGGCGGGGGCGGGCGGAGGATATGCGGGATCGGCCGATGCCTTTTCTCCCCCCTCCCCGCTTCGGGGGAGGGGCCGGGGTGGGGTCAAACCCCCCCGACACTGAGACTCCAAAGTCCCTGCGGCGGGTGGCGGCCGCCCTCCCCCCGGCCCCCTCCCCGAAGCGGAGAGGGGAGCAAGTGGGCGCTCCCACCGGCACTGCGCCGCGATGGTCCGCCCGGACCTTGTACCCCCTTGCTCCCCCTCTCCGCTTCGGGGAGGAGGCCGGGGAGGGGTGACACGCCCGTCACCTCACGAAGTAGTACGCCGCCAGCCCGAACCCGACGGCCACCACCACCCACCGGACCACCCAGGCCGGCAGCCGGCGGGCCACCCGCGCCCCGACGTACCCGCCGACCACGGCCGCCGCCGCCATCGTCCCGGCCAGCGGCCAGTTCACCAGCCCGCCCCAGACGAACACCACCACCGACGCCCCGTTGATGACCGCCGCCAGGAACGTCTTCACCCCGTTCATCCGGTGGATGTCCCCCACCCCCATGAACCCCAGGGCGGTCAGCATGAGGATGCCGATGCCGGCCCCGAAGTACCCGCCGTACACGGCCACCAGGAACTGGAACCCGACCAGCCCGGCCTGACCCCACGGCCCCGGCTCGTGGTCCGGCTTGTGCCTCCGCATCCACCGGACGACCGGCTGCTGGACCAGGAACAGGAGGGCGGCGGTCAGGATGAGCCACGGGACGAGGGTCTTGAACGCCTCCTGGTCGACCAGCACCAGCCCGGCCCCGAGGAACCCGCCGGCCAGGCTGGGCAGGAACATCCGCTTGACGAACCGCTTGCTGGCGGCCAGCTCCTGCCGGTAACCGACCGCCCCGGCGAACGACCCGGGGAGCAGGGCGACGGTGCTGGTCGCGTTGGCAACGGCCGGCGGGACGACGGCCAGCAGGGCCGGGAAGGTGAGCAGGGTGCCGCCGCCGGCGACCGAGTTCATCACCCCGGCGGCGAACGCCGACAGGCAGAGGGCGAGGAGCAGGCCGGGGGATTCGAGCATCGGCGGCCTGTCTCCCCTCTCCCCTTGGGGGAGAGGGTCGAGGCGAGCCCGGAAAGCCATCACCTTTCGCAACCGTTGCGACGGGGCGGGGGCCGACCCCTCACCCGGCCCGCAGAGCCGGGCCACCCTCACCCCCAAGGGGAGAGGGAAAAGGCAGGAGCCGGGCGATCCGGTACGACCCGCTCGTTCTATGAACCCGGCTTCAGAAGAGTTCCCGCACCGGCTCCCCGCCGACCGGCAGCAGGTTGAGCGTCCGCCCGCTCGGGTCGGTGTACACCGCGTCGAGCGGCACCCCGAAGTGCCGGTAGATGGTCGCCGCCAGGTCGCCGGGCGTGACCGGCCGCTCCTTGATCTGCCCGCCCTCCAGGTCGGTCGAGCCGACCACCTGGCCGTGCCGCAGCCCGCCGCCGGCCAGCAGCATGGACATGACGTGCGGCCAGTGGTTGCGGCCGTCCGTGCTCCCCTGGGTGCCGACCTGCGGGGTCCGGCCGAACTCGCCCATCGCCACCACCAGCACGTCGTCCGACAGACCGCGGTCGTGCAGGTCGTCCACCAGGGTGGTGATCAGGTGGTCGAACCGCGGCAGCAGCGGCCCCAGCCCCTTGCGGATGCCGCCGTAGGGCGGGATGTTGTCCCCGTGCGTGTCCCAGGTGCCGGACGCGGTGTGGTAACTCAGATCGAGGGTGACGAACGCACACCCGGCCTCCACCAGCCGGCGGGCGAGCAACAGTTGGCGGCCCCACAGGTGCGCGCCGTACCGCTCCCGCACCGCGGCCGGCTCTTTCCCCCAGTCCAGGGCGTCCCGCACCCGCCCGCCGGTCAGCAGCCCGACCGCCTGCCGGCCGTAGGCGTCCAGCCCGTCCGCCGCCGGCTCGGCCCCGGCCCGCAGCTTGTCGAACGCCCGCAGCAGCGACTGCCGGTCGTCCAACCGGGCCGGGTCGACGCCGGCCGGCATGCTCAGCAGGTCGGCCCCGCTCACCTTCCCGGTGTCGTTGCCGACCAGGTCGTACACCGGCAGCCGGGCGGCGGCGTTCGCCGGGAACAGGTCGTACCGCTTGCCCAGCACCCCGGCGAACGCCAGGTGCGAGCGGCTGCGGTAAAACGCCGCGTAGGCCGGAGCGGCCGGGTGGTTCGGGCCGTGGAACTTGGCCACCAGCGAGCCGATCGCCGGGTACGACCGGGCGTCCGGGTTGACCCGCGGCTCGGCCAGCGGGTTGGCCGTCTGCATGACCGTGTTCGGCTCGTGGCTGCTGAACCGGCAGTCCACGGAGCGGATGACGGTGAACCGGTCGAGCCGGGCGGCCAGCTTCGGCAGGTGCTCGCACACCAGCACGCCGGGCACTTTGGTGCGGGTGACGCCGAACGGGCCGCGGTTCTCCGGCGGGCGGTTCGGCTTCGGGTCGAAGGTGTCGATCTGGCTCGGCCCGCCGGTCATCCACAGCAGGATGACCGCCTTGTTCGGCCGGGCGGCGGTGGCAGCCGTCGCCCGCTGCCCGAGCAGGCCGGGCAGGGTCAGCCCGGCTATCCCGGACAGGCCGGCGTGCAGCAGGTTGCGGCGGGTCGGCAGGAGCAGCCCGTCGGCCGGCGGGCGGAACCGGGTGAAGGCGTGCGGGTGGGTGTGCATGACGTGCGGCGCCCCGGCGGGTGTCCGCGAGTATACCCGCCGCCGGCCCAGCAGCCTACCCGCTTATCCGGCCCGGAGTGCGACGGCCGCGGGCGCCCGCACCCCGGTCCGCTCGGCCAGCCACTCGCCGACGGCCGCCGCGGACATCACCTCCAAGACCGCCAGTTCGCCCGGCACCCGCGGCAGCCGCCGCTCGGCCGCCCACCCGGTCCGAATCGCCGGCTCGCCGAGCAGCACCACCCGCTCGCCGTCCAGCCGTGGCACGCTGACCAACGGCTGCGTCGGCCACAGCCACTCCCCGGCCCCGGCGACCCCGGCCGGCAGGGTGCCGTCGGGCCGTAGCGCGTCCGGCCGGTACATCTGGAACCGCGGCACCACGACCGGCGGCTCGTCCGAATCGACGCGCCCGTCCCGGTACGCGGCCAGCACGTCGCCGGACGGCAGCGGCCCCGGGAGCAAGCCCCGCGACGGCGACCCGGTGACGGCGTCGGCGAGCAGGACGTGGAACTGCCCGACGTCCGACACCCCGCTCACGCGCACCCGGAACCCGGCCCGGGCCGCCGGGTGGATCACCCGGACGACCTCGTCGTCGGCCAGCGCCAGCAGGTCGGCAACTTCCTTCGCCCGGCGACAGCGGTTCGCCCAGAACTGGACCGCAGACCCGAACCCGGCCACCGCCCGTGCGGCCCTCCGGGCCTCGGGGGAGCTGGTCAGGATGCTGACCGCGTCGTCCAGCAGATCCCGCGTGTCCGCCGACAGCGGCTCCGTGGTCGGGACCGGATCGGCGGCCGGGTCGGGGTGGAAGAAGAACAGCGGCGGCACGCCCCACCGGTCAGCTTTCCGGGCGGCGGTCAGGGCGTCCCGCAGGCGGGCGAACAGCGGCAGGGCGGCGACGGCCACGTCCGGGGCGGGCGGACGGCGGACGGGGGCGGAGGGGGGCGCG
This sequence comes from Gemmataceae bacterium, assembly GCA_046350115.1. Classification (GTDB taxonomy): domain Bacteria; phylum Planctomycetota; class Planctomycetia; order Gemmatales; family Gemmataceae; genus JAXMAZ01. The sequence continues at coordinate 112,658 of JAXMAZ010000012.1, forward strand.
GCCGGGAACGGCAGGGTGGAGCGGGGGGGCATCGCGGCGTCCTCCGTGACGGCGGGCCGCGGATTACCCCATAACCGGTCGGTTTGTGCAAGAGGAAGTGAACACCCGGGTTCCGGACCGTCAGGCGGGGGCGAACTTCTCAGCCCGCGGTGCGAAACCGTGGGGTCAGCCGTTCAATTCTACCGCCTCCTCCCAGTGCTCGTACAGCGCCGGCAGGCGGGCCTTGGCGGCCTCCAGGTCGGCCATCGTCCGCTTCACCGCCTCCCCGTCCCGGTACACCTCCGGGGTGAGCAGGGCGGCCTCCAGGTCGGCCACCGTCGCTTCGCAGGCGGCAATGTCCGCCTCCACGTCGGCCGCCTTCTTGAACGGGTACTTCCGCTTCCGCTTCGCCTTCGCCGGTGCGGTCGTCGCGGCCGGCTTCGCCTCGCGGCTAACAGCCGGAGCCGCCTTTGCCGCCTGCTCCCGGGCGGCCCGCAGCAGCTCATACGTGTCGTAGTTGCCGTACACCACCTCCGACCCGCCCTGCCCGTCCAGCACGATCAGCAGGTCCGCGACCCGGTTCAGGAAGTACCGGTCGTGGCTGACCACGATGCACGTCCCGCCGTAGTCCTTGACCGCCTCTTCGAGCGAGTCGCACGCCCAGATGTCCAGGTGGTTGGTCGGCTCGTCCAGGATGAGGACGTTCGCCCCGGCGACGGTCAGCTTGGCCAGGGCCGCCCGGCTCCGCTCGCCGCCGCTGAGCTGCTTCACCGGCCGCTCGACGATCTCCCCGTGCAGGCCGAACGCCCCGAGCAGATCCCGCATGGTCTGCTCGGTGATCGACGGGTCCGGCTCCGGCCAGACCGCCCGCAGCACCGACTCCCGCTCGTCCAGCAGCTTCAGGTGCTGGTCGAGGTAGCCGGGGAAGACCAGGTGGCCGCGGCGGACCTCGCCGCTGGTCGGCTCCTCGTCCCCGAGCAGGATGCGGAGGAGGGTCGTCTTGCCGCTGCCGTTCGGCCCCATGATGCCGAGCGTCTTGCCCCGCGGCAGGGCGAAGTTCAGCCCGTCGAACAGCACCTTGTCCCCGTACCGCATGCCGAGATCGTCGGCGGTGAACACGATGTCCCCGGCCCGGGCCACGTCCCCGAACCGGATGTTCGGCCCGCTCACCTTGGTCGGCTTGTCGATCAGTTCCAGCCGGTCCAGCACCTTCACCCGGCTCTGGGCCTGCTTGGCGAGCTGGCCGTAGCTGGCACGGCGGATGTACTCCTCCTGCTTCTCGACGAACTCCCGCTGGGCCTCCCACTCCTTGAACTGCCGCTCGAACTTCTCGTCCCGCAGCCGGACGTACTGGTGGTAGTTGCCCGGGTAGCTGGTGATCCGCCGGTTGTGCAGCTCAAAAATGCGGGTGCTGATTTTGTCCAGCAGATACCGGTCGTGGCTGATGACGATCATCCCCTGCGGCTGGCGGCTCAGGTAGTCTTCGAGCCAGCGGGTGGTGGCGATGTCCAGGTGGTTGCTCGGCTCGTCCAGCAGCATCACGTCCGGGGCGGACAACAATAACTTCGCCAGCAGAAGCCGCCGCTGTTGGCCGCCGCTGAAGGTGTTCACCTCGCGGTCGTAGTCGGCCTCGCGGAAGCCGAGGCCGGAGAGCACGTCGGCAACCTTGTGGTCGAGGGCGTAGGCGTCGTTGGCGTGGAGCTGCTCGTTCAGCCGGTCGAACCGGGCGGCCAGCGGCTTGCGGGCCTGCTCGTCGGTGCAGTGGGCCAGCTCGTCGGCCACCCGGACCAGCTCTTCCTGGGTGGCCAGCAGCTCGTCGAAGGCGGACTTCGCCTCCTGGAAGACGGTCCGGCCGGTCGGGAACTCGGCGATCTGCAGGAGCGTCCCGAGGCGGGCGCCGGCGTGCAGCTTGACGCCCCCGGCGTCCGACTCGTCGAGGCCGGCCAGCACCCGGAACAGGGTGGTCTTGCCGGCCCCGTTCGGGCCGACGAACCCGACCCGCTCGCCGGCGTGCAGCTCGAACGCCACGTCTTCGAACAGGGGGGTGGCGTCGTACCCGCGGGCCAGGTTCGTACAGGACAGCAGCAGCATGGGTCGGGGTTCCGTACCGGGAGGTCACGGACCCCATTTTAGCGGGCGGGCCGGTTTGGCTCCCCCTCTCCGCTTCGGGGAGGGGTTACAACCTCGGACCCGATCCGGAGGTTCTGAAGTCGCTGGGATCGGGTTGCGGTCGTGACCCCTCCCCCCGGCCCCCTCCCCGAAGCGGAGAGGGGGAGCAAGCCGGACGCTCACATCCGCTTTGTGTCCACGAAGATGCTGTTCGGGTAGGTCAGCCCGCGGACGGTGTACCCGTGCCCGCCCAGGAAGGCCAGCAGCTCGGCCCGCTCCTTGGACTCCTGGGAGTGCTCGACGCAGAACACCGGCGGCCGGAACCGGGCGAAGTCGAGCGTCTTCAGGATGGCCAGGTCCAGCCCTTCCACGTCGATCGAGAACAGGTCCGGCGGCTTGCCGCCGAAGTGCTCGGCGATGACCGCGTTCACGTTCAGCAGGGGCATCTTGACCACCTGCTCGATCTTGCAGTTGGCCCCCGGGTCGCGGTCCAACCGTTCCGCCTGCTCCTTGTCGAACGTGTTGTTCTGCGGGACGGACATCCGGTAGTAGTCGGCCGCCGGGGTGGCGTCGATCCCGATGCCGGCGGTCAGCAGCACGTCCCCCGGCCGGACCCCGCGGAGGTGGGGGGCCAGGTCCGGGTTCGGCTCAACCAGCACCCCCCGCCCGCCCGCGCGGTAGAACAGGTACGTGTTGCTGCCGACCGTCGGGTGGAACGCCCCGACGTCCAGGTACGTCGGCTTGTCCAGCTTGAGCAGCCCGAGCAGGGACTCCAGGATCAGGTCTTCGCCGTTCTGGGCGAACGACAGCTTGGTCCCCTGCGGCAGCCGGTCGGTGTGCCAGCCCTCCGGGGCGTGCTGCCAGGTGGAGTACCCGGCGGCGGCCCCGGCCGTCAGCCCGCCGGCCACCCCGGCCAGGAACCCCCGCCGGCCGAGCCGCGGGAGCTGGTTCGCGTCGCCCATGATTGCCTCGCCCGGCCTGGAATCTGTTAACCTGACCCAACCCTAGCACACGCCCCGAGGATGCGCATGTCGCCCGCCGTCGCCGTCGCCGCCTTGGCCCTCGCCCAGCTCCCGGCCGACCGCGTCGCCAAGTGGGAGAAGGAGGTGGCCGCCATCGAGAAGCGGTTGACGGAGTACCCGCCGACGCCGGGCGGGGTGGTCTTCGCCGGCAGCTCCAGCGTCCGGCTGTGGGACTTGAAGAAGTCGTTCCCGGACGCCGGGTACGTGAACGTCGGGTTCGGCGGGTCAGAGATCCGCGACTGCACCCACTTCGCCGACCGGCTGATCACCCGGCACAGGCCGCGGGCGGTCGTCTTCTACGCCGGGGACAACGACCTGAACTCGAAGCGGACGCCGGAGCAGGTGCGGGACGACTTCAAGACGTTCGTGGCGGCGGTGCCGGACGCCCGGATCCTGTTCGTCGCGGTGAAGCCCAGCCCGAAGCGGTGGGCCATCTTCGGCCAGCAGAAGGAGGCGAACCGGCTGGTGAAGGTGGTGTGCGACGCCGACCCGCGGCTGACGTTCGTGGACGTGGTGCCGGCGATGCTCGGGCCGGACGGCAAGCCGAAGCCGGAGCTGTACGTCAAGGACGAGCTACACCTCAGCCCGGCCGGGTACAAGGTGTGGGCGCCGCTGGTGCGGGCGGCTCTGAAGTAGGGTCCGCTGTGCGGACCGGTTGCGCGCCCACGGTCCGCACAGCGGACCCTACGCCGGCCGCCGCTGCCGCCCCACCTCCGCCCGCCCCTCCTCCAGCCACCGGGCCGTCCGCCGGGTGGTCGGATACCGGGCCACCAGGAACGCCAGCAGCGCCCCGACCAGCACCAGGGTCCGCCAGTCCGAGGTGAGGTGGAACAACACGGTCCAGGCGATCCCGGTGCCGGCGGCCACGGCGTACTCGGCGAACGTGGCCCCGGCGAACGCGGCCATCAGCCGGTCGGCTTCTTCTTCGGTGCCGGCGATCTCCGGGTGGGCGGCGGCCACGGCCCGCAGCTCGGCCGCCCGCTTCCACCGTCCGACGGCCACCGCCACCGGCGGGACGAATAGGGTGAGGCCGGCGGCCACGACGGTGGCGGCCGACACCCCGCCGACGGTGACGGCGTTCCCGGCCAGCGGCTGCCAGTCGAGCGCGTACCCGACCACCAGGGAGACGCCGAAGGCGACCCCGGCCAGCCCGGTCATGACGGCCAGGCACAGGGTCTGCACGCCCGCCAGCCGGCGGGCGAGAACGGGGTCCGCAAGTGGTGAAGTCAGCGACATCGGATGCCGTGGTATTCGAGCGGGAACTCGTAGTCCTTCCGCAGCGGGTGGCCAACCCAGTCGTCGGCCAGCAGGAGGCGGCGGGGGTCCGGGTGGCCGACGAACCGCACCCCGACCAGGTCATACGCCTCCCGCTCGTGCCAGTCGGCCGTCCGCCAGACGCCGCTCACCGTCGGCACCTCCGGCAGTTCGCCCGGCGTGTCCCCCTTCCACCGCGGCAGCACCACCTTGAGCGTCAGCCGGCGGCCGGGGCGGGCGAAGCTGGAGAGCTGGTACACCACCTCCAGGTGCGGGTCGAACCCGGCCTTGGCCGCCTTCTTGGCGTCCGGCTCCAGGTAATCGACCCCGCACAGGTCGTTCAGGATGTCGAACCGCAGCCGGGGGTCGTCCCGGAGGAACGTGCACACCTCGACCAGCCGGGCCGGGTCGACGACGGCATAGGGGTCGAGGGCGTCCGGCTTCGTGGCGGTAATCGCCGGGCCGAAGGTGGCTTGCAGCAGGGCGAGGGTGTCGGCGGCGGTCATGGGCGTCCTCACTTGGCCGGCTTGGCGGCGTCCTTCTGGGCCACCTTGAACGCGGTCGCCGCCTCGGTGGTGGCCAACTCCGGCGGCAGCGCGACCGCGCCCGTCCGTGCCGGGATCATCGGCTCGGCGGCCGGCCCCTCCTTGGCCATCACCCGCATCCGCCGGACCTTGTCCTGGATCCGCATCAGCCCTTCCAGAAGCGCCTCCGGCCGGGGCGGACAGCCGGGCACGTACACGTCCACCGGCACCACCAGATCGACCCCCTTGACCACGTTGTACCCGTACTTGTAATACGGCCCGCCGCCGCAGGTGCAGGCGCCCATCGCGATCACGAACTTCGGGTCGGGCATCTGGTTGTACAGCCGCCGTACCCGGCTGGCCATCTTCAGGTTGACGGTGCCGGCGACGATCATCAGGTCGGCCTGGCGGGGGGTAGCCCGGAAGGCGCCGGCCCCGAACCGGTCGATGTCGTACCGCGGCGCCCCGACGGCCATCATCTCGATGGCGCAGCAAGCCAGCCCGAACGTCATCGGCCACAGGCTGGACGCCCGCGCCCAGTCGATCGCCTGGTCGATGGACGTGACCACGAACCCGTCTTCGAACCGGTTTTCCAGCAGGCCCATTATGCAGTCTCCGAAAGCCCACCCGTTGCAACGGGTGGGCTTTGCGCCGCGACGCTCCGCACCCACTCCAGGTCGCCCCGCTTCCACAGGTAGGCGAACCCGACCAGCAGCACCCCGAAGAACACCAGCAGGTCCAGGAACGCCAGCACCGCCAGCGTGTGCATCGTGGCCGGGTCGGCGGCCGCCCCGAGGGCGGCGGCGGCGGCCTCCCGCTGCTCCGGCGGCAGCGCCTCGTTGGCCGCCCGGGTGGCGGTGCCGAACACCACCGCCCACGGGAAGAAGAAGGCGATCTCCACGTCGAAGATGACGAACAGCAGGGCGACCACGTAGAACCGCAGGTCGAACTGGATCCACGCCGACCCGATCGGCTGCTCCCCGCACTCGTACACCTCCCCCTTCTCCGGGGACGGCTTCCGCGGGCGGATCAGGTGGCCGAGCAGCAGGTTCCCCGCCACGAACGCGATCGCGACGGCGGCGAACACCAGGATGGAGGCGACGAGTGAAGGCATGACGTCTCGGCGAGCGGGGGGCGTAAGCCCCCTGTTGCAGTCAACCGGCAATCGCCCCAACAGGGGGCTTACGCCCCCCGCTCGCCTATGTCTTGGTCCACACCGGCAGGCTCACCTTCTTCGACTCGTGGACGGCCGTCGGGTTGAGCGTGTCCGGCCCCCAGGCCACCGCCAGCGGCAGCTTGGCGTAATCGACGATGCACGTGTCCCGGGTGTACCCGCTCAGGTCGTGGGTGCTGCCCATGAAGATGCAGTCCACCGGGCACGGGTCCACGCACAGGGCGCAGAACATGCACTTCGTGTAGTCGATCGTGAACCCGGTGACGACGAACCCCTTGGCCGGCGGCGGCGCCTTCTCCTTCTCGATGTAGATGCAGTCCACCGGGCAGGCCCGGGCGCACTTGTCGCACCCGATGCAGGTGGTCAGGTCGAACCGGTGGAACCCGCGGTAGCGGGGCCGGACCGGGACCGGCGTTTCCGGGTACGCGAAGTGCTGGGTGAACGCCTTCCGCCGGAACGTCTGGGCGGCGTACCACAGGGTGACGTACATCCCCTGGGCGAGGGTGGCGATCGCCTGGGTGACGTTGCGGAGCCAGTCGCGCACGGCCGGGTGCCCTCCGGGGTACGGGGGTACCAGACCGGGACCGGCCGGGGACTTTTCTCCCCCTCTCCGCTCCGGGGAGGGGGCCGGGGCAGGGGTGAAGCCCTCCCGTCGCCGTGAGTCCGGAGCCGCCGGAGCGGGTTGGGGTCGTGACCCCTCCCCCGGCCCCCTCCCCGAAGCGGAGAGGGGGAGAAAAGCCACAAACGCACGGGCCGCGGCCGGCTCCCCGGTGGGGGTGCCGGCCGCGGCCACTGGAAGGCGGCCGATCATTGGTCCGTGTTACTTCACCGCCACCATCTCCCGGTCGGCCACGTGCGGGATGTGCCGCCAGGCCAGCTCGGACGCCACCCGGTTGACGAACATCTGCCGGTAGAACGCCGGGGTGACGGACTCCGACCCCTTCGGCGGCAGCATGCTGTTGTGGGTGTACTCCCGGTACGGCCCGTCCGACTTGGTCGCGTCGTACACCGTCACCTGGAAGCCCGCCCGGCCCTGGTAGAACTCCCGCCCGTACTCCGGCTGGTACATGCTCATCGAGTTGACGGTCAGGTCGATCAGGTAGTCGGCCCCCAGCTCCTTGGCCACGTCGGACATCTTCCGCACCCGCCAGTCGGTGCCGCCGCTCTTGAGCTTGTCCACCTTGCTCTGGTCGATCACCGTGATCGGGTGCTTGGCGTCCTTCGTCTCGTCGGCCATCCGGCGGGCGATCAGCCCGGCCAGCTCCCGGTCCACCCCGGCGAAGTCCATCCCCAGGGTCGGGGCGGCGGACGTGACCAGGGCGACCGTCACCCCCTTCTTGCCGTCCTTCGGCGGGAGCGGGTGCTCGGGCGGCACCTTGTCGTCCCCGCGGAACAGGAAGTAGCTCATGGTGGCCGGGTTACACCCCATCCCCGCGACCGCCAGCAGCCCGGCCGCCAGCACCCCCCGCGACAGCCACCGGTTCATCCGTGAACCCCCCGTCGGAACGATAAACCCGGAACAATGAGCGATGAACTAAAGCCACTCCTGACCGGGTTCGGTCTTAGTTCATCGCTAATCGTTCCGAATTCATCGTTGTTACAAGAGCATCACCACCGCCCACCGGACCAGCAGCAGCACCAGAAGGACGGCCACGCTGACCGTCAACAGCATCTCCCCGGACCGGATCCAGGGGTAGCGGCCCCGCCACGCCCCGACCGCCGCCCACGGGATCAGGGCGAACCAGTACGCCGCAAGCAGCGTCCCCACCCAGTTCGCCTTCAGCGACCCGGCCAGATCCCCGTGGGCCAGCAGGGCGAAGCTGGTCGTCATCCCGCAGCTCGGGCACGGCTTGCCGAGCGCCTGCACCATCGTGCAGGGGGGCAGGCCGAGCTGGGTGTGCGTCGCCATCTCCCGGCGGGTGCCGTCCGCCCGGTACGGGTTCAGCCACAGGGCGACGGCGAACACCGCCGTGAACCCGGCCGCCATCAGGGCGAGCACTCCCCGCACCCACCGCGGCAGCCCGGCCCGGCGGGCGATCGGCAGCGGGTCCGGGACCAACTCGTACCCGGGGTCGTCGTCGTCGGCCGGCGTGTTCATGGCGTGTGTCAGTCGGCGGGCGGATACCCGGGGCGGCGGGCGGCGTCAACCCCGGCCGGGTATAACGGGGGCACCAGCATTTTACCGGCAGAGGGGACGGCGTGGGGCGGCTGGTCGGCGAACTCCGGCGGTTCTTCGTCGAGCGCGGCGTGGCCGGCCCGGGGGTGGCGGCCGTGTCCGGCGGGGCGGACAGCGTGGCGCTGTTGCTGGGGCTGTTGGACGCCGGCATCACGGACCTGACCGTCGCCCACTTCAACCACCGGCTACGGGGGACCGAGTCCGACGCGGACGAGGCGTTCGTCCGGGAACTGGCCGGCCGGCTCGGGGTGAGATTTGTGGCCGGCGGGGCGGACGCGGCGGCGGCCGGCGGGAACACCGAGGCGACCGCCCGCCGGCTGCGGTACGACTGGCTGGCCGGACTCGGGGCCGATTGGGTTGCGACCGGCCACACGGCCGACGACCAGGCCGAGACGGTGCTGCACCGGCTGATCCGTGGGACCGGGCTGGACGGCCTGAGAGGGATCGCGGCGGAGAGAAACCTAACCCCCCGTCCCCCTTCCCTCAGAGGGAAGGGGGAGCAAGGGGGTGACTGGTCCGGGCAGAGCGTCGAGCCGTCGGGCGGCGGGATCGCCCCGCTCACTCCCCCTTCCCTCTCAGGGAAGGGGGCCGGGGGGTTAGGTTTCGACGCTCCCCCCGGTCGCCGGCTTCCTCACCGGGTCGTGCGCGGCCAACCGGTCGCGGACGAAAAGCTCTACCGGGCCAAGCATCTCCGCCGCGAGATGACCCCGGCCGAGGCCGCACTGTGGGCAAAGCTCCGTCGAAACCAGTTGGATGGATGGCATTTCCGCAGACAACAGGTGATCGCCGGGTTCATCGCCGACTTCTACTGCGAAGCGGCCGGCCTGGTGGTCGAGGTCGATGGGACAGTTCATGACGCGCAACCGCAGTACGACGTGGCGCGGGATCGGCTGTTCGCCGAGCAGGGGCTGGCGGTGCTGCGGGTGCGGAACGAGGAGGTACTCGGCAGGATCGATCATGTGTTGGGGCAGATCGCTGATGTTTGTCGGGGGCGCGTGACCGGGGGAGGGAAACCTAACCCCCCGGCCCCCTTCCCTACGAGGGAAGGGGGAGCAAGTGGCGAGCAGGTCCGGGCGATGGCTCCAGGTCCGGGCGGGGCGAAGTCGAAACCTAACCCCCCGGCCCCCTTCCCTACGAGGGAAGGGGGAGCAAGCGGGCGGGGCGGTCCCGACTGTGCCTCCGGTCGTGGGCAGCGGGAGCACCCCGCTTGCTCCCCGGCCCTCTTAGGGAAGGGGCCGGGGGTTAGGTTTCGGGGCCGGCGCCCCGCCCCGACCTGGAGTCGGTCCCGGCGACTCCGTCCACGCTCCCCCTTCCCTCGGAGGGAAGGGGGCCGGGGGGTTAGGGGGTTTCCCCCCCCCACCCGCCTGATCCGCCCGCTGCTCACCGTCACCCGGGCCGACGTCCTCGCCTACCTGCACGCCCTCGATCAGCCGTACCGCACCGACGCCACCAACGCCGACCGCACCCTCACCCGCAACCGGATCCGGCACGAACTCGTCCCGCTCCTGAAGTCGTTCAACCCGCAGGTGGTCGCGGCGCTCGGCCAACTCGCCGAACAGGCGGAGGACGAAGCGGCCGAACGGGACCAAACCGCCGTCGCCCTACTCGCCGCCATCGAACTGCCGCGGGCCGGCGACCTTCTGGTGCTGGACGCCGCGGCCCTGCTCGCCGCCCCACAACCCCGGGTGCGGGACGCCCTCCGCCGGCTCTGGTCGCGGGAAGGCTGGCCGGCCGGCGGGATGACGTTCGCCCACTGGTCCCGGCTAGCCGCCCTCACCCCCGGCGACTACCCCGGCGGCGTCCGCCTGACCCGGGCCGGGCGGGTGGTTCAACTCGGCCGGCGGGCATAAACCATCCCCTGCCACCACGAAGGGGACCGTCATGCTCCGTCCGATCCGCCGGGCCTTGTTCAGCGTGTCCGACAAGACCGGCCTGGTGCCGTTCGCCACCGAACTGCACACCAAGTACGGGGTCGAGCTGATCGCCACCGGCGGCACCAAGAAGGCGCTCGCCGACGCCGGGCTGCCGGTGAGGGACGTGGCCGACCTGACGGGCTTCCCGGAGATCCTCGACGGCCGGGTGAAGACCCTGCACCCGGCCATCTACGCCGGCCTGCTGGCCAAGCGGGACAAGCCGGAGCACCTGACGACGCTCGCCGAACACGGGTTGCCGGAGATCGACCTGGTGGTGTGCAACCTGTACCCGTTCGAGCAGACGGTGGCCAAGCCGGGCGTGACCGAGGCGGAGGCGATCGAGAACATCGACATCGGCGGCCCGTGTATGATCCGGGCGGCGGCCAAGAACTACGCGGCTGTAGCGGTGGCATGCTGGCCGGCTTGTTACGGTGAAGTGTTGGCCGACATGTGTGAGAACGGCGGCAAGACGTGCCTGGGGATGCGGAAACACTGGGCGAAGTTGGCGTTCGACATGGTGACGGAGTACGACTCGGCAATCGCTCTTTACTTTCGTGGTCAGCCGCCGGCCGACGATGAGTTTCCGCATATCTGCAACTGGACTGCTCGGCGAATTCAACAGCTCCGTTACGGCGAGAACCCGCACCAAAAGGCGGCATTTTACCTCGACCCGAATGACGTGGAGCGGCCTTGCGTCGCCACCGCCGAGCAGCTGCACGGCAAGGAGCTGAGCTACAACAACATCCTCGACCTGGACTCGGCCCTGAACCTGGCCCGGGAGTTCGCCGAGCCGGCCGCCGTGGTGGTCAAGCACAACAACCCGTGCGGGGCGGCCACCGCCGACGCCCTGGCCGACGCCTTCGCCCGGGCCTGGGCCGGCGACCCGCTGTCCGCGTTCGGCGGCATCCTGGCGTTCAACCGGCCGGTCGACGCCGCCACCGCCGCCGCCCTCATGACCGGCGAGCGGTTCGTCGAGTGCGTCATCGCCCCGGACTACGCCCCGGACGCCCGGGCCGCCCTCAAGGGGTGGAAGAAGAACGTCCGGCTGCTCAAGACCGGCCCGCTGGCCGGCCAGCCGGAGGGGCTGGACTACCGCCGGGTGGACGGCGGCTTGTTGGTCCAGACCCGGGACGTGGGGGCGGACGACCCGGCCAAGTGGGAGGTCAAGACCCAACGGCCGCCGACCGACGCCGAGCGGGCCGCCCTGTGGTTCGCCTGGCGGGTGTGCAAGCACGTCAAGTCGAACGCCATCGTCCTGGCGAACGGGACGCAAGTGGTCGGGGTCGGGGCTGGGCAGATGAGCCGGATCGACTCGACCGGCATCGCCGTCCGCAAGGCCGGGGACAAGGCGAAGGGAAGCGTGCTGGCGTCCGACGCCTTCTTCCCGTTCCCGGACAACGTGGACGCGGCGGCCGCGGCCGGCGTCACCGCCATCGCCCAGCCGGGCGGGTCGGTCAAGGACGCGGACAGCATCGCCGCCTGCGACAAGCACGGGATCGCGATGGTGTTCACCGGCGTCCGCCACTTCCGCCACTAACCGCGGTCGCCGGCCCGGTCCGGTCCGCCGTTTGCTCACATTACCCCTCGCCACCCCCCCGACAGTCCGTGCCCCGGTCCTGAAGGGGGGCCAACCACCCGTGCCGCCGATCGGGCCGTGCGCCCCTCGGTGCCCGGGGTGCGGAAGGGGTGTGCCCATGTCTCACCCGACGATCGACGAGGCCGCCGTCCGCGTCTCGGCGGGCGGCGTCACCCTGGACGGCAACCTGACGCTGCCCGATGCGGCTGCGGGCGTGGTGCTGTTCGCCCACGGGTCCGGCAGCAGCCGGTTCAGCCCCCGCAACCGGTTCGTGGCCGAGCAGTTGTGGGCGGCCGGCCTCGGCACCCTGCTCATCGACCTGCTGACCGCGGACGAGGAGCAGGCCGAGCGGTTCACCCGACACCTGCGGTTCGACATCGGCCTGCTGGCGAACCGCCTGGCCGCGGCGACCGACTGGCTGGCCGCCGACCCGCGAACCACTCACCTGCCGGTCGGGTACTTCGGGGCCAGCACCGGCGGCGGGGCGGCGCTGGTCGCCGCGGCCGCGACGCCGGGGCGGGTGGCGGCGGTCGTCTCCCGCGGCGGCAGGCCGGACCTGGCCGGAGACGCCCTGCCCCGCGTCACCGCCCCCACCCTGCTGATCGTCGGCGGGGACGACGAGCCGGTCGTCGGCATGAACCGGTGGGCGCTGGCCCGGCTCGGCTCGCCGGTGAAAGAGCTGGCGATCGTCCCCGGGGCGACGCACCTGTTCGAGGAGCCGGGCACGCTGGGCGAGGTGGCTCGGCGGGCGGCCGACTGGTTCGCCCGCCACCTCGCCCCGGCCGACGACGCGACCGCCGGTCGCGGGAGGTGAGCCGTGGTCCGCCGCCGTTTCACACACGCCGACCCGCCCGTCACCGACCGGCTGCTGTGCCAGGTCCGCACACTGGCGCGCCCGCTCCGCACACCCGGCGACCTGGACCCGCTGCTGGACCGGGTGGGGGACGCCCGGTGCGTGCTGTTCGGGGAGGCCACCCACGGCACCCGGGAGTTCTACACCTGGCGGGCCGAGGCCACCCGGCGGCTGATCGCCGAGAAGGGGTTCTCGTTCGTCGCCGTCGAGGGGGACTGGCCGGACTGCGACCGGGTGAACCGGTTCGTCAAAGGGGCGGCCGACCTGGGCGAGAATGCCGCCGCCGTCCTGCACGCGTTCGACCGGTGGCCGACCTGGATGTGGGCGAACAAGGAGGTGGCCGGGTTCGCCGACTGGCTGCGGGCGTTCAACCGCCACCAGCCGGCCGACCGGGCGGTCGGGTTCTACGGGCTGGACGTGTACAGCCTGTGGGACTCGCTGTACGAGGTGATGGGCTACCTGCGGCGGACCGACGGATCAGCCCTGGAGGCGGCCCGGCGGGCGGTCCGCTGCTTCCAGCCCTACGGCGAGGACTCACACGAGTACGCCCGGGCCACCCGCTGGCTGCCGGAGACGTGCGAGCAAGAAGTGGTCGGCCTGCTGCGGGCGATGTTGGGGCGGGCCGCGGCGGCCGGTGAGGACCGGGACGCCCGGTTCGCGGCCGAGCAGAACGCCCTGGTGCTGAAGAACGCCGAGGCCTACTACCGGACCATGGTCCGCGGGCGGGCCGAGTCGTGGAACGTCCGCGACCGGCACATGGCGGAGACGCTCGACCGGCTGTTCGCCCACCACGGGCCGGCCGCCAAAGGGGTCGTCTGGGAGCACAACACCCACGTCGGGGACGCCCGGTTCACCGACATGGCCGACGACGGCATGGTCAACCTCGGCCAGCTCGCCCGGGAGCAGCACGGTGAGCGGAGCGTGGTGCTGGTCGGGTTCGGCACCCACTCCGGGTCGGTGGTGGCCGGGGCCGAATGGGACGCGGCGATGGAGCGGATGCCGGTGCCGCCGGGCCGGGAAGGCAGTTGGGAGGACGTGCTCCACCGGGCCGGGATCGGGGACGCGGTGCTGGTCTTCGACCCGGCCGCCGGCGGGGAGCTGGCCGAGTGGCGGGGGCACCGGGCGATCGGCGTCGTCTACGACCCGGACGCGGAGCGGTACGGCAACTACGTCCCCACGGTGCTGCCCCGCCGGTACGACGCCTTCCTGTACCTCGACCGGACCCGGGCGCTGCGGCCGCTGCATGTCGAGTTGCACGACGACGGCGAGGTGCCGGAGACGTTCCCGTCCGGGGTGTGACGCCGGGGCACCGGGCGACGGGGGCGTCAGCCCCCTGTTGCTGTCACCATCGAGGCGCTCCAACAGGGGGCCCCCCCCCCCGCCCCCCCCGGCCCGGAAGTGAGGAGGTGACGCCATGCTGTTCCGTGACCGATCCGACGCCGGCCGGCGGCTGGCGGCCAAGCTGACCCACTACGCCGACCTGCCGGACGTGCTGGTGCTGGCCCTGCCCCGGGGCGGGGTGCCGGTCGGGTACGAGGTGGCCGCCGCCCTGCACGCCCCGCTGGACGTGTTCCTGGTCCGCAAGCTCGGGGTGCCCGGTCAGCCGGAGTTGGCGATGGGGGCGATCGCGGCCGGCAACACCCTCGTGCTGAACGAGCGGGTGATCCAGCAGCTCCGCCCGCCGGCCGGGGTGATCGAGAAGGTGGAGGCGTTCGAGCGGCGGGAGCTGGAGCGGCGGGAGCTGGAGTACCGGGCCGGCCGGCCGCCGCTGGACGTGCGGGGCAAGACGGTCATCCTGGTGGACGACGGGCTGGCCACCGGCTCGACCATGCGGGCGGCGGTGGCCGCCCTCCGCCGGCTCGGCCCGGCCAAGGTGGTGGTCGCCGTCCCGGTCGGGGCGGCCGAGGTGTGCGAGGAGTTCCAGGGGGAGGCGGACGAGGCGATCTGCGGCGAGGAGCCGGACCCGTTCTACGCCGTCGGGGTGTGGTACGAGGACTTCGCCCAGACGACCGACGACCAGGTCCGCGAGCTGCTCCGCCGCCGCGAGGCCGCCGGCGTGGGGTGAACCGGCTTCTGCTGCGTTCCGGAGGAACCGACATGGCACGATCCGAGACCGCCGTCCGGCTGACCAGCCCGGCGTTCGAGGCCGGGGCGGCGATCCCGACCCGGTACACCGGCGACGGGCGGGACGAGTCCCCGCCGCTGGCCTGGGGCGAGGTGCCGGCCGGGGCGCAGAGCCTGGCCCTCGTCTGCGAAGACCCGGACGCCCCGCGGGGGCTGTTCACCCACTGGCTGCTGTACAACCTGCCGGCCGCGACCCGGGAGGTGGCCGCCGGGGTGCCGGCCACCGCGACCCTGGCGGACGGGTCGGCCCAGGGGCGGACCAGCTTCCGCACGGTCGGGTACGGCGGACCGGCCCCGCCGCCGGGCGAGCCGCACCGGTACGTGTTCCGGCTGTTCGCCCTGGACGCCCGGCTCGACCTGCCGCCCGGGGCCACCCGGGACGAGCTGCTCGCCGCCATGGCCGGCCATGTGCTGGGCGAAGGGGAGTTGATCGGCACTTACGGCCGGGCGAAGTAGATAGAGACCTGGATGAGCGGGTGCCTGTAGGGCGGTGCCGAGTCTTCGAGGCCCGCCGTCCGGGGCAGCGGCCTCGCCCCAGCCGGCAGGCCTCGAAGACTCGGCACCGCCCTACACTGGACCACTCCGGCACGACCTGTATCCGACGAGCAAACCGTTCCCCCCGACCGCTGTCCGGGGTATCCTGGCCAGACCTGCCCCCGCCGGTCCCGTCCGGACACCCGTCATGTGCCTGCTCACCCTCTGCCTACTGCTCCCGGTCGCCGACCCGAGCCTCCCCGCCGGCTGGACGGCCGCCGCCCCGCGGGACGAGCTTCGCCCGGCGATCGTCTTCGACCCGGCCGGCGGGCCGAAAAAGACCGGGGCATTCGTCTTCACCGCCGACGGCCGGGACGGGCTGCACGGCTGGGTGGAGAAGGCGTTCCCAGTCACAGGCGGCAAGCACTACCACGTCCACGCCGTCCGCAAGGCGACGGACGTGGCCGTGCCGCGGCGGTCGGCGGTGGTGCGGGTGCGGTGGACCGACGACGCCGGCAAGGCGGTGCCGATGAGCGAGCCGCCGGTGGCCGGGTATCTGAAGGGGTACGCCGGCCCGGCCGAGCCGGAGCACCCGACCGACAAGGGGACCGACCCGGCCGGCTGGACCGAGGTGTCCGACACCTACCGCGCCCCGGCGAAGGCGACCCGGGCCGTCGTCGAACTGCACTTCCTGTGGGCGCCGAACGGCCGGGTCGAGTGGGCGGACGCGGGCGTGACCGAGGTGCCGGCCCCGGCCCCGCGAACCGTGCGGCTGGCGACCGTCCACTTCCGCCCGTCCGGCAAGTCACCGGCGGCCAACCGGGAGGAGTTCGCCCCGCTGGTCGCCGAGGCGGCCCGGCAGAAGGCGGACCTGGTCGTCCTCGGCGAGACGCTCACCTTCATCAACACCGGCAAGAGCTACGCCGACTGTGCCGAGCCGGTTCCGGGGCCGTCCACCCGGTACTTCGGCGAGCTGGCCCGAAAGCACAACCTGTACGTCGTCGCCGGGCTGCTGGAGCGGGACGGCCACCTGGTGTACAACGTGGCGGCCCTGATCGGCCCGGACGGCGGACTCATCGGCAAGTACCGCAAGGTGTGCTTGCCCCGCGGGGAGATCGAGCGGGGGGTCGCCCCGGGGAGCGAGTACCCGGTGTTCGACACCCGGTTCGGCAAGGTCGGGCTGATGGTCTGCTACGACGGCTTCTTCCCCGAGGTGGCCCGGGAGTTGGCCAACCGCGGGGCGGAGGTGATCGGCTGGCCGGTGTGGGGGTGCAACCCGGGGCTGGCCGCCGCCCGCGCCTGCGAGAACCACGTCTACCTGGTCAGCAGCACCTACAGGACGTGTCCCGGAACTGGATGATCTCGGCCGTCTACGACCACGCCGGGGAGCCGCTGGCGCAGGCGGCCAAGTGGGGCATGGTCGTCACTGCCGAGGTGGACCTGAACCGGCGGCTGAACTGGAACAGCCTGGGCGACACCAAGGCCGAACTGCCCCGCCACCGGCCGGAACGGCTAGCCGGGTCGTCGTAGGGCAGGTCAAGCGTCGCTTTGGACGCGCCGACCCGCCGGCCCGGCGGGACGTGCTTGCCGTTCGCGGCGGGTCGGCGCCGCAGAGCCGGCTTGACCGCCCTACGCCAAACCCACCCTTCCCCGGAGGTGTAGGGTGCGTGGAGGAGGCTATGCGACCGGAACGCACCGGCCCCGCAACGACCGCATCGGAGGGTTAAGCCGCGGTGGTGCGTTCCGCAGAGCCTCCCACGCACCCTACAAAACCCGGCCTGCCCAAAGTCGCACCTTGTCCTCGCCCGGGCCGGCGGGTCGGCGCCGCAGAGCCGGCTTGACCCGCCCTACACCTTCACCCTTCCCCGGAGGAACCGTGGCCCGCCTCTCCGCGGGAGACTTCACCAAGGCCGCGGCCGCCGCCGGCGTGGCCGCCCCATCCGCCCTCGCCGCACGCCGGACGGCCGGGGCGAACGACCGCGTTCGCGTCGGGTTCATCGGCGTCGGCAACCGCGGCGACCAGGTGCTGTCCGCGTTCCTCGCCCACAAGGACGCGGACGTGGCCGCCGTCTGCGACCTGCACCCGCCGTACCGCGAGTTCGCCGCCAAGAAGATCGGCGGCTCCCCGGACCTGACCCACGACTACCGCAAGCTGCTCGACCGCAAAGACCTGGACGCGGTGGTGGTCGCCACCCCGGACCACTGGCACGCGCTGATGACCGTGGACGCCTGCAAGGCCGGCAAGGACGTGTACTGCGAGAAGCCGCTCAGCCTGTGCGTGGCCGAGGGGCGGGCGATGGTGACGGCCGCCCGCCAGCACAAGCGGGTGGTGCAGTGCGGCATCCAGCGGATGTCCAGCCCGTTCGCCCGGGAGGCGGCCGAGGTCGTCCGATCCGGCGGCATCGGCAAGGTGACGGCGGTGCGGTGCTTCCACGTCCAGAACGAGTGGCCCCAGGGGATCGGCAACCCGCCGGACGAGGAGCCGCCGGCCGGGTTCGACTGGGACGCCTGGCTCGGCCCGGCCCCGATGCGGCGGTACAACCGGAACCGCACCTTCTACCGGTTCCGCTGGTTCTACGACCACTCCGGCGGCCAGCTCACCAACTTCGGCGTCCACTACCTGGCCCAGATTCAGGCGTCGCTCGGCGTGACCGCCCCGAAGGCGGTGGTGGCGATGGGCGGCAAGTTCGCGGCTTACGACAACCGCGAGGTGCCGGACACGCTGGAGGTCGTCTGGCATTACCCCGGGGACACGCTGGTGACGTTCTCCCAGTTCAACGCCACCGGGGCGCCGCCGGCCGGCCGGCCGTGCGAGATCGAGTTCCGCGGCACGACCGGCACGCTGTACTTCCGGCTGAACGGGTACGAGGTGGTGCCGGAGGCGGTGACGCCGAACGAGTTCGCCGCACGGTCGCCGGTGGACCGGGAGCGGGAGCGGGGCTGGCGGACCGGGGCGAAGGCCCAGATCGCGGCGAAGACAGTGGCCGGCCAGATCAAGGACGCGGACCACGCCCGCAACTTCCTCGACTGCGTCAAGAGCCGCAAGACGCCGACCTGCGACGTGGAGTACGGGCACCGCTGCACGACGGCGGCGCTGGTGGCGAACATCGCCCACCGGACGCGGTCGTACCTGGAGTGGGACGAGTCGGCCGAGCGGTTCACCAACAGCCCGGCGGCGAACAAGCTGCTGACCTACGAGTACCGCAAGCCGTACGTGTTCCCGGGGTGACGGGTGACTCTGGTCTTGTCCGCGACAGCCGGAGGGGAGGGCGAGGCTCCTGCCGAGCCGTGGGCCTTCACCGGTCGGGGCGCTCGCCCACGGGCCGGACCGTCACCCGGGGCGCTCCCGGCTCGGCAGGAGCCTCGCCCTCCCCTCCGGCTGTCTTCGAAACGGGTCAAACCCGTTGCGACTTCACCCGGTCGCTCGGACAGATGCCCCCTCTCGCCCCAGGAGCCGCGACCGCAGTGAGCGGCCCCTGTCCTAAGCCCCGCTCGCCCCCACGCCGACCGGCTCGTGTCCGGCCGCCCCGTTGGCGTGGGCCGCCGGGTACGCTGGCGTCCGGTCCGCCGGCCGGTCCGGCCGCCGGCCGCCGAGCAACTCGGCCAGCCCCTGGAAGGCGACGAAGAACGACGGCACGAAGAATACCGCCAGCACCGTCGCGGTAATCATCCCGCCGAACACCGCGGTGCCGAGCGACTGCCGGCTGGCCGCCCCGGCCCCGGTCGCCCAGACCAGCGGCACCACCCCCAGGATGAACGCGAAGCTCGTCATGAGGATCGGCCGGAACCGCATCCGGGCCGCCTTCAAAGCGGCTTCCCGAATGCCCAGCCCGTCCCGCCGCAGCTCCCGGGCGAACTCGACGATCAGGATGGCGTTCTTCGACGCCAGAGCGATGATGAGCACCACCCCGATCTGGGTGTAGATGTTGTTGTCGAACTTCCGCAGCCAGACGGCCGCCACCACCCCCAGCACCCCGAGCGGCACCACCAGGATGACCGCCAGCGGCAGGATCCAGCTCTCGTACTGGGCGGCCAGCACCAGGTACACCATCAGCACCGCCAGGGCGAACACCGCCAGCGCCTCCCCGGACACCTGCTTCTCCTGGAAGGCGATCCCGGTCCAGTCGAACCCCATGCTCCCCGGCAGCTCCTGGGCGGCGATCTCCTCCATCGCCTTGAGCGCGTCCCCGGAGCTGACCCCCGGGGCGGCCCCGCCGTTGATGGTCGCCACCGGGTACAGGTTGTACCGGCTGATGGCCGACGGCCCGAGCCGCTCCTCGACCGTCAGCAGGGTGCCGAGCGGGACCATCTGCCCGTCCCGGTTCCGCACCTCCAGCTTGGCCACGTCCTGCGGCCGGTGGCGGAACGGCGCCTCCGCCTGCACCCGCACCTGGTACGTCCGGTTGAACCGGTTGAAGTCGTTCACGTAGAACGACCCGAGGTACGCCTGCAGGGTGGCGAAGATGGCGTCCGCCCGGACCCCCATCTTCTCCGCCTTCACCCGGTCGATGTTCAGGTACACCTGCGGGACGGCCGGGCGGAAGGTGGTGGTCGCCTGGCCGATCTCCGGCCGGGACCGGGTGGCGTCCACGATCGCCTGGGTGCGGGCCTGCATCTCGGCCAGCCCGACCCCTTCGCGGTCCTCGATCTTCATCTCGAACCCGCCGGCCACCCCCAGCCCGCGGATGGACGGCGGCACCAGCACGATGATGATCGCCTCCCGGATGTCCGCGAACTCCTTCCGCAGCCGGGCCACCAGCGCGTCCTGGCTCATGCTCGGGTCGGTCCGCGCGGCCCAGTCCTTCCAGGCGATGAACATGGTGCCGGCATTGGACGTGTTCGTCCCCTCCAGCAGCGAGAACCCGCCCAGGGCGAACCAGTTGTCCACCCCCGGCACCTCCCGCATCACCTTGTTCATCCGCTCGGTCACGTCGGCCGTCCGGCCGAGGGACGCGGCGTCCGGCAGTTGCACGGCGACGATCACGTACCCCTGGTCCTCGGTCGGCAGGAACCCGGTCGGCAGCTGCTGGTACCACCAGCCGGTGAGGGCGGCCAGCCCGACGAACGCCAGCAGCACCAGCCACCACACCCGGATCATCTGCCGGACCGCCCAGGCGTACCCGGCCTCCACCCACCCGTAGGCGGTGTTGAACGCCCGCACCGGGAGCGCCCGCCGGGCCGGCACCGGCCGCAGCCAGGTGGCGCACTGGGCTGGCTTCAGGGTCAAGGCGTTGATCGCACTGATGAGCGCGGTGGCCGCGATGGTCAGGGCGAACTGCTGGTACAGCTCGCCGGTGATCCCCCGCAGGAACATCGTCGGCAGGAACACCGCCATCAGCACCAGGGTGATCGCAATGACCGGCCCGGTCACCTCGTTCATCGCCCGGATGGTGGCCTCCCGGGGGGCCATGCCCCGCTCGATGTGGTGGGCCGCGTTCTCCACGATCACGATGGCGTCGTCCACCACGATGCCGATGGCCAGCACCAGCCCGAACAGGGTGAGCAGGTTGACCGAGAAGCCCATCACCGGCATGAACGCGAACGCCCCGATGATCGTCACCGGGACGGTGGTGGCCGGGACCAGCAGCGCCCGCCAGCTCTGGAGGAACACCAGGATGACGACCAGCACCAGCACCCCGGCGATGGCCAGCGTCATGTACACCTCGTGGATGGCCGCGTCCACGAACTTGGTGGTGTTGAACGGGATGGTGTACTCCATCCCCGGGGGGAAGTCGCGGGCCAGCTTGTCCATCGCCTTCCGCACCCCCTGGGCCACGTCCAGGGCGTTCGACCCGGGGAGCTGGTAGATCAGGATGTTGGCCGCCTCCATCCCGCTGCGGGTGGCGAACGAGTCGTAGTTCTGCGCCCCCAGCTCGACCCGGGCCACGTCCCGCAGGTAGGTCAGCCGGCCGTCGGTGCCCGTCTTGAGGACGATCCCCTCGAACTGGTCGGCGTCGGACAGCCGGCCCTTGGTGGTGACGGTGTACTGGAGCGGCTGGTCGGACGCGGTCGGCGGCTGGCCGACCTGCCCGGCGGCCACCTGGACGTTCTGCCGGCGGAGGGCGGCGATCACGTCCTCGGTGGTCAGTTGCCGGCTCCGCAGCCGGTCCGGGTCGAGCCACACCCGCATGGCGTAGGCGCCGGTCCCCCGGACCATCACGTCCCCGACCCCGGCCACCCGGCTCAGCTCGTCCCGCAGCCGGAGGGTGGCGTAGTTGGACATGAACAGCCCGTCGTACACCTTCTCCGGCGAGGTCAGGGAGATGGCCAGGATGATGTTGGACGACTGCTTCTTGGTCGTCACCCCCTGCCGGCGGACCTCCTCCGGCAGTTGCGGCTCGGCCACCGCCAGCCGGTTCTGGACGAGCACCTGCGCCTGGTCCAGGTTGGTGCCGATGGCGAACGTGACGGTGAGCGAGTACCCGCCGTCCGCCGAGCAGGTGGACGACATGTACATCATGTTCTCGACGCCGTTCACCTGCTGCTCGATCGGGGCGGCGACGGTGTCCGCCACCACCTGGGCGTTGGCCCCCGGGTAGGTGGTGCTGACGACGACCGTCGGCGGGGTGATCGGCGGGTACTGCTCGACCGGCAGCCGGTACAGGGCGACCGCCCCGAACAGCAGGGTGAACACCGCGATCACGTTGGCGAACACCGGCCGGTCGACGAAGAACCGCGAGATCATCGGGGGGTCCGGTGGGGATGGGGGCGACGTTCCGCTGTCTTGCTCCCCTCTCCCCTTGGGGGAGAGGGGCTGGGGGTGAGGGGTCAGCGCTTCACCCGTCGCAGTCGCCGGGGCGGGTCGCAGTCCCGACCCCTCACCCGGCCCGCAGAGCCGGGCCACCCTCTCCCCCAAGGGGAGAGGGCAAAGCCGTCCCTCGGCACACTCGCCGCGTCACTTCTTCGCGGCCGACGCCGTCGCTTCCAGCGGCTGTCGGTCCGGATCGACAACGGTCTTCGGCCGGGCCTTCTGGACGCCGTTGACGATCACCCAGTCGTCCGCCTTCAGCCCCTCTTCGACGGCGACCAGCGGGTCCACCCGGGGGCCGAGGGTGACGGCCCGGTACTCGGCCGTGTTGTCCTTGTTCACCACCAGCACGTACCGGCCCCGCTGGTCGGACAGGACGGCGGCGGCCGGCACCATCAGCCGGTCCCGGGGCGGGCCGAGCGGGAACCGCACCCGGGCGAACATGCCGCTGGACAGCGTCCGGGCGTCGTTCGGCACGATGCCCCGCAGCCGGATCGTCCCGGTCCCCGGCTCGAACCGCGGGTCGCGGAAGTTGATCACCCCCTTGTGCGGGTAGCCGTCCTCCGTCTCCACCCCGACTTCCAAGGGGATCTTGCCGGCCGACCAGAGCGGCCGGTTGTTCGCCTTGGCCTCCCGCTCGAACTTGATGGCGTCCCGCTCCGGCACGTCGAAGAACACGTAGATCGGGTCCACGTCCACCATCACGGTGAGCTGGGTCGGCTCGTTGTACCCGACCAGGTTGCCCTCGGTGACGAACGTCCGGCTGACCCGGCCGCTGATCGGGGCGACGATCTTGGTGTACCCGAGGTCCAGCTCGGCCCGGGCCAGCTTGGCCTTGGCCTGGTCGATGGCCGCGTCCGCCTGGCCGACGGCGGCGGCGGCCGTCCGGGCGGCCATCTTCGCCTGGTCCCGCTCCTCGTCGCTCAGCCCGGTGCTCGGCCCGAGCTTGACGAACCGGGCCAGGGAGGCGTCCGCCCGGTCCCGCTCGGCCACCGCCCGCTTCTGGTCGGCGACCGCCCGGTTGAGGGCCGCCTGGGCGTCGTCCCGGGCCACCCGGTACTCGCTCGGGTCGATCTCGTACAGGGGCGTCCCGGCGGTGATCTCCGTCCCCTCCTTGACGTGCACCTTCAGCACCCGCCCCTTGACCTGCGGGCGGATCTCCACCCGCTGGATGGCGTCCGTGTACCCGGTGTACTCGCCGTAGTCGGACAGGGTGCGGACGACCGGGTGGGCGACCGTCACCTTGGCCGGCGGCGGGGCCGGCGGCGGCGGCTTGGCCCCTTGGCAGCCGACGGCCGCGGCGGCGACGAGCAGGGCGATCCCGCGGACGGGCAACAGGCGGAACGGCATGTCCGGTGGTACCGGGTGTAAGGGGCGTCGCATACCGAGAATACCGGCCGGCGGCGGGTGAGCTTGCACGCCCGGCCCGAACTCAGTGTAATTAGTGACTGACCGGTCAGTCAACTTGAGTCGGAGGCGGGCGGTGGGTCCGAATGCTCGGGGTTCTTCTCCCCCTCCCCGCTTCGGGAAGGGGTGAGCGATTCAATCATTCCCCGAGGCAGTGAAGGCGCGGGACCGGGTCGGGGTCGTGGACCCCTCCCCCGGCCCCTCCCCGAAGCGGAGAGCGGGGGGAAACCCAAGCAGCTGAGACACGACCACGGGAGGCGGCATGGCCGGGCGGGTGCGGCGGCCGGGCCGGCGGGCGGACCCCACGCTGGCGGCCCGCCGGCGGGAACAGATCCTGGACGCGGCGGCGGCCCTGTTCGCCCGCCACGGATATCAGGATCTCGACGTCCAGACCCTGGCCGACCGGCTCGGGGTCGCCAAGGGGACGCTGTACCGGTACTTCCCGAGCAAGGAGCGACTGTTCCTGGCGGCCGTGGACCGCGGGATGGAGCGGATGCGGACGTTCGTCCGGTCGGCCTACGAGCCGGTAGCCGACCCGCTCGACCGGCTCGCCCTGGCCGTCCGGGCGTACCTGGAGTTCTACCGCGACCACCCGGACCTGGTCGAGCTGATGGTGATCGAGCGGGCCGAGTTCCGGGACCGCAAGGCTCCAACGTACCTGGAGAACCGGCAGGCGGTGGCGGCCGAGTGGCGGGCCGTTTACGCCGACCTGATCCGGGCCGGCCGGGTCCGTCCGGTGAAGCCGGACCAACTGATCGACATGATCGGCGACCTGATGTACGGCACTATGTTCACCAACCACTTCGCCGCCAGCCGGCCGCCGCTCGCCACCCAGGCCCGGCAGTTGACCGAGTTCATTTTCTCTGGCATCCTGACATCTGCCGAACTCGCGCGGCGTCAGTCGTAACCGCTTCCCTACGGGTGGGTTCGGGCGATCCAGTTGCGCGGACCCGGTGACCGGGCCGGCCGATGGCACCCGGTCTGCACACGTGGGGACGGTGGAGGGGCTATGGGAGTGTCCGTTTGCCCGGTCCACAAGCAGCCGCTCGTGCCCGGCCTCGGCCCCCCGCCCGGGGAGCCGGGGATGAAGTATCACGCGGACTTCCTGGTCGGCCGAAAGCAGCACTTCCCGTTCGACCGCTCCTCCGGTCCCGGTCAGCCGGCCGGCGCCGACCCGGTGCAGTTCTGCCCCGCCTGCCGGGCGGCCCGGCGGTACTGGCGGGATCTTTGGGGGCTGTGGTGGGAGGTGTACGGCAAGCCACGGGCCGACAAGCCGGGCGGCCGGTGCCTGGTTCACAACCGCAAACTGCTCCCGGTCCCGTCGGGTGAAGCGGCGGGGAAGCCGTTGGGTCTGGAGGAGATGACCCACTTCGGTGCGTACTCGGCCGTCGAGCGGACGCGGTTCCCGCACACCGGGCGGCAGGCCGGCGGCCCGGTGCAAGCGACCGCCCATTGTCCCGACTGTCGGGCGGCCCGGGAGCGGTGGGCGGCGGCCCCCGGCACCTGGGCGGACAAGGAGCGGCTCATGCTCCGCGGCGGGGAACCGGCTCTCCCGACCCCGCCCCCGCCGCCGACCCGGCCGTGGTGGGCGTTCTGGCGGAAGGGCGTCAGCCGGCGGGCGTAGGGCGTCGAGTCTGCCGTAGGGTGCGTTGAGGCTCTGCGAAACGCACCGATGGGACCGCATCCCACAGATGATGTCGTTGCCGGGCCGGTGCGTTCCGCTCGCCAAAGCCCTCGCTCCACGCACCCTACGGAAGGTCGTTCCCGTAGGGTGCGTGGAGGCTCTGCGAAACGCACCACTGCGATCCCCGCCCACGGACGCC
This sequence comes from Gemmataceae bacterium, assembly GCA_046350115.1. Classification (GTDB taxonomy): domain Bacteria; phylum Planctomycetota; class Planctomycetia; order Gemmatales; family Gemmataceae; genus JAXMAZ01. The sequence continues at coordinate 137,814 of JAXMAZ010000012.1, forward strand.
GTCGTTGCCGGGCCGGTGCGTTTCGTCGCAAGGCCTCCTCAACGCACCCTACGAAGCCGCCGGCACCAGCCGGAGGACGTGGACCGCCGCCCGCAGGACGGCCGTCGAGGTCCACGCGATCGGGACGCCGTCCCCGTCCTGCCACAGCGGCAGCAGGTCGGCGAAGTGCGGGCTGAGCGGGTTGCCGGACTGGCCGCCGAGCAGCCCGAACCGGCAGTTCGCCCAGTCGGCCGTGTCGAACACCGCCCGCAGCCCGGGGATCATGTGCGGCGGGGCGGTCGGGGTGAGCGGCCGCACCCCGGCCTGCAGGACGGTGTGGGCGTCCCCGCCGACAGACACGGCCGGCAGGTTGAACAGCGGCCCGAGCCAGCGGTGCCGGCCCAGGATCAGGTGCCGGGGCTCGAGCGCCCGGACCGCCCCCCAGGCCCACCACGCCGGCCCCGGGCCGACCCGCTGCCGCAGGTGCCGGACCACCGCCGCCAGGGCGTCCGCCGCCTCGTCCGCCCACGGCCGGGGGAACCAGCCGGGCGGCTCGGTGCGGAGCAGGTGGGCCAGGTGTAGGGTCCGCCGCTCGGAGAACAGGTTGTGCCCGAGCGGCCCGCCGCCGGCCCCGCCGAGGGCGACCTCCCACGATCGCGGCGCCTTCGCCCGGGCCGCCCGGACGCCCAACTCGGCCACCCACAGCTCGAACACCGTGGCCGCCGCCGACTCCGCGGACACCTCGCCGTCCCAGCCGCGGAGCAGGTCCAGCCCGGCGGCCGCGTCAGGGTCGTCCGGGGTGAGGCTGAGCAGGTACGCCCGGAAGTCCTGCCACCGCCGGGAGCGGACGTTCGTCTGCACCCCCTGGCAGTCGGCGACGGTCCAGCCGCTGTCCTTCTTCGCCAGCTCCTCGCGGATGGTGGCCGCCCGGCTCGGGTCGCAGAAGTCCAGCCCGAGAAACGGGCCGCCGGGCGGGTTCGGCGGCGGGTCGTTGGCCGTCGCCAGGAACCCGGCCGGCGGGTCGGTCGCGTGCGGCATCCGGTCGAACGGGACCAGCTCGTCCGCCCACCCGCCGCCGGGCGTGTCGGCCGGGGCCGGGAACAGCCCGTGTCCGAGGCGGCGGACCGGCAACTGGCCCACGAGCTGGTAGCCGATCGTGCCGTCGGCGTCGGCGTAAAGCACGTTCTGCGGCAGGGTCGGCCAGTGGGCGAACCCGCGACGGAAGGGGTCGAAGCCCCGGGCCGCCGGCGCGTCGAGCACCCCGCGGATGGGGAGCGGCATCAGCCACACCGCCCGCAGCGAGACGGCGTGGGTCAGCCCGGCGACCAGCGGCGAAATCACCGGCCCGCGGGGAGTGACGAGCACCTCTTCGACGTGGTCCGCCCCGCCCTTCACCCGGATCACCTCCCGGTGCACGTCGCACGCGCGGAACGACCCGTCCGCCTCCCGTACGCTGCGGCCGTCCGGCCCGAGCGTCTCGACGAACAGGTCGGTGTTGTCGGTCAGCCCGGCGGTCATGCCCCAGCAGGCGTGGCCGTTGTGGGCGACCGGCAGGGCCGGCCCGCCGACCAGCCCGCCGCCGGCGACGGACCAGTCCGGGGTGGTCAGGTGGGCTAGATACCAGATGCCCGGGGCGGCCGGCGGCAGGTGCGGGTCGTTGGCCAGCAGCGGCTTGCCGGACGCGGTGCGGGCGCCGGCGATCGCCCAGTTGTTCGACCCGCCGCCGGCCGGGCTGTACTCGCGGAACCGCCCCAGGTCTTCGGCCAGCCGGTCGAGGGCGGGGGTGAGGTCTGCGCCGGGTGCCGCCTGCCCAGTCAACTCGGCCGCACTCCCGAGCGGGTCGAGCGCCCGCAGGGCGTCCGGCCCGTCGGCCAGCAGGATGCGGAGCCGGGCCAGCTCCAGGTCCCAGTTGGACGCCAGCCCGCACGCCTGCAGGTTGAGCACGGCCAGCACGTCGGCCGGCTCCCACGGGGTCGGCTCGCCCCCCAGCAGGACGAACTCATGAGCCTTCGGCCCGCCGCGGGCGAACCCGGCGTTGACGCCGGCGGTGTACGCGGCCAGGGTGGCCCGGATGTCGGCGTGCTGGGCCGGGAGCTGGGCGTCGGCCGCCCGCCGGAAGCCGATGCGGCGGCTCATCCGGTCCACCGGCAGCCCGTCCGGGCCGACCAGTTCGGCGAGCGTCCCGCGGGCCACCCGGAGCAGGGTTTCGAGCTGGAACCCTCGGTCCTGGGCATGGCAGAACCCGAGGCCGAACCAGGCGTCGGCCGGAGACTCGGCGGCGACGTGCGGGATGCCCCACTGGTCCCGGCGGACGGTGATCGGGGCGGCCAGGCCGGGGACGGCCAGTTCGCCGCGGACGGTCGGCAACCGGCGGCCGAGCAGGCGGAGCAGCAAGCGAGGCAGCGGCATGGCATCCCAAAGTGGTAGAGTGAGGCGGGGTGCGAGGGGCGATTTCCGGGCCGCTCTCGTCTTCCCGTTATCGCCCCTCGGCCCGTTCCGGCCATTCCATGAAATAGATATGTCCCGCCGATCGTCCGCGCTGCCCTGTTACCGCCGTCCGACCGCAAACCTGCGCCGTCGGCCGCTCGCCGCCCCTCCCCCGCGAAAGCGCACGCCGCCGCGGGTCGTGCCGGCCGTGTACGACAACACGTTCACGCTAACGGACGGGATATCCGGCGGGACGGCTACGGTCCGTGTGACGGTGAACGAGGCGGCCGACGGGCTGTACGACTGGAACTACCACCTGGTCAACGGGTCGGTCGATTACGCCCAGGGGTTCGGCAGTCCGTCACCGATCGGGATCGGGTTTTTCGGCCTGTTCGTCTACCCGGGAGTGGTCGTCCCGTCGAGCGTCGAGGGGCCGGCCGGGTGGGAGGTGTAGGTCGGGGATACGAACGACGACCCCGGCATCATGCGGTGGGTCACGTCCGACGACACCGACACCGCCCTGCCCGGCGAGTACCTCGATTTCTCGTTCCAGGCGGTCCCGGTGGTCGTGGGGCTGACCGGCGCCCAGATCGCCGACCCGTGGTATGCGTTCGGGGGGAACGCCGGTGGGGTGGCGGTGCCCGGGGCACCCATCACCGTGGACCTCAACATCGCGGGGCTGGCGGACGCCGTCGAGAACGTGGCGCCGGGCCAGAAGATCCACATCAACGACAACTTCGACGAGCAGCAATCGACGGGCATCCCGTTGGGCGGCGGGCCACACACTTTTGCCTCCGACAATCTGGTCAATCCGACAACCGGCAAGCACGTGATCGTCCCCGGCGATCAGGATTTGGCGGACGGAACCCTGTCGCTGGGGCCGGCAGGCACCCTCGGTACACTCACCTGGACGATCGGCAGCAACGTCAAGGTGTGGTGGCAGGACGCCGGCAACTGGGTGGAGGTGACGAACAAGACTGACTTCGCCGCCCCGGACAAGGCTATTTCCCTCAAGATCGAGGGGATCACGCTCGGGGGCGGTTCGGTCAAGGCCCGGTTCACTATCGCCGGCCAGTCGGCGGACGACCAGGTGCAGTACACGATCTACACCGGGCTGAAGGTGACAGGCGAGCGGTCCCTCCGGAACCAATTCCTGGGACAGATCGGGAGCAGTGGGGCATGGAAGCTGACGCAAGACGGGGACTACAACGTCTGGCGGACGGAGGGAACCGTGCCGTCCGACGCTCAGCCCTGGCAACTCACGGTCCGGTCGTATGTGGACGAAATCTTCAAGAGCGAGACCCAGACCGCAGTGAAGGCGGTTGTCGACAAGGAGGTTCGCTTCGACCGGTTCGCGACAAGGGAAGTAGACCCCTCAGACATGGCTCGCGGATTCGCGTTCGACACCCGATGGGGGGCGGCCGTTGTCACGCACGCTCTGGTTGAGCAGTACTACCAGCAGGTCAAGGGCGTCACGGACATCAGGGATGCGCACGCGAGGGCGTGCGATGCCGAGGCCATGGTGTTTGTCGGTCAAGGCACTCGTACCGAGACCATTACTGTAACCGGTACGATGGCCCACTGGGTATTCACATACCAAGGGGTGGTAGTCGAGTTCGATATGGACTACACGGCTCCCACCAACCCGAGCAACTTTCAGAAGAGGTGACCGATGGGCGTTACTTCTTTAGGCCTGCTAGCAAGCGGCATCATGTCGTGCGGCGTTGCGCCTCCGGATTTTACGCACGACCGGTCGGCCACAACCGCGCGAGTTCGTGCGTTCTTGATGGAGAAGGACTGCCCTACCCTTCACAAAGTCATAAGTGATTGGAAGTCGCTGGGATTGCTAAGCCGCGTTCGACTAGTCGATGCCCTCACTCCGCACTTGACCGACCAGACCAAGGTGGGGGTCGCGAACCCTGCAGATTTAATGATTAGCTACCGGTTTAAGACCGGGGAGTTGAAGTTCTACGGGCACGGATGGGGGCCGGGCCAAGACTTGTTTCTTGTCGGTGGGAAGGCCGCTTGGGCGATCAACGTGCTGATGGGGCCGGACGGTGAGTCGACTAGTTCGGCTGTCGGACTACCCGAACTCGACGGCGGGCTGACAAAGGAAGAGTGGGACCGGCGGGCGGGCGTAATCAAACAATACGTCGCACAGTTCCGAGAAATCTCCATCTTCCTGACCGAGCAAGATTACCCCACTCTGGTTGGGATTCGGGACGGGTGGCGGGGCCGTCCGCTGGCCGACCGACTCCGGCTCATCGAGGCGTTCGAGCCGCATGTCGATAACTTGACCGAAATTGGCCTGACGAACCACCTGGGCCTGAACATCCCAAGCCGGCTCAAAAGGGGACAGCTTCAGAACGTGCCCCCGTTCAAGTGGGTCGTGGAACAGGATTTGTTCGTCGCGGCCGGCCGCGCGACATGGGCGGTTGAGACGCTGATGGGCCGCATTGGACAGTCGTTCCCGGTGATGGCGGCCGACTTGCCGGAGGAAGATCGGGAGAAGACGGCCGCGGCGATTCACCTGGCCGTTGCGGCGTACCTGGCCGGGGTGAAAGCGGCCGCCGCCCCGGCGAAGTGACCGAGGCGTCACTTCTTGGCCGCCGGCGGGGCGACGGTCAGCCACAGGTCAGAGGTGTCCGCGTCGAAGTCGGCGAGCTTCACCACCACCCGCCGGCGGGCCGCGTCCTTCGCATCGACGGCGATAATCCGGACCGGGCCGCCCACGCCGGCGGCCTTCGCCTCGAACCGCAGGGTCACGGTCTTCGCGTCCGCCTTCCCCGTCGGCGCGACGGTCACGCCGGGCGGCAGCCCCTCGACCTCCCACCTCAGGCCGCTGGCGAACCCGTGCCGCGGGTTGAGCGTGACGGCCACGTCGAGCGGCTGGCCGGGGGTGACGGTCAGTCGGTCGGCGGCGACGGTCGGGGCGAAGTCCGGGGCGACCGGCACCACCCGCAGCCGGAAGGCGGCCTCCGGCCCGGCCGTGCCGATCAGGTCGCGGACCGACACCCGGACCACCCCGTCGGCGGCGGGCGTCACGGCCGCCTCGCAGTCGCCGTGCAACTGGGCCGGCTCCGCCTTCGCCAGCTCCTTGCCGCCCGCGTCCGTCACCCGCACCACCGGGGTGAGCGGGGAGCCGAGCGAGGCGGCCGCGACACTGACGGTCAGCGGTTTCCCCTTGGTCACGGCCACCGGCACGACTGCTGCGGTCGGCACCCGGCCGGTAGCCGTGAACGGCGGGGCGAGCGGTTCGGCCGGCGGCGCCGTCAGATCGAAGCACGGGTGCGGCTCGCGGGCGACGGCCCCCGTGTTCGCGCAACCGGACGGGGTGACGCGGTCCCGGTCCGCGGCCAGGCGGAAGCGGTCGACCGGCAGGTTCCAGCCGTGCAGCCGCAGGTCGGCCGGCTTGCCCGCCTCCACGGCGAACGGGGTGACGTGGTCGAGGAACCCGCCGGCGGTCAGGGTCAGCCGGTACACGCAATCGGCCGACCCGAAGTGGCGGATGCTGCTGTCCGGCTGGGCCGGAAAAGCGAACAGCCGCACCAGGTACGTGCCGTCCGCCGGGGCGGGGAAGGCGAGCAGCGGGTCCAGCCCGCGGCGGTCGTTGTTCTGGGCCAGCACCGTGCCGTCGGCGGCCACGACCTGCAGCACCCCGTCCATCGGCGAGCCGAGCGGGCGGTTGGCCGACAATGCCGCGACGAGCATCTGCCCCCGCTTCAGCCCGACGGCATACACGTCCACGTCCGCGGACTTGGCCAGCCGGCCATTCACCGTCACGGGCAGCGTCATCGGTTGCGGCTTCGCCGGGGTGTCGTTCGGCTCGACCTCGGCCGCCTCCGGGAGCGCGCCGACCACGAACGGCCGGAGCTGGCTGGCCCCGGCAGGCGTGTGCAGCCGCAGCCAGCAGACGCCGGGCGGGGCGTCGGCGGCGACCGTCACCGTCAGCTTACCCTTCTCTTTCGTTGCGACCGCCGACACCGCCTTGTCACTCGACCAGACGCGGGCCGGCCAGTCGTCGAACGTGCCGTTGGCGGCGACCTCGACCGTCGCCCCGGCCCGGCCGCCGGCCGGGAAAAGGGACGTGACCGCCGGCGGGGCGGCGAGAGCCTGGCCGCAGAGAATGTAGAGGAGGCCGACGGGTGACAGTGCCGGTTTCATTCGCCCCTTTCGCGTCACTCTCTTCGGCATGCCTGGGCCACGGTTCGGAGCCGCGGAGCGGCGGCGGATGCGCAGCCAGGGGCGCCAGCCCCTGGTCCGACCGCACCCCTGGCCGAGCCCCGAGGGGCGGCAGATGCTGGCATCTGCCGCCCCTCCGGGGCTGGATTCATTTTCCGATCCCACCGCCGGGGCTGGCGCCCCTGGCGGCGCATCGCCGCCGCTCCGCGGCTCAAAACTCCGACGCCCCTTACCCCATCAGTTCGCGGATCGGGGTCGGGTCGCTGACCAGGTGGGCCGGCCGGCCCTGCGGGGTGTACAGCAGGGTGTTCGGGTCGATGCCCAGCTTGGTGTACACGGTGGACGCGAAGTTCTCCGGGGAGAGCACCCGCTCGACGGCCGCGAACCCCTTCTTGTCCGTCGCCCCGACGATCTGCCCGCCGGGGGTGCCGCCGCCGGCGAACAGCACGCTCATGGCGTTCGACCAGTGGTCCCGGCCGGCGTCCTTGTTGATCTGCGGAGTGCGGCCGAACTCCCCGAGGGCGATTACCAGCGTCCGGTCCAGCCGGCCGCGGTCGGCCAGGTCGCCGATCAGGGCGGCCACCGTCTGGTCCCACTTCGGCAGCCGGGTCTTGAGCGACTCGAACAGCTTGGTGTGGTGGTCCCAGCCGCCGTCGTACAGGGTGACGAACGGCACCCCGGCCTCGACCAGCCGGCGGGCCAAGAGCGCCCGCTGGCCGAACGAGTTCCGCCCGTACCGGTCGCGGACGGCGGCCGGCTCCTTGTGGATGTCGAACGCCGCCTGGGCCTCCGCCGACCGCATCAGTTCGGCCGCCTGCTGGTAGTTGCCGTCCATCGCCACGGCCGGGTCGGCGGCCGTCTTGTCCAGGATCCGCTGGAACCGGTCCGGCTCGGCCCGCAGGTCGGACCGGTCGGCGAACCGCCCGGCGGTGACGCCGGCCGGCAGGGCCACGTCCCGCACCCGGAAGTTCGGGCTGTTCGGGTCGCCGTCGGCCACGAACGGGGCGTACTTGGCGCCCAGGAAGTTCGGCCCGCCGGACCGGGCCATGGTCGGCAGGCTGAAGTACGCCGGTAGTCCGGCCGGGGCCGGCTTCTGGTGGGCGACCACCGACCCGAGGCTCGGGTGGAAGCTGACGAACGCCCCGCACCCGACCGGGATCCGCGGCGGGGCGCCGGTCATCAGGTAGTGGTTGCCGGCCCCGTGGTTCCCCTGGTCGTGGCGGACCGACCGGACGACGGCCAGCTTGTCGAACAGGCCGGCCAGCCGGGTCATGTGCTCGGACAGGAACGCCCCGGGGGTCTTGGTGGCGGCCGTCTTGAACTCGCCCCGGTATTCGGACGGGGCGTCCGGCTTCGGGTCGAACGTCTCGTAGTGGGTCGGCCCGCCGTCCATCCAGATGAGGATGCAACTGTCCGCCTGGGCGGTGAGCCGGCCGCCGTCGGACGCCCGCAGGGCGGTGGCCAGCCCGCCGCCGAGCAGGGTGGTCAGCCCGAGCTGGAGGCAGTCCCGGCGGCTGACCCCTTCGCAGTTGGTTCGGCTCACGGTCAGGCTCCTCGGCGGTCGGTGCTTCGTAGGGTGCGTTGAGGCTCGGCGAAACGCACCAGCGGGACATCCTCGGTCAGCGGGTTCCGTCACGGCCCGGGCCAGCCCGGGGGGGAGGGCGAGGCTCCTGCCGAGCCGCACCTGCCTCTGGCAACCGCTACCGCTCCTGCCCGGCAGCTGCCGCCGGTGTGGCCTGTGCCGGTTGCCGGGCAGCTCCCCGGCTCGGCAGGCTGCCCGCCCTCCCCAAGCGGTCGCTGATAAGCGGGGGTATCGTTGCCGGGCCGGTGCGTTTCGTCGCAAAACCTCCTCGACCCGCCCTACGCAGAACTTCGTCGTCGATGAACACGAACTCCGGGGTGTTCAGCGCGCCCAGCATCAGGTCTTCGGTGACGGCCCGGCGGTTGGCCCCGGGCTTCTCGAACCGGGCGACGCACGCCGCCGCTCGGCCGCCGTCGGCGGCCGGCAGTAGGCCAGCAGGTACAGCTCCTCGACGATCTCCGTCGGCGTCTTCTTGCTCGCCGCCAGGGCGGCGGCCCGGCCGGCGTCGGCGGTGATCTTGGCCGCCACCCCCGGGGCGTTCATCAGGTGCAGCGCCTGTACCACGGTCGTGTCCGTGGTCCGCTCGCACGGCGGGTCCTGGTTCGGGTCCGGGCGGCCGAAGCTGTCCAGGAACTTCGAGTCGAACCGGACCGTCCACGCCTCCACCGCCCGCGACCCCGGCGGCATCGCGTCGAACCGCTCCGGCACCCCGGTCACGTCCGACACCGCGTCCAGCAGCACCTCGGCCCGCAGCCGCTGCCGGTAGTGCCGGGAGTGGTTGCGGGTGTCGCCGACGTTCCGCGGGGTCGGGGCGGACGACAGCCCGTACACCCGGCTGGTCGCAATGCTGCGGATCAGCTTTTTGACGTCGTACCCGCTGTCGCGGAAGGACTTGGCCAGGTGGTCGAGCAGCTCGGGGTTGGTCGGCGGGTTGGTATCCCGCATGTCGTCCACCGGATCGACCAGCCCGCGGCCCATCAGGTCGGCCCACACCCGGTTGGCCATCACCTTGGCGAAGAACGGGTTGCCCGGGGCGGTCATCCAGTCCACCAGGGCGACCCGCGGGTCGCCCCCGGCCGGCACCGCGACCGCGTCCGCCAGCAGCGGTCGGGGCGGCAGCACCTCGCCGGTCAGCGGGTGGGACACCTTGCCGGCGTCGGCGACGAACATCACCTCCTCGCCGCCGGAGATCGGGGCCGAGATGCCGACCCCCTTCCGCCCGATCCGGCCGAAGAACGCGGCGAAGCTGTAGAAGTCCCGCTGGCTCCACCGCTCGGACGGGTGCTGGTGGCACTTGGCGCACTCCAGCCGGACGCCCAGGAACAACTGGCTGACCATGGTGGCCAGCTCGGCCGGCTCCCGGCGGTCGCGGTAGAACACCGCCGCCCCGTTGGTGAACGTGCTCCCCCGGCTGGTCAGCAGCTCGCGGACGAACCGGTCGTACGGCACGTTCCGCCGGAACTGGTCGCGGATCCAGGCGTCGTAGTTGAACGTCGCCTTGATGCCGACGTGGTACGGGTTCGGCCGCAGCAGGTCGGCCCACTTGCTCGCCCAGAAGTCGGCGTACTCCGGCCGGGCGAGTAGGGCGTCGATCAGTTTCGCCCGTTTGGCCGGGTCGGCGTCCGCCAGAAACACCCGCGTCTCGGCCGGGGTGGGAAGCCGGCCGATGATGTCGAGGTGCGCCCGCCGGTGGAAGGTGGCGTCCGGGGCGGGGGCGGACGGGGTCAGCCTGAGGCGGCCCAGCTTGTCCCGGACCAGCCGGTCGATCGGGGACGACTCCGGCAGCCCGGCGTAGGCGGCCGGTTCGACTTTCCCCGGCAGCGGGATGAGGACGTGGCAGACGGCGAACTTGTCCCCGAACCGGGCGGTGACAGCCGCCTCCCCAGCGATGCCGCCGACCCGGACGACGCCGTCCGCATCGACCGCCGCGTACCCGCTCTCGTTCGACTGGAAGGTGGCCAGCCGGGTAACATCCTCCCGGCTACCGTCGGTGAACTCGGCCGTCACCCGCAGCGGCTCCTGGTGTTTGAACCGGGCGACGATCTGCGTCGGGGTGACGGTGACCCGGGCCAGGGCCGGGGCGTCCTTGGCCGCCCGCGGGGTGCCGGCGGTGATCCACCGGCGGAGGGTAGCGTACTCGGGGCCGTCGGCCGGCAGTTTCCGCCCGCCGCCGTGGGCCGCCCGCCCGCTCGCCTTTTGGAGCAGCAGGCTGGCGTCCGGGTCGGCCGGGAACAGCCGCCGGCCGCGGCCCTCCTTGACGATGGCGGCGAAGTCGAAGTCCGGGTCGAACCCGAACAGGGACAGGGCGAACCCGTTCTGCCCGCGGGCCTTGCCGTGGCACGGGCCGGCGTTGCACCCGGACCGGGTGAGGATCGGCTGGACGTCCCGCTCGAACGTGACCGGCCGGTCCGCGGCGGCGGTCGGGGCGGACACCAGAAGGACGGCGACGAGGGCCGCGGGGCGAGGGCAGGTCATAGTCCGGCAGGAGAAGAGGCCGGGTGGGGGCAGGTTCCCCAAGGATAGCCGAGGCCGGGCCGGCTGCCCAGCCAAAAACCGATCGGCGGGACCGGGCACGAAAAAACCCCTCGCAAGTCGGTCACTTGCGAGGGGTTAGGAGTGGAGCGGAAGAGATTTGAACTCTCGACCTCTGCAGTGCGATTGCAGCGCTCTCCCAACTGAGCTACCGCCCCGGTTGGGGCATGTTAAAGGCCGGTCCGGCGGCCGACAAGGGGACTTTCCGGCGGCCGTCAGCGCACCCGCGGCAGCTTCTCCCGGAACTGGTCGGCCCGGTCCTTCTCCCCCTGCTTGTCGAACACCGTCACCAGCCGGCGGATGGCCAGCACCCGCTCGTCCGGCTCCCGGTTGTACACGGTGTCCACCCACAGGAACGCCCACATCGCCTCCCGGGTCTGGCCGTGGGCCAGCAGCGCCTCGCCGAGCAGCCCGTAGCCGACCGCCTTCGCCCCCGGGCCGGCCGCGTCCACGGCTTTCTGCAGGTCGGCCAGTTGGGCCGGCTTCGCCCCGCTGGACGGCTCACCGGGCTTGGGCAGCGGCACCCGGGCGGCGGCCGTCACCACCGCCAGCTTGTCCTTCGCCCCGGTCGGCAGACTCGGATCAGCGGCCAGCTTGGCCAGCACCCCGTCCGCCTCCAGCGACCGCCGGCCGCGGATGAGAGCAGCGGCTTCGGCCAGCCGGGCGTCGGCCCGCAGGTCGGCCGGCAGGTCGGGGACGGTTGCCAATTCGCCGAGCACCTTGGCCGCCGACTCGAAGTCGTCCGCCTCGGCGTACAGCCGGGCGGCGGTGCGGGCGGCCGGCCACGCCTCCCAGCTCTTCTTCGCGGTGCGGAACACCCCGGCCAGCCGGTCGGCGGCCAGCTTCGCCTCGGCGGTGAACTCGTCCCCGGTCTTGGCGTCCACCACTTTGGCCGCCCACACCGCCTCGCGAAACGCCAGATACCGGCGGGTCTTCTCCCCGGCCTGCGAGCCAACCTTCTTGAGTAACGCCCCGAACGCGGCGGCCGCCTTGGCCGGGTCGCGGCCGTCCTCGAACACCTGCACGGTTGACAGGTCGGCCTTGGTCAGCCCGGGGAGGGAGCCGTAGTCGATGCGGACCACCTCGGGCGGGGAGAGCGCCTCCTTCGCCTTGCCGCCGACCAGCAGTTGCACGCCGGCTGCGGACTCCTTCACCTCAGCGTCGGCGGTGACGAGCTTGCCGTCCTTGCCCCGGTAGACGACGCGGTCCACCCCGCCGGACTGGGCGATCGCCACCGTTGGGGCGAGGAGCAGGAGGAAGAGCAGCGGGCGGGGCATCGGCGGCTCCGGTCGGTTCATGTAGGGTGCGTGGAGGCTCTGCGCAACGCACCGGTGAGACACCCTTTCGCAGGACATCGGACCAATGTCCGTGACTGCCCGAGGGGAGGGCGAGGCTCCTGCCGAGCCGCCAGCTTGCGGCAACCGCTCCGTCCCAGGCCCGGTGACGGCCGCGGGGGTGGCTTCGACCCGTTGCCACGCGCTCCCCGGCTCGGCAGGAGCCTCGCCCGCCCCTCGAGCAGTCGGCGACACAGTTCACGGTTGCTGCCGGCTGCGGTGCGTTGCGGTCGCAAAGCCTCCCTCCACGCACCCTACGGATGTTACGGCCCCGGCCGGCTGAACGCTTTGCCGCCCTGCTTGGCGTACTCGGCCTTCAGCGGCGGGAACTCGTCCAGCAGGGCGGCGAGCTTGTCCTTCAGCTCTTCCCCCAGGTCCGGGTTGGCCTGCTCCAGGGCGACCAGTTGCGGGGCCAGCTTGGCGAACGCGGTCGCCAGCTTGGCCGGGTCCGTCTTGTTCAGGCTCGCCGTCCCCCGGGCGACGCAGCGGATCGTCTCGTACACCAGGTCGAAGTACGCCGGCTTGTACACCGCCTCCAGCCGGGTCAGGGCGGTGTCCATCTGCTGGACGAACGGGCCGTCGTGCGGCTTGCCGTCCGGCCCCGGGGTCTTGGCGAACAGCTCCTTGGCCCACGCCGCCGGCGGGTTCGCCTGCACCCCTTTGCGGACGTCGTCCGGGGACTTCGGTAGGCGGTCGTCCGGCGGCAGCGCCCGGTGGTCGAGCAGCACCAGCACCGCCTGCCGGGGGTCGCGCTTGCCGGCGGCCAGCTTCTGCAGGGTCGGGCGGAACTCGGCCGCCTGCTCGGTCCATTTGTTGCGGGCCTCCACCCACAGCGGGGCGGCGGCCTTCGCGTCCGGGGCGGCGGCCGCCTTGGCTTCAAGCAGGTGGGCCGCCTCCCGCCGGAACGACCGGCCGTCCGGCAGCCCGGCCGCCCAGCCCGGTTTCTCCTTGCTGCCGAGCGCCTCGGCCAGCGCCGCGTCGGCCTCGGCGAACTTGCCGGCCTGGCGGTAGGCACGGACCAACTCCAGCCGGGCCAGTCGGTCGGCGGCGACGGCCGGCCGCCGGGCCTCGTCGAGCTGGTCGGCCCGCTTGCCCAGCTCGTCCGCGGGGACGGCCGGCACCCTCTTGAGCACGTCCGCCGCCGCGTCGTACCGACCGTTCTCCCGCAGCCCGCGGCCGATGGCGACCAGCGCCCGGGGGGACAGGTTCGGCTCGGCCGCCGCCTTCTGGAACAGCCCGGCGACCGCCTCCGTCAGCCTGTCCGCCTCGTCGGCCCTGCCCTCCTTGCGGAGCGCCTCGGCCTGCGGGCGGACGGCCGCCCCGAGCTGCTCCAGCGCCGCCACCCCGGACTCCGCACTGCCGCCGAGCGTTTTGAGCAGGGCGAGCAGCTCGCCGGCCTTGTCCGCCGCCCCCTCGCGGATGCGGGCCTGGAGGGCGAGCAGTACCACCCGGTCCCGGCGGAACTCGTCCACCGCCTTGGCCGCAGAAGCCACCTCCGGCGGCTGGTTCGGCCTCACCGCCGGCCCGCCCTTGGCCGCGTCCGTCAGTACCGGTTGAAGCCGGGCCAGTGCCTCCGGGTACTTGCGGGCCTGGTACAGCGGCACCGCCTGGGCGTACACCGCCCGCAGCCGGGCCAGGTCGGCGCGGAGCGCCAGCTCGTCCCGGTCGGCGGCCGGGATGGCGGTGAACGACCGGGCCATCGCCGCCGCCCGCTCGGCCGCCTCCTGCCCCCTCGGGTATGTCGCCGGGCCGGCGGCGAAGTGCAGGTCCGCCAGACGCAGGGCGAGCGTGACCGCCTGCCGGGCGTCGGCGGCCGTCGCGGTCGGCGGCGGGGCCGGCACCGCGGACACAGCCGCCACCGCCGCGTCGTACAGCCGCTTCTGGTCGGCCGGTGGCAGCGGGGTGTCGCCGTCCTTCGGGCGGAGCAGGGTCAGGGCCGCCGCCGCCTGGCCGCCGCGGGCGCGGGCCGCCCACGGGCTGCCGGCCGGCACCCTGCCGAGCAGGTCGAACGCCCCCTTCGGGTCGCCGTCGGCCAGCAGCAGGTCGGCGGCCTGGAGTCGGGCCAGGTCGGTGCTCGGGTCGGTCGGGTAGCGGTCGTCCAACAACCGGGCCACTTGAAGTGCCCGCGCCCGGTCGGCCCGGCGGTCGTCAGCCGCCGCGTCCGCGTCCAGCTTGTTCGCCGACCGGATGTAGCCGAGCAAGGCGTAGTACCCGGCCCGGGCCGCCAGCCCACCGCCGCGGAGCGTCCGGGCCAGGTGTTCGCCCAGCACGGCCGCCTGCTGCGGGCGGTCGGCCAGCAGGTAGGCGAACGCCAGCTTCACCTGGGCGTCGGCCACCTCCCGGCCGGCGTCCCGGGGCGGGGTCAGCTCCTGCACCCGCTCCAGCAGGGCGACCGCCTTCTGCCCTTGCTTCACCAGCTCCGGGCCGCCGTTCGGGTTGGCCCGCTGCACCTCGTCCGCCTTGTCCAGTTGCACCTGGGCGGCCATCAGGCACTCGTCGGCCGTCGGGAACGCCTCCGGCGGCTTGTCCGCGTCCCCGACCAGCAGGCGGATGGCGGTCGAGCGGAACCGGGCCGCCCGGGCGGAGTAGTCGGTGTCGGCCTCCAGCAGTTTGCGGTAATCCCGCTCGGCCTGCTGGAGCAGGTCGCGGGCGAACGCCGGGACGGCCGGCTGTTTGGTCTTCGGGTCGTCCTTGATCGCCAGCCGGGCCTCTTGCAGCTTGCCGGTGGCCAGGTAGAACCGGGCGGCGGCCACCTCCGCGGTCGGCTTGCCGGTGCGGGACGCCGACTCGGCCAGGTACGCCTCGATCAGCCGGCGGGACCGCTGCAGTCCGGCGGGCGAGTTGTCGGCCAGCGCCTTCAGGTAGTCGGCCCGCAGGTCGAAGAACCGCAGTTGGCGGGCGCCGGCCGCCGCGGCGACCGGCGACTTGGCCACGGCGTCCCGCACCTCCCGGGCGAACCGGTCGGCCTCGGTCGGGTTGCCCCGCTCCCGCTCGGACTCGGCCGCCCACGCCAGGGCGACCCAGTGGAGCGGCTCGGCCGGGTCGCCGGCGGCCACCTGGCGGAGCAGCTTGACCGCCTCCTCCAGCGCCTTGCCGCGGGCGATGGTGTTCTCCGTCCCGCCGGCCACCTGGTACGCCCGGGCCAGCTCGGCGGTGTTCAGCGCCCGGTCCAGCTCGGCCTGAGCGACCTCGTGCTGGAGCGCGGCTTTGCGGGCCGGGGTCAGGGAGGGGTCGTCGGCCAGCTTGGCGAACTCGGCGGCCGCCTTGGCGAACCGGCCGGCCGCGTCCAGGAACACCGGCCGGCTGGCCGCCGCGTCGGCGGCCCGTTTGGCCGGGTCGTCCTGCTGGGCAGCCCTCGCCAGTTGGCCCCGGGCCTGGACCGCGGTCGCCCGGGCGATGGCCATCGCCGCCTCCGGCCGGCGGGGGTGGCGGGGCGACACCGTGGTCAGGAACTTGTCGAACTCGGCCCGGGCGGCGGCAGCCAGTGCCTCCTTCTTCGCCTCGTCCGGCTCGCCCGCCGCGACCGCCAGCCGGGCTTGCGCCGTCTCCAGCAGGATGTCCGCCCACAGGTCCGGATCGGCGGTTTTGGCCGCCAGGTCGGTGAGGTACTCGAGGGCCAGGTCGGGCAACTGCTGGTCGCGGAGGCCGCGGGCCAGGTCGAGCGGGTTGCTCGGCTGGGCAGAGATCGCGGGGGTGAAAGCGAGGGTCAGTACGACGGCCCACCGGCAGGGGCAAGACATGAAGCGGCTCCGGGACAGGCGGCTACCGTTGATTCTGAGTCGCGGCTGGAGGGTGTCAAGTTCCGTGTAGCCGCGCCTGGGCGAACGGCCGGCGTCAGCCGGCTGGTCCGGCCTCCCTGGAGTGACTGCAAGCCCATGCGGAAACGCGGGTCCGGCTCCCCCTCCCGCTTCGGGGAGGGGGTTGGGGTGGGGTTGAGCCGGCCACCCGTTCCCGTGACTTCGAGCCGTTCTGGTACGGGGCGGAGGCCTGACCCCACCCCCGGCCCCCTCCCCGAAGCGGGGAGGGGGAGCAAAGCACCGCCCGGATACTCCCGCCGTCTGATCGCATGTCCCCTCCCGGACGGCGGACCAGCCGGCTGACGCCGGCCATTCGCCCAAGAAAGCCCGTATCCTGACCGCATCGGGAGGGCCACATGCCGGGGTTCGACTTCGACGCGGTCATTCTCGGGGCCGGGGCGGCCGGGCTGATGGCCGCCGTCCATGCCGCCGAGCGCGGCCGGCGGGTGCTGTTGCTGGAGAAGGGGAAGAAGCCCGGGGTGAAGATTTTGATGTCCGGCGGCACCCGGTGCAACATCACCCACGACTGCGACGCCCGGGGGATCGTCGCCGCGTTCGGTAAGAACGGGGCGTTCCTACACTCCGCCTTGGCCGCCCTCGGGCCGCGGGACGTGATCGCCTTCTTCGAGGCCGAGGGGGTGGCCACCAAGGTCGAGGACACCGGCAAAATCTTCCCCGTCAGCGACCGGGCGTTGGACGTGCTGAATGCGCTCCTGCGGCGGTTGGAGCGGGCCGGGGTGCGGCCGAGTGTGAACGAGCCGGCCCTGGACGTCGCCCCGTTGCCGGACGGCGGGTTCCGGGTGGCGACGCCGGTGCGGCAGGTGACGTGCGAACACGTCCTCATCACCACCGGCGGGCTGTCGTACCCGGGGTGCGGCACCACCGGCGACGGGTACGGCTTCGCCAAGAAGTTCGGCCACACCGTCACCCCGACTCGGCCGGCACTTGTGCCGCTGACGGTGAACGCCGGTTGGGTGCCGGAGCTGAAGGGGATCACGGTCCCGCACGCCGGGCTGAAGGTGCTCGACCCGGCCGGCAAGACGTTGACGGCTCGTGGCGGGTCGCTGCTGTTCGCCCACTTCGGGCTGACCGGCCCGGCCCCGCTGGACGTCAGCCGGGCGGTCAGCGGCCACCCGCAGCCGACGACGCTCACCCTGGAGATGGACCTGCTCCCCGGGACGCCGGAGCCGGCTTACGACGACTTCCTGCGGACCGAATCCGTCGCCCAGGGGAAGCGGCAGCTCGCCGGCGTGATGTCGGAGTGTCTGCCACGGCGGGTGTGCGACCAACTGCTGGCGCTCGCCGGGTTGCCGGCGGACCGGACCGCGGCGGCACTCAGCAAGGCGGACCGGGCGAAGCTGGTCGGGCTGACCAAGCGGCTGCGGGTGCCGCTGCGGGGGACGCTCGGCTACGAGAAGGCGGAGGTGACGGCCGGCGGGGTCAGTCTGGACGAGGTGGACGGGCGGACGATGCAGAGCAAGCGGCACCCCGGGCTGTACCTGGCCGGCGAGGTGCTCGACCTGGACGGGTGGATCGGCGGGTACAACTTCCAGGCGGCGTGGAGCACCGGCTGGGCGGCCGGCGGCCGGATTTGAAGACACCAGGACGAAAGCCCACCCGTTGCTACGGGTGGGCGGGACTGCCTGGGTCGGAACGCTGAGTCGCGGGGCAAAAAGAAGCGATTGCGACTCGTCCCACGGACCGCGGTCCGTGGGCTTTCGCCCCGATCACGCCCGCGCCACTTCGCGTCCGGCCCGCTCCAGCCCCCGGCTCGCCCGCCGCAGGCGGCGAATCCCCCTCGGCCAACTGGTCCGGCTGGGCCACCCCGAAGCTGAGCCGGGCCTCGTTCCGCGGCAGCACCCCGAACTCGTCCGGCACGTGCCCGTACTCGCCCGGCACGTACAGCACCCCGGCGTCCACGCACCGCGGCACCAGTGGCCCGGTCCGCCCGGCGTTCACGTGCGGCGGGAACGTCAGCCAGACGTACAGCCCGCCGGCCGGCTTCGTCCACCGCACCTCCGGCCAGTCGGCGAACTCCGCCTCCAGCGCCCGCAGCATGGCGTCCCGCTTGGCCCGGTAGACGCCCCGCAGGTACTCGACGTGCCGGTCGTAGGCGCCGGTCGTCAAGAGCCGGTCGAGGATGTGTTGCGACAGGTTCGTCGAGCCGAAGTCGTGGTTCCCCTTCAGGTTCACCAGCGGGTCCATCAGCCCCTTGGGCAGCACCGCCCACCCGGTCTTCAGCCCCGGCGAGCACGGCTTCGAGAAAGTGCTGGCGTACACCACCCACTCGTTCGCCGGGTCGGACTTCTTGACGCTCGGCAGGTCCGGGCCGTCGTACCGCAGCTCCCGGTAGGCGGCGTCTTCCAGGATCAGGATGCGATGATCGCGGCTGTACTTCTTCGCCAGATCGACCAGCTTCGGCCGGCGGTCGGCGGCCAGGCTGAGGCCGGTCGGGTTCTGGAAGTAGTCAACCGTGTAGATCAGCTTCACCCGCGGCAGCTCGCCCGCTTTCTCCAGCCGGGCGAGCAGATCATCGAGGGCGTCGACGTTCATCCCCCCGGCGTCCATCGGGACGGTGTAGACGGTCGCCCCGTGGCTCTTGAGGCAGTCGTGATAGACGAAGTACGACGGCGCCTCGGCGATGACGATGTCGCCCGGGTCGAACAGCACCTCGCCGAGCAGGTAGAGCAGCTGCTGGGAGCCGGTGGTCAGGAGTACGTCGTCCGGCGTCAGGCTCATCCCGGCCGGCGTGGTGCCGTCGGCGGCGCACAGCCGGCTCAGCAGCTTCTCGCGGAGCCGGGGCAGCCCTTGCGTGGACCCGTACTGGAGGGCCGCCTTCGCCGCCGCCGGGTCGGCCATGATCGCCTGTACCGCCGCCCCGACCTCGGCGGCCGGCAGCGACCCCTCGTCCACCAGCCCGGCGGCCAGGGAGATCAGCCCCGGCGTCTCGATCGCCGTCTGGATGAAGAAGCTGATCGGGGAGTCGGCGGTCCGACCGGTCTGGGCGGACAACTTCAACGGCGGCATCGGCTCACGCGGGGGCCAGGGGGAAAGTAAACCGGCCCCGGAGGGTCACTCCGGGGCCGGCGAGGGTGTCAGTTCGCGTCCCGGAGGTTAAGGGTGTACGGCGGCGGCAGCCGCGGCGGCAGCGGCGATGGCGATAGCAAGGTTAGCCGCGACGGTCGCCATTCGCCCGAACACCTCGAACCCGGGGGACGTGGAACCTTAACACCGGCGGGCGACCGTGACAAGGGAAAAACCGGCGGGCCGGAAGGATGTCTTTCTCCCGGTGCTGGCCGGGGTTGGTGGGGCGAGTCACCCTGACCCGTCGCAGCGACTTCGGGGTCTCCGTGTCGGGATGAAGGCCTGACCCCACCCCCATCCCCCTCCCCGAAACAGGGAGGGGGAGCAAAACCAGAACCGCCGGGATTACGCCGGCGGCTGCCACAAGAACACGTGCTGCACGTCGAACTCCCGGAACCCGAGCCGGCGGTACATCCTCACTGCCGGGGCATTCCGCACGTCCACGCTCAGGGTGAGCCAGTCGTTGCCGGCGGCCATCGCCCGCCGCAGGGCCGCCCGCACGGCCAGGGTGCCGAACCCCCGGCCGCGAGCCGATGGCGTCAGCCCGACGTAGGTCAACTCGGCGAACCCCGGCTTCGACCGGCCCCGAGGATCAGCACCCCGGCCGGGTCCGCCCCGAGCCGCAGGAGGGTCCAGTCCGGCGGGTCCGGGGCGGCCATCGCCCGGTAGCCGGCCAGGATGTCGTCGGCCGACCGTGCCCCGTTCAGCTCCGGGCAGTCGAGGGTGCCGTCGTAGCTGGCCGTCAGGGCGTCGGCGAACCCGGCCGCCGGGTCGGCGACCGGCTCGAACCGCAACGGGCCGGCTTCCGGGTTCGGGCCGACCCGGACCGACTTGTCCAGCTTGTGGGCGAAGAAGAGGAGCCGGGTGACGGCCCGGAACCCGGCCCGCTCCAGCGGGCCGACCAGCGGCACGTCCGCCGGCTGCACCACGCACTGGGCCTGCTTCACCCCCGCGGCCCGGAGGTGGGCGACGGCCGCGGCGGCGAGGGCGTCGGCGACGGCCGGGTCGTCCGCCCCCGGCGGGTGGACGGACGCCGCGCTGCCGGGCTGGAGTTGCACGAACACGGCCCCGGTCGGGGAGCCGTCCGGGCCGCGGGCGACGAGCAGCCCGTCCGGGGAGCACTCCCCGGACGCGAACAGGCCGAGCAGCCGGTCGGCGGACACCGACTGCCGTCGAGCGACCAGCACCCGGACGGCGGCGGCAAGATCATCGGGCGGAACCGGCGAGACGGCGGCCATGCGGACCAGTTTACCGTCCGCGGGGGCACCGGTCCGGTGTAGGGCGGGTCGAGGAGGCTTTGCGACGAGGTCTGCCGGACGGGGCAGAAGTCGCACGGCAGGCCTCGCAAAGCCTCGACCCGCCCTACGTCAAACCCGCCGTCGGGTGCAGCACCGGGCGATAGCCGGCTCTCAAAGCCAAGACGGATGCGGTCGGTGTCAGCACCGTGACGGCCAACCGCGGCGACCGACGGACCGGCGGCGCGTACCCGGCGTGCGACCACTGCCGCACCGCCCCGCCGGCCACCAGCCACGCGGTTTCGGCATCCCCCGGGAGCGTCACGAAGGTGCCGTCCGGCAGGTCGCCGAGCCGGGCGGTCGGCCGGGGGTGGCCGCGGCGGGGCGGGACGCGGTCGGCGTGCAGGGCGGCGTCCACCGCCGGGGCACGGGCCGGGCCGCCGGTGACGGACGCCCACGCCTCCACGAACGCCCGGAACGCCGGTCGGCGGCAGTACGCACAGGGCCGGTGCCCGGCGGCCAGTGCCGTCGCTTCGTCGAGGAAGAACAACTCCGTCCACCGCCGCGGGGTCATCGCCACCCGCCGCACGGTTTTGAACGTCAAGGTGCAGACGATCCACGCCCGGGTCCGCCACCCCTGGGTGACAAGCCGACGATTGGCGTCGTGCAGGCAGCCGCGGTTGCCGGTGAACAGCCCCCGGGCGGGGACCGCCTCGATGGCCGAGAACGGGGTGACGCGGTTTTGAAGGGGCAAGGCGCTTACCCGACGATCTGCCGGCCGAGCAGGTACAGGCTGCCGCTCAGGATCATGGTCGCCGGCAGGGTCAGCACCCAGGCCAGCAGGATGCGGCGGACGGTCGTCGGCTGGACGCCGTTGCCGTTGGCCGCCATCGTCCCGGCGATCCCGCTGCTCACCACCTGGGTGGTACTCACCGGCAGGTGGGCGTAGTCGGCCCCGAAGATGGTGGCCGCCGCCACCAGCTCGGCCGCCGCCCCCTGGGCGTAGGACAGGTGCGACTTGCCGATCCGCTCGGCCACGGTGACGACGATCCGCTTGTACCCGACCGTGGTGCCCACCCCCAGGGCGACCGCCACCCCGGCCACCACCCACAGCGGGACGAACTCCATCGCCCCGGTGAACGTCTTCTTCGCCCCGGCCAACTCCGGGTTCGCCCCGATCGCCTTGTTCGCCCGCATGAGGGACTGGCGGACCTCCCACCGGCGGTCCAGCGGCAGCTCCTCGAACGACCCCTTGCCGGCCAGCTCGGCGGCCAGGAAGTCCAGCTCCTTGGCCAGCCCCGGGTCGGCGTCCGGCCCGGCCACCTTCCTGGCCTCGGCGGCCGCCGCGGCGACCTTGTGCGCCTTGTCCGGCCGGTTGGTGTCCAGGGCGTAGTGGAACGGCAGGAACCCGATCAGCACCAACAGGATCAGCCCCATCCCCTTCTGCCCGTCGTTCGACCCGTGGGCGTAGCTGACCCCGCCGCAGGTGCCGACCAGGACCAGCCGCACCCACCACGGGGGGCCGTCGTCCCCGTTCGGCGGGACGTACAGCCGCGGCTCCCGCAGCACCCGCTTCATCACCAGCAGCAGCAGGGCGGAGCAGGTGAACCCGATCAGCGGGGACAGGAGCAGGGCCAGCCCGACCTTGGTGACGGCCGCCGTGTTCAGCGCCCACACCCCCTTGGCCAGGGTGTTCGCCAGCCCGACCCCGAGGATCGCCCCGATCAGGGTGTGCGAGCTGCTGACCGGCAGACCGATGTACCAGGTGCCCAGGTTCCAGAACACCCCGGCCAGGAGCAGGCTGAGTACCATCACCAGCGACCGGTTGGACGCCCCGGTCTCGACCAGCAGGTCGACGGGCAGCAGGTGGACGATGCTGAACGCCACCCCGGTCCCGCCGAGCAGCACCCCGAGGAAGTTCATCACCCCGGAGTACAGCACCGCCGGGGTCGGCGGCAGGGTGCGGGTGTAGATGACGGTGGCGACCGCGTTGGCGGTGTCGTGGAACCCGTTGATGAACTCGAACCCGAACGCCACCACCAGCGCGGCGGCGAACAGCAGCTGCTGGTGCAGGGTCAGACCGCCGAGCGCGTCCCAGAAGGTCATGGGCAGACCCGGGGGGGAAGAGGATGGCGTACCGACAAGGTATCGAGCCGGCCGGTAAACCCGCCACCGGGGCGACCGACCTTCAACAAATCTTCACATTGCCCGGCCGACAAGTTGCATGCCGGTCGGATCCCCGGTCTACTGGTGGCACCGACCCGAGGTCCGCCCGATGCCACGCCTGTCCGCCTGCCTGTTGCTGCTCGCCGCCGTCCCGGCGGCCGCCGCCGACTACCCGCACGTCACCCTGAAGGTGAACGGGGCCGGGGTGACGGTGTTCACGCCGGACCCGGAGAAGGGGTTCTACCGCGGCAGCCGGTTCGCCTGGGCCGGGGTGGTCAAGGACTTGAAGTTCGGCGGGCACACCCTGTTCGGCCCGTGGAAGGACAAGCACGACCCGCGGAACAACGACGACATCACCGGCCCGGCCGAGGAGTTCGGCATGTTCTCCCCGCTCGGGTACGACGAGGCAAAGGTGGGCGGCCGGTTCGTCAAGATCGGGGTCGGCGAGCTGGAGAAGCCGCAGGAGGACAAATACAGCTTCTTCACCAACTACAAGGTGGTGAACCCGGGGGTGTGGCGGGTGTCGGATTCGGTCTCCGCCCCCGGCGTTTCGGCCGTCACGGTGCGGCAGACCCTGCGGAGTCAGACCGGCTACTCGTACTACTACAAGAAGCGGTTCGAGCTGCTCAGATCGATGGACGGGGTCAACCTGTATTTGAGACACGAGCTCGTCAACGTCGGTGACAAGCCGTTCGACACGGACGTGTACAACCACAACTTCTTCAACGTGGATGCTGACCCGGTCGGGCCGAACTACTCGCTCACCTTCCCGGAGGCGGTCCACCCGGCGGCCGACTTCAAGATCGCCGGTGTGGCCAAGTTCGCCGGCAACGTGTACACGTTCGACAAGCCGCTGAGCAAGGAGTCACCGTTCGGCCTGCTCGTCGGGTCGGACGGGAAACCGCTCCAGTACAACTTCGAGTTGGGGTACGCCAAAAACGGGCGGTCGCTTCGGGTGTCTGTAGACGGCGGCGGTCAACCGGTAAGCAAGTTCCAGACGTGGTCCGTGCCCGGTTGCCTGTGCCCGGAGCCGTTCTCGCCGATCCGGCTGGCCCCGGGCGAAGCGGTGGAGTGGCTCACGACCTATCAGGTGAAGTAAAGCCGCAAAGCCCACGGATGATCATCCGTGGGCTTTCGAGGTCAGCGGGGTAGGGTCCGCTGTGCGGACCGGTAGCGCTCCAACGGTCCGCACAGCGCACCCTACCCGGATCGCTTAGAAGTTGCCGAGCGTCTGCCGGAACCGGTCGATGCTCGCCCGCACCTCTTTCGCCCCCTCCTCGGCCGACGCCCACCCGAGCGGCTCGATCGTCACCCCCTCCAGCACCTTGTACGTGCTGAAGAAGTGCTCCACCTCCCGCAGGAAGTGGTGCGGCACGTCCTCCAGCTTCTTGATGTCCCCGAACAGCGGATCCTTGTTCGGCACGGCCAGCAGCTTGAAGTCGTTGTGCCCCTTGTCCCGCATCTTGAAGATGCCGACCACCCGGGCCTCGATCAGACACCCGCTGAACGTCGGCTCGTTCACCATCACCAGGATGTCCGACGGGTCGCCGTCCTCGGCCAGCGTCTGCGGGACGAACCCGTAGTCCCCGGGGTACATGGTCGAGCTGTACAGGTACCGGTCCATCTTGATCAGGCCGGTCGCCTTATCGACCTCGAACTTGGTCCGGCGGCCCTTCGGGATCTCGACGATCATGTTCGCCACCGACGGCTCGCCGGTGCCGGGCGGGATCATCATGAAGTCACGGGCGTAGTCCCGGCGCGCGAACATCGGCGGCCCTTGCAGGTCGGAGGCGGGGCGACACCGGTTTTCTATGACCACCGTGAAACGAAGAAAGCCCACCCGGCGAACCGGGCGGGCTTCGGCGTGCGGTCTCGGCTCACCCCTTGACCGCGATCCGCCGCGGCTTGACCGCCTCCACCTTCGGCAGGTGCAGGGTCAGGACGCCGTGCTTGAGGTCGGCGACGATCTTGTCGGCGGCGATCCGCTCGGTCACCCGGAACGCCCGGGAGTACCCGACCGGGCCGCTCGCCCGCCGGCCGTTCACCGTCAGCTCGCCGTCCTCGAACCGCACGTCCACGTCGGCCGGGGCGACGCCCGGCAGGTCGAGCAGGACGAGCAGCTCGTCGTCCGTCTCCAGGATGTCCACCCGCGGGGTGAGCGTCACCGCCCGGGTGTCGTCGGCCACCGCCGGCTTGCTCGCGGGGGCGGTCTGCAAGCTGTT
Source organism: Gemmataceae bacterium (assembly GCA_046350115.1). Taxonomy (GTDB): domain Bacteria; phylum Planctomycetota; class Planctomycetia; order Gemmatales; family Gemmataceae; genus JAXMAZ01. The sequence goes on from JAXMAZ010000012.1 coordinate 162,354, forward strand.
GTCGGCCATGTCAGTATCTCCTTGTAGTTTGGTTGGTTAAGACCGGACGTTGATCTTGCGGGGCTTGGCCGCCTCGCTCTTCGGCAGGGTGAGCTTCAGGACGCCGTGGGTGTAAGTCGCCTCCACCTTGTCCGGGTCGACCAGGGCGGGGAGGACGACGGCCCGGCTGAAGGTGCCGAACGGCCGCTCCTGCCGCACCCAGACGGCCCCGGCCGCCTCGGGGGCCGGCCGCTCGCCCTGGACGGTCAGCCGGTTGCCTTCCGTCACCTGGACGTCCAGCTTGGCCGGGTCGACCGCCGGCAGGTCCAGCTCGGCGTACACCGCATGGTCGTCCTGCCACAGGTTGATGCGGGGGCCGGTGCCGTCGGCCCGCAGGCCGAACAGCTTGTCGAACTCCTCCTGGACGCGGTTGAACTCGCTCACGAACGTGCCGAACGGGTCGCGACGGAACGTGGACATGCGGATGCCTCCTCGTGGCCCCACCCGGGGCGGCTGGTTGGTTGTGCGTTGTGGCGGTTAGCCGCCAGCTTGCCCGGGAGGGGGCGAGGCGGATTCAGGAATTTGTGTGCGTTCGCGCGACCGGTGCGGAGGGCGAGCGGGGGCGCGTCAGCCCCCTGTTGGAGCGCGCGGCGGCAGGGGCAGCAACGATGGGGCTGACGCCCCCCGCTCGTCCCGGAATCGATAGTTATTTGCCCGGCAATGTCGGGATGGCCGGCGGGAGCGGCCCGGTGGCCGGCTTCGGGCTGCTGGTTGGTAGGGCCGGCGCCCCGCCGCCACCAGCCGGTGGCGGCGTTTTCGGAAGGTCGAGCGGCCGGCGTTCCGACTCGACCGGAGGCGGACTCCCCCCAGGCCCGCTTCCGCCGCTCCCGCTGCCGATCACCTTCTCGATGGTCGCCGCCGGCTTCTCCAGGTCCACGAGGATCGGCTTTTCGTAGATCGCTTCGCCGACGTTGGTGGCTTTGTCCGTCGCCCGCACCCGGACGTAGAACTGCCACAAGTCCTTGTCCTCGACCTCCCACTCGTACCGGCCGGTGTTCGGCAGCTTGCGGTCGGTCACCGGCTTCCAGTTGGCCGCCGAGTTCGGCGTCTCGGCGTAGTGGATCTCGATCGGCTCGGGGAGCAGGTTCTTGTCGGTCACGTCCCACTCGATGGACACCTTCGGGCCGACCGCCCCGCCGGGTGAGACCTTGTGCCGCAGGATCTTCACCACCGGCTTGATGGTGTCCACTTCAACCAGGTACTGCGGAGGGTCGCCGGGGCGGGGGTCGTCCGGCTTGCCGCCGGCCCGGCTCTCCGGGATGACGATGAACCCGTACAGCCCGTCCTTCTCCGCCAGGTACGGCATCTTGACCACTGGGTCGCGGTCGGACGGCAGGATGTTCGCCTCCCGGTCGCCGGCCGCCTTCCACCCGATGCGGCCGTCGTCCACCCATAGGTGGGCCAGTTTCACCCCGCTCCGCGTCACCCGCTGCAGCTTCGACTCGATGGTGAGCTGCTTGGTCGGGACGTACTCGATCTGCGGCCGGGGGCTGGCGAACTCGGACGGGTTGCCGAACCCGCTGCCGGCCCGCTCCGGCGACCGCTCGGCCGGCCGGGGGAAGTCGTCCCGGGAGTCGTTGGTCAGCCCGGCCCCGGCCCCGCCCCGGTTCGGAAGAGTGACGACCCGGGACGCCCGCTCGTGCCCGGCCTTGTCCCTGGCCACCACCCGGACTTCCAACGCCTCTTCGAGCTTGGTCCAGGTGTACCGGTCCTGGGGCCGGAAAGTGCGAGAGAATGGGTGCCACTGCGTCACGCCCCGCTGGGCCTGGCTCGCCCACCGGGTTTCGACCTTCACGCCGTTCGGGTCCAGGTTCTCGTCCGTCACCTCCCATTCGATCCCGGACGGGCCGAGCGGGGCCACCCGCACTTCCGGCGGGCGGGTGTCGAAGATGACCCGCCGCTGGGCGGTCAGATCACGGTCGGCGGGCAACGTGGTGCCGTCGGCGTAGACAAACTGGAGGGCGAAGTCGTACTCCCCGTCCGATGGACTGGTGTAGCGGAAGCCCTTCTGGTTCTTGTCCGGATTAATGACCGGCAGGTCGGCGAGCGACTTCGCGTCCGTTTCCTCGAACCGGCCACGGTTGCGAGCGACGTAGAACCGCAGCTTGGTCGGTCTCTTCGCCATCGCCTCGATTTGATCGACCGGGACCGGGAAGTTGATTTCCCGTTGCAGCCAGTATTTAGCAGTTGGGTCGGAGTCGGAGTCGGCGGCGACGAGCGGCAGGGCGGCCAACCCGGCCGCCAACGCCACCGCCACGACCCGCCACCCGCGTTCCATGCGGACCCTCCCCGGCCGACCCGGGCAGGCCGGCCGGCAATCGATTAGATCGAACCCCGGGAGGCAGGGACTTGAACCGAACGACAGACCGGTTAGCCGCGAGGCGGAGGCTCTGCGGAGCCGAGCGCGGAACCCGCGTCCACACCGGCGGCCGTCACCGGACATGGGACACAGGTTCCGCGCTCGGCTCCGCAGAGCCTCCGCCTCGCGGCTAACCGTTGTACCTACCGCGGGGTCGGCAGTTTCGGCGTGACCCCCGTCACCGCCCGGCGGACCACCCCGCCAAGCCCCGGGACCAGCAGCACCCACCGCAGCGGCCGCAGCCAGCCGACCCGGGTGAACAGCTCGCCGGCCGGCACCTCCTGGCCGTCCGCCTCCACCCGCAGCCCGTCGCCCCGGCCGCCCTCCGTCACCGTCATGCGGTCGTCGAAGTCGAGCGCCCGGGCCAGGGCCGCCGCCCGCACCTGCCGGGGCGTCCGGGCGGACAGCCGGACCGTCAGCCGGCCGGTCGCCGCCGGGTCGCCGAACAGCCGGTCGCGGATGGCCGCCCCGGGCAGGTACGACAGCAGCAGGGTCATCATCAGCAGGCTGAAGATCCACAGCCCCATGAACACCGCCACCCCGGCGTGCAGCACGAACCCGAACATGACGATCCACGGCCGCACCCGGGTCCAGACCAGGAACGGCAGCCCGATCTCGGCGAAGAAGGTGACGAAGATGCCGCCGGCCGCCATCAGGGCGTACACCGGTCGGCTGCTCACCGCCGTCCGGGCCAGGTTCTCGTACCAGGTGTAGTGGACCAGGGTGAACTCCGGGTTCACCAGGGTGTCCCAGTAGGCGTGGTGGTTCCACCACGCCGCCCCCTTCAGCTTGCTCAGCCCGGCGGCCATGTAGATGAAGCAGAAGTGGACCTGGAGCAGCCGCAGGGCGAACCCGGCGCTGGCCGAGTACGGCGGCTGGTGCAGGTACGCCAGGGTCGCCTCGTCCACCGTCCCGGACCGCTGCAGGCTGAGCCGCACCGCCCGATACCGCTTGATCACCCGGTCAACCGACAAGGCCGCCCCGCTGTCCCCGATCATCAGGTAGAACAGCAGGATGTTCATCATCGTGTCCATCCCGAACATCACCTGCTGCGTCCGGTGGATGTAGCTAACGGCGGCCAGCCAGGTGAGCACGCTCGTCACCCGGGTCCACAGGCCGACGGTGAACAGCACCATGATGCCGATGACGACCGTGTGGGCGACCGCCATCCCGGTCGGGTCGGTGACGTGGAACCACAGGCTGAACACCGGGTTGCCCAGCCGCTGGGCGATCCGCAGCTCGGTGTTCCAGTAGTCCAGGTAGTCCAGCTCCCACTCCCGGTCGGCGGCCGGCAGGGTGGTCAGCCGGCGGAGGAAGTCGAAGAACGCCTGCCGGCTCCCCCAGTCCATCTCGCTCAGGTGGTTGAGCACGTACTCCCGGTCGTGGCCGTCGTCCCCGGTCGGCAGGCTGCGGTAGAAGGCGTCGGCGTCGGCCGCCATCGCCGCCCGCTCGGCCGGGCTAAGCCCCTGGGCGGCCTGCGGGCTGGGGGGCACGTTCAGGTTCGGCAACTGGCTCTGCTCCATCGCCTTCCGCTTGGCCTCGTCCTTGAGCACCTCCAACTGGTTGGCCCGCTCCCGCGGGTCCGGGCTGAGCCGGGCGACGTACAGCAGCCCGTCCTGCACGAGTTGGTTGCTCCGGGTGGTCTGGAGCTTGTCCACGTACCGGGTGACCGGCTCCAGCTCGGCCGGCGTCGGCCGGGCGGCGGCGGTGGTCCGCAGGTACGTCATCACCGCCGCCCGGCGGTGGGGGAAGTCCGGCACCCGGGCGCCCCGGGGCATCTCCTCCCAGGTCAGCGGCGGGGCGGCGTGCGGCACCTCCCGCCGCTCCCGGTTGATGAACTCCAGCCCGAACCACCCGTCCTTGCCGAAGAAGTTCTGCAGGTCGAACGAGTACGCCAGGTGGACGTACACGGCCAGGCAGCCGGTGACGATCCGGATGAACCCGAGCGGGGTCGGGTCGGCCGGGGCGAACCAGAAGTCCAGCCACCGCCGCCACAGCGGCCGGGTCGGGGGTTGGTAGCTCATGGCCGCCTCCAGTTCACCTGATACCCGGCGTGCTTGGACAGGTAGTCGTCAAAGGCCCGCTGCTCCGGGTCGGTCGGGGACGGCCCGCCCGGCTTCGGGACGATCGGCACCAGCCAGTACAGGAGCGGGTCTTTCGGGTTCACCAGCGTCCCGTCCGGGGCGTACTCGCCGAGGTAGAACGGGCGGTAGGTGAGCGGGTCGTAGGGGTCCATCGGCTTGTTGAACGGCGGCGCCCCGACGAACGCCGGCGGCTGGACGATCCGGTGCTCCAGCCGGTAGATCTGCACCCCGACCACCCGCCGGCCGGGGGCGGACAGCTCGACCGCCAGGTGCTTGGCGTAGGCCGGCAGCAGGTACCGGGACACCTCCGGGTACGGGATGCGGTACTGCGCCCGGGCCGGCTCCACCTCGTCCGGGGCGATCGGGATGACCACCAGTTCCGTCTTCCCGTCGTCGGTCTGCCGGTGGAACCCCACCTGGTGGACCTGGGTGCGGTTCCGCCAGGCGTCCAGCTTGTTGAACGAGTCCGGGGCGTAGGCGTCGGCGATCGCCCGGGACACCGCCTCGGTGATGCTCAGCCGGCGGTAGTACGACAGCCCGAGCGGGTCTTTCATGTGGGCCATCCGGTCCGGCAGCACCAGCCACTCGCGGACGACCTTCTTCTTCCCGGTCGCCGGGTCGGTCTGGTCCAGCTCGTACTTGACCAGGATGTGCAGCAGGGACGCCGGCCCCGGCTCGGGGGAGTAGAAGTGGTAGGCGTTCCGCATGTAGATCGCGGTCAGGTACGGCATGTAGACGCGGTTGGCCGCCTGGACGGTCAGCCACGGGGCCGGCTCCGGCCAGGTGGTCGCCGTCAGGATGCCGCCGAAGTGGAACAGGACGGCCGCCGTCAGCAGGGACAGCCGGGGGACGACCGGCAGGGCGACCAGCACGGTCCCGGCGACGGTCACCAGGGACAGCATGCGGGCCAGCAGCCGGCCGGAGTCCCAGTGCGGCGGGACGGCGACGACGGCGGCCAGGATCGTCACTCCGGCCAGGATGGCCCACGCCTTCCACAGCCCCGGCCGCTGGGCCACCGCCACGCCGGCGATGACGGCGCCGGCCGCGGTCAGCAGCAGCCGGGCGGTGCTCAGGACCGCCGGCCCGCCGCCGAGGGCGAGGTCGGCGACCGCCCCCAGCGCCGCCGCCAGCCCGGCGGCGGCCAGGCCGGCCAGCCCGAGCCGGTACACGGCGGCCGGGTCCGGCGGGGGGACCAGTTCGAGGGGGGGGGGGGCCGCGGATGTGGTCATGGGGTGGCTCTCCGTGCGCGGCAGGGGCGGCCGGGCCGTCCCGGCCCACCCCGCAGGAAACCCGCTCGACAGGCGTTTGGGGGGCGGAACGGCCGGCCGGCCGCCGCGGTGCCGACGGCCGACCGGGCGCGAACCGCACCCCCTGCCCTGCCCGACCAGAATCGGCCGGCGGGGGAATTGAGGATGAGCTTATCCTATTTTAACCGGTGGAACTAGCTTAAGCCGACCTGATCGGACGCCCCGAGTGGCCGAATCTCCGCATACCCCCCAGATTACTATTGACGCCTATTCTGGGCGATCTTAGTATCCCCTACGCCAGCTTGCCCCACCCCAGCGGGTTCTCCGGCTCCCCTGAATTGACTTAAGTTTCGGGACGGATGCCACCCGCGGTCACCGGTGCGTTGGCGGCGCACGGTGGTAAACGGGGTAAGCTTCGGGCGTGCAACCGGTTTCACGGAACGGAGGAGATGACGCGATGTACACGATGGTTCTGATGATGGCGGTGGCCGGGTCCAGCGACACGGCCTCGTTCGGCTGGCGGAACAAGGGTTGCACCGGCGGGGCGGTGGCGGCCGGGTGCCACGGCGCCTACACCGGTGGGTGCTACGGGTCCACGGCGGCTTACGGCTGCACCGGCGCCTACGCCGGCTGCACCGGGGCGACGGCCGGCTGCACCGGCGGCGCCGGCTGCACCGGCAGCTCCTGCCACGGCGGCAAGGGCCACGGGTTCCTCGGCCTGCGGGACGGCAACGGGATCTTCGGCAAGAAGAGCAAGGGCTGCCACGGCGGTAGCGGCAGCTCCTGCTACGGCAGTAGCGGCAGCTCCTGCTACGGGGCGACCGTGACCTCTTACGGCTGCACCGGCGGGATCGCCACCGGCTACCCGGTGGCCGGCAGCGGGTGCGTGGGCAGCGGGATCGTGATCGGCTCCGCCCCGGCGGCCGCCGCTCCGGCCCCGGCGACCATGCCGCCGGCCGCCACCGAAGCCCCGAAGGCCACCAAGCCGGCGGTTCCGGCCCCGGCCAAGTAACGGCTGTGAACAATCGCTCGGCGGGGTGATCCCGGCGAGCCACCGCGGGGCGGGCCTTCGGGTCCGCCCCGCGGCGTTTCCGGCGGGTATAATCGACCTGTCCCCCGGGGGTGGTCCCGGGGCGTGGGGGAAGGGATGCAGCGGCTGATCGTCCGCCCGCCGGTCGCCGGGCTGGAGTTCCGGGCCTACGACCGGCCGCTCCACCCGGAGCTGTTCGACACCCTGGCCGTCCGCCGGGTGGCCCGGAGCGGGTCCGTCCTGACCGTCCGGGTGACGCCGACCGGGCACGTCCTGGAGTGGGCGGCCGACGGCCGGTGCGTGACCGAGGTGACGGCCGCCGGGGACATGCTCTTGCCGGACGCCGGGCTGCGGCTCAAGCACCGGATCGACGGGGAGCGGCGGGGCGGGTTCCCGTTCGGCCCGGCCGGGCGGTATCAGGTCGGGGTGTCAGCCGAGGTGCTGCCGCCGGAGGTGTTCGCCCACGTCCACGCCGAACTGGCGTCCGACGGGGCCAGGCGGGGGCTGCTGTTCCACTTCCGCCCGCACCACCGGCTCGGGCTGACCCCGCTCGGGTTCGTGGCCGTCGAGGCGATCCCGACCGGCCTGGCGGTGGCCGCCTTCCACACCTTCCCGGACGAGTTCGCGGTGGTCAAAACCCAATCGCTGATCGAACCGGGGTGAGCGGTCCGGCCTCCGGCCGGACCGGCGACGCCGCTACACCATCCACCCCCCCGTCACGGGGATCACCTGCCCCGTGACGTACCCGGTCTCCTCGCTCGCCAGGAACATTATCACGTTCGCCACGTCCGCCGGCTCGGCCAGCCGGCCGACCGGGATCTGCTTCAGGTACTCGGCCATCACCTCCGGCTTGATCTCCCCGAGCATCGGCGTCCGCACCACCCCCGGGGCGACGGCGTTCACGGTGATCTGCCGGCGGGCCAGTTCCTTCGCCAGACTCCGGGTCATGCCGATCACCCCGGCCTTGGCCGCCGCGTAGTTCGCCTGGCCGTGGAACCCGACCAGCCCGGCGACGCTCGCCACGTTGACGATCCGCCCGCCGTCCCGCAGCACCTCCGCCCCGTACTTGCACCCGTGGAAGACGCCGGTCAGGTTGGTGTCAATGACGCTCTGCCACTCGTCCTCGGTCATCTTGCGGATGGTCCGGTCGCGGAGGATGCCGGCGTTGTTCACCAGCACGTCCAGCCCGCCGAACCGCTCCTTCACCTGCCGCATCAGCCCCTCGACCTGGCCGGCGTCCCGAACGTCGGCCGGGATCGCGGTCGCCCCGGTCCTGGCCGCCAGCGCCTCGGCGTCCGCCCGGTTCTGGCCACCCGGGTCGTCCCAGTAGTGCAGGACGCCCGTGGCCCCGGCGGCGGCGAACCGGGACAGCACCTCGGCCCCGATCCCCCGGCTACTGCCGGTGACGAGCACCACCTTGCCGGCGAAGTCGTAGCGGATCATCGGTCAGCTCGGAACTAGTGGGCTGGTGCGTCTGTTTTGTAGGGTGCGTTGAGGCTCTGCGGAACGCACCGTCGGGACTCCGCCCCACGGCCGGTGTCGTTGCCGGGCCGGTGCGTTTCGTCGCAAAGCCTCCTCAACGGCACCCTACAAGACACCCGCAACGACCCACTAGAATACCAAGCCGATGGGCCGATTGCTCCGGCCGTTCCGCGTTCCGCGTTCCGAGTTCCGCGTTGCCACCCGTCCGCCTCGCCCACTTCAGCGACGTCCACCTGACCGCCAGGCCGCTCGGGTGGCGGCCCCGGGACTTGATGTCCAAGCGGGTGACCGGGTGGATGAACGTCCGCCTCCTGGGCCGCGGCCGGCGGTTCCGGCTGGCCCCGGCGGTGGTGGCGGCATTGATGGAGGAGATCCGGGACCGCAAGCCGGACGGGCTGGTGTTCAGCGGGGACGCCACCGGGCTGGGGTTCGAGAGCGAGTTCGTGGCGGCGGCCCACGCGCTGGGAGTGCGGGACGAGACGCTGCCGCCGGCGGTGGCGGTCCCGGGGAACCACGACTACTACACCCGCCGGGCGGTCCGGGCCGGGCTGTTCGAGCAGTACTTCGCCCCGTGGCTGCACGGGGTCCGGCTGGACGCCGAGACGTACCCGTTTGCCCGGCAGGTGGGCGGGGTGTGGCTGGTGTGCGTCAACTCGTCCACCTCCAACCGGTGGACGTGGGACGCCAGCGGGGCGGTCGGGGCGGCCCAGCTCGACCGGCTGAAGCGGCTGTGCGACAAGCTGCCGGCCGGGCCGCGGGTGCTGGTCACGCACTACCCGCTGCGGACCGCCCACGGCCAGGGGGAGCCGCGGGTCCACCGGCTGCGGGACCACGCGGCGGCGCTCGACTGTGCGAAGGCGTGCGGGGTCGGGCTGTGGGTGCACGGGCACATCCACCGCGGCTTCCACCTGCCGGCCAGCGGGGCGCGGGTGCCGTTCCCGATCGTCTGCGCCGGCAGCGCGACCCAGGACAACCGGTGGAGCTACCTCGAATACGCGATCGACGGCCCGACGGTGGCGGCGACGGTGCGGACGTACCAGCCGGACCACGGCGGGTTCCGGGACACGTCGTTCTTCACCGTCGAGATGCCGGGCGGGTGAGCGGCTGGGTCTGGCCTCGTCCTGATACAATAACTGTTGGAGGGCGAGCCGTGGCACCCGTCTCATCCGTTGTCCACAGCGACCCAGATATCCTCGGCGGCACGCCGGTGTTCGTCGGCACCCGGGTTCCGGTCCACGCCTTGTTCGATTATCTCTCGGCCGGGGACAGCCTGGCCGAGTTCTTGGACCACTTCCCGACCGTCACCCACGAGCAGGCGGTGGCCGTACTCGGCCACGCCCGGGAGGCGGTGACCGCCGATGCGGGTGCTGCTTGACGAGTGCGTGCCCCGGCCGTTCCGCCGGGCGCTGGCCGGTCACGATGTCCGGACAATCCCCGAGATGGGCTGGGTCGGGAAGAAGAACGGGGTGTTGCTTGCCCTGATGACAGCCGACGGGTTCGAGGTGTTGCTGACGGCCGATCAGAACATCCGGTATCAGCAGAATTTGGCCGGAACGGGGGTCGCGGTCGTGGTGCTAGTCGCCGCTACCAACCGCCTGGCCGACCTCCTCCCACTCGCCCCGACCGTGCTCGCGGTGCTGCCCACGGTCCGCCCAGGGGATGTGGTCGAGGTACGAATCTAACCGCGGATCGCCTGGCCGTCAGTCCTCGTCCCGCTTCCAGACGCCGAGCAGGTCGCTGAAGTCGTCCCGCCAGACCGGGCCGGGGGGCGGGTCGAGCTTCTGCCACCGCGGGTCTTTGGCCACCGGGCCGAGATCGCCGAAGTCCCGCACCGCCGCCGCCCAAACGCTGTCGAACTTGCCGTCCGCCTCCAGGCCGTCGGTCGTCTCGTCGTGGTCCACCCGGACCACGAACGGCGGGTTCTGGGCGGCTGCCACCCGGGCGACCAGCGGCGGCAGGTCCAGATAGCGGTTCGACAGGTGGAACGCCAGCACCCCGCCCGGGGCCAGCTTGGCCGCGTACACCGCGAACGCCTCGGTCGTCAGCAGGTGGGCGGGGATGGCGTCCGAGCTGAACGCGTCCAGGATGATCAGGTCGAACGCCCCGTCCGGCTCCCGGGCCAACTGCCGGCGGGCGTCCCCGAGTACCACCTGGACCTCGCCCCGCGCTTCGCTCAGGAAGTGGAAGTAACCCGAGCCCCGGGCGATGCGGACCACCCCCGGGTCGATCTCGTAGTACGTCCAGGTCTCGCCCGACCGGCTGTACGCGGCCAGCGCCCCGACCCCCAGCCCGACCGCCGCCACCCGCCGCCGCTTCTCCGCCGGCCGGCTGTCCAGCAGCCGGCCGATCGGGCCGGTCCGGTGGTAGTACATGCTCGGCACCGCCCGCCCGTCCGGCCCGCGGTGCTCCTGGCCGTGCAGGGTGGTGCCGTGCAACAGGCGGGTGAACTTGCCGTCCGCCGACTCGGCCACCCGCAGGGTGCCGAAGAAGTTGCGGGCGACCAGCACCGTCCGCCCGGCCGACCCCGGGTCGAGGGCGCCGGCCAGGAACAGCGCCCCCAGGCAGAGGGCGAACCGCACCGGCACCCGGACCAGGGCGAACGCGACCATCGCCGGCACCCCGAACGTCACCCCGGACCGGACCAGTCGTACCGCCGGTGCGGCTTCGTCCCCCTCGACCGGCCGGCCGAACAGCCCGTCCAGCCGGCTACCGGCCAGCACCATCCCGACGGCCAGCACCGCGAACAGGGCGACCAGCCCGAGGTCCCGCTGGGTGAGCGGCGGCCGGCCCTCGTCCGCCTCCCGCGGCCGGACCAGGCCGGCCAGGCACAGGGCGAGCGGGTACTCGACGTTCCCCAGGTCGGCGAACAGGTGCGGGGCGACGAGGGCGTTGAACCCGCCGCCGAGCACCCCGCCGACGGACGTGGCCAGGTAGAACGCGGTCAGGTGGGCGGCCGGCGGCCGGCTGGCAGCCAGTTCCCCGTGGCACAGCAGGGCGACCGCCACCAGCCCGGCCAGGTGGACCGCGGCGACGCCGACCAGCGGGTCGGTCGCCTTGGTCAGCAGGGCGAGGGCGACGGCCAGCAGCACCATCGGGGTGGCCCGGCCGACCACCCGCCGGGCGGTCGCCGGCCAGCGGGCGAAGGTGATGATCCAGGTGACCAGGTACAGGGCCAGCGGCACCACCCACAGGAGCGGCACCGGGGCCACGTCCGTGGTCAGGTGGGTGGTGACGGCGGTGAGCAGGCTGGACGGCAGGGCCGCCAGTGCCGCCCACCGCAGTAGGTCGCGGAACCCGGGCGGGCGGCGGGGATCGGTCCCCTCGTCTCCCGACTCCCGACGGCGGAGGTCCGTCCCGCCGGCCGTCAGGGCGAAACACACCCCGACCAGCGCCCCGACCGCGACGAACCCGAACAGCCACAGCTCCCGCTGCCGGTCCACCGGCAGCGTCGGCTCGACCAGCAGCGGGTAGCCGAGCAAGCCGAGCAGGCTGCCGGCGTTGCTGGCCGCGTACAGCGGGTACGGGTCGCGGACCGACCGGGCGGCGAACCAGTTCTGGAGCAGCGGGGCGGTCGTGGACAGGGCGAACGCCACCGGCCCGACCGCCGCCGCCAGGGTGAGCAGCACCGCCACCGCCGGGACGCTGGCCGTGTCCGGGATGAGGGCCGGGTTCGGCTTCACCCCGTCGCCGAGGGCGAGCCACACGCCGGCGGCGGCCAGCACCGGCAGGTGGACCAGCCCTTGCCGCGTCGGGGTGAGCTTGCCGACGGCGTGGGCGTACAGGTAGCCGAGGAGCAGCACCGCCTGGAAGAACACCAGGCACCCGGCCCACACCGCCGGGCTGCCGCCGGCCAGCGGGAGCAGTTGTTTGCCGATCAGCGGCTGGGCGGTGAACAGCAGCCCGGCGGCGGCGAACAGGGTGGCGGCGAACAGGGTGGGGCGCAAGGCGGCGTCCGGGGTGACGAGTGCTGGGCCGGGGAAGTGTATGCCACGCCCGGGCGCGGGCAAACGGCGGGCGGGCTACGGCTCGTCGCCGATGAGCTTGAGAACGGACTGCTCGACACAGCCGAGGACGAAGGCGGCGAACGGCTCGGCCCGGCCGGCGTTCGCTTCCTCCAGCGCGGCCAGGTACTCGGCCCGCCGCTCGACCTGGATGACGGCGTGCGGGAACCCGTGCCGGAGCAGGTGGTAGTTCATCAGCAGCCGGGCGGTCCGGCCGTTCCCGTCGGCGAACGGGTGGACGGCGACCAGGTTGTAGTGCAGCTCGGCGGCCTGCACCACCGGATGCACGCCGGCCCGGTTGGCTCGCTCCAGCAACGCGGGGATCAGGACGGGGAGTTTGTGCGACCCGGGCGGCACGAACCGGGTGCCGGTGATGAGGACGCGATCGGCCCGGAGCCGCCCGGCCCCGGCCGGGTCGATGTCCGCCATCACGTGGGCATGGACGGCCAGCAGATCCGCTTCCACCAGCGGGGCATCGGCCGGCCGGGCGGCGGCCCACCCCTCAACCGTCCGCAGCGCCCGGTCGTGGTTGCGGGCCTCGTAGATTTCGCGGAGCGACTTTCCGGTGTTCGGCTCGAACCCCTCGATGACGAGCTGGGTGTCCCGGAGGGTGAGGGTGCTCCCCTCGATGGCGTTCGAGTGGTAGGTCAGCTCGACCCGGACGGCCTCGACCGAGTTCGGCAGGATGCGGCCGGCCGCCCAGTTTTCCCGGTAGCGGGCGACGAGCGCATCCACCCGGCCGGTCGGCCCGGCGGGCGACGGGTCGAACGTCAGGAAAGGTTCGGTCAGAGGGTCCATGTCACGCCCGGGTCAGCACCCGCAGCTCTTTGGGCAGCGGGAAGCTGACGTGTTCCTCCCGCACCACCCGGTTCTCGACCGTCGCCCCGAACCGGTCCCGCAGCCGGGCCAGCACCGCCTGCACGTGTTCCTCCGGGGCGCTCGCCCCGGCCGTCACCAGCACCGTGTCCGTCGGCCGGAACCACTCGTCCCTCAGCTCCGCCGCCGTGTCGATCAGGTACGCCGGCTTGCCGGTCACGCGGGCGATCTCGGCCAGCCGCTGGCTGTTCGAGCTGTTCTGGCTGCCCAGCACCACCACCACGTCGCACTCCGACACCAGATCTTTCACGGCCTCCTGCCGGTTCTGGGTGGCGTAGCAGATGTCCGCCTTGTTCGGCCCGACGATGTGCGGGTACTTCCGCCGCAGGGCGGCGATGATCCCCTGCGTCTCGTCCACGCTCAGCGTCGTCTGGGTCAGGTACGCCAGCTTGGCGTCGGCCGGCAGGGTGAGGGCTTCGACATCCGCCTCGTCCTCGACCAGCACCATGCAGTGCGGGGCTTCGCCCATCGTGCCGACCACCTCGTCGTGCCCCTCGTGGCCGATGTAGACGATGGTGTACCCCTCCTTGGCGTACCGCACCGCCTCCATGTGGACCTTCGTCACCAGCGGGCAGGTGGCGTCGATGGCCCGCAGGTTCCGCTCGGCCGACGCCTTGCGGATCTCCGGCGAGACGCCGTGGGCGCTGTACAGCACCGTCTGCCCGGCCGGCACCTCGGCCAGTTCGTCCACGAACACCGCCCCCTTGGCCCGGTACGCCGCGACGATCGGCCGGTTGTGGACGATCTCGTGGTACACGTAGATGGGCGGGCCGAAGTGGGCCAGGGCGGCGTCCAGGGCGTCGACCGCCATGTTCACCCCGGCGCAGAACCCGCGGGGGTTGGCCAGCAGCACGTTCATCCGGGTCGTCCTCCGCGGTCAACAGGTCAACCGCCGGGCGGGCGGGGCGGATCACCGGTAGTGTATCGGCGGCCGGGCGGGGTTGGAGCCGCGGAGCGGCGGCCGGGTAAAGCCTGGGGCGGAAGCCCCAGGACGCGACCCCGACCCATTCCCGCAGCCCCGGCGGGGCTGGTTGACCACGCGTGGTCGTCTGGGGCTTCCGCCCCAGGCTTGGGACCGGCGGCCGCCGCTCCGCGGCTCCCTCGGGTGGGGGCGCGGCCGTTGCCGCTCGCCCGGGCGCTCACGCTCCCGGCTCGCCAAAAAAGAACGCCGCCCCGGTCGGGGCGGCGTTCGCGGTGGTCCGGGGGGCGGTTACTTCTTGTCTTCGACCTTGATCGGCTCGCCCTTCTTGAGCGTCTCGATCACCATCTTCTTCTCCCCCTTCTCCTCAACCGTCTTGACCAGCCCCGTCACCTTGACGGCCTTCTCCCCGCCGCACTTGTGGTACTTCGCCTTTTTGCCGTCGTCCTTCAGGTAGAACTTGGTCTCCTTGCCGTCCTTGGTGACGACCAGCACGTTGCTGCACTCGTCCGTCTCGCTCAGCTTGCACTTGCCGCAGACGAGCTTGCCTTCCAGCGTCTTCTTCTCGCCCTTGGCGTCGTCGGCGACGACGTTGGCGGCGAGGGACAGGGCGGCGACGCCGACCAGCAGCGCGACCAGCTTGCGGACCATAACCGGCTCCTGTGAACTCGGGATCGGGCGGGCGGACACCGGGGACACTATAAACCCGTCGGCCGTCGGGGGCAACGATTGATCGCCCGACCACTTCCGGCCGCGGGCGTTGACGCCCCCGGGCGAGCGTCGTAGTATTCGTATTTCGGTTTTTCGGCCCCCGGGACCGCAGCCGGATGTCGGCCCACCCGCCCGCCACCGACGCCCTCCTCCAGGCCGCCGCCCGGGTGCGGGCGCTCGCCGGCCGGCCGGTGGTGGTGAAGCTGGGCGGCAGCGCGATGGAAGACCCGGTCGCCACCCACGGGGCGGTGGAGTCGGCCGCCGCCCTGCAAGCCCTGGGCGTCCGGCTGGTCGTGCTCCACGGCGGCGGCAAGCCGATCGACCGGGCGATGGCTGCCGCCGGGCTGACCCCGCGGAAGGTGGCCGGCCGGCGGTACACGGACGAGGCGACGCTTGAGGTCGTCGTCCGGGTGCTCAAGGAGCTGAACGCCGAGGTGGTCGCCCTGTTCACCGAGGTCGGCGGCCGGGCCGGGCTGGTGACGAACGCGGACGCCACCGGCATCGACGTCAGCCAGGCGTTCCAGGCTCCGAACCGATTCCCGCTCGTCGGCGATATGCTGACACTGCCCGGGCCGGACGGCCAGTCGATCGACCTGGGCCGGGTGGGCAAACCGACCCACGTCGACGCCGCCCTGCTCGGCCGGTCGCTGGCGATGGGGTACGCCCCGGTCCTGCCGTCCCTGGCCCGCAGCGCGGCCGACGGCGGCTGGCTGAACGTGAACGCGGACACCGCCGCGTCCGCCGTCGCCGGGGCGATCCGGGCCGACGCCTGCCTGTTCCTGACCGACACCCCTGGGGTGCTACAAAACGTGGCCGACCCGGACTCGCTCCTGCCGAAGCTCACCCGCTCGGAGTGCGACGCCCTGATCCGGGACGGGGTGATCGGCGGCGGGATGGTGCCGAAGGTGGAGGCGTGCTTCGAGGCGCTGGACGCCGGGGCCGGCCGGGCGGTGATTCTCGACGGCCGGGTGCCGCACGCCCTGCTGCACTGGTTCCTGGGCGAACCCGCCGGCACCGAGATCGTCCCTTAACTCATGTTTCCTCACCAGGCCCACCCGTTGCTACGGGTGGGCTTTGAGGCTTCCACCCATTGCCCTGCGACGGAGTCCCATCAGCACTCCCATGACCACGACCACCGCCACGTCCGCCGATGTGATCGCCCTGGCCAAGAAGTACGTGATCGGGAACTACACCCGATACCCGGTCTGCCTGGTCCGGGGCGACGGGTCGTGGGTGTGGGACGCCGAGGGGAACCGGTATCTCGACTTCTTCCCCGGGTGGGGTTGCGGCATCCTCGGCCACTGCCCGCCGCGGGTCGTCGAGGCGGTCCGGGAGCAGGTCGGGACGCTCATCCACGTGCCGAACACCTGGTACACCGAGCCGCAGGCCCGGCTGGCGGAAGCCCTCGCCGAGCGGACCGGGTGGGGCGGCCAGTGCTTCTTCTGCAACAGCGGCACCGAAGCGAACGAAGCCGCCATCAAGCTGGCCCGGCTGAACGGCAAGCCGAAGGGCAAGTACAAGATCGTCACCTTCACCAACAGCTTCCACGGGCGGACGATGGGGTCGCTGTCGGCCACCGCCCAGCCGAAGTACCACGCCGGCGTCGAGCCGATCCTGCCCGGGTTCGTGTACGCCCCGTTCGGCGACCTGGACGCGGTGGCGAAGCTGATCGACGCCGAGACGTGCGCGGTGATGCTGGAGCCGATCCAGGGCGAGGGCGGGATCAACCTGCCGCCGGCCGGGTTCCTGGAAGGGCTGCGGCAGCTCTGCGACCAGCACGGCATGCTGCTCATCTTCGACGAGGTGCAGACCGGCATGGGCCGCACCGGCAAGTGGTACGCCCACCAGCACTGGGACATCGTGCCGGACATCGTGACGCTGGCCAAGGCGGTGGCCGGCGGCATCGCCCTCGGCGGGCTGATCGCCAAGAATGAAGTCGCCGAGAAGCTCAAGCCGGGCACCCACGCAGCCACGTTCGGCGGCAACCCGGTGGCGTCGGTGGCCGCCCTCGCCACCATCGAGACCATCGAGGCGGACGGTCTGCTCGACCGGGCGACCAAGGTGGGGGAGCGGTTCCGGGAGCGGTTCACCGCCTTGAAGGCGAAGTGCCCGCTCATCACCGAGGTCCGCATCAAGGGGACGATGATCGGCGTGCAACTGGCCGTCGAAGGCGCCCCGATCGTGCAGAAGTGCCTGGACCGCGGGCTGCTCGTCAACTGCACCCACGGGACCGTCCTGCGGCTACTACCGGCGGTGAACATCCCGGCCGACCTGATCGACGCCGGGTGCGACACCCTGGCCGAAGTCCTGCTGTCCCACAACCCGTAATCCCAAGTCGTCAAGTCGTCAGGTCTTCAAGTCGTCAGGTCCGCAACCCCAGACTGCGGCCCAGACGACTTGAAGACTTGAAGACTTGATGACCTGACGACTTGGATTTCCGATGCGTCACTTCCTCAACCTGATCTCCGTCCCGGCGGACACCGTCCGCCAACTGCTCGCGGACGCCGCCCGGCTGAAGGCCGCCCACAAGCGGGGCATCCCGAGCCGGACGCTGGCCGGCAAGGTGGTCGGGCTGGTGTTCGAGAAGCCGAGCCTGCGGACCCGGGTCAGCTTCGAGGCGGCCGTCGCCCACCTGGGCGGCAGCTCCCTGTTCCTGCCGGGGAACGAGGTCGGCCTCGGCTGGCGGGAGACGCACGCCGACTTCGCCCGGACGATGGGCCGGTTCGTGGACTGCCTGGTGCTGCGGGTGTTCCAGCAGGAGACGGTCGAGGCGATGGCCAAGTGGTCCGGGGTGCCGGTGGTGAACGGGCTGAGCGACCGGTCGCACCCGTGCCAGGCGCTGGCGGACTTGCTGACCATCCAGGAGGCGTTCGGCACGGCCGAGGGGAAGACGGTGGCGTTCGTCGGGGACGGGAACAACGTGGCCCGGTCGCTGGCCGTCGGGTGTGCCAGGGTGGGGGCGAAGTTCGTGCTAGCCTGCCCGCCGGGGTACGAGTGGGACGAGCGGTTCGTCACGGAGTACACGGCGTCGGTCGGCACCCCGCCCCCGCCGGCGGTCCACGATGCGGCGGCGGCCGTCCGGTCGGCGGACGTGATCTACACCGACGTGTGGACCAGCATGGGCCAGGAGGCGGAGCGGGAGGAGCGGTTGCGGCAGTTCGCCAAGTTCCAGGTGAACGCCGAGTTGCTGGCGAAGGCGCCGAAGCACTGCCGGGTGTTGCACTGCCTGCCGGCCCACCGCGGGGAGGAGATCACCGACGACGTGGTGGACGGCCCGCAGAGCGCCGTCTTCGACCAGGCGGAGAACCGCCTACACGCCCAGAAGGCCGTGCTGGAGTGGCTGTTCGCCGGCCGATAAGCCACTCCCCGCGGCGATTGGCACAGGACTTGCGCACAGGCAACCTGACCTGTTAGCCTGCGTGCGTTCCGACGGCAACGGAGGCGCACGGCATGTTAGTAATCAGCCTGGGCGGCGAGGGCGAGGTTCCAGGTGTCATCAATCAACAGGGACCGTGGGCCGTGACGGACCGCCGGTGGCGGTCCGCCCAGGACGGGAAGACCTTCGCCGAACTTGTGGCCGAAGGGATCGCGTTCTTGATCTGCCCGAATCATCCCCTTCCGTTCCCGGACGAGTCGGTCGATGTGGTCATCACGAACGGCGTCAAAGTCGATGGTCTCGGCTCTTACGGGCCGTGGGTGACAACGGCCGAGGTCGAGCGTATCCTGAAGTCCGGTGGCGAGTGGCGGAAGGACTACGGGGCGGAACTATGGACCAAACCCTGACGAGCTTCCGCTCTCTGTCCAACGCCGCGCCTGGCGAGGGCGTCGCCGAGCGGCAGCGGCGGGCGGCCCGTGAACTGCCCGAGGTCGTCGAACAGTCGGCCCTGAATTGGTGGGAGAAGGACGCCCCCCTGCCCGACGACGACTCGTTTCTGCTGATCGGGGTGGCCGTCTGGTCCGGGTACGACCTGAACACCCTCGACCACGTCGAGGCCGCCGTACGGGCCGGCACCGCCCCCGGGCTACAGGTGTACGTTTTCGACGCCGACACCATGCTGTCCCAGGACGAGGTCGAAGCCGTGTTTCCGGGGCTCGGGTCGATCCACCACACCCCGATCGTGGGCCTCTGGCGGGGTGGCAAGCTCGTGGAGCGGGAGTGCGGCTACCTGGGACGGCAGGTCATCGCCCGCGCGCTGAACATTGACGACAAGCCCCTCCATGAACGCATCACCGCCACCGTGAGTAGCACCTGATGCCCCGCCCCGCCGGCCGCGCCTCGGATGAACTCCGGCCCCTGTCGTTCAAGCGCCGCTACACCGGGGCCGCCCCCGGTAGCGTGCTGGTCCGGTTCGGCCGGACGACGGTCCTCTGCACCTGCTGCGTCGAGCCGAAGGTGCCGGACTTCCTGGCCGGCCGCGGCACCGGCTGGCTGACCGCCGAGTACGGCATGCTCCCCGGGTCCACCCACACCCGCAAAGCCCGGGACAAGGCCGGCAAGGTGGACGGCCGCGGGGTCGAGATTCAGCGGCTGATCGGCCGCAGCCTGCGAGCCGTGGTCGATCTGGCCCAGCTCGGCGAGCGGACCCTGTGGGTCGATTGCGACGTGCTCGAAGCCGACGGCGGCACCCGCACCGCCGCCATCACCGGGGCGTTCGTCGCTGTCGTGGACGCGCTGGCATCGGTCAAGAAGGAGTTGCCGGCCGGCGTCGCCGGGGTGCTGGCGGACAGCGTGGCGGCGGTCAGCGTCGGCGTCGTCGAGGGCGAGCCGCGGCTCGACCTGGAGTACGTCGAGGACCGGGACGCCGAGGTCGATCTGAACCTGGTCATGACCGGCACCGGCCGGCTGATCGAGGTGCAGGGGACCGGCGAGGAGACGACCTTCTCGCGGAAGCAGCTCGACAAGCTGCTCGACCTCGGCGAGGCAGGGATTCAGGCCATCACCGCCGCCCAGAAGCAGGCACTCGGCAAGGCCTGGCCGATCGGGTAGGCTCTGGTCTGGTGGGGCAGGCATTTCTGCCTGCCCGACAACGACCTCCGGGCAGGCAGAAATGCCTGCCCCACCAGACCGAACCATGCTCCGACTCCTTCTCGCAGTCGTCGCCCTCGGCTGCGCCTCGCGGCTAACCGCCGCGCCGAACGTCGTGCTGATCGTCGCCGACGACCTCGGCGCCCGCGACCTCGGCTGCTACGGCAGCACCTACCACCGCACCCCGCATCTGGACAAGTTGGCCACGCAGGGGGTGCGGTTCACCCGGGCGTATGCGGCTTGCCCGGTCTGCTCGCCGACCCGGGCGGCCATTCTCACCGGCATGTACCCGCAACGGTTCGGCATCACCGACTGGCTGCCCGGCCGGCCGGACCGCCCGGACCAGAAGCTCAACCGGCCGCCGCTGACCATGCAACTGCCGCCCGAGGTGGTGACGCTCGCCGAGGTGCTGAAGGCGGCCGGGTACGCCACCGCCCACGTCGGCAAGTGGCACCTGGGCGGGGACGGGTTCGGGCCGACGACGCAGGGCTTCGACATCAACATTGCCGGCGACCACACCGGCACCCCGCGGAGCTACTTCGCCCCGTTCCGCAACAAGCAGGGGGCGATGCCCGGGTTGGAGGAGGCCCCGGACGGCCAGTACCTGACCGACCGGCTGACCGACGAGGCGGTCCGGTTCATCACGGCGAAGAAGGACAAGCCGTTCTTCCTGTACCTGTCGCACTACGCCCCGCACACCCCGATGCGGGCCAAGCCAGAGCTGGTGGCGAAGTACAAGCCGGGGCCGCACGGCACCCAGGGGCACCCGACCTACGCGGCCATGCTGGAGAGCCTGGACGCGGGCGTCGGCCGGGTGCTGCAAACCCTCGACGACCTGAAGCTGGCCGACAACACGCTGGTCATCTTCACCAGCGACAACGGCGGGCTGGCGACGCTCGAAGGGATGCCCCAGGCGCCGACGTTCAACGGCCCGCTGCGGGAGGGCAAGGGCTACCTGTACGAAGGCGGGATTCGGGTGCCGCTGATCGTCCGCGGGCCGAAGGTCGGTCGGCCGGGCACGACGTTCGACCAACTCGCCGGCAGCATCGACCTGATGCCGACCGCCCTCCAAGCGTGCGGTCTGAAATCGGCCGAAGGCGGTGACGGAGAGGGGCTGGTGCCGCGGCTGAACGGCGCCCGGATCGCCCCCCGCGGCCCGCTGTTCTGGCACTACCCGCACTACGCCAACCAGGGTAGCCGGCCGGGCGGGGCGGTGATCGATTGGCCGTTCAAACTGATCGAACACTACGAGTCCGGCCAGCGGGAGCTGTTCGACCTGTCGAAGGACGAGCGGGAGTCCCGCAACCTGGCCGCCGATCAGCCGGCGAAGGTGGCTGAGCTGGCGGCCAAGCTGGACGCCTGGCGGAAGGAGGTCGGGGCGAAGATGCCGACGCCGAACCCGGCCTACCACCCGAACCCGCAGGCGGCCGACGGGTCGGTGACACTGCACGCCCGGACCGCGTTCGTCCACGGTACGCAACTCCGGTACGAGCCGCTGCCGCACAAGGACACGCTCGGCTTCTGGACGAAGGCGGACGACTTCGCCACCTGGGAGTTCGAGCTGGCGAAGCCCGGTCCGTTCGCCGTGCGGGTGCTGCAAGGGTGCGGCACCGGCAGCGGCGGGAGCGAGGTGGAGATGGCGGTGGGCGACGCCGCCGTGCGGTTCACCGTGAAGGAGACGGGCGGGTTCCAGAAGTTCGAGCCGCGGGAGGTCGGCACGCTGACCATCGACAAACCGGGGCGGCACACACTGACTGTGCGGGCCAGGTCGAAGCCCGGGGCCGCAGTCATGGATTTGCGGCAGGTGGTGCTGACACCTGTTGCGAAGTGAGGTGGGAGGAGGTCGCAAAGCCCACCCGTTGCAACGGGTGGGCTTTCAGGTCGCAGTGTAAGGGCTAAACAACTCGGTCGTGAAGTACCGCTCCATCCGGTCCGGGAACACCGTCACCACCTGGGCCGCCGGGTCGCCCAGTCGCCGCAGCACCTCGACCGCCGCCCGGTAATTCAGCCCGCTGCTCGGCCCGACCGGGAACCCCCGGCGGATCAGCTCCCGGGTGCAGGCCAAGGCGTCCGCGTCGCACACTTCGACGGTTAGCAGCCCCGGCAGCTTGTCCTCGCAAAAAATCTCCGAGATGCGGTCGGCCACCCCGGGGATTTTGCCGCTGAAGCTGCAGCACTCCACGTCCCCTTCCCCGTACAGGTTGACCGGCCGGGCGTGGACCGGCACCACCCCGCACCCGCACCCGGCCAGCCCCTCGTACAGCCCGACCAGTGTGCCGCCGGTGCCGACCCCGCTCACCACCGCATCGACGCGGCCGTCCGGGATCTGGTCGATGATCTCGCGGGCGGTGCCGGCCTTGTGGGCCTCCGGGTTGTCCGGGTTGCTGAACTGCCGGGGCAGGAACGCCCCCTCCTCCCGGCCGAGCCGCTCCACCTCGGTGATCGCCCCGCGGACCCCCTGCTCGGCCGGGGTGAACCGCACCTCCCCGCCGTAGGCCTTGATGATGAACACCCGCTCCGAGCTGACCCCGGCCGGCAGCACCGCCACGAACCGCACCCCGAGCTGGGCACACGCCAACGCCAGGGCGATGCTGGTCGAGCCGCTGGACGCCTCGGCCACCGTCTGGCCCGGCTTCAGCTTCCCGAGCCGCCACGCCTTTTCCAGGATGAACCGGGCGATCCGGTCCTTGGTCGAGCCGCTCGGGTTGAGGAACTCCAGCTTGCACCAGACCGGCGGCAGGGCCGGGTCGAGCCGGACCGGGGCGAGCGGGGTCGGGGCGACCCGGTGCAGGTAGCGGTTGTCCCCGGGCAGAACGGGCGGCATCGGCGGACCTCGGTTCGGGTGCGGGAAGTGTATCAGAGCGGCGGGAAGTCCAAAGCCCGCCCGCGACCGTGGGCGGGCGTTCGCCCGGCGCCTCCCCTTGCCCGGACGCGGGTGGTGTGCTATTTCATGAATTGATGAAACAGCGTAAGCCAGCCCGCACGCTCGCCCCCGTCGACCCGGCGGCCTGCTCGCACGCCGGCCACACCCACGGGTCGGTCGGCGGCCGGCCGGCCGCCGACCCGGCCGCCCTGGACCGGGCCGCCCGGCTGTTCCGGGCGATGGGGGACGGCCCCCGGCTGCGGCTGCTCCACCTGCTGGCCGCCGGCGAGGGCTGCGTCACCGAGCTGGTCGAGGACTCGGGGAGAAGTTCTCCACCGTGTCCCAGCGGCTGCCGGGTGCTGCGGAGCGAGGGGCTGGTCGCCCGGCGGCGGGTCGGGCTGCACGTGTACTACTCGCTGGCCGACCGGCACGTTGCCGACCTGGTGGCGAACGCCCTGGCCCATGCCGGCGAACTGAACGGATCGAAACCCCACTCTCAGGAGGCCGACTGATGGCTCACACGCATTCCAACCACCCGCATCAGCACGGGGCCGGGTGCGGGCACACCCGGATCACCCACGACGGGCACGCCGACTACCTGCACGACGGCCACCTGCACCACCAGGCGGCCGACGGGTCGGTGGAGGAGCACACCCTGCCGGTCGGCGGGGCGAACCCGGCCGGCTGCACCCCGGCCCACGCCTGCGCCGGGCACGCGAAGGGGCACGTCCACGGGGCCGGGTGCGGGCACGAGGCGGTGCCGCACGGCGACCACACCGACTACCTGGTGGACGGCCACCTGCACCAGTCGCCCCGCGGATCAGACGGCGACCACTGCGACGACCACGGGCCGGTCGCCGTGGCGAAGTAAGAAACCCCGGTTAGCCGCGAGGCGAGCCGCGGAGCCGAGCGCGACCCGCATCCCACCCCGGCGATAATCGCGGGAACGGGCTGCGGGTGTCGCGCTCGGCTCCGCGGACTCCGCCTCGCGGCTAACCGGTCACTTCCCCGAGATCAGCGCCTTCAGCAGCGGCTCCCGCCACTGGTCGGTGGCCGGGTCGTACACCCCGAACCCGCTGCCGAACTCCCAGTACGCCCAGCCGAACCCCCGCCTGTCGGCCGCCTCCCGGACCGCCCGGGTCCAGGCCGCCCGCGACTCCAGCGGCGCCTTCGAGTACGCCCCGAACTCACCCAGGTAGAGCGGCCGGCCGGTCTGCGCCGCCCACTTGGCGGCCGCGTCGAAGTCGGCGTCCAGCTTCTTCCGCTGGTCCGGGGTGCCGGTCCAGGTGCGGCCGAGCCACTTGTCCGACCCCTTGCTCCACGACGCCCCCTGGTGGGTGAACTCGAACGGCTCGTAGTAGTGGAAGGTGGCGGCCAGCCGGCGGTCCGCCTCCGGCAGCTTGAGCGACGGCAGCGCCCGGAACCCGTTCCAGTTGACCGGCCCGACCACCACCACCCGGTCCGGGTTGGTCGCCCGGATCACCTTCACCGCCTCGGCGGCCAGCTCGTTCCAGACGGCCGGCTTCCACTCGTGGGTCGGCTCGTTCATCACCTCGAACAGCACGCTCCCCGGCCGCCCCTTGTGCCGGTCGGCGATCTGCTTCCACAGCCCGAGCAGCCGGTCCTTGTGCCCGGCCGGGTCCTTGTGGATCTCGTCGTAGTGGTGGACGTTCAGCACCACCCCGAGGCCGGCTGCGGTCGCCTGGTCGACGATCTCGTCCACCCGCTTGGCGAATGTGGGGTCGATGGTGTACGGCGGCTCCTTGGCGGCGTGGGCGGACCACTTGACCGGCAGGCGGACGTGGCCGAACCCGGCCGCCTTGATGGCCGTCAGGTACGCCGGCTTGACGGTCAGCCCCCACGCCCCTTCGGACGGGGCGTCGAGGGCGTTCCCCAGGTTCACCCCGGGGCCGAGCGCCTTGACGGCGACCGCGGCCGGGTCGTCCGCCTTGCCCACCGAACCCGCCACCAGCATCAAACCGACGGTGAATGCCCGAGTACTCACGACAAACCCTCTCCGCCGTCCGCCGGCGAACCCCGGCCGGCCCGGCGGTGTCCATCGTATGTCGGTCGCGTCCCGATGGTGTAACGGACAGCACCCGAGCCTCCGAAGCTCGGAGTCCTGGTTCGAGTCCAGGTCGGGATATTCCCCCTCCCTTTCTCCGGATTCCGCGTGCGAGCGGCCGGCCGGGCGGCTCTTCTACGGTGATGACACCCGCCGCCCGCCTGTTCGCCGTCGCCTGCCGCCGGCCGGCCGCCCCCGACGCCGACCTGCTCGCCGCCTGGGCGACCGCCCGGGACGCCGACGCCTTCGCCGAACTGGTCGCCCGGTACGGCCCGCTGGTGTGGCGGACCTGCCGGGCGGCGGCCGGCCCGACCCCGACCGCCGAGGACGCCTTCCAGGCCACCTTCCTGGCCCTCAGCCGGCAGGCCGGGCGGGTGACGGCCGTGGCCGGGTTCCTCCACCGCACCGCCGGCCGGGCGGTCCGTAAGGCCGCCCGCCGGGACCGCCGCCCCCCGCCCCCGCTGCCCCCGCAAGTCACCGCCGATCCGCTCGACCGGCTGACCGCCCGGGAGCTGCTCGCCGCTGTCGACGCCGAGATCGCCCGGCTGCCGGAGCGGCAGCGGCTGCCGGTCCTGCTGTGCGGGGTGGACGGGCTGTCCGCGGACGAGGCGGCTCGGAGGCTCGGTTGGACCGCCGGGGCGGTGCGAGGCCGCCTCCAGCGGGGGCGGGCGGTCCTCCGCTTCCGGCTGGCGGCCAAGGGGCTGACGGTCCCGGCGGCGGTCGGGCTGGCGACGGTGCCGGACCGACTGGCGACGGCCGCTGTGGCGGCGGCGTGCGGCGGGCCGGTGGCGGCCGGGGTGGCGCGACTGGTTCCCGGAGGGCTGAGCATGTGGGGGATGGTGAAGCTGGCCGGCCTGGTCGGCGTGGTGTGCGGGCTGGCCGTCGCCGGCGGCCGCCCGGCGGCCGACCCGCTGCCACCGGCTGTCGCCCCGCCGGACGCAACCGTTCGACTTTGGGAAAGGGAGACCGACGGGGTCGGCTCCGGCGTCTGGCACCCGGACGGCAAGCATGTGCTGGCCGTCGGGGCGTTCGCTGCGGGTGTCGGCAAGCCGCACGAGGTCCGGGCCTGGGAGGCGACGACCGGTAAGCTGGCGAAGACGTTCCCGGTGCCGGAGACACACCTCGCCCCGCTCGACCGGGGCGACCTGATGGCAGTCAGCAAGGAGGGTCGGACCGTGGCGGTCGGCCTGCGGGGCAAGAAGGCGGGCGACCACGCCGTCGCCGTCTGGGCCTGGGACCGGCCGGCCGACCCGCCCAAGCTGCTGCCCGCAGCCGACGCGGTGGTCGGAGTCTGCTTCATCGACGGGCCGAAGGCCGAGCGGGTGGTCGTCCTCACCGAGTCGGGCGAGTTGTCGGTCTTCCCGGGCGGGGACGACCCGAAACCGGCCAAGTCGGCCCGGCTTCCGAAAGACCGGGCCGGCAACCGGCCACGTGGCGTCGGGCTGATCTGCCATTCGACGGAACGGTTGGTGGCGACCGTCGACCGGGAACAAATCAGCTTCTGGAACCCGGACCGGCTCGTGCCGATCGGCTCGGCCCACCCCGCCGCCCCGTCGTGGCACCACCCGCTCGCCCTCCGCCCGGACGGCCGCCGGCTCACCCTGTTCGGGGAGTCGGGGGTCGGGGCCGACCGCCGGCTGATCCTCGGCGGGTACGCCCTCAACACCGACAGCGATGATTGGGGCGATCGGCGTGTCCAAGCCGTCCCAGTGCAGCCGATGACCGGCCCGCTGCCGTCGGCTGGCGGGCAGGAGTGGGGGCTGAACCACCTGAGCTACCACCCGGGCGGCCGGTTCCTGGCCCTGGCCGGCAAGGACGGGACGACCCGGGTCGCCGATGCCACCTCGGCCCGGGTGGCGGCCGAGTGGGCGGAGGGCGGGCCGGTGCGGGCGGCCCACTTCGCCCCCGACGGCCGGCGGCTGCTGACCGTCACAGCCCGGGCAGTACGGGTGCGAGACGTGGCCGGCCGGCTGGTGCCACTGCCGCCCGACCGGGACTTGCGGCTGACCCACGAGAAGGAGCTGGACCGGTTCGCCGGCCGGTGGGTGGTGTCGGCCGCCCGGATCGACGGCAAGGACGCCCCGGGCCTGATCGGCCGCGACATGTCCGGACAACTGGTGGCGGTGGACCCGGCCGTCACGCCGAATGCGGTCAACGTCCGCTACGAGGCCGGCCCGAGGACCGGCACCCTGGGTTACGCCATCTACGAGTTCCTGGACGCCGACACCTATCGCATCTGCTACAGCCTGGACCCCGACCGCCGGCCGTCCGGGTTCACCGCCGACGCCGGGTCGCGGCAGTCGCTGTTCACCCTCAAGCGGGTGAAGTGAACCCCGGCCCCCGGGCCGGTGTCCGAACGGTATGCCCGTCCCCGGGGTGTGCCGGATTCGCACGCGGCTCTGCGAAGGCCGAAGGCCAGGTT